>NZ_FOEO01000001.1 GCF_900110765.1 Pseudomonas sp. NFACC02
AGAATGGGCGGTAAGGCAGGAATTTACCGTCCAGCGTGATCACCGCGCGGGAGCCGCCTTCCGGGTCTTCGACTTTCTTGATGTCCATCTTGAAGTTGATGGCGCTGATGATGCCGTCGCCGAACTGCTCGTGGACCAACGCCTTCAACGTGGTGCCGTAGACCTGAATCATTTCGTAGAAACGGTAGACGGTCGGGTCAGTCGGCACGCCGCTTGGCAGGCTGCCACGCAGAGGAATCGCTTGCAGTTGACGCACCTCATCAGCGCCGAGTTCAAGGCGCTCGCCTATGAGCTTCGCCACGTCCGTCGACAGTGGGTGTTGACCCAACAGCGCTGCGGTCACGTAGGTCAGGCTGAGGCCAGTGCCTTCGGCCAGTTGTTCGAAGGTCAGGCCTTTTTTAGCCTTGATGTCGAGCACTTTGGCGGTCAGGGCAAGGGTTGGATCCTGGTAAGCATTGGACTGGGTCATGTCGGTCACTCCGATAGGTAGATTAAGTGTTAATACTCGCGGTCTTCAGCCTGTATGGCCAGTGCCTACCACTTCATACTCCACGACGTGAACCACGCCTTTGGAATCCTCGTAGGTCATCTGAACAGTCGACACATCCTTGAACTCATCGGGTGCGGTCTGGCTAATGACTTTGGCAATGTCCAGCTCGGTGCCGTATCGATAATGCTCGACGGGGATTTGATCAGCGGCGTGGGCTGCGAAACCGGTGAAAGTCAGGGCGGCGATCAGGAAAGACTTGTACATGGTGAAATCCTCTTTAAGTAAGTAATGGTGAATTTCAAGTGCAGGAAGCCAGCGCATGGACATCCATGCGCACACGCTTCGGGGTTCAGGCGTTCGGGGTGAAACTCAGGCCGCAGCGGTCTCTGGGTTTGAGCCGTAGGCGCAGGTCTGGGGATGCTCGCTCAGCGAGACGAACTGGTTCGTGCGTCCATCAAGGGCTTCGACGGCCCCGCTTTCGATGTCATACACCCAGCCGTGCAGGTTCAGTTGGCCTTGTTGACGCGCCAGGCGCACGCTCGGATGGGTCAGCAGGTTAGTCAGTTGAGCCGCTACGTTTTCGCGGACCATCGAACTCAATTTGTGTGCCGGCGACAGATGTGTGCGACCTTGATTGATGACCTTGGCCGAGTCAGCGTGGCGCAACCAGCTGGCGACGGCAGGCAGATGATCCAGGCATTTGCACTGGGAGATCGCGGTCATGGCGCCGCAGTCGGAGTGTCCGCAGATCACGATGTCGGTGACGCCAAGCACCGCCACTGCGTACTCAACCGTTGCGGAAACGCCGCCTGGCTCGGGGCCGTAGGAAGGTACGATATTGCCAGCATTGCGAATCACGAACAGTTCACCCGGCTCTTGCTGCGTCAGCATCTCCGGAATGACCCGGCTGTCTGAACAGGTGATGAAGAGCGTGCCCGGTTGTTGTGTAGTCGACAGGTGCTTGAACAAGTCAGTGCGTTGCGGAAATGCTTCTGTCTGGAACTTCAGGATGCCTTCGATGAGCGCTTTCATGGTGTTGGTCTCGGAGTCGTTTGCTGTTGAAGCCATATTGGGCATCACGCGTTATAACGTCCAAGACCGATATACAATGCTTTCTATAAGTCATGCCTATAGCTGAAATGGCGCATCCGTTAGCGATTAGATGTGTCGAAATCCAGTTGGCAACTCGTCTTGCAAACGAACCAACTCCAATGTCGATCGACGCTGAGCGCAGCATGCTCTCTCAGAGAAAGCGTAGATGCCAATGCATGCACCGTCGCGCGCACTTCCGGCGCCCTCCCCCAAAATCGCGGCACGAATCGCTAACTTATAAATAGCAATACATATCATTTCCGTTGATTATCAAATACCATTCGCACCGATTTGGCATATGCCAACACGTCTTCTCCTGGCTAAGGCTTTCCGTCGATGCGTCGTACTTTGCTCTCCCTTTGTGTGCTCCAGGCCTGCTCTCCTTCCTCGTGGGCTGAGGAGAATCCCGTCTTACCCCACAGTCTGGAACTGGAAGCGACAGATATCGTGGGTACCGCAGATTATGAGTCGGCCTTTGGCCCGGTGAATGGGTATCACGCGACTCGCTCGGCCAGTGCCACGCGTACTGACACCTCGATCCACGAAACTCCGCAGTCGATCAGCGTCGTGCCCAGGGATGTCGTTGAAGATCTGGGTGCGACGCGGCTACAGGAAGCGCTGGACTACGCAGGCGGTGTGGGTAGGGCCAACAATTTTGGCGGACAAGGCCTCACCACCTTTACGGTACGTGGCTTTACCACAGGCGAGTTCTATCGCAACGGGTTCCCGATCAATCGGGGCTACCCCAACATGCCTGACGCCAACTCAATCGAGCGTCTTGAGGTCATCCGTGGCCCGGCCACAACGTTGTATGGGCGTGGCGATCCAGGCGGCACTTTCAATGTCGTCTCCAAACAGCCCACCGCCGAGCGTACCGTGACCTTGGGCAGTCAGCTCGACGATCAGGGAATGAAACGCGGCACCCTGGATGCGTCTGGCCCACTGGACGATGAGGGGCGGTTGGCGTACCGACTGAACCTGATAGGAGAAGGAGGAGATACGTTCAGGGATCACGTCGAAACCGAGCGGTACGGCGTCACGCCCGTCCTGAGCTGGCAAGCGTCCGATGACACCAGGATCGTTTTCGAGGGCGATTTCATGCGTAACAACCACCCGCTGGATCGCGGCGTGACGCGTTACCCCAACCAGATCGGTACAGCCTCCCGGGACACCTTCTTTGGAGAGAAAGATGCCGGCAAGCTGCACAACGACAACAATATGGCTCAATTACGCTTCGAGCACCTGCTCAACGAGAACTGGACACTGGCCGGCGGTTTCCAGTGGCTGGACGGCACCTTGAAAGGTAACGCGATCGAAGCTAATGGCGTGGCGGCGGACGGCCGTACCCTTGGTCGCAATTTCAACTACCGCAAGCTCGACTGGACGGATAAGGACACGCAGCTGAACCTGACCGGCCATTTCTCGACGATGGGTTTCGACCATACGTTGCTGACCGGCGTGGAGTTCGAAGATTACGATTACAAATCAATTATTCAACGTTCCAGTGGCGCGGTCAGTGCGTATCCGATCGACATCTTCAATCCGGTCTACGGTCAGCCGCGACCTGCGTTGACCCGCACACCGACCCACGATAAGGAAAATCTCAAGACCTATGCCGCCTTCGTGCAGGATCAAGTGGCCCTTACCGAGCGCTTGAGGTTGTTGGGGGCAGCGCGGTTTGAGCGTTTCGAGCATGACTACGACACTTTCGCGCCAGGCGGGAAAAGCTGGGAGGCGAGTGACAACGCGGTGACACCTCGCGTGGGGCTGATCTACGACCTGACGGACACCCTTGCGGTCTACGCCGATACCGCCCGCTCGTTCAAGCCCAACACCGGTGCGAGTCGTCAAGGCGGCGGGTTTGAACCGGAAAAGGGCAAGTCCTATGAGATTGGCGTCAAATGGGAAGCGCTGGATCGCCAGCTCAGCGTCGATGCCGCGATCTATCAGATCGAGAAGCGTAACGTGCTGACGACAGACCCGGTCGACTCAACGTTCAGCGTTGCGGCAGGCGAGGTGCGCAGCCGGGGACTGGACATTAACGTCGCCGGCAATATTACGCCTGAGTGGAAAGTCATCGGCGGTTACGCCTATGTCGACGCTGAAGTGACCAAAGACAACGTCCTCGAATCGGGCACGCGGCTGTTGAACATTCCGAAGAACAGTTTCAGCCTGCTCAACATGTACGAGTTTCAGGATGGCGGCCTGAAGGGGCTGGGTCTGGGTGTCGGTGGGAAATACGTCGATGAGCGTGCCGGGCAGACTGCCAACACGGCATTCACCATGGGCAGCTACACCGTCTTCGATCTGCTGACCTATTACAGGGTCAATGACAAGATCAGGCTTAATCTTGATGTGAAGAATCTTTTTGATCGAGATTACGAAGAGGGCGCGTTCGGGAATGTGTATGCCTACCCTGGAGAGCCTCGTACTGTTCAGGTCGGTGTGTCCTACACACTCTGAGCCGTCGCGCGCATAGCGTGATCCGCTCCGCGAGTGCGGATCAGGAGTGCCCGTGTGTTGACGCACCGCAGACTCGATGCTTGCGGTGCGTCGAGGGCATCTGAAAACTCGCAAGCCATTTTTATAGAATGCTGTTTCATTTAATCCCATCCAATACATGTCTGAGCCATGGAAGCTTGCCATCGCTGATCGCCATTTTTGACGCTCCCTTCACCACGCGCCCTGCGAATACCAACGTGCCTGTTGTTTGACATGCCTGATGCACCGTAAAAAATCATATCGATTTCCAATCTTGAAGCATGTTCAGCGCCTGCTGAAAAAAATCAATATTGATTTTTATGAAACGACATTTCATATTTGCCTGGCAACGAGACCTTAAAACAACAACAGGAAGGTTCTGCATGACATTCTCCAGGCGTCGATTCATTCAGGCCATGGGCACCCTTAGTGCCCTGGCCTCCGTCCAGGCACACGCACGGACGCCCTACTCTTCAGGCGAAGAACGACCCATGCTTCAAGTGCCACATGGGAGCGTTGATAGCCATATGCATCTGTATGACGACCGCTATCCAGCGGCAGCGGATGCCACCTTGCGCCCTCCTAATGCGTTCCTGACCGACTACCAGGCGTTGCAACGTCGCCTGGGCATCCATCGCATGGTCATCGTCACCCCGTCGACCTACGGCACGGATAATCGGTGCATGTTGGAAGGGTTGAAACACAGTCAGGGTGCTGCTCGAGGGGTGGCAGTTGTAGACGGCTCGATCACTGACATGGACCTGGCAAACCTGCACGAAGCAGGCGTGCGAGGGATACGCTTCAATCTCAGCTACGGTGGCGCCGCGTTGAGTGACCTTGAACGGCTTGCCGCTCGCGTGAACGAATTCGGCTGGAACGTCCAAATTGTCGCACCAGGCACACAGCTCATTGACTTGGAATCACGCCTGGCTCAGTTGCCTGCGCCGCTGGTGATCGATCACATGGGGCACGTACCACAACCAGAAGGGACGGACTCGGAAGCTTTCAAAACGATTCGACGGCTTCTGGATAATGAGAAGGTATGGGTAAAGCTATCCGGCCCTTATATACGGTCAAAAGTCGGGCCACCGAGCTATGCAGATGTGGGACTGGTAGCCAAGGCTCTGGTCAAGCTCAAGCCACAAAGGATGTTGTGGGGCTCCGATTGGCCGCATCCGACCATGCAACAGCAGAAGCCAGACGACGCATTGATATTGGATCTGCTGGCGGACTGGGCGCCTGGCGAAGCCGAAAGGACGATGATCCTGAAGGACAATCCAGTTACCCTTTATGGTTTTGATTAACGGGAGATAGCCGTGAACCATAACCGACCCAACGCAGGCGGTACGACTCGCAACAGAGCAGCCGTCCCGCAAACGACGAACGCCCACCAGGCTCAAGTTACCCAGTGCAACTGACGGCAAGGCGCGCCTTGCTTCTTTTCAAGACGCGCAGGCCTTCAAACGTTTTTATCGTTCGCCTTTCTGCCGATCAGCAAGGTCCATCGAGATTATCCCAATGTTGAAACGCCTGATGAGAACAGCGCTGCTTTCCCTGGTTGTCGCCGGAGTGGACGCGATGGCAAAGTCACCCGGGGACCCACCGCCCCCCTCCCCTGAGCCTTTGAAGCTTCTTCTGAGCATCATCAACGAGCGCCTGGAAATCGCCGACCTCGTGGCGCTGACGAAATGGGATAGCGCACAACCTGTTCAGGACAGTGACAGAGAGTCGACGGTGATCGCCGATGCACAACGGCAGGCTGCGAGCTACGCGATCGCGGAAAAAGAGGCAGCGCAATTGATGGCCGCTCAGATTGAAGCGAACAAACTGGTTCAATACGGTTTGCTCGCGACATGGCATTCGGATGGAAAGGCGCCTCTGACTCAGCGTCCGGACTTGAAGAATCAAATCCGTCCTCGGCTGGACGCACTTCAGACCGGGCTGCTGCAGCAGTACGCAAAATTCAGCGCATCGAGAGCTGATCCCGCCTGCCCTCTTTGGCTAAACCAGGCACTGCCACAGTTGGCCAAGGATAGATTGCACGAAATGGCTCTCATTCGGGCAACGGGGGAGTTATGCATCCCTCAACGTCCAGCTTCGGTCGCAGTAAAGCATTGATACCCCAGCCTGTTGACAAGGTGAGGAGATAAATTGCCCGACGATCAATAAAACTCGGTCGAATGTGAGTGGGCGCTCTGCGGCCGCCGTAACGGGATTGCATCCCGTGCCTTTACAGGTATTGTGGGTCCAACTATCCAGGGACGATCTATGGCCACTCACAGCACCAGCGGCTCTCAAAAACATCTGGCCGTTCTCATCGATGCAGATAACGCCCCCGCAGCAATCGTCGAAGGTCTCTTTGAGGAGATCGCAAAGTACGGCGTTGCGAGTGTAAAGCGTATCTACGGGGACTGGACGGGCCCTCAGTTGGGCAGCTGGAAGAAGGTGCTGCTGGACCATTCTATCCAGCCGATCCAGCAATTCGCCTATACCAAAGGCAAAAACGCCACCGACAGCTCGCTTATCATCGATGCCATGGACTTGCTGTATACCCGACGTTTCGATGGATTCTGCCTGGTGTCGAGCGACAGTGACTTCACCCGTCTGGCATCAAGGCTCAGGGAGGAAGGGTTAACGGTGTATGGCTTCGGTGAAGAAAAGACTCCGAAGCCTTTCGTGGCCGCTTGTGACAAATTCATCTATATCGAGCTGCTCCGTGACGAAGTTGCCTCTTCAAGTAGCGCAGAGATCCAGGGCGAGTCGGCAACGCCCGTTGATGCTGCCAAGGCTCCCATCGCTGCTGAGCCCAAGAAGAAGCCCAAGGTCCCCATAGGGTTTATCGCCAAAATCATGGACGACCTTGCCGACGAGGATGGCTGGGCTCACCTCAGCGCGCTGGGAACGAACATCACGAAGCTGCGACCTGATTTTGACCCCCGCACGCATGGATACAAAAAGCTCAGCGAGCTGATAAAAGGGCAACCTCAGGCGTTTGAGATCCAGACACGTAACGGGTCTGGTGGCGCTGCGGTGCTGTATGCGCGACACAGGCAGCCGGGCAAGTAACGCAGCACTGGCTGCCTGCTCTGCAACCTGCGTCGACACTGAGCGGCGGGTTACTCAGAACGGGCTTGCGGTCGGACGGACGATCAATTCGCTGACGTCCACGTCGGCGGGCTGCTCTACCGCGTAGGCAATGGCACTGGCAATGGCCGAAGCAGGAATCGCGATCTTGCGGAACTCCCGCATCTCCTCGCGGCCGCCCTCATCGGAGATACTTTCGGCGAGCTCGGACTCGGTGACACCCGGTGCGATAACCGTGACGCGGATGTCGCCGCCTACCTCCTGGCGCAGACCTTCGGAGATCGCACGGACGGCATATTTGGTCGCGCAATACACTGCGGCGGTGGGGCTTACGGCATACGCACCAATTGAGGCGATATTGATAATCTGCCCGGCGCGCTGTTGCTGCATGAGGGGAAGCGTCGCCGCAATACCATGGAGTACGCCGCGAATGTTCACATCGATCATCCGGTTCCACTCATGGACCTTCAGGGCTTCGAGTCTGGACAGCGGCATGACCCCGGCATTATTGATCAGTACGTCAACACGGCCGTGGAGCTCCACCGCGAAGTCGATGAATGACTGCACGTCCTCCAGTCGAGTGACGTCCAGCGGCACGGCGTCGGCTACGCCGCCCGCTGCACGGATTTCGCCTGCCAACGCCTCCAGCCGATCGATACGGCGGGCACCCAATACGACACGGGCACCTTTGCTGGCGAGAAGACGGGCAGTCGCCTCGCCGATACCGCTGCTGGCGCCTGTGATGACGATGACTTTCTCATTGATATTCTGCATCTCGACACTCCTGTCTTCGCTTTCAAGGTTCCTGCCGGTCAGCAGGTCGTGGAGCAAGATTAAGAAGTCGCAATGCCATGCTGTTAGGCAAATCCTGCGAAGGTTTTGCACAATGCTCCCGGCAATGCAGCCAGGTCGGCGTGGTTGTACGGCAATGAGCACATGCCAAGAGTCCCGTCCTTATCGTTGGCCGCTCAGCTGTGTTAAAAACAACGGCCGCGTCTAACCCGGCAGACAGCCAAAACGGAGGTAATCGAGTTGAGCGACCATGACGCAGAGATAACGCAGCGCAGAGCCGAACTGGCCACGGCGATGAAACGTCATGCTCCCGAATATGGCGTGTTTCAGACGGCGATTTCCCCGCTTCACTTCATCCGTAGCGATGCACCGACCGAGACCATCCACTCCACTCACAAGCCGGGCTTATGCATCATTGCCCAGGGACGCAAGGAGGTTCGCCTATGGGACGAAAGCTATATTTACGATCCTCTGAACTACCTCGTCGTGGCGGTGACCTTGCCGCTGGCAGGACACGTCATCGAGGCCTCCCCGGATCAGCCCTACCTGTGCATAAGGCTGGATATAGACCCTGCGCAAATCGCACAGCTTATTGCCGACACCAGTCCCATTGGCGTACCCGAACGGGAGCCGCATCGTGGGCTATACCTGGACAGAATTGATACATCGCTGCTGGATGCAATGTTGCGTCTGGTGCGCCTCCTCGACACCCCGTCCGATATCCCTGCGTTAGCGCCGCTCGCGCTCAGGGAGATTTTCTATCGCCTGCTAAAAGGCCAGCAGGGCCAGCGCCTGCATGAAATTGCGATCGCCGACAGCCAGACCCACCGCGTTACGAAAGCGATCGAGTGGCTGAACCATCATTACGCCAAGCCGCTCCATATCGATGAGTTGGCCAGCCACGTCAGCGTGAGCACCTCTACCCTTCACCATCGTTTCAAATCCATCACCGCCATGAGCCCGTTGCAGTACCAAAAACAACTACGCCTACAAGAAGCTCGCCGCTTGATGATTTCAGAGGGTCTTGATGTCACGACTGCAGCCTTCCGGGTGGGTTACGAAAGCCTTTCTCAGTTCAGTCGAGAGTACGGCCGGATGTTCGGTGCGCCTCCCAGCAAAGACATCGCGAAAATCCGGGCGACTGCGTAGCGCATTCAGGGCGTATGCAGCCTCTGGGTCAAGGCCTGAAGAGAGAGTGGTTGCTCCCTGAGCGCCTGATGGAGGCTAAGCTTTACCGAAACTTCCGCCACTCAGAAGGAACGCCAAATGCTCGGTTCACGCTCATTGGTTGCAGTCGTTACATGCTTTACGTTGTTGAGCAGCTCGGCATCGGTCCTCGCTGATCCCGGAAACGGGAACGGAAACGGAAAAGGGCACTCCCAGAATGGCCAAGACCATGGCAAGCAGGGAAAACAGGGGAACAAAGGCAAAAACGCCGGGAGCAATGATTGGGACCAAGGCCCAGGCATCGATCGCGGCAGTATCCTGGGAATCATTGGCGGGTCCAGGGACTACTGGCGTCCTGGCCCTGCTCTGCCGCCAGGCATCCAGAAGAACCTCGCGCGAGGCAAACCCCTTCCACCGGGTATCGCGAAGAAGCTGGACGGTCGGCTGCTCGGTCAACTTCCTCGCTACGAGGGGTATGAGTGGCAGCAGGCGGGCACGGATCTGATCCTGGTTGCATTGGCGACCGGTCTCATTTACGAAGTGCTCAACGGAGCCTTCGAATAAGGCCACTCCCCCGCTTCCGAGAGACCTAACGACTGCGTGCAAAGCCGTGCCGCTGGAACTATGAACGGCGGACTAACGTGTGGACCGCCTTCAACGATCCACCGCTTGCACCCCCACTCTTTACTGAGTGGGACACGCCCTCTGAGCGATTAAGCCCGTTGGCGTGGCTTCGCCGGTGATACCGCACCTCAATGCTTTACGTTCATTGCCGCAACAGGCCTTTCACCGTGGAGGCACTATTTTTTTACATTCCGGGTTGTACGCTCCCTGCCGAATGAAACGTTCGCCAGAGACACTTCCGCATGTTGCGCCCCATCAGAACCCCCGAAATTCTCACCGTAGAGGATCTGCTCCTCAACGTGACGCAGTGCAAGGTGGCGCGCGGTGGACGACCGTTGAGACTCAATCCCACCAACATCGAAGTGCTCGCACTGCTGATGCGCAGGAGCCCGGCCATCGTCACACAATCGGAAATCGCCGCGGTCTTGTGGGGGAACGTCATGCTGAAGAACAAGAATGGAGTGGCCACGCGCATTCACGAAATCAGACAGGTCGTCGACATCGGCTTCGACGTGCCGTTGATTCACACGCTCCACGGTGTGGGCTATCGCCTCGCGGCGCCGGAGGTTGGCACGGCCGCCCCGTCCATGCACGAGGGGCGTTGAGCGCAAAACAGCGACCGAATCGTCCCGTTCTTCTGAAAAGCTCCTGCATTGTTTCCAGTCTGGAAATACAGTCTTGTTAAACGATGGCTGGCGAGCGACGAAGTGAGTCGGTACAGTCGAACCCATCAAATCCGCCGATTTGATACCGCTCCTTCAAGCCGCTACGCCGTCTGAGATAACGGAATAGCGGCTTTTTTTTGCCTGTGTTTCGTGTGTCGACTTAAAAGTTTGCAGGTGTATTGGCACTGATGATTTCAGCTTCATCCTGACCGATGTTACGGAAACTGTGCGGCAGCGTGGTCGGGAAGTAGTAGCCGTCACCGGCATTGAGAATGCTGATTTGTCCATCAACCGTCAGCTCGACAGTGCCACGCGTGACCAGACCGCACTCCTCGCCTTGCGCATGCACGATAGGTTCTGCTCCTGAACCCGCGCCCGGCGCGTACTGCTCGCGCAGCATCCGCATCTGACGGCTCGGCACCGACGCACCGATCAACAGCAGACGCAAGCCGTCACGGCCCAGGTCAGGTTGCTCGCCTGCACGGAAGACATAACGTTGTTCCTGGGGAGGCTGGTCGAAGGAGAAGAAGTCGGCCAACGTCATGGGAAACCCTTCGAGCAGCTTTTTCAACGAGCTGACCGAAGGGCTGACACGGTTGAGTTCAATCAAGGAGATCGTGCCGTTGGCGACACCGCTGCGTCTGGCCAGCTCTCGCTGGGACATCTTGTAGCTTTCCCGCACTAACTTGAGTCGTGACCCCGTATCCATGACTGCCCTATGTAAAAAACGGAGAGAATCGGGAAAAGCGGACAGCACGGCATGACACTGCCGGCAGCTCCCCCGTTCGAATGGAGATGATTAGAGCACGTTTGAGCGCCCTGACCTATACGGCCGGGCGACACCTGAACACGGGAAAACCAACTGTGCTTTGGGGAGTATTCCGCAGTGGATCGCCCGACAACGTCAGCGAAATCTTCGACAACGAAAAAGCCCAATCGCTCAGCCTCTGACCGTTCGTCGCCAACTTCTAAATGGGAATTAGTTATAAATGGGTTTTCACAAAATATTCACGCCGTCAGGGTCAATCTGCACCTACTCCTTTTGATCCTTTTTAAGCCCGTCTTCCCCAGCGGGCTTTTTTCTGCCTGCCGTTTGCCGCTGTGGCATTGACCGGATGCCAGTCAAAAAACCCGAACTTGCAACCGCCGTCGATATCCAACTCGCATGTCACAGGAGGATATCGACATGAGCAATGAAACCCGCACCCCACCCGTTCAATCCGATGCACCGCCCACCGACGCATCCGGCAAGCCGGTCAACGTCGTCGAGCGTGATTTACAAGACTCTGACGATGACACCCGTGCCGTGGATGAGGTCATCACGCCGTCCTCAAACAGGGTCAAAGAACAGGAAGTCGAGGACCTTGATCGCAAGACCGCCGAGATCGAAAGAAAGGTCGCTGACGGCAACTGACCGGACCGTCGCGACCACGCTTGCAGGCGGGAAAGGATGCCCGCTGAAAAGTGCCTCATGCACTGGAAAATGTTGTGCTACACCTATTGACGGGTACCATGTCCAGATTTTTCAGGGAATAGACGGTCTTATGCGCTTGAATATGCCGGTTACACAACAGGAACGTACATTTGCCGCCAGCGAGCGCCTCATCTCCACCACCGACCTCAATAGCCACATCACCTATTGCAACGACGCGTTTGTCGCACTCAGCGGGTTCACCCGCGAGGAATTGATCGGGCAACCACATAACCTCGTCCGCCATCCCGACATGCCGCCGCCCGTGTTTGCCCACATGTGGGAGACGATCAAGCAAGGCAAACCCTGGATGGGCGTCGTGAAAAACCGCAGCAAGAACGGTGATTTCTATTGGGTCAGCGCCTACGTCACCGCGGTTTACGAAAACGGCAAGATCGCCGGATATGAATCCGTTCGGTCGTTACCGACACGCGATCAGGTTCGCCGCGCCGAGGCTCTGTATGCGCGCCTTCGGGCGGGCAAGTCGGCGGTATCGGCCTTGAGCACAGCCCGGTATTACCTGCTGCGACAACTGCCCCTAATCATTGCCGCCGTGGTATTGGGCTTTTGCAACTACCTGTTGAGCGGACACGCATCGTTTGCCGCGATGCTTATCACGCTGATTGCTTTGAGTGCCGCGCTAGAGGTTCGGCAGAACCGGGCGCTAAGGACGATATTGAGCGATCACCCAAAAGCCTTCACCGATCCGCTGATCGCGCTGACCTACAGCGATAACCGCGGCCCGCAGGCGCAACTCGACCTGGCGATGCTCAGTGAAGAAGCTCGCCTGCAAACCGCCCTTACCCGCCTGGTTGATGCGGGGGAAAGCGTCAAGCAGCGCGCCGGGCAGTCAGCCAGCCTGTCTTCATTGCAGGCTGAAGCGCTCGATCAACAGCGTAATGAAACCGACCAGTCCGCGACCGCCATTACCCAGATGGCGGCGACCATTCAGGAAGTCACCCATAACGTCCAAAATACCGCCAACGCAGCGCTCGAAGCGGACACCTTGGCGCAGCAGGGCCGTGGATTGGCCGACGACAGCCTGTTGGCGATTCGACATATGGCCAACTCGGTGATGGAAATCGGCGATGCCGTGGGCGAACTTGCTAACGCGACCCAGTCGATTGGCAGTGTGGTCGACGTCATCAATGCCATCGCGCAGCAGACCAACCTGTTGGCACTGAATGCCGCTATCGAAGCTGCACGCGCCGGCGAACAGGGTCGAGGTTTTGCCGTGGTCGCGGACGAAGTTCGCTCGCTGGCGTCACGCACCCAATCCTCTACCGAGCAGATACAAGGGATCATCGGGGAATTGCGCGTAGGCGCCGCCCGTGCCGTTGCCACTGCGAGTCGAGGACAAACGATGTCTCAGGAAAGCGTCGCCAGCGTCGAGGCTGTGCAACAGGCCTTGAGCGGGATCAGCCAGGCCGTTACGCGAATTACCGGCATGAGCCAGCAAATGGCATCGGCGTCCGAAGAGCAGACGCACGTGGCCGAGAACATCAATCAGCAGATCAACCGGATCGCCCAATTGTGCGATCAAAGCGCAGGCCAGGCCCAGCAAGGTTCTGCCATTAGCCGTGAACTGGAGCAGATGGCCCATTACCTGCACAGCCTGGCCGAGCGCTTCAACCGTTGAGACGTCCCGCCCGTCGACGACTGTGCTGAAGGGCTAATCCAGGGGAAACCCGTGGCCCCGCCTGGCACAGTCGCCTGACCCGATCTAACGGCCGTAGGTGGTCGATCTGTGGTCAATGCCTTGAGCCCAGTCGCTGTTCAACGAACGTAATCGCAGGTCTTCTTTGAGACCGGTGATCAGCGAGGCGATGCTGCGGCTGGTGTTGAGCGTCGACACCTCGATGCCGGTCGCCATGAAGTCAGCATGGCCGGTATGTGAGGTGTACAACTGGATAGACATCAGTCCTCTGGCGTCCACCGAGCATTGACATCTGGCGGGCAGGAAGGAGGATTCGATGATTTGGCAGAGTTCGAGTGAAGAGATCATGGTGCATTCCTTTTATGTGTTATGAACTCTGGACTCTGGGTCCTCTGCGAGATTCCGGATATTTTGTTTCTACCGGACGAGCGCGCTGACGCGCCGACAGGTCAGGCGCCGTCTGCCATCATTGGCAGCAAGCAGCGGTTCAAGTGCCGCCAGGACCGAGCAGTGCCTTGACCCTGCCAAGCACTGCCTGGATCTCGAACGGTTTGTCGAACACCGCCACGAACAGATCAGGCCGTGCAACCCCCAGATGCGACTGTGCGCCACTCATCAACATGATGGGCAGCCGCCCCAGGGTCTTGTGCGCCCGGACCGACTCGGCGAGTTCGATACCATTCATGCCGGGCATCATGTAGTCCGTGATGATCAGTTGCGGCTTTTCCCGCTCGAGAATACTCAACGCCTTTGGACCGCTTCCTGCGGTCACAGTGAGGTAGCCCTCATCCTCGAGCGCCAGGCTCAGGATATCGGCGATCAGATACTCGTCGTCGACGATCAATATCGTGGTCATAAGGCCCCCGGTCCGCTCGACACATCGCGAACGAATTGGCGACCGCGGTGTTCACGCGTTACGGGTATCGCCAGGGGCATGGAAATGAGCCTTTTTCACGTCAAGACCCTGACTGCCGATGGTGACTTCCAGCAGCGAAGGGTCGTAGGGGTTGTCCCTGATTTTAAGAATGGACAATTGGCGTTTAAGTTCAGTGGCTTGCTGAAGGAAACCCAGCACCAGCAGGTTGTCGACGATGCTCGAAAGATCAGGCGCGGGCGCATTGATCTCGCCACCCAACACGTTTTGCACTTCCCACGACGCCACCACGGTGACATCGTTCGCACGCAGCTCGCTCATAAGTGCCGTGAACAGGTCCTGTACCCGTGATTTGTCGGCGGCCACCCGCGCCATTCCCCCTAGACTGTCGAGAAAAACACGTTTGATGGATTTTTCCTCGACCACGCGCAGCAGCTCTATGGCCAGCTTGTCGACCAGACCGGCAGCCGTCGATTTGCGCAGGAGGGTCAGTGCCCCCGACCGCTCCATACGCTCAAAATCCAGTCCCAAGGCGGCAGCCTTCATGCGCAGGCGTTGCGGTGATTCATAGAAGCCGAAGTGCAGGCCAGGTGATTCGACCGTCGACGGACCCAGAAAACTGAGGCCGAACGAGGTCTTGCCCGCGCCTGAGGGCCCGACGATCAGCGTCGAGGACGACGTCACCAGCCCCCCGCCGATGAACGGATCCAGGGAAGGCACACCGCTTGGCAAGAGCGAACAATGGTCGCTGTCCCGCAGGGCCGAATCGGTGAGGGTCGTTTCCAGCCTTGGATAGACCACCAGTCCATCTTCCGTGATCTCGCACTCATGGGCTCCGGCAAGCGCGCCGCTGCCCCGCGTCTTGCGCATCTTGATACGGCGTATCGACCGGGTCCCGACCATCTCTTCGCCCAACTCCAGAACGCCATCGACCATGGTGTGTTCAGGACTGCCATCGTCAAGCTGGGAACTGGTCAGAAAGAACACCGTACAGCCCGCAAACGCAGCGTGGCCTTGTAACTCAGAGATGAACCGCTTGGTGTTGAGTGGCGATTCAGCTCTGGAGCGAGCGTTGAGCAGGCCATCAAGGATCATCACCGTGGACTTTTGCCGCACGATTTCCCGGCGCAACAGCTTGACCACCTCATCCAGTCCGTCGTTTTCCATCGTGTCGAACGCGCTGACGAACTGGATCTGATCACCGATCTTGTCTTTGTCGAAAAAACTCAAGGTGGAAAGAAACTGAAACAGACGCTCATGTGGTTCCGCGAGCAAGGTGGCGAACAGGACGCGTCCACCCTCACGCGCATGATTGAAACCAATCTGATTGGCCAAAATGGTTTTGCCCGAGCCCGGACGCCCCTGGATGATGTACGACGATCCGGCGACGAAGCCGCCCTTCAGCAGTTCATCCAATCCTTCAATGCCGCTCTGAAGGCGTTTTAGCTGGTTCAAATTCGTGTCCTCCGCTGGAGTTGTCAGCGTGGTGATTGGCACGACCAAATGCGCGCGATAAAAAATGCGCATTTTTCCGCGTCTAGTCACAGATTCCAAGCGCAATCATCAAGGATGACACGCAGTTACCCGGTAAAGCTCGAATGATCCTCATGCGCGCGGATTTGTGTTTGCAGTCGTTTGCTCTTCAACGCAGCCTTCGGTTTCGGCCCTGGACTGCTCACTGCGGCGCTCGGGATCATCCGGTTTGACGGGTGCCGACAGCGGGTATTCCGGCGTCTCGTCTGGCACCTCTGGTACTTCTGGCACTTCCGGAAAACGGGGATCGGGCGTAGGTGTTTTAGCGCTCATGACCACTGACTCATTCGGTGAATGCAGGGTTAGAGTGCGCGCTCGCTCAGTCGTGCATTTCTTTTCATGCCGATGCGCCGCGCGCCGCTATTTTTTTCGATGTCGTTACGGATGAAGAGCTGCCAGACATGCTTCGAGCAGGTCCAGCCCCTCGTTCAACACCTCAGGCTCAATGGTGAGCGGTGCCAGCAGGCGAACGATGTGACGGGCTTTACCGCTCGGCATCAAGAGCAAACCGCGCTCCCTGGCGCACGCCAGTAACTGGGCCATCTGGGCCGTGGCAGGCTTGCCGTCCGGCGTCCGCAGCTCGATGCCGCGCATCGCGCCGACACCGGTCAATCGCCCGAGGTAGGGCGACAGCTGTTGCGCCTGCCATTGCTCGTAACGGGCGAGCAACGTGGCCGAATACTGCTCACTCCAGGCCGCGAGGTGCGCGTCGGTCATCTCATCGAGCGTGGCCAGGCCGGCCGCGCACGCCATGGGGTTCCCGGAATAGGTACCCCCCAACCCACCCTTGGGCAGCGTATCCATCAACGCCTTGCGCCCCACGACTGCACCCAGCGGTACACCACCGGCGATGCTCTTGCCGAGCAACAGCAGATCCGGCTCGATGCCCAGGCGGCTGAAAGCGAAGCGTTGTCCGGTACGCCCAAAGCCCGACTGGATTTCATCAATGATCAACACAATCCCTTTGTCGTCGCACAGGGTGCGCAACGCCTGAGCGAACTCGACGTCCAGCGCCAGGAAACCGCCCTCGCCCTGCACGGGTTCAATAATGAAGCAAGCGACCTCGTCGAGGTCGATCTCCACACTGAACAACCGTTCCATCGCCTTCAAGGCGTCGGCCGTCGAAACGCCGTTGTCCGCGCTTGGATACGGTAGATGAAACACGGGCCCCGGCAATACGCCGACTTTTTGCTTGTACGGCGCGACCTTGCCGTTGAGGTTCAGGGTCGCCAGCGTGCGGCCGTGAAAGGCGCCATCAAATGCAATCACCGCCGTCTTGCCGGTATGCCCGCGTACGATTTTCAACGCGTTCTCCGCCGCTTCGGCACCGCTGTTGGTGAGCATGCCGCTGACCGGGTAGCTCACCGGTATAAACGCCGCGAGCCGCTCAATGAACTGCTGATACGGCCTATGCGGCGCTGCGTTGAACGCGTAGTGCGTCATGCGCTGCGCCTGCTCGCAAATCGCCGCCACGATCCTGGGATGACAATGCCCCAGATTCAGCACACCGATACCGCCGACGAAATCGATGTAACGCTTTCCGTCAACGTCCCAGACCTCAGCGTTTTTTCCATGCGTAAGGGTGATGGGATGAACGAACGAAATGGACTGGCTGACAGACGGGAAATCCATGCTCTAACGACCTGCGAACGTGGGAAAGACGTCTATTCAAGCGATCTCCACCCCTTCTCACAAACGAAATAAAAGCAACGTTTCATTCCACTAACGACTGACATGGCTGGCAGGCTGCGAGGGCACCGGGCCAGGGCGACGCACACGCGTAAGCGGAACAGGCGACGAAAAACCCCAGGAAGACTGTTTATGGGAGTCCGTCGTTATTCCGGAATGACTCGTTTTTACTTGTTGAAAAAATGCCCAGCTATAAACAATCTATAAACATATCCAGGACATCCAAGCCGAATGACTTATAGCGTCTTTTTCACCCCCTTCTCCTGCCTTCCCGCCCTTCCCCCTTTTTAACCATTGCGCTTAACAGTCATACGATAGCGGGCGATCACGTCCGGCCTTTGCCAAAAAGAATTAGCCGCAACGTTTAAACATTTCAGTTCCTGTTCAGCTTCGCGAGCGTACGCTGGTGATGACAGATGAAGGACTGGATGCACCACAGCCCCTGTAGCACGGGGGCTCGCTAGAAAAAGTTATTGAGCCTAAACGACATTTATGACCTTTTCATTTCACCTTCAACAAAAGATGAGCACGTCTTTCTCACTGCTCTTCTCGGATAAAACAACAACACTTTATCAACGGAATTTTCATGATTTATCTCCTACTATCCTGATAAAGAAAGTGCCAAATCTTGCGTTTCTCTAACAGGGCAGTAAATGCGACCCACCCAGGATCGGGCACCGCTAGCACCCGTTTTATCTGAACGCCCACGTGGCCGAAATTATTTAACAACGAGCGCCTTGTCTCTAAGCAGCTCGCGTTTGCTTGCGCCTCGACAATGTCTTCAACACCGATAACTGTGCAGGAGGGTCTACATGAGTCTGGATTTTCTTCCTTTTTCCCGCCCCAGCATGGGCGATGAGGAAGTGGCAGCCGCCACCCGAGTCCTGCGTTCAGGGTGGATTACCACGGGGCCGGAATGCCAGCGCCTGGAACAGCAGTTTGCCGAACATTGCGGCGCGCAGCAGGCCGTGGCGCTGTCTTCTGCCACCGGTGCCATGCACATCACACTGCTCGCGCTGGGCATCGGTCCGGGGGATGAAGTCATCACGCCTTCGCAGACGTGGGTCTCCACCGCCAACATGATCTGCCTGTTGGGCGCGACCCCGGTTTTCGTCGACATAGACCGCGACACGCTGATGACCGACGCCGCGTTGATCGAAAGCGCCATCACACCCCGCACCAAGGCCATCATTCCGGTGCATTACGCCGGTGCCGCGTTTGACCTTGATCCGCTGTATGCCCTGGCCGAACGCCATGGCATTGCGGTCATCGAGGACGCTGCCCATGCTGCAGGGACGCGTTACAAAGGCCGGCCGGTCGGCGCCTCCGGCACCGCGATCTTTTCGTTTCATGCAATCAAGAACATGACCTGCGCCGAAGGCGCGATGTTTGTCAGCGACGATCCAGAGTTGGCCGATCGTGTTCGCCGCCTGAAATTCCATGGCCTGGGCGTCGATGCCTATGACCGCCTGACCCACGGCCGCAAGCCGCAGGCCGAAGTGATCGAGCCGGGGTTCAAGTACAACCTGGCCGACATCAATGCCGCCATCGCGCGGGTGCAGCTTGAACGTCTGGACACCCTTAACGCCCGTCGTGCGGAGCTGGCCGGACATTATCTGGAACGGCTGGCAGGCAGCCCCGTTCAACCTTTGGCGCATCCTCGCTACGACCAGCACCACGCCTGGCATCTGTTCATCCTGCGCATTGACGCAGAACGCTGCGGCCTGGATCGCGATGCGTTCATGAAAGCCCTGCAGGCTCAGAACATCGGCAGCGGCATTCACTTCATTGCGACCCACCTGCACAGCTACTACCGCCAGCGATTCCCTGAGGTGCACTTGCCCGAGACCGAATGGAATTCGTCGCGGCTGTGTTCAATCCCCTTGTTCCCTGACATGACCCGCGCCGATGTCGACCGCGTCGTCAGCGCCATTGAATCCATCGTGGAAGCCCGCTCGTGAAACCGTATCCCATCAACCGCGTCTCGATCGTCATCCCGGTCTACAACGAGGAACAGAGTCTGCCGGAGCTGCTGCGCCGCACCGAAGCAGCCTGCGCACAAGTCAGCCAGCCCTGCGAAATCATTCTGGTGGACGACGGCAGTCGTGACGACTCCGCCGAGATCCTGCTCGACGCCAGCCAGCGTGAAGGCAGCCCGGTGGTCGCGGTCATTCTCAATCGCAACTACGGTCAACACGCCGCGATCATGGCCGGCTTCGAACAGTGCAAAGGCGACCTGGTGATCACCCTGGACGCCGACCTGCAAAACCCGCCCGAAGAGATCCCGAGACTGGTCAGGCTCGCCGAGCAGGGTTACGACGTGATCGGCACGGTGCGTGGCAACCGTCAGGATTCAGCCTTGCGCCGCTGGCCTTCAAAACTCATCAACCTGGCCGTGCAGCGCTCCACCGGCGTCGCGATGACCGACTACGGCTGCATGTTGCGTGCTTACCGCCGCAGCATTGTCGACGCCATGCTGGCCTGCCGGGAACGCAGCACCTTCATCCCGATTCTGGCGAACAGTTTTGCCCGTCACACCACTGAAGTACAGGTGATGCATGCTGAGCGCGAGCATGGGGAATCCAAATACAGCGCGATGAAGCTCATCAATCTGATGTTCGACCTGGTCACCTGCATGACCACGACGCCGTTGCGGCTGTTGAGCATCATCGGTTTCAGCATGGCCTTTCTCGGGGTGCTGTTCGCGATGTTGCTGATCGTACTGCGCCTGATCTTCGGCGCGCCATGGGCGGGACACGGCACCTTCGTCCTGTTCGCGGTGCTGTTCGTCTTTACCGGCGGACAGTTCATCGGCATGGGCCTGCTTGGCGAATACCTGGGGCGCATGTACAGCGATGTTCGCGCGCGCCCACGTTTTTTCATCGAGAAGGTCGTGCGCAGCCAGCCTGTTTCCACCCCTCAGAAAGTCGATGCCCCTGCTCCCATTTTGAATAAGGTCGCACCATGAGCCTCAAAGCCGTTGTTTTTGCCTATCACGATATCGGTTGTGTCGGTATTGAAGCCCTGCTCAACGCTGGCTATGAGATCTCGGCGGTGTTTACCCACGCCGACGACCCCAGGGAAAAGACCTTCTTCGGCTCGGTCGCACAACTGTGCGCGCAACACAACATTCCCGTTCACGCGCCTGAGGACGCGAATCACCCGCTGTGGATCGAACGCATCGGCAAGCTGGCACCTGACTTCATCTTTTCGTTCTATTACCGCCATCTGCTCAGCGAAAACCTGCTGGCGTGCGCCAGGAACGGTGGCTTCAACCTGCACGGTTCCTTGTTGCCACGCTATCGCGGCCGTGCACCGGCCAACTGGGTGCTGGTCAACGGTGAGACCGAAACCGGGGTGACCCTGCATCGGATGGTCAAGCGGGCCGACGCCGGCGCCATCGTGGCTCAGCAGCGCGTCAGCATCAGTACCACTGACACCGCCCTGACGCTGCACGCCAAGCTGCGCGCCAGCGCTGCCGACCTGCTGTCCGAAACCCTACCTTTGCTGGGTAAGGGACAATTGCCAGGCACCGAGCAAGATGAATCCAAAGCCACCTGTTTTGGCCGCCGTACGCCAGCCGACGGATTGATCGACTGGCAGCAGTCGGCATTGCAGCTGTACAACCTGACGCGCGCAGTCACCCAACCCTATCCGGGCGCATTCTGTCCGGTGGGCGAACACAAGATGATCGTCTGGAGCGCGAAGGTGCAGTCCGGCAATGAAGGCCAGACGCCGGGTACGGTCATCAGCTGTGATCCGCTGCGCATTGCCTGTGGCGAGGACTCCCTGCTGGTCACTGCCGGGCAGCGCGGCGATGACGGGCTCTATCTGAGCGGCGCGCAACTGGCCCGGGAGTTCGGCCTGGTAGACGGCTCCCGGCTGGTGGGCGGCAAGAAGCGGCGCCAACTGCGGCGTACGTGCGTGCTGATCCTGGGCGTCAACGGGTTCATCGGCAATCACCTGTCTGAGCGGCTGCTCAAAGATGACCGTTACGAGGTCTACGGCATGGACATCGGCTCCGATGCCATCGAGCGCCTGCGCAGCCACCCCAATTTCCACTTCATCGAAGGCGACATCAGCATCCACACCGAATGGATCGAATACCACATCAAGAAATGCGACGTGGTACTGCCGCTGGTGGCCATCGCCACCCCGATCGAATACACCCGCAACCCGTTGCGCGTCTTCGAGCTGGACTTTGAAGAAAACCTGAAAATCGTCCGCTACTGCGTCAAGTACAACAAGCGCGTGATCTTCCCGTCGACCTCGGAAGTCTACGGCATGTGCCAGGACGCGAACTTCGACGAAGACACTTCGAACCTGGTGGTCGGCCCGATCAACAAACAACGCTGGATTTACTCGGTCTCCAAGCAGTTGCTCGACCGCGTGATCTGGGCCTATGGGCAAAAAGGTCTGCAGTTCTCCCTGTTCCGTCCGTTCAACTGGATGGGGCCGCGCCTGGATCGACTGGACTCTGCTCGCATCGGCAGCTCGCGCGCGATCACGCAACTGATCCTGCACCTGGTGGAAGGCACACCGATCCGTCTGGTAGACGGCGGCGCCCAGAAACGCTGCTTTACCGATGTGGTGGACGGCATTGAGGCTTTGGCGCGCATCATCGAAAACCGTGATGGCCGCTGCAATGGTCAAATCATCAACATCGGCAACCCGGACAACGAGGCCAGCATCCGCCAGTTGGGTGAAGAGCTGTTGCGTCAGTTCGAGGCGCACCCGCTGCGTGACAACTTCCCTCCATTCGCCGGTTTCCGGGAAGTGGAAAGTCAGTCCTTCTACGGTAAGGGCTATCAGGACGTCAGCCACCGCAAACCGAGCATCGACAACGCGCGTCGCCTGATCGACTGGCAACCCACCATCGAGCTGCGTGAAACCATCGGCAAGACGCTGGATTTTTTCCTGCGCGAAGCCATGGCTGAAAAAGCGGAAGCGAGCTGATGCAGGCAGGCTTGCGCATTGACGTCGATACGTATCGCGGAACGCGGGACGGCGTGCCGCGTCTGCTCGACCTGCTGGACGAAGCACAGGTCAAAGCCACGTTCTTTTTCAGCGTCGGTCCGGACAACATGGGCCGTCATCTGTGGCGCCTGGCAAGGCCGCAGTTTTTCTGGAAAATGCTGCGGTCCAAAGCCGCCAGTCTGTATGGATGGGACATCTTGCTGGCCGGCACTGCCTGGCCCGGCAAACCCATCGGCCGCGATCTGGGGCCGTTGATGCGTCGTGCCCAGAACGCCGGTCACGAGATCGGCCTGCACGCCTGGGATCACCATGGCTGGCAAGCTAATGCGGGCACCTGGACGCCCAACCAACTGACGAGCCAGATTGCCTGTGGCGTGGATTGCCTGAGTGACATTCTCGGCAATCCCGTCACCTGCTCAGCCGCCGCCGGATGGCGTGCGGATGAACGCGTGGTGCAAGCCAAACAAGGTTTTGGCTTTCGCTACAACAGCGATTGTCGAGGCTACGGGCTGTTTCGTCCGTTGCTCGCGGACGGTCAGCCTGGCACGCCTCAGATTCCCGTGGACCTGCCAACCTTCGATGAAGTCGTCGGCCCTCGACTGGATGCCCGCGCGTTCAATGCGTACCTGCTGCGTCAGTTCAGCCCTGCGAAGCTGAACGTCTACACCGTGCACGCAGAGGTGGAAGGCATCGCCATGGCCGATCATTTCCGCCATCTGCTCGTTCAGGCAAAGACCCACCGCATACAGTTCCAACCGCTGGGCAGTCTGCTACCTGATGACCTCGAGGCGATCGCGCAGGGGCACCTGGTTCGCGGGGCGCTGGACGGACGTGAAGGCTGGCTGGGAGTGCAGCAACCATGAGCCGCCATCAGAACATCGCGTTGCTGTTCGCCGCGTTCTTGCTCGCGTATCTGCTGCCGTTGGGCACTCACGGCCTGTGGATTCCCGATGAAACCCGCTACGCCCAGATCAGCCAGGAAATGCTGCACAGTGGCAATTGGGCCGCGCCTCATTTCATGGGGCTGCGCTATTTCGAGAAGCCCGCTGCGGGCTATTGGCTGATTGCGGCGGCGCAGGCGGTGTTCGGTGAGAACCTGTTCGGCGTGCGTTTCGTTTCCGCGTTGACCACAGGTTTGAGCGTACTCTTGACCTGGCTGATCGCGGGACGCCTCTGGGCCGACCCTCAGAAGCGTTTCGCGAGTGCGCTGCTGTTCATGAGTTTCGTACTGGTGGCGGGGCAATCCGGCTATGCCAATCTTGACCCGCAATTCACCCTCTGGGTGAACCTGACGCTGGTTGCCTTCTGGTTCGCCATCCACAGCGTCGGGCGCCAGCGGTTACTGTGCTGGGCGGTGCTCGGTTTTGCTTGCGGCATGGGTTTCATGACCAAGGGATTTCTGGCCTGGGCCTTGCCGGTGATCATCGCCCTGCCCTACATGATCTGGCAGCGACGCTTGCGCGAGCTGCTGACTTTCGGCCCGCTGGCCATCATCGTCGCCGTGCTGGTGTGCCTGCCGTGGGCATTGACGGTGCAGGCCCGGGAACCTGACTTCTGGCGGTTCTTCTTCTGGCATGAACACATCCGTCGCTTCGCCGGTGAAGATGCTCAGCACGCCCAGCCATGGTGGTACTACTTGCCGCTGCTGGTCGGCGCTTGCGTACCTTGGGCCTTGTTGTTACCCGGCACCCTCAAGCAGGCCTGGGACCAGAGGAGCCTGAGCCACAGCGGGTTTCTGCTGATGTGGCTGGTCCTGCCGCTGGCTTTTCTGAGCCTGAGCAAAGGCAAGCTACCGACCTACATTTTGCCTTGCCTGATGCCATTGGCCCTGCTGATGGGGCATGCGCTCGTCGAAGCCCAGAACGCCGGAAAAACCACCGCGTTGCGCATCAATGGCCTGTTCAACAGCGCTTTGGGCGTGATTGCGCTGGCTGCGCTGGTGTTTATCCAGTTCAAAAAATCGGTGTATGAGCAGGAGCCTCAGCACCTGATCCTGGCGGTGGTGGTGTTGCTGGGCTGGATCGTGACCAATGCGCTGCAGGGCGCCCAGCCCCGGCGGTTCTGGCTGATGCCAGCGCTGGGCAGCTGGTTGACCATTGCGTTAATACCGGCGGCCTTGCCCGGCAGCATTGTTTCCAACAAGACGCCCGACCAGTTCGTGGCTCACCACTTGGACGAACTGAGCGCTGCCACCCACCTGCTCAGCAACGACCTGGGCGCGGCGGCCGCGCTGTCATGGCGCCTCAAACGCAATGATGTGGTGCTTTACGACACCCGTGGCGAACTGGAGTACGGGCTCGGCTACCCACAACCGACGCCCAGGGAGGTCAACTGGAAACAGGTTCAGGCGTGGATGACCAAGGCACGTCAGCAGGGTTCTGTCGCGGTAGTAATGCGTGGCAACTCGGACGATGACGCCTACGGATTCAGCCTGCTGCCGCAGGATGGCAAACGTTATGAAGAAGGCAACCTGACGATCCTGATCTTCGACAGGACGCCGTCATGACGGTGGTCCTGTTGCTTTGCGCCTGCCTGCTCACGTGCCTGGGCCAGATTGCGCAGAAGCTGACCATCGAACGCTGGGGGCACACCTTCCCCGGCGTTGGCACCGCACTGAGAAGCGGCTGGTTGTGGCTGGCACTGGCGTGCCTGGGCGCAGGCCTGCTGCTGTGGCTGTTGGTACTGCAGCGCATGGACGTAGGCGTTGCTTACCCCATGCTGGCGCTGAATTTCGTCCTTGTCACCTTGACCGGACGTTATATGTTCAAAGAGCCCGTCGACCGTCGTCACTGGTTCGGCGTGGCGCTCATTCTGGTGGGTGTTGTCTTGCTGGGGCGCCAGGCGTGAACGCGCGCCGCGGCCTGAGTCTGGCCATGGGCAGCGTATTGCTGGTCAGCGCAGCACAGCTGGGCATGCGCTGGAGCATGCAACGCCTGCCACACCCTGCCCAATGGCTGGCAGCGCAACAAGTCGACGCTGTAGCACTCAGCGTGGTGATAGCCGCGATCGCTGCATACGCCCTGTCCATGCTCTGCTGGCTCGGCGCCCTGCGTGATATGCCCCTGAGCCGCGCCTATTCGCTGCTCAGCATCAGCTACGCAGCGGTGTACGTACTGGCGGCGCTGCTCCCCTTTTTCAACGAGACACTCACCGCTCCTCGAACGGTGGGAGTCACCCTGATCGTGCTCGGCGTGGTGACGATCAATTTCCGGCGTAGCTGCGACAACGGCAGTAACAGTGACAAGGAGCTTTCCCGATGAAAATAAGCGTCTTCGGTAGCGGTTATGTGGGTCTGGTGCAGGCGACCGTGTTGGCTGAGGTTGGCCACGACGTGGTGTGCATGGACATTGACCCGGCCAAGGTCGAGCAACTGAGCAAAGGCCATGTGACCATTTACGAACCCGGTCTGGAAAATCTGGTTCGCGAGAACCTGGAAGCCGGACGCTTGCACTTCACCACCGACGAGAAACGCGCGGTGGAGCATGGCGAAGTGTTGTTCATCGCGGTGGGTACACCTTCCCGACCCGATGGCTCCGCTGACCTGAGCGGGTTCTTTGCGGTCGGCGACGCCATCGCTCGCCACCGCGAGACCCCGGTGATCATTGTTGAAAAGTCGACAGTGCCGGTGGGCAGCGGCGACGCGTTGCGCGGCCACATCGAGCAGAGCCTGCGCCAGTCGGCCCCGCTGCTGAAATTCGATATCGTGTCCAACCCCGAATTCCTCAAGGAAGGCTCGGCAGTCAAGGACTGCCGCCGCCCCGATCGCATCGTCATCGGCTGTGGCAACCCGGACGTGTTCCCTGTCATGCGCGAACTCTACGCCCCGTTCAACCGCAACCATGAACGCATCATGTTCATGGACCTGCGCAGCGCGGAACTGACGAAGTATGCGGCCAACTGCATGCTGGCGACCAAGATCAGCTTCATCAACCAGATTGCCGAGCTGGCCGAGCACCTGGGTGCCGATGTCGAATCCGTGCGCCTGGGCATCGGTGCCGACTCACGGATCGGTTATGACTTCATCTACCCAGGCTGTGGCTATGGCGGCTCGTGCTTCGGCAAGGACATTCGCGCGTTGATTCACAGTGCGCGGGAAGCCGGC
This sequence comes from Pseudomonas sp. NFACC02, assembly GCF_900110765.1. Taxonomy (GTDB): domain Bacteria; phylum Pseudomonadota; class Gammaproteobacteria; order Pseudomonadales; family Pseudomonadaceae; genus Aquipseudomonas. Next base: position 26,699 of record NZ_FOEO01000001.1, read on the forward strand.
TGCTCGAACGATCTGCTCAATGTGGTCGAGGACATCAACGAGCGGCAGAAGAACAAGCTGTTCGACCGCATTAACGCGTTCTACAAGGGCGAACTCAAGGGCAAGACCTTCGCGCTGTGGGGGCTGGCATTCAAACCGAACACCGACGATATGCGCGATGCACCGAGTCGTGTGCTGATGGAATCGCTGTGGGCCGCAGGCGCCACCGTTCGCGCGTTTGACCCCGAAGCCATGCAGGAAACCCAGCGCTTGTACGGCGAGCAACCCAACCTGATCCTGATGGGCACGCCGGAATCGGTGTTGTTGGGGGCCGACGCCCTGATCGTCTGTACCGAATGGCAGCAGTTCAAGGCACCGGACTTCGACCTGATTCAACAGCGGCTCAAGTCACCGGTCATCTTCGACGGCCGCAACCTGTATGACACCGAGCGTCTGGCCAAGCGCGGCTTCCAGTACTTCCCGATTGGCCGGGGTGACTCCTGCAGCTTGCCCATTCCGCAACAACTGTGGGTGCCTTACGAACTGCTGGCCAACCACCACGCGGTGTAAGCCCCATACCGCGCGGCCTGGTCAGTCAGGCCGCGCTTTTGCGCTACCGTGCGGTCATGGCGCCGGTAACCGCAGCAGTACGTACTCTTCCTTGTCGAACCGACCGCTGAGCAACACCGGCAAGGCGCCTAACGGCGTGCCCTGCAATCGCTGAAAATCGTTGTTGCTCATCACCACATCCGCCGGTCCCTGCACCGCGCTCAGTTGTTCCGGTGTTTCGGTGAACTGCGGCAGCAGGTCCTGATCGACGTTGACCATGAACTTGATGGCCTTGGCGTCTTTGCCCATCGAATGCAACACCAGTAACGCGTTGTCGGCTTGTGTCACCTGACGCACCGCCTGGGTGAAGTGACGCGTGTCGTAGAGTGTGCGCTCCGCTTTCTCGAAAACGCCGATGTAGCTGATCCAGACCGCCAGCACCGCACACGCCGGAAGCCCGTACAACCACAAGCGTGGGCGCATCAACAGGGGCAAGGCGATCAGTTGCAACAGGCCGAGGGCAACCAGCACAGAACCGATATCGCTCAGCGCTTCCGGAAAACGCGGACGCACCGCCAGCAACGCGGCGAACAATACCCCGGGAATGAAGCAGCACAGCGTCAGCGTCAACGCTCGTAGCCACCCGAAGACGCGCCCGGTGCGAACCTGAAACGGATACGCCGCAATGATCGCTGCCATCGGCAGCATCGGCAGGATGTAGCGGGCCTTTTTCGCTTGCGGCACGGACAGTCCGACCATCACCACCAGACCGGCGAATGCCGCCAGATACAGCAGGTGCAAGGCGGCACTGGTCGACCGCTGGCCGGTGACGCCCACCGCCGCCAGCACCACGAGCGCCATCGGGTACGCCAAGGCATAGTTGCCCAGCGAACTGCCGAAATACCAAAGCAGCGGACTGCTGCCCTCAGTGCCGTCCATACGCGAAGTGATCTGCATGCGCAGCACCTCGGCCAGCAATGCCTCACCGCCACTGAGCCGCGCCAACAGCAACAGAACCAGCGTACACGCCACCAACAGCGCCAGTGCAGCCAGCCCGAACCACCACAACCGCCGCCATTGCAGGTTCAAGGCGTAGTAACTGCACATCACGCCGGCCGGCACGACGACGCCGATGGGCCCCCGAATCGCAAACCCCAGCACGAGCAGCGCGAACACCGCCCACAGCCTCCGTGCTGAGCCGAAATGATCCGCCGCATACGCCAGATAGAACACACAGAAAGACACCGTCGCGAGCATCTGGTCCAGGGAGACCGCCCGGGTTTCGGTGATAAACGTGTTGGTCAGCAATAAAAACGCAATGCTCAACCACGCCCAGCGTCGCGAATACGGTGCCAACAGGCGGTACATCAACCCCACCGTGACCGCCGATGCCACGCAGGTGGGCAGCCACGCCGTCAGACTGGTCACTTCCCCAAACGGTAAGGAAAACAGATAAATCAGCCAGGTCGAAAACGCCGAATAATCCGGGTAAGGCTCGCCGTAGGTGGTGGGAAAAAAGCCCGGTCCGTGGCGCAACATTTCCTGAGCGAACAACACGAAACGTGAGTCGAAGCCAACGATACTCAGGTGCCAACTGGCGGCAATGAACAGAAGAAACGCCAGCCCACCGGCGGTCCAGGCCTGACGCCTGGCACGCGCCGGCGTAACACCCGACAAAAATTCCGAAGCGATCGATGTCAACACAAACTCCTGATGTCCTGCCACTGAACGTTCAACGGCTGACGAAATAATAGACACGGTCACCGACTACCTGCCCACTTTCAATGCTTATCTACGCGAAGATCAACTTGCCTCGCCTTGCCGCCGAAGTCCTGTCACTGCCCATTGCCCAATGCAGAAAACAACAGTAAGCCGCACAAGGAAATACGGCATAGACACTGCGGTCTTTCAACGTACTGGCCCGCCCCGATATAGCGTTGAACAATGACAGTCTTATTCCCGATCAAAAGGTATGGACCGCGATTGTTCATGCCGCGCGAGCGCATCTTCGCTGCATCGTCCGCGTTGCTGAAACTGAACACGACGTGCCTGCCATTATTGATGAACCGTGTTGAACGGCGGCTGTATTTGCCCACATTGACATGAACCGCCCGGATATATGTGAAAGCCGTTTTCACAAGGACTTCACCTGCTGTTGACTCCTCTCCCCTTACCCTCGCGGCCCAGAGACATCGACATCTCGCCGTGCTCGCCGGGAGGGTGTTCGTGACGCGCCCGCCAGCCGCCGAACATTCACCGAGCTCATCTGCCGGGGTGTTTGCCGACGTGCAAGATTGGGCATAGCGCGTTGCAAGGCGCAATTGCCCCGCCGGGCCTCGACCCTGTCATCCAAAAACCCCATCGGAACCTGTGATCGTGCAAAACAGCAGAAACCGCTTTTACTTCAATTACGTCGGTATTCCCTTGCTTCTGGCGCTCGTGGTGTTCGTCAGCTTCGACCTGACGGGGCTAGACGTCAGGTTCAGCAACTGGATATACAACGCCAGCACACAGGCTTTCCCGCTGCAGCACAGCAAACTGTTCGAGACCATTACGCACAAATGGGCCAGGATCATCCCCAACTGGACAGGTGAAGCGGCAATCATCGGGGCGCTTCTTTCATTTTTGTGGCCGCGTTTCAGGGCAGAGAAGCACGCCCGGATGATGGCCTGGCTGGAGACGGTGCGCATCGCCCCGGCCTTGCGTTTTCTCACCCGCCATCGTCGCGACCTGCTATTCGTGGTGTTGTCGTTCTCCATCACCACGGGGGCGATTCACTACTTCAAAAGCCACACCAGCATCTACTGCCCCGTGGAAACCACGTTGTATGGCGGGACCGAACAGCAGAAAGAGTGGTACGAGAACTTCAACCTGCTGCACGACGCCGGTAAAGGGCGCTGCTGGCCGGGCGGCCACGCCTCTGGCGGCTTCACGATGATGGCGTTGTTCTTCGTTGCGCGTCGTTACCGTTGGCGCCATGCCCGCAAGGTGCTGGCGTTCTCGCTGATCCTGGGCACCGTGTACGGCACGACGCGAGTGTTTCAGGGCTGGCACTTCATGTCGCACACGCCATGGGCGGGCATCATCGTGTGGTTCTCGATGTTCCTCACCGCGATGGTGTTCTATGGCCGGGCCCGACTGGATCCGACGATTGAGCTACATCCAGAGCGAACGCTGAACGTTACACCGGCAACGCCCCTGGGAGCTCCAGCAAAACTGTAAAACAACACCCGGCGGGCTCCCGGCTGGTCAATGTCACTGTCCAGCGCTGATTGGCGCAGATGCGCTGGACCAGTGACAGCCCCAGTCCCAGCCCTTCCCCGCGCTGCTCGTCACCGCGCACGAAAGGTTGAAACATCGCCTGCCGCTTCTCTTCCGGAATCCCGATACCGCTGTCCTCGACGCTGAACCCCTGATCGGTCAGGGTCAGGCGGATGAAGCCGTGATCGGTGTAATGCCAGGCGTTGCGCAGCAGATTACCCATGACCGAGCGCAGCAACGCCGCGTTGTACAGCCTGCTCCCAGCATTCCCCGGCGAGTCGATGGACGACACATAGATAAACGCCAGCCCTTTTTCCTCGATCGGCTGGCGCCATACCTCGACCAGCTCATCGGCCATCCGCGCAATGGTCGAACCCTGCCCCTCGGAGGTACGTTTGCCTTCCGTGCGCGCCAGCAGCAGGAATGTCTCGACCAGTTGGTTCATGCCTGCGGTCGCCTTGCTGATGCGCTGCACCTGAGTGCGCGAACGCTCGTCAAGAGCTGGGTATTCCAGCAACAGCTCGCAGGAGGTCGCGAGCACCATCAGCGGTGTGCGCAATTCATGACTGACGTCACTGGTGAACAGTTTTTCCCGCCCTAGCGCAGCTCGCAGTCGGCCAAGTGTCTCGTCAAACGATTTCGCCAGCGCACCGACTTCGTCCCGTGCGTAATCGTCCGCCAGCGTCGGCGCCAGTTCGAGCAATTGGTCCCTGTGCCGAACCTGCCCGGCCAGACGCGAAACCGGCGCCATGACCCGCGAAGCGAGCAAGCGCCCGAGGAGTACCGCGAGTAACACACTGAGCATGAACCCCACCAGCACCACCGCGAACAGAATGCGTTCGCGCTTTTCGAATTTGCGCTGGTCGCGTAGCAAAACGTAGCGTCGTCCGCCGACAGACTCGACCATGGCGTAGTAGGCTTTCTTGCCCCGGAAAAATTCCTGAAAGCCGGGTTTCAACTCTTTCAGGTCATCGCTCATCGCCACATCGCCAATCCCGTCTTCGGCGTAGAACAATTCGTCTTTATCCGGACGATGGTGCCAGTCTTCGATGCGATCTTGCTTGAGCAAACGATGCAGATTGCCGCCCAGGCTGATGGTGGTGAGTCGGGTCTCGACAATGTGGACGGTGGCGATAATGCCCACCGCGAACACACCCGCCACTAACGCGCTCATCAGGGCAAAGACAATCACGATCCGTTGTTTAAGGCTGGGTTTGATATCCATCAGTTTTCGTACATATCCGTGCCGGTGTCCGCACTGCTTCTATTGCCGCTCATTATTGGGGGCGCGATGTCATGGTTTCGTTAATTGGCCGATGTTCTGCTCAACAGCGCAACTGACGCCCGCGCTGCGTCCGCATATTCAAACGTCCCGAAAACGGTCAGCGACACGGACACGGCCGTACAAAGGTTTCTAATGACGAGAAGGCCACACGGTTTTCACGATTTTTTCTCATTCCCGACATTAATTTGCCATTCCCTCGCATGCGCTAATGATTCGCATTGAGCGGACGGGCGCAACACGCCTTTCTGGACGTTTAAACGGATTGATCCCTCTACCCCCTGCTCGGGAATCCTGACCATGACGCTTCACAGACCCACCTTCTTCAAAGCGCTTCTGCTCGCTGCCATGACTTGCTCCAGCATCAGTGCATGGGCCGACGACGGCCTCGTCGTGTACAACGCCCAGCATGAAGGATTGACCAAAGCCTGGGTCGAGGGCTTTACCAAACAGACCGGCATCAAGGTGACATTGCGCAATGGCGATGACACCGAGATGGCGAACCAGATCGTTCAGGAAGGTAAGGCGTCCCCGGCCGATGTCTTCCTCACTGAGAACTCCCCGTCCATGGTGCTTGTCGACGGTGCCGGTCTGTTCGCCCCGATCGCGCCGTCGACACTGTCGCAGGTTGCCTCGGCGTACCGCCCGGCCCATGGCAACTGGGTCGGCATCGCGGCGCGCTCGACGGTGTTCGTCTACAACAAGGACAAACTGACTCAGGCTCAACTGCCCAGGTCGATCCTCGATCTGGCTGACCCGAGCTGGAAAGGACGCTGGGCTGCATCGCCCGCTGGTGCTGACTTCCAGGCCATCGTCGGCGGCATGCTGGCGCTCAAAGGCGAAGCGACAACCCTGCAATGGCTCAAAGGCATGAAAGCCAACTTCACGGCGTATCGTGGTAACAGCGCCGTGCTCAAGGCAGTGAATGCCGGTCAGGTCGACAGCGGCGTGATTTTTCACTATTACAGCTTCGTCGATCAATCCAAGACCGGCGAAAACAGCAAGAACACCGCCCTTCACTACTTCAAGCACCAGGACCCGGGCGCGTTCGTGAGCATTTCCGGTGGTGGTGTGCTGGCCTCCAGCAAGCATCAGGAGCAGGCGCAGGCGTTCATCAAATGGATCACCGGCAAAGACGGTCAGGCGGTACTCAAGGACGGCAAGTCCTTTGAATACGCCGTCGGCCAGGGTGCGGCCTCCAATCCACAGTTGACGCCGCTGGCCGAACTCGATGCGCCGGTCGTCGATGCGTCGAAGCTGGACAGTAAAAAGGTCGTAGACCTGATGACCCAGGCGGGGCTGCTCTGACGGTGCAACTGGAACGTCTTTCCCCGACGGTTAACGCCCCCGTGACCGGCTCTGCGCTCACGGGGGTTCCGCGCGGGCGTCAGCAGGGTCGGCATTTTGCGGCCTGGATCACCGGCAGCTCATGGCTGATCTCGCTGCTGGCGCTGCTGCCCTTGGGTTTCGTGATTTTCATCGCGATTCAGAGCGGCTGGGACAGCATCGTCCAGCTGGTGTTTCGCCCCCGGGTCGCGGAGCTCTTGCTCAACACCTTGATGCTGGTGCTGATCACGCTGCCGCTGTGCATCGTACTGTCGGTGGCTGTGGCCTGGCTGACGGAGCGCAGCGATTTGCCGGGACGTCGGCTATGGTCTCTGCTCGCCACCGCGCCCATCGCTGTTCCGGCCTTCGTCCACAGCTACGCATGGGTCAGTCTGGTGCCCTCGATGCACGGGTTAACGGGTGCCGTGCTGGTGTCCGTGCTGGCGTACTTCCCCTTTCTTTACCTGCCCATCGCCGCCACCTTGCGGCGACTGGATCCGGCCATCGAGGACGTGGGTCAATCCCTTGGACTCAAACCGCTGTCGGTGTTTGTGCGCATCGTGTTACCGCAGCTGCGGCTGGCGATCTGCGGGGGTTCGTTGCTGATCGGACTGCACCTGCTCGCAGAGTACGGCCTGTTCGCGATGATTCGGTTTGACACCTTCACCACGGCGATTTTCGACCAGTTCCAGTCATCCTTTAACGGCCCTGCTGCGAACATGCTTGCAGGGGTATTGGCACTGCTGTGTCTGTTGTTGCTGACACTGGAGTCGGCCGCCCGAGGCCATGCGCGTTACGCCCGTGTGGGATCAGGCAGCGCACGCCAACCGCAGCTCTGGAGATTGTCGAAAACGGCCACCGTATTGTGCCTGTCATTGCCGTTTAGCCTGTCTGCGCTGGCGCTGGGGGTGCCGCTTATGACCTTGGCGAAATGGCTGATCGCCGGTGGCAGCGAAGCCTGGCAGCAAGACGGGTTGCTGGACGCTGTGCAGCAAACCCTGATGCTGGCGTCCGTCGGCGCGGTCTTGATCACAGCCGCTGCGTTCCCCATCGCCTGGCTGTCGATTCGCGCACCCAGTCGTTTCAACCGCCTGATGGAAAGCTGCAACTACATCACCAGTTCGTTGCCGGGCATCGTGGTCGCGCTGGCGCTGGTGACCATCACCATCAAGGTGGCACGACCGATCTATCAGACCGTGATCACCGTACTGCTGGCGTACCTGCTGATGTTCCTGCCCCGCGCCTTGGTCAGTCTGCGCGCGGGCATTGCCCAGGCACCGGTCGAGCTGGAGAACATCGCACGCAGCCTCGGCCGCACGCCGACTCAAACCCTCTGGCTGATCACCTTGCGTCTGGCCGCGCCCGGCGCAGCAGCCGGCGCCGCGCTGGTGTTTCTGGCCATCACCAATGAGCTGACCGCCACCCTGCTTCTGTCGCCCAGCGGCACACGCACCCTGGCGACCGGATTCTGGGCCATGACCAGTGAGATCGACTATGCCGCCGCCGCGCCGTATGCGCTGATTATGGTTCTGCTGTCGTTACCGCTGACCGCCCTTCTCTATCACCAATCCAAACGTACGGCAGGCCGATGAACGCTCTTGAGCTGCACGCGCTTTATAAATCCTTCGGTCATGTGCCGGCACTGAACAACGTCAGCCTGTCAATTCCTGCAGGCAGTCGCACCGCCATTGTCGGCCCGTCAGGATCGGGCAAGACCACGTTATTGAGGATGATCGCAGGCTTTGAATTCCCGGACCGCGGACGCATTGCCCTGCAGGGCGACTGGATGGTCGATGAAACCCGCGCGGTTCCGGCGCACCTGCGCAACATCGGCTATGTACCGCAGGATGGTGCGTTGTTCCCTCACCTGTCGGTGGCTGCCAACATCGGTTTCGGCCTGTCGGGTGATCGCACGCTCAGACGCCGGCGCATTACCGAATTGCTGGAGATGGTTTCGCTCGATGAGTCAATGGGCGAACGTTGGCCACATGAACTCTCGGGCGGTCAGCAGCAGCGTGTCGCGCTGGCCCGGGCATTGGCGCAAAATCCCGGCATCATGCTCCTCGATGAGCCTTTTTCGGCGCTCGACACCGGCCTGCGCAGCAGCATGCGCAAGGCGGTCAGCAAACTGTTGTCGGACGCGGGCATCACCACGATCCTGGTGACTCACGATCAAGCGGAGGCGCTGTCATTTGCCGATCAACTGGCGGTCATGCGTCAAGGCAGACTGGTGCAGGCAGGGTCCCCGATGGCTCTGTACCGCCACCCCATCGACGAGGAGACGGCTGTTTTTCTGGGCGAAGCGATCATCTTGCCTGCGTGGGTCGAGGGCGACATCGCCACCTGCGAACTGGGCTCGGTACCGGTGCTCAAACCGCGACGGCAAGGTGCCGTACAAATCCTCCTGCGTCCTGAACAACTGACCGTCGTCACCCACGACGCCACCGAGACGGGCCCCTACAGCGTCGGGCGCGTGACGGACATCGATTTCACCGGCAGCTCTTGCATCCTGACGCTGGAGCTCGCCGCCAGAACGACCGCTGGCGGCGAACAGATCCCCCATCGCACGCTCAATGTGCGCAACCCCGGCATCAACATCCCACCCCTCGGCAGTACCGTAAGGCTGTCGACGGCAGGCGAGGCCCATGTGCTGTGACGGTGGTGATCAAACCCTGATCGGACGCAACACCAGCATCACCACCGCACACGCCGCCATCAGCACACAGGTGGCAATGAACACGACCGGCATGCCGAAATGGCCACCCAGGTAACCACCGGTCAGCGGACCGAGCACCTGACCGACGTATTGGCTCGAGGTCGAATAACCCAACATGCGGCCGGCCACGATGTCCGGGACCGAATGACGAATGATGGCGGCGATACACGGCAGCAGACCGCCCAATGCGATCCCCATGAGAAAGCGCAGCACCACCAACTGCCATTCATTACTGACGAATGCTTGCGGGATCAGCAGTACGGCCGCCGCGCTCAGGCACCCGATCACCACCTTCCAGTGGCCAATACGGTCCGCCAGTTTGCCAATGCGCGACGCCGACAACACGCTGGCCAAGGCGGTTGCCGACATCACCATACCTGCCATCAACGTCACGTTCTTTGTGTGCAACTGGATCAGGTAAACGGTAATGATGGGCTCGATGGACATGATCGAGAACATCACCAGGCACGCGACCACGAACATCGTGATAACCGGCTTTCTGTCCGGAATCACATCCCACGCACGTACGGTTACCGGCTTCGGTGCTCCAGCAACACGCTTGGGACGCGGCGTTTCTTTCATCAGAAACAAGGTGGCCAGAAAGGTCAGGAAGATCACCCCGCCGGCCAGAAAGAACGTGTTGCGTATGCCGATCAGAGGCGGCAGAAGCCCGCCAATCATCGGGCCGGTGAGGTTACCCGCCATGATTCCCGACGAGAGCATACCGAGCGCCCAGCCGGAGCGCTCTTTGGGCGTCTGGGTCGCCACCAGGATCGTTGCCCCTGAGGCGTAGCCGCCCAACAGGCCGGCCAACAGGCGCAAGCCCACCAATTGGTAGATGTTTTCTGCCAGACCAATCAGCGACATCGCGATGGCCATCCCGAGGCTGGCGCGGATCAACATCAGTTTGCGCCCATAGCGATCGCCCAACCGTCCCCAGAGCGGTGCCGTGAGCGCTGCCGACAGAAACGTCGCACCGAACGCCACGCCCGACCATTGCACAATGGCCGCAGGATCGCTGACACCAAGGTGCTCGACGTACAGGGGCAGGAACGGCAGCAAGAGCGTCATGGCAATGATCGTGGTGAACGCGCCGAGCACGCAGACCGCAAGGTTGCGTTTCCAGTAGTGCTCGGCAACGGACGGGGCGACAGCAGACGCTTGTGAAGTGGCGGGTGGAGGCTGAACGCTCATGTCAGATCCTTTGGTGTGTTATCCGCCTACAGTAGAGGTGAACTCTACATAAATAAAATTCATGTTTTTTATAATGTGGATTCCGTAAAGGAATACGGCTACGAGGCGCTTTCTGTTTATTACACCCGTGTTACACGCAAATTTTTCACAGCGCCTTCACTCCCGCTCTACCTCCCGATCCGTAACGTAGCGCTCATCGAATCCTCACGCATGGGCGCCCTCGTGCCCCTGCGTCTTCATGCGTAGAACGGGTATCAGGTGACACCAATGTCCAAGTTCTCAATCCGGTGGCCTGTGGCGCTCAAACGAGACCGCCATCGTTCGCGTCGGTGGCTCATCCTGGCCATCGTGCTGATGGTCACCATGACCACGGGGTTTATTGTCTGGCCGATGTCGCCGCCCATTCTGGATCTGAGGCATCCACGTTCAGCGGACATCGTCAGCCTGATGAACCACTGGCGCCAGGGCGATCTGGTCGTGCTAATCCGGCATGGTGAGCGGTGCGACCGCTCCAGCCATGAATGCCTGGGACTGGCCGACGGAATCACCCGGCTTGGCAGCGAGGAATCACAGCAGTTAGGTCGATCCTTCGCACAGTGGGGGCTGGAAAGCACTGACATCATGCACAGCCCGATTACCCGGACAGTACAGACCGCCCGGTTCATGTTTGACACCCGATCCGTCAGCCAGCAATGGTTGGCCGATTGCGGGAAGACGATGCGTGACGATGTGCTGTCCCACAAACAGGCCCGACACAATCTGATCCTGGTCACCCACAGCGGCTGCATCAGTGATTTTGAAAAACAGATCGGTTTCAAACATGCCGCGATGAGCGAATACGACAGCTCGCTGTTCGTACAGGTCATGCCCGACGGCAAGCTGAACGTGCTCGGGACCGCCAACCTACCCGACTGGCCAGCGATACCGTCTGTGGGCCTCAACCCCTGAACAAGGCCGTTGGCGAGGCCGCACCGACCGCCTACACTGCGCGCACACAGTGCAGGTATGACGGAAGGTCGATGGACAAGCTGCTCGCCTTGAAAATGTTCGTAGAAACCGTCGATGCCAAAGGCTTTTCAGCCGCTGCCCGGCAATTGGGCGTAGCGACGTCCAGCGTCACGCGCATGATCGATTCCCTTGAAGCCGAGCTGGGAACGGTGCTGTTCAACCGCTCCACCCGCCAGGTGACGGTGTCCGACGCAGGCGCTGCCTACTACGCGCGCGCGCGCAAGATTCTCGAAGACGTGGCAGACGCCGACGCGACCGTGATGGACAGCGACGACGAGCCCTCGGGTCCGCTGCGCATCTCCGTCCCCACGGCTTTCGGACGAACCATCATCGCGCCGAAGCTGGGTGCACTGATGAGCCGCTACCCGCGGCTGGAACTGGACATCACCCTCACCGACAGCATCGTTGACCTGTTCAGCGAACGTGTCGACCTGTCGATCCGGCTGGGCAACGCTGCGCCCATGGACGGCGTGGTCAGCCGCCCGGTCGGCGTGTTTCGACGCCGAGTCATCGCCAGCGCGGGGTACCTTGAACTGCACGGCGAACCGCAGACCCCGGCAGACCTCTCCCGCTACGACTGCCTGCGCTTCAATTTCGGCAATCCCCAGCAGGCCTGGACTTTTCTCTCGATCGACGGAGAGACCCGCGTCTCCGTCACGGGCCGCTTCAAAAGCAACAACGCCGAAGTGCTGCGCGAACTGGCGCTGGCGGGCGCCGGCATCGCGCTGCTGCCCGACTGGCTGATCGATCAGGACATCGAAGCCGGGCGGCTGGTCGAACTGTTCGAAAACAGCCCGGCCTACCCGGACAACGCCAAAGGCGAAATCTCGGCGTTGTACCTGCCTAACCATCGCGGCTCGACGCGGGTGAAGGCGTTTATTGCGTTTATGCAGGAGATCGTGTCGAACTGACCCTCTTGCATTCAGTGCAACACCCTTTTGCGTACGCGGCGGATTCTCCGAGCACGGCAGCGGCCCTAGTGTGGTGGCACCGATCACGCCAGGAGCGCAGCCCCATGAACGACTCATCTCCCCATCCATCACCCGCGCAGGTAGGCAAAGCGTTGGTCATCGGCGGATCGCTGGGCGGGTTGTTCGCGGCGACGGCGTTGCGCGCGATCGGCTGGCAGGTCGAGGTGTTCGAACGCTCGCCCGCAGCCCTGGACAGTCGGGGCGGCGGCATCGTGCTGCAACCTGACGTGTTGAGGGCCTTCGATTTCGCCGGTATCCAGTACACCCATGCGCTGGGTGTGCGCTCCCGCCACCGGGTCTTTCTGGATGCTGCTGGCAAGATCCGTCACAACCAGCTGATGCCTCAGACCCAAACGTCCTGGAACACCCTTTACGCGGCACTGATGTCAGGTCTGCCGAGCGGGCATTACCACCGTGGGGCGACCCTGATCGACGTTCAGCAGGACGACCAAGGTGTCACCGCCACCTTCGAAGGCGGCAAGCAGGTACGAGGCGATTTACTGATTGGCGCAGATGGCGGCCACTCCACGGTCCGCAGCCTCGTGCTGCCGGATATGCAACCCGACTATTCAGGGTATCTGGTGTGGCGCGGACTGGTGGACGAACGTGATTTACCGGACCACACCAGAGACCTGCTCTACGAAAATTTCGTGTTTCAGCAAAGTCCCGAGTCGCTGATGTTGACGTACATGGTGCCCGGCGCGGACGGTTCAACCCGGGTTGGCGAACGCCGGTTCAACTGGCTCTGGTACCTGAAAGCCGCGCCCGGCGCCGAGCTGGACGCCGCGTTGACTGACCATGCGGGCCTGCGACGTCCGTATTCGGTGCCGCCGGGTGCCATGGCGCCCGCACAGGAAGCCGCCTTTCGGGCGTTGGCCAAGGGACGCATCAATCCCGCGTTTCTTGAACTGATTTGTCTCACCCACGCCATTTTCGTGCAATCGATCCTGGACCTGAAAGTCCCTCGCATGGTGTTTGACCGGGTGTTACTGACCGGCGATGCCGCGTTCATTCCAAGGCCACACACTGCAGGAAGTACGGCCAAAGCGGCGGCCAATGCGGTGGCCCTGGCCCAGGCACTCAACCATCAACCTGACGTGCGCAAGGCGCTTGATACGTGGCAGCGCGATCAATTACGCGAAGGCGCGCAGATGGTCGACTGGGGCATCTCGATGGGCAACCGGATCATGGGGATCGACCCGCTTTCCACACGGTGACGCGTGCGGCGAACACTCGTCAGCGCCCCGCCCCCGCGGGGCTTTTTTTTGACTGTCTTAAATAGCGTCTGAGCCTTCAACGTTGCGCAAAATGCGATGCACCGTTGCGCCGACGACCGATTCTCCCGCCGCGCCCTAACGCCTACCGTAGACCCATCGACTACCCCCTTCGAGACTGCGAGGCAACCATCATGAAACTGTTTACCCCCATCAAACTTGGCAACCTGACGCTCAACCATCGCGTGGCCATGGCGCCGCTCACCCGCTCCCGTGCCGGTCAACCCGGCAACGTGCCGACCCCGATGAACGTCGAGTATTACCGCCAGCGCGCCTCCGCAGCGTTGATCGTCACCGAAGCCACGCAGATTTCGCAGCAGGGCCAGGGGTATGCCTGGACACCCGGCATCCACAGCGCTGAACAGGTGGCTGGCTGGAAACAGGTCAGTGATGCGGTGCATGCCGAGGGCGGGCGGATCTTTCTGCAGTTGTGGCATGTCGGCCGCGTCTCGCACCCCGTGTTTCAGCCTGCGGGCGGGTTGCCCGTAGCGCCAAGCGCCCTGCCGGTTCCGGGCAAGACGTTTATCATCGATGAGCACGGCAACGGCGTCTGGGGCGATGTCCCGGTCCCGCAAGCCCTGACCGTCGACGGCATTCAAGCGATTATCGAGGACTACCGCGTCGCGGCGCGTAACGCGCTGCTGGCAGGCATGGACGGCGTCGAGATTCACGCCGGCAATGGCTATCTGCTGGATCAGTTCATTAACTCGGCGAGTAATCACCGCACCGATGAATACGGCGGCTCCCTGGAGAAGCGCGCACGACTGGTCCTGGAGGTCACTCGCGCAGTCGTTGAGGAAGTCGGGGCGGATCGCGTTGCCGTGCGACTCACGCCGATGGGACGCTTCATGGGCATGGGCGATGAGACCCCGGAAGAAACCTTCAGCTACATCGTGCGCCAGCTCGACACCTTGAACCTTGCCTACCTGCATCTGGTGGAACCGGCCATGGTCGGCACCGTGCGCGACGAGCAATTCGATCCACGCTGGGACGCCATCATTGAGCGTCTGCGCAGCGAGTTCAAAGGCGTGCTGATGTTGGCCGGCGGTTACGATCAACACACCGCCGAACGTGCCTTGCAGGATGGCCGCGCGGACCTGATCGCTTTTGGTCGCCCGTTCATTGCTAACCCCGACCTGCCAGCGCGCCTGCGGGGAGACCACCCGCTGAACCCCGCCGATGGCAGCAGCTTTTTCGGCGGCGACGCACGCGGCTACATCGACTATCCGGCACTGGCCTGATGCCTTTACCGAAACAGCAGGCCGCGTTGTGAGCATCATTGAACATGATGACGCCTATCGACAGACAATATTTCAGGACAGATAGAGACGCTACTTAGAATAACGCCATCAGCAAGCCCTTCCGTCATTGCCGCTGGCGTTGTCGCCTCGTTGGAGCCCGTCATGAAATACGCACTGTTTGCCGCGTTATCAATGTTCAGTCTGTTCGCATCGGCCGAAGACATTGCCAGCCAGACCGCCGCCACAGCGGCCCAGGACGTCCAGTACGATTACACACAGGACCTGGACATCGCCAAGGTCGTGAGAATCAGCAACGCCAGCTCAGCGAACAACGCCTGTGGCCCGGTCAAGGCTCAAATGGAATACGTCGACAGCAAGGGGATCTCTCATAAACTTGAGTACACCCGGCTGGGCGATGAATGTGATAACGGCTAAAAGTGGCTGGTCGACGTGTCGATGACCGCTTTTTCGGTCATACGCTTCCCTGCCCCACCATCAGCATCAGTGCGTCTCGTTTGGCCAACAAATGCTGCCTCAGGATGGCACTCAAGCGTTTCCCGTCCCGCGCTTCCAGCGCCTGAATCATCTCTTCATGATCATGCAGCGCGCGGTCCCACTTGGGTAATTGCAGATTCGAGCGAAACCGCAATGCCTGTATCCGCCAGTTCAAGGCCATGTACGTCTGGCGCAATGCCGAATTGCGTGCAGCAAGATTGATCAGATCGTGAATGGCCCGGTTACGCTGGTAATAGCCAGGCAGGTCATTCTGGTTTTTGCACACGACCATCGCGTAATGCAGTGCTTTGATTTCGTCCAGCTCATCAGCGGTGATGCGTTCGCACGCCAGTTCGCCAGCGAAGGCTTCCAGGCCGCTCATCAGCTCAAACGCTTCACGAATCTCCAATTCCGACATACGGGCGACGCTGGCGCCACGATTGGGCGAGATGTCGATAAGGCCTTCAGCTTCCAGAACCTTCAACGCTTCTCGCAAGGGCGTCCGTGAAATACCGAGGGTTTCGCAAAGCTCGCGCTCGTTCAGCTTGGTACCCGCGCTCAAAGTACCTTCAATGATGAAGCTGCGCAGGTGCTCTACCACGGTGTCATGAAGACGTTGACGCTCCAGCTTGGGCAGTTGCTTTACGCCTTCCATGGACATCGCGACTTCTGGATCTTGCATACAAAGTCCTCACAGTGATGCTCGGATACTAAGACAAAATGTCGACCTTTGCGGCGGAAAATAGCGGTATTACCGTCTTCCGCCCATGCATTTGACGTGCGCCAAACCACTGCTAATGTATTTTGCATTCAAAATACAAAAACAGAGGCATGCCCCTATGAAGCTCGATTTCCACCCTGCCGGTCGTCACTTTCTGCAAATTCCTGGGCCCAGTCCGGTCCCGGACCGCATTCTGCGCGCCATGAGCTACCCCACCATCGACCACCGGGGCCCTGAGTTCGGCGAGTTGGGGCTCAAGGTGCTAACGGGGATCAAACAGATTTTCAAGACCACTCAACCCGTGATCATCTATCCGGCCTCCGGCACAGGTGCTTGGGAAGCGGCTCTGTGCAACACGCTGAGTGCAGGTGACAAGGTTCTGATGTTCGAGACGGGCCACTTCGCCACGCTATGGAAGAAAATGGCCGAAAGCCTGGGCATCGAGCCGGAGTTCCTGGGCTTGCCAGGCATCGAAGGCTGGCGCCATGGGGTCGACGCGAATAGGATCGAGGCGCGCTTGCGCACCGACACCGCCCACAGCATCAAAGCCGTGTGTGTGGTCCACAATGAAACCAGTACCGGCGTGACGTCTGACATCGCCTCCGTGCGCAAGGCCATCGACGCTGCCGGGCACCCTGCTCTACTGCTGGTCGACACGATCTCCGGACTGGCCTCGGCGGATTATCGTCATGACGAATGGGGTGTGGACGTGACGGTGTCGGGTTCGCAGAAGGGCCTGATGCTGCCGCCAGGCATTAGCTTCAACGCTGTCTCCGCCAAAGCCGTCGCCGCCAGTAAAACTGCGCGTTTGCCGCGCAGCTTTTGGGCATGGGACGAGATTATCGAGATGAACAAGACCGGTTACTGGCCGTACACCCCCAATACTAACCTGCTGTACGGGCTGTCCGAAGCGCTGGACATGATCCTGGGCGAAGGTCTGGACAATGTGTTTGCCCGCCACAATCGTCTGGCGCAAGCCTGCCGGACGGCGGTCAACGCCTGGGGTTTGCCGATCCAGTGCGCGGACCCGTCGGTTTACAGCCCCGTACTGACCGGTGTGATGACGCCCGACGGCATCGACGCCGATCAGGTGCGCAAGGTCATCTACGAACGCTTCGACATGTCGCTGGGGACCGGACTCGGCAAAATGAAAGGCCGCATGTTCCGCATCGGTCACCTGGGTGACTGCAACGACCTGACCTTGATGGCGACCCTGGCCGGTTGTGAGATGGGCCTGCAAATGGCAGGGGTGAAACTCAGCGGCAGCGGCGTGGCCGCAGCCATGGATTTCATCGGCTCGCAGAACTTGCCTTTCCAGCGATAAAAGCCTTTCAAGCGGCAACTCACTTGTCGCTTGAGCCTTGCAACCTGTTACTGCTTCTGCCCTATCCCGACTCACGCGCCCTTGGCGCGAACAATAAGAAACTGGAGATAGCGTCATGAAACTGTTCCGCCTTCGCCCCACGAGCATGGTGCTGCTCATGCTCTGCGTCATGTATTTCGTCACCTACCTGGACCGCGTCAATGTGAGCACGGCCGCCTCTGGATTCGGCACGGAGTTCGGCCTGTCCAATACACAAATCGGCCTGGTGTTTTCTGCGTTCGCTTACCCGTACCTGGTATTCCAGATCATCGGCGGCTGGATCAGCGATAAGTATGGCGCGCGCCGGACGCTGATTTTCTGCGGCGCACTCTGGGGGCTCGCGACCGTGCTCACCGGTTTCGCTGGCGGCCTGTTCTCGCTGCTCGCGGCGCGCTTGCTGCTCGGTCTGGGTGAAGGCGCCACCTTCCCTGCGGCCACAGCGGCCATGTCACGCTGGGTCGCCCAGGAGAAACGCGGCTTCGCCCAAGGCATTACGCACTCGGCAGCCCGTATCGGCAATGCCGTGGCCCCCGCGGCCGTGGTGGCAATCATGGCCGCGTACAGTTGGCGCGCAGCGTTCTTCGTCTGCGGCGCGATCAGCCTGCTCTGGGTCGTGCTCTGGGCGTTCGTCTTTACCGAGCACCCGAAGGATCATCCGCGTATCACTCAGGCAGAACTGGCGCTGCTGCCGCCCCCCAAACCCAAGCCACCGAAAGTGCCATGGACACCGCTCTTCAAGCGCATGTTTCCGGTGACGATCGTTTACTTCTGCTACGGCTGGACGCTTTGGTTATTTCTGTCATGGATTCCGCAGTACTTCCTGCACAGCTACAGCATGGACCTGAAGAAATCGGCGATTTTTGCGTCGGCGGTATTCCTCGCCGGCGTGGTCGGTGACACCCTCGGCGGCCTGGTCACCGACCGTGTGCTGGTCAAGACCCAATGCCTGAAGCGCTCACGCAGCTGGATGGTCGCGATCTGCATGTTCCTGACGCTGCTCTGCGTGATCCCGGTCATGCTCAGCCACAACGTCTATGTGTCGATGGTGTGCCTGGCAGGTGGTTTCTTCTTCGCAGAAATGACCATTGGCCCGATGTGGGCGATTCCCATGGATATCGCCCCCCAGTACAGCGGCACCGCTTCCGGGATCATGAACACTGGTTCAGCGGCAGCGGCGATTCTGTCGCCCGTGGTTTCGGGCTACGTGATCGACCGCTTTGGCAGCTGGGAACTGCCCTTCGTGGGCAGTGTGGTGCTGATGGCGATCGGCGTGATTCTTGCCCTGCGGATGAAGCCCGAAGATAAATTCACGCTCCCTGAAGCACCTGTGTTGAGTCCGCTGCAGTCCACCGAGCCGTCCTCCGGGCTGAGCACCGTTTCAGCGGTTGTCAGCAAATGAGGTTAGAGTAGAGCTGCCCGCCCCACGGCTCACAGCGTTTTGGTCGTGGGGCACTTTCCATTCAATTACATGAAGGAAGTCCCGCGTGACTCAACCGTCTCACCCAGCGAACATTGCCGAACTGATCGTCAACGCCATGCGCGACGGTCAGAAACTCACCGAGATTCGTCCGGAATACGTGCCCGCCGATGCCGCCAGCGCCTACGCGCTGCAGCGGGAAATCCTGCGCCTGCGCGAGACGACCGTCGGCGGTTGGAAGGTCGGCTCCAAATCCACCCGCGGCGGCCCTATCAATGGCGCGCTGCTGCCTGAAGACGGCCTGTTCGCCAGTGGCAGTCAGGTGGAATGCATCGACTACCCGTCGCCGATTCTGGAACTGGAAATCGCCTTTCGCCTGAACCGTGAATTTGCCCCTCGCGAGCAGCCTTACTCTGACGAAGAAGTGCTGGGCAGCATCGGTTCCATGGGCGCCACCATTGAAGTGGTCTCCAGCCGTTTTGCGGCGTGGCCGAAGATCGAGCCGTTGCTGGCACTCGGCGATCTGCTCAACCATGGCGCGTTGATCGTCGGCGAATTTATCCCGTACGACGCCAGCTTTCCCTTCGTCGAACCCGCGCTGACCTTTACCTTCGCCGATGAAGACATCGTCCCGGGCGACGGTGCGAATCCTGCTGGCGACCCGCGCCGGTTGCTGCCATGGCTGGTCAATCACCACACGCAAAACGGCCAGAGCCTAACGCCGGACCTGGTGATCACGACGGGGTCGTACACCGGCATGTATGTGACCAAAGGACCGGGATTGGCGGTGGGTGAAATTCGCGGCTTGCCGCCGGTGTCGGTGGAGCTGATTTGACAGGCCGCGCGCCGCTTGAACAGCGATCCGTCGGCTGTATACCTCCCCTGTTGGAGTGAGCTTGCTCGCGAATGCGTCGGTCAATTCGATACAGGTGTCTATCGTCTGCCCGTCAGTCTTCGCGAGCAAGCTCGCTCCCACAGAGGGAAGTCTTTCCTCAATGTCGGGAACCAAAAGCCTATCTAACCCTGCTTCCAATACCCCGGCCGGTTGTACACCTCTTTGAGAAACGCAATAAAAAACCGCACCTTTGCCGGCAGGTAATGTTGCTGCGGGTACACACCCTGGATGTCATAGCTGGGCAATGCGAACTCATCCAGTACCGTCACCAATGCGCCACTCTCGATTTCGTTCTGAATCTCCCACGTTGAACGCCAACACAGGCCAAGGCCACGCTTGGCCCAGTCGTACAGCAACTCCCCGTCGTTGCAGTACAGATTCCCGGCCACCTTGATCGCCACCTGTTTGCCGTCGCGCAGAAATGTCCAGCCACGATGCTGTCCGCCCTGAAGGTTGAATGACAGGCAATTGTGCTCGGCCAGGTCCTCCAGCGCCCGTGGAAACCCGTGTTCGACGAAATACTGCGGCGAGCCGCAGACCACGCGTTTGTTGGCGTACAGCTTGATGGCCACGTAGTTGGGGTCGAGCACCTCACCGATGCGGATGCTCATGTCATACCCCTCACGCACCAGGTCGACCACGTTGTCCGTAAGGTTGAACGACAGTTGCAAGTCCGGAAAGCGCGCCTGGAATTCCGGCGCATGGGGCGCCACATGCTGACGCCCGAAACCTGCCGGGGCCGACACCACCAGATGGCCACGCACACTGCTTTCGTTTTCGCTGATGCTCGCATCCAGTTCTTCGAACGACTGCAGCACCTGTCTGGCGCTTTCCAGATAGGAATCACCCGCGTCGGTCAGGGTCAGGCCGCGCGTTGACCGGTGAATCAGCTTCACCCCCAGCCGCGCCTCAAGTGCACTGAGCCGCCTCCCCATGATGACCGGTGTCACGCCTTCAACCAGCGCCGCCGCTGCGAAGCTGCCGTGGGTGGCCACCAGCACGTAGCTGCGCAGCTCTGTGTAACGATCCATTCGATACTCCTGATACCGACAGAACTGCCAAAAGCAGCCATTCACAAAAACTTCGATTCAAATCACGCTGACTGCGTACAAAAACTACAGAACCAAATACAAAAACTATCGAGTTCAGGAGACTAACAAATGCCCCTCATGAGAGCCATCGAAGCTGCCGTTCTGGTGATGCGTCGCGAAGGGGTCGATACCGCGTTCGGTATCCCCGGCGCTGCCATCAATCCGTTGTACGCCGCATTCAAGAAACTCGGCGGCATCGATCACGTGCTGGCGCGCCACGTCGAAGGCGCCTCGCATATGGCCGAGGGTTACACCCGCGCAATCGCGGGCAACATCGGCGTCTGCATCGGAACGTCCGGCCCTGCCGGCACTGACATGATCACCGGCCTGTACTCCGCCTCCGCCGACTCGATCCCGATTCTCTGCATCACCGGGCAAGCGCCCCGTGCCCGTATGCACAAAGAAGATTTCCAGGCGGTCGACATCGCCAGCATCGCGTCGCCGGTCGCCAAGTGGGCGACGACCGTCATGGAGCCGGGCCAGGTGCCTTACGTGTTTCAGAAAGCTTTTCAGCTTATGCGCAGCGGTCGCCCCGGCCCGGTATTGATCGACCTGCCGTTCGACGTGCAGATGGCTGAAATCGAATTCGACATCGACGCGTATGAGCCGCTGCCGGTCGTCAAGCCACAAGCCAGTCGCAACCAGATCGAAAAAGCGCTGGCCATGCTCAACGCGTCCGAGCGCCCGTTGATCGTCGCCGGTGGCGGCATCATCAATGCCGATGCCTCGGATGCGCTGGTGGAATTCGCCGAACTGACCGGCATCCCGGTGATCCCGACCTTGATGGGCTGGGGCGCGATTCCGGACGACCATCCGCAGATGGCAGGCATGGTCGGGCTGCAGACGTCTCATCGCTATGGCAACGCCACGATGTTGGCGTCGGACATGGTGCTCGGCATCGGTAACCGCTGGGCGAACCGGCACACCGGCACCGTTTCGGTGTACAGCGAAGGCCGCACGTTTATCCACGTCGACATTGAGCCGACGCAGATCGGCCGCGTGCTGACGCCAGACCTTGGCATCGTGTCAGACGCGGGCGCGGCACTGGCGATGTTCCTTGAGGTGGCCCGCGAATGGCACACCGCTGGCAAGCTCAAAGACCGCAGTACGTGGCTCGCCAGTTGCCAGGAACGCAAGCGCACGATGCAGCGCAAGACGCACTACGACAACATTCCGGTCAAGCCCCAACGTGTCTACGAAGAGATGAACCAGTACTTCGGCAAGGACACCTGCTACGTCAGCACCATCGGCCTGTCGCAGATCGCCGGCGCGCAGTTCCTGCATGTCTACAAGCCGCGTCACTGGATCAACTGCGGCCAGGCCGGTCCGCTCGGCTGGACCATTCCGGCTGCACTGGGTGTGGCGAAAGCAGATCCGGGTCGCAAGGTCGTTGCGCTGTCCGGCGACTATGACTTCCAGTTCATGATCGAAGAACTGGCCGTCGGTGCGCAGTTCAATCTGCCGTACATCCACGTTGTGGTGAACAACTCGTACCTGGGGCTGATCCGTCAGGCACAGCGCAACTTCGACATCGATTACTGCGTGCAACTGGCGTTCGACAACATCAACGCACCGGAACTGGAAGGTTATGGCGTCGACCATGTTGCGGTCGCCGAGGGCCTGGGGTGCAAGGCGATCCGGGTCAGCGATCCGTCACACATCCAGGCCGCCCTCGCCGAAGCGTCCAGCCTGATGCAGCAGTACAGCGTCCCGGTGGTCGTCGAAATCATTCTCGAGCGTGTGACCAATATCGCCATGGGCACCGAGATCAACGCGATCAACGAATTCGAATCGCTGGCCGGACACCGCGACGACGCACCGACCGCCATCAGCCTGCTGGACTGATCGGCGCCCCTCAATACGAGCGAGAACAAGGAACCCACCATGCCCCGTTTATGCGCCAACCTGTCGATGCTCTTCACCGAGCTGGACTTCCTGCAACGCTTCGAAGCCGCCGCCAACGCGGGCTTCAGCGGTGTCGAGTACCTGTTTCCGTACGACTTCAGCTCGGCGCAGATCAAGGCCGAACTGGAGGCCAACGGCCTGACTCAAGTGCTGTTCAACCTGCCCGCTGGAGACTGGGCCAAAGGCGAGCGCGGCATCGCCTGCCATCCTGACCGGGTCGAAGAGTTCTACGCCGGCGTCGACCTGGCAATTGCCTACGCCAAAGTGCTGGGCAACACCCAGGTCAACTGCCTGGCGGGGATCAAGCCACAAGGCTTCGACGATGCGCTGATCGAAAAGACCTTCATCGACAACCTTAAATACGCGGCGGACAAGCTGCAGGCCCAAGGCATCGATCTGGTCATGGAAATGATCAACACCCTCGACATTCCCGGTTTCTACCTCAACACCACGGCGCAGGCGCTGGACATTCGCGAGAAAGTCGGCAGCCGCAATCTGTCATTGCAATACGACATCTATCACATGCAGATCATGGAGGGTGACCTGGCCCGGACGATGGAAAAGCACTTGCCGGTGATTCGCCATGTGCAACTGGCGGACAACCCCGGTCGCCACGAACCCGGTACTGGAGAGATCAACTACGGCTTCCTGCTCGGGCATCTGGACACGCTGGGTTATCGCGGATGGGTCGGTTGCGAGTACAAGCCGCTGACGACCACCGAAGCGGGCCTGGGGTGGCTGAAAACCCACAACTTGATCTGAACACACTCGCCGCTCTAACCGAAAACCACATCCTGTAGGAGCGTGGCTTGTCCCGCGATCTGCTGCGAAGCGGCAGTAAAACCTCATCGTGCGGTGTGCCAGACGCACATCGCACCCTGATTTACGACCGGTTCCCAGTCGATCGCGGGACAAGCCACGCGCCTACAGGAGACCGCACCAGACATAAAACCTGACCTAAAACCTGACCTAAAATAAGAGGAACATCTCATGGCTAACATCGGATTCATCGGCACCGGCATCATGGGCCTGCCCATGGCAGAAAACCTGCAAAAAGCAGGTCATCAACTGTTTCTGTCCAGGCACTTCATCGCTCCGCCCGCCTCGCTGGTCGAAGGCGGCGCGACGGTATTGAACAACCCACGAGAGGTGGCGCAGGAAGCTGAATTCATCATCGTCATGCTGCCGGACACCCCGCAGGTCAACGACGTGCTGTTCGGCGAGAACGGGCTGAGTGAAGGCACGGGTGCCGGCAAGGTCGTGATCGACATGAGCTCGATTTCGCCGTCGGCGACCAAAGCGTTTGCCTCCCGGATCAACGCCACGGGCGCGCAATACCTTGACGCACCGGTGTCCGGCGGCGAAGTCGGCGCCAAGGCCGCGACCCTGAGCATCATGGTGGGAGGCAACCAAGGCACCTTCGACCGTGCGCTGCCGCTGTTCCAGACCATGGGCAAGAACATCACCCTGGTGGGCGGCAACGGCGACGGCCAGACCGCCAAGGTCGCCAACCAGATCATCGTTGCACTGAACATTCAGGCGGTCGCCGAAGCCCTGCTGTTCGCCTCGAAGAACGGCGCGGATCCGGCCAAGGTGCGTGAAGCGCTGATGGGTGGCTTCGCTTCGTCGAAGATTCTCGAAGTACACGGTGAGCGCATGATCAAGGGCACCTTCAATCCGGGCTTCCGTATTGCCCTGCATCAGAAGGACCTGAACCTGGCGCTGGAAGGCGCACGTGAATTGGGGCTGAACCTGCCCAACACCGCCAATGCGCAACAGGTGTTCAGCACCTGTGCGGCACTGGGTGGCAGCGGTTGGGATCACTCGGGCCTGATCAAGGGCCTGGAGCACATGTCGAATTTCTCGATTCGTGGTGACCACACGCCGGATTGAGTGCAGGCGGGTACAAAAAAGCCAGGCACCTTCGCGGAGTGCCTGGCTTTCGTTGGTAATGCTTAATGCATCAGAACACGTTGATCGGGTAGTCGGCGATCAGACGGAATTCGTTCACGTCGCCCTCGGCCTGATCGCTGTTCGCGCGGTGGAACGCCTGACGCATACGCAGCGACAAGTCCTTCGCAGGACCCGACTGGACGACATACTTGGCCTCGACGTTAATTTCGTGGTGCTTGCCGTCGTCACCATATCCGTAGTTGACGTAGGTGCTATTGGACGGCATGTGCGAGCCGTCGATGTCATCACCGGTGATATAACGCGCCATGAAGCTTAAACCCGGTACGCCATAAGTCGCCATGTTCAGGTCATAACGCGCCTGCCAGGATTTCTCACCCGGTCCATTGAAGTCGGAATATTGCACCGAGTTCGCCAGGAAGATCGAGTCCGCGGTATCGCCGGGGCCATTAATCCCGAATGCCACATAGTCAAACGGCGTATCGCCGTGAACTTTCTGATAAGCCAGGGTGATGGTATGGGCCGTCAGGAAAGAATAAGCGGCTGCCAGCGACCAAGTGGTGTTACTGATATCGCCTGCTTTTGCGGAGCCGGCATCATTGGTGCGATAGATATTGAAGTCGAAGTTAACCGACTGATCGCCCGTGATGGCTTGGGTGTAGTTAATATTGCCGTAGTACTGGTCCCACACATCCTGCAGGTTGGAGCCATACAGACTCGCCGTCAGATTGTCGTTGAACGTGTACTTGCCGCCGGCATAATCAATGCTCGATGCCGTGACACCCGCATACGACGCATAAATATCGTGATCGTGGTTAGTCGTGACCGGCCCGTTGCCGCCGGTGAAGTGACCGCCGTCCAGCTCGAGCCCGGCAATGTCGCTGCTCAAGAGGTTGAAACCGGTTGCGGTTTGCGGGAACAGCCGCGAGCCACCGGCGGCGAATACCGGCGCCGTCGGCATCAGATCACCATAGCGCAGCTCTGTCTTGGAAATGCGCATCTTGATCGCACCGCCTGCGGTGCCATATTCATCCTCAGGGTCGCCGTGACGATCGACCGGCAAGTTACCTGTGCCAGCGGTGCCTGCGCCGCCATCCAGCTTGATACCCCAGTAACCGTAGGCATCAACGCCGAAGCCGACCGTGCCTTGAGTGAAACCCGAACTGAAATTGCCCAGCACGCCTTGCGTCCAGTCCTTACGATCGCCGCCGCCGTTTTTGCCATCCCGATTGAAATAGTAGTTCTTGAGGTGAACGGTCAGGCTGCTGTCTTCGACGAACCCCTTGGCTTCCGATTGATCACTGACAACCCCTGCCGTTGCCAGTTGACTCACGCCCAGCGAAACCGCAAGCGTCATGAGGTTCCATTTCACAAACGTCATTATTATCCCCTGTCTCAATTAAGGCCCAGCGTTCCGTCCCCCTGGATACGGGGAATCCCCTGCGTTCAGGCGAAGTTGAAACGGTGGATATAGGCTATGGCAGATGGGCTAACTGCATCGAATCCGTATTGAAATACACGGTCAATTCACGGGCTTCAAGCCCGTTTCGTTATTGTTTCCTGAAGCGTCACGCGCTTCGTTGTTACGTCGGGTGTGCTCCACCGACCGAAAAACTTTTAGCACTTTTCCGCTCGAAGGTTCCCAAACGAGTCGTGATAGTCATTATCGATCTTCGTAATAGTTGAAATCATCCATGCGGTGTTACCGTTGTCGGCGATGAAGCACATGACTCAACGGCCTGATGAATCCGCAACATCAGGCAATCGAATCTTGCTCCACTTCATCATTCCTTTGGTAAGACTTTTTAGCCACCCCACATCAGTGCGGTGGCTTTTTTTATTAAATAAATTTTTAACTTCTGTACGGTCCCGTTCAATCAATGGGCACACCGCTGTCAGCGTCCAGGATAATGTTTGCTGATAACTTGCAGGATCAGGCAAGTTTCCAGCGATCAAATTACCCGGGGAAGTTGACCGACAAAGTTCGCAATCCTTTCACAAGCTTCGGCCAGTTGCTCATCGCTCAAGGTGAACGACAAGCGCACGAACCCTTGCGCCGGCTCGCCAAACGCTGCCGCGTCCAATACCGACACACCGGTTTCGTGAAACAGCCGCCAGGCGAAATCCAGCGACCTCAGCCCGGTTCCGCGTACATCCACCAGGACGAACATCCCGGCGTCCGGCGCAAGTACTGACAGCCCTGGGCAATCGCTCAGGCGCCCCACCACCAGATCCCGCCGCCGCCGATAGGTCTCGCGCATCTCCCGCGTAACCGGCTCATGGGCATTCACGGCGGCCAGCGCGCCTTCCATCACGAATCCCGGCAAGCCATACAGCATGCTCAACGCCAGGTTTTCGGCATGGCCGATCAACTGCGCATCGGCGATCATCCAGCCGATCCGCCATCCGGTCATGGCGTGAGACTTGGACAGGCTGCCGATGATCACGCAACGCTTCTCCATCCCCGGCAAACTGGCCAGGCTTTGATATTCGCGCTCATAGCACAGACTCTCGTACACCTCATCCACCACCACCCACAAGTCATGGGCGATGGCCAGATCGGCGATGAACTGCAGCTCCTGTTGATCCAGCACCACGCCGGTCGGGTTGTTGGGGTTGGACAGAAAGATGGCGCGGGTACGTGGCGTGATGGCATTTTTCAACGCGGCTTCACGCAGACGAAATCCATCCTCGGCGCGGCAGGTAGCGCGCACCAGTGTGGCCCCCGATGCATTGAGCGTTGCTTCATACGTGACATACATCGGGTCAAGGACGACCACCTCATCCCCCGGCTGAAACAGACACATAGACGCCATGAACAATGCATTCTGTGCGCCCGCCACGGTAATGACGTTGTCCGCCAGCACGCTGCGCCCGAGTCGTTGCGAATACCGGTCGGCGATGGCCTGTCGCAGCTTGGGGCGGCCAGCAATGTCCGTGTAGTGGGTGTCACCGGCGCGTAACGCCTCGATGGCCGCCTGCGTGATGAAATCAGGCGTGGCGAAGTCGGGATCACCGATGCTCAGGATGATCACATCGGCGCCGTCGCGCTGGGCGTTGAAGGCTTCATGATGAATATCCCAAGCGGCCACACCATGGCCGGAAACTCGCTCGACGAAGGGAGAAAAGCGCATGACAGATCCTTTTTATGCGAAAAGGCGGTCGTGGCCTGCGGGCCGCCCGACCATAGAGGAGCAACCATAGTTTCAAAACGAGGCGGCACGCAACGCTCGACGTTGAAGCACCTCCCGACCTCGAACGAATCCATGCCCACGGCGGTTGGTCAGTGGTGTCACGCACGCCGTGATGCGAATCCCCTTGGTGAAAAACTATCGCGCCAATAGAAAAAGCGGGCTACTCCCGACCCTCAGGCGGTGTATAAGGTGCGCGAATGATAGCTCTCTAATATCACCATTCAATCGGGATTCGTAACGCATATGTTTAAGCAGCTCACGATTGCAAAACGTCTGGGCCTTGGTTTTGGCCTGGTCCTGGCGCTGATGATTCTGGTAGCCCTCTTCGGCGTCCAGCGCGTCGGCATGATCGAGTCGACCCTGACAGACGTCAGCGAAGACGCAACCATCAAACAGCGCTACGCCATCAACTTTCGTGGCAGCGTCCACGACCGGGCGATCGCTATTCGCGATGCCGTGCTGGTGCGCGATGATCAAGGGCTGGCCACTCACCTGCGCGATATCGAGCGCCTCAACGCGCTGTATCAGGCATCGGCCGCGCCCATGGACCAGATTTATCAGACCAAGCAGGCGACGGCACAGGAACAGGCGTTGCTCAGCAGCATCAAGGCCATCGAACGCAGCGCCTTGACCGCCACCGACAAGGTGCTGCGCTTGCGCCAACAGGGTGACATCGAAGGGGCACAGGCCGTATTGATGGCCGAAGTGGCGGGCGCCTACAAAGAATGGCTGAATCGCATCAATGCGCTGATCGATCTCGAAGAGGCGTCCATTAGCGAGCACATAGGTTTCGTCCGTGTGACGGCCGCGCACTTCGCCTCGTTGATGCTGGTGTCGACCGGTATCGCCGTGTTGCTGGGCATCATCGCGTCGCTGCTGATCATTCGCAGCATCAAATCGACACTCGGCGCAGAGCCCCATGAAGTGGCGACTTCAATTCGTCGCCTGGCAGCGGGCGAACTCACCGAGCGGGTCGACACACCCTACCCCGACAGCGTCATGGGCGCGCTGAAAACCACCAACGCGCACTTGTCGGCGACCATCCACCAAGTGCGCGCCGCCGCAATGGAGCTGACGGGCTCTTCATCTCAACTGCGCGCCAGTTCCGACAGCAACAGCGAGCAGATGCGTCTGCAGGCCAGCGAGACCGAGCACATGGCGGCTGCTATCAATCAGATGGCGAGCACCGTCAAAGAAGTCGCGGGCTATGCCGCGAAAGCCGCCAACGCGACGCAGAACGCCGATCATGAAGTCGAGCACGGCAAGCGCATGGTCGAGGACACCGCACAGGCCATGCACGCGCTCGCCGAAAAACTGGAAACCGCCGCGGAATCGGTGACCCAGGTTTCCAGCGACAGCCAGGCCATCGAGACGATTGTCGCGGTGATCAATTCCATCGCTGAGCGCACCAACCTGCTGGCCCTCAACGCAGCCATCGAGGCTGCCCGTGCCGGGGAAGCAGGCCGCGGCTTTGCCGTGGTGGCCGACGAAGTCCGCTCACTGGCGACCCGCACCCAGGAGTCCACGCAAGAAATCCGCAACATGGTGGGTCAGTTGCAGAGTGGCGCGGGCAAGACGGCCGATCTGATGCGCGAAAGCCGCGAGATGGCACAGCAGACGGTGGCCCAGACGCAGGAAGCACAGACCTCTCTGGTGAAGATTCGCCATGAAGTGGGCGCGCTCAACGACATGAACGCACAGATCGCCAGTGCCGCGGCACAACAGGGTGTGGCGGCGGAAGACGTGAGTCATAACATCAACCGCATTCATGACGCGGCGCAGCAAACCGCCGTGGGATCAAGCCAGGTGGCACGTTCCAGTCACGAGCTGTCCAATCTGGCGGATGTGCTGACCGCACGTGTGAGCTTTTTCAAGCTCTGAGGCCAGCGGCCTCTGAACTCAGCTTCCTCTGAACTCAGCTTTCAGCGAAGGATTGCGTCTTGCCTGACGCAGTCCTTCACCCCTGCGCCGCAAGCCGGAACGGAGCGTGCAAAAAATCCTTCTTACCCGACCGAATAAGTTCGCCTGCTGGCGTGTTCATTACTCAACGCGCTCTGGGATTTCCCACGAGTGGGGCATTGAATTCACCGTTTGTTACCAGACTGACCTTTCCTGACTGGATCGTTACGGAGCATGACCACCATGAAGAACAGCCACGAAGCTGCTGAACACCGCAACCCCTTGCTCCTTGGCATGTGCATGGCACTGGCCTTGGTCGCAGGCCAGGCGCATGCCTCCGGCGACGAATCGTCTCCGCCCAAGCCCAATTGCCCTAAAGGGCAAATATGGGACAGCAAGACCGGCAAGTGCACAATGCAGACCAGCCAGGCGACCTCCGATGCCGATCGCACCGATTACGCGTATCGACTCGCCAAAGACGGCCGCTATGAAGAAGCGCTGGCATTGCTCGATACGCTGAAAAATCCGAACACGGCCAAGGCGCTGAACTATCGTGGGTATGCGACCCGCAAATTGGGCCGCACCGACGAAGGCATCAGTTACTACCTGAAATCCGTGGCACTCGACCCCAACTACGCGCAAGTGCGTGAATACCTGGGAGAGGCGTATGTCATCAAAGGGCGCCTGGATCTGGCCCAGGAACAGTTGGTGAAGATCAAGGGACTGTGCAACACGACCTGTGAAGAATACGAAGATCTGGCCGACGCCATCGCTGCTGCGCCCCAATCCTGAGTGAGCGTCAGTTTGCGATGAGTGAGATCGGGAGGCGGTCATAGCCAGAGACGCAGAGTTTCGTAGTGAACTGGGCCTGCTGTTGCCACGCCTGTGGCGCTACGGGTTAGTGCTGTCTCGACAAAAACATCTGGCGGACGATCTGGTACAAGCCACCTGCGTGCGCGCGCTCGAACGCGCTGAGCAGTTCGTGACCGGCACACGACTGGATCGCTGGCTGCTGGCAATCATGCACTCGATCTGGCTCAACGAATTGCGTTCGCAACGGGTGCGACAGGGTCAGGGTTTTGTCGACGCCGAACATGAACTGTCGTTCGACGGTGAAACCCAAGCGCAGGACGAAGTGCTGGCCGCGCAGGTCATCAAGCGCGTCAACGCCCTGCCCGAGGCGCAACGCGAAACCGTTTTCCTGACTTACGTTGAAGGACTTTCGTACAAAGAAACTGCGGAAATCCTGCATATTCCGGTGGGCACGGTGATGAGTCGACTGGCCGCTGCACGTTTGAAACTGGCTGAAACTGCACCACCACGCGCCATGTCGGATAAATCGACAGGAGAACGGCGATGACACACAGCAAGGCACATCCGCTCCCCACAGACGAACAGTTGGTGGCCTACCTGGACGACGAACTGGACCGAGAACAACGCCAGTTCATCGACCAGTTGCTGCGCACCGAAGGGCCGGTCGCCGCACGCCTTGATTATCTCGAAAGTGGCGACATGCCCTTCCGGATTGCGTTCGACTCCGTGCTTGACCAGGCCCCGACCGATCGCCTGCAAGCCATGCTCGACTCATTGCCGCCGCAGACAACGCCGCACAGGGCAGCATCCATGAGCCGCCGTGGATTTCTGGCGACCGCTGCGGGTTTCGTAATGGCCGGT
This sequence comes from Pseudomonas sp. NFACC02, assembly GCF_900110765.1. GTDB lineage: Bacteria > Pseudomonadota > Gammaproteobacteria > Pseudomonadales > Pseudomonadaceae > Aquipseudomonas. The sequence continues at coordinate 58,065 of NZ_FOEO01000001.1, forward strand.
ATTGCCGCCGACCGTCTGTTCATGAACTGGCAAAGCGCCGAAACCAAGGGCGGCTGGCGCGCTTCGGTTGCCGAATATATGGCCCTGTACACCCCCGACACCCTGGCTAACCTGACGTCCGACGCCAGCTCCCACCAGGCGCAGTTGAACTCGGTTGGCGAGCAACTGGAGCTTGCGCTGACGCCCGATACCGTCGCCCTGCCTGGCGCCGAATTTCGACGCGCACAGATTCTGGACTACGAGGGCGTGCTGATCGGTCAACTGACCTACCTTGATCCCCGACACGGACCGCTGGCGTTATGCATCACCATGGCCGCCAGCACCGGCAGCGAGCCGCTTGCCAGCGAAGAGCGCAAGGGCCTGAATGTGGTGTATTGGTCGAATGGGACACATGCGTTCATGCTGATCGGCAAGAACCCCTTCGAAGACCTGCGGCTCATGGCGCGCAGTGCACAAAAAGGCTTGCCGGCGTGACCTGTCGGGACGGTTATTAACTGGAGTCTGGAGGCACTTTCTGGTCTAGTAGCGCTCGAATTGCTCGGAATCGACACGTATCGGTTTCTGTCACGAACGTTGCTGCAACCCGTTGCCGCACAACCAAAGGTGCCATTGATGTCTGCCCTTCGCTTCAAGCAAGCCCTCTGCTGCCTCCCCCTTCTGGCAGGCCTGACCACCACCGCCGTTTTCGCCCATGCGCACCTGGAGAGCCAGCTCCCCGCAGCGGACAGCGAAGTGACCAGCCCCAAGGAACTGCGCCTGACCTTCTCTGAAGGTGTTGAAGAGAAGTTCACCAAAGTCGCCCTGAGCCTGGACGGTCCCGGCGAGAGCACCGAGATCATCCAGACCCAAAGCGTGACCACCGATCCGGCGGACAAGAAAGTCCTGATCGTCGTGCCCGCCGTGCCCTTGGCACCCGGCAAATACAAGGTCGAGTGGCATGCCGTGTCAGTCGACACCCACAAGAGTGAAGGCGTTTATCGCTTCAAGGTGACGCCTTAACCCCATGCAGGATGGATTGATTCTGTGCCGGTTCGTGCATTTCGGCGCAGTTTTGCTGCTGTTCGGCGTCGAACTGTTTCGTTCCGTACTGTTCGCCTCTTACTTGTCATCCTTTGAAGCCGGGATGACCCGTCGACTTGACCGGGCAATGGCCGGGCTCGCCATCCTGGGATTGATGAGTGCCATGGCCTGGCTGATGCTGACGGCCGCGAGCATGGCCGATGACTGGCACGACGCGGTGAGCCTGCAGACAATCGGGTCCGTGATCGGCCATACTTTTTTCGGTCATGTGTGGATCGCCCATCTCTTCCTCGGCCTGCTTGCCGTGCTGTTCTGCCTGCCAGGGCCGCGGTCCCGGCCAAGGCTCGGGTTGCTGGTCAATACGTTGCTGCTTCTGACACTGGCGCCCGTCGGACATGGGGCCATGTACGACGGAACGCAGGGCCAACTGCTGATTTTCAATCAGATGCTGCACTTGATCGGCGTTGGCACCTGGCTTGGCGGCCTCCTGATGCTGGCGGTACTGCTGAGCAGCCCCGGCACGGTTGATGTACGGGCGGTGCTGGTGCGATTCAGCGGGATTGGCTATGGGCTGGTCGCGCTGATCGTCGCCACCGGCATGATCAACGTGCGGGCCTTGAGCGGCGCGCTCTGGCCCCAACCCGCGTTCTCCGGTTTCGGCCAGGTGCTGGCTGTCAAGGTGGGCATGGTGCTATGCATGCTGGCGCTTGCAGCAGTCAACCGAAGCCTGGCCCGGGCGACCGATCTTCGGCTATCGGCACTGCGCGTGAGCGTGCTGTTCGAATGTCTGTTCGGATCAGCGGCACTGGCGGCGGTTTCGCTGCTGGGCACATTGCCGCCGATGCTGGCCTGAGTTTCAGCGCAACGCCGGGAGTTTCGCAGCGCTTCACCGACGCTAATCGCTCGGGACGCGAAACGTCATCCGCTGGACCCTGAGACTCAGGCAAATACCTGTAACAGCTTGACCCTTGAGAAACGCTGAGAGGGGCGTAACGTCCAGAGCTCGGAATCTGAATCAAGGAGCATGGACGTGCCAGCCATTTCTCACGCATCAATCGACACCGCCGCCCCCGCCTTCTGGCTGATAGCCGATCAGCTCAATACTCGCAACGAAACCGAACGCCTGGCCTACATCCGCACAGGTTTCCCTCCCGGCTGGGTCAAGGCGGTACGCTGCGCATTCCAGCTCAGCAACAGTCAGTTGGAGGCGCTGCTCAGCACATCGGTTTCCACGCTAGAGCGCCGCCAACGGCAGCAGCGACCGCTTGATCTGGTGGGTTCCGAACGACTGGACCGCGTCGCCACGCTTGCTGTCCGCGCCGCGGAAGTATTCGAGGACCAGGACACCGCGCGACGCTGGATGATGACCCCGAACCGCGCCCTGAATGACCAGGCCCCGATCACCCTTTGCGAAACCGAGATAGGTGCCATTCAGGTACGGCGCACGTTGGCGGCGCTGCAGCATGGCGGGGTCGTTTGATGCGGGCCTGGCGAATCGGCAAGGCCCGAGACCTAAACGAACTCACCGGCGCGGGCGCCGCGCTGTACGGCGGCCGCTGGAACCATCCCGATCATCCCGCACTGTATCTGGGTCTGAGCGCCGCCGGCTGTGCCCTGGACACCATCATGCTGGCGGGCCACGTGCCGTGCCTGCCCTTGAAACTCGTCGAACTGCGACTGCCCGACGATCCAGCGCTGTACGCCGAGCCCTCTCGCCCCCAATTACCACCCGGTTGGGACGCACTGCCCGCCGACAAAGCCAGTATGGACTTCGGTACCGCCTGGCTTGAGCGCACCGATCAATTGGGGCTGATCTTGCCATCGGCGACAACGGATCACACCCGTTGCCTGATGATCAATCCAAAACACCCGGCCATGGCTCAGGTCAAGGTCGTGCAAACGAGCGATTTCATTTATGGCATCACCCGCGCACGCTAAACAGATTAACGCTGAGTGTTGACCACCACCCTGCCGCGCACCCGCCCGTCCATGAGCCGTTGCGCGGTATCAATCACCTCCCCCAGGCCGATTTCATGCGTGATCAGCGCCAGCCGCGACCGGTCCAGATCCGTCGCCAGACGTGCCCACGCGTCAATACGGTCCTGACGCGGGCGCATGACACTGTCGATCCCGGCCAGCGTCACCCCACGCAGAATGAACGGCGCCACCGATGCCGGAAACTCCATGCCTTGTGCCAGACCGCATGCCGCCACGGTACCCCAGTAACGCATGCTGGCGCAGATGTTCGCGAGGGTGTGACTGCCGACCGAATCAATGGCGCCCGCCCAACGTTCCTTGGCCAACGGACGCCCGGGCTGCGACAGCGTCGCTCGGTCAATCACTTCGGCCGCGCCCAACTGTTTGAGGTATTCGCTTTCTTCCAGACGCCCCGTCGAAGCCACGACGTGGTAACCCAGCTTCGCCAGAATGGCGATGGAAAAACTGCCGACGCCGCCATTGGCACCCGTCACCAGGATCTCGCCCTTGTCCGGTGTCACGCCATTCTTCTCCAGCGCCATCACCGCCAACATCGCCGTGTACCCCGCTGTCCCGATGGCCATGGCCTGCGCTGCGCTGAACGCCGCCGGCAGTGGAATCAGCCATTTGCCTTCAAGCCTCGCCATTTGCGCAAGGCCGCCCCAATGGCCCTCGCCGACACCCCAGCCATTGAGCAACACCTGATCACCCGGTTTGAAGTCCGGGTTGCTGCTCTGCTCCACGGTTCCCGCGAGGTCTACGCCTGGGATCATGGGAAACGTGCGTACAATCGGCCCTTTACCGGTGATCGCCATCGCGTCCTTGTAGTTGAGCGTGCTGTAGGCCACACGGACCGTCACGTCACCCGCAGGCAAACGCGCTTCGTCAATGGCGGTCAGCTGGACGTGATAACCGCTGTCGTCCTTGTCAATCAGAATGCCGTCGAACATGTTAAGCCTCCGTTATAGACCGATCGTCTATAAGCAGTCATGGATAAGAAATGGCATGGGCCTCATCGCGGAAGCCCACGAAGAAAGCCGGCGATAAAAATATTGAGGGGACCATCGCTCTGTACCAGTCGCGCGCGAAGCACGGCACCTTCCCAGCCGATCCAGAAGTACGCCGCCAGCGCTTGGGAATCCGCGTTCGCGGGAAGCTCCCCTGCTTGTTTCGCCGCATCAAAGCAGGCACTCAACCGTCGTTGCCAGTCGAGGAACGTGCTTTCCAGTGCCTCACGAAACCCGTGCGGCAGCACACTGACTTCCTGCCCCAGGTTGCCCACCAGACAGCCACGGCGGTAACCGTAGCGCGCCATGCTGACCTTGGAGTGCTGGACGAACCCGGCCAGTCGCTCAAGCGGCGACAGCGCCTCGTCAAGCAACCAGCGGTCGAGGCGTCTGGCAAAGTAACCGGCATAGCTTTCCAGGACCTCAAGACCAAAGGCTTCCTTACTGGGGAAATAGTGGTAGAAAGAGCCTTTCGGCACGCCGACGCGCTTGAGAATGCCGTCGATGCCCGTTGCCATGAAGCCCTGTTCAGTGAGCACTTCCACGCCACAGCGCACCAGCGCCGTGCGGGTGTCGAAGGGTTCGTCGCGGGCAACCTTGGGTGGACGGCCACGACGTTTGGGTTTTTCGAGCGTCTCGTTCATGGGGTTGCATATTAGACTGATCGACTATTAAATCAACCCACCTTCTGGATCTGCGTAAACGTCTGTCAGCTTGCGCCTGTTTCAGGCGCCAAAGCCTGTGAAGCACGCCTTCTTCTAACCGCCTTTGGAGAATCTGCCCATGATTGCCTGGCCCGACACCCGCATTCTGAAACTGCTCGGCATTGAGGTGCCTATTCTGCTTGCGCCAATGGCAGGCGCGGCAGGCTCGGCACTGGCGATCGAAGTCGGTAAGGCCGGTGGGCTCCCATCGTTGCCCTGCGCCATGCTCAGCCACGACCAGATCCGCGAAGAGGTCGCCGCGATCCGTGCCGGGACGCACGCACCGCTAAATCTCAATTTCTTCAGCCACCAGAACCCGGACGCGAATCCCGAAGCCGCCAAGGCCTGGAAAGACCTGTTGCAGCCTTACTATCAGGAACTGGGCGCGGACTTCGATGCACCCACGCCGACCACAAACCGCGCCCCTTTCGATGAGATGAGCTGCGTCTTGGTGGAAGAACTAAAACCTGAAGTGGTCAGCTTCCACTTCGGCCTGCCGTCTGCCGACTACGTAAAGCGCGTCAAGGCCGCCGGGGCCAAGGTGATTTCCTCTGCGACCACGGTCGAAGAAGCCGTCTGGCTGGAGCAGCATGGCTGCGACGCCGTTATCGCCATGGGCAACGAAGCGGGTGGCCATCGCGGCATGTTCCTCAGTCATGAGCTGTACACCCAGGTCGGTACTTTGGCGCTCGTCCCGCAAATCGCCGACGCCGTCAGCGTGCCGGTGATTGCAGCGGGAGGGATCGCCGACAGCCGCGGTGTTGCAGCTGCATTCATGCTGGGCGCCTCGGCCGTCCAGGTGGGTACGGCTTATCTGTTTTGCCCGGAAGCCAAAACCTCGACGTTGCATCAAGCTGCGCTGCGAAGCGCCACCGACAGTCAGACCGCTGTGACCAACCTGTTCACCGGTCGCCCTGCACGCGGGATCGTCAATCGCATCATGAGGGAGATCGGCCCGATCAACGCAGCCGCGCCTGACTTCCCCACCGCCGGTGGCGCTCTGATGCCGCTGCGCGCCAAAGCCGAACCTCAAGGCGACAGCGGGTTCATGAACCTCTGGGCGGGTCAGGCGGTGGGGATCAAGCATCAACTGCCAGCCGAGGCATGGACGCGCCAACTGGCCATTCAGACCCTCGAACGACTGGCTGGCGTCAGAAACTGACCAGCGATTGAGCTCGCGCGCAAAAGAACACGCTTCCTTGAGGTGATGACTCGCTATATATTTCAGTGCATAGCGTTTGGTCGGTTTTCGGCTGATCCCCGCCCTCACCTCATCCCACCACCACGGAGCTGTTCATGCGCGCAACCGTCCTTCGCCTGACACTTAATTCTCTGGCCATCACTGTCGCTGCGCTCTCGGCGACCCGTGCATGGGCCAATGAAGTCCAGGTGGCCGTGGCCGCCAACTTCACAGCGCCGATTCAGGCCATCGCGAAGGATTTCGAAAAAGACACCGGTCACACACTGGTGGCCTCGTTCGGCGCCACCGGCCAGTTCTACACCCAGATCAAGAATGGCGCGCCCTTCGAAGTGTTCCTCGCCGCTGACGACACCACCCCGGCCAGGCTTGAGCGCGAAAACGAGACCGTCAAAGGCTCGCGCTTCACCTACGCGGTCGGCACCCTGGCATTGTGGTCCGCCAAAGACGGTTACGTGGATGACAAAGGTCAGGTGCTCAAAGACAACACTTACAACCACCTCTCCATCGCCAACCCTAAGGCGGCGCCTTATGGCCTGGCCGCCACTCAAGTGCTTGACAAGCTGGGCCTGACTGCCGCTACCCAACCCAAGATCGTTGAAGGTCAGAGCATCGCCCAGGCGTATCAATTCGTGCAGACCGGTAACGCCGAACTGGGCTTCGTCGCGCTGTCCCAGATCTACAAGGACGGCAAGCTGACCGGCGGCTCGGCCTGGATCGTGCCGGCCAATCTGCATGAGCCGATCAAACAGGACGCCGTGATCCTCAATAAAGGCAAGGACAACGCCGCAGCCAAAGCGCTGATGGAATACCTCAAAAGCCCGAAAGCAGCGGCCGTGATCAAGTCGTTCGGGTATCAACTGTAAATGCCACTGGACAATGCCGATCTCTCCGCGATCTGGCTGACGCTGAAACTGGCGTCGCTGACCACCCTGATCCTGCTGGTGATCGGCACGCCTATCGCCTGGTGGCTGGCGCGCACCCGCTCGTGGCTCAGGGGACCGATTGGCGCCGTGGTGGCCTTGCCGCTGGTGTTACCCCCCACGGTGATCGGCTTCTATCTGCTGTTGTTGCTCGGCCCGAATGGCGCGCTGGGACAATTGACCCAGAAACTGGGGCTCGGCACTTTTACCTTCAGCTTTACCGGCCTTGTGATCGGATCGGTTCTGTATTCCATGCCGTTCGTGGTACAGCCTCTGCAAAACGCGTTTATGGCGATCGGACCTCGTCCCCTTGAGGTCGCCGCGACCCTGCGTGCGAGCCCTTGGGACACCTTTTTCTCGGTCGTATTGCCGCTGGCGCGCCCAGGCTTCCTGACCGGCGCGATTCTGGGATTTGCGCACACCGTCGGCGAATTCGGCGTGGTGTTGATGATTGGCGGCAACATTCCGCAGAAAACCCGCGTGGTGTCGACGCAAATCTACAACCACGTCGAAGCGCTGGAATACACACAAGCTCACTGGCTGGCCGGCGCCATGCTGCTGTTCTCATTCCTGGTTCTATTGGCGCTCTACGCCAGCGGTAAAACCCGATCGGCCTGGAGCTGACTGACCCATGACACCCTCCATCGACGTCCGTCTGAACGTGGACTTCCCGAACTTTTCGCTCAGTGTTGACCTGTCACTTCCGGGGCGCGGCGTCACGGCGCTCTATGGCCATTCCGGCTCAGGCAAGACCACGTGCCTTCGGTGCATCGCAGGCCTGGAAAAACCAAAGGACGCGTTCATTCGCGTCAACGGCGAGGCCTGGCACGACAGCGCCAACGGTATCTTTCTCGCGCCGCACAAACGTGCGCTGGGTTATGTGTTTCAGGAAGCGAGCCTGTTTGCGCACCTGACGGTGCGCAGCAACCTGGAATTCGGCCTCAAACGCATCGCGGTGGGCGAACGCAGGGTCAAACTCGATCACGCGACGGCGTTGCTGGGCATCGATCACTTGCTGGAGCGTCAGCCTGACACACTGTCCGGCGGCGAACGCCAGCGCGTCGGCATTGCCCGGGCGCTGCTCACCAGTCCTCGCCTGCTGCTGCTGGACGAACCGCTCGCGGCGCTGGACGCTTCTCGCAAGCGCGAAATCCTGCCGTACCTTGAACGCCTGCATGACGAACTCGACATTCCGATGCTCTACGTCAGTCACTCCCAGGACGAAGTCGCACGCCTGGCCGACCATCTGGTACTGCTGAGCGACGGCAAAACGCTGGCCAGCGGGCCCATTGGCGAAACGCTGGCGCGCCTGGACCTGCCGCTGGCCATGGGCGACGACGCTGGCGTAGTGATCGAGGGTCAGGTGATTGCATACGACACGACGTATCACTTGGTGACGGTGCGCCTCCCCACCAGCCGCTTGTCGATTCGCGTGGCGCACTCCCCACTGGAGGCGGGCAAATCGTTGCGCTTCAAGATCCAGGCACGGGATGTCAGCCTCAATCTGCAACCCGACGACCAGAGCAGTATCCTCAATCGCCTGCCAGTCACGGTGGTCAGCGAAGTCACCGCCGACAACGCAGCCCATGTGCTCGTACGGCTCGATGCCGAGGGCACACACTTGCTGGCGCGAATCACGCGCTATTCCCGGGATCAGTTACACCTTCATCCAGGCCAGCGGCTCTGGGCGCAGATCAAATCGGTGGCACTGCTCGCCTAGTAGCCAGCGCAAGACGCACCAAATAATCGGCACCACTGTGCAACGGGACGGTCAATGCAAAGACCAGCACTCAGGATTGCCGCACATGCCGGACACCACCCTCAAAGAAGACTTGCCCAAGGATCTGCACTACGTCGACGACAGTCAGCCGGGTTTCTCTCGCAAGATTCTTCGCGGGAAATTCGCGTATTTCGACACGTCGGGCGAACGCATTCGGGATGAAGCCGAGATCAAGCGCATCAATGCGCTGGTCATTCCGCCCGCCTACACCGACGTGTGGATCTGTGCAGATCCGCGCGGCCATTTGCAGGCGACCGGGCGCGATGCCCGAGGCCGCAAGCAATACCGCTATCACCCGCGCTGGCGCGAAATTCGTGACGAGAACAAATACTCGCGAATGATCGCCTTCGGCTTGGTGCTACCCAAGGTGCGCAAACAGCTGGAGGCGCAACTGGCAGCCCCCGGCATGGGCCGCGAGAAAGTCATGGCGGCGGTCGTGTCGCTGCTCGATCAGACGCTGATCCGCATCGGCAACAGCCAGTACGCGCGAGACAATCGCTCCTACGGGCTAACAACCCTGCGCAACAAACATGTGGACGTGCACGGCAGTAAAATCATCTTCGAATTTCGCGGTAAAAGCGGTGTGGAGCATCAGGTCAGCGTCACCGACCGGCGTCTGGCCAACATCATCAAACGCTGCATGGAATTGCCAGGACAAAACCTCTTCCAGTACCTGGATGAAGATGGCCACCGTCACACGGTCACCTCGTCAGACATCAATCAGTACCTGCACCAGCTCACCGGAGCCGATTTCACCGCCAAGGACTACCGGACGTGGGCGGGCAGCGCCATGGCGCTGGCGACATTGCGCAAACTGCACTGGGAACCGGAGTCCGATGCGAAGAAACACATCGTCGCCATGGTCAAGGAAGTTGCCCGGCTGCTAGGCAATACCCCCGCGGTCTGCCGCAAATGCTACATCCACCCGGCGGTTCTGGAAGCGTTCGTCGTCGGCGAACTGGCGAAACTGCCCCGCTCACGACAGCGCAAGGGGCTGCGGCTTGAAGAAGCGGCACTGGCCGGATTTTTACAAGGCCTGCAGGCCGCTGAAGCATTACGCGAATCAACAGGAGAAAAAGCATGAAGCAGCACTCATTTCCCGGCAAGGAAATCAACAACCCCAAAGCAAAACCGGCAGACGTTGCGGACGACCGCGAACGGACGGACGAGAGTCGCAAAGAACAGTCCATGACCGGGGGAAAGAACGACGATGCCGGACATACCCCCAAAGTCCCCGATGCCGATTAAGCTTGAGCCTTGCGATCTCTCCCCTCCATCCGCCACCAAGGCCCGCACATGACCCCTGCGCCACATTCCGCCGACGATGCCGTTCCACAGTCATCCGTTTCCTCCACCGTCGCACCTGACCAACCCGGCTTTGTCCGCGTGCGTGGCGCCCGTGAGCACAATCTCAAGGACGTAGACGTCGACATCCCCCGCGATGCGCTGGTGGTGTTCACCGGCGTTTCCGGGTCGGGTAAGTCATCGTTGGCGTTTTCGACGCTGTATGCCGAGGCGCAACGTCGCTACTTCGAATCGGTAGCGCCTTACGCACGCCGTTTGATCGATCAGGTCGGCGTGCCCAACGTCGACTCCATCGAAGGCTTGCCGCCTGCCGTGGCCTTGCAGCAGCAACGCGGCACGCCGAGCACGCGCTCATCGGTCGGGAGCGTCACCACGCTGTCCAGCCTGATCCGCATGCTGTACTCGCGGGCCGGGAACTACCCGGCCGGGCAACCCATGCTCTATGCCGAGGACTTCTCACCCAACCTGCCCCAAGGCGCCTGCCCCGAGTGCCATGGTCTGGGCCGCGTGTACGAAGTACCCGAAGCGCTGATGGTGCCCGACGACTCCCTGTCCATTCGCCAACGCGCCGTTGCGTCCTGGCCGCTGGCGTGGCAAGGACAGAACCAGCGCGACATTCTCGTCACCCTCGGTTACGACGTCGACATCCCGTGGCGTGATCTGCCGAAAAAACAGCGTGACTGGATTCTGTTCACCGAGGAGCAACCCACCGTTCCGGTGTATGCAGGCCTGACACCTGAAGAAACCCGCGTGGCGCTCAAGCGCAAGCTTGAACCCAGCTATCAGGGCACCTTCATCGGCGCCCGCCGCTATGTGCTGCACACCTTCACCCACTCGCAAAGCGCCCTGATGAAGCGGCGCGTCTCGCAATTCATGCGTGGCAGCCCCTGCCCGTTGTGCGATGGAAAGCGACTCAAACGCGAAGCCCTTTCTGTGACCTTTGCCGGCCTGGACATCGGTGAGCTCTCACAAATGCCGCTGCTGCGGCTGGCTGAGGTGCTGCGCCCGGTGGCCGAAGGTGTGTTCGACGACGCCCCGGACAGCGACACCCTTGACCGTCAGCAAATCGCCAAGGCGCGCAAGCAGCGCATCAAGGCAGGCGGCGCCTCACATGAAAGCGCGCCTGACGTCCGGACGACGCCCAACCTGTCTATTGAGAAGCGGCTGGCCGCACAGCGGATTGCGCAAGACCTGCTGACGCGCGTCAGCACCCTGACCGACCTCGGCTTGGGTTACCTGGCCCTAGAACGCAGTACGCCGACGCTGTCTTCGGGCGAACTGCAACGCTTGCGTCTGGCGACGCAGCTAGGGTCTCAATTGTTCGGCGTGATCTACGTGCTGGACGAGCCCTCAGCCGGACTGCACCCCGCGGACAGCGAAGCGTTGTTCACTGCCCTTCAGCAACTCAAGGCTTCCGGTAATTCTCTGTTCGTTGTGGAACACGACCTCGAAACCATGCGCCGCGCCGACTGGTTGATCGACGTCGGCCCCGCTGCCGGCGAACATGGAGGCCGCGTCCTTTACAGCGGCCCGCCAGCAGGACTGGCGCAGATCGAGGCGTCACAAACCCGATTGCACCTGTTTGCCGAACACAGCGATTTGCGCACCTCACGCCGCACTGCCACCGGCTGGCTGCGACTGGAAGGCGTCACCCGAAACAACCTCAATGACCTCACGGCCGAATTTCCGCTGGGATGTTTCACCGCCGTGACCGGCATTTCCGGTTCGGGCAAATCCAGCCTCGTAAGCCAGGCGTTGCTGGAACTGGTCGGGGCTGAACTGGGCCGCCCTGCTTCCAGCGCCAGTGAGCAGGAAGAACCCAGTTTGGAAGACGACGCTCCGCAGCTCACCGGCGGCCGGATCTCAGGAGGACTGGACGCCATCAAGCGGCTGGTTCAGGTCGATCAGAAGCCCATCGGCAGAACCCCTCGCTCCAACCTGGCGACCTACACGGGCCTGTTCGACAACGTGCGCAAACTGTTCGCCGCCACCGAGGACGCGAAGGCCGCCGGCTACGACGCCGGGCAGTTCTCCTTCAACGTCGCCAAAGGCCGCTGCCCCGTGTGCGAGGGCGAAGGCTTCGTCAGCGTAGAGCTGCTGTTCATGCCGAGCGTCTACGCACCCTGCCCGACCTGCCACGGTGCCCGCTATAACCCCGACACACTCGCCATCCGTTGGCAAAACCTCAGCATCGCCCAAGTGCTCCAACTGACCGTCGAACAAGCCGTCGATGTCTTCGTCGACCAACCGGCAGTGCTCAGGTCGCTGACCGTCCTGCGTGATATTGGCCTGGGCTACCTGCGCCTGGGTCAGCCCGCGACAGAGCTGTCCGGTGGCGAAGCGCAACGCATCAAACTGGCGACTGAACTGCAACGCACGCAACGCGGCGCCACGCTTTACGTGCTGGACGAGCCGACGACCGGACTGCACCCGACCGACGTCGATCGCTTGCTCAAACAGCTCAATGCGCTAGTAGACGGCGGGCACACCGTGATCGTCGTCGAGCATGAAATGCGCGTCGTGGCGCAGAGTGACTGGGTGATCGACGTCGGACCGGGTGCTGGCGATCAAGGCGGCAATATCGTCGCCAGCGGCACACCGGAGAAGGTGGCGAAGGTCAAGACCAGCCGCACGGCGCCGTTCCTGCGGGCGATTCTTGCGGGCTGAACACGGCACTGGCCGGGCGGACACGGCTTCCATTCGTCCGCCCGGCCGCACCTTCAGACGCGAAAAGCCTCAAAAGGCACACACCCTTCAAGAGGTTAGGACCATGAACAGGTTGATCACTACCTTCGCGCTGGCGGGCCTGCTGTCGACCTGCTCATTACTGGCCGTCGCGCAAGACAACGACCCCAAGACGGCACTGCCCGTAGACAATCATGCGAAGCCCAAGGAATCCAACCAGGAAAAAGCCAACAAGAAAGGCGAAGAATCATCCGGCGCCAACGCAGGTGCCGAGACGGAGACCTTGCATAAAGAAGCAGCGACCGCAAACGGAGAAAAACAGGAAGGAAAGTAGAGCACCGGCTCAGAGAAGGTTGAGGCCGGTTTTTTTTTCGCTCGGACTTCGGCAAAACGCCTTTGAGAATGCCCCACTCCACGTACGGCTTGCTAGAGTGGCGTCTGTTGAGCTAAACCGCTCTTATCCACGACGCTGCTGACGAATCTTACGAGGTGCCGGTGCTTCCTGAAACGATGACCGTAAATAGTGCGGGCAGGCGATTCGCTCGCCTGAGGGGTCGGGTCGGACTTCTATTTGTCGCCCTTCTGTCGGTCATCGCAGGCATGACCGATGCCATCGGTTTCATGGTCACCGGTGACTTCGTCTCGTTCATGAGCGGCAATACTACGCGCCTCGCGGTTTCCATCGACCAATCAAACGCAGCCCTCGCCCTGCACATCGGCATGCTCATCGCCGCATTTGTCGGCGGAAACGCGCTTGGCGTCATTGCTGCGCGGTTTTCCAGGCGACGTTCCTGGCCACTGCTGCTGGCGATTGGTGTCTTGCTTTGCGTGTCCGGCGCGTCCGGTGGAGGCGCCGCGCCGTTCCTCCTCGCCGTCATCTCGATGGGCATGATCAACGCCGTCGTCGAGGAAGTGAACGGCCTGCCAATCGGGCTGACCTACGTAACGGGCGCTTTGTCCAGGTTCGGACGAGGTCTGGGCCGCTGGTGCTTGGGCGAACGGCGCAACGGCTGGCGTGTCCAGCTCATTCCCTGGGCTGGCATGCTGACAGGTGCGATCATCGGTGGGTTGCTGGCGCAATCATTCGGGATCAAGGCCATGATCGTGAGCGGGCTGTTTACCCTGTCACTGGCCGCTATGTCCGCAGCCATTCCCCGAAGCTGGCAGCTACGGTTCATGCCGCGCTAAGCGCACGACACAGACCCAGCAGAGCAACTGCCAGCGCCCAATCAGAATCGCATGATGATCCCTCACTGACGAGCTGAGGGTAGCCCTGAGGCGCAGTTGCAAAAAGCCAAAGCAACAGACAACCCGTTGCTTGTAAATGCTTGAATAAGTCCCACCTTGGGACTATATTCTCAGCCATGAGAATTATCGCCATCAGCCAGCTGAAAGCCTTCTGGGAAAGATACCCGGATTCCGAGCAGCAGCTCAGCGCCTGGCTTGACGATGCCAAGCAAGCCAGTTGGACCAGTCCCAACGACATCAAGGCGCAATACGGTAGCGCAAGCATTCTCAAGAGCCGCCGCGTGGTCTTCAACATCAAGGGTAACGACTATCGCCTGGTGGTCGCGATCGCCTACCGCTTCGGCGCCGTGTACATCAAATTTGTTGGGACTCACCAGCAGTACGACAAAATAGACGCAAACACCGTGGAGATGGAATAACCATCATGAATATCCGTCCAATCCGCACCGATGAAGACTACCGGGCAGCGCTCAAGGAGATTTCTCCCTTGTTCGAAAAGGAGCCTGAGCCTGGCACCCCAGAAGGCGATGCTTTCGAAGTCATGATCACCGTGATCGAGGCCTACGAAGCCAAGCATTTCCCCGTGGATCTACCTGATCCAATTGAAGCCATCAAGTTCCGCATGGAGCAGTCTGGACTCACTGCCGCTGATTTGGCCCCCGCTATCGGCAAAACGAACCGTGTGTACGAGGTCCTGAACAGGAAGCGCTCATTAACCCTGCCCATGATCTGGAAGCTTCACGATATGTTCGGCATCCCGGCGGAGAGCTTGATAAAACCGTTGAAGACTGCCTGACGAGCTGCGCTGCAAGCTCGTACCGAGAAAAGGGTCACCGTCTCACCCAGAAGCCCCGTCAGCCTGGGCTTTCTTCGGAAACTGCAACGCGAATGGCTGCTTGAGCGTGAAAGGCAGGGTCCAAAATTCGCCGAATCGCAGCGCATCTGCGTTAAAACGAATACGTCGATGGCGGCGGCGCACGCAAAGTCTGCAGTGACGTTTGTCTACGTAGCGAGCCGATACCGGGTGGAAATTCTTCCGACTAAGGCGATGCGGACGCAGAAGGACAACCTTGCAGAGTTGAAGCAGTTGATGGCCTTCTTCAATGGCTCGCCGGCGCCGCTCGATGAAATCGAACCACAGCACATCAAGCAGTACTTGCGCGGGCGAGGGAAGAAGGCGCCTCGGATTTATCCGTAAGCGCCTGATTTAAAATGGTGCCCCGAGCCGGAGTCGAACCGGCACATCCTTTCGGACGACGGATTTTAAGTCCGGTGTGTCTACCAATTTCACCATCAGGGCAAATGCACATTCAGCGTGTAGCAATGTCGCTGTCATGGCTGACAAGAGCTGGAAATATATACATACCTTCCCGGTGAAGCAAGCTTGATCTGCCTCAAAATGAGACAGAAAAGCTTTTGGGGTACAAATAAAAAAGCTCTGTAAATCAGTGATCTACAGAGCTCGTTTATAGTGGAGGCCGAGGTCGGAATCGAACCGGCGTAAGCGGATTTGCAATCCGTTTCTGAGCCCATATTTTATTGGCCTAAACTGATGAAGACCAGTAAATACGGGGCTTCAACTGTATAGCGATGCATCACGATTGATGACCATTTGGGACATTCAGTGTCCCAGAATTGTCCCACCCATCTCCGGCGTCCTGCCGACGTTCACCCTCTCCCTTTTATAACCTGTAACCCATCGGCCCGGTCTGGCGCTCCACCAGAGAACAGACCGCTCCGCTCAGCCTCCTCCCACTCGACCAGCGCCCAGAGTCGAGCGGCATCGGAAAGCTCAAGCATCTCGTTCAATTCCTCCGCACCGACCTGGCGCATCCGGCCGGCAAGCATCGCCAGTCCAACCAGTTTTGCCCGGTGAGCATCTGGATCGGTTATCAGGTCATCGCGCGCTTTGATCGCCGATCGCCAGTCGGCCAGCGGATTGTCACTCAATGCGGCACCACCACGACTGAAAGTAAAAAACGCCCTCCACCTCTTCAATGCCGGAAATGTTCAAGCCCAGTGTGGCCATGCTGGTGATGTTGGCATCGAACAAAGGCGGTAAAGCATCAGGACACCCGGGCGCAGTGCTGAACACGCTGGCGACCATCGTCGCGCGACCTAACACGCTGTTGCGGTCTTCGCCTATGTGGACATCGCCTTTGATAAACGGCGCTGAGCTGATTTCTTGCTTGGTGAGAGCAACACCGAGGCGTCGGCGCGGCGTGATGAGGAAGTGCATGACTGATCTCGTAACTGTACAAACATACAGTTAACGAGAATCGATGCTCATGGGTCAATACTGGATGGAATTCCGGCCGACAGGTGACCTCACTTGTCAGGCTTCGTCACTGTACCGGGCTCAACAGCAAACTGTGTGACGATGGCGTTCTGTTTTTGCGACTCCTTCGTCATACCGAAGTAGAACCCGAGGGTCTGCTTCAATTCGCTGAACCACAGCCCGATCAGCAGTGAGATCGTGCTGGCTGCGACGGGGTTCTGCAGCGCTTCCAGACCGATGCCGGTGAAGATGCACACCAGGATGGACAGCGCTCCAACCAACAGGATGATCGTGATAGCCGGCCTGATCAGGTCGTTCGGCTGTTTGGCTGCCAACTGCCTAGCGCTGTCTCGATCGGCTGCTTCGGCGGCGTATTGAGCGGCCTCGGCCTGCAAGCGATTATTCTCTGCTGTCACGGCCAACTGCTGTAGCTGAACCCGCGCGTTAGTCTGCAGCTCTTGCACCCGCACCAGAGCGTCTGGATTTCCCGTCAGCGCTGCATTAACCGACTCAGGATCGCTCGGAACGTTAAGCGCGCTTGCGACCAATGCTCCAACTGCGGCGCCGGCCGGGCCGCCCAGCAAAGTGCCTACCGTTGGTGCTGCACGGCCTACGATGCTTCCTATGTCTGACCATTTCATGCCAACACCCCGCCGGCCGCAACATAAACGGCCAACAAATCCTCAAGCTTGTGCTCGCGTTGCCCGTATCCCGCTCCTGGCAAACTGGCCCAGATGTTCCGACACTTCTGGATAGCGCTTTCGATTCGGCCGGCCTTGATGTCGTCCAGCGCCTTGCGCTCCTTGATCAGTTGGATTGCCCACCGATCCTGGCTGACCGGGCCGAAGTCCGGCAGCTTCAACTGGTCGCGATAGTGCGCGTAGTCCTTGAGCATGAACTGATAGCGGCCTGAGGCATTCGAGGTCTGCCCGCTCCGGCTGAACACCTTCGACTTACGCCCGCCGGCGAACGGGTGGGTGCTGTAATCTGTGAACAGCTCGAGCTTGCCGTCGACACCCGTCACGATCACGTTGTATCCATCGTCGGACCGCTTGAGGTAACCGCTGCCCAGCTCCGACCAGGCCAGCAGGTCAAGGAACGCAAGAACGTTCCGGCCGCCCGCGGCTGTTTCTGAAATTCGTGCCATTCACTTTTCTCCAGACAAAAAAAAGCCCGCGCTCGGCGGGCTTGCTATCAGCAGATATTTACAAATATTTACTCGAAAAGATTTAGATGCAGATCACTCTGCATGAGTCGAGTATTTGACCAAACTCATGATTAGCTGTTCGGTCCTCACCACAGAAGGAACAACAAATTCAGCCATTCTTCCTGAGACAGATACCGGCATAATGAATTCTTGCACAACGTGATAATTCTGCCGATCTACGTAGTCATCAAACAAGATAATAGCACCTTCCTTGGCGAACATTAGAGACGCAAGAAAGGATGCCACCCTGAATCGCCCATCTATAAGTATAACGTCTGGGGAGTTTCCATCTTTAACGATTTGTTCCCAAGGCTTTATACAGTAATTCGGCCACCTTACCGCCATAGCCTTATCTGTTGGCGATCCCCAGTCACCTGTAGGACCAATGTCCGCATGAACAGGGTAGAATTCAGGGTGAAAATTCTCAAGCTCTGCAACTCGCTCTGTCACAGCGTCTAAAAAGTTTTTATCCGACTCTACAGAGTAAATGATCGAAGCGCCTTGGTACGCAGCGAACATTGTACTTCCGCCAGAACCATACTCAAGAAACACCTTTGCATCTATCATCTTTTTAATGAAAAGGTCTATCCCCTCGTACTCCATATGAGGTCGGTCTGGGATATCTAAAGTGCTCCACTTCTTCGGCCCTTTGATCTCCGTTGTCGTGATATTCATTGCGGATATCTCCTGATGAGGCGCCTGAGCTGCGGCGGGGATTGGTTCGGCACTCTACCTAGGAAACCCTAGGCAACTCAAGCTGTTCTCAACCGGAAAATCCCTTTCAAAAAGCTATCAGGAATGGCTTTGCCCTGCTGTCCGTTGCAAGACGACCTTCATCCATGCCATGAGTAGCTGGTTTTCACGCAAGCCGTAGATGTATTCATCGGACTCCTGCTCAGTCTCGGTCTCGCGCTCGTAATCCTCCATGACCGGGACATCGACCATCATCGGCACCTTGACCTCCTGGTAAAGACTCCGACCTGTATCTTCGTCTCTCCCGATGAACTCACGACTACTGAGCATTATGATCTCACCATTCTGATCTCGAACCGCAACACTCTCAGTCCTAGGAATCTCGGCTTTCACCGCTCTCACGACAAGCGTCGGAACGCCATCGATAAACTCGATTGATTTCTCTTCTTGATCAACAAAGTCTACGACTTGACGTTTATCCTTAATTACCTCCTTCACCTTTACTATCTTTTTGTCACGGCAAAACCAAGCGTAGCGCCAAGGATCAAGGCCGCGGCTTTCGAACTCGGCAACACAACGCTGAGCTGGAACCCCCGCATGAAGTCTGGCACGCTCAGCCCCCTTTTCCTCTACATCTGACAACCACTGATAGATATCAATATGCGCCCCACAAGCGATGATGGCCTCGGTCTCGATATCAGAAAAAGATCTGAATGGAGTTTTCAGCTTTTCATCAGAGGTACTGATTGTAGTTGTCACAGCAAACAGCTGAGTTATGCGGGAAGATGACGTTCCGAAGCTGATCGTGTTATCTGCGAGCGGGGCAAACGATTTATCTCCAGAGCCGTTGACGGTGACGCCTACTGAAGTTCCATCATTTGCTTTTGCCTGAATATCGTAGCTGAACCTGGCAAGGTTGCTGGAAAACGCCGAACGTTGGATTACGATTACCTGGGCGCCGAGATATTCCGAAGCGCCATCGTATCCGTAAGCCCTGTTTGTGTAGACGCGATCCAGCGCAACAGTCGCCGTATTGGATGCTCTTCGACGACGCGCCTCATGGAAAACAGATGTTGCATCTGTATTACCCATGCTGCTCATAAGCATCGAACCGGACTGACTCACCGAAAAGATAGGGTCAAGCGCAGAGGTAGTAAACTGGCAAGGTGTTCCCGCCCCTCTATAGCGATACCCCAAGGTGCAATTGTCAGCGTAGACACCGTTTGTTGAGCCCTCAGCGTGCATACCCACGTCATGGGGGCCGCGAGATGTGAAAGCCCGCTCAATCGTGTAGGCGCCCAGGCTTACAACATCCATCCCCCACATTTGCGGCCAGTTGGCATCGTTCAATGGCGCCTTGTCGTTGAGCATTCCAAGTTCATAGCCGGCCGCGCGCGTTGCGTGCGAATTCGCCTTTACCTGGGTGTTCGTGTTGACGGTCCAGATCTTCGTCTTTGGGTTAAATCCGGCGCCAGGACCGTTGGGAGGTGTAGCAGCAGGTCCAAGCGTGCCGCTGGCCAGATACCAGCTTGTCGTGTAGATCTTCGATCCGTCCGCCTCCCAGCCCACAATGAAAGCTGCATACTTCGTCGGAGCATGAAACGTGTTGATGATCATGCCCGGGCGAAGAAGCTTAACCTGATAGGCTGTAAGCGCTACGGAAGGCGTAATGGAGTTCTCTGCATATGTTGCGGCAGGAACGTTGATCAGCAGGGGCGGAGCGACGTTGTCCGCATAGACGGTGCAGGAGTCATAACCGACCTGCTGGCTCAGGTTGGCTGGCGAAGTGATGCCAGAGATACCTGCGCCGTCGTTTGGCGTGTTATGAGCTCTCCAGGATACGACGTTTGCAGCATCACGAATGCCAGGCTGCATTGGCATGGAGGTGCGAATGCCGATCCATTCAACGCGACCGGCGTTCAGAGCTTCCGGAGTGCCAGTAATTCTGGCGGCGTGATCCATGACCCATGAGAAGACCTTGCCACCTGTGTCGACAAGAGTTTGGAAATTGTAATTCCCCGGCCCTACATAAGCGGATGCAAAGTATGGATATGGAACGCCCGTGGCTAGTTGATCGTTAGTGGCCAACTGTCCGCCTGGCGTGGCTTTGGCGCACCGCTCAGCGGCCAAGGAATCTTCAACTGCGCCGCCGGCACCAGCTGGGTCAAACCAGTAAAGCTGGACCATGCCTTGGTAGTCGCGTACGAGCGTCCTCTGCCCATCATTCGACAGGATAGTGATGCCGAAGTCATCCTTGTCATTGACGGATCGCGGCCTACTGAAAAAACGACCAGCGATTCTTGGGCCGGTCAGCTCAAGCACCGTGGCTGAGCCAGAATACGCACGCAACGCGGCATAAGACGGGAATTTTCGACTCAGCAGAAGCTGCTCGCCAAGGTTTGTGCCGTCGTAAGGTATCAGCGACGCGCCTTTAGAAAGGTCGTCTGGATCTTTTAACTCGTCAATCGCACCAAGCGAATCATTTGCCTGCCACCCACCTGCTTTGTAGAGATACTCCGCTTGTTGCTCGGTGTTGAAATACCGGTCTCCAATTTGTAATGGAAGGCCGTCATCACGAACAACCGGTGCTTCAGCGGACGGCTGAAGGAATCCCGCCGTACGGTTTGTTGCGACGTCAGCAGCATCTTCTGCAGCCTGGGCTGCTTCATTGGAAGCGGTCAAGGCATCCTGAACCGCCTGAGAGGACATAGCGGTCTTCCCAGTGTTGACCGCGGCGCCAGCCTGGTTCTTCCATACGGTATAGATCGTGTCCGTATCGGAGGACTGCACAAGAAAAATTCCGCCATCCGCAGTGGCCGCCAGCCCGGCCGCCGGAGTCTGATAGATGGTGGTGGCTATGCTAATTTTGTCAGCGGCATCCTCCTGGATCTCAATAATCACCTGCTTGAGATTCTGGATGCTCCCCGAATCAGTAGGGATACCGCCTTCATTTTCTGCGTCGTTGGCAAACCGGTACACGATATTACTGCCCACTTCTGCACGGACAGTCGCGATTTCGAGACGCTGAGTCTGGTCAGCCATGTTATTTCCTTGAGGCGAATTTGATGATCGCGACCAGTGGTGGTCGACGGTGAGTGTCAGATGGTTACAGCCAGTTGCTGGAGAAGAAGTCGCCGCTGTTGCTGATCAACATGTCGGCTACTGCGTCAAAGATGGTGTCTATCTGGTCGTCGAAGTCGTGGCTGTCGTCTGCGGTGAACGCGGCAGCCTCAGTGAGGAAAGGCACCACCCAGTCGGTGCCAGCCACAATCTCGCCGCGGTGGTCCTTCACGTGCTCGATCTTGCGACCCTGTTCGTCGTAGATGGCGGGCACGTAGACCCGCCCCGACTTGAACCACGGAACCGCGTCCATGCACCTGGTCACCTTGTTCGCTGCGGGCCCGCGCGGTTGTGGCTCAATTGGGATCGAGCCCTTCTTGCTGATGGTCTGGATCAGCCCGGTACCAGAGGACTTATCCTCGACGCGCATGTAGCGCAGCGCCGAGGGACGGAACTGGTCCCATGGCTGCCAGCGATGCCACACCTTAAGCGCTTCGGCCTCGAGGTCGCCTGCGTCCCACTTCCCGCGAACCACCTCAATGATGTAGAGGTGGCCGTCAACGCCCAGGCCGCAATGGCTGAATACCGAATAGTCGTGCTGCTCGCCGGTCTTCTGGGCGGTATCGACGTAAACGCCGCGCCAGACCATGAATGGAAGCTGCTCGTATGTCTTGAACCAGTCGGCATCGATCATTCCGCCAGTCAGCGCGATCGGCTCCTGCTGGTACTGACTGACCAGCGTGTAGGAATCGCGATCCCACAAGGCCATCAAGTCATGGACCGACTCCTTGGCCGGCCAGTAGGACCAGTATTCGACTCCACCGCGAACCACTGACGGACCACTGAACACATCGCGCTCGGCGTGCTCGCGCACCTCTGCAGGCAGGCTGGCGATGTAGTCGCGTGTTACGAGTGCAGGGACTTTGATGTGGGTGAAATCAAGCCCCATGCCGCCCTTGAGAAGGAAGCCTGACACATCATCCGTATGCAGACGCTGCTGAGTGCAGATCACCGGCGTATCTGGCGATGCCCGGCGGCTGCGCAGGGTGTTGATGACAATCCGCTGCGCCTTGGCCCGCATGGTTGCGCTGAACGCGCTGTCGGCTTTTTCAGGATCATCCAGGTTGATGAAGCCGCTGAACCCTTCGGAGATGTACCCGCCGCGTACGCCAGTGATCTGCCCGCCAGTCGAGCGGCTGAATATCTGGTGCTTATTGCGCCCGTTCTGGTCAGTGACGATCCAGTTTGCAACATCAGCCTTGCCGAGCTCGCACGGCCATAGCTCCTGATATTCGGCACTGGTGATGATCGACTTGATGCGATTGGAGTTTTCTTCGACCAGTGATTTCGAATAGGAGACGCTCAGATTGCGCGTCCGGTCGAACTTCGTCATGACGTAGGCCGGAAGGTGGATTGACCAGTATTCGGTCTTGGTGCCGCCCGGCGGCATATTGAACACGACGTTCTTGAGTTTTCCCTGCAGGACCTGCACAGCCGTGTGGTCCATGTAGCGGTGGTGCCAGTTGCACAGGAACTTCATCCCCTGATTGATCTGGAAAAAGACGCGCATGAACGCGAGCGGGGAATGCTCGCTGATCATTTTTGAGGCTTCTTTTTCTTCCCGACTCATGGTTTCCCAGTCGAGAAGATCGTTCATAGGCGGTCGAGCACAGATTCGAGAGTTTTCTTGTCAACGGTAACCTGCGACTTCGTCTCGATGGCGCCGCCGTTCTTGCCGGTGAGTTCAACGATCTTCTTCTCGAGGCCAAGCAGCTTGGCCTTGCCCATGGTCGCGGATACGGCGGCAGAGGCCTGTGGTGTTTCTGCGGTCAAGGCGGTGGTGCGCGCTTGTTCAAGCTCTGCGAGCAGGGTGTCGACCGTGATCTCGTTGCGCTGCATCACGGCGGCGCGGAGCTCGGCGATGCGCTCTTCAATCTGCGGCCGCTTCAGAAGGTTCCATCCCTCGCGCTGCGCTGTCTTCTCGGCCATACCGCTGACGTCATAGGCGCGGCGGTAGGCCTCAGAGGCGTTGCCAACTTCGATGTAGGCCAGACAGAAGTTTTCCATCTTCTGGCTGAAGCGTAATTTCCGCTTCTTTTCCATGGGTCACTCCTGCTGGCTTACCAGCTTCCACTTGTACCCGACCCACTTGGGAGTCTTGTTCGCTGTGAAAATTGGTGGTTTCGTTTCGGTTGTCAGGGCGGGTAGGAGCCAGTTGCCGGGCACCATTGGGTCGGCATCTGCCAGGGTCTCGCCCATGTACCAGCCTTCAGCATCGTATTGGTAAACGGTCTTCTGGTTCATAGGTAGCGGATCCATCTTACTTGGACCAGGTTGATCGAGCGCGCTTCGGTACCGCCGCTTGATCCAATATTTACAGTGTGAACGTGAGCGCCAGCGCTGTTCGTTTGCAGAGTCTCGGTGCCGTAGAAATTCTCGTCGCCGTACACCGCGTTCCCTGGAGTGGTGACAGTACGATCCTTGTTGAGCGTCGTTGTGTGCGTGTGAGCTCCCGCCGAACCAGTCGAAGCACTGTGTCCGTGCGCAAGGTTCTGGCTAGGTTGCGGTGTATTCCCCAACACACGCCCAGAGTCAACCCCGCGCCCGTCATCGAGGAAGCGCGGAAACATCCCCCGCCAGTCAGGAAGCCTGAACTGAGTGCTCAGCTCATCTCCCGCGTTGTATGTGCCCCCTATCCGCGCGAATAGTTTCGGATAGGCCGACTTCAGGAGTACCGCGCCATTACACTTCAGCCATCCCGAGTCTGGTGAGCCGTTGTGGGCAACATCCTTGTACTCACCAACGCTGAAGCTGGAATAAAGGCTCGCACCAATCAAGCGCCAGTACGCGGAACTGCTTGGCGGGGCGTTGCCAACGTTATTGTCGGCGATGGATTCATAATAGAGGCCATCGACCGCCAAGGATGGGGCGCCAATGTCGTATACCGCTTCAGCATGCCATGTCATGACCCCGTGCCGCTCTATATCCTGAAGGGCTGAGTCGACCCTGTTATGCCACCAGTTCTCTTGTCCAGCGGGCGGCGCGTCCTTGTCCTGGCCCCCCTCCCATCCGGTACCAATTCGAATATCGCCAGGCGCCTGGAAGACTGTGGAGCTATCTTGAGTCTCTACGTTTTCGGCCCAGCGCTTGTTAAAGGCTTGTCTTGCCATCAGGCCAAATCTCCGGGCAGTGTGAAGTTTGCGAAGTTGTAGAGGTGGTCAGAGGCTTGCTCGATTGCGGCAATGTTTGTTGGCAGGATGAATATCTGCCCGATCCGCGTTCCTTGCGGTCGCGGAATGATGTCGAAATTTTCGAGCAGGTACTGCGTGGTGTTATCCAGCTCAGAAGCGATGCCGATATCGAACGACTTGTCGCCGTTGCTGCTCAGTGCGGTGACTTTCACGCCGATCACGATTTCCAACAACTGAATAATACTGTCGCTGGTTCCGTCGCTAACGTTGCGCGCGATCTTGGCCTTGATCAGCTTTCGATAAAGATCATTGTTCAGGAGCGCATCGACGGCTGCGCCATCGCCGATGTAGGGCGCGACGTTGTAATTGGTGTAGTTGTCGTTGCCCGCATAGCCGAAGACGTCATACGCCGCGCCGCGAAGTATTGGGCGCGGGATACCAACGATTCGGCCAATCACGTCGAGCAATTCGCCTTTCACCGTATCGACGTCGTAGCTGCCGTATATCTGCTCGGTCGCAGGCTGCAGTCTTTCGTTGGCGATCTGCGGCAAGTGGGTCAACCACTTCAGCATGCGAGGCTTGTCGCGATACTGATTGATGACTCGCTTCTTGGCGCGCGCGACATGGTCGAAATTCATATCGTTACCGTCACTTCAATGTTGTCGGGATCGAATGTCGCCATTTCGGCAATACCCGGCTGGATAGGCGTCAACCCCTGACTTCCGGCGCTTGTGCCAATGGTCAGGCTGATGATGTAACTGTCGCCATACTGGCCAAGTATCTTGTTCACTGGCGTGTACAGTCGACCTACCGGAACAAGCTCGCCTATGTCGTAACCGCCTTGGTTGAAACCGGATACCGATTCGCCATCGAACAGCGACTTGGTCGAATCCTCAATGATGGCGGTCTTCAAACGATCCTCGATGTCGAACGGCAAGTTGCCAATTTTCTTCACGTCAAGCGCTACAAAAATAGGCAGGCCAACTGCGCGCTGATACGTCATGGTCTCGATATTGCCAGTGGCAGGAGAAGTAACCTCGACTTTCACACCTGTGGTGCCAGGTGGGTCAACCCACGTGTCGGTCTTGGTGCTGTAGCGGGGGTACATCGGGGTGCCTGGGTTGTACTTGGCGTACATCGCGCGACCAATATCAGCGTCTGAGCCACCATTCACAATCACGGCAATCGCGGTATAGGGAATACCGTCTGGGTCGGTGGGTGAATCGCTGTTGTTCTCCAGAATCTTCACGTCAGTGACGCCGGGCACGTTAGCGATGCTGGCCAGCATGTTGTCCTTCATATTGCTGCCGGCGAGCGCGACGGAGTTGTTCCGGCGCGCCCTGAACTCAACATCGGACTCGGCCGCCTCGCCAGGCGTGGCCTCACCGTTGGTAACAGACGACCAGCCAGGGTATGGAGTGCCGATGATGGTGAGTTCGCCAGCGGCGGCCAGTACCCGGCCGGACGTTGAGCACGTAGCGAATCCCGTTGCGCTCTGGCTGATGCCGATGACGATGGACGAGGTGGTGAGCCACAGGGTGTTATCGACCTTGCTGCGGATCTGCGAAAGCGCGGGAAGAACAGTGCCAGCGGGGCCGGTGATGGTGATTGGCGCAACCGAGTAGGTCGCGGCGCGAATCTGCACGCCTGATATTTTCCCAATGTCACGCAATGCCTCCCCGGTCGCGCTGTCTGGGTCCTTGCTGCGATAGGCTGCAACAAGGCCTTCGTCCAGGTTAGCCATCAGTTCGGCTTCAATGCCGACCAGCTCTCCATCCGGCGAATCAGGGTCAAGGTTCCAATCTGGATCGATGGCCAGAACGCTCTGTTTGATGGCGGTCAGGTAATCGTTGAGAGATTCGCCGGTGATGCCTTGATCTGTGATTTCAGCCATTAAACGATCGCCTGCACGTAGTTGATGTCTGCGCTTTCGCCAGATGTGCTGACGATCGTTGCGCTAACGGTGAGTTCTCGGGTCGTGACGTCAGAGGTGACGCTAAACGCCGTCATGCCTGCGCAACCCGGGGCGAGCAGGATCCGCTGACGTATGACTGACTCGCGGGAGGCGAGCCTGGAGCCCTTGCCCAGCACGCTGCCGAACCAGTCGGTTCCGTCAGCGGTATTCAAGAACCATTCACCAAGGAAAAATTTCAGTCGGGTGCGCACGTTCTGGGCAACTTCTTCGGCGGTGTAGCCGGTCAACAGCTTGTCCTGGCCCAAGGCCAGGTCACCATCGCCGTCGAGTTTTCTGACTGTCATGGCTTCACTATCCCGGATGTGCCGTTACCGGACTGAACCCCAACGTGGGTGTGCTCAAAACCGATGCTCACGCCGTGGTTTGTAATCGTGGTTTCGGTAGTGACGGCCTGCTCGAAATTGACCGGCCGCTCGAAGTTAGTCGTGCACTTCACGTTGAGCGAGACCCCATCAACCTCCAGCGTCTTGTCGTCGTGAATCCAGAAGTAAGCCGATCCATCCAGGCTGCGCAGGCGAATCCCATCATTTGCGAAAGCGACAATAGCGCCAGGTATCGATCGGATGCCCGGCATGAAGTAGGCATCATTGATGGAGAATCGGCGTGGTTCAGATTTCACGGCCACGCCGCCTTGGTCGACCCAGGAGTCGATGCACTCCTGCGAAAAGAACAGTGCGCCCTCGGTCCCAGCCGCTACGCGGCATTCCAGCGTTCCGCCCGCGGCGCCCCAGAACTGAACAGGTACGTGGATGATGGGGCGCCTCGTTGCCTGCACGCCTTGGCGATCTTCCAGCATCAGCCCGATCTGGACCTCCGCCAGTTGGGTGTCTGGGTCGAAGCTGAGGACGTGGCCAGGCACGCTGGTGCGCACGTTGTCTTTCAGGTACTCGCCGAATATCTCTCTCAGCATTTTTGAGAACTGCGCCTGCGTGCGCGATGAGAGCGGGTCATTCATCGAGTTGCCCTTTGGGATATTCCGGATTGAGCTGCAGCACTCAGCCGTAAGCAGCTGATATGTGTTTCCCACGGATCGCCATGCGAGTCGCCCAGGTAGGCGAGCGAGTTCACTTTGTAAAACCCCTCACCGATGGTGCGCGGCACTTCGTAAAAATACGCCCCGGAGAACTCGAACTGAGGCGCCATCGATTCCAGCTTGATGGTGCTGCCCAGTTTCAAGGCTGGATTCAGCACAGAGCGAATGCCGATTTCTGTGTCGGTAACCACCGGTGATCCAATCATTCCCGTCGCGGCGCTGATCGTGTAGACCTGGTTCGGCATCGCGAAGCCGCGCTTGATGATCTTGATCGCACCGTTCTCCACCATCCAATCGAACTGGAAAGTCTCGGCCAGCTCGTTCATGCAGGCGGTAGGACTACCCTGGAGAACAGTTCCTCGAGAGCGCCGTTTGAGTTGGGAGAAGTCGCCGTAGAAACGTATCTCGGCGTTGAATGGCTCGGCACAGGCTTCGATGATCTGTACCGGATCGGTTTCGGCCGAGAGTGTCAGGTTGATGATGTTCTGGTCGCGCGCCTTGGCTGATGACTTGCAGAAAAGCCTAACCCCGCGGGTAGAGCCGCCTTCCTCAAGTACGCGCTGGGCATTGGTGATCTGCCCGGTGAAGATGTTTCCGAATAATCCCGCGTACCCAGCATCAAACGAGATGAACTCGTATTTCTTCGCAATGCCATCGCCGAGCATCTGCCGAGTGGTGTATGCCGAAACGTTGTAGATCGTGATCTCGGCGACACTGAAGGCGCCACCCGCGAAGTGGATGATCTGAAAGGTGACCCGAAGACCGTCACCAGTCGTGTTCATTTCATAGGTTAGCGAACCTGTCTCGCGCCCGACCTTGAGGCGGTACCGGCGCATGTAGATTTCATCAGCCATCTGACCACACCAGTGTGTTCGTGATGCCAAGATTGGCGGGGGTCGGCGGCTCGCCCTCCAGCATCAGAGATCCGTAATCGATGTCGGACGGTGGATAGAGTCCCGCCAGCAGGTCCACGTCAGGCAGCAAGTATCGGCCCGCCGTCAGCAGTGCTCCTTGAGGACTCAGGATGTTCACGCGAAACACTTCGAACCTGGACATCCACTGGATTTCAATGGTGAGCGTGTTATTTCCGAGGGCCGCACTGAAGGTTTGTGCGGGAAGCGACTGAACCTCAACTTTGTACCGACTCATTCGATGATCTCCACGGAGGCGGAACCCGTCGTGACCATCGGCGCACCTTGAGTTGCAACCGGATCGTTCTGAGCCAGTTGGTCGGCAGAGGTGACGCCTTGTCCTACCTGAGAGCTGATTCGCCGGATTTCTTGCAGCTCAGCAATGAAGATCAGTCCGTCCTCATCTTCTGGGCGCGTCCGCTGGTCAAGGCGAACAATGACCATCTCAGGCAAGGTTTCATATTCGGTGACCAATTCGATGGGCGCGCGCGCCTTGAGCAGATCCGAAAGCGAGCGCCAGGTGGTCGCCGCACGTGTTTCGTCACTGCCAGCCAGCAGGTATGCAGATACGGCGCTGATGGCCGCACCAGCAACCCCGCCAACGGACGAAGCAACTGCGCCAGCCCCCATCATTCCAATGTCATCCAGACCAATCCCGAGCGGAGTATTGGATACCGCGCCTGTGAGAATGTAACGATCAGGAAGCAATATCGCGTGATCGTTGACGTTGGCTCCGAACTCGACAGGGAACTGCGTGAGCTGAATAGCCTTGCTGGTTACTCCTTCCAGCTTCGCATCGAACTCGATAAGACCCAAAGCAGGCAGCGTTTTGGAGAAAATACTCATGACGCCGCTGGCGATGCTCATCGTTCGGGACTCCGGAAATCTTCCATAGTTGACTCAGTCAGGCCGCTTAACTGCTCGTTGTAGAGCTGCTTGACCTTCTCGGGATCGGCACCGTGGATGTGGAACTGACGGTTGTCGTTGATTGAGGTAGGCGGCGGCGCAGCGATTGGGGCGGCTGCCGGTGCTTCAATGGCTTTGGCCGGAGGCTGGACAACCGTGTCCACCGAGTACTCACGCGGCGCTTCTCGCTGGGGAGGCTGAACCGGATCCTTCTTGCGGTGGGAATCCAGCCAGTCCTTCGTCTTGTCGAGCAGACCTTCTTCGGGCTTCGATGGCTGGCTGTAGCCTTGGCGTAGCGCTGTCAGTTCTTCATCGGTCACCTCGCGACCCGCAGGCGGTACGCTTGGGTCCGCGCTCCCGCCGTAGGACTTCGCCAGTTCGCCCCGGCGCTGGGCCTCACCACTGCGATCAGCCGGTCGTTCGTATTCAGTGGAAACGATGCTTGCGGCTTCTTCGGCACTCGATGTGAGACGCAATTTCTCACCGGCGGACTTTTCCCGGCCCTTGGTGAGCTCATGGTTGATGAATTCAAGCTGCTCTGCACCGGTGGATTTACGGATGTCTTTGCCGGAGAACTTGGTGAAGTTGTCCTGACGGTCTTTGTGCCACTGGGCCAAACCATAGGCCTGCCCGCCGTCACCGACGGCGTCGGACTTGAATCCGCTTTCGGTCTGGATATTGGCAGCGATGCCCTTGGCCTGCTCTTCGGTCCAGCCTTTCTGGCGGAAGAAGTCGATGGTCGCTCCGGCAGCCTCCATGCCGCCTTGCTTCAGCCGATTGTTGAGCAGTTCCTGATCCTCACCCTCGTTCAGCTTGCTCGAGTAGAGAAGCGCGGCACCGCTGACACCAGCAACTGCCAGACCTGAAACGCCGACGGCCGCGGCAGCCGATCCACCACCTGCGGCAGCACCAGCAGCGGCTGCGCCTGTGCCCGCAGCGCCAAGACCGACCAGCGCGCGGAGCGCAGCAAGGCCCTTGAGAGCACTGGCGCCGCCCATCAGCGCTACGGCAATAGAAACCAACTCGATGTTCTTCGCCAGACCGCCGAAGAACTCTTGCAAGCCAGAATCGACCAATTCCTTGTTGCCTCGGTAGAAGGCGACGAAGTCCTCGGCCAGTTCAGCGAAAGCTGGGGCCAGTTCGCCGGCAATGGTGTTACCCATATCGGTGAACACCTGGTCAAGCTCGCTGGTGGCCTTGGTCAGGCGCGCAGCGTCCTCAACCTGCTTGTCCGTCATGACGGCAAGCTTGTTTCGAGAGTCGAGCTGCTTCTCGACTTCGGCACGACCACGCATGAGCAACCGAACAGTCGAGTCGTCCAGGCCGAGCGCACTGCCGGCCAGACGCTGGTTCAGCGGTGTCATGTGTTCGAACTCACCTGCGATGTTTGCCAGCGCCTCGGCGGTGTCATTCGCCCTGATGATCACGTCGGGGTTCAGCCCGAGCTTTGCCACGTCGCCAAACCAACCGGTGTTGCCAGTGATCGGCGAGGCCATCAGATCCTGGATCTTCTGCATGGCGGAGAACGCGTCTGCGGCGCTTCCGCCCTGAGCAGTGAGAGCCTGTCCAAGCGCCTGAACGTTTTGCGTGCTCAGCCCGGTCAGTTTGTTGAAGTTGTTCAGCTCTGTACCGGCGTTCTTGAAATCACCTACCACCTTGTCGATGGCCAGCTTACCCGCCAGCACCGCGCCAAGTTGCAGGGCAGTCTTGGTCAGGCCGCTGAATGCATTCTCGCCAGCCTCAAAGGACTTTTTGTCGACCTTCAAACCCAGGGCAATGAGAAACGATTCAAGCACCTTCACGGCGCACTCCTTGAAAGCAAAAGCCCCGCGAGTGCAGGGCTATTTCGGGCGATTGGCTTCTGCCAGATGGCGGGCGTACAGCATCTCATCCATGGCTAGATTGGCCCGGCGCACCCACCCGAGCGAGTAGGTTCCGTTCTGCAGGTCCTTGTATTCGCACAATGGAGGGCAGAGGCCGGGAATCCCTATGCAGGGTCGCCAGAGTTCCCAGTCGATTGCGGGGTTGAGCCGTTCTCCTGACTCTGATCCACCGCTTCGGCTGAATCGGTAGATTTCTGGAAGAGGGTCAGGAGTCCGGTAAAATCCTCGAACGCATTCCCCAGCGCCAGAACGACCAGTGTGAAGTAGGTCTTGAGGCGTCCAGAGAAGTCATGCAGCGTCAGAGCCGTGGTTTCACCTTCCTTGAAGAGCTTCGCCAGCATGCTGTCGCAGATGAAGTTGAAGTCATCTTCTGGGACGCGGGCGAGCATGGTTCCAACGATACCGCCAGCAATGGCGATCGAGGACGCGCCACCAACTTCAGCCAGCGCCAGACCACGGATCATCGGCTCGACGCCGTATTTGCCCAGTCTGAACAGTACCGCACGCTGCTTTTCAGCACTTGGCATGGCGAACCGGTAACGAACACCCTCGAACTCGATGATCCGAATCAATGATTCAGCGGCATTCATACAATCACGCCTTTGTTGAATTCCATGACGAAGGTTCCGTCATTCATGCCTGGGCCGCCACGCGCCATGGATTTTCCTCGGGTGATAACACCTTCAGAAAAGACCGCCCCTTCAAGCCCTGCGATTGAAGCGTAGGAGCCCGAAACCTCTGCCCTTGCCGTAACCAATGCTTGAAGAGCCAGAGACTGCGGGCTCCCCGGGTTGAGGTTGACCGTCAACCGCAGGCCTGGATTTTTTCGATGAAACCTGACGGCATTGCCGCCCAGCGCTCGGCGCAGGTTGGCCTGATCATCGATTACTTCAACGGTGAACGGCGGGTCAGTAACTCCCCAGTCATCAATAACTCCGACGCCAGTGATAACGACAATCGTGTTTTCTACTGAGAGATCGCTCAAGGCCATGCTCTATTGCTCCTTAATCAACTTGAACCGTGACATCGACGGTATGGATGGCACCGGCCCGGAACAGGCGCATGGTGATGGGGGCTGCGGCTCGATCTGCGCGTTCAGCATCGCTGATGTCGAGGATGTCGTTAGCCACAGTCAGAATTTCGTAACCCCGGCTCAGGACCTGCTCGCCAGTCACATCGCTTGTGTAGAGACGCGCGCCGAGGTAACCGTTGTCGATGAACTTCTCGCCGATCTGAGCAGCAGCGTCGATCAGGATTTGCTGGCCTTCCGGCGTCTGCTTGACCTTGGTCGGAACCTTCGCCAGTGCGTTGTATAAGCCGACAGTGAGGAAGTTGACGAAGGCGTCCAGGTTGAAAACGTCGTCGATAAACTCGCCAAACGTCGAGGTTGATTTCGAGTTGATGACGCGGCCGTTATCAAATTCGCCACCGGTTTCCACCTTAGTGTAGAAAACGGCGCCTTTCTGTTTCATCGCTGCGTAAGCGGTTTTGGTCAGGTCTTCTGCGTCAATGCCTGGCAGTTTCTTGAACTCACCGGTGATGGTGGTGTTGGCTGCGTTGAAGTTGACGCGACTGAATACTGCCGCCAGCTCGAAGCCCGCGTAGGGTGCCGTAGCATGGCTGAGCACGAACATCCGGCGTGAACCCTGCGTCACTGCCTTGCTGACAATGTCGGTCTGCAGGGACGGATCTCGCACAGCTGCCTGGCTTGTGGTGTACGCGTAGAACTTGCCTGCCGCATCGCCAGCACTGGTCAGAGCCAGCACGTCGGCGTCGTTTGCGCGGATGGTCGTCTCGAATTCGAACCAGTAGAACCAGATCCCCTTGTTGATGGCGTCGTTCATCGACTCGACAGGGGTGTCTTCTTCGATACGCAGGTAGATGCGCAGCGACTTCGGCTTGGGAATCGCCGAGAACCACGCCAGGGCGGCCTTGTACGGGTCGGACGCGATGTCGAAGTGAGCCGCCACTGCCGAAGCGCTGCCGTAGTCGCGGTAGCTGCCCTCCGCGAAAGTCGCATCGCTGGACGAGTCGAAGTCCGCGAACACCATGCCCGCGCCGAAGTTGGCGTTGCCGAGCCCGGCTGAACTGATCAGCGTGGTGATGTTGATGATGTCTTCAGCCGGATAAGCCATTTACTTCCCCTTGCGCGATCGCGCCAGATTGTTCGGTTTGCACTTCGAAGCCGACGCGATAGATCCGCTGTACGCGGTCTTCTGCGATGGATTCGCCGTATAGGTAGAGGGTGAGCTGGGCTCGTTCTTCCATGGCCGCCTGATACAGGCCGGTCAGGTTGTTCACCGCTGACACGCGCGACCATCCGAGCTTGTCGCGGCGCATGATGTTCTTGATGGGCTCGCGCTTATTCGCCTCGCTGATCGATGCGGCGTAGGCCATGGCGCCCGCACGGTAGAAGTTCAGGCTGAACCCAAGAGTGAACTGGGTTGCAACCCGAACGATTACGTCTTCGTATTGAGGGTCGTCCAGTGCTGGGACGTTGCGCTGCGTCACGTGGGCTTGGCCGAACTGGGCAGGGTCCTGCAAGCGCACCGCGCAGTAGGATCCAGCCGGGGAAGGACCGCCCGGGTCGCCGATGATGACGTGATCAGGAGGAAGTCCGGTGGCCGCGACGACGATGCGGCAGACCGTCTTGCACAACGCCTTGGTGTCAAGCATTGGTCTGGCCCTCCAGCTTGGCGATCTCTGCCGGGTCAAGCTTGGCAATCACCGCGCGGCAGAAGTTGTGCCACGGCCGGTAATCCGTTGCCATTGCCTTCCACCAGGTGGCGGGCTTGTCTGGCGTCTCGGCGAAAACGAGGATGTCCGCAAGGTTGCCGGGAGTCGACACCTCAATCCCCTTGCCATCGTTGCGGTGGATGACCCGGATATCGTTGATTCGCTCGGCGCCGATCTGGAGGAATTCGATTTCCTTGTCGCTCGCCGGCTGGACGTTGGCGTCGAACGTATCGAGCAGCGTCATGGTCAGCTTCTGTTCGAAGTCAATGACCTGGCTGCTGTAGCGAACTCTCTGCACGCCGCGATGACTGACGAAAGGGCCGCTGACGTGGCCGCGCATGTTCAGGCCCATCACAGCCCCTCTTCGATTGCTTCGGTGCCGTCGTCGATGACGTAGCGAATGGACTGCCGGAAAGCGCCGGTATCGATCAGCGGGTTGTCCGATCCTTTTTTGGCAATCGTCGACTCGGCGTTGGGTGGGTCGCGCAGGTCAGTGATTTCCTGCTTGATATGCCCCTCTGCAAGCTGGCCCATCTGCTCGAGCAGGATGCGCATCGCCATTTCGCCAGTGAGAACCTTGGGGATCATCAGTTCAGCAAGGCGCTGGTACTGCAGCGCGCCTTTCTCGATCGCGGGCTGCAACACAGGGCGTGGCGGTATCTTTCCGTCGGCCGAGCCGAAGTTGTTTACTGCTGCCACCGTAGCCAGGGTCAGGCCGTCTTCATAGACACCAGCGCCCTTGGGAACGCCAGCCAGCACGCGGGTATTGCTCTTGAGTCTTTCGGAAAGCTTCTTCATGGCATTCTGAACCTGCTGGGTGCCAAGCAGGCTGACTTCGGGCCTGATCATACGCAGATGGCCCCCATCCCAGCCCTGTCACGTAGGTGCAGGTATTCAAGGCCGTACGGGGTCAGCGCCAGAGCTGCCTCCCATACCGTCAGGGAAGCGTTCGCCGCCGGAACTGCGTACGACACTGATTCATCGCGCACGCTCTTGCTGGCCACTGCGTAGGGGGTGGAGGCACTGCCATCTGCCGACGTAGCGGAGGTCGTTGCCGTATTCCAGGTCAGGTAATGGGCCGTCAATGAGAACCAGCCGCGTTGCAGGAAGGAATAAGG
Organism: Pseudomonas sp. NFACC02; assembly: GCF_900110765.1. GTDB lineage: Bacteria > Pseudomonadota > Gammaproteobacteria > Pseudomonadales > Pseudomonadaceae > Aquipseudomonas. The sequence goes on from NZ_FOEO01000001.1 coordinate 92,903, forward strand.
TTCGTACAGACCCCAGCGGCAGGTGCCGAGCTCACCCTTGGCGATGTTCAGCGCCTTGGTGATTTTTGCATCCGACCATTTGGTCTCGTCTGCAAACTCTTCGTAGAACTCGCGGAAGTCCGCGACGATCTGCGGCGTCACATCAACATTGATTTCTGCCACGTCGCGCACCTATGAAATGAGAAAACCCCGGGGTTAGCGGGGTTTTGGTGTTGCTTGGCGGCCTTACTTCTTGGCCAGTGCAGCCTTCAGGTCCGATTCCAGCTTTTGGGAGCGGGCCTGTTCTTCGGTCAGCTTGTCCTGCGCGGTCTTCAGTTGGCCAGGCAGGTCCTTCAGGTCCGATTCCAGCTTTTGGCGGCTGGACTGCTCGCTGAACAGGTCCTCCTTCAGCTTGGCGTTCTCGGCGCGAAGTTCGTCGAGTTGAGCCTTGTTCTCGGGGGCGATTTCAGGCGCGCCCGGAACCAGCACGCCATGCTCTTCCCAGAACGAGCCTTTCGCCAGTTCGTATTGGGCATCGGTGGTTTGCTCGCCGACGCCCACCGAGGTACCGTCCGACAGGAACACCGGGTTGGCACTGGTATTGGTGTAAACCTTCTTCGAAGTCATGCGACCCCCTTAGATGCCATCCACATAAGCATGGCTCATTGGAACGCGCAGCTCTGTACCAGCAGTGCGCACGAGACCTGCCGCCTCAAATCGCAATCCACCATGGGATGGAATTGGCGCATTAAGCGTAAACGGGAGCGGCAGATGGAACTTGGCGAACTGAGGATTCTGGGTGTAAGCCATCATCCGGTCGGTGCCACCTACGCCAGCACCCGCCAACTGGAGCACCGGCGCGAAGGTGATTCGCAGTACGCGTTCCAGGTAGCTGATCAGAGTTTCCGAGGTGTTCGGGATTCGGAATGTTTCCAGCAGGCCGTATTGCGTCAGCGGAAGCAGGATGGTGGTCGGGCGGAAGATACTGTTGGTCTGAACCGAGTAGACCTGAAGGATCAGCTTGTTCAGCAGGGTCAGCATTTCGCTTGCAGCAGTGTCCGGCGCCTGAGCGAGGATCTGCGCAATGGTCTTGTTCGCGCCGCCCAGCAGGGTGCCGGTAGCGAGTACAGGAACGCCTGGATACTTGATCAATCCACCGGTTGCCAGCGAAGACCAGCGCGCATCACCGACCATCGCAACGCGGTCGAGCCACTGCTCGGTCAGGGTGCGGGTCGCGATTGGCTTCTCAGCCAGGTAGTTGATCGCACCGCCGAAGCCTTGAGCGTTCGCCATTTCCATGGCCTTGCCGACTTCGATCTGGGTGTACGTGTAGCCCAGGCCAGCCTGCACCACGTCCACGCCGCCGATCTTAGATGCGATCTCGGCCAGCGGGAAGTCGTGAGACAGGTCGCCGATTGGAGCCGGCTCACCTTTGTAGTCGAGCACCTTGAAGCCGATTGACTCGATGTAGTCCGGCGCCGAAGTGTCAACGTTCAGCAGGGATGGATATCGAATCTCGGGATACGGCTGACGCAGCACCTCCTGTTCGATGTACGTCAGGTTGCCGATCAGAAAGCCCAGTTGCGCCTGGGCCTGTGCGTCCATTGTTCTCATGTGAGCGCTCCTTAAGCGGCAATGGTGGTTGGGTTGATGGCCTTGACTTGCATCAGTGCCAACTCACCGGCCGCAGCAGCGGTCAGGAAGGTGCAGCCTGGAAGCAGGTGGTTGCCAGCGGTAGCGGCGTTGGTCAGTTCGCCAGTGGTTGGCAGGGCATAAACCTGCTGGCCTACGGTTGCACCGCCCAGCGTCTTGACCCATACGCGGCCATGACTGACGCGGCTGGTTTCTTCACCAACGCGATAGGAGCCAGGGAGGTTTACGCTGCCCTGACCTTGACCGGTAACGTAGCTGGAGCTGACGCCGACGGTTTTGGTCACCGAGATGCCCAGGAAGAAGCCAGCGCCTGCGCCAGGCAGAGCGTCACGCTTGGCGGCTGAGCCGGATACAACGGCGCGACCGAAGGGGATGACAACATCTGCCACGCCGGTGGTGACATCGGCCATGGACAGATCGTTGATCTGACCTTCGTAGGCCTTGCCAGCGTACTGGCCAAATGTATCAATTGCGGTGGCCATTACTTATCACCTCGCAGGAACTTGGAATAGGCGTCGGAGCCATCGGTGGTCAGCTTCGGTGCCTTGGTGGCGTCCTTCGCGAACTGGCGCAGGCTGTCGTTGGTTTTGGTGCCGTCATCGTCTTCGTCATCCTTCTCGTCCGCTTCATCAGCGGCAGCATCGAATGCGGCGGTAACGTAGGCCTCGGACTTGTTCGCCCAGTCGCGGGTCGGCTTCAGCTGCGCCATGGCGGCGCGCTTGATTTCCAGAGGGGAGACCAGGCCTTTGGCGTCGAAGGACTTCACGACTTTCGAGGCCAGGGCAATGGTGTCGAGGGTGGCTCTGACACGCAGGCCAATGGCAGCGTCAGAGGTGGCCTTTTTCGCTTCCTCCAGTTCTTCTTCGGCTGCGTCCTTGGTGGCTTCGGCCTTATCGGCACGGGCGGTTTCTTCGTCGGCGAAACGAATCAGGCTGGTGATAGCGTCTTCCACGATCACGGCATGTTCTTCGTCAAGCACGACGGAGCGGGTTTTCTTGGAGTCCAGAAAGAGCTTCCGGGTCGCCATAGTGGGGTTACCTTTCGGTTTGTGGTCAAAAATACGGGCGACCTTTCCGGCCCGTGCTGCTTGTACAACCGCGATGTGGTTGATCTTGATGTCCCGCTGCTCGTACTCATACGGCGTGCCGTCTGGAGCGATCCCGGGAGCGAGAATGTATTCAGCCGTGTAGCCGGGGGAGAGTTCAGCCTTACCCGACTCGATGTCATCGATAGCTGACTGATCCTTGATGACCTTGTCGGTGACGAGGTTGTCGCCGTCGCGCTCGACGCCGCGCACATGACCCACCGAGACTTCTTTGAATGTCTTGGAGTCAACCAAGTCTGACGGGTGATCGTTGGTCACGTCCTTGTCGAGGTAGGTGGCCATCGATACAGGATCGAAGACCTCTTCAGGGGAGCGGTACACGTTGACGATGCGCTCAGGCCCATCAAGCTCCAGCTCGCTCGACAGGTACTGATAAACCCCAGTGCGCGCGGCGATACCCTTCACACAGAGGAAACCTTCAGGCGTAAGAGTGCGAGACGTAGGCGCGAACGTCTCGTCGATGGTCATTCGTTTCATCATTTGCCCTTGTCGGGAAAGTAATTCACGCCGGGGATCATGGCGATGGCGACACAACGGCAGAGTGGGTGGTGCTTGCCTGGGTGAAGGCCTGTCTTGCCGCCCCATTCAGCGCCGTCGGCGAGGGTGTAGACGCCCGGGCCGTGGCCGATATCCTTGCGCGCGATGCCGTAGCAGCTGATCTTTGCGTTCGGATACTTGCCCGCTGGGTTGCCGGACACACGCTGATCGCCGGCGTCCACTGACTTGTAGAACTCAAGCCCTGCGGCCACCTGCCTCTGGCGGGTAAGATCCGAGTTGAGTTGAGACACCTGATCGCGCGCTATGAGTTTGGCGCGTCTCGCTGTGACACCTGTTTCTGCCTGGATCTGCTTGGCGATGGCGGTAGGTGCAAGCCCGCCCTTCATCCCGCCCAGCACAATCGTCTCGACCTTGCGGAAGTAGTCAGCAGGTATGGACTTAATCAGGTTCACGTTTTCAGCGGTGGACGCCTCAAGGTAGTCCTGCATGCCCTTGGGCCGTGTGATCAGCTCGAAATCGATACCGACAGCACGATTTATTGAGTCGCGGAAGTCCTCAGCGTTGTCGGCTTCGGCGCGGCTGATCGTGCTCGCAGCCACTCGCTGTATCTGCGCTTCAAACAGGGGCGTGACGAACCGCTGTGACACGCTGCGGATCGCCTTCAGGATCTCTTCAGTCCAACTGCCATCGAGTGTCATGCGACTATCAGCGATGTAGTCGGGCTTTAGTCGCTTCAGTTCAGGCTCAAGTACCTCAACCAGCAATCCAGCCATCAGCCTGACCAAGGCACGAAGCTGTCCACGATAGAACTGCTCCGCACCCTTGCTCGGAAGGACCGGTTTAGGGGCTCGGGGTTTCTTTGGCCGTTTTTCCATCAGCGCCCGATTCTGCGCTGTCAGCTTTGCCAAGGGAGAAGCCCGGGAGGCCTTCGCCGTCGTCGAAATTGCCATCGGCCTGATCCTTCTCCAGCTTCTCTTGCGCTGCGATCTGTTCGTCGGTGATGGCGTAGGTGCCCTTGGCCTGAGCCTTGCGCATCGCATGGCTGGGCTTGATCACCCCGTTTTCCAGATACAGCGAGTCGGCCTGAGCCTCGGCCAGGTCTTCCTGTGCCTGCTCTACACCAGAGGTCTGAGCCAGCGGATTCCATTCGAACTCGATGTCGTCCGGGTAGGTGCCAAGCGCCGAGCGGATCAGCACCTGGTCAAGTAACTCGAGGTCCAGGCGCATCTGGCCGTCCTGCTTGCCCTTGATCGTGCCGTGGTAGGTCTTCAGGTCGCCTTCGCCGTTGGCGCTCAAGCCCGAGGCTGATTGACCCCAAAGCTCGGTCACCGGCATCTCGGCAGCGCCTGCCGTCCACACCATGAATTGTTCCATGATCTGGCTCAGGCCAGAGAAGGCGATGCTCTTGCGCTCGTACGTTTCGCTTTGCTTATCCAGCAACGCTAGATTGACGATGGACTTCATCATCCCAAAGAGGCGGTAACGCTCAGTGACCTGATCTTTTTGTGGGCTCGCCAGAGCAGCCTTCAACCCATCAACACTAACGGTGTCGACGTTTGCCTCAAGCACCAGCGAGGCAATTCCGCCCTTAGTCGCCACCACATCGCGCAGGTCAGACATACAACGACGCAGACGACTATCACCCCAGCCCTGTTCGAACTGGCGCATGCGGCGCGGCAGGCGAGTACCCGTGCGCCGGATGACATGGGAGTAGTGAATTCTCTGCTGCCCGTTCACCATCATGTAGAACTCGGGGAGCATCCAGTTCGGCGCAAGCGGATCCGAGAAGTTGAAGTACATCGGCTGGATATCCCAGCGGTCGAACACGACCAGGTTCTTCAGCCCACCCTTTTTGATCTTGTCCAGGTTGAGCGGTTGGCTCAGGTCCTGACCGGTGATCATAAGGATAGCTGCTCCACCGTACAGGTCAGCCCAGCAGCAAGTATCGAGGTAGGCTTGCTGAACACCCAGACGGCGCTCTTCATTGGCGATCTGCTTGGCCTGCTTCCCACTGAAGGCGCGCCATTCTCTCAGCGCATCCTCGTTGGGCTTGTCCACGATCCGGCGGGCCAGCCAGTTCGACTGATACGCCGCTTCCAGTTCATACGGGGTGACAAACTCGAAGCCGAATTGACTGTGCGAACGCTTGTCCCTGTTGGTGCCGATGTTGGCCACCATGTTCGAGAGACTGTCGGTTGTAATGACCCCGCCAGAAGTCACAGGAATTCGCGGTTTTGTAGTGGTCATAGCTCATCAACCGCCTTGATCTTCAAACCACGCAAAGCGGTGGCAACTACCCGGTCATAGTCAGGCTCAAGTCCTGTGAATTGACTGAACAGGTCTACGGCGCTGAGGTATGGCATCACCCACCATGAGTAGCTGACGGTAAGGGTCATAGTGATCCTGGCCATTTGCCTACCTCGCGCCACGATATGGACGCATCTGAATTCGTAGCGAGAGTTATTCGTTAGTCGGTGGCTCATGCAGCTTCGATTGCTGGACGACCCTGGATACCGCGACTGCAATACTGAGCCCCATGTTCACGACAGCGAACACAAGAGGATCAACCGCTCCCTGGAACACTGACCACCCCGCTGCTGCCGCATTGAGCACAGCACCAGCGACTGCCAGTTGCACACTGGTTAATCGCCAGGCTTTCCGCCATTCAGGGATGAGTGCCATTGGTTGCGTCCGCGGGTAGTAGTTTTTCGAGGCTTTCGGCGTAGCGCTTCCAGTCGTCACGGCTCTTCGTCACGCGGCGTAGTTCGGCTTCGCTGGCATTCTCTGGCTTTGGACATATCGCCGGCGCCGAGGTGTAGCGGTATACCGTCGTGTGCTGTGCTGGCCGTGGGTCATGAATCACTTCTCTCGGCGCGCAACCGGCAAGCGCCAGCACTACAACCAGTGCGCACCTCACTTTGGTCTTCCCCAAGACTTTGCCATCTCGGTGAGCGCATCGAGGCGGAAGTCTTGACGCTGGTCAGAGCTGCGCAGCGTGTCGATGAATTTGTCACCGGCGTCGCGGGAGCGCTCAAGGGAGTCAACTCGCTGGGTCAGTAGCGCCTGGCTGGTCTGGTATGCGTTCAGCGAGGCCTGAAGCGTGGACAACGAACCCACGACATACACGAACGCACCGATCGCGGCAGCAGACAAAACGGTCTGCAGGACAGGCACGACGATTTTAAACACCGTGCTGTCGGCGATGCGGGATACGTCAGTCATGGGCTTTCCGGAGTAAAAGGGCCGACTGGTGGCGGCCAAGGCGCTGGAGGGACAGCGATGGAAACTGAGGGCCTGATTAGGCCACTTCAATCAAGTCGGCATCACCAGCACTCCCAGCTCGGAGCAATGGGTGTGGGTGAGCCGAATACGAAAAAGCCCGACGCAGTGGCCGGGCTTTCGATGTCTATCCGCTACACACGCAGGAATGACAGGATGGAGATAATTTCTCTCACTCTCTCACAGATGTCAATAGGCAATCACGCAGCATTTTGAATTAGCAGTCCTTCCTCCTCGAGGATCTTCCTGACCTCTGCCAAAGCATCGTTGATCATCCCATTCAATTTCTCTTTGATCCCGTCACGCCACCGGTAACGCGTCGACTCTGGTGTGCCGTCCAGATCCCAGGTGTTCATGTCGTAGAAGCTGTCAGGGAGGATGATCAGGTCTGTTTGCTGGGCTTCTGCTTTGGCGCGTGCAGATCGGCCTGCCGCCAATGCTGCATTGACGATTGCCTCGCGACGACTAGGCGGAGTGTCGAGGGGGATCTCGACAGAAACGGACGCTGGACCTTTGCGGCGCTCGCCCTTGAGCTTTGGAATCGCCCAGGCCGTGACGGCTTTGTGCACAAACAGCTCAGGCGCAGGACTGGCAATCAGCGGAATGATGCCTGTGATGGCCTGCAGCTTGCGTGCACGATTGGTGCTGTACTTAGCGCCCAGCGCATTCCAATGGCGAGGGATGAGCATGTGATGAAGGCGCGCCGATAGCCAATAGTCGACCTGGGTGCGGTCCAGCCCGCCCGAATGTCCGCCGAGGGAGGCGAGACATCCAGTGTCCTCTTCGTTCGAATTGTAGAGCTTCTGCCATGCCTGTCCTTTCGAAGCCCCCTTCTCGCCCGCCGCCAACGCAGCGACTACTGCTCCTGATACGCTGGAATAGATCATGCTGCGTCTCCTCGTTTCAATTCTCTGGTCAGTGCCCGGTACTTGGCCTTGATGGCTTTCAGGTCTTCGATGGTGTAGCGCTTGGGTTCGCTTGGGCCTAATAGGGCCTCGACCGCTTCAGCGCCTATGCGACGGATCAGCTCAGGAGTGAACCCGAGGATGTTTCCACTGAGATGGTTGTTGCAGACCGAACAAGCCTTATGCACGTTGAGGGGGTTAAATCGGTGCTCCGGCGATGAGCCAACGCTGCGAAAATGCGACGCGTGCCATTGGCCCTGCCAAGTTGCCGGCTTGTCACAGCTCACGCAGCCCAGCGCGGCGTCCCTGAGGCGAATCCAAGCGTTGAATTCCGTCTGAGCCTCACGCATCCACTGCCCTTTCGTCTTGACGCGCTCCTTGGCCGCTCTCAGCTCCTTGCGGCCTATGTCAGCGAGTGCCTTGCGTACCTTGACCTCGTTCACGGGAGCGATGGCGATTCCACAACGAGGGCTGCATACCTTCTGCCCGAGGCGAGCGGGTACGAACTCACTCCCACAGGCAGGGTTGGCGCAGACCTTGGATTTGCGCTTGGGTGGGCATTTGGCGATGGCTGTCACATCCCACCCCCTACCTGAACAGACATGGGGTTGGAGTGGTAGCCAGCTTCGAGGATGGTCAGCAGGGACCGGATTAGGGTCTTGAGAGTGATCATGCTGCCTCCCCGAAGACGATTCTCATCTTCATGTATTCACTGTCTTCCGGATGCGGCAGGTAGATGCCGTGCTCTTGCGCCCATGCGTCGATGCAGGTCATGAAGGAATGCATCTCACCCTTGTCCAGGTTGCTGGTGTGGCGCAGTTCGTAACGCTCGGTGACTTCGCCGGTCTTGAGGTTGATGTCGCGCACCACCTCTTCACCGAGGAAAGTCAGTTTCAGGTTGCGCTTCATGTTTTCCATGTTCATCGGGGCGCCAGTGGCGAACGTGGTCTTGCCCATGCTCACGAAGAACTGGGCAGCGCATTCACACCACTTATGGAAAAGTGCGTTTTGCGGAAGGCTTCGGGTGGCGCCAGTGATCGTCACATTGCAGGGGAAACCCTTCTGGCGGATCGCGGCGTTGATGCTCGACAGGTCGGCAAGCGAGTTGATGCGGATCTTCTCAGCCATGAGTCACCGCCGTATCGTCTACGCGATAGCAGTCGCACCAGAGGCGGGTCAGAGTTTTCCAAGTTGACCGAGCATTGCGACCCGGCCAATAGGGCTTTATGTAAACCCGATCAGACTCAACTACCGCAATCTGATACATGGTCCCGCTGCGCTTGTTTCGGATGATCATGCCTTCGCTCGGTCTAGCAAGGTTGTCGGTCATGACTGCTCTCCTTTGCTCATGGTGGCCTCGATGCGCGCCAACACCTTGCATGGCTCATCGTCGCCATGTTGCTCAGCCTTGCAGTGATGAACGTTGCTGCATTCAACTGAGCGGTAAAGCTCGGTCGTCAACTCACGCAGCGCCTTGTTCTCCTCAACAACACCGCCAAGCTTCCTCAACTGACGCTCTCTGTCCTTGAGGTTTTTGCCTAGCGCTTTGAGCGAACCGTCTTTGCTCTGGTTATCCAGGCGCAGGCGCTCAATCTCCCCCTTGGCAGCTTGCAGGGTTGCGTGCAGGTCGGTGTTGATGGCTTTGAGCTGGTCGCGCTGGGTACAAACCTCAAGGAATTTCAGTCCGGCGCGGTGGACATTTTCCTTGTGGCGCTCAATATCCGCGATCAGCTCCAGAACTGCGTCAGGATTTGTAGCGGCTTCAAACTGAAGAAACGTCTGCTCGTACAGGTCAGCATCCACTTCTTCCTGAGCGTCAAACCCTTTGATTGATTCGATCAGCGCCTTCAAAGCTTTGATGTCGGTCATAGCGCGTCCTCGGGGTTTTCCAGCAAAGCCTGATTGTCTGCTGCCAACCGGGAGCATTCCTTGCGCAGGCTTTCAACCTCCGCGAGCAACTTGCCCAGCGCTGCGTGACACTCAGCCAGAAGATTGTTGGCACCAGCCAGGGTGGATTCGCCGCGCTGGCAGCGAGATTGAAGGTTGATGTAGTCGGTCATGGCTTCACCCCGCGATAGGCACGGACGCCGGCAGCGATGGTCTCGCCAAAAACCATCCATATGACCCCAGCGGCGACTAGAGAGCACACAGCCCAGTCGGGCAAGAAGGCACTCCCCAGAATGATCGTCACAGCTATAACTGCTGCGACCAATCCGAAGATGACCATAACGAGCAGAATGCCCAGTTCGCGTTTTGCGTTTTTTTTCACGGCAGACCATGCGGCCCGCATCTTCTCGATATTCATTTGAAAAGTTCCCCACGACTTACAGGCGCAACAGCACGCTCAACCTTTGGCAAGGCACCCAGTCCGAGTAACAGGGTGATCAGGGCTAGGGTTATCCAGATTCGGTTGGTCATTGGTGGACCTCCCGAGTTTCGCAAAAGGAGTAAGCGCGAAGTTTTGGGCACTGGAGACCCCCATGATCGGTAAACTGACCGCAGATCACACAGCCGGTGTGCCCGATAGTTGGCAGATCCTGTGCTGGCCGAAACGGATGCAGTTCCTTTTGCATGGCATCGCAGGCCGCCTGCCACACCGCCCAGCGCTCAACGTGCGCCTCATAGATGGATACAGTCGCGCGCTTCAGGTGGACCAGAACGTAGCGCGAGGTTTCAGGGTTCCAGGCAACGCCTTCGGGTACTGGGAAGCGGGCTTCGAATTGGTTGCGACTGTTCATACACACCCCCTGATCACGCGAACGTTGCTTTCTGACTTGGCCGCCTGGCGCAGGCAGTTCGAACAGGTCGCCCATTCCTCGTGCTCGGTGATGGCACGGCTCGATACCGTCTTCCCGCACTTAGCTACCAGGTGGCCGAAATCGGCTGTGCCTTTCAGCAGGTGTTTATGTTTGGTGACGATCATCAGAAACGCTCCCTTCCGAAGTTGCGGCCCATCTCGACTTCTTCCTGGCTGATCTCGCGCGCGCCGGCGAAGTTGACGAACCGTAGGTATTTACCTTGTTGCTGGACGAGGCAGCTGTCGACCTTTGCGTGACGACATTTGGGCATGATTATTTCGGTCACGCCGTTCTGGCCCTCTTCGGTGTCGGCGTCTCGGTGAACGATCAGGATCATGTGGGCGTCAGCCTCGATCTGGCCGCAATCCTTGAGGTCGCTCGCCAGAGGCTTCTTGCCAGGGCGTTTGGTGGATTCGCGGTTGAGCTGGGCGAGCAGCACAATGGGGACGTTCAACTCTTTGGCCAGGTTGACGATTCCGGTGGAAATCTTCGAAAGCTCAGCGGTGCGGTTCTGCGACTTCTCTTCCGACTTGATGAGGCCGATGTAGTCGATCGCCAATATCCCGAGCCCGTGTTTTTTCTGAACCATGCGGGCAATGCTTCGGATTCGGGAAAGGGTCAGCCCAGATTTGTCGGAGACGAATAGCGGCTTCCCTTTGATCTTGGAGACTGCACCGGTCAACTTGGCCCAGTCTTCGTCTTCCATGGTGGTGCCGATGTCGATGCGCCCGAAATCGATACCGCCGACTGACGCCAACATGCGGTTACCAAGCTCTTCCTCTGGCATTTCCAGGCTGAATACCAGCGCGGTACCGTAGCCATTGAGGGCGTTGTGCTGGCAGATCTGCATGCCGAGGGTTGTTTTCCCGCTACCCGGCAGACCGCCAATGACCGTGACAGTCTTTGGCTTCAGGCACTTGATCATCTTGTCCAGGTCTGTAAGCCCGGTCTGTACGCCAGCCAGAAACCGGTGACTTACTTTGTCGTCCATGACCTCGAGGTTCTTGTCGATGATCTGGTCCAGTCGCTTGTAGTCCTCATCGCCATCGTCGAGGTTGCGAAGATCGGCCATAGCTTGTTGCGCTCGGGCGATTACGTCGGCAAGCGGCGCATCTTCACTGGCCATATCTGTGACCGAAGCCGCAGCATCGACAAGGCGACGTAGGACGGCGCGCTCACTGACTACGCGGGCGTACGACTTCCAGTTGGCAGCGCTTGGAACGTTTCGAGCAATGTTGGCTGCGAATGCCAGCGTGCTTCCCGAATACGGAAGCTCTTGCTGGTACAGGCTGACGGTGACCGCGTCGATTGGATCGCCGGAGGCTTGGCAGGCGATCATGGCCTGGAACAGAACGGCGTTGTCCTCGTCGTAAAAATCTGCAACAGCCACCTTTGAGGCGATGTCGTCGAACAACGAATTGTCGAGCAAGACTGCACCCAGAAGCCCATGCTCTGCCTCGATGTTGAACAGATCCCGGCTCATGCCTCACCCCCACGGTGAGACGCCCAGGTGAAAGCGATGGCTTCCCCACCATTTTCGCGAAGGCGGTCCAGCGCGCGGTCACCGATGTAGTCAGCCAGCTCCGACGACGGCAGGTTTGAGGTGATGATCGTCGGCAGCATGGCGCGGTAGCGCTTGTCGATGATCGTGTGCAGAGAATGGCGTTCAAACTCAGTCCCGCTCTGCGCACCTAGTTCGTCGATCAGCAGGAGGTCTACAGCACACAGGTCGTCAAGAATCGCCTGCTCGGTATCAGTCGAGCCCTTTGCAAAGCTGGCCTTGAGCGCAGCAATGATGTCCGGAGCTGGGGCATACAAAGCCCTGTAACCGTATCGAGTAACGACCGCTTTCAGAATCGAGCAGCCCAGATGCGTTTTGCCATTTCCGAAATTGCCAAGCATGAGCAGGCAGCGGCCGGCGTCCATGCACTCTTCGAACTGGTCGACATACGCTCGGCAGGTTTTCAACGCCTGAATTTGACCTGCCTCGGTCGCGATGTAGTTTTCAAGTGAGCAACGGCGGAAGCGCTGCGCGACACCAGTGGCAAACAGCTGGTCATTGAGCGATTCCCAGCGCTTCAACTCCACCGCTTTGACGTGATCTTCAGAATCGGTAGGCGCCGTGTTGACTGACTCCCACAGGCAGTTTGGGCAACCAAATACGCGGTTCTCGCCATCGAAGGCCTCGACAAGCTTGCGATCAAACGGACCGTGAACTTCACAGTCGTCCACGCGACTTTTCACTCGCGGCTGCGCGCCGAACTTAGAAATTTGCACGACGAACCCCCAGACGCTTGTTTTCTTCGGTCTTGGCGCGAATTTCGTCGGCGTTCACTTGCGGAAGATTGGTGTACCTGGACTTCGCCGGGAAAGCGTGGACGTTGCGAGAGGTGTTGGCGTTGCGCACCCAGTTGCGCCAGGTGGCCAACCAGTCAGCTTTGGTGGCCTTGGTGCCGGTGGCTGCATGCCAGTGATCACGGAATTTGTCGGCCTCCAGATCTACGCTGATGTCCGAACGGTTTGCAGCGGCCCAGTCGCGCCATTCCTGAGGAAGTGTCCAGTCAGCAGGAAGTCTGGTGCCTCGGCTGGACTTGGGTTGATCAGGGACGATGATCTTCTGGAGATTCTCGGCAGGAGCTGGCGCTGCGGTAGCGGCGCAAATCTCTTGATCTTGATCTATTTGGTTATTGGTTATTGGTTCTTGGTTAGCTTTCGATCCGGTTTCTTCTGGGTTATCAGAAATAACCGGCTGGGTTTCTTCTGGGTTAGCTTTGGGTTCTTGCTTGGTTTTCTTTGGACGGCCACCATTTTTACCGTTCTCCGCAGCCTGCTTGGCTTTGGCGCGGTATTGCTCAATAACGTCGTCACAATGGCCGTGGTTCCAGGTACCGTCTTCCTCAATAAAGAACTCGCGCAGTACGGCAGAAACCTCAGCCGCGTTTGAACGAAGGCGAATGACCCGAGCAAGCTCCTCAGGGGTGCCAGTGAGAGGCGCTTCATTGACGTAGTACAGGTCGATCAGGCGGCGATAGGCCAGGTCCTCAATAGGATCAAGGTGAGCTGTGCGCAGCATGTAATCGCCAGGATGGAACGGGAAGAAATTCATGGATCAGATCTCCAGCTCATCGGTGACACGTTTGATGAACTCGTCGTAGCTCTCGGACATTTCAAAGCCTCTCGCCTCAAGCAGGCGACGGTGCGCCTTGGCCGTCTCGTACATGTACCAGCGGTCTTGCTCAGGGAGGGTCTTGAACGTTGCGTATACGGGCCATGGGCCTGCCACAGGCTGAATCAGCGGTTGGTGGCTTGGGGTATTGATGAAAATCGCTCTGTCTGTCATGATCTCTCCATCACTTGCTGTATCGAATTAGCCACCCTTGCCCGGTGGCTTTTTCATGTCTGTAATTCGGCAGTTCAGGTGTTCCTGCGGAACGCTTGTATCGTCCCTGTCATGGCTCTCGGCCTTGTCCTTCTCGTAAGCTCTTGCTGGATTCCAAGCTTCGCCAGCTCAATCGGGGTCATCCCCCGCCTTGCCGCCTCCGCCTCCAACAACTTCACCTCTTCCGGATCAAGCAACTCGCTAAGCTCCATGCCTTTCTCGTCTGGCATACGGCCTCCGGTCCCTATTGGGTCCTTACTGTTTTGCTTCAGGCCGCACGGTCATCGCGGATAGACTTGCCAACAAGATCAAGCAGCCAGGACTTCAAAACTTCGCGTGCGAGAACGCCTTTTTTGGTGCCGTGGATTTTTGCGGCGTAGATCAAAAGGCCTTCAAATTCGTCATCCAGCAAAACCTTGATCTGGTTGACGTGTTTTTCGTTTAAGCGTGGTTCTTCTGGCATCGGTATTACTCCTCTGTGGCGGTTGAAGGTGGTTAGGCGGCAGTAGATTGGCCGGGGGTCATGCAAAGCTCTCGGGCAGTGATCGACCCGCCAGTCAGTTCTTCGGCGAGAAATGCTTTGTCAGCGCTCATGCGAGTGATGCCGTTGGCCCAAAAAGAGACCGACGCCTGAGATACGCCGAGCGCTGCTGCTGTTTTTGCCTGGCTGCCGAAGTAGTCGACAAGTCGTTCGATGGGGGTCATCGAGAGCCCTCCTGATAAGCCTGCTTATATCCTAGTGATGCGCAGGCTTATTTGCAACAAGATAAGAGGGCTTATAACGTTGTGCGAATGAATACTCTTGCCAAACGAATCAAAATGGCGCGCCAGAGCGCCCGGCTCACCCAGAAGAAGCTCGCCGAGATTGTGGGTGTTGAACAGCCTGTAATCTCACAGCTTGAGACTGGGAAAAACCTTCAGAGCGCACACATTGCAAAAATCGCACATGCCTGCTCAGTTAGTGCTATATGGCTGTCTGACGGTATTGGTGAGATGAAAGGTCGACTTTCGCACATCGAAGCCAACGCGGAGCTTTTAGGTGACATTGCCACCTGGGAAGAAGGTGAGTCCCTAGATGATGACGAGTATGAAATACCGTATTTTGCGGAAGTCGAATTCGCTGGTGGACAAGGTATGTCTGAAGTCGTTGAAATTGCCGATAGGAAGCTACGATTCAGCGGGGCAACATTGAAGGCAGCGGGTGTAGAGGCTAGCAGCGCAGCGTGCGCAAGGATCAAAGGACGAAGCATGGAGCGCCTTATACTTGACGGTGCAGCTATTGGCTTCGATCTGGATGACACCTCGATCATTGATGGTGAAATCTATGCCTTTAACCAGCTGGGGATGCTGAGGGTGAAGTACCTGCATAGGCTGCCAGGTGGCAGCGTCAGGATACGCAGCGAGAACTCGGAAGAATTTCCCGACGAGTTCATGACCGCCGAGCAGTTCGCTGAGGACGTTCGTATGCTGGGTCGGGTGTTTTGGTGGTCTACGGTAAGGCGCTCCCCGCGCCGCAAGTGACCGCCCTGTAACAAATCTGAAATCTGCGCAATAGTTCTTTAGCCGCAAAAGCCCGCCTTGAGTGGGCTTTTTTTCGTCCCCCTAAAAAAATATAAGCAATCTTATTGACGGCTTGGATAAGCACGCTTATATTTACCTCAACGCCACAGAGAACGAAGTGGCAGGGCCTGAAAAGGCCGCGCTCTTTAAACCTGATAGACCGCCGAGCCTGCAGGCATAGCAGGCCAGCAACCCAACAGGGCAATGCTGCAAACAGGTGTGACGGCCATGAAGCTGTCATTCAAGCGACACGCAAGCCGCAACGAGGGTGGAAGCGTGATACCGGGTGAGCGACCGGGGCCTGATTTGAAAAACAGATTTCACTGGCTGGCCTTGGTAACAGGGCCAGACGGGAAACCGGAGGAAACACCGATGAACACAGCAATCAGCGAAACATTCGGCGTCAGCGAAGAAGTTGTGAACGAGGCCGCAGCGTCCTGCGCAAAGCTCCTCGCAAAGTGGTACGGCAGCGAGGAGGCGGCAATACAGGCGCTGACTCAGGAAGCGGCCGACACCGCGCAGATCGCAATGATGGGCCATATCAAGCAGCAACGGGCAATGACTCTGAGCGCTCATATGAATCAGCGCAAGTTCGCCGGCGCAGTTCTGCACGAGGTCAAGCATCCACATCAACGACTGATCGATCAGCCCAAGGAGAACTACATGACACCTGCAGAAATCGCCCAGGCACTTGCCGACTGGGAAGCGCACCAGAAAGCAAAACAAGAAATCAAGGCGCGAGCCAAACGCTAACCCCGGAGCCACCCATGATACCCATCCCATCACCACCCCAAGCATGGGGGCTGCTGACAGTAATCATTGCGCTGCACGCCCTTGCGTTGGGGCTGATGGCGGTGTGGTTTTGAGTCTCACCAAATCAACAAGAGGAATGCGGAATGCCCAGATACAGCTTCTACCTGACTGCGGTATGCCAAGTAATCGTGACGGCAGATAACGAAGAGCAGGCGGGTCTTCTGGCTGCAAACGACACCCCTATCAGCGCTTACTCGTTCGAAACCGGCGAGTGTGAGGGGGTGATCGCCGAGGATGAACTGGAGCGCTATGCCCGTCACGCCGATCACGTCATCGAATAAGTCATTGGCATTCGCAAGAGTGCCCATCCCGAAGCTGATCGAGAAGGTTGCGACTTAGTGGCCGTTCCTCTCATGCGGCGGTCAGCTTCGGGATGCAGATGAAGCAACAAGCGCAGGCTGATGCGCATGTGACGCCAGCCAGGTACGGATGAGGTTTTGAGTCCTCAACGTTGGGAATCTTGGCAAGCGGGAGTTCAGCGCCCGCCTTCTGCATCACCCCATTCAACAGGTAGCCACTGCCTCCCAGTGAGCGAGCAATAGGAGATTGCGATGAGCGTACTTGATCCAAAGCAAGACGATCGGATTCGCGCAGCACTGCGCCGCGCAGATAAAAGCGGTCAGTTACAGGTGGTGGCCGCAGTCACCGGCATCGCCGGAGGCGTAAAAGCCTTACGAGAAATCATGAACAGCACCGGCGAACTGTCGATCATGGATCGCGGGATGCTGGCTATCCATTTGATGTAAGCGCGTCACCCCTTCCCCTCCCGAGCACACCGCACTGCCCATTCTCCGCTGCCTATTTGGCCGTTCGCGTTCTTGCGTGGGCAGTTCCGTGTGTTTGGTTAATCAGCAAGGAGATTGAAATGATCCAGAAAAACGGAGGCGCAGCTTTCCCGCAATCAGGCTTCGAGCAATGGGCTCCAGAAGGAGGCATGACCCTTCGCGATTACTTGGCAGCCAAGGCCATTACCGTCCTTGAGCCGCCAGATGACTACGTTGGACAAAGAGAGACGGCCGATTCATATCGGAAGTGGGCTCAAAAGGCCTACCGAATGGCCGATGCCGTGCTAGCCGCCCGTTCCACATAAACACCATACACGACTGCATTAGACAGGTGCCCGCGTGCTTCACGGCACGGGCTTGGTCACCTGCGCGGGCATCTGATCCATGCGGTTGATAAGCGCCCAGGAGGCGATCATGAACGACCACCAAAGATCCAAGATTGACCGTCTCATCTACGACTCCCTCCAACCGGGTCGCCTCATCGCTGAAAAGGATCTGGCCGAAGCCAGAGGCTACATCATGGGGTTGATGGAGGGAGATGTTCTGTCTCCAGAAGAGTTTTCCCACTACCACCGCCAGATCATGGCAGCCAGCCGGACGATCTTCGACCGCGACATGGCTCGATTGAGTATGGCGTCATGAGCACCAGTTACGCAGACAGTGCGCAGGCACGATTGCTCGATGAACGAATGTCTGGATCATCGCTCGGTGGCGCCGAAGACAACTGGTTCAACTACGGTCCTGATCCACTCCAAGAGCTCCGCAGGGCTTCCGAGGCAAAGCGTCTCGCTGAGCTGCCCGGTCGCCTGCGTATCGCCATGGGGCAGATGGAGGCGGTTCTCGCTATCCAAGGTGAGCGCCTACGACAAGAACGTGAGGCCAAGATAGCGGCCAAGCAAGGAGGATTATGATGGATAGCAGCAGAATACAGTTCGAAATCTGGGCAGCTGATCGCGGCTGGAGCAATGCGCAGGTAAATGGATTTTACGAAGACCCGCGCACGCATGACGCCTGGTCTGCATGGCTAGCATCGCGATCAGCAATCCGAGTCGACCTACCCCACCTATTCCCGCATTACCGGGAAGGCGTAACTGAGGCTCTTTGGGCTCACGGAATAAAGGTTAATCAGTGGGGCAGTAAGTCATGACCACTCAACCAATGGCAAACACCCAACCCATCGCCATGCCAATCATAGGCTACGGCATTCCATTCAACGAATTGATCGGCCTGCCTCGTGATACTCGTGTCTGTGACCTTCGCAGACAGTTGTCGATGATCAAGAAGGGGCGGCGGATTGCTGTGAGAGTGAGAGGATGACCCGTAGTCAAGAGCGATACGACATCCAGCGTAAGCAGCGGGCAAAACGCGTTGCAAAGCTGCGTAGTGCAGGGCTGACAGTCAAAGAGACTGCGCTCGAGGTTGGGTGCGGCCGCGAGCAGGTAAGAGCGCTTCAACTGCTCGGCGAACGTCTTTTGTCGTTGGATGAAAATAAGCCATGACCCGCCTACAGGCAAGACGCGCTGCTTACTGGCGCGGGAGCTTCGCCACCCTCCTGTTCTGCACGGCACTGATGCTGCTGAGCGCACTCGCTGACCAGGTGACATTATGATAATTCCTGACCCAACCGAAATATCGCGAAGCCGCGCCGAGCGCTTGGCAGATCAATATATCGATGAGAACACCTGCATGGAGTGCGGCAAGAACGTCGACTACGAACTGCTGTGCCCTTCACCAATAGGTGAGGGCCCGGCCATCTGCATCGAGTGCCTGGGCTTCGATCCATTCGCTGAACCGCAGTAACCCCTACCCCATTCAATCGCAGCGCCCCGGTAACGGCATGGCGCAAGGAGCTACCGTGTCTGCAACTCAACAAGTCATCACGATCGACGACATCAGCGCCGAGAACGCGCCGGTGATTTACGTGGCCGGCGGCCTTAACCAGTTCCTCGAGGCGGTGAAGGCTGAGGTCACCGGCGAAGTACCGGACCTGAAAACTCGCAAGGGCCGCGAGCGCATCGCAAGCCTGGCCGCCAAGGTGAGCAAGTCGAAAGCTGCAGTGGAAAAGCCGGGGCGGGACTACCTGAAGCGCCTAAAGGAAATGCCGAAGGTTGTTGAGACCGAGCTTCGCGAGTTCGTGAACGCCATGGACGCGCTGCGTGATGCCACCCGCCAGCCGCTTACAGACTGGGAGAAGGCTGAGGACGCCCGGGTGGATGCGCACAATGACGCCATCCAACGGATGAAAGACCTTGCAGTGTTCGCCGAAACGCCTACCGCAGCTCACGTCGCCAATGTCATTGCCGATCTGGAACTGGTCGAGCTGGGCGATAGCTGGGAAGAGTTCTTGCCCGAGGCTGCGCAGGTTAAGGACCGGGCGCTCGCCACGCTTAGGGCGCTCCTGGCTGATCGGAAGAAGCACGAAGCGGAGCTGGCTGAGATCGCCAAGTTCAACGCTGAGAAGGCCATCCGCGAGCAGCAAGAGCGTGACGCTGCCATTGCCCGCGAGGCAGCTGAGAGAGCCAGGCGCGAAGCTGATGAACGTGCAGCTGCAGAATTGGCGGCTGCCGCAAAGCGTGAGCAGGATCTGAAGGATCAAGCCGCTGCCCAACAGCGCGCAGCCGAACAAGCTGCCCGTGATGCCGAAGCCGCCGCCGCGCATCAGGCTCTGCAACTGAAGCTTGCCGCTGAACAGGCAGAACGCATCGCCGCCCAGGCTGAAGCGAACCGTCTCGCCGCCATTCAGCAGGCCGAGCAAGACCGAATCGCCGCCGAGAAACGCCAGGCGGAAGCGGTTGAGCGCGCTCGCCAAGAAGAACTGGATCGTCAAGCGGCCGCCGTGGCCTTCGAACTCCAGCAGGCGCAGGCACGAGAAGCCGACCTCGAACACAAGAAGTCGATCAACCGTGCCGCGCTGGAAGCATTTGTCGCTGGCGGCATGACCGAGGAGTGCGCGAAGCAGGCGGTCACCCTGATCGCTCAGCGCAAAATCCCTGCCATTTCCATTCAATACTGAGGTCGACATGAGCAATATCGCCGTGAAAGATCCGGTCGCCCGCGTGCCGGCCGTGCAAACCGAATCGACAACCATCATGTCGATTATCCAGCAGGTGGCAATGTCTCCGGACGCTGACATCGACAAGATGGAGCGTTTGATGGCGATGCATGAGCGCTTCCAGGCTCAGCAGGCCAAACAGCAATACGACGATGCGCTCTCGCAGATGCAGGAAGAAATGCCTGTTATCGGCGAGCGCGGCGGCATTAAGGACAAAAACGGCCGCATCCAAAGCACGTATGCCCTCTGGGAAGATATCAACGAGATGATCAAGCCGGTGCTTGCCCGTCACGGCTTTGGCCTGACCTTTCGAACCCCGCGCAACGAGAAAGGCATTGAGGTCGAAGGCGTGCTGAGTCATCGCGCCGGCCACCGCGAAACTACTTCCATCGTTTTGCCCGTCGACACCTCTGGCAGCAAGAACGGCGTACAGGCCGTGGCGTCCAGCGTCAGCTACGGCAAGCGGTACACCGCCGGCCTGCTGCTGAACATCACCACTACGGGCGAAGATGATGACGGGCATGGCGGCGTCGCCACTGTAACCCCGCGTGTCACTTCTGCCCAAGCTGCGCAGCTGGCGATGCTGCTGGAGAAGTGCAGCGACAAGGCGAAGAAAGCGTTCGCCGGTATCCACGGTACGCCATCAGCGGTCGAGAAAGCCGTGTTCGACCAGGTGCTGGCAATGCTCACCAAGTCGGCCGCCCAGAACGCGAAGAACCCCGAAGGAGAAGGCAATGAAGATAATCAGTGACGTCGAACAAGGCACTCAGGCGTGGCTAGATCTGCGTCTGGGCATCATCACCTGCAGTGAGCTGGATAGTCTGCTGGTCAACGGCAAAGGCGAAGCCGGTTTCGGCGCCGGCGCCTTCACCTACATGAACACGCTGATCGGTGAGCGCATCACCGGCGAGGCTGCGGACCCTTTCCAAGGCAACCGGCACACCGAGCGCGGCCACGAATATGAAGGAGTCGCGCGCAGCCTTTACGAAGCGCGCGAGGATGTGAAGGCTGAGCAGGTAGGCATCATCCTGAACCATGGCATCGGCTACTCGCCAGACTCGCTGATCGGTGCCGCTGGCCTGACCGAGATCAAAACCAAGCTGCCAAAGCTGCAGGTTGAGGTGATCCTGGCAGGCGAGATTCCCAAAGAACACGTCGCCCAGTGCCAGGGTGGCCTGTGGGTATCTGAACGTGAGTGGATCGACTTCGTGTGCTACTGGCCCGGCATGCCTCTGTTCATCAAGCGCGCGTACCGCGACGAAGTGATGATTAGGAAGCTGGGCGAGCGCGTGACCACCTTCTACGAAATCCTCGAAGAGCGCATGAACAAGGTGCTCGGACTAGCCGCATAACTTAAGGAATCACGATGCCAACACTTACCGATATCGGCCGCCTCGGTCGCGACGCCGAACTGCGTTACACCGCCGCCGGCGACGCCGTGTGCAACCTGCCTCTCGCCTGCGAGTACGGCCGCAAGGGACAAGATGGCAAACGCCCTACTCAATGGGTCGATGCCACCCTCTGGGGAAAGCAGGCCGAAGCTATGGCGCCCTACCTGCTCAAAGGTCAGCAACTGCATTTCACCATTGATGATGCTCACGTCGAGACATTCGACAAGGCCGATGGCAGCAAGGGCGTCAAGCTGACAGGCCGGGTAATCATCATCAAGTTCGCCAGCAGTCCTCCGCAACAGCAGTCGCAACCAGCACCTCAGCAGCAGAACCGGGAGCAGTCTCCGCAGCGCACGCAGCAACAGGCGCGTCAGCCTCAAAGCCAGCAAGGCAAGCCGGTCCCCGACTTCGACAGCTTCGACGACGACATTCCCTTTTAGCCCGCCCCACTACCTCGCAGGAGCCTGATCATGAGCACCATCAACCACTACTGGAACATCCAGCACATGCGCGACAGCATCGAACGACTGTTGGCTGCTTCGAAGAAATGGAAGCCGGCCGATGCCGTGCGCGGTGAAGCAACCATTCTGAAGCTGGAAAAGCAGATCGAGCGCGAAAAGGCAGAAATGCTGGCTGGCCGATGAAACGATCTGTGCCACAGCGCCGCAAGCGAGCGGCGCAACACCACTTGCCACCGAGCGGAATAAGCCATGACGTGTTCAGTTATTCACACGATCGGCCCAAATGGCGGCCACACACTCCCGAAAGGCACGCGACCATCAAAACCTGTGCGCTGGGATGTAAGCCTCTGGTTTCTCATGCCGGACGGCGAAAAGACCATTCGTAGCATGACCGTACCAAACGCGCTGATGTTTGACCTGGTGCCGCTGGTAAATGAGCAGGTGGACGCGATGATTGCCGAGATGGGCAACGAGATTCGCAGTGCTGGCTGGACAGCGCATGGTCGCGGGCAGAAAAAACGGAGGAAGCGCTGATGACAGCGAAGACGCCAAAGCAGCGCCAGCAGGACAAACGCGATCGGGACAAGATGTCGAAGGAAGACCGGGAAGCTCGTCTTCTGTCACGCCGCATCGTAACGGACCTTTATCACAACGATGATGCGGCGTTGAAGCGAATCATGGCTCGGACCTACATCGACGAACCGCAGGACATCATCACACGGCTGATTCGCGGCGCTGACCGCATGCCGGATGATCAGCTCAACGATCACATTCGCATTGCGTGACGCATAGCCGTGACGTAACGGTCGCATAACACCAGGCCGATCTTGTCACGCAGGCATAACGCCTTTCATCCCCCCCTAAAACCTATTCGCCACCGACCCGTCGGAGGCTTTCGCATGGAATCGAACCATGAGCCAGCAGCACCAGATTCTGGTTGGCGACTGCATCGAGATGATGCGGACGCTGCCGGACAAGTCAGTTCACACCTGCGTGACAAGCCCGCCTTACTTCGGCCTGCGGGATTACGGCGTCGATGGCCAGATCGGACTGGAGGAAACGCCCGCTGAGTTCATCGCGCGACTGGTCGCCGTATTCCGCGAGGTGCGCCGGGTACTTCGCGACGACGGCACGATCTGGGTGAACATGGGTGACAGCTACGCGGGGAGCTGGGGCGCGCACGGACGGGATGATATGGGCGTGGGCGTTTCGACGATCAGCCAGCGGCAGGTCATGGCAAGCCAGCGGAAGGCCAAGGCGACGACTCATGCCGAGTACAAGCCGAAGGATCTGATGGGTATGCCTTGGCGTTTGGCGTTCGCGCTCCAGGATGACGGCTGGTATCTGCGCCAGGACATAATCTGGCACAAGCCAAACCCCATGCCTGAGTCGACGCGGGACCGATGCACGAAGGCCCATGAATACATCTTCCTGCTCAGCAAGTCGCGCCGGTACCACTGCGATATGCAAGCGATTCGTGAGCCGGCGGCTTATGGGCCGACGCCTACCGGTGTGGGATTCGGCCACGGCTTTGACGCGGTACCGAAGCCGCGAGTGACTGTCCCCGCCGGATGGGACACCTCTACGGGCGAAGGCGGACACGGAACATTCCACAAGGAAGGGTCAGCCAGAAGCAATCGTGACAGCTTTCAGCGCGAAGGCTCGAAGCGCGAGCAGGCGATACCCGGCCAGAGCAAAGGCACGCACCGCCCAGATCGGGAACCGAGCAACTGGGATGTTCTGACCCGTAACAAGCGCAGCGTCTGGACTGTAGCCACACACAGTTTCAAGGGCGCCCACTTCGCCACATTCCCGCCTGACCTGATCAGGCCCTGCATTCTTGCCGGCGCGCCGCGGGGCGGAACTGTGCTTGATCCGTTCGGCGGTGCCGGTACCACGGCGCTGGTTTCAATGCAGGAAGGCCGTCGGTCGATCCTGTGTGAGCTGAACCCCGAATACGCAGTCATGGCTCGAGCGCGAATCGACGCTGCCTGGCTGGATGGCGCGGCGCAGATGGATGTTTTCCACGACGCCACGCCCGCTGCCTGAAACATCCCCTTCCTAACTTTGAATCACGCCAACGGCGAGGATCCCGCTATGCAAATCGACTACGGCTCCGTTTGTTCGGGGATCGAGGCGGCTTCGGCTGCCTGGGAGCCTCTGGGCATGAACCCGGTCTGGTTCGCCGAGATTGAGCCCTTCCCCTCCGCCGTGCTGGCTCACCACTACCCGAAGGTGAAGAACCACGGCGACATGACCAAGCTTGCCGCCTTGGTACTCGCCGGGAAGATCAAGGCGCCGCCCGTGCTCGTCGGCGGTACACCCTGCCAAGCGTTCAGCGTGGCCGGCATGCGCCAAGGCCTGCTGGACCCGCGCGGCGCACTCACCATCAAATATGTGGAGCTCGCAGATGCAGTTGACCATGTTCGAACAGCCCGCGGCGATGACGAGTGTGTCGTCGTCTGGGAAAACGTCCCCGGAGTCCTTTCCGACAAGCAAAACGCCTTCGGATGCTTTCTTGGTGCGCTTGCTGGGGAAGACTGCGAACTGCAGCCTTCAGGGAAGCGATGGACGGACGCTGGTTGTGTGTATGGACCCAAAAGAACAATCGCGTGGCGGATCCTGGACGCCCAATATTTCGGCCTGGCCCAACGACGGCGCCGTGTGTTCGTTGTCGCAAGTGCTCGAAGAGGGTTCGATCCCCTTGAGGTACTTTTTGAGCGCGAAGGCGTGCGCCGGGATACTGCGCCGCGCCGAGGCGAGGGGCAAGACGTTACCGGAACAGCTCCTTTCGGCCCTGCGCTCCAGTGCGGATGCGGACATGTCTTCCCTGAAGAGCTTGGACACTACGGCTGCATGAACTGCGAGGGCGAAGAAGGCCCAGCAGTCACTATGTTCGGCGGCATTCCGGCATTTGGCGGGCACGGCCTGGGAGGGTCCATCGAGCGATCTGCCACGCTCACGGCGAAAGACACTCGCTTGGACATCGAGAGCGAGACGTTCTTCGTTGCGCCGACACTTGCTGGCGGCGGGCGAAAGTCCGGAGGATACTCGCTCGACGATATTCCTATCACAGCGCCTGCGCTCAGGGCTCAGGCACAAAGCAGCCATCGAGCCGACTCCGAGGCTTACGTTGTTGCCGGAACGCTCCAGTCCAACGGGAAGGCCGCCGGCAGCGCAACTCAGCAGGATGCAGAAGCTGGCCTTTTGGTTGTGCACGGCACTCAGGACCCCGACGTTCTCCAGGATAAGGCCCACCCGCTCGGGCGCAACCACGGACAAGAAAACGCGATCCTCGCATTCAGCTGCAAGGATCATGGCGCCGATGCTGGTGCACTCTCACCTACGCTTCGGGCAATGAACCATAGCGGGAGCCATGCAAACGCCGGCGGGCAAGTAGCCGTGTGTATCACTGGCGAGGTGACTCATACGCTCAAAGCTGAGGGCTTCGACGGAAGCGAGGACGGTACCGGGCGCGGCCAGCCAATTGTGGCCGCAACACTCGAAGCGACTGCCGGCCGCAGTCGAGGCGCGGGAACACCGATTGGCATGCTCTCGGCATCTGGCTCGTCAGTCCGCCGGCTCACACCCACCGAGTGCGAGCGCCTTCAAGGGTTTCCCGATGACTATACAAAAATCCCATGGGATGGCTGGCGCAAGCTCGATCCAACCGAAACCATTGAGCAATGCATCGCAGAAGGCATGAAAGTCCGCCAAGCCAAGAAGAGCAAGGCTTGGTACGTCTGTGACGCAGACGGCCCCCGCTACAAGGTGATCGGAAACAGCAAGGCCGTACTGGTCGTGCGCTGGATTGGCCGCCGCCTTCTGAAACAACTCTGACCAACCTCACAGTAACCTCCAGAGGTTACATCTCGAAAAGTAACCTGTAGGGGTTTCAGGGATATCGCCATGCCCGTATACGTCGATAACGAACAGATCCCATACCGGCACATGAAGATGTGCCACATGCTCGCCGACACCGAGGAAGAGTTGCATGCCATGGCCGACAAGATCGGCGTCGCCCGCCGCTGGCACCAGTTCCCCGGCACGGTAAAAAGTCACTACGACATTTGCCTGACCAAGCGCGCCCGCGCCGTCCAGTTGGGCGCCAAGGAAATAGACCGGCATGAACTGGTCGCGCTTATCAAATCTCGCCGGGAGGCAATCATCCAAGCCGCCAACGCCGCCGACCAGGGCGAAGTGGGCACGTATCCTCAGGAGGGGTTATGAGTCAGGAATTTCAGCGCGAAGACCGCTACATCGTCATCAAGCGTAAAGATCTTCTGAAGGTGCCGGTCAACTATCGCCGGCATTTGGTCGACCCGATGTTCTCGCTGCTCAATCATCTTCCTCGGCGCGAATTTGTCGTGGTCGAAAGCGACTGGCCAGAATACCAACTTGTTTGGGCGATGATTGAGGCGCGGGTGTCCGGCGAGCCGTTGTCGTTGTCTCTACCTCACCGGATGATCAAGACTGAGCAGTCCAGTGATGAATACGACATACACGCAGATGCTCATAACGCGTGCCTCGAACAGTGCACGCAAGTCGTAGCGGGGTTGCGTGCCGAAATCCAGCGCCAAGCAGAGCAGTTCAAGGAATGGCAGGCAGGCCATCATGCAAACTATGTGAAAGCGGCCGATGAGCGAGACCGCTTGCAGGCTGAGAACGCCGCACTCCAGCAGCGCTTGAACGTCGCGGATCAGCGGATTGATGAGCTTGAGAAAGACAAGCGCAGGCTCGACGCGCTGGAGTCGGAATTTTGGGATGTGCGTCATCACAGCAGCCCGATTGCAGACACCGGCGACCACAGCACCAGCATTGAGATCGTCGGGCACTGGGGCGACAAGCCGCATGAGCGCGTGATCGGCGAGAACTACGAAGAGAACCTGCGCGCCGCTATTGACCAGGCGATGACGGCAGATGCCTACCCGCCAGCGCGGCCGGAATACCCGGAACTCGATTCGGCGCTGAGCGACGAAGACTGGCATATGAACCCATGCAAGCAGGGGCATCGCGATGTTGGCGCGTGCGGCTGCAAGGCCTTCTGTCACACCTGCGACGAGACGATCACTGCGGCAACGACGCAGGAAGCCTTCGAGCAGTGGAACGCAACGCATCCCGCCACCCCGCAATAACCCCGCCGCCCCTTCACCCCCCACCCTATCCCTATTGCCTGCTGCGTATGCGGCGAGGAGAAATCGTGTCCGCGATAATCAGTGAGTGCGGCTTGTACCGCTACCGGCTTGACCGCGATTGCGGCTTGCCATTCGAAGGCAGCAAGGTGTTTGCCTACTTCGGCATAAACCCATCCACAGCCGACGCCACACTGGATGACGCCACCGTTCGCAAGTGGCGAGGTTTCACCGTGCGAAATGGAGGCCATCGCTTCATCGTGGGCAATGTGTTCTCGTTTCGCGCAACTGACGTCCAGGTACTGCGCAAGACGCTCGTCACAATGGGGCCAGACCACCACAAGCACCTTGACCAAATTATCCGTGAAGCCGACGTTCTGGTGCCGTGCTGGGGCAGTAGCGACAAGCTTGAGCATGGGGACGTCCTGTACATGAAGGATCTCCTGAACACATTGCTGGAAAGTGGCAAACCGGTCTTGCATTTCGGCACCACCAAGTCAGGACAACCGAAACACCCCTTGATGCTTGGCTACGACACTCAGCTCATCCCATGGGTGACGCCATGACCTACCTCGTCTACTTCCCGCCCCAGTACGGCAACCCTGAGCATTGGGCTAAATGCACTGTCGATGACTTCGGCGTGTGGCGCTGCAATGGGATGTACATGCCGGCGCCGGCGTGTGACCGAATCAAGGAGGCGGTATGAGCGCACCAATTGAACCGCAGAACTACATCTACGGGGTTAACGTCGTTCAGATCGAGGACCTGCGCGTTTCTCGCGGACTGACTCGCCGACCTACCTCATCCTGCAAGCACCGGAAACTGGTTTACGACCACAACGAGCGCCGCATCTGGTGCAGTGATTGCGAGACCGAGGTTGAGGCCTTCGATGCATTTGAGGGACTGGTGAGCATGTTCAGCGCGGCGGCCGGGCGGATCAAGCGCCGCGAGGCTGAACTGGCTGAGGCGGAACAATTCCAAGCGCGCAGCCGGGCGGCGAAGGTGATGGACGAAGCATGGCGCAGCACAAAGACCGCGCCACTCTGCCCGCACTGCAACACCGCGATCCTTCCCGATGACGTAGTCGGTGGTGTCGCCAAGGCTTCGAAAGCTCTGGTGCTAGCCGCGCGAAAACGCGCATCTGACAAGTAACCCCTTCCCCATCTATCCACATGCCTGCCGGTGTACGGCGGGCGGGAGATTCTATGTCCTTCAATATACAAGGCCACACCCTCAATCAGCTGCAGTTGGACGCAATCGTGCCAGTCATGAACCTGCTTATGCAGGGGAAGGTCAGTCAAAAGAAATTCGAATCCGCCTGCGTCAAAGCTCTTGAAGATGCCGGCTGCGGGCTGGGGTATGACACCGCGATACCAGGTACCGAGGCTACGGTCGCTCAACGAGCTCAAGCGTGGATCCTAAATGGCCGGGTTGGCATGTCATCGAAGGCGATCTACTGCCACATGACCGGAAACACGGACAAGGATCACTGGAATCACCCGCATGATCCAGACGATTTGAATCGCTGCCTTTTGCTGCTCGACCTCATCCCTGAGTGGACGCCGCGAATGGCAGAAATGGCCGTGCACGGCAAAGAGTGGGCCGCGCTGGCTGAGAACTGGCCACTTATCAGCGCGACGTTTCTCGACGAGGTTGGGTTGAACTGGTGCAAAGCGCAGGCCGCGCCGAAGACGTGTTCGATGATGCGAGCTGCGATAGACAGCGCAACCCAACCACTCAACCCCGCATAGACCCGGGACGGAGGTAGCCCATGGAACCGGAAATTATCCATATCCCCGAACTGGCGAAACTGCTGGGTCGGTCGGAATCGTCAATCAGAAGCGCGCGGCAAGCCGGAGCGTACTGGCTGCCGCCGTATTTCAAGCAGGGAAGCCGGATTTGCTGGCGTCTGTCCACGGTGCGGAGGTTTTTGCAGGAGTGCGAAGAAGGCCGCCACACGCCGGCGCGGCCTGGGAGAAAGCGCCAGCCGTTGCCGACGCTGGCCCGAGCGAGTTAGCCGAGCTTGTCGGCCAGCGAGTCGGGACAAAGGTGGGTGTATCTGCGGAGCATGCTCATTGACTTGTGACCGGTGATGGAAGCCACCTCCATCATCGACAGGCCCTTCTCGAAAAGCCTCGACGTGCCCTCATGGCGCATATCATGGAAATGCAGGTTCTCCACCTTGGCTGCGCGGCACGCCCTCACAAAGTATTGTGTGACTGAGTGCGGCGCCAGCGAGAACACCTTCCCGTCGATCCGCGCGGGCAGCGTATCTAGCAGTTCGCGGGCGCGTACGGAAAGCGGTACCAGCCTGCGTGATCCGTTCTTCGTGTCCTCCAGCACCGCGTGCTTGCCGCGCACGTTCTCCCGCCGAAGCGACACCAATTCGCTACGACGCATTGCTGTTTCTACAGCGATCTCGATGATGACCGGCATTTCACTGTGAACCGCAGCGGATGCCTTGATCACTTCCTTCAGCTCTTTGCTGGTCGGTCGGCGATCACGCTCACGACTGCCCTTCGGCATTCTCAGCTTGGTTACCGGATTGGACAGCCCTTCTATTCCCCAGTCTTTGATCGCCACTGTGTATAGGTGGCTGATCAGCGCGAGCGCCAGGCGAACGGTGTTGGTCGAAACCCCCTCGGCCAACCGGTCGTCGCGGTATTTCGCCAAATCGGCAGATCGGATTTCGGCGATGGACTTGGATCCGTACTTGCTCTCAGACCAGGTTTTGATTCGGGTCTTTTCTTGGACGGCGCCTTTCTTGTTGACGGTAACCTCTTCCCTGTACCGCTCGAGCGCTTCTTTCAGCGTGGTACGATCCGCCTCGCGAGTGTCGACAAATCTCTTGCGCGACATGTCGCCTTCCATTTCGGCAGCCCAGCGCTGTGCCTCCGCCTTTGTGTCAAAGGAGCCGGACAATTGTGGATAGCCTTTCTTGCGGATCTTTGCCCGCCATGTTCCGTTGGAACGCTGTTCGATAGTTGCCATGCTGCGGATTCTGCCCGCGCTTCGCGGGACACGCAAACTGAGTCGTTGTCCCAGATTTGTCCCAAATGCCGAGCTTTTTTGAGTCCGCAGCAAACAAAAAAAGCCCCGCAGACCTGAGTCTACGGGGCTTCTAAGGGTGGAGGCCGAGGTCGGAATCGAACCGGCGTAAGCGGATTTGCAATCCGCGGCATAACCATTTTGCTACTCGGCCCCAAACGTAAAGTGCTCAAACTGCTAGCACTCAACGCGTACAAACTGGAGCGGGAAACGAGACTCGAACTCGCGACCCCGACCTTGGCAAGGTCGTGCTCTACCAACTGAGCTATTCCCGCTTGGTGTGGGCGCCATTCTATAGATTCAAATGACCCCGTCAACCCCTTGATTTAAAAAAACTTATTTTTCATCGGTCGTGGTGCGCAGATGCGGCCACGCGGCCCGGAGGTACTGCACCATGGACCACAAGGTCAGTCCCGCAGCCACCATCAGCAGTACGTAACCCAGCACAACCCAGAATGTGAACGCGGGTGGGTTGGCCAGGAGGATAACCAACGCAAGCATCTGTGCGGCGGTTTTCCATTTACCCAGATTCGAGACGGCCACCTGCGCACGTGCGCCGAGCTCCGCCATCCATTCACGAAGCGCCGAGATCACGATTTCGCGTCCGATAATGACCGCCGCCGGCAACGTCAGCCAGAAATTGGCGTGGGCCTGCACCAGTAACACCAGAGCGACGGCCACCATGAGTTTGTCCGCGACCGGATCTAGGAACGCACCGAACGGTGTGCTCTGCTCCAGGCGTCGGGCGAGATAGCCGTCGAGCCAGTCAGTGGCTGCTGCTATGGCGAAGACCGAACTGGCCGCCATGTAGCTCCAGTGATAAGGCAGGTAGAACAGCAAAATGAAGATCGGAATCAGCAGGACACGTAATACGGTAATCAGATTAGGGATATTCATCGGCACAACTGGCTACGAGGTGAGCGGGCATTCTACTCGCTGTGCAGGTTTGCATAAATCGACTCTGCGAGCTTTTTGCTGATTCCCGGCGCTTTGGCAATTTCTTCAACGCTGGCGCGGGACAGTTCCTGCAACCCACCAAAGTGTTTTAGCAAGTCCCGACGACGCGTCGGCCCCACCCCTGCGACCCCTTCCAGCGTCGAGGTGCGTCGGGTTTTGCCACGGCGGGCACGGTGCCCGGTGATTGCAAAGCGGTGGGCTTCATCGCGGATTTGTTGTATCAGGTGCAAGGCGGGCGAGTCCCCGCGCAAGGTGAATTCGTGGGCAACGTCGTTCAGGTACAAGGTTTCAAAACCGGCCTTGCGGGTGGTGCCTTTGGCCACACCGAGCAGGATAAGGTCGGGTACCGCCAGCTCGTTCATGACATCGCGCGCCATGTTCAACTGGCCTTTGCCGCCGTCGACCAGCAGGATGTCCGGCAGCTTACCCTCACCGTCCTTGATCTTGCTGAAGCGCCGGGTCAGGGCCTGGTGCATGGCGGCATAGTCATCACCCGCCGTGACCCCCTCGATGTTGTAACGACGGTAGTCCGATTTGATCGGGCCTTCTGGTCCGAACACCACGCAGGAAGCCACCGTTGCTTCGCCACTGGAATGACTGATGTCGTAGCACTCCAGCCGTTGCGGCGGCTCGTCCAGTTTCAAGACGTCAGCCAGCGCTTCAAAGCGAGCCGCGACGTGCTGACGGTTCGCCAGGCGTGCAGCCAGGGCCTGCTCGGCGTTGGTCACCGCCAATTGCTGCCAGCGAGCACGAGTACCCCGCACCCGATGACTGATGGTTATTTCACGCCCCCGCGAGGCCTCGATGGCTTCGATCAATGCAGGAAAGTCTTCATTGACCACGTTGACGATCACCTCACCTGGCAGCTCTCGCTCGCCGCCCCCGAGGAAATACTGAGCCAGAAAGGCCGACATCACCTCGCCGACCTCCTCCTCGATGCCGACCTGAGGGAAAAAGTTCTTGCTGCCCAAGACGCGACCACCGCGCACACTGATCAGGTGCACACACGCGCCGCCCGGGTTGACGAATGCGGCCACGACATCGACATCGCCCGTCCCGCTTTCCATGCTCTGCTGATCCTGCACACGTCGAAGCAAGCCAATCTGATCGCGCAGTTCAGCGGCGTGTTCGAAGTTGAGGTCCATCGCTGCCTTTTCCATCAGCGCGTTCAACTCGTCGGTCAAGGCGTTGCTGCGCCCCTCAAGGAACATCACCGAGTGACGCACATCCTCGGCGTAGACCTCCGGCTCGACGAATCCGACACAAGGTGCCTTGCACCGCTTGATCTGATACTGCAGGCAAGGCCGAGTGCGGTTCTTGTAGAAGCTGTCTTCGCACTGACGCACATGAAAGGTTTTTTGCAGAATACTCAGGCTTTCACGAATGGCACCGGCGCTGGGATAGGGACCGAAATAACGCCCCTTGGCTTTTTTGGCGCCGCGATGGATGCTCAGTCGCGGAAACTCGCCGTCGGACAAATGCACATAAGGATAGGATTTGTCATCGCGCAGGAGAATGTTGTACGGCGGCCGCGACTCCTTGATCAGGGTTTGCTCAAGCAGCAACGCTTCGGTTTCATTGGCGGTAATGGTGGTTTCGACCTGAGAGATCCGCGCGACCAACGCGTGGGTCTTAGGCGCATGGCCGGTCTTGCGAAAATAGCTCGCGAGACGTTTCTTCAGGTTTTTGGCTTTGCCGACATAAAGCAGCCGTCCTTCGGTATCGAACATGCGATACACACCGGGACGGCCGCTGCACGTGGACAGGAATGCACTGGGATCAAACGGCTGGGTCATTGTTTTCAGGCGCTGGCATCGACCATGCCGTGACGTACGGCCAGCAACGCGAGCTCGACGTCGCTGCCGATCGAAAGCTTCTCGAAGATACGGTAACGGTAGGTATTCACAGTTTTGGGAGACAAGCACAGCTTGTCGGAAATGGTCTGCACTTTCTGACAACCGACAATCATCAGGGCGATCTGGATCTCACGCTCGGAGAGGAGATCGAACGGCGATTGGCTGGTCTGCGGCTGAAACGACTTAAGCGCCAGCTGCTGAGCAATTTGCGGGCTGATGTAACGTTGACCGGCGAATACCAGGCGAATGGCCTGAACCATTTCAGTCAGTCCCGCGCCTTTGGTCATGTATCCCGCCGCACCGGCTTGCAGGAGACGGGTCGGAAATGGATCTTCCTCACACACGGTCACCGCCACGACCTTGATCTCGGGATGACTGCGCAGCAGTTTGCGGGTGGCTTCCAGACCGCCGATGCCAGGCATCTTGACATCCATCAGCACCACATCCGGTTTGAGTTCGCGAGCCTTCTTCAACGACTCTTCGCCGGATTCGGCCTGACCGACCACCTGCAGACCGTCGATGTCAGCGAGCATGCGCGTGATACCTGTCCGAACCAGATCGTGGTCATCGACAACCAGCACCCTAATCAAGCAGACACCTCACGAACAATTTATGACGACTGGTCGTCACCTTAGCAAAAAAGAAAGTGCAGGACCTAGCTCGAAACAGCACATGAGCGGCCGTGCCGGAGGATCGATAACAATAGCGAGACAACCTATCACCATCGACCAGAAAACTTGCAAAAAATCTTCAAACGCACGCTACAGCAGTTGATGACGATCAATTTTTCTCCGAAACAGATTTCTTCTCTGGTGCGTAGCTCGCCTTGTACTCGGCCAGCGTGGTGGTCAACCGCAGAATCGCATCCTGATCTTCTTTAACCAGGGATCGGTAGCTGCCCAGCACCCACTCCTCCACTTCACTGAGGTTGTCGACGGGTGCCGGCGTGTGCGTCCCCGTCAACACGTAAAGCACATCGACGCCCCTGGCCGCGACCGCCGCCAGATAATCGGCCTTGGGTGTACGGTCTCCGTTCTCGTATTTGCCCTGCGCATTGGGTTCCACTCCACCAATTTCTCCGAAAGCTCGTTGCGACAGCCCCAAGCGCTCGCGTTCTTCCCTAAGACGGGCACCTATTCCACTCATTTGAATGCACAACCTTGTTGACCCCATCCTTACGAATGGTAGAATCGAGATAAATTTAAACAGACTTGAACGGTTTTGAACTATGCCCGGAATCCGCACCGCAGCACAAGCCAAGGCCTGGCTGGAACAACAAGGTAAATCCGTTCAAGAGTTTGCACGGGAAAACTGTGTTGACCCGGCCACGACTTATCAAATTCTTTCTGGCCGAAAAAAGGGCCGGCGTGGCGAGTCGCATAAAGTCGCAGTGTTACTGGGAATGAAAGTCGGTGTGATACCTACAACACCGGTGAGTAATAACGGTAGTGCGGAAGCAGAATAATTTATTTGAATCCTGCTATTTGTAGGATATTTCCGCAAAGTTGCTGTTAATCGCCTACTGATGCAGCAGTCGATATCTAAAATGCCCGCCGTCCGTTGGAAAAAATCGGATACGAGGCGCCTGTCAGCGCTGGTCTACAAAGCGCTCCATCCAGAGCAGCGCCGCCTCCTCCCCGACGTTCGCGTAGCCGAGCCGGCGATACAGCGCGGTGGCCGGATTGCTCTTGAACACCTTCAGTCGTATGCGATTACAACCCCTCTCAACCGCCATCTGTGCAATGCCCGCCATGGCCCACGCCCCGACACCTTCGCCCCGGTGCGCCTCAATCAACTGAAGATCGCGCAGGTACAAGTAGTTTTTTTCGACAGTGATTCCCAGGAAGCCGATCAGACTGCGTTCCCTGCAAATCAGATAGCTCTCGCGCAGAGGCCATTCAGCGTCAAATGCCGCAGGCTGCCAGACCAGACCGTACTGCGCGTAATACGATCGCATGTTGACGCGCGTCAGTTCCCGGGCAAATGGAAGATCATCGAGCGTGGCAAGGGACAGGCGCAGATTCGCGTGTTTTACGATCATAGAAGCACCCGACTCAAAGAGAAATCGTCAGGGTGCGCGCCGCCCAGTCACTTCCGTCGCGCGAGGCGATCAGCAAACCCTCGCCCGCCCCCTCGATCTCCGCCACCCGCTCCCCGCTGTCAGCCCACAACGCACTGCGTCCTGCTGACTGCCAGCCGCCGGTGATTCCGGCATGATTAGCCATCAAGACCGGCATTCGGTGGGTCCTTGCGTCGCCGTGCTGCCCACATATGAACACTGCGCATTCCCCTGATTACTCATTACCCCGCCCACGACGATAGACGTTGTGGCTGACTGTCGCGACATTCTACTGTTACGCGCAGCGATGACCACTTCACTTCAGCCGCGTGCCGCGCAGCAATCGATGCAATTGAATATTCCAATTGAATAATCGCGTTCGGCTGAAGTAAGCTCGCGGTCACTCAACGGAGACCGAACATGTTGCTTTCCAGTCTTTCACTGCTTCATCGCCCTGCTGACGCCTCGCGCTCAGTGGAGATGGCTGTGCGGGACACAATGACGATCGCGTCGCCTGCTGCTTATTTTTATGGGTATTGGTTTAGCCACTGGCGCGCCTGATACCCACACGGCGCCCACGAATCACGGGACGCCAACCAGAGATAACTCTACCCCCGGTCGGCCTCCCGACCGGGGGTTTCGTTTTTTTAGCGCTTCAAAAATCTGACTTACGCTTCGAATCGAGGAACACGACATGAACTACAGCACCTATTACCGCAACGACATCGACTTTGCATGGCGATTTAGCAACCTCCGTTCGGGACAGCCTGCCGCCTCCGATCGGTCACTGACAGGTGGCAAATCCAAACACTCGGCCCATACGGCCCATTGTCGAACACCCCAGTAGGTCCGCGCGGGAAGATGCCCGCCGACCAGGAAGCCTTACTCATGAATTCGTCCGTCGCTGCAACATGCCCGTCTGACTTGTCGTCCAGTCCGGTGACTTTGATCGACAGCCACCCTGCTCCGCAACGTTTGCCCAGCACCTCGATGCTGAAGAATCAGCTGCCGCTGGACCCTGCGTTGATCGCACAAGTCGAAGCCCATCGCCGATCCGTCCGTGCCATTCTCAACGGCGAAGACACCCGTCTTTTAGTGGTCGTCGGCCCCTGCTCGATCCATGACCCGAAATCTGCACTCGAATACGCTGAGCGTCTGGCCAGCCTCGCCAACGAGATCAGCGACCAGATGCTGCTGGTGATGCGCGCCTACGTCGAAAAACCCCGGACGACCGTCGGCTGGAAGGGCCTTGCCTACGACCCGCATCTGGACGGCACCGACGACATGGCGGGCGGCCTCACGCTCTCCCGTCACTTGATGCGCGAAATGATTCGACTCGGCCTGCCGATTGCGACTGAGTTGCTGCAACCGATGGCCGCCGGATATTTCGACGACCTGTTGAGCTGGGTGGCGATCGGTGCGCGCACCACCGAATCACAGATCCACCGCGAAATGGCCAGCGGCCTCCAAATGCCGGTCGGTTTCAAGAACGGCACCGACGGCGGCATTGCTGTGGCCTGCGACGCCATTCGCTCCGCCGCTCACGCGCACCGTCATTTCGGTATTGATCGTCACGGTCATCCGGCGATCATCGAGACTCAAGGCAATCCGGACACGCACATCGTGTTGCGCGGCGGACACAGCGGACCTAACTACGATGCGAAGAGTGTGGACAGGGTCAACGCCAGCCTGGATAAACAGCGGATCGCCGCCCGCATCATGGTCGATTGCAGTCATGCAAACAGTGGCAAGGACCCGTTGCGTCAGCCTCACGTCTTCAACGACGTACTGCAGCGACGTCTGGCTGGAAATCACACGCTGATCGGCATGATGCTGGAGAGCCACCTGTTCGAAGGCTGTCAGCCGCTGGGTGAGTCCCTGCGCTACGGCGTGTCAGTGACGGATGGGTGCCTGGGCTGGGAAGGCACCGAACAGTTGCTTCGCGACGCCGTGAATAAACTGCGCTACAGGTAATATCTGCACATGGGAAGTCGGCTGGAGAAAGACGGCCGATTTCCCGGAGCACGCGTCGTAACGACAGCGGTCATCTGTCACATTCTTGATCGACCTCGTGGGAAAACCGCTCCGTGTCTCTCGGACTTTCGCTGCACGCGATACGTCTCTGCCGTACAGGCCCCCTCGGCCGGGCCAGAACCCTTGACCGGCAACTGACCAACGACCTGGTCACCTTCGACGCCCTCCCGCTACAGGGCGTTGCGCGCAGGATCATGCCCCTTACTCTCGTACGCCTCAAAGGCAAGCGGGAGTCATCTCATGTACACGGAAGTCACCACCAAATACCCCCTCGTTCTGGTCCACGGTTTGTTCGGGTTTGAGCGTATTGGCGAATTCGACATGTTCCACGGCATTGTTTCGGCACTGGAAAAAGCCGGTTGCCGGGTTCATGTGCCTGCCGTCTCAGGCGTTCATGACAACGAGACACGCGGAGAGCAACTGTTGGAACAAATCGAGCGTTTCCTCAACCGGACGGGCTATCTGAAAGTCAACCTGATCGGGCACAGTCAGGGGGCGCTGACCGCCCGTTACGCCGCCGCCACCAGGCCAGACTGGGTCGCTTCGGTGACCTCCGTCAGCGGTCCGAACCACGGGTCGGAGGTTGCAGATCGGGTCCGGCGCGCCTTTTCCCCGGGCGAACTGCCCGAACGAGTGGCTTCGCGACTGACGTTAGGCTTTGCACATTTTCTTGCACTGCTCGGGGGCAGGCCCGCACTGCCGCAGGACCCGCTACTGGCTCTGGATGCGCTCACGACTGAGGGCGTGGCGCGCTTCAATCGCGTTTATCCGCAAGGGCTGCCGCTGGAATGGGGCGGCGAAGGCGCCGAGCGTGTGAACGGCGTGCACTATTATTCCTGGAGCGGCTGCATTCAGAATTCGCTGATCAATGAAGGACGCAATGCCTTCGACCCACTGCACCTGGCACTTCGAAGTTACGCACGTCTGTTCGAAAGGGAGACTGCGTTCAATGACGGCCTAGTGGGACGCTTCAGCTCCCATCTGGGCAAAGTCATCCGCTCCGACTACCCAATGGATCATGTCGACACCATCAACCAGACTGCCGGGGTGGTGCGCAAAAGCATCGATCCCGTGAAACTTTACGTTGATCATGCGGGATTGTTGTTCCGCAAAGGACTCTAGACGCGTTAACACATGGATTTCGTTTGCTGAGGGGCACTCATCGATTCGACCAATGAACTGGAACTTTATCGGGAAAACGCTTCCTGAATCCGGTACGCTCTTTCCTTTTTTTGACAGGAGTATTCCTAATGGCCAAAGCCACTGCCCGCCACATCCTTGTGTCCAGCGAAGAGAAATGCAACGAACTCAAAGCTCAGATCGAAGGTGGCGCTAATTTTGCCGAAGTGGCAAAAGCCAACTCCAGCTGCCCTTCCAGCCGTCAGGGTGGCGATCTGGGCTCCTTCGGCCCAGGCCAGATGGTCAAGGAATTCGACACCGTGGTATTCAGCGCCCCGGTGAACGTTGTGCAAGGCCCGGTGAAAACCCAATTCGGTTATCACCTGCTGGAAGTGACCAGCCGTCAGGACTGATCTGGCGCAGCAACACCTCGAACGGCCCGCCCTGAAAAGCGGGCCGTTTGCATTGAGCCCACCGGAAATGGCCGCAGTCAGGTTTTCGGCAAAGAAATTGCTTTATTTTGGCGATTCGGCCCGGCGAGCAAGACGTGAACCGCGTCAGGCCGCGGACGCGCGGTAACGAAGTCGTCACAGCTTCTATTGCGAGGTTACAAAGATCCCGGCATTACGGTACCTTGCCACTGGAGGTAACGAATAAAAAACCAAAGGGCACGCCGCAATCGCCTGCTCATGACCTTCAACCCTGATGTTGTGCCACGACATCGGTCAGGATTCGTGTAATGCGTTTTGTTTTTTCATCGCTGATGGTTGCAACACTGGTCCTAGTTTCAGGTTTTCAAGCCCTGTCCGCCGCCCCTCAACACGCATTGACCGTCTACGGCGAGGCCCCTCGCTATCCGGCCAACTTCCGGCATTTCGACTATGTGAACGCCGACGCCCCAAAAGGCGGCAGCATGCGGCGCTCGGCGCAGGAAATCGGTCAGTTCGACCACATCATGCCGTACCTGGACAAAGGCACAGGCGTGTCCCAGGTCAACGGCCTGCTCTACTCCCCTCTGGCCGTCAAATCGCTGGATGAGCCTTACACGGTGTACGGCCTGATCGCCGAAAAGATGGAGCGCGCAGCCGATGGCATGTCGCTGCGGTTCTATCTCAACCCCAAGGCGCGTTTTTCAGACGGTACACCCATTACCGCTGAAGACGTACGCTTCACCTACAACCTGCTCATGACCCAAGGCAGTCTGTCGTACCGCACCGAGTTCGGCGACGTGCAAGGTGTGGAAGTCGAGTCTCCCACGCAAATCCGCTTTGACTTCAAGAGCAACGAGAGCCGTACCTTGCCGCTGGACCTCGCTTCGCTTCCGGTATTCCCGGAGCATTGGTGGAAAGACCGTGACTTTGCCAACGGCGGCGGTTTCGAAGCACCGGTCGGCAGTGGCCCTTATCGTATCGGCCAGGTCGACCCGGGCCGCAGCATCACCTTTGAACGCAACGCCGACTGGTGGGCGAAAGATTTACCGGTCAATCGCGGCATGTACAACTTCGATCATTTCAAAGTGGAATACTTTGGCGACACGGACGTTGCGCGTCAGGTCTTGCGCGGCGGTGGTTACGATTACAACCGTGAATACTCCGCTACCGGGTACTCCATCGGGTACGACGGCGATGCGTTGACCGACGGCCGTCTACAGCGTGCCCATCTGGCGAAAGGCGCAGTGCAAAGTTCTCAAGGTTTCGTGTTCAATCTGGACCGACCCAAGTTTCAGGACCGCCGCGTGCGGCAGGCACTGGCCATGCTCTGGGACTTCGAGTGGACCAACAAACAGATGATGCGCAACGTCTATGTTCGCCAGAACAGCTACTTTTCGAACAGCGACCTGGCGGCCACGGAGTTGCCCACCGAGTCCGAGTTGAAGATTCTCGAGCCGTTGCGTGGTCAGGTGCCGCCTGAAGTGTTCACCACCGTGTTTCATGCCCCCAAGACAGACGGGAGCGGATTCATTCGCGACAAACAGCTGCAAGCGCTGGCGTTGCTGGAGGAAGCCGGCTGGATGCCCAAGGGTGACAAACTGGTCAACTCGGCCGGAGAACCCTTGAGTTTCACGTTTCTCAATGGCCAGAGCGGCTTCGAGAAGATCCTGCTGCCTTACAAGCGCAACCTCGCGCAGATCGGCATCGACTTTGAAATCCGCCGGATTGACTCGGCGCAATACCTGAACCGCGTCATGGCGCGTGACTACGACATGATCGTGACCGGGTACGGCGTGTCCACCTCGCCCGGCATGGAGCTGTACAACAATTTCGGCTCCAAGGTGGCAAAAGACCCTGGCTCCAGCAATTACATGGTATTGCGCGACCCGGCCGTCGACACGCTGATCACCGGCCTGGCCAAGGCTGACAACAAGCCCACGATGATTGACTACGCCCATGCGCTTGATCGTGTGCTGCAATGGGGTTTCTACTGGATACCCAACTACTATCCGCCAGGCTCCTCCACCGTTTGGTGGAACCGTTTCGGCATTCCAAAAATCCAGGCCAGCAACAGTGAAGCCATCGACACCTGGTGGGAAATCAGCCCACAGGCCCTGACCAACGAGCAATTTGCGCAGCATCGGGGTGCATCGGCCATCCCTTCGGAGGTCAAATAATGCTCGGCTACCTGATGCGGCGCCTGCTGCTGATCGTCCCTACTCT
The DNA here is from genome assembly GCF_900110765.1 of Pseudomonas sp. NFACC02. GTDB lineage: Bacteria > Pseudomonadota > Gammaproteobacteria > Pseudomonadales > Pseudomonadaceae > Aquipseudomonas. Next base: position 133,420 of record NZ_FOEO01000001.1, read on the forward strand.
GCTGGCGATTTTGCTGGTGAATTTCTTCATTGTGCAGGCCGCGCCGGGCGGTCCGGTCGAGCAGGCCATCGCCAAGCTGCAAGGCGTCGCCGGCGGCACGATCGGCGCTGGACACAGCGAAACCATGAACGCAGGGCAATCGCGTGCCAGTCGCGGTCTGGACCCGAAACTGATCAAGGAAATCGAACACCAGTATGGCTTCGACAAGCCTTTGCACGAGCGCTTGTGGCTGATGCTTAAGAACTACGCCCGACTGGACTTCGGCAACAGTTTTTTCCGCGGGGCCAAAGTCACTGACCTGATATTGCAGAAGATGCCGGTGTCCATTTCCCTGGGTTTATGGGCGACCCTGATCACGTATCTGGTGTCGATCCCGCTGGGGATTCGAAAAGCGGTCAAGCACGGCAGTCATTTCGATATCTGGAGCAGCACGGCGATCATCATCGGCTACGCGATGCCCGCGTTCCTGTTCGCCATGTTGCTGGTGGTGGTGTTCGCAGGCGGCACGTCGCTGAACTGGTTCCCGGTGCGCGGTCTGGTGTCGGAAAACTTCGATCAACTGACGACGCTGGGCAAGATCGCCGACTATTTCTGGCACCTGGTATTGCCGGTGATGTCGCTGGTCATCGGCGGATTTGCGACGCTCACCATTCTGACAAAGAACTCCTTCCTCAACGAAGTCACGCGCCAGTACGTGGTCACCGCACGGGCCAAAGGCCTCAGCGAGCGACGGGTGCTGTACGGGCATGTGTTCCGTAACGCCATGCTGCTGGTCGTGGCCGGCATTCCCCAGGCGTTCATCAGCGTGTTCTTCGCCGGCTCGCTGATGATCGAGGTGATTTTCTCCCTCGACGGGCTGGGACGCATGAGTTACGAGGCCGCAGTCTCCCGGGACTACCCGGTGGTGTTCGGCTCCCTGTTTATCTTCACGCTGTTCGGACTGCTGATAAAACTGATCGGAGACATCTGCTACACCCTGGTCGACCCCCGAATTGACTTCAGCGCGAGGAATGCTTGATGCGCAGACTGTCTCCGGTGGCTCGCCGACGCTTCGAGCGCTTTCGCAATAACCGCCGTGGCTGGTGGTCGCTGTGGCTGTTTTGCGGCCTTTTCCTCATCAGCCTGGGCGGCGAGTTGATCGCCAACGACAAGCCGTTGGTGCTCAGCTATCAACACACGTTGTACTTCCCTGCGTTCAAACGCTACACCGAACAGGAATTTGGCGGGCAACTGCCCTTCCAGCCGGACTATCGCAGCGACTACGTACGGCAACTGATCAGCAAGGGCGACGGCTGGATGCTGTTCCCGCCCATTCCGTTCAGCGACGACACCCCCAACTATGAACTGAACAGGCCTGCGCCGAGTCCGCCCTCCGCCATTAACTGGCTGGGCACCGACGACCAGGCGCGCGATGTGCTGGCGCGGGTCATTTTCGGCGCACGGGTGTCGATCCTGTTCGCGCTGGCGTTGACCGTCATCAGTGCGTTGATCGGGATCGCCGCCGGCGCCCTGCAGGGCTATTACGGCGGCTGGGTGGACCTGCTCGGCCAGCGACTGCTGGAAGTCTGGTCGGGATTGCCGGTGCTGTACCTGCTGATCATTCTTTCGGGATTCGTCGAGCCCAACTTCTGGTGGCTGCTGGGGATCATGGCGCTGTTTTCGTGGCTTGCCCTGGTGGACGTGGTGCGCGCCGAATTCCTGCGCGGACGCAACCTGGAATACGTGAAAGCGGCGCGGGCCCTGGGACTGGACGACCGCAAGGTGATCATGCGGCACATTCTGCCCAATGCCATGAACGCAACGCTGAGCTACCTGCCGTTCATATTGACCGGCGCCATTTCAACCCTGACCGCCCTCGACTTCCTGGGCTTCGGCATGCCGGCAGGCAGTGCGTCGCTGGGGGAACTGATCGCTCAGGGCAAGCAAAACCTGCAAGCGCCCTGGCTGGGCTTTACCGCCTTCTTCACGCTGGCGCTGATTCTGTCGTTACTGGTGTTCATTGGCGAGGCGTTGCGTGACGCTTTCGACCCGAGGTCCTGACATGTCTGAAAATCTCATTGAAATCCGAGACTTGTCGGTATCTTTTAATGGAAATACTGTGGTCAGGAACCTCAGTCTCGACATTCCCGCGGGTGAATGCCTGGCGCTGGTCGGCGAGTCAGGGTCTGGCAAGTCAGTGACCGCGCATTCGATCCTGCAACTGCTGCCACAATCGGGCACGGTCAGTACAGGGAGCATTACCTATCGTGGTCAGGAACTGCTGGGCGCGGACGGTAAGCTGATGCGGCGTATACGCGGCAACCAGATCGCGATGATCTTTCAAGAACCGATGACCTCGCTGAACCCCCTGCACACCGTGGCCAAACAGATCGGGGAAACGTTGCTTCTGCACAAAGGGCTCACCGGCAAAGAAGCCAAGGTCCGCATTCTCGAGCTGCTTGAAATGGTCGGCATTCAGCATCCCAAGAAGCGCCTGAAGGCTTACCCGCACGAACTTTCTGGCGGTCAGCGCCAGCGGGTAATGATCGCCATGGCGCTCGCGTGTGAGCCGGAACTGCTGATTGCCGATGAACCCACCACCGCTCTGGACGTGACCGTTCAACGGAAGATTCTGTTGTTGCTCAAAGCCTTGCAGCAACGTCTTAACATGTCACTTTTACTGATCAGCCATGATCTGAACCTGGTTCACAGCATTGCGCAGAAGGTCTGCGTGATGCGCGCAGGCGAAATCGTCGAGCAATCCAACTGCCAGATGCTGTTCAAGAACCCTCAACATCCTTACAGCCGGTTGCTGCTGGACGCTGAGCCCGCGGGTGAGCCTCTGCCGCGGGACACGCGTGAAAAGGTACTGGAAGTGGATAACCTGCGGGTCTGGTTCTCGCTCGGCGGCGGCATATTCAATCGCCATCAGGAATACCTCAAGGCGGTCGATGACATCAGCCTGAGCATCGAACGCGGCAAAACGCTTGGGATTGTCGGCGAGTCCGGATCGGGGAAGTCGACACTTGGTCAGGCAATCCTGCGCTTGCTGGAATCCCGTGGCAGTATCCGCTTCAAGGGTCACGCACTGGACACCCTGAACCAGAAGCAGATGCGGCCATGGCGCAAGCAAATGCAAGTGGTTTTTCAGGACCCTTATGGCAGCCTGAGTCCTCGCATGTCGGTGGCGCAGATCATCAGCGAGGGCCTGGAAGTACACAGCGAACTGGACAAGGTCTGCTGTGAGGCCGAAGTGGTTCGTGTACTGGAGGAAGTCGGCATCGACCCATTGAGCCGACATCGGTATCCCCATGAATTTTCTGGCGGGCAACGGCAACGCATTGCCATCGCTCGTGCGCTTGTTCTCAAACCTGCCTTGATTTTGCTCGACGAACCGACTTCTGCGCTGGATCGCACGGTGCAGAAGCAGGTGGTGGCGCTGTTGCGCCAGTTGCAGGAGAAACATGGCCTGACCTATCTGTTCATCAGCCATGATCTGGCAGTCGTGCGTGCCCTCGCCCACGATCTGATTGTGGTCAAAGACGGCAAAGTCGTCGAACGAGGCGCCAGCCATGATGTTTTCGACACGCCTCAGCACCCCTATACCAAGGAGCTGCTGGCGGCAGCACATCCGGGTTTCAACTGAAAAGAGCAATGACCAGCAGTCTGAGCGGCCAGATGCCGGGGACGGAAACGACGGAACAGTGCATGAAAGACAGTGACAGCCTCAAGGATTACCGACGCGTCCGGCAGCTCGCCATCCGTTCGTTGTTCGAAATCATCGAGCAGTCCAGTGAAGGTACTGTGATCGTGGACAAGGAAGCGCGAATCGTCTGGATCAACGAGCGCTACGCCAGGCGCTTCGGTCTGGAAGACGCCAGTCGGGCGGTGGGCCAGCCGTGCGAAAAAGTGATTCCCGGCAGCCTGCTGCGACAGGTCGCCAGTAACGGCCAGCCTATTTTGCTGGACATGATGGACACCGCCAAGGACCCGCTGGTGGTCATGCGCCTGCCGATTCATGACGATGGCGGTGGCGTGATCGGCGCGATCGGTTTCGCCCTCTTCGATGAGCTGCACGCGCTGTCGCCGTTGCTCAAGCGTTACCTGAGCATGCAGCAGGAACTGGCCTCGACCCGTTCGCTGTTGCGGGCTCGCCAGGCCAAGTACAGTTTTGCGCACTTCATCGGCAACAGCGCCGCGAGCCTTGAGGTCAAGCGTCGCGCCCGACGCAGCGCCAGCACCGACTCCCCCGTGCTGCTGCTGGGCGAAACCGGCACAGGCAAGGAGTTGCTCGCTCACGCGATTCACAATACATCCCCCCGCGCGCACAAGCCGTTCGTGAGCGTCAACAGTGCGGCCATTCCCGAAACACTGCTGGAGGCAGAGTTTTTCGGCACCGCGCCGGGCGCGTTTACCGGCGCGGATCGGCGCGGACGGCAGGGCAAACTCTACCTGGCCGAAGGCGGCACGCTGTTTCTGGACGAGATCGGCGACATGCCCCTGCCCTTGCAGAGCAAACTGTTAAGGGTTCTGCAGGAAAAAGAATACGAACCTGTGGGCTCCAACGAAATGATCAAAAGCGACGTACGCCTGATTGCGGCGACGTCGACAGACCTGGAAGCAGCGATCAAGCGAGGAGAGTTTCGGGCGGACCTGTATTACCGCCTCAGTGTGCTGCCCATCGCCGTGCCGCCCCTGCGCGAACGTCTGGACGACCTCGCGGCGTTGAGCGAGGCGATCCTGGAAGAACTGCGCAGCCGGCATGAGTTGCAACCGAGCGCCATGGCGATGCTGGCCAGGCACGCGTGGCCGGGCAACATCCGGGAGTTGCGCAACGTGCTGGAACGCGCGGCGTTGCTCAGTGACGATTTGCAGCTTGGCGCGGAGGAGATCTGCGCGGCCATCGGCACGATGGTACCCATCGAAGGCACTGCTCAGCCGTCAGCTCCGGTGCCCGACGAAACGTACAGCGAGGCGCGTGAGCGATTTGATCGCGAGTTGATCCAGGCGAAACTGACGCAATGCCGGGGCAATGTGATCCTCGCAGCGCGGCAACTGGGCCTTGGCCGGTCGACGTTATACAAGAAAATGGCAGCGCTGGGCATTGCCGAGTCTCATTAACGAGACAATGAGTCTCTAAGGGTGGAATGGGCGTTATCCCCGCTTTTTTCTAGCGGGGTGGCGTAACACCCGCCCTGTGTTTGGGAGGTTGAACAACATAATTCGCAAATAAGTCTCTTATCCGAGACAAACTTCTCGACCATCCCACCAATCCGAGAATAAAACAGCGCAATATCAACCACTTAGCGCAGTGGCACGAAAGTAGCTATACCTCCTGTACGCGGCTAGACCGCCGTCATAACAAAAACAACAGGAGACACTCGATGAGTGTGATCATCGCTCTGGCAGCCCTCGCGCTGCTGATGCTTGCTGCATACCGTGGTTACAGCGTTATCCTTTTTGCCCCCATCGCCGCGCTCGGCGCGGTGCTGTTGACGGATCCATCGGCCGTCGCTCCCGCGTTCACCGGCGTGTTCATGGACAAGATGGTCGGCTTCGTCAAACTCTACTTTCCGGTTTTCCTGCTGGGCGCGGTCTTCGGCAAGTTGATCGAGCTGTCGGGGTTCTCTCGCTCCATCGTGGCTGCTGCCATTGGTCTGCTCGGCACGCGTCAGGCCATGCTGGTGATCGTCCTCGTTTGCGCCCTGCTCACCTACGGCGGCGTCTCGCTGTTCGTGGTGGTCTTCGCGGTCTACCCCTTTGCCGCCGAAATGTTCCGCCAGAGCAACATCCCCAAACGCCTGATCCCGGCGACCATCGCGCTTGGCGCCTTCTCGTTTACCATGGACGCCCTGCCCGGCACGCCACAGATTCAGAACATCATCCCTTCAACCTTCTTCAACACCACCGCGTGGGCGGCGCCCTGGCTCGGTTTGATCGGCACGGTGTTCGTGTTCTGCGCGGGCATGCTGTTCCTGCAGCGTCAGCGCAACAAGGCGCAACGCGCGGGCGAAGGCTACGGCACCGAATTGCGCAACGAGCCGGAAACCGCCGCCGACATCAAATTACCCAATCCATGGGTCGCGTTGGCGCCATTGCTGCTGGTAGGCGTGATGAACCTGCTGTTCACCCAATGGATTCCGCAGTGGTACGGCAAGACGCATACCCTGGCCCTGCCTGGCATGGTCACTCCAGTGCAAACCGAGATTTCCAAAATCACCGCGATCTGGGCCGTGGAAGCGGCCCTGCTCGTGGGGATCGTCTTTGTGCTGCTGTTCGCCTTTGGCGCCGTGAAGTCGAAACTGGCTGAGGGCAGCAAAGGCGCGGTGAGCGGCGCGCTACTGGCGGCGATGAACACGGCATCGGAATACGGCTTCGGTGCGGTCATCGCCTCCCTGCCAGGCTTTCTGGTGCTGGCCGACGGACTGAAGAGCATCCCCAACCCATTGGTGAACGAAGCCATCACCGTTACCTTGCTCGCCGGCATTACCGGCTCGGCCTCGGGCGGCATGAGCATCGCGCTGGCTGCGATGTCCGACAGTTTCATTGCCGCTGCGCACGCCGCGAACATTCCGCTGGAGGTCCTGCATCGGGTCGCCGCCATGGCCAGCGGCGGCATGGACACGCTGCCGCACAATGGCGCGGTCATCACGTTGCTCGCCGTGACGGGGCTGACCCACCGGGAGGCCTACAAGGACATTTTCGGGATCACCATCATCAAGACCCTCGCGGTCTTCGTGGTCATCGCCACTTTCTATGCAACCGGTATCGTATGAGGAACCGAACATGAGTCTGCAAGGTAAAACCGCATTGGTCACCGGCTCCACCAGTGGCATCGGCCTGGGGATCGCGCTGACCCTCGCCAAGGCCGGGGCGAATCTGGTGCTGAACGGCTTTGGCGATGCATCGGCCGTGCTCGAACAGGTCAAGCAGTATGGCGGCAAGGTCGGGCATCATCCTGCGGACGTCAGCGACGTGGCACAGATCGCCGACATGATCGCCTACGCCGAGCGCGAGTTTGGCGGCGTGGACATACTGGTCAATAACGCCGGCATCCAGCATGTCGATGCGGTGGAAGACTTTCCGGTGGAAAGCTGGGACAAGATCATCGCGATCAACCTGTCTTCGGTGTTCCACAGCACCCGGCTGGCGCTCCCGGGCATGAGAGCCAAAGGCTGGGGACGAATCGTGAATATCGCCTCGGTGCACGGTCTGGTGGGTTCCACGGGCAAGGCCGCGTATGTGGCGGCCAAGCATGGGGTGATCGGACTGACCAAGGTCGTCGGCCTGGAAACCGCCACCACTCAGATCACCTGCAATGCGATCTGCCCGGGCTGGGTGCTGACACCGCTGGTTCAAAAGCAGATCGACGACCGGGGCGCGGAAACGGGTGACATCGAGCAAGCCAAACAGGACCTGCTGGCCGAGAAGCAGCCGTCACTGGAGTTTGTCACGCCCTCGCAGTTGGGCGAACTGACGCTGTTCCTGTGCAGTGAAGCCGGGGCGCAGGTGCGCGGCGCGGCCTGGAATATCGATGGAGGCTGGCTGGCGCGGTAGACCCGGGCTTTCCACCGCTCTTGTAGGATCCGGCCGGTACGGTATTAGCGTCGTGCTCATGTCTTCGGAACGACGCGGGTCCTGTAGGAGCCGTCCGAGGTTACGAGGGCCGCGATGCGGTGGGTCAATCCACTGTTAAGGGTGCTGACCCACCGCATTCGCCAGCACGCCGGCTCCTACAAAGGTGTGTAACGTCGACCATCGGGTGACTTCAGGAACCCGGCTCGTCCCGCTCATCCACCAGCCCCCAATCCTTCATGTCCACCTGAGCGGCAGGCTGGGGCGCCGGGGGCGGCGTCGTGATGTGGGTGGCGTCACTTTCACTGTGCAGCTTCAACCGCAAGCGCACGTTGTTCGCCGAGTCGGCATTCTTCAGCGCTTCTTCCTCCGAAATCGCCCCCTCGACTGCCAGGTCGTACAGCGCGTTATCGAAGGTCTGCATGCCCAGATTCGTCGATTTTTCCATGATGCCCTTGAGCTCGGTCAGCTCGTTGCGGTGGATCAAGTCACGAATGGTCGGCGTTCCCAGCATCACTTCCACGGCCGCCCGGCGTTTGCCGTCCCTGGTCTTGACCAGACGCTGCGACACGAATGCCTTGAGGTTGTTACCCAAGTCGTGAAGCAACTGCGGACGGCGTTCTTCGGGAAAGAAATTGATGATACGGTCCAGTGCCTGATTGGCGTTGTTCGCATGCAGCGTCGAGATCGCCAGGTGGCCGGTGTCGGCGAACGCCAGTGCGTGCTCCATGGTCTCGCGATCGCGGATCTCACCAATCAGGATGACGTCCGGTGCCTGACGCAGGGTGTTCTTCAAGGCCGCGTGAAAACTACGCGTGTCCACGCCCACTTCACGCTGGTTGATGATCGACTTTTTGTGTTTGTGAATGAACTCTACCGGGTCTTCGATGGTGATGATGTGCCCGCTGGCATGTCGGTTACGGTGGTCGATCAACGCGGCCAGGGACGTTGATTTCCCGGACCCCGTAGCGCCGACGAACAGCACCAGCCCATGCTTTTCCATGACCACATCGAGCAGGATCGGTGGCAGGTGCAAATCTTCGAATTTCGGGATGTCGAGTTTGATGTTACGCGCAACAATGGACACTTCGTTGCGCTGCTTGAAGATGTTGATCCGGAAACGGCCGACGCCCGACAGGGAAATGGCCAGATTCATCTCAAGCTCACGTTCGAAGTCCAGACGCTGCTCAGCGTCCATGATGCCATTGGCAATCAGCGCCACATCACCGGGCTTCAGCGCTTCGGTGCCCAACGGTTTGAGCACCCCGTTAAACTTGGCGCACGGCGGCGCTCCCGTGGAGAGGTAGAGATCCGATCCGTCCTGGGTGGCAAGAACCTTCAACAACGCCGGGAAATCCATAAGTCACACCGCACATAAAGGTTTGTAAGAAGACAGCAGACCAGCACTGTTTAAGTGCGACCCTCGACCCGCACCAACGTTCGCCGAAGGTTAGCGTACGCTTGTCCGGCCAGGGTGAAGGAAACTACCTGAAATCGTGCCGTAAAGGCATAATGCGCGGCTTTTTTATCGAGGCGATTTTTCATCATGAAAGCTCAAGCCCGCCATATTCTGGTCAAGACGGCTGAAGAAGCCGAGCAGCTCAAGCAGCGAATCGCCAAGGGCGAAGCCTTCGATGTGCTGGCGAAGAAGTACTCCACCTGCCCGTCCGGCAAGCGCGGTGGGGATCTGGGTGAAGTTCGCCCCGGCCAGATGGTCGGAGCGATCGATCAGGTCATTTTCAAAAAGCCCCTGCGTACCGTGCACGGGCCGGTGAAGAGCAAGTTCGGTTATCACCTGGTGCAGGTGTTTTACCGGGATTGAGTGGAAAACCACCCTGTAGGCGCGCGCTTGCCCGCGATTGCGTTCGGCCTGACCACGCAAGGGGGTATGACACACCGCAATCGCGGGCAAGCGCGGCGACAGGATTTTGCGTCAGGCATTCAAACCGGCATCACACTGCGCGGAATCACCGCGCCCGGGTGCTGAATCACCAGGCTCGCCAGACGGTGGCCGGCTTCGGCCGCTTCCTGCGGGCTGCCTCCACGCAGACGCCGGGCCAGGTACCCCGCACTGAAGGAATCGCCAGCGGCCGTGGTGTCGATGACGTTATGCACCGGATGCGCAGCCACCTCGTAACGACGATTGTCCGCACGCACCAGACAGCTTTGCGCCCCCCGCTTGATGACCACTTCACTGACCCCCATGTCGCGGTAAGCGCTCATGATCGCCTCACTGTCGGCGTAATCGAACAACGCCAGTTCGTCATCCTCGGTCAGTAGCGCAAGGTCGACTTCGCGCAAGACCGCGCGATACGCCTGTCGCGCCTGATCGACGCTGCGCCACAGGCGCGGCCGGTAGTTGTTGTCGAAGACCACGCGAGCACCGCGATCCCGGGCGTCGCCCAGCGTCGACAACAACCGGGCACGGCCGACTTCGCCCAGCACGGCCAGTGTGATACCGCTGAAATACAGCACGTCGTATTCCGGCAACGCTGCCAGGATCGGATCGGCAGCCGGCGTGGTGAAACACTCACGCACGGCCGCTTCGTTACGCCAGTAAAGAAAGCGGCGCTCGCCGTTGGCATCGGTCTGGATGCAATACAGACCTGGCAAACGCCCCGGCAACCGCTGCACCCGACTCAGACCGATGCCCTCGTCAGCCCAGCTCGCGCACATGGCGTCACTGAAACTGTCGTCGCCCAGCGCGGTGACGTAATCCACCTGCGCTGCCGAGCCCAACAGGCGTGAGAGATACACGGCCGTGTTCAGGGTGTCGCCGCCAAAACTCTGCTTGAGCGTGCCGCTGACATGCTGCTGCAGTTCGATCATGCATTCGCCGATCAGCGCCACGCGCGGATGACGGTGGCTGAGAAGTTCACTCATCGCAGGCTCCCGTCAGAAACAGGTGTCGAAGGTTTCGATAACGCTCAGGTCATCGCCGACCAGGCACCCCATACGCCACTTGTCGAACGTCAGGCACGGGTGTGAGGTGCCGAAGGAAATGATGTCGCCCACCTTCAACTCACAGCCCGGCGCGACCGTCATGAACGCATGCTGGTCCATGACGGCAGTCACCTTACAGGCGCTCACGTCGTCGCCTTCGGCAGGTACCACACCGGCTTTGTAACGCTTGATCGGGTTAGGCATGCCGGCGTCGAACGCCACATCACGCTTGCCCATCGCGATCACGGCAAATCCCGGCTCCGGCATCGACTGCACGTGAGCCCACACTTCAAGGGCCGGCTGCAGCCCTTCGTTCAGGTCATGACGACGGTCCAGCACACAGCATTGCGCTTCTTTGTAGATACCGTGGTCGTGCACCACATAGCTGCCTGGGCGCAGGACGCCGAGAAAACGGTCGCGTACCTGTTGCTTGTCGAATTCCTCGGCGATGAGGTCGTACCAGGCCGAACCCGACGCAGTCACGATCGGACGGTCCAGTGCAAACGCGCCTTTGTCTTGCAGGGTCACGGCCAGACGCACCAGCGACGCCGCGAACTGGCGAATACCACTGACCGCCTGGTCGCCGTGAATCACGCCTTCATAGCCCTCGATGCCGGTCAGCTTCAACGCCGGTTGTGCGGCGATAGCGTCGGCGAGGGCCATGACTTCTTCCTCGCTGCGGCAGCCGCAACGGCCGCCGACCACGCCGTATTCGATCATGACGTTCAGGTGCTGGCCCTTCTGCGCGAAGAACTCGCCCAGCGCCTTGACGTTGTCCGGGTGGTCGACCATGCAATGGAAGTCGAACATCGAATCCGTGAGCATGTCGGCGATGATCGCCATGTTCGGCGCGCCGACCAGCTGGTTGGCCATCAGCACGCGGCGAACGCCATGCGCGTATGCGGCGCGGGTCTGCACGGCGGTCGCCAGGGTCATGCCCCAGGCGCCGTGCTGCAACTGACGGTGAAACAACGCCGGCACCATGCTGGTTTTGCCATGGGGTGCGAGTTCCGCGCCGCTGTCGCTGACGAATTTCTGCATCCAGCGCAGGTTGTGTTCCAACGCCTTGTCGTGGATGACCAGCGCGGGCAGGCTCACATCCCGTACAAGCTGGTCGCCCGGGTTGGCGGCGCCCTTATCCAGTGCGGCAATCGTCATGTCTGTTCTCCGGAATTCTTGTTCGTTAAGGATCGCCCATGGTCGGCGATCCCGTCAGTCGTTCACCCGACGGGCCAGGCTGTTGGCGCTGTTGATCAGTACCCGTCGGTAATCGTCGTAGTGTGCGGTCGCATCGGCGCGAGGGGCGACGATGCACAGGGTCGCAATGCAGATGCCCTGTTTGTCCTTCACAGGTGCGGCGAAGCAGTGGGTGAAGGTGTCGGCAATGCTGTTGAAGGAGAAAAAGCCTTCGTCGTGTGCCTTTCGGATTTCGGCCAGGAAGGTCTCCAGCGGCAGTCGCTGACCGTCCGGAAGGATGTAATCCTCAGGGTCGATCAGGTCGATGATTTCCTGATCACTCAGGTGCCCGAGCAGCAGACGTCCCGAAGCGGTCCATGGAATCGGCGCGTCTTCACCGATGTCGGAGGAGATCCGGAAATGCCGGGCGCCCTCTTTCATCAAGGCCACGGTGTATTTGCGGCCGTTAAGCAGGCACATCTGCGCGGTTTCCCGGGTCTGGTCGACGATTTCACACAGACTGACTTCAGCCTCGCGCGTGAAATCGAAATGCCGCAGATGCGCCTGGCCGAGGAAATACAGTTGACGCCCCAGGTACACATGGCCGTCCTTGCCCACGGTTTCGAGGATGCGACGCTCCAGCAGGGAGCTGACCAATTCATACACCGTCGACTTCGGACTGCCGATGCCGCTGGCAATTTCATTGGGGCGCAGCGGCGTGCCTTTTTCCTTGAGGAAATCCAGAATATCGAACGCCCGGTCCAGACCACGGGCCCGGCGTTTGATGGTGTCTTCGGTCATGACGGTGCTTTCCATTGGGGCGGTTGTTCCTGAAATAGGCACGCAGTTTACAAGCACGACACAGACTGTAGGAGCGCGCTTGCCCGCGATTGCGGTGTGCCTGCGAAAAATGATCGCCTGACGCACCGTAATCGCGGGCAAGCGCGCGCCTACAGGACTGCGCGCCTGACTTTACTTACGCCTTTTTCTTGTAAGCAATGCAGTCGATCTCAACCTTGCAGTCGACCATCATGTTCGCTTGGACACAGGCGCGAGCCGGGGCGTGTTCTGGCTTGAAGTACTCGCCAAAAACCTTGTTGAAGCTCCAGAAATCCCGAGGGTCCTCCAGCCACACACCGACACGCACCACATCTTCCAGGCCATAACCGGCCTCAGTCAGAATCGCGACCAGGTTCTGCATCGTTTTGTGGGTCTGCTCAACGATGCCGCCGTTGATGATCTCGCCATTTTCCGCCGGCACCTGACCGGAAACGTGCAACCAACCGTCAGCTTCTACCGCGCGGGCGAATGGGCGTGGCTGGCCGCCACCTGCGGTGCTGCCTGCGCCGTAACGAGTAATGCTCATGAAAAATCTCCTTTGATTGAGCGTTTAAAAACGGATGTTCTTGAGGAATTCGCTCAAGCGCGCCGATTTCGGCTGCTCGAATAATGTCTTGGGAGGGCCCTGCTCTTCGATACGGCCCTGATTCATGAAGACAATCTGATCGGACACTTCGTAGGCAAAGCGCATTTCATGGGTGACCAGCAACATGGTCATGCCCTCTTCCGCCAGGCCTTTGATGACGCTGAGCACCTCGCCCACCAGCTCCGGGTCGAGGGCCGAAGTGACCTCGTCGAACAGCATGAGGCTGGGGTTCATCGCAATGGCGCGGGCAATGGCCACACGCTGTTGCTGCCCACCGGACAACTGACCAGGGTAGTGATTACGCCGCTCCAGCAGCCCGACCCGCTCCAGCCATTTTTCAGCGAGCGCGACGGCCTGATCCTTCGGCAGCTTCTTGACCTTGAGCAAACCCAGGGTCACGTTCTGCAACGCGGTCAGGTGCGGAAACAGGTTGAACTGCTGAAACGCCATACCAGTCATGGCGCGGTGCTGCGCGATGATTTTTTCAGGATGCCGTACTCGCTTGCCGTTGACGTCGCTGTAACCAATGTCCTGCCCTTCGAGGCGGATGTGCCCGCCCTGAAACTCTTCCAGCAGGTTAACGCAACGCAGGAGCGTGGTTTTGCCTGAGCCACTGGAACCGATCAGGGTCACCACATTGCCCTTGTTCATCTTCAAGTCCACACCCTTGAGGACTTCGACGGGGCCGTAGGATTTGTGCAGCCCTTCGATGCTCAGTAACGCCGGTGCGGCGGTCGCGGTTTGAATCTGTGTCATGGCAAAGCCACCCGTTTTTCGATTTGTCGCCCAAGAAGCTCGATGGCGTAGTTAATGACGAAGAAGAGAAATCCCGCGAACAGGTAAAACTGCAGGGTCATGAAATTGCGCGCGATCACCTGTTGCGTGCTGAGCAACAGTTCGGCGACGCCGATCACCGACAGCAAGGTCGACGCTTTGACGATCTCGGTAGACGAGTTGACCCACGTCGGCAGGATCTGCCGCAGCGCTTGCGGCAGCAGCACGTAGCTGAGCGACTGGCTGAACGTCAGACCGATGGCTTTGCCGGCCTCCAGTTGTCCGCGCGGGATGGCCTGCAAGGCACCGCGAACGATTTCCGCAACGTGCGAACCGCAGAACAGCGTCAAGCCCAACGCACCGGCCTGAAACGCACTGATCTGCCAGCCCAGCGCCGGCGCCATATAAAAGCAGGCGAGCACCAGCACAAATACGGGCGTGCCACGGATCAGGTCGACGTAGCAACGAAACGGCAGGCGCGCCCAGAACTTGCCGTACGTCAGGATCAATCCGGCAAACACACCCAGGATGGAGCCAAACAGGATCGCCAGGCCTGCGCACTGAACGCTGGTCAGGAAACCCGCCCACAGCGCTTCGCGGGCGATCCACAGCTCATGTAACCAGGTCGGTTGTTCGTACATGTCTCGGGCCTCCTAGCGGCGAATCGCCAAGCGCTGTTCGAGGTAGCGCAAGAGCATGGCGATGAGGTAACAGGCCGCGACATACAACGCCGTGGTCACCAGCCAGGTTTCGATGACCCGGTAGCTTTCGACGTTGATCTTTCGCGCGTAATAGGTCAGCTCCGGAACGGCGATCGCCGCCGCCAGAGAGGTGTCCTTGAACAGTGAGATGAAATTGTTGGAAAGCGCGGGCAGCACGTTGCGCAGCATCACCGGCACAATGATGTAGGCCCGAACCTGCCATTCGCCAAGGCCAATCGCCAGACCGGCCTCGCGCTGGCCTTTGTGAATGCTCAACAGCCCGGCGCGGAACACCTCGGTCAGATACGCCCCCGCGTACAGCGACAGGGTGACAATGAACGAAGGAATTTTGTCCATGCGAATGCCCAGACTTGGCAAGGCGAAGTAGATGAGCAGGATCAACACCAGGATGGGTGTATTGCGGATCACGGTGACATACACCGACGACAGCACGCGCAACGCCCGGTAACGCGAAAGCATGGCAAACGCCGCCATCAGGCCGATCACGCAGCCGATGGCGATCGAGATCAGCGCCAGCTCAAGCCCCAGACCCAGCCCTGCCAGCAGACTGGGGAAGTCCCGCCAGACGGCTGCAAAGTTCAACTGATAATTCATGGTCAGCAGTACCTGGGACGGGAAGGCACCACGGCCTTCCCCGCCCCGTCAGTTCCGTAAAGTGGTGCGGATTACTTGTATTCCATCGGGAAACCGATCGCCGGGGTTGGCAGGTCGACGCCAAACCACTTCTTGAAGGATTCCGCGTACGTCGGGAATTCGACGCCCGTCATGGCTTCATGCAGCGCCGTGTTGACGAAGTTCAGCCAGTCCTGATCGCCACGTTTCACAGCGCATGCGTAGGTCTGCGGGCTCCAGGCGAACGCCGGCGAACGGTAACGGCCAGGGTTCTGCACCATCAGGTATTTGACCGAAGACTGGTCGGTGGCGGCGGCATCGGCACGGCCGGAGTTGATGGCCTGGTACATCAGATCGACGCTGTCGTACTGGTCCACCTTGGCTTTGGGCAATGCCTGGTGAACCAGTTCCTCTGCGTAAACGTTTTGCAGCACGGCCACGGTTACGCCATCGCCGGCGGCCTTGAGATCGTCGATCTCCTGGTACTTGCTGTTGGCCGGCAGCAGCAAAGCCACGCCTTCGCGGTAGTACGGCAGGGTGAAAGCGACTTGCTGTGCACGGCTGGCGGTGACCGTGATGAACTGGCAGCTCATGTCGACCTTGTCCGTCAGCAGGTTCGGAATCCGTGCATCGGACGACTGCACCACAAACTCGACCTTCGTCGGATCGTTGAACAGCCCTTTGGCAACAATGCGCGCGATGTCGATATCGAAACCCTGCAATTTGCCGTCGGCGCCCTGGAAGTGCCACGGAGCGTTGGTGCTGCCCGTGCCCACCACCAGATGGCCGCGTTGCAACACGCTGTCGAGCTTGCTGTCAGCCGCTTGAGCCGTTGTAACCAGCGTCGCCGTAGCCGCCAGGACAAATGCGCAAGCTTTCAAAAAAGAAGGTCCGCGATGCATGTGATGAACTCCGCAAGAAGGTGTTTATTCCGCTATAGCGGAACATGGTATGTAACAGCGGAATAGACAGCAGAAAGTGTGCCACAGAACCGACAAGAAGCAACTGCGCTGGAAAAATGCCCAATATCAATGAGCTAGCCGTAAAAATTCGGTTACCTGGTTGCGTTCATAGCCGGTGCCATTGCTACGGTTTCCTACCCGGTGTGTATCGAGGCCCCAAGGTTGTGCGCTGCGCGCTACAAATGTGCACCCTCGCGTATTTGACGGCCGCTCGTCGTGTTGACCGCACGTTGGTGGCGGCAAATAGGCCTAACCGTCAATCACCAAAAAGTCAGACAGGAGATGCACCATGAGCACGCAGCACCGGTCACATCTGCTAATGGCAGGGCTTTTTACGCTGGGTATCAGTGCACTCTTCGCTTCCAGTGCGATGTCCGCACAAACCGGAGGATCGGCGTTACCGCCCGGGGTCAACCCGTCTTCACCGGCAGGCGGCAACGGCGGTGACGCGCAAGGCTACGAGAAGAAGCCCGTTAACCCCGAACCAACAGGCAGTCATAAAAAGGCGACAGACACGCCGTCGCCCGGCGAACACCCCAAACCGTCGACGACCGACCGCAGGCACTCGACGCAGAAGAAAGCGGCTACCGCGCCTGAATGAATCAAGGGGCAGGCGCGTAGGGCCGTGTGATGCACGGCACTGCTACGCTTTAAAGCATCGGCTGCACAGGCCGATTAAACAGGGAACGTTGGCACCGTTAATGCTTCTAAGGCATTTATGAAGCTTTTATGACAGCTACGTGACGATTCGCATCTCAGATGCATCTCACTGGCTGCGCGGTGGAGGGAATATTCGATGAAAGAACGCGCCACAGTCATCTGCCGACGGGACAACGAGATCCTGTATGTGCGCAAGCCGAAGGCACGCTGGAATCTGCCAGGGGGGAAGGTCGAGGCGGGAGAATCGCCTGCGCAAGCGGCAGTGCGGGAATTACGCGAAGAAACGGGGCTGATCCTGGAAGACTTGTCCTATGTCACGCGCTTTGAAGCGGCGACGGTGCTGCATCATGTGTTCGAAGTCTCCGTCAATTTTATCGTCACGCCCTCACCGAAAAACGAAATTGCCGATTGCAAATGGTTTACGGCCAAAGAACTGAGCGACGTGAAGGTCAACCCTTCCGTCAAATCAATCGTGAAGGCGTTCCTGAACGATGCGATTGCGTGAAGCGGCTGTGCATTAAATCGGCGTGATGAAAAGGCCTTCGGCCTGAATTCGTGGGGTCAGCCACCTCCCTCCCCGTATATCTGTCATCTCAGCTATGCGACAATGCGCGCCACTGTCCGGCATGAATCCCGCATCCAAGCTGCCCAGCGCCCTGAACAAGGTCGACGCTGAGGTGGTTTTTTTGCCTGCCGGCTTCACTGAAAGAGCGTGACAGGCGCACGTTCACCGGCCCATCCGCTGCCCTTGCGTGCCCGCGCGGCGCTCGGTCACTTCCAAGCTATTGAAAGGTAAGGTAATTGATTTCCACAGCAAATATCACGATGCAGTTCGGCGCCAAACCGCTGTTCGAGAACGTTTCGGTCAAATTTAACAACGGCAATCGCTACGGCCTCATCGGCGCCAACGGCTGTGGCAAATCCACGTTCATGAAGATTCTGGGCGGTGACCTGGAGCCGTCTGGCGGCCAGGTCATGCTCGAGCCGAACGTGCGTCTGGGTAAATTGCGTCAGGATCAGTTCGCCTACGAAGAGTTCACCGTGATCGATACCGTGATCATGGGCCACGAAGAACTGTGGAAAGTCAAAGCCGAGCGCGATCGCATCTATTCGCTGCCAGAAATGAGCGAAGAAGACGGCATGGCCGTGGCCGAGCTTGAAACCGAGTTCGCTGAGATGGATGGCTACACTGCAGAATCCCGCGCGGGTGAGCTGTTGCTGGGTCTGGGCATTCCATTGGAACAACACTTTGGTCCGATGACCGAAGTGGCGCCAGGCTGGAAACTTCGTGTGTTGCTTGCCCAAGCCTTGTTTTCCGATCCGGAAGTGCTGTTGCTCGACGAGCCGACCAACCACCTGGACATCAACACAATTCGCTGGCTGGAAACCGTCCTCACGGCGCGTAACAGCACCATGATCATCATTTCCCACGACCGTCACTTTCTCAACAGCGTGTGCACCCACATGGCTGACCTGGATTACGGCGAGCTCCGCCTGTTCCCGGGCAACTATGACGAGTACATGACCGCCGCGACCCTGTCGCGTGAGCAACTGCTGTCGGACAATGCCAAGAAGAAAGCCCAGATCGCCGAATTGCAGACGTTTGTCAGCCGTTTCTCGGCCAACGCCTCGAAAGCCAAGCAGGCCACTTCCCGCGCCAAGCAGATCGACAAAATCCAGCTGGCCGAAGTCAAACCGTCCAGCCGCGTCAGTCCGTTCATCCGCTTCGAGCAGACCAAAAAGCTGCACCGTCAGGCCGTGACGATCGAGCACATGTCCAAAGGCTTCGACGGCAAGACCCTGTTCAAGAACTTCAGCTTCACGGTTGAAGCCGGCGAGCGGGTGGCGATCATCGGTCCGAACGGTATCGGCAAGACCACGCTGCTGCGCACGCTGATGGGCGAACTGACCCCGGATGCAGGTTCAGTGAAGTGGACAGAAAGCGCCGAACTGGGCTACTACGCTCAGGACCACGCCCATGACTTCGAAGACGATGTCAGCCTGTTCGACTGGATGGGCCAGTGGACGCAAGGCGAACAGATCATCCGGGGCACCCTGGGCCGTATGCTGTTCTCCAACGACGAAATCCTTAAATCAGTGAAGGTCATTTCCGGTGGTGAGCAAGGCCGCATGCTGTTCGGCAAGCTGATCCTTCAGAAACCGAACGTCCTGGTCATGGACGAACCGACCAACCACCTGGACATGGAATCCATCGAAGCGCTGAACCTGGCGCTGGAAAACTACCCAGGCACGCTGATCTTCGTCAGCCATGACCGCGAGTTCGTATCGTCGCTGGCCACGCGCATCATCGAGCTGAGCCCAAATGGCGTGACCGACTTCAGCGGCACCTACGACGACTACCTGCGCAGTCAGGGCGTCGTGCTCTAAACAGCTGCACGCTTGATCAGAAGCCCTGTCCTCGCGACGGGGCTTTTTTATGGGTGAGCGATTTGCTGATCGGCAAATGCCCGTCATCCCACACTCATTCCGACAGCATCGCGAAGGCAAGACGAGGTTAAATCGTTAGCCTGCTTTCATTTGCGCGCATCCCGCGCCATGATGACGCACTCCCACCGCTCCAGCGAAGCGTCCCATGTCTGCAGCCCTGCCGCCCACTACCCCCGCTCAGAACGCCAGCCCACTGGCGATCACGCTGCAAATCGTCTCCATCGTTCTTTACACGTTCATCGCCTTCCTGTGCATCGGCTTGCCCATCGCCGTCATGCCGGGCTACGTGCATGACCAGCTCGGATTCAGCGCGGTGGTGGCCGGTCTGGTGATTGGCTCGCAATACCTGGCGACCCTGCTCAGTCGCCCAATGGCCGGCAGAGTCTGCGACACCATCGGCACCAAACGGGCGATTGTGTATGGCCTTTCCGGTATTGCCGTAAGCGGCATGCTGACGCTGGTTGCAGTCTTGCTGGCGTCGTTTGCGCAGGTCAGTCTGATCATCTTGGTGATCGCCCGATTGATCCTCGGCGGGTCTCAAGGGCTGATCGGGGTCGGCACCATCAGTTGGTGCATCGGACAAGTCGGGGCCGAGCATACGGCGAGGTC
Organism: Pseudomonas sp. NFACC02; assembly: GCF_900110765.1. Lineage (GTDB taxonomy): Bacteria > Pseudomonadota > Gammaproteobacteria > Pseudomonadales > Pseudomonadaceae > Aquipseudomonas. The sequence goes on from NZ_FOEO01000001.1 coordinate 153,306, forward strand.
CATCTCCTGGAACGGCATCGCCTCCTACGGTGCGATTGCGATTGGCGCGCCATTGGGTGTGGTGATGGTGGATGCACTGGGCTTCGTCAGCCTGGGCCTGGTGCTTACCGCGCTGGCCGCTGGCGCGCTGCTGTTGATTCGCAACAAGCCGCCAGTGCCCGTCGTTCGAGGCGAGCGCATGGCGTTCTGGTCGGTGTTCGGCCGCGTGGCACCGTATGGTTTGAGCCTGACCCTGTCGTCGATCGGTTACGGCACCCTGACCACCTTCATCACCCTGTATTACGTGAACCGAGGCTGGGAAGGCGCTGCCTGGTGCCTGACGGTGTTCGGTATCTGCTTCATTGTTGCCCGATTGTTTTTCATCAACGCGATCAGCCGGTTTGGCGGCTTCAGCTCGGCCATTACCTGCATGTCCGTTGAAACCGTCGGGTTGCTGTTGTTGTGGCTTTCGCCGAACACCACCGTGGCGCTGATCGGCGCGGGACTTACCGGCTTTGGCCTGTCGCTGGTGTACCCGGCCATCGGTGTCGAGGCGATCAAACAGGTGCCCAACAGCAGTCGCGGTGCCGGGTTGGGTGCGTACGCGGTGTTTTTCGACCTGGCGTTGGCGATTGCCGGTCCGTTGATGGGAGCAATCGCGCTGGGCATGGGTTACGGCTGGATCTTCTTCTTCGCCGCCCTGCTGTCGATCCTCGCGCTAGCCTTGACGTTGCTGTTGTCTCGTCGTCCCACTGTAGATACCCGGGTGTAATCACACCGGTCAGGCATCAGCGGAAAAAGCTGAACTGCCGGGCCGCAGCCGGGTCGGAACTGGCACATCCCCCGAAACAGGAACGTGCGCTTGAACCCCGACCCTGCAGGCCCTCGTGTTGTCCCTACGGCTGGCATGCGTGATGTCCACCGACTTCGCGTGCTGACGGTCAATACGCACAAGGGCTTCACCGCGCTGAACCGACGTTTCATCCTCCCGGAACTGCGCGAGGCCGTGCGCAGTACCGGGGCCGACCTGGTGTTTCTGCAAGAAGTGCTCGGCGGCCACGACCGGCACGCCACTCGGTTCCCGGATTGGCCCGTGACTTCGCAATACGAATTTCTCGCCGACAGCATGTGGAGCGATTTTGCTTACGGCCGCAATGCGGTGTACCCCGACGGGCATCACGGTAACGCCCTGCTCTCCAAATACCCGATCCTGCATCACCGCAATCTGGACGTGTCGATCACCGGACCCGAGCGGCGCGGGCTGTTGCACTGCGTCCTGCAGGTCCCGGGGCATGACGAAGTGCATGCGATTTGCGTCCATCTGAGCCTGTTGGAAAGCCATCGGCAACTGCAGTTGGACCTGCTTTGCGCGCTGCTCGACTCGTTGCCGGAACACGCGCCCGTAGTCATCGCGGGCGACTTCAACGACTGGCAATTACACGGCAACAAGCGCCTGGCGCGTTGTGAATACCTGCACGAGGCCTTTGAGCGCAGTCATGGACGCCTCGCAAAGACGTACCCAGCGCGATTCCCGCTGCTGCGCCTTGATCGGGTCTACCTGCGCAACGCCACCAGTCACAACCCGAAAATTCTTGGCACCCGCCCGTGGACGCATTTGTCCGACCATTTGCCCTTGGCGGTCGAAGTGCACATGTGAACCTGAGTGTTTAAATTAACGTCGCTGGCATCCAGCTCATTCGCCCAGTCGGTCTTGTACCAATAACCGAGCCTGGCGTGTCATCTGATCGAGGTGCCGATCCCGCTGTTTTTCGGCATCGGTCATGGCCCGTTTCCCATGCTGTTTAAGCAGATACGCGTGGATCTGGCGCACTTCCACCGAGTTGTAGATGGGTGCTACATCCAGCACCGCAAGCAGACCTTCCGTCTGACGATTGCGCGTATTCATCAGGACTTGCGGGCCGCGCGCCGCCAAAACCTGAAAGCCCATGGCCTCGAAGTACGGCACCTTGGCGGCGAAGCATGCCAGCTCGGCATGAGGGTAGCGCTCGACCATCTGGTGCAGCATCGCTCGGGCGATTCCGCGTCGACGCTGGCTGGCCTGCACCGCCATATACGCCACCGCGCAGGCCTCAGGGTCGTCCTGAACCGGCAGGTAAAGCAGAAAACCAACGACCACGGAGGGGTCTTCGTCATCCAGAGCAACGATCAGCTCGACCGGGAAACCCCGGGAGCCATTCATCGCTTGCAGGTACTGATGGACCTCGTGTCCGACCCCGTACTGATACAGCTGATACAGCGGGTTGCTCGCCACGATGCCGACCATGCTGATATCGGTCAGGTAATCGACCACCATCTGCATGATCTGACTCTGGATCGATTCGGGCGGTGTATGTTCAAGACGGGTAATGGTGTACATGAGAATCCTGACGCTGGGCAAAGGCTCCACGGCGACGATCACGTGGAGGGACGAACCCGTGCATCATACCCGCTTCTGGAGCCATTCGACGGCGACCTGTTCACCCTCAAGCCTCTAACACACGGTTGGCAATGACGTCTTCGAGGACTGACCCCGCACGCCGCCGTCCCGTTTCCCCTTTCCCCTCCGGCAGCGGGCGCGGCGATGCAGGTGTTTGCCGAGCGAGGGTCAGTGCAACTCGACCCGCTCGAACCGCCCCGCCAGCACGCCGTACGCAAACACCCCCAGCAGCCCGTGCGCCGCCACGAACCACAGCGCGATGTTGAAAGACCCTGTGGTTGCCACGATGTAGCCGATCACTACGGGGGTGATGATCCCGGCAATGTTGCCGATGCCGTTGAACACACCGCCGCTCAGGCCGACCATGTTTTTGGGGGCGGTGTCCGAAAGCACTGCCCAGCCCACCGCAGCGAGGCCTTTGCCGAAGAAGGCGATGGCCATGAGCGCGATGACGATCCAGTTGGCGTCGACAAAGTTGGCCACCACCAGCACGGTCGACATCACCATCCCGATCAGGAACGGCGTCTTGCGTGCGACCGAAGGGTGCACGCCGCGACGAATCAGCATGTCCGAGAACATCCCGCCCAGTACGCCGCCTGAAAAACCGCAGATCGCCGGAAGTGCGGCGACCCAGCCGGCTTCCATGATGGTCATGCCGCGGCCTTTGACCAGGTAAATCGGAAACCAGGTGATGAAGAAATACGTCAGCGCCGTGATGCAGTACTGCCCCAGATAAATGGCCCACAGCGTGCGACGGGTGAACAGTTGTTTAATCTCCCTGAAAGTCGCTTTGTTCTTCTGCTCCTTGCGATTGAGCTCCAGATCCACCAAGGCGCCGCCTTCGCGCATGTAGTCCAGCTCATTGCGACTCAGGCGCTTGTCGCTGTGCGGTTCGCGGTACAGCGCGAACCAGAACAGACTCAGCACCAGACCCAATCCGCCCATCCACAGAAACACATGCTCCCAACCCAGTGCGTGGGTCAGCCAGGCCATCAGCGGCGTAAACAGGACCACCGCCATGTACTGGGCTGAGTTGAACAACGCTGACGCGGTGCCGCGTTCACTGGTGGGGAACCAGCACGACACGATGCGGTTGTTGGCAGGAAACGCGGGTGATTCAACCAGTCCCAACATGAAGCGCATGGCGAACAGGCTCATCGCGGCGGAGGCGCCCATCAGCCCAAACCAGCCGACAGTGCCCTGCGCCATGGTGAAGCAGGACCACAGCACCAGACTCCAGCCATACACCCGGCGTGCGCCAAAGCGATCGAGCAGCCAGCCGCCCGGAATCTGCCCAAGCGCATACGCCCAGGCGAAGGCGGAAAAGATCATCCCGAGCATCATCGGGTCCAGCCCGAGGTCCTTGACCACGCCGGTACCGGCAATGGACATGGTTGCCCGGTCGGCGTAGTTGACCACGGTCACGATGAAGATCATTGAAAGAATCAGAAAACGGTGGCGACCGACTTTTGCTTGCGCTTCGGCGAAATCCGCAGGAAGGGATTTACTGAGCATGGTGTGCCTCCCACCCGCTCTGGCGGGCATATTGTTTTTGTTGTCGTACAACTCTCGCGCCGATGATAGGAGCACGCATCGATTCAGGTCTAACATAGAGACTGAATGGATTGATGCGGATATTGAATCGTGGAATTGCACCAGTTGCGTTGTTTTGTCGCCGTCGCCGAAGAGCTGCATTTCGGACGGGCCGCCACCCGGATGCACATGACTCAACCGCCGTTGAGTCGACAGGTTCAACTGCTTGAACGCGGGTTGGGAATCCGGTTGCTGGAACGCAATAACCGCACGGTAAAACTGACGGCTGCCGGTCACGGGTTCTTGCGGGACGCGCGACACTTGCTGGCGTTCTCCGATCAGGCGGCCGATGGCGCTCGGCGTCTGGCACGTGGGGAAGCGGGCAACCTGACGCTGGGGTTCACGGCCGTCAGCGCCTACCAGATGATTCCGGCGTTACTGGCCCACGCCGCCGAAGAACTGCCGGAACTGCAGTTCACGCTCAAGGAAATGGTGTCCGGTGCACAGCTCGAAGCGTTGGCCGCCCACCGCATCGATGTCGGATTTGTACGGCAAGTCAATGATCGCGACGCCCTCGACGCACAATTGATCAGTCGTGAACCCTTGCTGGTTGCGCTGCCGCAGCAGCACCCGCTTGCGCAAAAGGCCGCCATCGCTGTACGCGACCTCGATCAGCAACCGTTCGTGATGTATGCGCCCGATGAAGGTCGGTATTTCTACGACTGCATCGCTGGGTTATTCGCCATGACCGGGGTCACCCCGCGTTACGTCTATCATCTGGGCCAGACCCACACCGTGGTCAGCATGGTCAAGGCGGGACTTGGGGTGGCCATCGTTCCCGCCTCCGCTACCCGGCTGCACAGCGAAAACCTGACGTTCCGTCCGCTCAGCGACGCTCAATTACATGCCGAGTTATACCGCGTGTCGCGGCGGGATAATGACAACCCGGCGTTGCCCGCATTCAACAGGCTGATTCAGGCGCTGATGTGATTCCATGCCCTGGCGGTGTACAGGCGCCATTTTCATCGCAACGATTGCAAAAAGCGGACACTCGATTGCAACCTCCATGGAATGTTTCGTTCAGACTATTTCGATACAGGCAAAATCGCGCATCATGGCCGCAATCAGTTCAAGGGAGATCTTCATGCGCCTCACATCATTTTTTATGGGTCTCGCCGCCTTGTCATCGCTGGTGATGGTCACCGGCATCGCGCAGGCCAGTGAAGAAACGCAACTGGTGCAGTCGATCAACGCCTTTCGCAGTCAGGCGCAGCCCTGCGCCAATGTGGTCTCTCAGGAACTCCCTCCCCTGACCGCCGACCCGCGCCTTAACCTGCCGCCCACCGGCAGCGTGGATCTGCAACAGGTGCTGGCCCGCGCGTCATACCCGATGGTGACCGTACAGGCGATCTCGTTGTCCGGGCCGCGTGACGCATCCTCGGCGATGAAGGCCATTCAGGAAAGTTTTTGTCAGGTGGTGCTGGACCCACAGTTTGTCGATGTGGGAGTCAGCCGCAATGATCGTGACTGGCGAATCGTGCTGGCCCGGCCACTGCTGGCCGGGGGGCTGGGCAACTCTCAGGCCGAAGGGCAGAAAATACTCGGGCTGATCAATGCCGCCCGCAGCGTGCCGCATCAGTGTGGCGGTCAATCCTTCCCGGCAACTGCCCCGCTGGCCTGGAGTGATGCCCTGGCCACGGCTGCCGAAGGGCATGCGCGGTCCATGGCCAACAACAACTACTTCGATCACAAAGGCCGCAACGGCGGTACGCCCGGTGACCGTGCGGAGCTGGCAGGTTATATCGGGCAGCAGATCGGCGAAAACATCGCCGCCGGGCAAGACAACGCACGCAAGGTCGTGGAAGGCTGGCTCGCCAGCCCTGGACACTGCGCCAACATAATGAACCCGGACTTCCGCGACCTGGGCGCCGCCTACGCAACCGACCCCAAAAGCGACGCTGGCATTTACTGGACCGCGATGTTCGGGGTGAAACAGTAACCACCCCCTGCCATCTTGGAGCTGACGGTATTGAGTGACACACCTGTGGGAGCAAGCTTGCTCGCGAATGCGGTGGGTCAGCGGCATTGATGGTGGATGACCTACCGCATTCGCGGCCCTCGTAACCTCGGACGTCTCCTACAGAGTCCGAGTCGTTCCAAGGATTTGAGCACGACGCGGATACTGGCGCGCGCTTGCTCGCGGAGGCGTCAGATCAACCCACATCACTATCAAGCGTAAAAAAGCACTGGCCAGCGATCTCGGCCGCTACTTCGGCTTCCCGGCCTTCGGTTTGTAGAACAGAAACTTCCCGGTTTCGGCAGTCTTGATGTACTCGCTGGCCCAGGCGGGTTTGACGTTGCGGTCGTGGAAATACATGGCGCCGTTGGTGCGGTCTGCCAATTGCTGGTTAAGGGCCTTGCGCGCGATTTCCTTGGAGGCGGCGTACCGTTCGTCCTCCTTTACCTGATCGGAACGTCCATCGCACCACCAGGAAAACTGACAGGCTTTTTTCTCTGAGCCCTGCTTGACCACACCACAGATCGTGTCCGGAAATCCCTCATGGCCCAGCCGGTTGAGCACCACGTTGGCCACTGCCGTCATGTCGGCATCGGTGCCACCCTTGGCTTCCCAGTAGAGGGTTCGCGAGAGGCAGACGATGGCATCGTCAACCGACGCCGCACCCTCAGGGTCCACAGCCTGGGCTTCGGACTGGGTGATGATTTCGCTCTTGGGCACGGCCGGTGTCGCACCGTCCTTGTCAGCTGCTTTTTCCTCCAGCAATTGCGCTTTACTGACCACGGCTTCCGGCTCAGGAGTCGCGTCGGCCGCCTGCGACGGGACAACGAACGCCGTGATCAGCAGGCAGATTGAAAGGGCAACAAGGCGCATCGTCGAACCTTCTGTTCGAGGCCGATCACGGCTGCATCCGCGCCACGGCAGGGCGTGTTTCCCAGCGGTGAATCGGGACATCGCAAGCTGTCGTCGACGGGTCATGGTTGGGGTGTTTTGCGAGCCACCACGGAACAACAGCGAGTGGAGAACTGCTCGCTGGAAGCAGCATAGTGGCGTTTTAACTTTCTGCAATGGTTTCAGCGTCGGGACGAATGGTGCTTGCGGCCGTCTCGCACGGTTAACGATATTGACGGGTATCGATGCCCCTTCCCAGCGAGCGTTACATGACCACCCCGCGAATTGTATGGATGATGATCGCGTTGCTGTGCCCGGCGCTGGCCTGCGCTGAAAGCGACGACGGGCTGAGCACTGCGTTGAGCCGTGCTGCGCCGGATGCCAATCCCAACGTCATCGAACTGGCGGTTCAGTCAGCGCAATGCCAGATGCCCAAGACCGTCACGCCCGCCACGAAACTCGCCGTCATCGATTACTCCCGCCCCTCGACCGAACGGCGCCTGTGGGTATTCGACCTCGCCACCCGCACCCTGCTCTTTCATGAGCTGGTCGCCCACGGTCGCAACAGCGGTGAAAACCTGGCAACGCAGTTTTCCAACGAACCCGAAAGCCTGGCCTCCAGCATTGGCCTCTACAGCACCCGTGAGCCCTATGTCGGACGCAACGGCTATTCATTGCGCATGGACGGCCTGGAGCCGAACGTCAATGACCGGGCCTTCGAGCGTAATGTGGTTATCCATGGTGCCGACTACGTCAGCGACGACTTCGCCCGTGCAAACGGACGAATCGGGCGAAGCCATGGCTGCCCAGCGGTACCGACTGCGGCCGCGCGGCCGGTGATCGACACGCTCAAGAACGGTCAACTGGTGTTCATTTACTACCCGGACACGCAGTGGCTGCGGTCATCGAGGTTCATCCACTGCACGCCGGGGACGGCGCTGCGCTAGGCCTGGGGCGCACCGTCGTTCTTCAGCGCGTTTAATGGCGCTGGAAAACGAATAATTCATTCGCACAGGGAATAATCCGCCACGCCATGCGTCCTGCCTCTGAACGCTTCAGACAGGAAGAAACGCACATGTCACCTCTCACCCGCTCTTCATTTCGCTTCGGCGTTGCGCTGCTTCTGGCAAGTGCGGTCTCCGCCGCCTCTGCCCATGAAGGTCATGAGCATGGGAACAGCCCCGACCCCGTCAGCGCTGAAGCCCCCTTCATCCAGGAAAACGCTGCGGCCATGGAAACGATGATGGCCGGCATGGACAGCAAACCCACCGGCGATATCGACCGGGACTTCGTGGCGATGATGAGCGCGCACCACCAAGGCGCCATCGATATGGCCGTCACCTTGCTCAAGTACGGCCACAACGAACAGCTCAAACGCATGGCCCAGGAAATCATCGTCGAACAGCAACAGGAAATTGCCGCGATGCGCCTGGCCATCGGCGATCCCTTGCCTCCCTCCGTCGCCTCACCAACTCAGACGCCGCGGGTGACACAGCCCTGATCGTCCATCCCTGACTTCACTAAAAGAAGGAAATCCCATGCACCTCCCTCGCATTCCCATGACGCTGCTGAGCTGTGCCTTGCTGACCGCTTCGATGTCCAGCTTCGCCGGGCAGATTCCCGGCAAGGCGTCCGCCAAGGACATTCCTGTCTCCCACCAGGATCGCGTGTACGCGGCCGAGCAATTCTCCAACACCGTCTCGGTCACTGATCCGGTCGACAATAAGCTGCTCGGGGTAATCAGCCTCGGCGACCCGCAACCCGGTAACCTGAGTCCGCTGTACAAGGGCGAAGTGCTGGTGCACGGACTGGGCTTTTCACCGGATCACAAAACCCTGGCGGTGGTGTCCATCGGCACCAACTCGGTGTCGTTCATCGACACGGAAACCAATACCGTCAAGCACAAGACCTACGTTGGACGGGCGCCCCATGAAGCGTTCTTCACGCCCAACGGCAAAGAGGTATGGGTGACGGTGCGCGGTGAGGATTATGTGTCGGTGATCGACGCCAAGACCTTCAAGGAAAAGACCCGCATCAAGACACCGGCAGGTCCTGGCATGCAGATCTTCTCGCCGGACGGCAAATACGGTTACGTCTGCTCGTCTTTCAACCCGGACACGGTGGTGGTGTCGGTCGCCGATCACAAGATCGTTGGCCATGTCCAACAGGCCAGCCCGTTCTGCCCGAATATCGCCGCGTCAGCCGATGGCAAGCAGGTCTGGTTCACCCTCAAGGATGTCGGCAAGGCCCAGGTATTTGAAGCCACCCCGCCGTTCAAGCTGCTCAAGACGCTGGACGTCGGGCCCATCGCCAACCACGTCAACCTGGTCAACAACGCCAACGGCTCGTTCGCCTACATCACCGTGGGGGGACTGAATCAGGTTCAGGTTTATCGCACCGATACGTTCGAGAAAATCGCAACGATTCCGGTCGGCAATCTGCCTCACGGCATCTGGCCGTCGGGTGACGGCAGCCGCATCTACGTGGGTCTGGAAAATGCGGACGCTTTCGCGGTGATCGACACGTTGAGCAACAAGGTCATCGCCAACATCCCGATTGGCCAGGCACCGCAAGCCATCGCCTATGTGCCCAATGCCGTGGAGAAAGGTGCAGGCACCGATAACCTCAAGCCGCTCGGCGTGGCCGGGCAAGCCGCGCACCTGAGTCTGAATGCCGTCGGCAAGCCGGCGGATCAGTCCCCTACCAGCGTCACGCTGTTCAACCAGGGGCTGACTCAAGTTTTACAGGCGGCGGTCACAGGGCTTGAACCCAAACAGCCCTACACCCTGGCACTGGCCGACAAACCGGATGGCAGTGGCAACCTGCAGCCGTTGTCGGCATTCATGACCAACCCGGCGGGTTCGGCCATCGTCAACACCATCGGCCCGATCCGCCAGATTGTGCAGGGCGATACGCCGGAGCAACGTCGTTACCTGGTGGTGGTCGCGGGCAAGCCTGATCAACTGGGGGCTCTGGCGCAGGTTCAAGCGCAGTAAACGCCTTTGAGTCGCGCGGCTACCGGTGGCCACAGGATTGTCTGCCGGGGGAAGCCTTGTGACCTGCCGGTCAGGACTCCTCCCTGACCAGCAGGTTACGGCCCGTCCACGGCCTGCAGGGTTCGCAGGTGCTTTCAGCTGTCCCGAGCGCGTACCCGCTATCCTGCCACCGCAGTTGAACCGGGTGTTTGAAGGAAGTCTTCAATCGGCCGCGCGGTGTAGTGCACCCGGTGCGGCAACGCCTGCCCTTGCGCATCGAACAAATGGCATCGTTCTCCCGACACCCCAATCGCCAGCTGCTGGCCGGCCTTGATGGGGGACAGCCCGTCGCCCTTGATCATCAGATCGCTGCCGTCAGCGGTCTCAGCGTGGGTAAACGTCTCCCCACCCAGGTGCTCCACCACCAACGCCTTCGCCGGAATCTGCGCGTCGCCCTGCCCACGTTCGGACAGGTGCTCAGGACGCAACCCCAGCGTGAGCGAATCACCTGCCTTGACACCCTCGCCCTGCACCGGGACCGACAGTCGCCCGCCACCAGGCAGCACGACGTCGACACCTTGCGCGCTGACCGCAGCCGCTGTGACCTGCAAGAAGCTCATCTGCGGCGAGCCAATGAAGCCAGCCACAAAGCGGTTACGCGGATGGTGATATAACTCCAGCGGCGAGCCGACCTGCTCGATGCAGCCCTTGTTGAGCACCACAATCTTGTCGGCCAGGGTCATGGCCTCGACCTGGTCATGGGTCACGTAGACCATGGTCGCTTGCAGGTCAGCGTGCAGTTTGGCGATCTCGATGCGCATCTGCACCCGCAATGAGGCGTCGAGATTGGAGAGCGGCTCGTCGAACAGAAAGACCTCCGGCTCATGGACGATCGCTCGGCCGATGGCCACGCGTTGCCGCTGCCCGCCGGAGAGCGCCTTGGGTTTGCGATCGAGCAAGGGGTCGAGTTGCAGGATGCGCGCGGCATTACGCACCTTGGCTTCGATCTGATCCTTGGGGAGTTTCTGCATCTTGAGGCCGAAGGCGATGTTGTCGTAGACCGACATATGCGGGTACAGCGCATAGGACTGGAAGACCATCGCCACACCACGATCGGCCGGTTCCAGAAACGTGACGTCACGCGCGCCGATGCGAATCTGCCCTTGTGTGATGCTTTCAAGACCGGCGATGCAGCGCAGCAAGGTCGACTTGCCGCACCCGGAAGGCCCGACGAACACCACGAATTCGCGGCTTTCGATGCTCAGGTGGATGTCATGCAACACCTTGATATCGCCGTAGGCTTTCTCGACGCCACTCAAACTGAGCTCAGTCAAAATCGTGTCCCCTGAAATTATTGTTGTTGGATGACCGTAAGCAAATCCTGTAGGAGCGCGGCTTGTCCCGCGATCTGGTGCGAAGCGCCAGTACACCGGTGAACACGGTGTTTCAGATGTACCGAGATGCCAGGTTTTACGACCGGTACCCGGTCGATCGCGGGACAAGCCACGCTACAGTCAGCGCCCAGGTACACAAACCGATTCATTAACGGTAGCGCACTTGACATCAAACTTTTTCGTCCTACGATCATTTGTAATTCTAAAAATACAAATGTCAAGGAGCGCACCGAATGCAGGCTGCTTACATCCATGGCATCCGGGACATCCGTATCGGCGAAAAGCCGGTGCCGGTGCCGGTGGGCAACGAAGTGTTGTTACGGGTCAGCGCTGTCGGGGTGTGCGGCAGCGATCTGCATTACTACAAGGAAGGCGCCATCGGCCATGCGCGTATCACTGAGCCCTTTATCGCCGGTCATGAATTCGCCGGACGTGTGGTCGACGATCAACCTGCGCTGGGTCTGAAAGCCGGACAGCTGGTCGCGGTCGATCCTGCCAGGCCCTGCGGCCAGTGCGAATGGTGTCATCGCGGTCATGTGAACCTCTGCCCCCATGTCCAATTCCTGGGGTCGCCGCCGCACACCCACGGCGCCATGACCGAATACATCGTGGTTGCGCCCAGCCAGATCTATCCTGTTCCCGATCACTTCACACCCGTCCAGGCGGTCATGCTCGAACCCTTGGGCGTGGCGATTCATGCGATGGACCTGGCGGGCAGCAAAAAGCTGTTTGAAACGGTCGCCATCATCGGTTGCGGCCCAATCGGCCTGTGCCTGCTGCAACTGGCGCGAATGATGTGCAAGAAAGCCGTCTATGCCATCGATCCGATCAACTATCGCACCGAGAAAGCCCGCCAATTGGGGGCGGATGAGGTGGCCGCCGACCACGCCGCCATCGCCGAGTGGACGAATGGCCGGGGCGTCGACCTGGTGCTGGAAGCGACCAACTCGCCCGAAGGGTTTCAGATTGCCGCGCAATCCGCGCGCATTGGCGGTCGCGTGGTATTGGTGGGCATTCCCGACGGTGATCAGTACACGCCGTTGAGCGCCTCTTTGCTGCGTCGAAAGGGGCTGGACATTCGGATGTCACGGCGCATGGGCCATGTCTATGACCGGGCGATTCAGCTGGTCGCCCAGGGCTCGGTGGATGTCGATGGCCTGGTCACCCACCGTTTCAATCTTCAACAAGCGGCGGAGGCCTTCAGCTACCCGTCGGAGTTTCTCGATGGTGCCCTGAAAACGATCATTTTGCCCAGCGCCGAGCACGATGCCGATTAACAAGAAGTTGTAACTCCCGATGCGCGTGAGCGCAGACAACGCGTAATCCTCACCCACAATAATAAAGAGGTCACGTAATGAAGAAGCTGGTATGCAACGCCCTCGCCCTGTCCGTCGCGCTGGGGGCTGCCCTCGGGTCTGGTGCCGTTCAGGCCTGGACGCTGGAGGAAGCCGCAGCGCCTTACAAAGGCACCGAAATCAAGGCCATTTTTCTCGATCGCCCTGGCTATGCCGCCGCCATCAAACTGTTGCCGGAATTCGAGAAAAAGACGGGGATCAAGGTCAATTACGAAATCATCCCGTACGAAAACACCCGCGAGCAGGAAGTCCTGCGCTTTAGCAGCGCCGAACCGCTGGACGTGGTGCTGACCGACGTGGTGTGGATCGGTGAATTCGCCGGTAACGGCTGGCTGGAACCGATCACCACGTTCACCAAGGACGCCAGGCTGGCCGACCCGGAACTGAAACTCGACGGCTTCTTTCCGATCCTGCTGGAGTCGTTCGGCACCTGGGACAAGCAGACTTACGGGCTGCCTTTCGATAACTACTCAGGCCTGCTCTTCTATAACAAATGCATGCTCAAGGACGCCGGTTTCGATAAACCACCCGCAACCTGGGATGAGTTGCTCAAGGTCTACGCGCCCAAGCTCACCGACAAGTCCAAGGATCGTTACGCGTACGCCCTGCAATCGCGGCGCGGCGAAACCCAGTCGGCGGACAGCTTCATGCGTTTCCTCTGGCCGTTCGGCGGTTCGCTGCTGGACGCCAACTTCAAGTCCAACCTCAATTCCAAAGCCTCTCAGGAAGGCCTGCAGTTCCGTCAGGACCTGATGAAATTCATGCCGCCGGGCATCGTCGACTATGACCACAACGAAGCGGTCAACGCCCTCGCCCAAGGCAAGGTGGCGATGATCACCGAGTGGTCGGCGTTCTACAGCACCCTTGCCGACCCCGCAAAATCGAAAATCACCGATTGCCTGGGCGTGGCCACCGAGCCCAAGGGGCCAGCGGGCCTGAAGCCTGCACTGGGAGGCTTCTCGCTCGGGGTCAATGCCAATTCCGGCGACAAACAGAAAGCGGCGGCGTGGCTGTTCATTCAGTGGGTCACCTCGGAAGCCATGGCCAAACCGTATCTGGAAGCGGGCGGCGTCAGTGGCCGGATGTCGGTTTACAAAGACCCGGACGTGCAGAAGAAGTACCCCTTCGTTCAGCCGATGGTGACGTCATGGGAAGGCGGCGTTCCGGACTACCGCCCACGCTTCCCGCAATGGCCTGAAATCTCTGAGGTGGTCGGCGAAAACGGTACCTCGATGATGCTCGGCAAGACCAGCGTGGAAGCCGGTGCCAAGACCATCGGCAGCAAGATGGAGGACATCCTCAAAAAAGCCGGTTACTACGACGGCAAGGTGAAGTTGCTGAAATAGAGGCACCGATTACCTCCAAGGTTATCCGGCCAAGCGCATAAAGGTGGGAGCCGGCTTGCTGGCTCCCACAAGGGTTATGCAGGCAGCCCGGATGTCCGTGTCCGATTCGAGACCCATGCTATGTCCAACCACAAAAAACCGGTGTTCCCGACCCTGTGGAACAACACCCGGGCGGCGTTTTCCTTCCTCGCGCCCGCCACCGTCGCGCTGGCGCTGATCGGCATCTTTCCGACGGTGTTCGCGCTGGTCAATTCCTTTCGCCAGTACAACCTGGCACGCCCCAAGGATCCGACATCCTTCATTGGCTTCGACAACTACCTCAATGTGCTCAACGATGCCTCGTTCTGGGCAGCGCTAGGCCGTACCGGGCTGTTCCTGGTCACCGTGGTGCCGATTCAACTGGCGCTCGGTCTGATCATTGCCTTGATGCTGCACAAGCCAGGCCTGTCCGGGTTCAAGCTGTTGGCGCGCATGAGCCTGGTGATTCCACTCGCCACCGCACCTGCTGTCGCCGGTCTGATCGGGCGGCTGATCTTCAACCGCGACTTCGGCGTCGCCAACGCGTTACTGGCGATGCTCAACGCCGGTCCCGTCGAATGGTTGGGCGACACCACCAACGCGTTTATTGCCGTGGCCCTGATGGACATCTGGCAATGGACCCCGTTCTGCGCGCTGGTGCTGTTGGCCGGACTGACGATGGTGCCCCATGAAATCGAAGAAGCCGCGCGCCTGGAGACCCGCAGCCGCTGGCAGATCGTGCGCTACGTACAGTTGCCCTTCCTGCTGCCCAGCGCCACGGTGATCCTGATTTTGCGCACCGCCGACATTCTCAAGATGTTCGACACTGTGTTCACCATGACCCGTGGCGGTCCGGGCGCTGCGACCGAACTGGTGAGCGTGTACATCCAGCGCGTCGGCTTCCGGGTGTTCGATCAGGGGGTGGCCTCGGCCCAGGCGATTCTGATGCTGATTCTGACCATTGTGCTGGCGCGCCTGTACATCAAATTCGTTTACCGGGAGATCTGACATGGCCACCGTTCCTGCTGCACACATCCCGACGACGGCCAGCCACCCTGCGCATGCGCGCCCTCGCATGAAGGTTAACGCGTGGCACCTGGTCGGTCTGTTGGCGATCTTCCTGTTCGCGGTCTTCCCGTTCTACTGGATGGTCGCCACCAGCCTGAAGACCCAGGCTGAAGCCCTCGCCTCGCCGCCCATCTGGGTGTTCACCCCGCATCTGGATAACTACGTCAAAGTGCTGTTCGAGCGCGATGTACTGCACAGCCTGGGCAACTCGCTGATCGTGGCTGTCTGCACCACGCTGCTGGCGGTGGGCCTTGGCACCCCGGCTGCGTATGCGCTGGCGCGTTTCGAGTTCAAAGGCAAGGAAGACCTGTGGTTCTGGTTCATCACCAACCGCATGCTCAGCCCGATCGTCGTCGCGCTGCCGATCTTTCTCATGGCGCGCAATCTGAGCCTGATCGATACGCACTTGGTGCTGATCCTGATTTACCTGACCTTCAACCTGCCGATCGTGGTGTGGATCTGCACCGATCAGTTCCGCGGCGTGCCGAAGGATCTGGACGAAGCGGCCCGGTTGTCCGGGGCATCGCGCTTCACCATTTTCTGGCGCATTGCCCTGCCGCTGGCGATGCCGGGGGTGGCCGTGTCGGCGATCTTCTCGTTCATTTTTTCCTGGAACGAACTGCTTTACGCGCTGGTATTGACCCGCAACGTCGCACGCACGGCGCCGGTGACCGCGACCAGTTTCATGAGCGGCTACGATTTACCCTGGGGCGAAATCATGGCCACCGGCACACTGATCGTGTTCCCGGTGATTATTTTCGCGTTGATGGTTTCCAGGCATCTGGTACAAGGTCTGACCATGGGCGCCGTGAAATAGGGCGTGCCGCCAATCAGGCTTGAGCAAGGACATCGCCGTGCAGAATCGCTATTCGGAGCTGACCGCCGACACCGAAACGGTGAACGCGGAGGATCAACTGAACATCCGCATCGCCTGGTACTACTACGTCAACAGCATGACCCAGCAACAGATCGCCGACCGTCTCGGCATCACCCGCGTGCGGGTCAACAAGGCGCTGGCGACCTGCCGCGAAACCGGGGTGGTGCAGATTCGCATCAACTCGCCGCTGGCGTCCTGCGTCGAACTCGAAGAACGGATTCAGGCGCGGTTTGGCCTGGAGCGGGTCACCGTGGTGCCGTCGCCGGACGACCCCTCGACCATCTTTCGCGTGCTCGGCGTAGGCGTTGCGCCAAGCATTGAGGCGTATCTGGTCGATGGCTGCATCATCGCGGTGGGCTGGGGGCGCACGCTCCGTCAGGCGATGCGTGAACTGCAAGGCAGAGCGCTGCCGAACATGACCGTGGTGTCGTTACTGGGCGGCCTGCACTATGGGTCAGCGAACAACACCGTGGAAATCGCCTCCAGCCTGGCCGGGTTGTTCGGCGGTTCTTATTACTACCTTGCGGCGCCGGTGTTCGCGCCCTCGGAGCCATACCGGGACATGATCCTGGCAGAAGCGTCGGTGCAGGATGTGCTGGGCAAGGCGCGTCAGGCCGATCTCGCACTGTTGACGGTCGGTGATCTCAGTGAACGCTCGTTGATGCTGGAGTTGGGGCTGGTCAATCCCGAAGACGCCCGCTCACTGCGCGCGGCCGGCGCCGTGGGTGATCTGCTCGGGCGCTGGCTGGATCGCGACGGCATCGAAGTCAATCACCCGCTCAACCGACGTGCCGTTTCGCTGGACCTGGAAGACCTGCGCAAGATCGGCAAAGTGGTGCTGGTGTCCGGGGGGCCGTACAAGGCCGAGATCATTCGCGCGGTGCTGCTGCGCAACGTCGTTCACGAACTGGTGATCGACGAAAGCGCTGCGCAGCAACTGCTTGAACAACCCACCTGACGCGGAAGCAGCGGCCATGGCCACTCACGATTTCAGCGGCAAACGCATTCTGGTAACCGGCGCTGGCAAAGGCATCGGACGTGAGACCGTGCAATGGCTGGCGCGCTGCGGCGCCGAGGTCATTGCATCGGGACGCAACGCCGCCGACCTGTCCTACTGCGAACACACCCTGGTGGTGGACCTGGCGGATGTCGCGGCGACCCAGGCCGCCGTCACGTCGGTGCTGCCGATCGACCTGCTGGTCAACTGCGCAGGCGTCGTAGAACTGGCGTCTTTTCTCGACACGTCAGTGGCGACGTTCGATCACTTGATGGCGGTCAACACCCGCGCACCGATGGTGGTGTCACAGGTGGTCGCCCGCGACCTGATCAAGCGCGGAGCGCCGGGCGCCATCGTCAACGTATCCAGTCTCGCTGCCGCCGTGGGCACTCCCGATCATGTGGCGTATTGCGCCTCGAAAGCCGCGTTGGACGCGATGACCCGGGTCATGGCCGTGGAGCTGGGGCCGCACGCCATCCGGGTCAACAGCGTCAACCCGGTGGTGACGCTGACACCGATGGCTGACAAAGCCTGGAGCGACCCAATCAAGGCTGCGTCAATGCTCGCGCGCATTCCGTTGGGACGTTTCGTGCAACCCAGCGAAATCGCCTCGACCATCGCCTTCCTGCTCAGCGACGATGCCGGGATGATCAATGGCGTGACGCTGACGGTCGATGGCGGTTTCAGCGCCGGTTGAGCCTGGCCAGTCGCGGGTACAGGTCTCGCAGCCTCGGATACAACTCGCTGTAAAGCGCCAGCAGTTCCTGGTGGAATTCGCGCAGGGCCGGATTCGGCAAGAAGGTTTCGCCGTCCTGAGTCATGACCTGCGCCGCGCTGGCGAAATCCTCGTACCAACCGGCACCCACTGCCGCCGCAATGCCTGCACCCAGGCTGGAGGCCTCCTGCGTCGCGGCACGGACCACCGGGCGGTCGGTGATGTCGGCAATGATCTGACACCACAGACGACTGGCCGCCCCGCCGCCAATGGCCACGAACGTATTCACCGGCTCGCCCGTGGCCTGAACCATGCGTTGCGTGGCAACGGCTTGCTCAAGGGCGATGCCTTCGAGCACCGCCCGGTAGATTTCCGCCCGCCCATGATCCGGCGACAACCCCAACAGGCACCCGCGTGCGTCCTGATCCCAATAGGGATTCATCACGCCGTTCCAGTACGGCAGCAGGATCAGACCTGCGCTGCCAGGCGCGACGCGCGAGGCTTCGATTTCCAGACGAATCAGACTGTCGGGCTGGGCCACCACATCGATCTCGAAAAACTGCCGCAACAGGCTGTTGATCAGCAAGGTGCCGGAGCGCAGCGACGTTTCCAGCACATAGCCATGGCGGTCGATGGCGCACATCGTACGGAAGGCTTCGTCCACCTTCGGCGCGTCGGCGTAAACCCCCGAGACGATCGCTGTGCCCAGATTCAGGTAGGCGGTTCCGGCGCTGACCACGCCAATGCCCAACCCGCCCGCCTGCCCGTCTCCTCCGCCCGCGACCACTGGCGTACCCGCAGCAAGCCCGGTCAGCGCCAGCGCCTGCTCATTGACCGTGCCCAGCACGGTGCCGGGGGCAATGGCACTGGGGAAACACGCGGTGCTGAGCGGGATGGGCAGCGCCTTGAGCACGTCCTCAGCCCATGCGTGCTGATGAATATCGAACGCGCCGAACGGATCTGCACTGGCCCAACTGGTGAGGAACTCGCCTGTCAGCTTGCGCACCAGCCAGGCGTGAGGCTCGTAGACATGGCGAATCTGCCTGAATCGCTCAGGTTCGGCATCCGCCATCCACGCCAGGCTGTAAATGGCGGGCGCCCAGTCGTGGGGTTTGCCGGTGATGGCGTGCAGCCGTTCATGACCGACGCGCTGGCAGAGCGCGGCCACTTCCTCCTTACGGCGTTCGTCGAGCCAGAGAATCGCCGGCCGCAGCAACCGGTCCTCAGCGTCTGTGACAGCCACCGTTTCCCGCTGATTGACCACGCAGACGGCAGCAACCACTTTGCCCTCGATCAGTGGCAGCAGCGACTTCAGCGCACCTTGCGTAGCGCGCCACCAGTCTTCAGGGTCCTGCTCATAGGCATTGGGCGCCGGTCGGGACAACGCCAGTGGCGCGCGCGCCTGCGCCACCAGCATGCCCCGCGCATCCCAGGCAATAGCCTTGCACGTGGTCGTACTCAGATCGATACCGATTACCAGCTTCTGCATGCGCGCCCTGCTCCATCACCGTCTGCCAACGTCCGTGGGAACTGCCGAATCGAAGGGCAAGACTAGCTGAGGAAGGGTGGCATTGTCCTCTCGGCCTGCGCAGATCAGCGCTCTGGACACTGGTTTGTGAGCCAACCCGAACTCTGTAGGAGCCGTCCGAGGTTACGAGGGCCGCGAACGCGGTGGATCAGTCACTGTTGATGTTGCTGACCCAGCTACTTCGTCGGAATGCCGCCCAGAGCAAGCTCACTCCCACAGGTCCACGGCCTGGACACCGGTTTATGAGCCAACCCAGACCCTGTAGGAGCCGTCCGAGGTTACGAGGGCCGCGAATGCGGTGGATCGGTCACTGTTGATGTTGCTGACCCAGCGCATCGCCAGCAAGCTGGCCACAGGGACTGTAGTGGTGTCGCAGGACCAACCAGCTCCAACAGCACATTGACAAGCGGGTCGCCGCTCATCGAGTCTTATCGCTCGCACAGCACAGGAGCACACGATGGCGAGCAAGGAAGAGATTTCGGCGTTCATCGCCCGGGAGTTTCCGCAGACCCGGATCGTCATCGAGGCGGTGGGTGATCAGCGGGCGACGATCTCTCAGGTCGTTGACCATGCGGACCTGCGCCCTGGCGGCACGGTGTCCGGGCCGACACTGATGGCCGTTGCCGATGTGGCGCTGTACGTCGCGGTGCTGGGCGTCATCGGCATCGTACCGTTGGCCGTCACCACGAGCCTCACCATCAATTTTCTGCGCAAACCCGAAGCGGGTCGACGCATCATTGGTGAATGCCAGTTGATGAAAGTCGGCAAAACGCTGGCCATCGGCGAAGTGTCGCTGTATTCCGAAGGGGTGCCGGACGCAGTGGCCCATGTCGTCGGCACCTATGCCATCCCGCCGCAGCACCTGCGCTGAGCGACACTGCGCGAACCTCCTGCCAACCGAGCACTCAAACCCCAGGCAGCCCCGAACGCTGCGGGCCGTTCAGCCCGTCTGAACGTCGAACCCTCATCCCTTCGATGGAACGCTTATGAAACGTTATCTCTGGCTCGGTCTTCTCGGCTCGCTTTCTCTGGGTGCCCAGGCGGCCACACTCGATGTCCCCATGAACCTGGTCAGCGCCGACGGCGCGCCGCAACCCATCGGTCAGGTCACCATTAGCGAAACCGCCTACGGGTTGGTCTTCACACCCAAACTGAGTTCGTTGCCGGCGGGCATTCACGGTTTCCATGTGCATGAGAACGGCAGTTGTGATGCCGGCACCAAAGACGGCAAGAAAGGCGCGGCACTGGCGGCTGGGGGGCATTTTGACCCGAAAAAGACCGGCAAACACCTCGGTCCGTATGGCGAAGGCCACTTGGGCGACTTGCCCGCGGTCTATGTCAACGCCGACGGCACCGCCTCCTATCCGGTGCTGGCGCCGCGATTGAAAAAAATCTCGGACATCAAGGGCCACGCGTTGATGATTCATGCGGGCGGCGATAACCACGCCGACATGCCCATGCCGCTGGGCGGTGGTGGCGACCGTGTCGCGTGCGGGGTGATCTGATCGCCAGCGGTCGGCGTGTCTGAGCACGCTGGCCGATCCGTGTTGAAGTAAGCGAAGCGCGCGAGCGGCCGGCCCGGGCATGGGGCCTGACACGCCCCGTCGCGCGTCTCGCTTCCTGCATTAAGGCGTTTTGCCCCTGTACCCGAGCATCAGCTCCAGAGCGTGCGTCCGAAGAACGTGAGGGTGCGGTCCCACGCCAGTTGCGCCCAGACCGGGTCGTACTGCGTGCCCGCGATCCGTCCGTAACCAACGGCTTCTTCGTTGGCAAACGCGTGGTGCGCCAGGTAGCGATGGAACTCGATGTCCACCCCGCCCTCACTGAGTTTTTCTTCCAGTTTGTCGACGTTTTCCGCCGGGAAGAACTCATCTTGTGTGCCCCAGTGCGCCTGGACTGGCACTTTGATAGCCTTGGGGTCGAGGTATTCCAACGGCGGCATGCCGTAGAAGACCACGCCAGCCGACAGTTCAGGAATGAAGTTCAGTGCCAGTAGGGTCAGTGCCCCGCCCATGCAAAAACCGGTGACACCCACGTTTCGGGCGCGGCCTTTGAGGTATTGCACAGCACCGCGAATGTCCTGCGACGCCGCATCGGCGAAATCGAGTTTGCTCATCAGGTGATGCGCTTCCTCTTCCTCCACCGTCATTTCGCCTCGATACAGGTCAGGCACCAACGCCAGGTAACCCGCCGCCGCCAGGCGGTCGGCCACGCCGCGAATCTGATCGTTGAGGCCCCACCACTCCTGAATCACCACAATGGCTGGCGCGCCCTCGGTCTTTGCCGGACTCGCGAGGTATCCGCTGACGTCCTTACCGTCCGGGCGTTTGTAGCTGATGATTGTGCCTGCTGGCTGTTTCGCTGGTTGAGTCACATTGATCTCCCGATGTGAAGGAAAGCGTCTGGACGGCGGCCTGCAGATCAACAGGCCGCCAGCGTCATGTGTTCTACGTCACGTGCCTGTTGCCTGAGGTGATGAACACTCAGGCCTCAAACTTAGCATCAAGTGAGGGGTGGAGCGCAGTCAGCCGTTTTGCAGATCGGACGTCACAGGGGGCCGGCACAGATCGGCCCGGGACGCCGCCCGCTCCGCTTCGCGCATGGCACGCAGCTGTTTTTTCAAGGTTGGCAGCGAGGGCGCGTAGAGAAAGCCGAACGACACGCTGTTGCGCCGCCCTTTGACTGCGTGGTGCATCAAGTGCGCGTGATACAGGCGTTTGAGGTAGCGATTGCGCGGTTGGGGACGCACCGGCCAGTGACGGTGAACGATGCCATCGTGGACCAGCACGTAGATCAGGCCAAAGGCGGCCACCCCCGCCCCCACCCATTGCAGCGGGTCGAAGCCACTGTTGCCCAGCACGATCAGACCCACCGCGACCAGACCCAGTGCCAGGAGATAGACATCGTTGGTTTCGAACGCCCCCAGATGCTCTTCATGGTGCGAGCGGTGCAGAAACCAGCCCCAGCCATGCATGACGTATTTGTGCGCAAGAAAGCCGACACCCTCCATGACGATCAGGGTGATGAGGAAAATCGCAACGTTGAGGATCATGAGGTTGAACGCATGGTGTCGAGGATGCCGCGGGTGTCTTGACGTCGATGTGCAGCATACCGGGGCGGCGCTGAAAATCAAAAAACCGGTGACCGAACGGGTGGCATCGAACGCACATCCGGCACCGGGATCGAGTTCACTCACGAAGGCGGTTGCACAGTGACATCGGTGCCGACTGGCAGAATGCATCCGCGAGCACGCTCCCTCCCACAGGACCTGCGGTGAGGTCGACACGAAGATTTCACTTACAACGTTTGCTTTCCTGACCGACCGATGTAAAAAATGGCCCCCATGGGTGAACGGTTGTTTCGTTCACTGTACCAATGCTCGCGACCGACAATGGGTCGCCGGCATCGCTTTCAAGGAATTCAGAATGGCTCCAAGACATGTAATCAACGCTTCAGTCAGTCCAAAAGGTAGCCTGGAGACGCTGTCGCAACGCGAAGTCCAGCAACTCAGCGCCGCCGGGTCAGGCAGCATCTACAACCTCTTCCGCCAGTGCGCCCTGGCCATCCTCAACACCGGCGCCCAT
Source organism: Pseudomonas sp. NFACC02 (assembly GCF_900110765.1). Classification (GTDB taxonomy): domain Bacteria; phylum Pseudomonadota; class Gammaproteobacteria; order Pseudomonadales; family Pseudomonadaceae; genus Aquipseudomonas. The sequence goes on from NZ_FOEO01000001.1 coordinate 176,020, forward strand.
GTCGACAATGCCAAAACCATTCTCGAGGCCTACAAGGATTTCGAAGTCCGCATTCATCAGCAGGACCGTGGCGTCCGCCTGGAGCTGCTGAACGCCCCAGCCGACGCCTTCGTCGACGGCGAAATGATCGCCAGTACCCGCGAAATGCTGTTCAGCGCCCTGCGCGACATCGTCTACACCGAGAGCGAACTGGACAGCCAGCGCATCGACCTCAGCACCTCGCAGGGCATTACCGATTACGTGTTCCACCTGCTGCGCAACGCCCGTACCCTGCGTCCCGGCGTCGAGCCAAAGATGGTGGTGTGCTGGGGTGGTCACTCGATCAACACCGAAGAGTACAAATACACCAAGAAAGTCGGCCACGAACTGGGCCTGCGCAAACTGGACATCTGCACCGGCTGCGGCCCGGGTGTGATGAAAGGCCCGATGAAGGGCGCGACCATTGCCCACGCCAAGCAGCGTATCAATGGCGGGCGTTATCTGGGACTGACCGAGCCGGGCATCATCGCCGCCGAAGCGCCGAACCCGATCGTCAATGAACTGGTGATCCTGCCGGACATCGAAAAGCGTCTGGAAGCCTTCGTCCGCGTCGGCCACGGCATCATCATCTTCCCGGGCGGCGCGGGTACCGCTGAAGAGTTTCTCTACCTGCTGGGCATCCTGATGCACCCGGACAACCAAGGGCTGCCGTTCCCGGTGATCCTGACCGGGCCGAAGAGCACCGCGCCGTATCTGGAGCAGTTGCACGCGTTCGTCAGCGCCACGCTGGGCGAAGAAGCGCACAAGCACTACCAGATCATCATCGACGATCCGGCCGAAGTCGCTCGTCAGATGACCGAGGGCCTGAAAGAGGTGCGTCTGTTCCGCCGCGAGCGCGCCGACGCATTCCACTTCAACTGGCTGCTGAAGATCGAAGAAAGCTTCCAGCGCCCGTTCGACCCGACCCACGCCAACATGTCCAGCCTGCAGCTCAGTCGCGCTCTGCCGCCACACGAACTGGCGGCGAATCTGCGTCGGGCGTTCTCCGGTATTGTCGCGGGCAACGTCAAAGACAAGGGCATCCGTCTGATCGAAGAGAATGGCCCCTACGAGATCCATGGCGATGCTGAGGTCATGAAGCCGCTGGACAAGCTGCTTCAATCCTTCGTTGAACAGCACCGGATGAAACTGCCGGGCGGCGCGGCGTATGTGCCGTGTTATCGAGTCGTGTCGTAACGGCCGCTTCAACCCCGCCCCTGTGGAAGCGAGCTTGCTCGCGAATGCGTCGGACCAGACCGATGTTGAATGGCTGACCGCATTCGCCAGCAGGCCGGCTCCTACAGTTGGATTTTCGCAAACTGACGGAACCCTCATGATTCAACTGCGCCCCATGACCGCCGAAGACTTCGAGCGTTTCTGGCCCACTTTCCAGGCCGTGATTCAGGCACAGGAAACCTACGCCTACGATCCCGACCTGAGCTATGAGCAAGCCTTGCACCTGTGGCTCGAGTACCCGCTGCACACCCTGATCGCCGAGGAGGACGGTGTGCTGCTCGGCAGCTATTACCTCAAGGCCAATGCCGCCGGGCCGGGGAGTCACGTGTCCAACTGCGGCTACATGGTCACCCCGGCATCACGGGGACGCGGTGTTGCCCGGCTGATGTGCGAACACTCCCAGCAACTGGCGGTGGACAACGGCTTTTCTGCCATGCAGTTCAATTCCGTGGTCTCGACCAACGACGTCGCGGTGGCGCTGTGGCACAAGCTGGGTTTCGAAACCGTCGGGCGACTGCCTCGCGCCTATCGCCACGCCCGGCACGGTCTGGTCGATTGCCTGGTGATGTACAAATGGCTGGCGGACATGCCCGCCTCGCGCAAGGCCAAGAGCCCGCTGCTGATCGGACGCAAGAACATCGAATCGGTGGTGTCCCGCCCTCGCCGCCAGCCACCCGGCAAAGCCGACTGATTTTCACCCGGTTCACCGGAACCGCTTCTGCGCCTGACGCCACTCAGCCCATACGGTCTCTACTGCATGGACGGCGTCAGCATGGCTTTAACCCCGCACCCCCTCAATCCGGCCTTACGCGCCAGTCACGTATCGCCCGGCGGTTCTGCCGAGTCCGTTGATGGCCCCCGGCAACGCAAAGGCGTGCTCGCGCGGGTCGCTACGTTCAGTCAATCGACGATCAGTAAAGGGCGTCACCTGGCCACAGGCCTTTTCAAGGCAAAACAGGGCGATGCGTCGTCGATACCGCGCAGCACACGTTCAGCGACGCCGTCACTGTCGCCAACGCCACCGGTCGGGACTCGCGCGTCGACGCCAGAAGCCATCGAAATGGGTCCCCGGCTGAACATTGCCCTGAGCAATGCCGCAAAACATCAGCAACTGATCTTCGGCACAGGTGAACACCTCAATCGCACGGAAAAACTGCTGGACAGCATTCTCAACAAACCCGGCCAGTACTATCAGGGCGTGGCCGAGCTCAACCGCAACGACGAAAAAACCGAGTACCTCATGGTCGATGCCGAGCACCGACTGGTTCACGCCCACGCCAGCGGACGGGCCGTGTCAGTGTTCAAAAGCAGCGAAAACCGGCCCAACAATGCGTCCAATGTCCCACTTCCGGACAACGCCCATCGTGCGCAGATCACTGGCGTTCATGTCGACGAAAACAACAAGGCCTGGCGCCTCCATGAAGGCACGCTGTACGCGCTGGAGAACGGCAAGTGGACGACACACGCTGCCATTTCCGGGCTGAAAAGCCTGCACAGCACGGGCGACGGTAAGGTGTATGGGCTGGGCGATGACGGCAAAGTACGATCATTGGACCATCCAGACACTCCCCTGCCCTTCACCCACAAGGTGCTGTCGCTGGCCAGTACTCCCGAGGGGGAGCTGGTGGCGTTGTCTGAAGACCCGCTCAAAAACCTTACGGTTGAACGCCTCAATGCGTTTGGCGAAGGGCTGCACGATGTGCAAGCACTCACCCCGCCTACCGGGACGCGCAACGATGAGGCCTTCGTACCCAACGCCGTTGCGATTGTCGCAGACACGCTGTTCGCCACCAGCGCCTCTGGAAAACTGCTTCAAGCCCACCTGCGCGACCACGACCTCATGCCGTCGCTGGACCCTGACGCCCCGGCGGGCGCCTTGGTGCCACGCCCGCCGGTGATCGGCCTGCCGCTGAAACTGAGCGTGGCCCTGTCCTCGGCCAACCTGACTGCAGCGTATGGCAATTATTCGATCAGCGACCTGTTCAACGACGAACAGGGTGGTCTGCATGCCCGGGTGAAAGATCAGAAAGGCGTCGAACACAGCGCGTCATGGGACAACGCAAGCCGGGATTTCCGCCCGGGCTGGCAGATGGCACCGCTGATCATGGACCGCCAGAACGGACTGCCCGCGCTCAACCCCCTGCCTCACCAGCAGATCCACCTCGCCCGCGGCAACATTGCGCGGCACGGCGACGACCTGCTGGTCCAGGACCCGCGCACCGAGGTCTGGAAAAAAACCAGCGAGAAGAGCATCAAGGGACTGCAACGCGGGCAAGACGGGTTCGCTTACCTGATCGACAAAGACAGCAAGCTCAAGCAGCTCAAAGTCGCGCCTCAGGCCAGCGCTCACGGCATGGGCTCAGGTGTCGACCTGGCGTTGCCGGGGCGCGGCACCGAAGCCAAAGGCACCGTCATGCGGGGCGCCGAGCATTTGCAGGTGGACCAGGTCGCCGTACAGAACGACCAGAAATACATGACCTTAAGTGGTGGAAAACTACGCCTGCACGACCAGAACGGCGAACGGGCAACGCTGCCCTTGCCGCCAGGGACAGGACCTGTCCAGGCGATCAGCAGCGGCGGCAAGGACTGGTACGCGCTGCGCGATGACGTGCTCTTCCGTCTGCCTGGTCAGAGTACCGATCCGAAGGCGATCCAGGGCGAGCATCCCTGGGAAGCCATCACGTTGACCGGCCCTGCGGCGGGCGCCCGACTTGAGGATATACGGCCTGCTTCCGACGGTCGTCTGTTGGCCAGCACTGACCAGGGCGAATTCGTCAGGGCGCAAGACGGCACCTGGAGCACGGCTCAGTCAAAAGCTGGACCGACCCGCCAGGCGCACCGTCACTATGATCAACTGGTCGCTGGCGAACCGGCCTTCACTCGGCGCGGCAACCTCAAGACCAGCTTCAACGTGCTGGGACGCGGCAACGTCGAAACGATCAAAGCGCAACAATTCGCGCCCAACACCCTGACCCAGAACTACGTCACCGCACACGTCTCACCAACCGGCGCCATCAAGGTTCCCGCCGACAGCATTCAGCATGCGTGGAAGGGACGCGAAGGCCTCAGGCCGATCTACACCGATGAGCGAGACGTGCTTCAAGCGTTGACGCTGAAAGCTTCCGAAGCCGTGATGAATCCCGGCTCAGCGACACTATCGGCCCGCATCGACGCGCTCAGAGAGCTACCGGCCTCGCCGCAGTCGGTAAAACTGAATGAATTGACCGAGCTGTTCGACTGGTTCCAGAAAGGCGTGGTCGAGGATATGCAGCGCACCTTGCGCGAATTGGCGCAGGGTCAGAACGCGCTGCTGAAAAACGGGGCGATCAACCCTCAATTCCAGGGCAAACCGCGCGCCGACGATATGCTTGCCGACATTGCCCAGGTCGCTCGCCACAGCGGGATCGACGATGCGCATCCGCTGGGCCAGTTGCTTGCCTCGCTGCAGGACAAGCACTTCACCCTGGAACACCGCAACCCACAGACCGCCCTCGATTCATCGCGCAAACGGGGTGACGATCAGGCGCTGCTGCGGGCGCGACTGGCACTGGACGTCAAGGTCCTGAGCGATCTCAGTGCTCAGTTGGACGGGCTGACCCGGGAAGCGAAGAAGCCGGGGCGCCAGGATCTGGACACGTTCGCAAAAAATCTGGCGACTTTGCACAACGACGTCTACGAAGGCAACTCGGTCAAACGCTACACCGATGCCGGGTTCCGCAATCACGCTGCACTGGAGGCCAGCTACGACGCGACCAAAAGCCTGCTCAAGTACATGCGCAAGGACAACCACCCGGTCAAACGCAATGTGCTTCAGGGACTGGAGAGCAACCCTCAGGAACTGGTCGGCAACCTGACCAATGCCCTGCGCGACCTCGAACCCCGGGAGAGTCTAAAACTCAACCGCAACTACGGGGGCGGCATCACCGGCGGTGTCTCGGGCCCCGAAGGCCAGGCGTTTCTGGGCTTTCGCGGCAGTATCGACCCGGAGCGAACCTATGGCTTGACCTTCACCCGCTTCGACCGGGGCCTGAAGGTGGCGCTCAGCCGCGAGGGTGCGATCAGCGGCACTGCGAGTTTTGGCTTTGGTGGCGGTATTTCCGACACCAAAAACACACCCGGCGACAGTCACAAGAACATTCAGTCCAACGCCGGTTGGTTCGGCGGCAGCCTTGACGCCAAACACAAGTACACCGACAACACGGCACTGAGCTTCTTTATCCGTGACGACGAGCTGGAAGATTTCATTGGCGACCTGATGCAGACGCCGCTGCACACCAGCAAGCGCCCCGACGATGCCGGTCTCAAGCCCATGGCGCTGATGGACCGTGGCGTGGAAAAGGAGGTGCGGACCGGTAGCAAGCACACCTTCGATCTGGATCTGGGGCTGAACCTGGAGTCACGCACCAACTATGGCCAGACCGACGCCGAACCCGTTGCCGGTTTCATGCGCTTCGGTGCGGGCCTGCTGGCCAGTCTGTCGCTGCTCAGTGCCGAGCGCGAACGAACCGAAGGACGCGGCAGCGACGGGCTGACTACCGATATTTACAGCAGCAACCGAGCGCGGTTTCTCGAAAAGGGCTCGGTGTCGGTGTATGCGCGGATGTTCAGCACGGTCTTCAGCTCGCGCCCCGACAACCTGTTCATCGCGGGCGGCGCTCCCTTGGGCGTGACCGCGAGCCTGTCGTTCGACAACAAAACGGGAAAATCCTACGACGTGCGCTTCAAGCACGCCCTGCCGGTTCAGGACAACGACGTGAAAAGTCTGGGCCAGACGCTGGAGAAAGCCTTTCCCGAAATGACAAAAAACCCGTCGGATTCAGGTAAATCCGCTGAGCAGACCCTGCAGCACCTGAAGGCTAAATACCTGGGCATCGGCCCGGCAAAAAATGATGCGCAGTACGCAGCGCTGACCAGCCTGCGGCAGCTGGACCGCCAGAACACTGCGGCCCGGCAAGGCTCCAGTCTGATGTCCCTGATGGACATGGTGGTCAAGCACAACAACGTCAACCGCATCGATCAGGTCGCCATGAGCAAGCGCGGTATCGACTGGACCAAGAAACTGCTCGGTCTGGACGTCAACGCCGGAAACGCCGAACACATTCACGCGCTGATGAGTGCCGACGCGCAGCTCAAAGGCCTGCTCGACGAATTGAAAAGCACCAAGGGCACGACACGCGCCGAACTCAAACTGGAAGTCAAAGACGAGATCAAACAACGCATCGAGGACCGGGCGCTGGCCGGAAACCTCACCGACGAAGCGCTCAAGGCCATGCTGGCCGATAAAGACAACCTGCGCATCAAGAGCATCTCGATCTTTCGTTCCGCCGCCAAAGACGATGCGCTGGGCGTAGCGCTGCCCTACGTCAGCTTCAAGAGCGGCAGCAACCTAAGCATCGAGCGCCTGCGCGGCGAGGTCACGTTCGAATACGGGCTGGATCAGACCCGGCCAAAGGCATTCAGCCTGGACGGTGAGCAGGCCGATCAGCACGACCCTCAGCCCGCACGCGAAATGGCAAGCGATAGCAACGGCGGCTACAGGCCGAGCTGAACCCAGAGAACCCCTTGAATCATTCACTTACCGTCAGAGGAGCCCCACATGGCAACGGCAAACGCACTGATTGACGCGCTGGGCAGACAGTTAGGCAGTCCTTTGCAACTGGAAAACGGCGTCTGCGCACTGTTCGAAGGTGACCGCGAGGTGGCTATCATCGAAATCCCGATGTCAGGTGACGTCGCGGTTCTTCACTGCAAGCTGTCACTGGGCGTGGACGCCGGGCTGCACGAGCGGTTGCTACGCCTGAACTTCAACACGGACGCGATGCACGGTTGCTGGATGGCCCTCGACGAACGCTCGGATGTGCGCCTCTGTGCGCATGCCCCTCTGGACGCGCTGAACGAAATCAGCTTCGTGCACTGGGTGCAGGGTTTTGTGCAACAGGCCAGGGACATCCCGGCCCTGTTGAGGAACCCTCTCTTCGGGCCTGCAACACCGACCCAATCTGGACCTCGCCCGGCAAGATCGGCTCCCGCCATGAGCGGCTGAAGCGGAGGTTTTCGAGGGTATCCCGCACCGCCAGCCCGGCATGACGTTTTTCACCATCTGCGCGCCGCTTTCAAAACTTGCCGGAATGCCATCTCTCTACGATTCTGTATGCACCGCCCCCACAGGGTGGCCGAGCTCACAAATACGCGCCGGAGAGGCCAGCATGAAGACAGTAGCCGAACTACTGAAGTTGAAAGACGTGCAACACCGCGTCCCGCATACCGTGAGGCCGGATCAGAAGGTCGTTGAAGTGATCATGCTCATGGCGGACAAAAACATCGGTGCCGTGCCGGTGGTGCAGGACGGCAAGGTGGTCGGTATCGTCAGCGAGCGGGATTACGTGCGCAAGATGGAATTGAAGGGCCGCGCATCGGTCGGCACGCCGGTGAGCGACATCATGACCCATGACGTCAAAACCGTGAATTCCAACGCTACCGTTGATCAGTGCATGAACATCATGACCGACCTGCGCCTGCGTCACCTGCCGGTGGTGGATGACGGTCAATTGGTTGGACTGCTGTCTATCGGCGACCTGGTCAAGGAGGCCATCGCCGAACAGGGCCGGCTGATCGAAAAGATGCAGCAATACATCCGCGGCGAGAGTTATTGAGAAACATAAAAAACAGCGCATCAGATCGGTGGGAGCCGGCTTGCTGGCGAATGCGGAGGGTCGGCAACATCACCCGTGACTGACACACCGCTTTCGCTGCCCTCGTAACCTCGGACGTCTCCTACAGAGTCCGCGTCGTTGACAAGCTCGAGGCCATCCCTCAGATCCTGTCCAACCTCGGACCGGTGGGAGCCGGCTTGCTGGCGAATGCGGTGGTTCAGCAACATCAACAGTGACTGACACACCGCGTTCGCGGCCCTCGTAACCTCGGACGTCTCCCACAGAGTCAGCGTCGTTGACGAGCTCGAGGCCATCCCTCAGGTCCTGTGCAACCTCGGACCGGTGGGAGCCGGCTTGCTGGCGAATGCGGTGGTTCAGCACCATCACCGGTGACTGACCCACCGCCTTCGCTGCCCTCATAACCTCGGACTGCTCCTACAGAGTCCGCGTCGTTGACAAGCTTGAGACCACCCCTGATATCTCTTACAAACCTCGGACCGGTGGGAGCCGGCTTGCTGGCGAATGCGGTGGTTCAGCACCATCACCGGTGACTGACCCACCGCTTTCGCTGCCCTCGTAACCTCGGACGTCTCCCACAGAGTCCGGGTCGTTGACGAGCTCGAGGCCATCCCTCAGATCCTGTCCAACCTCGGACCGGTGGGAGCCGGCTTGCTGGCGAATGCGGTGGCTCAGCAACATCAACAGTGACTGACACGCCGCCTTCGCGGCCCTCGTAACCTCGGACTGCTCCTACAGAGTCCGCGTCGTTGACGAGCTCGAGGCCATCCCTCAGATCCTGTGCAACCTCGGACCGGTGGGAGCCGGCTTGCTGGCGAATGCGGTGGTTCAGCACCATCAACGGTGACTGACCCACCGCCTTCGCGGCCCTCGTAACCTCGGATGCTCCTACAGGGACTGGGGTGAAGCACGAATCGGTGTCCAGACCGCAGATCTGTGGGATTGAGCTTGCTCTGAGCGGCATTTCGATGAATGCAGTGGATCCCAGTACAGCACGCTCACTGAACCGGTAGAAAATTCAGGAACAGCAGACTTTGCGCGTAGTTCAGGCCAATGCGTCGATAGCGCTCGTCGAGCATTTGAGCCAGTAAATCGAGTCGCGCAACGATTTTGCCAAATTCGGTGGCGAAGCTGAGGTTGCTGCCCTCTTCCGAAATCTCGTTGGAAAACAGCATCAACTCGCCGTTGGCATTCTGGCGCTGGCTCAGCAGCCAGGTCGCTTTCTCGATGTTGCGCGCGGCATTACTGACGAATGTCGGGTTGATCTGGTCGGTCATGAAAAACTCAAGACGCCCGCCATGCGCGGTGACCAACATACTGCCGATGGCGTAGATGAAGGCGCCTACGCGGTCTCCGAGGAATTCAGGGCTCAGGGCATAGCTCAGCGCGGCGAGGTCACGACGATTGCCCAGTTGCGCCAGAGCCGTTCGCTGCTCGATGGCGTTGCGCACGTTCCGCTCGGCAGCACGAGCGTCGATAAATCCTGACTTGCGCCACTCCGCCGGGTTGCGGGCGTAAAGCTTGTTCATCAAAAGATACAAACTTTCCAGGTTGTCATGCATGGCTAACGTGGCCATGCGATCCACGCTGGTCTGGAAAAACTCCTGAGGGCGGGTTTCACTGAATTGCGTCGCCATGTCGCGCCCGTCCTGACGTGTGCAGCCGGCGGCGCACAGCATCAGCGTGCCGACCGCCAGCGTGGCGCGAACACTGCGGTGTACGTAGAAAAAGTGAGACACACCAACCATCAATCACAAGCTTCAGCATCTAGACGTCGCGCGGATTCGCCACGTCCTGGCCATGGATAGAGCCGTAATTCGGCAAAAAGTGCGGCAAGCAAGCAATATGGCGCTCAATGGTTGCTGAACCCTCGTTAAATTCAGCTATGTGACAGCCTGGGATTTGACGCCGCGCTCACGTTTCACCAAGCTAGCCGACTTCACTCTGCTTTCAGGAAACACCCCGCGTGATCACCACAAGCCTGCACTGGCGCCGCTTTTTGTTCTGCCTCGCTCCGCTGATCGCACTGCTCGCTGCTTGCGACGGCGGCGCGCCCAAAACCAAGCCTTCCGAGGCCACGACATACGTCAGCGTGGAATGGGACAAACTGCCCGTGGTAAGCGATCAGGACCTGATGGCGGGTTACAACAGTTGGTTCTCGGCGTGCAAGCGCCTGGCCAAGGACCCGGTGTGGGGACCGACCTGTGCCATGGCCGCGCAGGTGCCACCCAACCCTGCCGCAGTCCGCGACTTTTTGAAGAATCAACTGCAGGTCTACAGCCTGCGTTCGTCCGAACACGGCGCCAATGGCCTGATCACCGGTTATTACGAACCGATCTACAAAGGCAGCGAAGAGCACGACGATCAACACCCGGTAGCCATCTATGGCGTTCCGGATGACCTGATCATCGTCAATCTCGACAGTATTTATCCAGAGCTCAAGGGCAAACGCCTGCGGGGTCGTCTGGACGGTCGGGTGCTGCGCCCTTACGACGACGCCGCGACCATCGACGAGAAAGGCGTCAATGCGCCGGTTCTCGCCTGGCTGGAAAACCCCATTGACCTGCAGTTCCTGCAGATTCAGGGGTCGGGCCGAGTGCAACTCGACAGCGGCCGGCAGCTACGGATCGCCTATGCCGACCAGAACGGCTATCCGTACAAACCCATCGGCCGCTGGCTGGTGGAGCAAGGCCAGTTGACCAAGGACGAGGTGTCCATGGGCCGGATCCGTGACTGGGCCATCGCCCATCCCGAGCGTATCCATGAACTGCTCGGCAGCAACCCGAGCTACGTATTTTTCACCCTGCGTCCAGACAGCAACGAAGGCCCTCGCGGGTCGCTCAACGTTCCGCTGACGGCGGGCTACAGCGTGGCCATCGACCGCAAGGTGATTCCGCTGGGCAGTCTGTTGTGGTTGTCGTCGACCCGCCCTGATGGCACGCCGCTGGTCCGGCCCGTTGCCGCACAGGACACGGGCGGCGCCATCGCCGGTGAGGTCCGTGCCGACATGTTCTGGGGCACCGGCGATGCCGCCGGCGAACTGGCGGGCAACATGAAGCAACAGGGCCAGATCTGGATGCTGTGGCCCAAGGGCGCAGCGCTGCCCAACGCCAAACCCAAGAACTGACGGTCCACCCGTACGGAACCGGTGGCGATTGAAGACGTCACATTGACCGGCGATGCTGCCCCTCGGTGCCCTTGCAGCGCGGATATGGCTCGCGGTTGTTCCAGGCCGAGACCGAAGGGAAACGCTCGAACATGACAGCCAAGGTCATGTTCAAGCTGTCAACTGTCGATGGGCAGGTTCCCCTGAAACCGGTTTCAGGTATAACAGCAAGCTCGTCTTCCTCTCATCCTCACGTCAGTTTTTCAAATGAATACCACCCCCGATACCCCTGCTGAATTTCATATGGGCTGGCTGTTGTTCGCGCTGGCCATGGGCGCGTTCGCGATCGGAACGACCGAGTTCGCCTCCATGACACTGCTGCCGTTCATTGCAAGCGACTTCCAGACCACCCAGCCGCTGACCGGGCACGCCATCAGCGCCTACGCACTGGGTGTGGTCGTCGGCTCTCCGGTGATTATGGTGCTGGGCGTCAGGCTCCCGCGCCGGGCATTACTGGTGGGGCTCGCGGCGTTCATCGGCATCGCCAACGCCCTGAGCGCGATTGCACCGAGCCTGCCCTGGCTGGTGTTCTTCCGATTTCTCAGCGGATTCCCTCATGGCGCCTACTTTGGTGTCGCCATGCTCCTCGCCGCGTCGCTGGTCCCTAAAACCCAGCGGGCGCAGGCGGTATCGCGCGTATTCCTGGGGCTGACCATCGCCACCATCATCGGCGTGCCGTTCGCCACCTGGATCGGCCAGACCGTCGGTTGGCGTTGGGGCTTGGCCATCGTTGCGGTGCTCGCGGTGATCACCGCCGTGCTGATTCGCAGCCTGGCGCCCGCCTCTCCCGCGCAAGCCGATGCCAGCCCGCTGCGCGAGCTCAATGCGCTTCGTTCACGGCAGGTGTGGCTGACGTTGGGCATCGCCGGCATCGGTTTCGGAGGTGTGTTCTGTGTCTACACCTATCTGGCGGCAACCCTGATCGAGGTGACCCACGCCTCGGACTTCATGATTCCCGTGGTGATGGCGGTGTTCGGTCTGGGCACCACCGTCGGTAACCTGGTCTGCGGCTGGGCCGCGGATCGCGCCACCATGCGGGCAGCCGGTGTATCGCTCGGTTTCACTGCGCTGGTGCTCGCACTTTATCCCTCGGCCACCGACAACCTGTGGCTGCTGATCCCGCTGGTATTCTTTATCGGTTGCGGCGTGGGCCTGGCCGCGATCCTGCAAACCCGCTTGATGGACGTTGCGCCCCACGCGCAATCCCTGGCGGGCGCGCTGGTGCAGAGCGCGTTCAACCTGGCCAACGCCATCGGCCCGTGGGTGGGCGGCATCGTTATCGCTGCCGGCTTTGGTTTGCCGGCCACCGGGTATGCCGCCACAGCGCTGACGCTGGGCGGACTGGGAATGTGGTATTGGGCGGTGACCGATGCGCGTCGGGCAACGGAACGTTTCGCGCGGGAATCGGCGAGCCAGGCTTGATTGTCAGGGGTGCCCGGCGCCGGTGCGACACTCTGTCATCAACCGACCGGCCGAAAAAACCTTGTCGCGGCAGGCTGGGCAGGCATAATCCGGCCTAACTTTGTCCGCAGTGAGTATAAGGCTTTGAAACGCGCGACATTCTGTTCAGATCCCGCCAAGGCCAGTAGCTGTGCCAATGGCTCGGTGCGCCGGGCCTCTCGGCGCTTGGGCCAAATTTACGATGAAGCCTTCCTGCCCTGCGGTTTGAAGGCCACCCAATATTCATTGCTGTCGCAGATCGCCCGCAGTGGACAGCCCAAGATGCGCGATCTGGCTCAGGTCCTGGTCATGGACCTTTCTGCCTTGGGCCACACCCTCAAACCGCTGGTTCGTGATGGCCTGGTCGAACTGCAGGTCGACGAAGCCGATCGTCGCAGCCGACGCGTCCTGCTCACGGAAGCAGGTCACTTGAAGTACTGTGAAGCCCGCAAGATTTCCGAACGCGTGTCCCAGGTGTTCGACAAGACATTTGGCGTCGAAGAGACCGTCAAACTGCGTGAGGCGCTGGACTTCATCGCATCGGAAGACTTCGCACGATCACTGCTGAACGAGTTGCAGTCGAGTGAGGCCTGAACGGCCTCTTTCACGACGATCTTCAGACCCTTACTAGCCCTTTGGCTCCTCATCGGGGGCCGGAAACAACGTGTCGACCTTGGCCCGATGAGGCGTACGCACCGGCGCCATGGCCGCCGACTCCGCCAGTTTCGTCGCCATCTCCCAATGCCGGGCGTCCTGCCCCTCGGGCCGTCCCTCGGTCTCCCATATCAATTGCGCAAGTTGACGAACAGCCTCTTCGTCGACATTCATGCATGCCCCCCTTTCATATCGCTGTCTGTTCCCTGCCCCGGGACACACTTCAAGATCCGTATCGAACCGCCGTCCGGGCAAGCCGGACACCAGACGGTGATCAACGCAGAGCACAGACCGGTGCTCACAGCGTGTATACGAACTGGCAAGCGAAAACCTGCCCCCGGGTTCTCTGCGCATCGTTAAGATTCCGCGATGGCGCTTCACGACGCATCCTCCTCAAGGGTGTTTACGGTTGAGCAACACGCTGACCAGCAGCCCGACGCCGGCCGCCGCGCCCACCGCGAGCCACGGATTGGCTTTGACGTACCGCTTGGCATCGTTCAGTACCCGGGTCACCGGTGGTTCCCCTTCTGCATGAACCGCAGCCGCCGAGCTTTTGAGAAACGCTGCCAGCCGCTCATGGGCCAATGCGGTCCGGTCTTCATGCAATGCGTCTCCCGCAGCGAGCAACGCGTTGGTCTCGTCGAGAAACGCGTTCAACTGCGCACGGGTTTTCTCATACAGATTGTCACTCAAAGTATCGGCAAGGTCGTTGATCTTCTGACTCATAAAGTAATACCGGATTCAGGAAGTCGAAACTGGTTGACCAAAGTGTGAATCGATTCGTTCCGAACGAAATCCACAACCGAATTGATCGTGCCTTGGTCAGCCGGTGCGTGCGCCACAAGCGCCGTCAGGCACTTGGTCCTGCAAGCCCGACAATGTGCCGGGCTCGAAGAGGGACCGTCCGAATCAACGGACGTCTGGCCGAGACGCGGTTGGCTTGTCGTCGTCCGCGGACGGATCGGGGTCGTTGCTGGTGCGGGCAGGATGCAGCGGGTCCACTGCCGGATCGGAAAGATCGGGCGACTCCGGGTCGAATCCCAGCTCTTCATCCACGTGGTCTGGTTGACCAGCACCACCCTGAGCACGCGGATCAAAGCCGGTTTCGTTATCGGCCTCGCTGTTCACGCCTTTCTGGGAAATGTTGCCGGGTGCGTTGCGATTCATCTCCATCTCGACTCTCCTCGTCAATGCGCGCGATAAGCACACGTAGAAGTGGGATACGTGAGGGAATCAGGAGTGCCGCAAGATGGACGAGCGGTGACGCATGAAGGTGAGAGCGTTGAGAATGGCGCGCGGTCGACGCCACTCGCTGTAGCAAACGGGCACCGGCGGGCCGGTGCCCGAGAGAGGCTTATCAGGGTGCTATCGCGCCATCGACCAATACCTGCGCCTCGGCCACCAGGCGCTGGAGGTGCTCCTCGCCCTTGAAGCTCTCGGCATAGATCTTGTAGATGTCTTCGGTGCCCGAAGGGCGCGCAGCAAACCAGCCGTTCTCGGTCATCACCTTCAGACCGCCAATCGCCTGATCGTTGCCGGGTGCCTTGCTCAGAATGGCGGTGATCTTCTCGCCCGCCAGTTCCGTCGACGTCACCTGCTCAGGCGACAGCTTGCTCAGCAGGGCCTTCTGCTCGAAGTTGGCCTTGGCCTCGACCCGCGTCGACACAGGCTCACCCAATTCATCGGTCAGCGCCTTGTACACCTCGCTCGGGTCACGCCCCTTGCGAGCGCGGATTTCGGCCGCCAGCAACGCCGGGATCAGACCATCCTTGTCGGTGGTCCAGACCGTACCGTCGCGGCGCAGGAAGGAGGCACCCGCACTCTCCTCGCCACCGAAGCCCAGCGAGCCGTCATACAGGCCTTCGGCGAAGAACTTGAAGCCCACCGGCACTTCGTACAGGCGACGACCCAGACGCTGGGTCACGCGGTCGATCATGCCGCTGCTGACCACGGTCTTGCCGACGGCCGCGTCAGCACGCCAGTCAGGGCGGTTCTGGAACAGGTAGTCGATGGACACCGCGAGATAGTTGTTCGGCGCCAGCAAGCCCCCGGTCGGGGTCACGATGCCATGGCGGTCATGGTCCGGGTCGCAGGCAAAGGCCACCTGAAAACGGTCCTTCAGCCCGATCAGGCCCTGCATCGCGAAACTGGACGATGGATCCATGCGGATCTTGCCGTCCCAGTCCACGCACATGAAGCGGAAGGTCGGGTCGACGAATGTGTTCACCACGTCCAGGTTCAGGCCGTAGTGCTCCCCGATTGCCGACCAGTAGCGCACGCCGGCGCCGCCCAGTGGATCGACGCCCAGACGCAGATTGGCGCCATGGATCGCGTCCATGTCGATGACGTTCTTCAGGTCCGCGACATAGGTGTTGAGGTAGTCATGGCGGTGAGTGGTGTCAGCACGCAGCGCCTTTTCCAACGGCATGCGGGTCACGCCGGCGATTTTCTCGGCGAGCAGTTCGTTGGCCTTGTTCTCGATCCACTTGGTGATATGCGAATCGGCCGGGCCGCCATTGGTAGGGTTGTATTTGAAGCCGCCGCTTTCCGGCGGGTTGTGCGACGGTGTGATGACGATACCGTCCGCAAGGCCCGAGGTGCGACCCCGGTTATAGCAAATGATGGCGTGGGACACGGCCGGCGTCGGCGTGTACTCGTCACCCTCGGAAATCATCACGTTGACGCCGTTTGCCGCCAGTACCTCAAGCGCCGATGCGGCCGCAGGCGTGGACAACGCGTGAGTGTCGGCCCCGAGAAACAAAGGGCCGTCGATGCCGTTCGCCTGGCGATACAGGCAGATGGCCTGACTGATTGCCAGCACATGCCACTCGTTGAAACTCAGGTCGAACGAGCTGCCACGGTGGCCTGACGTACCAAACGAAACCTTCTGGGTGGCAATCGACGCGTCCGGCTGACCGGTGTAATACGCCGTCACCAGACGAGGAAGATCGACCAGCAATTCTGCAGGCGCCAGTTTGCCCGCGAATGGACTGATACTCATGCGAAACCTCCGTGGATGAAAAACCGTGATTAGTCATGACTGACGAAAAATAAAAAATGCTCGGCGCAGCGAAAAAACGGCTTGAAACCACCGCCAGCGCGGCAGTTTACTGGCAGTTGGACCGCCCTGCTCGGCTATCGATCCGTAAACGCTTGAGACAATTAGCAGAGCAGCTTCAAAGTTGCCACCAGGCGGGCAACAATTGCTGAATCTTGCGTTCGGCAAAACGGTCATCGATCAGCATCACCACGCCGCGATCGTCTTGCCCGCGAATCACCCTCCCCGCAGCCTGCACCACTTTCTGCATGCCAGGGTAAAGATAGGTGTAGTCGTAACCCTCGCCGAACAACAGGCTCATGCGCTGTTTAAGTTGCTCGTTGACCGGGTTGATCTGCGCCAGGCCCAGCGTCGCGATGAATGCGCCAATCAAGCGTGCGCCGGGAAGGTCGATGCCTTCACCAAACGCCCCGCCCAACACGGCGAAACCGACGCCCTGGCTGTCCGGGGTAAATCGGTTCAGGAAAGCCTGCCGGTCGGCTTCTGCCATACCACGGGACTGCTGCCACATCGGAATCCGGGGCTGACTGGCCGCCATCAGGTCGGCCACCTGTTGCAGGTAATCGAAACTGCTGAAGAACGCCAGGTAGTTGCCCGGCCGCGCCTGAAACTGCTCGGCCATCAACGCGACGATGGGGCCGAGAGAGGCCTGTCGATGGGTGTATCGCGTGGAGATCCGACTGACAATGTGTACGTCCAGCTGCGAGCGCTGGAACGGCGACTCCACGTCGACCCACGCGGTGTTATCCGGCAAGCCCAGCAAATCCCGGTAATAGTGACGAGGATTCAGCGTGGCGGAAAACAGCACGGTACTGCGCGCGGCCGTCAGACGCGGACGCAGGAATCCCGCCGGAACCACGTTGCGCAGGGTCAAGCGCGACAGGTCTTTTTTGCCCGACGCACGTTTGCTGATATCGAACAGGTAATGCTCGTCGAACAATTCGGCAATGCGCGCGAACTGAATGGCGTCGAAATAGAAACGTTGCAGCTCGCCATTCGCCGCCTGGGGATGGTCGTTGAAGTAATCGCCAAAGGCCGCGACGCACAGCGCGAGACTGGCCAGAAACTTTGCCGGCGTACCGGGGTAAGCCTGGTACGCCGCAACCTGCTCCTTATGCAGCGCGTTCCATTCGCGATTGACCCGCTGCAGGGATTTCTTCAACGGTTCCGGCGCCACCTGTCGCACCTGGTTCATCGCGTGCTGATCAAGGCTTGCGCTGTACATCTGGCGTGCGCGCTCGACCATGTTGTGCGCCTCGTCCACCAGCACCGCAACGCGCCATTGGTTGAACTGGCAAAGACCGAACAGCAAGGCGCTCAGGTCGAAGTAATAGTTGTAATCGGCAATCACCACATCCGCCCAGCGCGCCAGCTCCTGACTCAGGTAATAGGGGCAGACCTGATGCCGCAAAGCGACATCGCGCAGACCCGCCTGATCCAGCCAGGGTGCAATCAACGCCTCGCTACGAGCACTCGGGAGCCGGTCGTAAAACCCTTTGGCCAAGGGGCATGAATCACCGTTGCAGGCGTTGTTCGGGTACTCGCACGCCTTGTCGCGCGCGACCAGTTCCAGCACGCGCAACGTAAGCTGCGGTGCGCTTTGACCGATCACACTCAAAGCGTCGAGCGCCAGCTTGCGGCCAGGGGTTTTGGCCGTCAGGAAGAACACCTTGTCCAGCTTCTGACCCGGCGCGGCCTTGAGCATCGGGAACACCGTGCCGATGGTCTTGCCGATGCCGGTCGGCGCCTGGGCCATGAGACAGCGTCCTGTGCTGACGGCTTTATAGACCGACTCGGCCAGGACGCGCTGCCCGCTGCGAAATTCGGGATGGGGGAACCTGAGCTCGGTCAGTGCCTGATTGCGCGCCTCAACGTGAGCCATTTCCTGCCGCGCCCACTGCAGGAAGATCTCGCATTGCGCTTCGTAAAACGCTTTGAGTTGCGCCGCCAGATACCGCTCGCGAATAACCGTTTCCTGCTCGCTGACGATATTGAAATAGACCAGCGCAACGTTCACCTCAGGCAGCTGCCGTTGCTGGCAGATCAGCCAGGCATAGACCTTGGCCTGCGCCCAATGTAGCTGCCGGTGGTTGTCAGGCATGGCGTCGAGGTCACCACGAAACGTCTTGATTTCTTCCAGTTGGTTGAGCGCGGGGTCGTAGCCGTCCGCCCTGCCCCGTACCGTCAATTCATGGAAGACGCCACGCACGGCCACTTCTGGCTGGTACTGCGGGCCACGTCGAGCCGCGACGGTGCGATGGCCGGCAATGCCTTCCAGTGCGCTGGGTGATGGCGTGAAACGCAGATCGAGATCCCCGGCCTTGGCGGTGAATTCGCACAGGGCCCGAACGGCGATCGTGTAGCCCGCGCGCGGCTCGACGACCGGGTCGGGTGCGGCAGCAGGCAGCTCACCGGGCACGAGGTCGGCATCGGGATTGATCGGGGGAATGGCACTCACTGGGTAACGCTGACCGACGGTTGAATACTGGACAGGCATACAGATAACAGCTGCATGCCCTGTCTGGCAAACAAAACGGATCGGCGGATGGCTAGACCAGCCGCTCCTGCATCAACGCATTCCGAATGATGACCAACATCGATTCGATGTTCTGACTCCAGTCTGCCGCACCGCTCAGACACAGGCTTTGCTGATGCAGCCCCCGTACGCTGAACAACTCCCCGGGGGCAATGACAATACGTTGATCCAGCAGGCGCTCGAAAACCCGCGTCATGTCGACGCGGTGCGTACTGTCCAGCCAGAGCGTGGCACCGCCGCCGGGACGCTCGAAACGGACGTCGTCACCCAGATAGTGGTCAATCATCGTTCCAAGGTTCGCGGTCCGCTCTTGAAGACTGATGCGCAACCCTTGCAGATGACGGTCCATTTGGCCGGAGCTGTACAAGCGTGCAATCGCTTTCTGTCTGATGGGCGGCAGACGAAACGAGCGCAGCAGCATCTGCTGATGCCAGAGTGGCCGCGAATGGCGGCTCAACAGGTAACCAAAAGGCGCTTCCAGTCCGATCGTCTTGTCGAACGCCCCCAGTATCATCAGCCGCTCAGGGTCGATGAAGTTGCGCAGCGGCTCGACCTGCTGATCAAAACACAGCCCGCCCTGGCTGTCGTTTTCCAGCACCCACAGTCCATGCCGGTTCAAGACCTGCGCCAGCAACTGGCGCTGGTCCAACGCCATGACGCGCCCGCGAACGGGGTCCATGCGCGATGACAGGATCGCCATCTTGACCTCGCCATGTTTCAACAGGCCGTTCAGCTCATCCGGGTTGACCACACCCTCAGGACTGGCGCACCACTCAATGACCCGGATGCCAAAAGACTGCAGGGTACGCAGCACGCTCCAGCCGCACGGTGATTCCACCAGCACCGCGCAGTCACGCAACTGGAGGGCTTTAAGCACGGTCTTCAAGACACCGGTCTTGTCCGGTCCGATAAAGACGTTATCGGGGTGCCAGCAACGTTCGGTGGACGTGGTGTAGGACGCCGCGATAGCGGTACGCAGCTCTACGTCGCCGAACGGCTGGAAGCGTGGATCGGGCTGACAAGGGTAATGACGCATGAGGTCGCGCTCGATGTTCAACAGCGCTCCGTCCAGCGATTGAAGGAGCGTCGGTTCATCGGCACCGAAGACAAACATGTCTGACCGTCGGGCACTCGCCTGATAGCGTTCGAGCACATCGTCACCTTCACAGTGGATGTCGTTGCACGGCTGGGGCAATGCGTAATAACCGGATTTGGGCACGGAACAGATGCGCCCCTCCCTTTCCAGCAACGAGTAGGCATTCTGCACGGTGGAAATGGACACGCGCAGCCGGCGCGCCAGCAGACGCAACGAAGGCAGCTTGACTGCCGGTCCTCCGGGCAGCTCATTGGTCAGCCTCGACAGATAGCGGTACACCATCTGGTAGGCGAAATCGGTCTTGTTGTTATTCACTGGACACACCCCATCCATGCGCAAGGCGCAGGGTCAAATGACAAAAATGCACCGGGTGACGGTCGAAAGCAGACTCTTCGCGCCCGGCGTGTGAACAGGACGTAATCAACGCCCTGAGATCAGCTCCGTGACCGCTTCACCGGTTTGCAGATCGACCGTCGTCACGTGCCCCTTGTCCGGATCGCTGGCCCGCACCCGCGCGATGATCGAGCTGTCATCGGTGAAATCCACCCGACGCTTCTCATACAGGTTCTGCAGCCCTTTGAGACTCAACCCGCTGACATCCACCAGCCATTGAATGACCTGATCCGGCGCCGAAAGCCCCGACAATGCCCTGTGCAGGTCCGCTAGGGCTACCAGCATGCCGGGATGACAGATGCGCAGGAACGCTTCCAGCTGTGCGCCCGCATCGACGAAGGGTGCGAACAGCAGACACACCAGTTGCGTCTCGCTCAGACCCAATGCTTCCTGCGCATAGCCCGCCGCCAGAGCACGGCGCTCCTCGAGCTTGTCCGGGCGGTCATAAGCCGCCAGCGCCTGGGTGATCAGGCGCTTGGGCATGCGCTTGCGGCGCATCATTTCAGCCGCCAGCTCCAGGTACTCGGCAACGCCATCGGCGTACGCGCGCCCCTGGACAAACTGCGCCTTCAGACCTCGCATGTGGGCCATCAGCAACGGGTTGGCGCAGTCCGATTCACTGAAGCTGAACGCCAGATCATCGAACCGGAATCCCAGGAAATCCGTCAGCAGCGCCCAGTGCTCCTCAAGCCGGAACCCGATCAGGTCGGCCACCGTGAGAAACGCAGGCGCAACCGGCTTGTTCGGATACCCCAGCGGCCGCAACATGAATCCGGCCGGTTGTGCTTCTTCACCGTAGAGTTCGCGGTAGTAAGCTCGCCCCACGCTGTCGATGGTATTCAACGCGGTCATGAAGCCCAGCTTGTGCCAGTTCTCTATCGCCTGCCCTTCATGCCGTGCCAGGCGCATGATCCAGGTCGCGTACTGCTTCTGCTCCTTGAGCGAGTCGCCACTGATGACCGCATCGACACCTTCGCCCCAACACGCGGCTCGTCCCAGAAACTCGGCCATGCCCAGGTAACAGCTGTTGCAGAACGTCGTTCTCGCATCCCCTGCGGTCAGATGCCCGCCGAGCAGCATGTCAGATCGGTTCTGCTCCCGCCCGGCACTGGAAAACGGGAGATCAGGTTCGAACGTCTGGACGTACTGGTGATCGACCACCAGCAATTCCACCCTCGGATCGTCGTGCAGGAACAGCGCGGAGTAGCAGCGATGAATGTTGGCCATGACCGCCGAGGTCATCCCGGCATGGCGCATGTTGGCCACCCGCAACTGGAACGTTGCCGGTGCCCGGCCGGCGATGCTCAACTGCGCGGCGCGCATCAACGCCACGGTATAGGCGCTATCTTTTCCGCCGCTAAAGGCCACCAGAACTTTATAAGTTCCAATGTTCTCCATTCCGCCTGCCGCGACGATCAGACGTTGAATCAGTAATTGCAACGCCGTCCGTTCCGCACGATTGAAATAACTCAACAAACGCTGCAGCACTTGTTGATAAACATAGTTCATGGCCTGCTCGTGAATAGAACCCATACGTCAACACCTGAATAACCCGGTACAACCAACCCATCGACTTCGAGACGACAGCCGTCGTGGCAGCAGAGGCGATACTTCTTCAATGTTGTCCTGCAACAACACAATCCAGTTTATTGATCGTCAACAACTGTCCTGCAACAAGGCCGGGCCACGAACTTGCCCGATGCAGCGTAACGCCGCGCCCCCGCCAGGCCAATCACCCGGGATCGACATGAGCGTGCAGCGTGATAAAGCGCCCGTGAGGGCGGGTATTCGACACCGTAAAACAGACGGCCATGACAATGCATGAGGCATGACTCGTTCCTTGAGTATGAATGACCCCGTTATTATCGGTATCTGAAAAACAATTACAAGGTACAGATCAATGAGGTATTGCCTGTCAGTAAATGAATAAGCCGTGCCGCTTTTTAAACAAGCCTGTTTAAGTTATCGCCACCGCCTTGCTCCACCACTTGGCAAAACAGCCTGTCGCACGCAATCGACCGTGTTTATTCAGCAAAAAGATATATAAACAAAAAAGCCTTCCTGGATCCTGGAAGGCTTTGTCGGGTATTGCATGAATTGTCTGTATTCAGGACCGGCATCTGTGAATCGATGACCGGATCACCCTTTTCGACGCCCGGCCAGAAGCGTCGAACGGTAAGCTGAGCACGGTGAATTGCACTCAGGCAGTCTCGACTTCCACCACCACACGACCACCGACCGGGCAGCCATCCATCATCCGATGCGCCTCCACGATCTGATCGAACGAAAACACTTTGGTGATCTGCGGCACCAGCACCCGATCAGCGGTCAACTGGTTGATGTCACGCAGCGCACGTTTAACGGCCTCTTCATCCTGCTGGATGCCCAACTCGGGCTTGCCGGTGAAGTTGCCCACGCAGTGAACGAAGAACTGAATGTTTTTCTGGAACGCCGCACACGCCGGGAATGGCGTCTGATTGCCACCTTGCAGCCCGTAGAGAATCAAGCTGCCGCGAGGCGCCAATACATCGCCCAGCATGGACATCTGTGGGCCACCCAGGCCGTCGAGAACAATGTCCACGCCACGGTTGTCGGTGTACTTGTTGATCGCCATGAGCAGATCCTGCTCTTCGGTGACCACGACCTTGTCCGCTCCCATTTTCAACAGGTACTCACGGCACGACTCGGTCTTGGTCGCCGCAATGACCTTTACGCCCAACGCCTTTCCCAGTTGCAGAAACGCAGGCCCTGCGCAATGGCTGGCGTCCGTCACCAGCGCTGTCTGGCCTGGTTTGGCACGCGCCAGTTCGACGAATGCGAAATACGCCACCAGCATCGGGGTGTAGTGAACCGCCGCTTCAGCAGGCGTCAGTACGTCCGGATAACGGGTAACGGAGGTATGGGGCAGCGTGATCACCTCGCCATACACCGGGTGCACGTTCGGGTCAGCCGAGGGAAAGCTGGCAACCTTGTCGCCCACTTTCAAATCCGCCACGCCATCGCCGACGGCGGTCACGACGCCGGCCATCTCAGAACCCAGACCGGCAGGCAGCCGGGCCTGGGAGGAAGCCAGATTTTGTCGCCACAGCACGTCGTACCAGGTCACACCGATCGCCTGGACGCGTATCTGCACCTCTCCGGGTGCTGGCAACGCGGCGGGTCGCTCTTCGATCTTGAGCACCTCGGCCGGGCCAAACTGATGAAAACGGATCGTGCGGGACATTTCGAACCTCGCCTTATGAACCTTGATGCCATGAACTCTATCCGGGCGCTGCCGGTAACACTATCAGTGGCTATTAATAGTCGACATGCCTGTCATCGATTCTGTTGCTGAAAAGCGGTCATTAGATAACCATCGAATGCTCGCCTGTTCAAGCGCGGCCATTGTTCTTTGCTCCTCCCGACATTGCAACCTGACGGGTCATTTCCGGATGAACGTGACGATGACAATCGCGCAAACCGTGGCACGCCGGAACGATTTCCCCTGGCTGACGGCTTATATGAGTGGGGCACGATCCTTCCCAAAAGGTTCAGCACCGATTATCGACGGGCGTGATGGGTAACACGTTTGTATGCTTGCGGATGAATTTAACAGTGCGGAGAATCAATTTTTCCTCGTACTATTCGTGCCTGAGCTGAACACTGGCCTGCCATCGTGGCCAACGTATCGACCAATGTCCCTGAGACCCCCGTCATGAATCGCAACGACCTGCGTCGCGTCGACCTCAACCTGCTCATCGTGTTCGAAACCCTCATGCATGAACGCAGTGTCACGCGTGCCG
Organism: Pseudomonas sp. NFACC02; assembly: GCF_900110765.1. GTDB lineage: Bacteria > Pseudomonadota > Gammaproteobacteria > Pseudomonadales > Pseudomonadaceae > Aquipseudomonas. The sequence goes on from NZ_FOEO01000001.1 coordinate 200,070, forward strand.
CCGAAAAGCTTTTCCTTGGTCAGCCGGCGATCAGTGCCGCCCTCTCCCGCCTGCGTGGCCTGTTCGATGACCCGTTGTTCGTGCGCACTGGCCGCAGCATGGAACCCACCGCGCGCGCCGTGGAGATTTTCGGCCTTCTCTCTCCTGCGCTGGATTCCATTTCCACCGCAGTGAGCCGCGCGGCCGATTTCGATCCGGCCACCAGCACCGCAGTGTTCCGCATCGGTCTGTCTGACGACGTCGAGTTCGCCCTGCTGCCTTCGCTGCTTAAGCGCCTGCGTTCAGAAGCGCCCGGTATCGTGCTGGTGGTCCGTCGCACCAATTACATTCTGATGCCCTCGCTGCTGTCCTCCGGCGAAATCTCCATTGGCGTCAGCTACACCGATGACCTGCCGGCCAACGCCAAGCGCAAGGTCCTGCGTCGCAGTACGCCCAAATTGCTGCGCGCGGACACCATGCCCGGTGCAATTACGCTGGATGATTTTTGCGCACGACCGCATGCGCTGGTGTCGTTTGCAGGGGATCTGGGCGGGTTCATCGATGAGCATCTGGAAAAGATCGGGCGCAAGCGTCACGTCGTGCTGGCGGTTCCGCAGTTCAACGGCCTTGCAACGTTGATTGCCGGCACTGACATCGTCGCCACCGTGCCTGATTACGCCGCCGACGTGCTCGCGGCAGCCGGCGGCGTCAGGGCCGAGGAAGTGCCTCTGGAAACGCGCACGTTCGAGCTGCATATGGCCTGGCGCGGCTCCCAGGACAACGACCCCGGCGAGCGCTGGCTGCGCTCGCGGATCCAGATGTTCTTTGGCGATCCTGACAGTCTTTAGGTTTCGTCCTGTTGGTCGACACCCGCCGCGCTTGAAGATCGAGGGCCAGGGGGTGTTTTCATGGGCAGTCTGTCCAGTGAGATTCTTGTTGTTATGAACGGCACTTATCGAAGAACGGCCAGACGGCCGCTCTTCAATCCCCCGTCGTGCAAGGGTCAAACGCGCTCGATCACCATCGCGACGCCCTGCCCGACCCCGACACACAGGCTGACCACGGCGTAGCGCTGCTGGTTACGTTGCAACGTGCGACAAGCACTGAGCACTAACCGGGCGCCCGACGCGCCCAATGGATGCCCGATGGCGATAGCACCGCCCAGCGGGTTGACGCGGCTGTCGTCAAAACTGAGCTCCAGGGCCTTGAGGCACGACAACACCTGCGCCGCGAATGCCTCGTTGATCTCGATCAGATCCACCTGTGCCAGGTTGATGCCGGCGCGCTGTAACGCCACGTTAATCGCCTGGTGCGGGCCGATGCCCATGACGCGCGGCTCTACGCCTACCACTGCCGAAGACAGGATTCGGGCCATGGGCGCAACATCGTGGAGCTGGCCAATAGATTGGTTACCCACCAGCAAGACTGCGGCGCCATCGTTGATGCCCGACGCATTGCCGGCGGTCACGACGCCGCCGGGGAACAGCGGATTGAGCCGCGACAACGCAGCAAAATCGGACTGTGGCCGTGGATGTTCGTCGACGCTGATCAGTTGGGTTTGCCCCTTGCGCCCCGTGGGCACCTCCACCGGCAGGATCTCATCGGTCAACCAGCCCGACTTCAACGCGTGGGCATAACGACCCTGAGACGCGGCAGCAAAGTGATCGGCGTCATGGCGGGTGATGCCAAACATCAGGGCCAGGTTGTCAGCGGTCTGCGGCATGCTGTCGTTGCCATACCGCTGCACCAGTTTCGGGTTGGAAAAACGTGCGCCAATGGTGCTGTCCGCCAGCACTTGAGTGCGGCTGAACGCACTCTCTGCCTTGGCGAGCACCAGCGGCGCCCGCGACATGCTCTCGACGCCGCCCGCCAAGTACAGATGCCCTTCGCCACAGGTAATTGCCCGCGCCGCATCGATAACGGCGGACAATCCACTGCCACACAAGCGGTTGACCGTCTGGCCCGGCACGGACCACGGCAGGCCGGCGCTGAGCAAAGCGTTGCGCGCCAGGTTGCGGCTGTCCTCGCCGGCCTGGTTGGTGCAACCGAGGATCACATCCTCCACGGCGTGCTCTGGCAGACCTGAGGTCAGCATCAGCCGCGCCAGCAGGTTGCCGACCAGGTCATCCGGCCGCACGCCCGACAGGCTCCCGCCGTAACGGCCAAAGGGGGTGCGCAAACCGCTGTAGACATAGGCATCAAGCATGGCAAAGTTCTCGCTCAATCAAAGTGGCTCGGCGGCTGCCGGCATTGGGTTTTCGGCGCTGCACAGGGCAATGCCAAGGCGTGCCCGGCGGCGTAACCAGTTGCTGGGGCGGTAACGCGGGTCGCCGGTGAGGCCATGCATACGCTCCAGGATCAGCAGCAGTCGCCCCGCGCCCAGGGTGTCCCCCCATGCCAGCGGCCCGTGGGGGTAGCCGAGGCCCAGGCGCACCGCCATGTCGATATCCTCGACGCTGGCGATGCCCTGCTGAGCGATGTCGCAACCCAGGTTGACAATCGACGCCAGGGTGCGCTGGAGGACAAAACCGCAGCTGTCACGCAGCATTACGACCTGACCGCCGTCCCGACTCAACAGCGCGTGAGCGGCGTCCTGCATATCCGCGCGGGTGGCCGGGTTGACCATCAGGCAGCGCAATGCACCCAGCTCCAGCACGGTATCGATCGCCACGCTGCGGGTCGGGTCGACCCCATGGCGCACGGCCGATTCGCTGGCGTCGTCACCCAAGGGCGCCAACAGACACAACGCGCCGGGCGATGGGTGCGGCCCCGTCTCGACCTGTGCGCCCAATCGCTCAAGCAGCGCCAGCACACGGGCCTTGCCGAGGTCATCGTCCGCAGCGACCCATACCGAGGGCAGTTGCGCACGCAACGGTACGGGCTGGGCCTGCGAGGGGGCGCCGCCGTTGCCGTCGTATCGATAAAAGCCCTGGCCAGTCTTTCTCCCCAAATGCCCCCCCGCCTGCATCAAGCGCAACAAGGGATGGGGGCGGTAGCGCGGTTCTTCATAGAACTGGTGATACACCGATTCCATCACTGGCAAGCTGACATCCAGGCCAATCATATCCAGCAACTCGAAGGGGCCCATGCGAAACCCCGCGCCGTCACGTAGCACCGTATCGATCAGCGCGGGTGAAGCCACGCCTTCACTGAGCATACGCAAGGCTTCGGTGCCATAGGCGCGACCGGCGTGGTTAACGATAAATCCAGGGGAATCCGTTGAGTTCGCCGGGTAATGGCCGATCGTTCGCACTAACGCTCGCAGTCGCTCAAGGACCTCCGGTTGAGTGGCAATCCCGCCGATCACCTCCACCAGACGCATCAGCGGCACCGGGTTGAAAAAATGCAGGCCGGCCACACGCGCTGGGTGCTTGCACACCGATGCGAGCGCAGTGATGGACAGCGAGGACGTATTGCTCGCCAACAGCGTGGTTTCATCGAGCAATTCGTCCAGGCGTCGGAACAGCTGCTGTTTGGCCTCGAGGTTTTCGACGATCGCCTCGATCACCAGCTCGCAGTCATCCAGCGCTTCCAGGCGATCAACCACCTGCACCCGCGCCAGTGCATCGTGCGCCGCCTGTGCGCCGATGCGGCCCTTGCTCTGCAGCATGGCCAGCGTCGTCGCCAATGCACGTTGCGCAGCACTCGCCGCACCCAAGCGCACATCAAACAGTGAGACATTCAGGCCAGCCAGCGCCATGACCTGGGCAATGCCCTGCCCCATGGCACCGGCACCGACCACCCCGAGTCTCTGAATGGGTGATGTGTTCATAGGCCGAGGTACTCCGGTGTGCGCTTTTGCAAAAACGCCTGCATACCTTCTTTCTGGTCGTGGGACCCGAACAGCAGTTGAAAGGCCTTGCGCTCCAGGGTCAGTGCCTGCTCCAGCGGAAGATCCATGCCGGCCAGCACCACTTCTTTAATCTGCGCGATGGCGATGGGCGGCATGGCAGCGATGGTCATCGCCATCGTCAGGGCTGCGTTCAGGGTCTGTACGTCGGGTGCAACTTCGCTGATCAGGCCCATGCGCAGACCCTCGTGCGCCGTAAACTGAGCCCCCGTGAACAGCAGGCGCAATGCCTGGAATTTGCCCACCGCACGCAACAGGCGCTGGGTGCCGCCGGCGCCGGGCATGATTCCGACCTTGACTTCGGGCTGACCAAAGCGAGCCGACTCCCCTGCAATGATCACGTCGCAGTGCATCGCCAACTCACAGCCGCCGCCCAGGGCAAAGCCGTTGACGGCCGCGATCACCGGTATGCGACACGCAGAAATCGCCTGCCAGTGCCGCTCGGCATGTCGGGCATACAGCTCGAGTGCCGTGGCGTCGACCAGCTCACCCAGATCCGCGCCCGCGGCGAACACCGTATCGCTGCCAGTGAGGATAATGACGCGGGTATCAGGGCATCCGTCGAGCCGTCGAAAATGCGTAGCCAGCGCTTCGCGCATCCCCCTGTTCAACGCGTTGCGAGCCTTGGGACGGTTGAGGCGCAACAGTGCAACGCCCGGCGCGGGTTGTTCGTATAGAACCAAGGTTTCGGGACTATCAGATGCGTGGCTCATAGGGGCTCCGTGGCCAGGAAAATAGACGGCCGTTAACCGCGAACGATGCCGGCGGCATAGAGACGCTTGATCTGTTCGGCATCCAGCCCAAGGTCCTCAAGCACTGCGCGCGTGTCCTGCCCCAAGGTCGGCGGCGGGCTGCGATAGGTCGCGGGTGTGCGCGAGAGTTTCACCGGCGAGCCGATGCCCCGGTAGTCGCCGATGTCCACCAACAGCCCGCGATGCCGGGTATGGGGATGGGCAACCACGGTGTCGATGGTCGCAATCGCCCCGCACGGCACGCCTGCGTCAATCAGTTGCCGGGCGAGCACCGCGCCGTCATGCGTGGCCATCTGCTGTTGCAGCACCTGTTTGAGCGCCTCGCGATTGACCGAACGAGCGCCGTTATTGACGAATCGTGGGTCGTCGAGTATCTCGCCCGCGCCCAACTGCTCGCACAACCTGGCGAACTGGCGGTCATTGCCAACCGCCAGAAAAATCGGCTCGGTGCCGGTGGTGTAACTGTCGTAAGGCGCAATATTGGGGTGTGCATTGCCGGTGCGTTGCGGGGTTTTACCGGCGGCCAGGTAGTTGGGCACATGGGGGTGCAGCAGCGACACACCGCAGTCGTACAGGGTGATGTCGAGGGATTGCCCGAGGCCGCTGCGATGACGTTCATTCAGCGCCAGCAGCACGCCGGCCAGCGCATTGAGCCCCGTGACCATGTCGACAATCGGCAGGCCGATGCGCAACGCACCGCTGTCGGCTTCGCCGTTGACACTCATCAGGCCGGCCATGGCCTGAATCACCGCGTCGTAGCCTGGCAGGCCGCCCAGCGGGCCATCGACGCCAAACCCGGAGATAGCACAATGGATCAAGCCTGGGAAACGCTGGCTCAAGACGTCGCTGAAGCCGATTCCCCAACGTTTAAGCGTGCCAGGTTTGAAGTTTTCGATCAGTACATCCGCGCCTTCCAGCAGGCCCATCAGCACATCAATGCCTTCGGGCCGGGACAGGTCCACGGCGATCCCCTGCTTGTTGCGGTTGACGCCACGGTAGTAGGAGGCGTCGGCGCCTTCGAAAGGAGGCCCCCAGCCGCGTGTTTCGTCGCCGCTCAACGGCTCCAGCTTGATCACATCGGCGCCATGGTCGGCGAGTGCCTGGGAGCAGTAAGGCCCACCCAGCACGCGGCTGAGGTCAATCACTTTCAGGCCGTCGAGGGCCCCTTTGGAAGGGTTCATAAATACACCTGCTATCAATGAAAAAGCGGATTCAAACCGGCAACAGTTGCATGGCCTCGGCTTGGGAAAGCGGGCTTTCATTGGCCAGGCGAGACAGCAATTGCGCGTCGATCGCAGGTTCAGGGTTCAGCGGGTCGCGGGGCAGCAGCTTGTGTCGCAACACCAAATGGGCCAGGGCCAGGCGGCGACTGTTATCGGCTTGTTGGCTGGCTTCCCACGCCATGAAAATCGCCGTGGCGATGTGATACAGGGCACTCCCGGCCTGGCGCACTTCTTCATCACGGCGCTCCACGGCGACTGCCGAGAGCCGAGCCACGGTACGGTCCAGCAGGTCGGCGAAACGCTGATGACTGATCGCGGGCAGCGTCGCTTCCATCAACACGTTCACCAGGTATTGCTTTAACGGCTCGAGCGCATGTTCGCGGGTGACGGCACGGCCAACATCCAGGGCCACGATATTGCTGGTACCTTCCCAGATGGAACCCAGGTGGGCATCGCGTACCAGCCGCGCATCACTCCACTCTTCGATATAGCCAATCCCACCGCGTACCTCCATGGCGTCACCCGTGACGCGACGGGCATCACGGCAAGCGCGGAATTTGATCAGCGGCGTGAGGATACGCACGCACTGGCGAGCCGCTTCATCGCCCGCATCGGCCTTGGGCAGCAACGTGGCAATCTGCATGAACATTGAACGTGCCTGTTCAGTGGGTAACATCATTTTCAGCAATTGGCGTTGCATCAGCGGCATCTCGATCAGATGCTTGCCGAATGCCCGGCGGTGCCTAGCGATGTAGAGCGCCTCGTTGACGCCGCGCCGCATCAAGCCCGCGGCGCGCACACCGTTGGACAGGCGCGACATGTTGACCATGTCGGCCATCTGCTGAAAACCGCGCCCCACTTCGCCGATTAGGTAGGCCGTAGCGCCTTCCAGGGTGATTTCACCGCTGGCCATCGAGCGCGTGCCGAGTTTGTCTTTCAGACGCTGAATCCGGTAGGCGTTGCGCGAACCGTCCGGACGCAGCTTTGGCAGTAAAAACAGGCTCACACCGGACATGCCGTCCGGTGCGTCATCCGGGCGTGCCAGAACCATTGCCAGGTCGGCATCCGGGTTGGAACAGAACCACTTCTCGCCGCTCAAATGCCATTCGCCGTCCTTGAGGGTGGCGCGGGTTTGGGTGCGTGATACGTCCGAGCCGGCAGCCTGCTCAGTCATGAACATAGCGCCCTGGAACAAGGTGTCGAAGTCCTGAGAGACCAGGGACGGCAGGTAGCGCGCCACCAGTGCCGGCGCGCCGAACTTGCGCAAGGTGCGGGTCAGCGAGTCAGTCATGCTGACGGGACAGCACAGACCGAACTCGGCCTGCACAAACAGATACGTAAGGGCGTATTTAACCAGCGGCAGCGTCCCGTCATCGCGGTGACTCATGGCCGCCAAGCCCAGTTCGGCATACGCAACGCGTTCCAGCTCGACGAAATCCGGGTGCTTCTGGATGCTCTGGATATCTTCACCACGGCGTGTGCGCGGCAACAGTCTGGGCGGGTTCTTGTCGGCCGACAGGGCCAGCACATCCAATTCATTACCCGCGCGCGCACCCAGCTGTTGCCAGGTCGGCAGCCAGTGGTTGTAGAGATCGCTCGGCAGGTAAACCTTGAGCAACGCGGCAAGGCCGGCGTCACACTCGAACAGGTTAAGGCCACGACTATCGGGGATGTTCAGCGGGTCGTGGAGCACTTCGGACAGCGCATTCATGGTGACTCTCCTGATTCTTGTGAATTCAGGGTAAAGTCAGCATCGATAAGTATCTAATACAAAATAAATCAACTACGATAACGAAAAACTATCGTTAACCGGAGGCTTGCCGTGGACCTCAAACAGCTGCGTTATTTTGTTGCCGTTGCTGAAGAGTTGCACTTTGGGCGCGCTGCCACACGGCTGTTCATCTCCCAACCCGCCCTGAGTTTCGATATCAAAAAGCTTGAAAGCCAGTTGGGTATTCAACTGCTGAACCGCAACAACAAGTCGGTAAGCCTGACCAACGCTGGCCAGGTCCTGCTGGATGAGGCGCGTTATCTGTTGCTGCGTGCCGACCAGGCCCGGCGCCTGACCCTACGTTCAGCCCAGGGCTTTGCAGGACGTCTCAGCGTGGGCTTCGTCAATTCGGTGCTGTATCGCGGCTTACCCCTGGCGGTAAAAACCTTCGAGCAAGACCATCCCGATACCGAAATCGTGTTGATGGAGATGAACAGTGCAGAACAAGCCCAGGCGCTGCAGCGCGGGCAGATCGATATTGGATTCGTGCACTGGAGCCAATTCCCCGAGAGCATCCGTTGTGAGTTGATCTTGCGTGAGCCGTTTGTGTGTTGTCTGCCTGCGTCCCACCGGCTCGCCGGACGCGAAAAAATCGACCTGACGGAGCTGGCCGACGATGACTTTATTCTGTTCCCCCGCACCGTCTCCCCGCACTACCACGACTTGATCATCGCGCGCTGCGTGGCAGCCGGTTTCAGTCCCCGCATCCGCCATGAAACGCGCCTGTGGCAAACCGTAGCGACCATGGTGGCTTACGGCATGGGCGTGGCGCTCGTGCCCCAGACACTGGCCAAGACCCTGACCGAAGGTGTGCACTATTGCGCGATCAAGGGTGACGGGGCGCTATCGGAAATTCATGCGATCCGCCTGGCGGCATTACCGTCCGCGGCAGCGCAGAGCTTTCTGGAACTATTCAAGACGCTACAGCCTTCGCAGGCATCCGAACCGGCGGTCTACGATACGAAATCCCGTATCAAGCAATAATTATTAATCATTATTTTTATCGTTGGGGCCTGTATAGGCTCTTAGCGAACGGCACCCCGCACTGTCATGGCGTGCCGTTTCGCTAATAACCCATCGAGCGTGCAAGAAGGGTTATATCCAATAAAAACAACAGGAACCCACCATGACTACCCGCCAGGATATTGCCGCTCACAAGAGGGCCCGCAAAGCCGGCATTGCCTCGTTCATCGGAACGACAATCGAGTGGTATGACTTTTATGCCTATGGCATTGCGGCCGCGCTGGTCTTCGGCAAGATATTCTTCCCCGCGGACCTCGACCCGGGGACTGCCACACTGCTGTCATTTCTCACCTTGTGGGCAGGCTTCATCGCTCGCCCCGTCGGCGGCATCATCTTTGGGCACCTGGGTGACAAAATCGGCCGCAAGACCACCTTGGTCATCACCCTCGTGATGATGGGGGTTGCCACCACGTGCATCGGTTTGCTGCCCACCTACCTGCAAATCGGCATCTGGGCGCCGATTGCGCTGGTGGTATTGCGGGTTATCCAGGGCGTCGCAGTCGGTGGCGAATGGGGCGGTGCGATTCTGATCGCCAGCGAAAATGCGCCCAAAGGCAAAGGCATTCTTTACGCCGCATTCGCCCAGCAAGGCTCACCGGCCGGCAACCTGCTGGCGACGGTGGTGTTCTTTGGCTTGAGCGCCCTGCCGGTGACTGACTTCATGCTGTGGGGCTGGCGCATTCCGTTTCTGTTGTCCGCGGCGCTGGTGATCGTAGGGATGGTCATCCGCCTCAAGCTTGAAGAATCGGACGACATGAAGCGTCTGATGGCGCAAAAGAAGACGGTCAAGCTGCCGATCCTGGAGGTGCTGCGCGATCATTGGCAGATCGTCTTGCTGGGCGCCGGCGTTCTGCCGATCATCCATGTGACTTACTTTAAAAGCACCTTCGCGCTGTCCTGGGCCACCAAGGAACTGGGCTATGCACAAAGCACCTTTCTGAGTGTCATCATTGTTTCCCTGATCGTCCAGTTCATCGCCCAGCCCTTTGGCGCCATCCTGGTGTCAAGGATCGATATGCGCAGAGCCTTCGCCTTCATGGTGATCCCGGAACTGATCCTGATGCCGGCGATGTTCTTTGCGGTGGAAACCAAGGTCTATTGGATTGCCGTAGTGGGCATGTGCCTGGCGACCATTCCTCACTCGATGTTCTACGGCGCGGTCGGTGGCATTCTGGCCCGTGCCTTTCCCACCAAGGTACGCTATAGCGGGTTATCGATTGCCTATCAACTTTGCTCCCTGCTGGTAGGCGGCGCGACACCGGTGCTGGCACAAGGGCTGCTGAATTCGACGGGAAGCATCATTGGCGTGGCCATCGCTTCGGCGTGTTATGCCCTGGTGTCGCTGGTGTGCATGCTGCTATTGCTCAAGCGTATCGGGCACACCGCCTCAGAGCTCTCTACAGCGGAACAGGCAGATGCCGATGATCTGGCCGGTGAAGCTGTTGCTGTGTCAACGCAACATGCGCACGGGCAGCAGCAGATCCCGCCCGACGTCCACAGCGAGCGTGATGACGGATTGAACATCGGCCTGGTTGCAGAAGCGATAAACTCCGCTCCTGTCACTCTCGCCGCAGCAGCGTCTGAGGCGCGATGCCAAACGCCTTGCGAAAGGCATGGCTGAAATGAGAGAAGTCGGAGAACCCGAAATCCAGCGCCGCCTGGGAAATACTGCGCACCTGACCCCGCTCGATCGCGTCGCGGCTGGCGAGCAAGCGAGCCTTCCAGATTTCTGCCGCTGGCGATTTCTGATGACGGGCGAAAGCGCGCGTCACAGTGCGCGTGGAGACATGGTGAGCCTGAGCGATGCGCTCCAGTGACAGGTCGGCCTCGGTCAAATGCTGGCGAATGTAATTCATGATCCGGCCATACAGGTCCAACTCGTCATGCGTCTGCTTCAGATCCTGGAGTTCCAGGCTGACCACCAGAAGGTCGAGCAGCGTACTGGAGTAACGACTGGACAGGCCTGGATTATGGAAGCCTGAAGACATGCTCGCGGCCTGGCGTAACATCTCGCGTAACGGAGTCACCCCTGGTCGGCGATCATCCAGAACCATAGCGGTGCAATCCGCTATGCCGGGCAGCCGCTGGATAAGCAGGTGTCGTGGAATGCGTACAAGGTGATTATCGGTGCCACCGAAGCTGAATCTGAACGGTTGGGATGCATCATAAAGGAACAGATCGTCCGCCTTCAGCTTCGTCCGCCGGTCAGCCTGCTCCAGTTCGCCATAACCGCTGCGGGTAAAGCCCAACCACAAATCATCATTCGGATCACTGCGCAGGTGCTGGGCGGACCGCTCCCAATAGTGCAAAGGGGCGGACAACGTGCAGATGTCCAATGCACCCATTCCATGCACCTCCAGCACCCCGTCAAAATCGCTCTGCGCCAGCAGTTTGCTGTCGGCGTCGAGGCAGTGGTGGCAGACCACTTCCTTCCAATAATCGAACCGATGGGGTGCAGTGACGGCAAGGGTTGAATACTGACATGTCTGGCTCATTGCATTCATCTCGCAGCGGCGGTTCAACAAAAAAGCGCGGTAATGTTTTTGCCCAACTCAGCAATTATCAGGCCATACGCATAGTGTCACCCCCGACAACTAGAGGCGCCGCCATATTGCCCTCTGCGCATTTGACTGAAGTGTATGTAGACCGCTCGTTACAAGCACTTCCCATGCAACTTACCGGGGCATCTTTTCCCTTGTTTCACAGGGTCCGCACCATTGCCGCACATTGATAAGCCGGCCATTTAAACCTGTCCTTCTTAACCAAGCGGTTGTCCATTCAAGCCAAGCGCATTCCATCCTGCCTCGATAATTTTCACCCCATGCCGTGTCCCTCCCGACGCGAATGACGAGGAGTCTCATGCAACGACGAGAACAGCGGCGACTGTCCGATTCGTCCTCGTAATGACAGCGATGGGACATGGCACCCGAAGAGTTCGCCACTGATCTGGTGTAACTCGGGACCCTGGCGCTGCAACGCCAATGACGGGGTCCCACCTGCAAACCAAAAACATCCACAGGCATGTGGAACATGCGTGCCGTCCGTTTGAGATGGAAATAAAGGAGCGCCGATGGAATCTGCAATCGATAAGCATCTTAAATGTCCCCGGACTTTGTCGCGTCGTGTTCACGACGATTACCAGCCACCCTTTCCGATGTTTGTGGGGCGGGCTGACGAAAGCGTGAAACAGGTTGTGATGGCTTACCTCGGGGTGCAATTTCGCGAAGAACAACGCACCGCCGCTCTTCAAGCCTTACGCGACATTAACGCCAGCTTTGCGCTCGCCGACGGCCCCGGGCATAACGACTTGACCTACCACCTCGACAATCAAGGGTATGGAAACTTCATCGCCGTGGGCTACTGGCGTGACCCTGCCGCCTATCAGCGATGGTTACGTTCAGCGCCTGTGGCCGATTGGTGGGACGACGAGGCGCGCCTGAGCGAAGGGTTGGGGTATTTTCGCGAAGTCATCGCGCCGCGCGCTGACCAGTTCGAGACGCTGTATGCATTCAAGGACGATTTGCCGGGTGTCGGGGCGGTAATGGACGGCATCAGCGGCGAGATTGAAGAGCATGGCTACTGGGGCTCGGCGCGCGATCGCTTCGCCATCTCACAGACCGACTGGATGCAGCCGACAAGCGAACTGCAAGTCATTTCAGGCGATCCCGCCAAAGGCGGCAGGGTCGTCGTACGTGGCCACGATAACCTGACGCTCATCCGCTCCGGACAAGACTGGGCCGAAGCCGGGGAGCAAGAACGCGCGCTCTATTTCAACGAGATGCTGCCGCCCCTGCAAGACGGCATGAATTTCCTTCGCGACGAGGGTCAGGCACTGGGCTGCTACAGCAACCGCTTCGTACGCAATATCGATCTTGATGGCAATCTCCTCGACATCGCCTACGACATCGGTCACTGGCGATCGCTCGACAAGCTGGAGCGCTGGGCGGAATCCCACCCCACTCACCTGCGCATTTTCACCACATTCTTCCGCGTGATCGGAGGGCTTTCGAAGCTGCGGCTGTATCACGAGGTCTCGGTGGCCGATGGTAGCCAGCAACTGTTCGAATACATCAACTGCCACCCCCAGACCGGGATGATGCGCGACGCACACATGTCGCCCGCCTGATTGCATCGCTGACTCCACTTTTAGCCCTGCGCGTTGCCTGACTGGCGATAGCGGGGCTCTTTTTGCCCGAAAAAAGGATCTTCGATCATGAAACAGTTTCGCTATCTACCGCTTGCAGCCCTTCTCCCCAGCCTCTCCTCCCACGCGATCGAGGTGGATCCTGGCGACTACGAGGTGCTCCCCGCGGGATCGACCGTCGGCCTGATCTACTACCAGCACGCCACCACGGACAACGCTTATTCCAACGGGCACAAGACCGATTCCGATTTCAACCTGACGTCCGACGTCGGCATTCTGCGTCTGCTGCACGTCTACGAGTTGAGCGAACGACTGACCATTTCTCCGCAATTCCTGCTGCCCTTCGGTCATGTTTCCGGACGGGGTGACGCGTCGGGTCTGGGCGATGCAGGCGGCATCGGCGACCTCATACTGACAGCGCCGCTCAAATACCGTCTCAACGATGCCAACGACACCGTAGGTGCGACCGCTTACCTGTACGTGCCAACCGGCAACCATGACAAAAACCATGCGCTCAACCTGGGCGAGAACCGTTGGAAGTTCGATCTCCAGTCCGCTTACATCAAGCACTTCACAGAGAAATGGGCCATGGACGTCGTCGGTGACGCCATCTGGTACGGGGACAACAACGACTTCGGCGCCAGCTCCGCTCGGCGCGAACAGGACGTTTCCTATGGTGCCCAGTTGATCGGGCGCTACATGCCCGATGAAACCAGTGAACTGGCCCTCGGCTTTGGACACAACTGGGGTGGGGAAAACCAGATCGATGGGGTGAACCAGGACGACAGGATGGAAACCACAAATGTGCGCGTCACGGCCAAAAAGTTCTTCACCGCCAAGGACCAATTCCAGGTGCAACTGGGGCGCGACCTTACGGTGGAGAATGGTCCCAAAGAGGACTTTCGCATGAACCTGCGCTACGTCAGGGTTTTCTAGGCCCCCTACCACCCGATGTCCTTATCAACCAAGCGAATGTCCTCCTCAACCAAGCACCGCTCAACGTGCGCAGATAGCTTGATATCAGCCCGGCCGCGATGTCGCCAATGGTGAGCATCGTGCCTGGACATCCCTGAGACGACGTTTGAACAGACATTGCCAACCCCGCAGGTTGGCACAGCACACAGGACACCCCATGGCCATCATCCGCCCAACGCTCGAACAAGTGCAGGATCTCGCCAGCCGCCTGCACATACAGTTGACCCCCGAGCAAGCCAGCGAATACCTGGCGCTTATGCAATCCAGTTTTGATGCCTACGATCTCGTCGATGAGTTGCCAGACTTCACCCCCCCGGTGCGCTACGAGCGCAGTGCCGGTTACCGCCCCTCAAGCGCGGATAATCCGCTCAATGCCTGGTACTACAGAACCGAGGTGATGGGCGCCCGTTCGGGCAAGCTTGCTGGCAAGAGAGTCGCGCTCAAAGACAATATCTCTCTGGCCGGTATCCCGATGATGAACGGTGCCGCGCCACTGGAGGGTTTCGTACCGTCGTTCGATGCCACCGTGGTGACGCGTCTACTCGACGCTGGCGCAACCATTCTCGGCAAAGCCACCTGTGAACATTACTGCCTCTCCGGCGGTAGCCACACCTCAGACCCAGCCCCCGTGCACAACCCTTTTCGCCATGGTTTCACGACCGGCGGCTCGTCTTCCGGGAGCGCGGCGCTGGTAGCCTCAGGCGAAGTCGATCTGGCTGTCGGTGGCGACCAGGGCGGCTCCATCCGCATTCCGGCGGGATGGTGCGGCATTTACGGGATGAAGCCCACCTTCGGTCTGGTGCCCTATACCGGGGTCATGGCGATCGAATCCACCTTCGACCATGTCGGCCCCCTGACGAGCAATGTCCGCGATAACGCTCTCATGCTTGAAGTGATGGCCGGAGCGGACGGACTCGACCCTCGCCAGGCCGCTCCGCAGGTCGATGCGTATTGCGACTATCTGGATCGAGGCGTGAGCGGGCTCCGAATCGGCATTCTCCAGGAAGGCTTTCAACTCACTAACCAGGATCCACGTATCGCAGAAAAGGTGCGCAGCGCTATCGCCCGGCTCGAAGCGTTGGGCGCGGTGGTCGAGCACGTTTCGATTCCCGAACACACCTTGGCGGGGGCGTTGTGGGGTCCTATCGGCTGTGAAGGCCTAACCATGCAAATGATGCACGGCAACGGTGCGGGTTTTAACTGGAAAGGGCTTTACGACGTGGGTCTGCTGGACAAACAGGCCGGTTGGCGCGACCAGGCAAACGCACTGTCGCCGTCACTCAAGCTCTGCATGTTCGTGGGTGAGTACGGTCTGCAGCGCTACAACGGTCGCTACTACGCCAAGGCCCAGAACATTGCGCGCTTTGCCCGCGCTGCCTACGACAAGGCGCTGAACACCTACGACCTGCTCGTCATGCCGACGGTGCCGACCACCGCTCAGCCGCTCCCTGAACCAGGCTCTTCAATCACCGAAACCGTCACGCGTGCGTTGGAGATGCTGGGCAATACGGCCGCTCAGGACGTTACCGGGCACCCCGCCATGTCGATCCCTTGCGGCCTGGTGGACGGACTGCCCGTGGGGCTGATGCTCGTCGGCAAACATTATGCCGAAGGCACCCTCTACCAGGTCGCAGCGGCATTCGAGGCTTCTGTCGATTGGCGGACGTTGTAAACCTGCGCGGCGCATGAGCAAACAAACACCGGCACGTCGCACTGAAAGTGAGTATTCAATCCAGAGGGGTCAATACATGAGCCATACGCACGAACATCATCACGATCACGATCACACCGAGCCCCCCGAGGCCATCGCCCTGCGCGTCAAGGCGCTCGAATCCCTGCTGGTAGAAAAGGGGCTGGTCGACCCGACGGCCATGGATGTGCTGGTGGACACTTACCAGCACAAGGTGGGCCCGCGCAACGGCGCTCAGGTGGTCGCCAAAGCCTGGTTCGATCCCGACTACAAACATCGGCTGCTGGCGGATGCCACTGCGGCCATTGCCGAACTGGGTTTTTCCGGCGTGCAGGGCGAAGACATGGTGGTGGTGGAGAACACCGCGACCGTGCACAACGTGACGGTCTGCACGCTGTGCTCCTGCTACCCCTGGCCGACCCTGGGCTTGCCTCCCATCTGGTACAAATCCGCGCCCTATCGTTCAAGGATCGTCATCGACCCGCGCGGCGTGTTGGCCGAATTCGGTTTGCTGATTCCCAGTGATAAAGAAGTCCGGGTCTGGGACAGCAGTGCCGAGTTGCGCTACCTGGTATTGCCACAGCGTCCAGAGGGCACTGAGGGCTGGAGCGAAGAACGCCTGGTCGAACTAGTGACGCGTGACGCCATGATCGGTACTGGCCTGCCCAAGACGCCGGCTGACCAAGCCTGACCCCGAGAAGGAGAAAACCATGAACGGTATACACGACTTAGGCGGTATGCACGGTTTCGGACCGGTGCTCCCCGACGAAAATGAACCGGTCTTCCATTATGACTGGGAGCGCAAGATCTTTCCGCTGTTCGCCTCGCTCTTCGTCGGCGGATACTTCAATGTCGACGAATTCCGCCACGCCATCGAACGCATGGAACCGGCTGAATACTTGCAGTCGAGTTACTACGAACACTGGCTGCATGCCTTCGAGAGTCTGTTGCTGGAAAAAGGCGTGATCAGCGCTGAGGAACTGCAGGGCAAGGTCAAACCGAGCTCACCGGCGCACCCCCCTGCCGTGCTCACACCGGACATCGTCGAGGCGGTGGTGCTTGGAGGCGCCTCATCCAGGGCAAAGGAACCGGTCGGCGGCCGCTTCCGGGTCGGTGACCGGGTGCGGACGAAGCACTTCAACCCAGCCACCCACACCCGACTGCCGCGGTACGCGCGGGGCAAGGTCGGGACCATCGAGATGGCACACGGCGCGTTTGCCACCCCAGACACGATGGCCCACGGTCTGGGCGAACAACCACAACAGGTCTATGCCGTTCGCTTCAGTGCAACAGAACTGTGGGGAGTGGCGCGACCGGACAGTGTTTGCATCGATCTGTGGGACAACTATCTGGAGGCCGTATGAACGCCAGCACGCCTCACATCCCGGCCATGGCCGGCCTGTCTCTCGACAAAGAAGGTCCGGTGTTCGACAAACCCTGGCAGGCCCAGGCTTTTTCCCTGCTGGTACACCTGCACCAGACCGGTCTTTTTCCCTGGAACGAATGGGTGCAGACATTCAGCGACGAGATCAAGGCTAGCCCGGCGCAACCCGGAGAAAGCGTCAAAGACGCTTACTACCGGCAGTGGCTTGCTGCCATGGAAAGCATGGTGACCACACTCGGTTTAACCGGTATCGAAGACATCACCCGGCGCACCGAGCAATGGCAGCAAGCTTACTTGAACACTCCCCATGGACAACCGGTCACGCTGCTTAATGCGAGTTGTCCGCCGGCCCATGAACACGAGCACCTGCCACGGCGCGAGCCGGTAGCGATCAGCCGGGCTGCCCACTGAGACCGGCGTCATCCTGTTTTTTACTTTCGCGTTTTTCACTTTCGAGGTCGCGAAGCGGCCAAGGGGCAATCATCATGCATATCGAACCTGATCTGGTAGAAGCTGGAAAACTGTGGCTGAGCTATGTCACCGCCGCAGGTGCCGGCGCCTATACCCTCAAACTCGCCAAGCAAACCATCGGTGAGCGTGGTGTCTTTTCGCTACTGGCTCGCACTGTCACGGCCACGGCCCTGGTCTTCAGCTTCTTCGAGTTACTGCCGCACTACCCGGTCGGTGTTTCCGAGGTGCATCTGATCCTGGGGTCAACGTTATTTTTGCTGCTTGGCGCCGCGCCCGCGGCGGCGGGGCTCGCCTTGGGACTGCTGATTCAGGGCCTGTTCTTCGCTCCCTTCGACCTGCCGCAATACGGTATGAACGTCACCACCCTGCTGGTACCGCTATTTGCAGTCGCTGTCCTGGCGAAACGCATCATCGCGCCGGACACGCCGTATGTGGAACTGAGCTACAGACAGGCTTTGGGACTGTCGACCGCTTTCCAGGCGGGGATTGTCGCCTGGGTGGCTTTCTGGGCCTTTTACGGTCGAGGTTTCACGGCGGAAAACACCCTGTCGATTCTGACCTTCGGCAGCGCCTACATGACAGTCGTCACCCTCGAACCGCTGCTGGACCTGGCCGTTCTGGCCGGTGCCAAGGCCACCCACCGCCTGCGGGGTAGCACACTGCTCGAGCGCCGTCTGTACCAAGCCGCCTGAGTCGGCCTCATCCCGTCCAGACCGGACTCCCCGGGCATTCGAAGGCCGTCATGCCCGGGGGCACCGAGAGCAAGCCCGGCCCACACCTCGTGAGCAGAACCAGAGGTATTTGATGTTTTTCAGAAATAACACCCGCAAGGAATTGAAGCTGCTTGGTGACAGGCTGGAACAACCCGATGGCGAAAGGGTGTCGATAGCGGCGAAAGATTCGTTACTGCGTCGAGTACTCGACGGCATCGACCGCCTGCTCGCCGATCGCAAGGCACTCCGGGACAGCGTTGACGACCTTAATGCAGAGCGACAACGCCTCAATCGTCAGATGGGTGAATGCGAAACCCGGTTGCACGATCAAGAGCAACTTTGGCAACTGGCGGCTTGCGCGTCGGGGGATTTGCTCTGGACATTGCAGCTCAATGGCAGCCTGCAGCCGGCCCCGAACGCAGCAATGCAATGGTTCGGCAACCTGCCGACCCAAACGGACCTCCCCCTCTACTTCGGCCTCTGGAACGACCGCCTTCATCCTGATGACCGCCAGACCCACCTGAATGCCCTGGCTCATCACCTCGCCGATCATAACGGGCATGCTCCCTATCAGGTGGAGGTGCGCCTCGCGGACCACTCGGGAGATTACCGCTGGGTCCAGATCGCCGGCGAAACGCTCCGGGACAAACGGGGCACGCCACAGATCAGCGTCGGTATTGTGCGTGACATCCACTCCAGGCGCCTGCAAGACCAGGAGTTCGCGATGCTGTCAGTCCGCTTCGATATTTCCCGTGAATGCATTCAGGACGCACTTTGGGACATCAATATCCTCGCAGGCGATCCAGCCAACCCGCACAACGTCATCTGGTTCTCGTCACAGATGCGTCGCCTGCTCGGCTACGAAACCCTCGAAGAGTTTCCCAATGTATTCGAAAGCTGGTTGTCTCGCCTGCATCCCGATGACAAGCAGCGTGCCGTACAGGCGTTTGTCGATCATGTCGCCGACCGCTCCGGCCAGACACCCTTCGACGTGACCTACCGCCTCAGGCACCGTAACGACGAGTATCGCTGGTTCAGAGGCAAAGGTCAGACCCAGCGAAGCAGCGACGGCACGCCCTTACGTACCGTGGGGGCGATCACGGACGTGCACGCCTTGCGCGAGGAAGGCCAGTTGCGCCAGACTCAGGAACGTCAGCATCAAGCGATGCAGGAAAACCTCGCTCAACTGACGCAGATCGTCGCCGCCATCCAGAGCATCGCCAAACAGACCAATCTACTGGCGCTGAACGCGGCAATAGAGGCGGCGAGAGCCGGTGATGCGGGAAGGGGTTTTGCGGTCGTGGCCGACGAAGTTCGCAAGCTGGCCACCCGGACCAGCCAAGCCACCCAACAGGCGGCCGACATGATCCAGAGGTACTGAGCTCGAGCAGGGCATGGCTGTTCGCCGACTCATAGCGGTAATAAGCCAGGTGTGGACGTCTGTTGCCTCAAGGGCGCCTCAAGAGCACCGCCGTCACCCGGATCCAGGCCCGCGGGGTCAAGCAGGAAGAGCATTCCAGGCTCAGGTCAAAACGTTCTTCCGAGATCCGGACCGACTTGTCTGAACCCCCATTCCAGAGCCCTCGCGGCGATCAATATCATTCCCACTGATAGTTACCTTCGTCGTATTCGATTCGTGCAATAAAACCCTCGGGAACAGAATCCGCCCATCTCAATAACATCGGCGGATTTTCCCATGGTTCAGTCACTTACTCCTTTGCGCTATCCCCTCGCCGCGTTGGCTCTGGTGGTACTCAGCGCTTGCGGAAAAGGCCCGGAATCGGCAGCGCAAGCCCCGGCTGCGGCCAAAGTCAACGTCGCCAAAGTGCTTGAGCAACCGGTCAACGAATGGGACGAAGTCACTGCGCGCCTTGAGGCACCGGAAACCGTACAGGTTCGCCCTCGTGTCTCCGGTCAGATCGATTCGGTGGCGTTCACCGACGGTGCGCTGGTCAAGAAAGGCGATCTGTTGTTCCAGATCGACCCGCGTCCGTTCGAAGCCGAAGTGCATCGTCTGGAAGCGCAACTGCAACAGGCCAAGGCCGCCTCGGTTCGCAGCAACAACGAGGCCGAGCGTGGTGAACGCCTGCGCACCAACAACGCTATCTCGGCCGAGCTGGCCGATTCCCGGACGACCACGGCGCAAGAAGCCAAAGCAGCGGTCGCGGCGACTCAGGCGCAGCTTGATCTCGCCCGTCTCAACCTGAGCTTTACCCGCGTGACCGCGCCGATCAGCGGTCGGGTCAGTCGTGCGGAAATCACCGCCGGCAACATTGTGACCGCGGATCAAAGCATTCTCACCAGCGTCGTCTCCACCGACAAGGTCTACGCCTACTTCGATGCCGACGAGCGTGTGTTCCTCAAGTACAACCAGCTGGCGCGCGACGGTAAACGTGGCGCAACCACTCCGGTGTACATGGGCCTGTCCAACGAAGTCGAGAATCCGCACCTGGGCCAGATGAACTTCGTGGACAACCAGGTCAATCCGCGGACTGGCACCATCCGTGGGCGCGCGGTGTTCGACAACAGCAAGGGCGAATACACCCCGGGCCTGTATGCCCGCCTCAAGCTGGTCGGCAGCGGCACCTACTCGGCCATGCTGATCAAGGATGAAGCTGTCGGCACCGACCTGGGCAAGAAATTCGTGCTGGTGGTCGACAAGGACAACAAGGCGACCTATCGCAACGTCGACCTTGGGCCGAAGCTTGAAGGTCTGCGCATCGTACGCAGTGGTCTGGCCAAGGACGACCGTATCGTGGTCAGCGGCCTGCAACGCGTACGCCCCGGTTCGCCGATCGATCCGCAGGACACCCCGATGGCCAGTGCTGAGACGCTCGCTGCACTGCAACAACAACGCCAAGCATTTGAAGCCAGCAATCAACCCAACGCCCAGTCAAAACTGGACGCCAAGGTTGCCGCTGCCGCTACGCCACGCGGTTAAGGGACTCATTCAATGAATTTTTCCAGATTCTTTATTACGCGACCGATCTTCGCGGCGGTGCTGTCGCTGCTGATCCTGATCGCGGGCGCCATCTCGCTGTTCCAGCTGCCGATCAGCGAATACCCGGAAGTCGTGCCGCCGACCGTGGTCGTGCGCGCCAACTTCCCGGGCGCCAACCCGAAAGTCATCGGTGAGACCGTGGCCGCGCCGCTGGAACAGGCCATCACCGGTGTCGAGAACATGCTCTACATGTCCTCGCAGGCCACCGCCGACGGCAAGCTCACCCTGACCATCACCTTCGCGCTGGGCACCAATCTGGACACCGCGCAGGTGCAGGTGCAGAACCGTGTGACCCGGACCGAGCCAAAGCTGCCTGAAGAAGTGACCCGAATCGGTATCACCGTGGACAAGGCCTCTCCTGACCTGACCATGGTGGTCCACCTGACATCACCCGATAAACGCTACGACATGCTGTACCTGTCCAACTACGCAGTGCTGAACATCAAGGACGAGCTCGCTCGCCTGAACGGTGTCGGCGACGTGCAGTTGTTCGGCATGGGCGACTACTCGTTGCGTGTCTGGCTTGACCCGAACAAAACCGCTTCGCGCAACCTCACCGCCACGGACGTGGTCAACGCCATCCGCGAGCAGAACCGTCAGGTCGCAGCCGGTCAATTGGGCGCACCACCCTCCCCGAGCGCCACCAGCTTCCAGATGTCGATCAACACCCAGGGCCGCCTGGTGTCCGAGGAAGAGTTCGAAAACATCATCGTTCGCGCGGGCGAGAACGGCGAAATCACCCGCCTGAAAGACATCGCACGGATCGAGTTGGGTTCTAGCCAGTACGCACTGCGCTCGCTGTTGAATAACCAGCCTGCGGTCGCGATTCCGATCTTCCAGCGTCCGGGCTCTAACGCCATCGACATTTCCAATGAAGTGCGCGGCGAGATGGAACTGCTCAAGAAGAGCTTCCCGGAAGGCATGGACTACAGCATCGTCTACGACCCGACCATCTTCGTCCGTGGTTCGATCGAGGCGGTGGTTCACACGCTGTTCGAAGCCCTGATTCTGGTGGTGCTGGTGGTGATCCTGTTCCTGCAGACCTGGCGCGCCTCGATCATCCCGCTGGCCGCCGTGCCGGTGTCGCTGATCGGTACATTCGCTGTCATGCACCTGTTCGGCTTCTCCCTCAACGCCCTGTCGCTGTTTGGCCTGGTACTGGCGATCGGTATCGTCGTGGACGACGCCATCGTGGTCGTGGAAAACGTCGAGCGGAACATCGAACTTGGCCATCCACCGATGGAAGCCACGCAAATCGCCATGCGCGAAGTGACGGGCCCGATCATCGCGACGGCCTTGGTGCTGTGCGCGGTGTTCGTACCGGCGGCGTTCATCTCCGGTCTGACGGGGCAGTTCTATAAACAGTTCGCACTGACCATTGCCATTTCGACGGTGATCTCGGCGTTCAACTCGCTGACCCTGTCGCCCGCCCTCGCGGCAGTGCTACTGCGTTCCCACGACGCGCCGAAAGACGGCTTCTCGCGTTTCCTCGACAAACTGTTGGGTGGCTGGTTGTTCCGCCCTTTCAACCGCTTCTTCGTCAAAGCCAGTAACGGCTATGTCAACACGGTCGGGCGCGTGATCCGCATCAGCGGCGTGGCACTGGTGGTCTACGCGGGCCTGATCGTCATGACCTGGCTGGGCTTCTCCAGCACGCCGACCGGTTTCGTGCCGCAGCAGGACAAACAGTACCTGGTGGCCTTCGCGCAACTGCCGGACGCCGCGAGCCTTGACCGCACCGAAGACGTGATCAAGCGCATGTCCGACATCGCCCTGAAGCAACCGGGCGTCGAAAGCGCCGTGGCCTTCCCGGGTCTGTCGATCAACGGTTTCACCAACAGCCCGAACTCCGGCATCGTGTTCGTGACGCTCAAACCGTTCGACGAGCGTAAGGACGCCAGTGAGTCGGCCGGCGCCATCGCCGGTGCGCTCAACGGTAAGTATGCGTCGATTCAGGAAGCCTACATGGCGATCTTCCCGCCGCCGCCGGTACAGGGCCTGGGCACGATCGGGGGTTTCCGCCTGCAGATCGAAGACCGTGGCAACCTGGGTTACGACGAGCTCTATAAAGAGACGATGAACGTCATCGCCAAGAGCCGCAACGTGCCGGAACTCGCCGCGCTGTTCACCAGCTACACCGTGAACGTGCCGCAAGTGGACGCCGCCATCGACCGCGAAAAAGCCAAGACTCACGGCGTGGCCATCAGCGACATCTTCGACACCCTTCAGGTGTACCTGGGTTCGCTGTATGCCAACGACTTCAACCGTTTCGGTCGCACCTATCAGGTCAACGTTCAGGCAGAACAGCAGTTCCGCCAGGACGCCGAACAGATCGGTCAGCTGAAAGTGCGTAACAACCTGGGCGAAATGATTCCGCTGGCGACCCTGCTGCACGTCACCAACACGTCCGGCCCGGATCGCGTAATGCACTACAACGGGTTCATCACGGCCGAGATCAACGGCGCTGCGGGCCCTGGCTACAGCTCGGGTCAGGCAGAGGCGGCGATGAACAAGCTGCTCAAGGAAGAACTGCCTAACGGCATGACTTACGAGTGGACCGACCTGACCTATCAACAGATCCTGTCGGGCAATACGGCACTGCTGGTCTTCCCGCTCTGCGTACTCTTGGCATTCCTGGTACTGGCAGCGTTGTACGAAAGCTGGAGCCTGCCGCTGGCGGTGATCCTGATCGTACCAATGACCCTGCTGTCGGCCATTGCCGGTGTGATCATCGCGGGCAGCGACAACAACATCTTCACCCAGATCGGCTTGATCGTATTGGTGGGTCTGGCGTGCAAGAACGCGATTCTGATCGTCGAGTTTGCCAAGGATGAGCAAGAGAAAGGCAAGACCCCGCTGGAGGCCGTGCTCGAAGCCTGCCGCCTGCGTTTGCGTCCGATTCTGATGACGTCCTTCGCGTTCATCATGGGCGTGGTGCCGCTGGTTCTGTCCAGCGGTGCCGGTGCCGAGATGCGTCATGCCATGGGCGTGGCGGTGTTCTCCGGGATGCTTGGGGTGACGTTCTTCGGTCTGTTGCTGACCCCTGTGTTCTATGTGCTGATTCGTAACTACGTTGGACGCAAAGAGGCCCGCAAGGCGGCCAAGGCTCAACGCGTCCAGAACAACCCTGCGGAGGCTCATTGATGAAGGCTGCAAAACTCTTTCTGCCGAGCCTGCTGGTCCTGGCGCTGGCGGCCTGTGCCGTCGGCCCTGACTACAAGACGCCCGACACC
The DNA here is from genome assembly GCF_900110765.1 of Pseudomonas sp. NFACC02. GTDB lineage: Bacteria > Pseudomonadota > Gammaproteobacteria > Pseudomonadales > Pseudomonadaceae > Aquipseudomonas. Next base: position 224,279 of record NZ_FOEO01000001.1, read on the forward strand.
GTAGCGGCCAACATTCAGGCCGCTGCACAGGGCGCGTATGACCGCACCCGGACGGAAACCATCTGGTGGCAGCAGTTCGACGACCCGACCCTGAACCAGTTGGTCGCACAATCCTTGCAAGGCAACCGTGAATTGCGTGTGGCGTTTGCCCGATTGAAAGCAGCACGCGCCATCCGCGATGACATCAGCAACGATGCCATGCCGGTGGTCACCAGCCGTGCCAGCAGCCAGATCGGCCGCGCGCAGGTGCCGGGTGAAACCGAACACCGGGTCAATCAGGAACGCTATGACCTGGGCCTGGACATGGCGTGGGAAATCGACCTGTTCGGTCGCATCCAGCGCGAACTGGAGGCCAGCGAAGCCGATCAACAAGTGGCCGAGGCCAACCTGTACCAGTTGCAGGTGACGATGATCGCCGAACTGGTCGATGCCTACGGGCAACTGCGTGGCGCGCAGCTTCGCGAACACATCGCCCGCGACAACCTGAAGAACCAACAGGAATCGCGCAACGTGACCGTGCAATTGCGTGACGAAGGGGTCGGCAACGAAATCGATGTGGTCCGTGCCGACGCGCGCCTAGCCGCTGTCGAGGCGACCATTCCTCAGTTGCAGGCCGAACAGGTACGCGAACGTAACCGTATCGCGACCCTGCTGGGCGAGCGTCCGGACGCCATGACCGTCAGCCTGGCACCCGCCAAGCTGCCTGCGATCTCCAAGGCCTTGCCGATCGGCGATCCGACGAAACTGCTGGAAAACCGCCCTGACGTGCGCAGCGCCGAACGGCAACTGGCCGCTCAGACGGCGCGCATTGGCGTGCAGACCGCCGACCTGTTTCCGCGCGTCAGCCTCAGCGGCTTTCTGGGTTTCACAGCCAGCCGTGGGTCGCAGCTTGGATCCGGCGCGGCGCAAGCCTGGGGCCTTGGCCCGAGCATTACCTGGGCGGCGTTCGACCTGGGCAGCGTGAGGGCGCGGATCCGTGGTGCCAACGCCGATGCAGAAGGCGCCCTGGCCAACTACGAACAGCAGGTATTGCTCGCGCTGGAGGAAACCGAGAACGCCTTCAGCGATTACGACAAGCGTCAACAACGTCTGGTGTCGCTGGTGCGTCAGAGCGAGGCAAGTCGCTCGGCGGCGAATCTGGCGAGCATTCAATACAAGGAGGGTACTGCTGACTTCCTGGTCCTGCTGGATGCCGAACGTGAACGTCTGGCAGCTGAGGACAGCCAGGCGCAGGCCGAAATCGACCTGTATCGCGGCATTGTCGCGATCTACAAAGCGCTGGGTGGCGGCTGGCAGCCAAACGCCTGACGCGTTGAAACGTCAGAGGGGCGGCTCACCCATCGCCCCTCATGGCCCCGGGCTCACAAGGTTCGGGGCTTTTTCGTTTTCAGGGGGTTATTGCCGTTTGACACTCGCCCCTCTCTCCCCGAAGCTGCTGCTCACGCAGAAACGGAAACCGGTATGCCTAACCCGTCTTCGCCGCACTCCCCGGCTCACTTGAACTCTCGCCGCCGCTGGCAGACCGTGATCGCACTGGGTGCAGTGGCGCTACTCATCGCCGTGGGCCTGCTGGTCCATGGCTGGCACTCACCGCCACCTGCGCCGGTGGTCAATCACAGTTATGCCGAAGCCCTGGAACAAGCCCACAACGGTAAACCGGGTGCTGCGAGGGTGCTTTATCAGCAACTGAGCAGAACCGACCTGTCGGACATTCGCCGCGCCGGTCTGCTCGCGGAACTGGTCAATTACCCCAGCGCCCAGGCCCTGAAAATTCTCGACGGCGACCTCAAACGCCCAGCCCCTCTTGTCCAGCAAGCCGCCATAGAAACCGTGTCTGCCATGGTCCCCGACGCTCAGCGCAGTGTCCTGATCGGTCCGTTACTGGACGACCCCGATCAGGGGGTACGTTTCTGCGCCGTCCGCGCACTGCTCGGCCTGACACCTGATGACCTGGGGTTGTATTACGGTAGTGTTCAAGACGCTGCCGAGCAGTACCGGAGCACGCTGGCTTCTCAGCCACCCAGCGGTCAAAGCCAGGTGGAGCTGGCGAAACTGTTCGTGAATACCGGCGCCATTCAAAAGGCGTTCGACGCGCTGGACCTGGCCTTGAAACTGGAACCTCACAACCTTCAGGCAGCACTGGCTCAAGTTCAACTGCTTGACCAGCAAGGCCAGACTGATCGTTCGCGCCAACAGCTGGCCGAGCTCCTCGAGAAGCACCCGCAGTCCGCCAGGCTGCAATATGCACTCGGCAAATGGCTGTTGCGGCATCAGCAAAATGAATATGCATTGCTGGCCATGGCCAAGGCGGTGGAACTGGAACCCGAAAACACCGTTTACCGATACGATCTGGCAGTTGCCCTTCATGACCTTCATCAACTGGAGGCGGCACAGCGGCAGCTTGAAGACATTCTGCAACGGCAACCGGCCAATCGGCGCGCCCGGACGCTGCTTATCCGTTACTGGCAGGAAAACGGTCAGTTGCAGAAAGTTCAGGTACTCCTGGCAGAGCTTGAGCAGTTGAACCCCGATGACCCCGCCTTACAACAGGGCCTGTAGAACGCAAGACTGGCGGCACTGCGTGCATATCCGATAGTTGCCGGTATTGGCCTAGTTTGAGAAATTACTTACAAGGCTTTACACCGATGATGTCAGTTTTTGTCAGACCGGTTTATCTCGCCCTCATATTTCATATAACAAATGCACCTCCCCTATTTTACAACTCGAAAAAAACGTGCATTATTTGCCCGTCGCGCATCACAACTACCCCCGCCACGGACGTGACGCTGACAGCGCAACGTTAGTGTCTTCAAGTGTTGATCTGTCAAGGCATCGGGGTAGTGACAAAATGAGCACAGGACCCTGACGTGCGTCCATGTAGCTTGCGTTGGGCTGACAACAGCCACTTATCGCCGGAGTACTATATTTGTCCAGACTTGCCGAGTTTCGCGCAGCAGAAAAAGCCCTTCAGGAACAATTGGCTCAGTTGGAGAGCCTGAAGAATGACGCCGGGTTGAAAAAAGAGATCGAGTTCGAGCAGAAGCTCCAGGCCTTGATGAGCACGTATGACAAGAGTCTGCGTGACATCATTGCCATCCTCGATCCGACCCCGTCGACTGTCACCGCCGCGCCGGCTGGCCCGAAACGCCGTCGCGCCCGCGTGGTCAAGGTTTACCAGAACCCGCACACCGGTGAACTGATCGAAACCAAGGGTGGAAATCACCGTGGCCTGAAGGCGTGGAAAGAGCAGTACGGCGCCGAAACTGTCGATTCCTGGTTGCGTGGCTGATCTTCGTGGTTGCACGCCCGAAGCGTTATAAAAAATGCCCCGTTCTTCGGGGCTTTTTTATAAGCGCAGTTAACCAGACAGATTATTGACAGCCGGTCAATCGGGCAGCGGAACAATGATTCCCTCCCGAACGACAGTTCAACTTCGTATAACACCTTTGAACTCAATCCAGTCATCGTTCGACACGCTGATATTCATCACCGCGTTACGCGCAATAAAAAGAGTAATGAATGCGTGTTATCAGCCACACTGATTTCAGGGGCCAAAATAACACCCCTCCTCCCAGCATTCCCGATAATGAAGGAGACGCTCATCTCACCATCCGTCGAAGGGCGCAAATCTTCACATTTTTTTCACACCCGGTTCTACACGATGAACACAGCTAAAGGATTAGCACCCCATGCCCGCTTCGGCGGGCTTCTTTATGCCTGTGATTTGATGCCTGTGATCGGGCGGTGACGGATTTAGGCTCAGGGCGTGTCGCTCAGACGCAGGCTGTCCCGGATCCGCAAGACTTCCTCCTTGTTGGCGGCATAGCCTAGCGCCGACCCCGCGTATGACAACGACCAAGCCATCTCCTTGTTGGCTGCGGCCACAAGGGTCTGTGTCATGACATGGGCGCCGTTCTGGGTGATCGTGCAGGTCGTTTCCATGGCGGGAACTTCGCTCAGCGTGCTGTCTTTCATCCGGGTGCAGACACTCTGAAACCCGCTGTGCACGAAATTGACCTGCACCGCCTTGCGCATTTCCAGCAGCACGCCCTGCACGTTGACGTCATGACCAGGTTGCAGTCGGGTCTGAGTCAGCTCCACCACCATAGCCGGGTCACCGTTCTGATCCTTCTTGACGGCGCGCTGACGGATTTGCACGGAGGGATGGTCAGGCGTCGAAGGCGTCTGAGGCAAGACTTCCACTTCCCAGTCACTCGGCCAGAGGATCATGGCGTCCGCCGCCTCTGCGAGGTTGAGACTCATAGGCAGACACAGCCCCGCGAGGATGAACGTGCGTAACGTGAAGAACATGACCAATACCTGAACGTCGAGCCGGAAAGTGTGAGCCAGACACGCCGCAGTCACAAGACCCCGGCGTCGCCCTCTGCACATTGGGTTTTGGCTCAAGCGCCGCGTCCCGTATCATGAGGCAACATTTACAGGACCACCCTGGAGTCACCGATGAGCCTGCACGAACTGAACACTTTCCCTGGCGTCACTGCCCAACCTGACGCAGCCACCGCGCAATTCGTGTTCAACCACACCATGTTGCGCGTCAAAGACATCACTGCCTCGCTGGATTTCTACACCCGCGTCCTGGGGTTCAGCCTGGTGGAAAAGCGTGACTTTCCCGAAGCTGAATTCAGCCTCTACTTCCTGGCCCTGGTCGACAAGGCGCAGATTCCGGCTGACGACGCAGCGCGAAATGTCTGGATGAAAGGTATCCCTGGCGTTCTGGAGCTGACTCACAACCACGGCACCGAAAAAGATGCCGAGTTTTCCTACCACAACGGCAATACCGATCCGCGTGGTTTCGGCCATATCTGCGTTTCCGTGCCGGACGTGCATGCTGCCTGCGCGCGTTTTGAAGCGCTGGGTGTCGACTTTCAGAAGCGTCTGACCGACGGCCGTATGAAGAGCCTGGCCTTCATCAAGGACCCGGATGGCTACTGGGTCGAGATCATCCAGCCAACTCCGGTTTGACACCCGCATAACGCTGTCTTTAGGAGCGCGCTTGCCCGCGATGGCGTCGGATCAGTCAGCCCTGCTTGAACAGACACACCGCAATCGCGAACAAGCTCACGCCTACAGATGCTTACGACAGCAGAAAAAAAACCTCATGATCGCTCATGAGGTTTTTTTGTTTCGGCTGACTCAGGCAGATATCAAGCCGGTGCGCTGGTGCGGATCAGGTGGTCGAATGCACTCAGCGAAGCCTTGGCACCCTCGCCCACCGCGATCACGATCTGCTTGTACGGCACCGTCGTCACGTCACCGGCCGCGAAGATGCCTGGGATCGACGTCTCACCGCGTTGATCGACGACGATCTCACCGCGTGGCGACAACTCGATGGTGCCCTTGAGCCACTCCGTGTTCGGCAGCAGACCGATCTGCACGAAAATACCCTCCAGCTCGATGTTGAGTTCTTCGCCGGTGGTGCGGTTCTTGTAGCGCAGGCCATTGACCTTCTGGCCGTCACCCGTCACTTCGGTGGTCAATGCACTGGTCAGCACGGTGACGTTCGGCAGACTGTTCAATTTGCGTTGCAGCACGGCGTCGGCACGCAGCGAGCTGTCGAACTCGAGCAGGGTCACATGCGACACGATGCCGGCCAGATCGATCGCCGCTTCGACGCCCGAATTACCGCCGCCAATGACAGCCACACGCTTGCCTTTGAACAGCGGGCCGTCACAGTGTGGGCAGTAAGCGACACCCTTGTTGCGGTATTGCTGTTCACCGGGCACGTTCATTTCGCGCCAGCGGGCACCGGTCGCCAGAATCACGGTCTTGCCCTTGAGCACGCCACCGCTGGCGAATTTGACCTGATGCAGCTCCCCGTCCTTGCCCGGGATCAACTGAGCGCCGCGCTGCAGGTTCATGATGTCAACTTCATATTCCTTGACGTGCTCTTCAAGGGCGACAGCGAGTTTCGGGCCTTCTGTGTGTTGCACCGAAATGAAGTTCTCGATCGCCATGGTGTCCAGCACCTGACCGCCAAAGCGCTCAGCCGCGACACCGGTACGAATCCCTTTACGCGCAGCGTAGATCGCCGCAGCGGAACCGGCCGGGCCACCGCCGACGACCAGCACATCGAACGCTTCTTTGGCGTTGAGTTTCTCGGCCTGACGGTCACCGGCACTGGTGTCGATCTTCGCCAGAATCTCTTCCAGGTTCATACGACCCTGGCCGAACAGCTCGCCGTTCAGGTAGATGCTGGGTACCGACATGATCTGACGGTCAGTCACTTCCTGCTGGAACAGGCTGCCCTCGATGGCGACGTGTTGCACATTCGGGTTCAGCACGGCCAGCAGGTTCAGCGCCTGAACCACATCAGGGCAGTTCTGGCAGGTCAGCGAGAAATAGGTTTCAAACTTGAACTCACCGGTCAGGGAACGCGCCTGTTCGAGGGTGTCCTCGCTGGACTTCGACGGGTAACCGCCGACCTGCAGCAATGCCAGGACCAGTGAGGTGAATTCATGGCCCATGGGCAAACCGGCAAAACGCAGCTTGATGTCCTGGCCCGGGCTGTTCAGGGCGAAAGACGGCGTGCGTGCGTCGTTGCCATCGGTGTTCAGGGTCATTTGACTGGAACTGCTGACGATGTCATTGAGCAGTGCCAGCATTTCCTGGGATTTCGCGCCGTCATCAAGGGACGCGACGATCTCGATCGGGCGAGTAATCCGCTCCAGGTACGATTTCAACTGAGCTTTAAGATTGGCGTCCAACATGATTCGGCTTCCTTTTCTTCAAAATTCACAATCTGGAAATAAAAACGCCCAGGCGATGACCGCCCGGGCGTTTTTTGGGGGCGATGCGGTTTACGTGCTAGAGCTCATCGCTCCCGGTCCGGCCATCAACATCATGGGGACTTAGATCTTGCCGACCAGGTCCAGCGATGGAGCCAGCGTCGCTTCGCCTTCCTTCCACTTGGCTGGGCAGACTTCGCCCGGGTGAGCAGCGACGTACTGAGCAGCCTTGATTTTGCGCAGCAGCTCGGAAGCGTCACGGCCTACACCGCCGTCGTTCAGCTCAACGATTTTGATCTGACCTTCAGGGTTGATCACGAAGGTGCCACGGTCGGCCAGACCGGCTTCTTCGATCAGAACGTCGAAGTTGCGGGAGATGGTCAGGGTTGGGTCACCGATCATGGTGTACTGGATTTTGCCGATCGCTGGCGAGGTGTTGTGCCAGGCAGCGTGAGCGAAGTGGGTGTCAGTCGAAACAGAGTAGATTTCCACGCCCAGTTTCTGGAACGCATCGTAGTTGTCAGCCAGGTCTTCCAGTTCAGTTGGGCAGACGAAGGTGAAGTCGGCTGGGTAGAAGAACACCACAGACCATTTGCCTTTCAGGTCAGCATCCGAAACGTCAACGAAAGAGCCGTTTTTGAAAGCGGTGGCTTTGAACGGTTTTACTTGGCTGTTAATGATAGGCATCGGGTGGATCTCCTTAGGGTTGAAAGATTCGGTGTGTCAAATCGATGGGGAGGATCTTACTCACATTCGTCGGCGATGGCTCATTGGCAAACCTCATGCTGGCGATTGGTTTTCGCTATAGAGCCACTCTATAAATAGAAGAAACCCGTGACACCTGTTCGTGCCTCACGCCCTGCCATGACGAATAGCCTGAGCCCCCACCTGTTTAAATGCGCTCACAGCCTAGCGAGTTCTTCCGGATCTGTTCAAGTCGCGAAGACATTCGGCGGCAAATCCCGCACAATGCCCTGTCTCGATGGTATGTAACACTCTTTACGTAACGCGGTACGGTTTGACAGGAGAAGGCATGGCGCGCAGCGGTATAAGCAAGGCAGAGGTCCAGGCCGCACGGTTGGCATTGATCGCCCGCGGAGAGAACCCTAGTATCGATGCGGTACGTATCGAGATGGGCAATACGGGCTCAAAGACCACCATACACCGCTTGATGCGCGAACTGGACGTGGCGGATGGCGAAGCTTCATCCGCTCACATCGACGACGAGCTGATGAACCTTGTCAGTCGACTCGCTGGCCGCCTGCGTGAACAGGCGCAGGGGCATATCGACGAAGCGCAAGCCAGGCTGGATGCCGAGAAGAAAGTGCTGCAAGACACCCTGCAGCAGACTCAGCGCCAGTTGGCGGATCTGATCGAACGCCACGCCCTGCAAACCACAAAGCTGGGTACTCAGACGGCCACATTGCTCAGCACACAAAAGGAGCTGCAGAAGGAACAAAAAGAGAACACGCGCCTGGTCCAAGCCGCCAGGGACGTGGAGTCACGCCTGCGGGAAAAGGATGAGCAGATTCGCTCGTTGGAAGCGCAGCATCTGCAATCGCACACCCAGTGCGCGCTGCTCCAGGAACGGCTGGACACCGCAGTCAAGGAAAGCGAGAAAATCCAGGAACGACTGACCGAACGCGATCAACAGAACCGGGTGCTGGAACTCATCCTGATCAAGACTGAAGTAGCGCTGGAAAACCTGCGAACGGCAAAGGCCACCGGACAGTCTCCCAGCGAAGGCTAGGCCCCATCCGACGATGACTCGATCAACCCGCGCACACGTTGCGCCAGTTCGTCGATGCTGAAGGGTTTGGTCAGCATGTCCATGCCACTTTCGAGAAAGTCGCCTCGCACCTGGGCATTGCGTGCGTATCCGGTCATGAACAGCACGTGCAGTCCAGGCCGATGCTGACGGGCGATTTCCGCGAGCTGTCGCCCATTCATGCCCGGCAGCCCGACATCGGTGACGAGCAGATCGATACGCCCGGCGCCCAGCAGGATCGGCAACGCCGCTGCGCCGTCCGACGCCACCTCGACTGAGTAGCCAAGCTCGCGCAGCACGTCGACCACCAACATCCGCACATCCGGCTCGTCCTCGACTACCAACACACGCTCGCCCTGACTGGCTCGCGGCGTAGCCGACTCTTCACGTGTCGGCGCCTGTCGCTCGTTCGATTCGAAGTGGCACGGCAAATACAGATCAATGCGCGTGCCCTGCCCTTCAACGCTGTCGATCTGCACCTGACCGCCCGTCTGGTTGATAAAACCGTACACCATCGACAACCCGAGCCCTGTGCCCTGACCGATCGGCTTGGTGGTGAAGAACGGGTCAAAGGCTCGAGCGATCACATCGCTGGACATTCCGGTGCCGGTATCCTGGACGCTCAGCCGCACATAATCGCCTGGCGCTAGCGAATCGTTCAGGACGGCAACGTGAACCACTTCGGTCTGGATCAGCAAGCGGCCGCCATCAGGCATCGCGTCACGCGCATTGATCACCAGATTCAGCAGCGCATTTTCGAGCTGGTGTTCATCGGTGTGGGTCAATCGCAGCGTACTGTTGAGGTCGATTTCCAGCTCGATGCTTTCGCCAATCGTCCGCCGCAACAACTCCTCCATCGAGCCAACCATGCGGTTGATGTCCACCGCCGACGTGTTCAGCGACTGACGCCGGGCAAATGCGAGCAACCGATGGGTCAGTGAGGCCGCCCGGTTAGCGGAGCTCATCGCTGCCTCGATGTAGCGGTCAATTTCCGACACACGCCCGGCGGCGACGCGACGCTGGATCAGGTCCAGTGCGCCCAGCACGCCGGTGAGCATATTGTTGAAGTCATGGGCAATGCCCCCCGTCAATTGCCCGATCGCGTCCATCTTCTGCGCGTGGCGCAATGCCTCTTCAGCCTGAGCGCGCTCGGTGATCTCGATCTGCAGGCGCTCATTGATCTCCGCCAACTCACGCGTGCGCTCCGCAACGCGCCGCTCCAGACTCTCATTGAGCTCACGCAGGGCATCCTCGGCCCTGACCTGCGCCGTGATGTCGGTGCTCGTGCCCAACCAATAGGTGATGTTGCCTTGCTCCTCCCGAATGGGCAGTGCCCGGCACAGGAACCAGCGGTACAGCCCGTCTTTGCCACGCAGGGGGAATGTGTCTTCCCAGATCGATCCGGTGGCAAAGCAGTGGCGCATGCGGGCATCCACGCGCTCCAGATGATCAGGATGATGAAGTGATCGCCACCCCAGGGCCATCATCGCCTCATGCGACGTGCCCGTGTAGCTGTACCAACGCGCGTTGTACCAGTAAATCCGACCGGCCGGATCAGCTATCCAGGCCAACTGACTCATATTGTCCGCGAGCGTACGGAACTGCCGCTCACTTTCGTGCAACGCTTGTTCGACAGCGGGCGACTGCTGATCGATCGGGTGGTCGTCAGGCGCAGAGGGATTCAAAGGCATGGATGCCGAAAAACTCTTGCTGGTCAAAAAGTGGGTCCTTCCTTCAAAAACAATTGCCCTCCCGATCCTCATCCATGAGGCCGGGCCACATCAGAACCGTGACACCCGGCGTCAGCGTGTCGCCGTACGCATGGTCACGAACTCTTCGGCTGCGGTTGGATGCACGCCGATCGTGTCGTCGAAAATCTGCTTGGTCGCCCCGGCCTTGAGCGCAATCGCCAGGCTCTGGATGATTTCACCTGCATCCGGGCCGACCATATGGCAACCCAGCACGCGATCGGTTTTGGCATCGACCACCAGCTTCATCAGGGTGCGCTCCTGATTGCTTGTCAGTGAAAGCTTCATTGGCCGGAAGCGACTTTCGAATATCTGCACGTCGTAACCCGCCTGTCGGGCCTCTTCCTCCGTAAGCCCGACGGTGCCGATATTCGGCAGGCTGAACACTGCGGTAGGAATGTGCTGGTAATCCACGGCGCGGTATTGTTCGGGCTTGAACAGACGACGAGCGACGGCCATGCCCTCGGCGAGCGCGACCGGTGTCAACTGAACCCTGCCTATAACGTCGCCCACCGCGATGATCGACGGCTCGGTGGTCTGATAATGCTCATCGACCTTGACGAAGCCTTTGTCGTCGAGCTCGACGTTGACGCTTTCCATGCCCAGGTTGTCCAGCATAGGACGGCGTCCGGTGGCATAGAAAACGCAATCGGTATTAACACTGCTGCCGTCATTGAGCGACAGCTGCAACGTGCCGTCCGCGAGCTTCTCGATCGCTTCGATTTCGGTCTTGAAGCGAATGTCCATGCCGCGCTTGGTCAGCTCTTCGTGCAGGTGAGTACGCACGCCGCCATCGAAACCACGCAAGAATAATTCGCCGCGATACATCAGCGAGACGTCTGCGCCGAGGCCATTGAAGATCGACGCGAATTCAACGGCAATGTAACCCCCGCCCACGATCACGACACGCTTGGGCATCTGCTCGAGAAAGAACACTTCGTTGGAGGTGATGGCGTGTTCGCGGCCCGGGATATCCGGCGTCTGCGGCCAGCCACCCGTGGCGATCATGATGTGTTCGGCCGTGTGCACCTGGCCGTTGATTTCGACTTCATGCGGGCCGCGCAACGTTGCATGCCCTTCCATCAGGGTCACGCCGCTGTTGGCCAGCAGGTTGCGGTACACACCGTTGAGGCGATGGATTTCATGATTCTTGTTGGCGATCAGGGTGGGCCAATCGAACTCGGCCTCACCGCTGGTCCAGCCAAAGCCTTTGGCTTGTTCGAAGTCTTCGGAGAAATGCGCACCGTACACCAGTAACTTCTTCGGCACACAACCGACGTTGACACATGTGCCGCCCAGATAACGGCTTTCGGCAACCGCCACGCGGGCACCAAACCCTGCGGAAAAACGCGCAGCGCGAACACCCCCGGAACCGGCGCCGATCACAAATAGGTCGAAGTCGTAGCTCATTTCTTTCTCCTTGGCAGGAGGGCTAGCATAACCGCTCCAGCGCGCTCGGCAAGGTCTGTAGGACAGAAACGACAAAGCCACCCGAAGGTGGCCTTGTTTGCGGTACAGCTGGCGATCAATTCACCGACACAGCCAGATCACTGAGTGGATTTGCCGGTTTTGTAAAAGTGCTCGAAGCAGAAGTTGGTCGCTTCCACATAGCCTTCAGCGCCGCCACAGTCGAAACGCTGGCCTTTGAATTTATACGCCAGCACGTTGCCTTCGGCCGCCTGCTTCATCAACGCGTCGGTGATCTGGATTTCGCCGCCCTTGCCCGGCTCGGTGTTTTCGATTTTTTCGAAAATGTCCGGGGTCAGGATGTAGCGACCAATGATCGCCAGGTTCGACGGCGCGACATCCGGCGCTGGCTTCTCGACCATGTCGGTGACGCGGAACAGGCCCGGCTTGATTTCCTCACCGGCGATCACACCGTACTTGTTGGTTTCGTTCGGGTCGACTTCCTGGATGGCCACGATCGAGCACTTGTATTGCTGGTGCAGCTTGACCATCTGGGCCAGAACGCCTTCGCCATCCAGGTTCACGCACAGGTCATCCGCCAACACCACGGCGAACGGCTCGTTACCGATCAACGGGCGGCCGCTAAGGATTGCGTGGCCCAGGCCTTTCATTTCGGTCTGACGGGTATAAGAGAAGCTGCACTCGTCGATCAGGCGGCGGATACCGACCAGGTACTTTTCTTTATCAGTGCCTTTGATCTGGTGTTCCAGCTCGTAGCTGATGTCGAAATGGTCTTCCAGTGCGCGCTTGCCGCGACCGGTGACGATGGAGATTTCATTCAAACCCGCAGCAAGTGCTTCTTCCACGCCGTACTGGATCAGTGGCTTGTTGACAACTGCCAGCATCTCTTTAGGCATGGCTTTGGTCGCTGGCAAAAAGCGAGTGCCGTAACCGGCTGCAGGGAACAAGCATTTCTTGATCATATAAGTCCTTGATGGGGCTGGGGGTGTTGCGGCGCAGTCTAATCAGGCGGCGGTCACCTTACAATGCCTCGCCACTGGCCGTTCGCTGCCATGGTAGAGGAATGGATGCGCAGATAGTTCCGCACCCGTTCAGATATTACGACCACCGATCATCAACAAACGGCCAGAGGCTGCTCGCAAACGTTTTAGGGTTGAAAGTTCGTTAAAGATCCGTCGCGTCACGCGTATGAAGCCGTCCATCTCTTCACAACCGCCACCTGATGACAGGAGCAAGCGTAGCCCGCTTCATTGGTTTGCGTAGGAAAATAATGTCGTTGCACCGTATCATGGCGGCCTGAATCACTGATCGAGATAGGTCGATGCCTGAAGTCAAAACGGTAAACGGGTACCAGATACAAAAACTGCAAGACGGCAAATGGTGGCTTGTCGGCCACGACCAGGAAGCGGTCGCCGGCCCGTTCGACAGCGAGCGCAGCGCTGTTGAAGTCGCCGCCGTGTTCGAGGACACGCCTGCTCCCCGTCGCCGCAGCGACCGATAATTTCTTCGCTGATCCGCCGCTCAGGCCTTACAAATGCGTCTGAGCGGCGTCTAAACGTGAAATATTCTGGATGATGCCGGAACGATGGCACAGCCCGTCAGTCTTACAAAAGCCTTCCATTAAACCGGCTCTCATCGCGAAGCATTAGAAATGATCAAGAACCTGTCCATCATTGTTGTACTGGGCCTGACCGGCTGCGCAACTGCGCAAGACACCTACCTGAAAGACGGCAAACAGGCCCTGAGCATCGACTGCTCCGGCGAAGCCATGTCCTGGGCCGCCTGCTACGAAAAAGCGGATGCCTCGTGCGCCGGCACTGGCTACAACATCATCAGCACCAACGGTACGCCGCAACCCAAGGATGCCGACCGGACGCTGGGTGCCGATGTCGGCAACTACAAGACGCGTAATGTCCTGGTGGTGTGCAAATAGTCCACGTTCTCAGGGCAGTCAGTCAGCGGGGTATCACTCTCCTGAAATGCAGGCAGTCACTGCGTGCTGAATATCTTTGGGTCGCAGCGGATTGTTGCCACCGCTTTCGAACAGTTTGATTGAACTGCCCCCCGATCGCTTCTCGACATCCACGATCGCGGTCGGCGTATCGCTGGTGAACTTCTGTGGAACGATGATGCGCATGCCCTCATGATGGGCCTCGATCTGCGGAGGCTTTCGGCTGTCACCGATCCTCGCGATGAAACATTCGGTGTATTCCTGAGGGTTCTTGCCCGACATCACACTCATGGTGGGCGGCGTGTGCTCAATCTCGGTGACAGAGGCACAGCCGGTCATCGCCAGGGCCAGAACAACAACAGCCAGTTTCATACAATCCCTCCAGTAAAGGTGCTACGACAAGCGGGCATTCGATAAAGTCCGTGCTCTCGTCATTTTTTTAGCGGCAAATCCGCTCATGACACTGCGGGTGCGGACAACGCCCGCATGCACCGTGCTATCGTTTCGGGTTTTCAAGAATGCCCTGCCCACGGAGACACCCATGAAATTCGTACACCAGCGCGAGCATCTTAACGAGGACGACGTGGTCGTCATCGAATGCTCCCAGCTCTGCAACATCCGCCTGATGAGCGACGCGAATTTCCGCAGTTTCAAAAACGGCGGACGCCATACTTATCACGGTGGCGCATTCGATCGCTTCCCGGCCAAGATCGCAGTGCCGAGCACCGGCTTCTGGAACATCACCATCGACACCGCCGGGCGCAAAATGGACACCCATGGCGGTCGAAAAACGACGTTCACCCACTCGATCAAAATCGTGCGCCGAACATCATCGCGCCTGCGCTGACCAGTCGCTCATTAAACACCGCCAGGCGTGAAAGCTTTGTTGCTGCGCCATCCTTATCCCGCTCTCAAGGAACACAACGTGACCGCAACTGCCCCTGTCGTCAAATATGCCATCAGCTACAAACTCAACGGTGAACGTCGCTTCGAGTTTGCACTCCTGAAATCGCCCTCCTCGGAAGAAGCCCTGGCTGCACTGCAAAAAATGCACAGTGGCAGCAACGATGTGATCAGCGATGTCAAAGTCAGCAAGGCACTCTGACACCCCTATAACCGGTAACGCCGCGATGATGCACCGCAAAGGCACCACCCCCGCTACGCTCGATCTGTTTGACGACGACACACCGCAACCGTTGGCCTGCGAAAACATCGGCCCTCGGTCCTTTGTGCTTCGCGGCTTCGCCCTGCCGTTCATCGATCGCGTGCTGCTCTCCCTTGCGTCAGTGCTCACCCGCGCCCCCTTTCGCAACATGGTCACACCCGGGGGCCACACGATGTCTGTGGCGCTAAGCAGTTGCGGGCAGTTCGGCTGGACCACCGATCGCAGCGGCTACAAGTACACCCGCATTGATCCGCAGACGGGAAAACCCTGGCCCGAGATGCCTGAGGTGTTCATGGAGCTGGCGCGCTCGGCCGCCGATGCTGCGGGCTTCGCCGGCTTTGTCCCGGATGCCTGCCTGATCAACCGCTACATTCCGGGCGCAAAGATGTCGCTGCATCAGGACAAGGATGAACAGGGCTATGAATGGCCGGTGGTGTCGATTTCGCTCGGCATCCCGGCCATGTTCCTGTTTGGTGGGCACCTGCGCAGCGATGCCACCCAACGCGTGCCGCTGTTTCATGGCGACGTGGTGGTCTGGGGCGGCGAAGACCGGCTGAGGTTTCATGGCGTGATGCCCGTCAAACAGGCCGAGCACCCACAGCTCGGTGAACAGCGGATCAATTTCACCTTCCGCAAGGCGCGCTAAACGCCATCAGCTCGTCGCACCTGCCGCCCTGGCGTCGCGTCAGGCAGCGTCAGGGGGCGACGACGTCTACCGTCGCCCGCGTCTTGACCGGGCACACCACACGATGCAGGTTGAGCGCCGTATTGATGATCCCGATATGACTGAACGCTTGCGGAAAATTGCCCAGCATGCGGCCGTCGCGCGGATCGTACTGTTCGGCCAGCAGGCCGACGTCGTTGCATAAGCCGCACAGACGATCGAACAGATCGCTGGCCTCCTGCTCGCGCCCCTGCAGCACATACACATCCGCCAGCCAGAACGAACAGACCAGGAAAGTGCCTTCACTGCCCGACAGGCCATCGGTGCTGCGCTCGCTGTCATAGCGCAGCAGCAGGCCGTCGTGCATCAATGACCGCTCGATTTGCGCCACAGTGCCGCTGACCCGCGGATCGTCCACTGGCAGAAAACCGGTCAGCGCAATCTGCAGCAGACTCGCATCCAGTTCCTTGCCGCCATAGGTCTGCACGAAGCTGCCCAGTTGCGCATCAAACCCGTTGCGACAGACATCGGCGTGGATCTCGTCGGCGACCTTCCGGTAGTGCCGGCCTCGCTCACGGTCTTGCGGATTATCGCTCTGCGCCAGCACACCTGCATTGCGGTCGAACGACACCCACGCCATGACCTTGGAATGGGTAAAGTGCCGCGGCTCGGAGCGAATTTCCCAGATGCCCGCATCCGGCAGCCGCCAGACGCTCTCCAGGAACGGCATGATCACTTTCTGGATCTCCGTGCTGCGCGGCAGACGCGGTAGACCACTTTTCAGCGCCTGCGTCATGGCATCCGCCACTTCCCCGTACACGTCCAGCTGCATCTGCGTGGCCGCCCCGTTGCCGATCCGCACCGGGCGCGAACCCTCATAGCCACTCAACCACGGCAGTTGATACTCGGGCAGACGTCGCTCGCCACCCAGACCGTACATGATCTGGATCTGCTCGGGATTCCCTGCCACGGACCGCAGCAGCCAGTTGCGCCACGCCGTCGCCTCCTCGTAGTAGCCCAGGTTCATGAAGGCCAACAGCGTCATGGTCGCGTCGCGTAACCAGCAGAACCGGTAATCCCAGTTGCGCTCGCCGCCCACTTGCTCTGGCAACGAGGTGGTCACCGCCGCGACGATACCGCCGGTGGGTGCGTAGGTCATGGCCTTGAGCGTGATCAGCGAGCGCTTGACCTGATCGGTCCAGGGGCCGACATCGGGGCAGCGATCCGAAAACGCTCGCCAGAACGTTTCGGTTTGCTTCAACGCCTGCTCAACGTCGAACGATTCCCGAACCGGCTCATGAGAGGCTTGCCATGCCAGCGCAAAACCAAGGCGCTGACCCGCTTTTACCGTGAACCGGCTTGCCGTGTGGTGATCCAGAGGATGCAGCTCGGCGGGCGTACGTAGCACCAGCATCTCGGGACCGGCCACCGCCGTCATGGTGTGAGGGTCGCGCTTTTCGACCCACGGCACCGTACTGCCATAATCAAAGCGGATCGCCAGGTCCATTGTGAACTCGACGATTCCCTCCACCCCCACGACCATACGGACAACGCTGCTGTCCGTCTCCATCGGCATGAACTCGATCAGCATCGCCTGACCGGTGCTCGTGGTGAACAGGGTTTCAAGAATCAGCGTGCCGTGGCGGTAGCTGCGCCGAGACTGGCACCCAGACTCAGAGGGCGCGATTTTCCAGCGACCGTTGTCGCTGTCGCCCAGCAGGGCTGCAAAGCAGGCAGGTGCGTCGAAACGCGGAAAGCACAACCAGTCCAGCGACCCGTCGCGAGCCACCAGCGCCGCGGTTCGGCAATTGCCGAGCAGCGCGTAATCTTCAATCAATACAGCCATGGGGCGATATTCCCTCTTGGTGTACCCGACCATCGAGCACGGAAAGCAGACGTTCAGACGGCTCAGTCGCGAAGCATCCGGCGAACCGGCGGGAGTCAGCGTGCCCAACTCCTGCCGGCCCTCAGGGCCTGGGGTCAACGCGGCAGGATGTATCGCTCGACAGCGGTCGCCAGCCCGTCCTCGAGATTGCTCCCGGTGACGTAGTCGGCCTGGCGCTTGACCATCGCTTCTGCCTGCCCCATCGCAATCGACAGGCCAGCGCGCAGGAACATCGCCACATCGTTGCCGGCATCACCAATCGCCGCCGTGTGCGCCAGCGCGACGCCCAATTCCTCGGACAAGGTTTCCAGCGCCGTGCCTTTATTGGCGTTCAGTGCAGTGACATCCAGATAGTAGGACTGCGAACGGGCGGCGAGCGCCGTGTCCGCGATCAGAGGATTGAGCCGGACTTCAAGCCGCTTCAGCAGCTCGAAATCCTTGCTGGCGGCGACGATCTTGTCGATGCGATCGATGTAATCATCGAAATGCTCGACCTGAACGAAGTCGTACCCCAGCGTATTGCGTTCATGCTCGACGTAATCCCCCTGCGGGTCGAGCAACAGCCACTGATCGTCGGCAAACACCCACACCGACACTCGCTCGGTGGCGAACAGCTCGAGGCTGGTCCGGGCCGCTTGGGGAGCGATACGGTGAGCCTTGAGCAGGCTGCCGTCAGGTTTGATGATGTTGGCGCCGTTGAATGCCACCGTCGGCAGGTCAATGCCCAAGGCCTCGATCTGCTGACGCATGGCCCTCGGTGGGCGGCTGCTGGCGACCGTGAAATGGATGCCGGCTTCGCGCAACTTCCGCACCGCGTCGATGTTGGCCTGACTCAGGCTGTGATCGGGTCGCAGTAGCGTGCCATCGATGTCGGACAACAGGAAACGGATGAGGGGCTGCGTGGAATCACTCATCCGAGTCGCTGCCAACTGCGGCCGTCACGCGCCAACAGTTCATCGGCGCCTGCAGGACCATCTTCACCGGCGTTGTACATCTCCACGTGCGGATCCTTGGCCCAGGCATCAATGAACGGTTGCACCGCACGCCAGCCGTTTTCGATATTGTCGGCCCGCTGGAACAGGGTCTGGTCTCCCGTCAGGCAGTCGTAAATCAGGGTTTCATACCCGGTCGACGGCTGCATCTCGAAGAAGTCCTTGTAGGCAAAACCCAGCTCGATGGTCTGCATGTCGAGGGTCGGCCCCGGCTTCTTGGCCTGCAGGTCGAACCACATGCCTTCGTCGGGCTGGATCTGGATCTTGAGGAAGTTAGGCTCGACCCGGTCCACGTCGGTGTCCCGGAACTGAGCATATGGCGCGGGCTTGAAGCAGATGGCAATCTCGGTGTCGCGCACACTCATGCGCTTGCCGGTCCGCAAATAGAACGGCACGCCGACCCAACGCCAGTTGTCGATCATGACCTTGAGCGCCACGTAGGTTTCCGTGTTGCTGCCGGCGTCCACACGATCTTCCTGACGGTAGCCAGGCACGCTCTTGTCGCCGATCGTGCTCTCGCTGTACTGACCGCGCACCGAGTTGGCCAACGCCTCCATCTCCGACCAGGGTCTAATCGCCCCCACCACTTTCGCCTTCTCGCCCCGCACGGCGTCGGCGCCGAACGCTGCCGGGGGCTCCATGGCTACCATGGCCAGCAACTGGAACAGGTGGTTGGGCACCATGTCTCGCAGCGCCCCGGTGGTCTCATAGAAACTGCCGCGGGTTTCGACACCCACGGTTTCAGCCGCAGTGATTTGCACGTGATCGATGTAGTGGTTGTTCCAGAACGACTCGAACAGACCGTTGGAGAACCGGCTGACCAGAATGTTCTGAACCGTTTCCTTGCCCAGGTAGTGGTCGATCCGATAGATCTGCTTCTCGCTCATCACTTTCAGCAAGCAGTTGTTCAGCGCGACCGCACTGGGCAGGTCGTGGCCGAACGGCTTCTCGATCACCACGCGACGGAAATAGTCGTCGCCCTCGACCATCAGGCCCGAGGAGCCGAGCCGTTTGGTCACTTCACTGAAGAAACGCGGCGCGGTCGCCAGGTAAAACACGGCATTTTGAGTGCCGGTGCTTTTAATCTTCGCGTCGATGTCCGAGTAGGTGCCATCGTCGAGAAAATCGCCTGTGATGTAGGTGATGCGTTTGGCAAGGCTGCCCCACAGCGCCGGATCCAGAGGCTCTTCTCCGCCCTGCGCGACCTTGTTGGCCGCCTCTTGACGAATGAAATCCTCGAGCTTCCTGGCGAAATCGGCATCGCTGACGGTGTTGTGGTCAACGCCGACGATGTGCAGGTTCTCGTCAACCAATCCATCACGGAACAGGTTATAGAGCGCCGGCATCAACAGCCGTTTGACCAGATCGCCGTGGGCGCCGAACAGGAACAGCGTGGTCGCCGGAGCGACCGGGGCCTTTTGCTTGCTGCGGGATAAACCCATTATTTTGGTTCCTTATGACCACCAAATCCGAAACGCATGGCGGACAGCATTTTGTCACCGTACGTGCTTTGTTGACGGGAGCGGAAGCGGGCGAACAGCGATGTCGACAGCACAGGAACCGGCACTGCCTGTTCCATGGCGGCTTCTATGGTCCAGCGGCCTTCACCACTGTCAGCCACGGAGCCGGAGTACGCGTTCAACTGCGGGTCGGTTGCCAGTGCATCGGCGGTCAGGTCCAGCAGCCAGGAAGAGACCACGCTGCCACGACGCCACACCTCGGCGATATCGCCCAGATTCAGATCGAAACGTTGTTCAGCCGGCAGGTTGTCCGAGTTCTTGGTCTTGAGGATGTCGAAGCCTTCGGCGAAGGCCTGCATCATTCCGTACTCGATGCCGTTGTGGATCATCTTCACGAAGTGGCCGGCGCCCGGCGGACCTGCGTGAATGTAGCCTTGTTCGGCGCGCGGATCGGCATCCTTGGCACGGTCCCGGGTGCGCGGGATATTACCGATGCCGGGCGCCAGGGTTTTGAACAGCGGATCCAGGCGATCAACCACCTCGGTTTCGCCGCCGATCATCATGCAGTACCCGCGCTCCAGGCCCCAGACGCCGCCAGAGGTGCCGACATCGACGTAGTGCAGCCCTTTTTCCTTCAGCGCGATGGAACGACGCACGTCGTCTTTGTAAAAGGTGTTACCGCCGTCGATGATCACGTCATCTTTATCGAGCAGGTCGGCCAGCACATTGATCGTGTCTTCTGTTGGAGCGCCAGCCGGCAACATCACCCAGACGGCTCGCGGTTTCTCAAGCGCGGCGACCAGCGACTGGAGGTCATTGGCTGGTGTCGAACCTTCGTTGGCGAGCACGGTGCGAGACTGCTCATCGCGATCATAGACCACAGTCGAGTGGCCATTGAGCATCAGTCGACGTGCGATGTTGCCGCCCATGCGGCCTAGTCCAACAATCCCGAGTTGCATGTAGAGGTGCTCCTTAATTCGTAAACAGGGGTGCCTCATTTTATAGCCCAGTGCCGCATGTAGGGTTAGTCCGGGGAGGCAAACGAAGGTTTCCCGGTAAAAATAGTTTCATGTTCAAGCGTCAAGCCTGCCCTATGACGCCGTTTTTCGCGATCAGGAAACGTTCGCGACCTTAAAAAATAAAAAAGTTCCTTTTTCGCTCAAAAGAAATCAGAATTCGCGCCGATAGAAGTAAGAGCACGGACACGTCGGTCAGCGATTGCGTCATTGCTTGAACCTTTACGACGTTGAATCCGCCATTTGCGAGGTGAGCAATGGGCACAGTACTACCGGCAAGCGTTCCACAGACCCTGTACGTTACCGTCCGTCGCGACGAATTGAGCCAGCTCAAGGCCGAACGCGATCAGTTGAAAAAGAAAGTTGCCCAGTTGACCCTGATGCTGCAGCACACCCAGCTCATGGCACCCGGTACCGCCCTGCAGGCCTGATCTATCCCGATTGTCCCGACCGTTCGCGGCAAGCCCGATCTGCCGGCTTGCCCGCCTGTTGCCTACCCTTCACACTTCTCCCAACGTCTTTCAACGGGCGTCTTCCGTCGGACCAGACACATTCTGTAATGTTCCTGCTCCTTGAAAATTCACGATTCCGTGCTTTTAGACGCGCTCCTGCCCCCGACTCACATTTTTTTCACCTGCCGATCACCATACTTGCGCACCTTTGTGTGAGCCGTCTGCCGACCCTTGTCGGATAGCGCGGCCCTTACACCTGCACGACGCGACGGCCTTGCTCCGTCGCATGAAAGATCCATAGCTGGAGCGCTTGATGGCAACTATGAAAGGGAGCTCCCCGGCTCCGAAAGGTTTCGACTGGGCCGGACTGGTCTGGCTGTTTGTCTTCTTCTGGTATTTTTCCGGGATCACTCAACTGCTGATTCAGCTGACGGGCATTACCGGTTTCGCCGGGTTCCGTCAGGCGTTCGTGATGAGCGGCATCTGGCTGGCACCCATGCTGTTGTTCCCCAACAAGACCCGGATCATGGCCGCGGTCATCGGGGTGGTGTTGTGGGCCTGCTCGATGGCGAGCTTGGGCTACTTCTTCATCTACCAGCAAGAATTTTCGCAAAGCGTCATCTTCATCATGTTCGAGTCGAACATCTCTGAAGCGGGCGAGTACATGACTCAGTATTTCGCCTGGTGGATTGTCCTGGCGTTTATTGCCCATACCGCTTTCGCGATTTTCCTATGGACGCGTCTGCGCCCGGTCTACGTGCCGCGAGGGCGCGCCTGGGTTGTCGCGACCGCCCTGCTGGTGGCAATCATCGGCTATCCGCTGGCCAAGCAGATGGCGCGTCACGACGACATGGCATCAGGCCTTGAAGCGTTCGAATCGCGCATCGAGCCAGCAGTGCCCTGGCAGATGCTGGTGGCCTATCACCGCTACACGCAGCAACTGGACAGCATGCAGGCCATGCTGACCAGCAGCACGAACATCCCACCCTTGAATAACCTCAAGGACCAACAGGCCGGCCTGCCAACCACGCTGGTATTGGTCATCGGCGAGTCCACCAACCGGGGCCGCATGCACCTTTATGGCTATCCGCGCCAGACCACGCCGAACCTGGACGCGATGAAAGATCAGTTGCAGGTGTTCAACAATGTTATCACCCCGCGTCCCTATACCATCGAAGCGCTGCAGCAGGTTCTGACCTTCGCCGACGAGGAAAACCCGGACCTGTATTTGAAGACACCCTCCATTGTCAGCGTGATGAAACAGGCAGGCTACAAGACGTTCTGGATCACCAACCAGCAGACGATGACCAAACGCAACACCATGCTGACAACGTTCTCCGAGCAGGCTGACGAGCAGGTTTACCTGAACAACAACCGCAACCAGAACGCTCGCCAGTACGATGGCGATGTGCTGGAACCGTTTGCCAAAGCCTTGACCGATGCCGCACCGCGCAAGCTGATCGTCGTCCACCTGCTGGGGACGCACATGAGCTATCAGTACCGCTACCCGCAGGACTATGAAAAATTCACCGGTCGTGACGGCGTGCCTGCGGCGATCGATGACAGCAAGCTTGAGCTCTATAACAGCTACGACAATGCGGTGTTGTACAACGACTTCGTGGTCTCCAGTCTGATCAAGGAATACAGCAAGGCGGACCCGAACGGCTTCCTGCTGTACCTGTCCGACCACGGTGAAGACGTCTACGACTCGGCGGGACACAACACGCTGGGCAGGAACGAAGCCAAGCCGACGATTCCGATGTACACCGTGCCCTTCATCGCGTACGCCTCACCCAAGTGGCGCCAGACACACGACTGGAATTTCGACAGTATTCAAGACCGTCCTTATACCAGTTCGAACCTGATTCATACGTGGGCGCAACTGGCCGGCCTGAGCTTTGACGAACTGGACACCACCAAGAGCCTCGTGAGCCTGGACTTCAAGGCGCGTCCGCGCCTGATCGGCGATCCTTATGCGCAGAAGGGCCTGAGTGATTTTGCGGTGATGGAAAAGGTTGCCAAACAGCCTCAGACAACGCCTGAAGTGGCCGCCAAGTAATCCGTCGCATTCAGGTGCGATGTAAAAAAGAAGGCCTGCGCAATGCAGGCCTTCTTTGTATTTACGCGTCGCGTCGTATCTACTTATTTACGCATCGTATCTACGCGTGTATTCAGCGCGTCCGTGTCACAGCTTGCGCATCAGCACGCGGGTCACCCGGCGCTCCTGTACCTGGACCACTTTCAAGCGCCAGCCCTCCCATTGCACCTCATCGCCCGACACCGGCAGACGGTCCAGCAAACTCATGATCAGACCCGCCAACGTCTGGTATTCGTCGGTCGCGGGCGCCTTGAAGCCAATCCGCTCGCGAAGGTGAGTCAGGCTCATCGACGCGTCGACCCGCACGCTGTCACCCTCCTCCTCCAGACCGGGACCGTCCGCTTCGCTCGCATCCGGCAGTTCTCCGGCAATGGACTCGAGGATGTCGGTCATGCTCAGAATGCCGACAAAATCGCCGAATTCATTGACCACAAACGCGATGTGCGTCGACTCCGCCCGCATCTGGTCGAGCGCATTGAGAATCGAAAAGCTGTCGAGCAAGTTGATCGTGGTGCGCGCCAGGTGTTCAAGATTCGGGGCGCCCCCCGCCAGCAAGCCGTTAAGCAACTCTTTCTTGTGCACAAAGCCCAGTGGCTCTTCCACCCGCCCACCCCGAATAAGCGGCAGGCGGGAGTAAGACGACGCCACCAATCGCTGACGAATAACGGCTTCGTCGTCATCCAGATCGATCATGTCGACGTCGGTACGCGCGGTCATCACATTGCGAATCGGCTTCTGCGCGAGCTGCAGGACGCCGCTGATCATGACGCGCTCCCGGCGATCGAAGACGACTTCATCGGTATCGCCTTCCAGCATGTCCACGATGTCCTCGCCCACCTCCTCAACATCCGGTTTGCGCCCGCCCAGCAGGCGCAGCACCGCGTGCGCCATGCGCTCGCGGCGGGGTAAATGCCCTTTGAGACTGCGTTTGCGGCGCGAACGCGCGATCTGGTTGAAGACCTCAATGAGGATTGAAAAACCGATCGCTGCGTACAGGTAACCTTTGGGAATGTGGAACCCCAGGCCATCGGCCGTCAGGCTGAAGCCGATCATCATCAAGAAGCCCAGGCACAGCATGATCACGGTGGGGTGCGCGTTGACGAAAGCGGTCAGCGGTTTGCTGGCGACGATCATGATGGCGATGGAGAACACGACCGCAATCATCATGATGGACAGTTCATCGACCATGCCCACCGCCGTGATCACCGCATCCAGCGAGAACACGGCATCGAGCACGACAATCTGCGCGACGATTGGCCAGAACAAGGCGTAGGTCGCACTGCCGGTCTTCTGAGCGACGTGTCCTTCCAGCCGCTCGTGCAACTCCATCGTTGCTTTGAACAGCAGGAAGATGCCGCCGAATAGCATGATCAGATCGCGACCCGAGAAGGACTTGCCGAAGACGTCAAACAGAGG
This sequence comes from Pseudomonas sp. NFACC02, assembly GCF_900110765.1. Lineage (GTDB taxonomy): Bacteria > Pseudomonadota > Gammaproteobacteria > Pseudomonadales > Pseudomonadaceae > Aquipseudomonas. The sequence goes on from NZ_FOEO01000001.1 coordinate 249,068, forward strand.
CTCGGTCAGCGTTACCATCCAGGAGATGCTCGCCAGCAGCCCGAGACGCATGATCAGCGCCAGCGACAACCCCAGCACCCGCGCGCGATCACGCTGCTCCGGTGGCAGCTTGTCGGCCAGGATGGCGATGAACACCAGGTTGTCGATGCCCAGCACCAGTTCCAGAACGATGAGCGTGAGGAGGCCAAGCCAGGCCGTTGGATCTGCAATCCATTCCATGGTCAGTTATTCCTTGGGGGCGGCGAAAGGACAGGTACGTGAACGACCGACGTCACGGAATCGGGAACGGTACACGCGAATGAAAAGTGGAGGAGGCGCAGATCAGCGCAAAGTAGCGAAAGGCAGCCGTGAACGTTCAGCGAACGAGATCGACAACTGGGAGGTTCCAGTGAAAGAGACATGAGCGTCCTGAGATGAATACGGGACGCGATCCTATCTCGGCGGGGGAAGGGTCTTACAGGACAGAACTGTTACAAATGTTATGAACAGTGTTGCCCGGGCAACACCCCAGGATGTGCCTGGCCGCTATGGGACAGGACCGCGCCCGCAGGCGTCCGTTGTGGAAGCGAATCGATTCGCCCGGCACAGCTCCTGGAAACTCGGTTCCCGTTGCACACAGGCCGGACGAATGAATTCGCTGCGGCAGGCTTGAATCAGGCTCTCGCCACTCAAGCACTACAACGCTTTTTGCCAGAACAGCGCTCTGCCCATTTGCGGGTCGAGTTGATAGTCGGAAAACCCGAGTTTGCGGTAGGCGCCGAGCGCTACTTCATTGCCTTCGAGCACCTCAAGGGTCATTTTGCAGCAGCCGCGTTGACGGGCGATCTCTTCGACCTTGGCCAGCATTTTCTGGCTGATGCCCTGCCCTCGTGCGCTGGCAATGACGGCGACATCGTGGATGTTCACCAGGGGCCGGCAGGCAAAGGTAGAAAAACCTTCGAAGCAGTTGACCAGCCCGACCGGCTCACCCGCAATAAACGCCAGCACGCTGAACGCATGGGGTCGTTTGGCCAATTCGATCGCCAGTTGCTGACGAGTGTCCAGTGACAAGGACTCGCCGCCGCCCATGGCATCTTCGGCATATTGATTGAGCAGGAAACCGATGGCTTCAGCGTGGACCGGGTTGGTGTAACTGGCTTGCAGGACCAGAACCTCAGGGGCTTGCATTGACTTCCTCTAACATTCAGGGGGGTATGGGCAACCGGCGGGACGCCGTTTTGTCTCGTGGGCGGAATTCTACCGTGGTGCGCACCAAGATATCCCCATACAGAAGTAGGAAATTTCTCGTTATGCACAAGATTTGCGCTTCCCCGCACCGAGAAAAGGCGATACATCCAATGTGCTGATCCGACTCGCCGGCAGAAGGCCCTCAAAGACGACGGAATCCGCGGTGTACTGGTTTGATTGTCGAACAATCCGACCGACGGTATCGGCGCTATTTTTAACCCTTTGAGTGCGCCAGAACGGCGCACGACGCGGTCAGCAACTTGGTGTAGCGAGATGAATTTTTTCCTACAAAAACGCGCCATCCCGCGTGCCAGACATTTCCCAGAAAAAAAGTCGAAACTTCTGATAATGCACTGGGTCAGCACATTAGAGCGCCTATGCTATTGGTTGAAGCCCGAGCAGAGGCCGCTATCACCTTGTCCTTCACTATGCAGTCGGTAAATGGGTATCGATTTTGCGTAGGCCTTGTGTGCCTGGCCAACGGACATGGCCAATTACAACTCATGTGCTGTACCAACACTGCGTATCGAATGGGAGAAAACGATGATTAGTGCCGCTGTCAAAACCCAGAAGGGAGAGAGTTTTAATCAGCCGGCCAGCGAGCTGACCCATCTGCCGGTCTTCGCAACGACGAGCGCACCTTTGCTGCAACTGCCCCCTGTACAACCAGGCATGTCAATGGCGAACAGGAAGAAAATCCTGTTCGTGACATCGGAAATGGCCGATCTGGTAAAAACCGGCGGTCTGGGTGATGTGTCTGCTGCACTGCCGCGCGCCATGCGCCACCTGCACGATGTACGCGTGCTGATTCCCGGCTATCCACAGGTCATCAATAGCGGTAACCCGATTCACATCATCAGTGAGCTGAGCGGCCACGCCGCGCTGCCTCCCTGCAAGATCGGCCGTATGGACATGAAAGACGGTCTGGTCATTTATGTGCTGATCTGCCCTGAACTCTACGAGCGCGAAGGCACGCCCTATGGCGATAATCAGGGTCGCGACTGGTCCGACAACCACATCCGTTTTGCGCGCCTGGGGCTGGCAGCCGCCGACTTCGCCGCCGGGGCGGTGAAAACCCAGTGGTGCCCGGAACTCGTTCATGCCCACGATTGGCCAGCAGGCCTTGCACCCGCCTATATGAAGTGGCGCGGTCAGAGCACGCCGAGCATTTTCACTATTCACAACCTGGCGTATCAGGGTTTTGTCAGCACGGCATCGAGTCGCGAGCTGGGTATTCCCGATGAGGCACTGGGGCCCGATGGCATGGAGTTTTACGGCCGGCTGTCGTTCATCAAGGCCGGTATGGCCTACGCCAGCCACATCACCACCGTCAGCGCGACGTACGCCAAGGAAATCACCACGCCAGACTTCGGTTGCGGCCTGGAAGGCTTCCTCCAGAGCAAGGCCAATCGAGGTCAGCTCAGCGGGATCCCTAACGGCATCGACGAAAGCTGGGATGCCGCGACCGACGAACACCTGATCTGCCGCTTCGGTCCCAACGAGTGGACGCGCAAGGAGATCAACGCCGATCACGTGCGCGAGCTGTTCGAGCTTGAACCCTCTACCGGCCCGCTGTTCGCGGTGGTCTCCCGTCTGGTTTATCAAAAGGGCCTGGACCTGACCATCGGGGTGTCTGAGTACATCGTCAAAAACGGTGGTCAGATTGCGATCATCGGCCGTGGAGAACCGGAAGAAGAAGACGCCATGCGCGCCCTCGCCGCTCGTTTTCCCGGTCAGATCAGCGTACGGGTCGGCTTCAACGAAACCGATGCCCGTCGCATGTTCGCCGGCAGCGACTTCCTGCTGATGCCATCACGGTATGAACCGTGCGGGCTGAGTCAGATGTACGCCCAGCGCTTTGGTTCGCTGCCGGTCGCACGCCGTACTGGCGGCCTGGCGGACACCATCGAAGACGGATGCACCGGCTTCCTGTTCGATGAGTCGACGGTGGAGAGCTATACCGAAGCGCTGACGCGTGCGTTCAATGTCTTTGCTAACCCGCCACTGCTCAACGCTATGCGGTGCCGCGCCATGGCTGCTCCGTTCGACTGGCACAAAGCGGTAGAACCGTATGCCGATCTCTATCAGGAACTGTTGAAGAAGAACGTGGGTGCTGCGCTGCAATACTGATTCATGAACTGGAAAAGGGGTAACGGATGCCTTCGCGCACGGATAAAAGCTGGCGCCACGGCGCCGTCTTGCTGGATCCTGAACACACTCGGTTCGCCCTCTGGGCGCCGGATGCCTATTACGTCAGCGTCGAGTTAGAGGATGGGCCGTCACTGGCCCTGCTGCCGCAGGACGATGGCTGGTTTGTCCTCGAAACACGATGCCCGGCGGGCACGCGATACCGCTACAAAATCGATGAAGACCTTCTGGTACCTGACCCGGCTTCCCGGGCTCAGGTCAGCGAGGTGCATGGCTACAGCGTGGTCATCGACCCAAATGCCTACACGTGGCAGCACGCTGCGTGGCTCGGTCGTCCCTGGCATGAAGCGGTCATCTACGAGTTGCACGTAGGTGCACTGGGTGGATTTGCCGGAGTCGAACGCCATCTGCAACGGCTGGCGGACATCGGCATCACGGCCATCGAGTTAATGCCCATCGCGCAGTTTCCCGGCAACCGCAACTGGGGCTACGACGGGGTCTTGCCGTACGCGCCGCAGTCCTCCTATGGAACCCCGGAGCAGCTAAAGCACCTGATCGACACGGCCCACGGCCTTGGTCTGATGGTGATTCTGGATGTGGTCTACAACCACTTCGGGCCCGACGGTAATTATTTGGGGAGCTACGCCAAGCACTTCTTCCGCAGTGATAAAAAGACGCCGTGGGGCGATGCCATCGATTTCCGGCGTCGTGAAGTGCGTGACTTCTTCATCGACAACAGCCTGATGTGGTTGCTGGAGTACCGCTTCGATGGTCTGCGTTTCGACGCCGTGCATGCCATTGAAGACCCGACGTTCCTCACTGAGCTGGCCGAGCGCGTCAGGCAGAACACGTCATCCGAGCGCCATGTCTGGCTGATGCTGGAAAACGAGTTCAACGAAGCCAGTCGCATGGATCAAGGCTACGACGCTCAGTGGAACGATGACGGCCATAACACGCTGCATGTTCTTCTGACTGGCGAAACGGATGCGTACTACACAGATTTCGCCCACGAGCCCACCCATAAGCTGGCACGTCTGTTGAGCGAAGGCTTCGTGTATCAGGGCGAATCCACCCGCCACGGTCACGCTCGAGGCGAACCCAGCGCGCACCTGCCCCCGACCGCCTTCGTGCTGTTTCTGCAGAATCATGACCAGATCGGCAACCGCGCCCTCGGTGAGCGGCTGGTGCAACTGTGTCCGCCCGAAGCGTTGCGCGCAGCGACAGCCCTGTTGCTGTTGTCGCCGATGATTCCGTTGATGTTCATGGGCGATGAATGGGGTGCAAGCGAGCCGTTCCTGTTTTTCACCGACTTCCATGACGAACTCGCCGACGCGGTTCGCGAAGGCCGTCGCGGCGAATTCGCCGACTTCGCTGCATTCGCAGACCCGGCTCAACGCGAGCGCATCCCCGATCCGAATGCCTTGCAGACCTTCGAGGCGTCGCGCCCCGCCGTGGATGCCCTGCTGCTGGAAACCGACAAGGGGCAGGACCATCGCAACTGGCTGGAACTGTATCGAACGCTGCTGGACATCCGTCGCGCGCATATTGTGCCGCGTCTGTCAGGCGCCGAGGCCCTCGGCGCCGAGGTGTTGGCGGAAAAAGCCGTCAGCGCACGCTGGCGGTTGGGCGATGGCAGCACCCTGCGCATCGATCTCAATCTTGGGGCGCACAAGGTCGAGATCGACGAGCACCCGGTGCAGCACGTTCTTTATGAGTCTCATCCAAAATCGGCAGAACTTTCCCAACGCGGCAGCCTCAATCCATACACGGCCATTGTCAGCCTGATATCGAGTGACGTTGTGGAGGAACAGGATGAGCAATGAGCAACTGGAAATGCTGGCGGCCGAGGCAGGATTGTCGGTCGACTGGAAAGACGCCAACGCACGACCGCAACGGGTGAGCCCAGAGGTGTTACGCAAAGTCCTCGACGGCCTGGGTTACCCGGCTGAAAACGATGAACAGATCACTGCAAGCCTCAAGCGTCTGCAAGACCAGCGCCTTTCCACCTCGCCTCCACCGCTGCTGACGGTCGACCACGGCACCAACCTCGACCTTTCGCCCTGGTTCAAACCCGAAACACCCTTCGTGCTCGAACTGGAGGACGGGTCTCGTCTGGATGCAAAGCTCACCGCCAACGCCGAACTGCCCGCGCTGGCGACCGTGGGTTATCAGCAACTGGCAATCGATGGTCAGCACCTGACCATTGCTGTCGCCCCGAAAACGGCCTACACGCTGGCCATGGCCACCGATGTTGCCGTGCCCCGTGCCTGGGGCCTGACGTTGCAGTTGTACTACCTGCGTCGCGAGGGCGACGGCGGTTTCGGCGATACCCAGGCCCTTGAAAACTTTGTCCGCTCGGCTGGCGAGCGGGGTGCGGCCGCGGTCGCAATCAGTCCGGTCCACGCCATGTTCGCCAGTGATAGCGAACGCTTCAGTCCGTACTCCCCTTCGAGTCGTCTGTTCCTCAACGCACTGTACGCCGCACCCGGCGCGATCCTCGGCGAGCGCGCCGTGCGCATGGCAATCGAGGAAACAGGCCTGGGTGCGGAACTCAAGCGCCTTGAAACGCTTCCCTTGATCGACTGGCCCGCAGCGGCCTCGGCCAAGTGGAAAGTCTTGCGCGCGCTGTACGCTGCCTTCATCGCCAGTGACCATCCGCTGCACGAAGATTTCAACAGCTTTCGTCACGCCGGCGGTGAAGCACTGGAAAACCACTGCCGGTTCGAGGCCATGCGCGATCAGTGCGACCTGCTCGGCATCAGCGGCAACTGGCACGAGTGGCCGGAGCAATACAAGAGCCCTCGCAGCAAGGCGATTGACGACTTCGCGGCCAGCCACAGCGAGCAGATTGGTTTCCATGCCTTCGCCCAGTGGCTGATTGCCCGAGGTCTGGAGCGTGCGCAAACGGCAGCGCGTAGCAGTGGCATGAGCGTGGGCCTGATCGGCGATCTGGCGGTCGGCGCCGACGGTGCGGGGAGCCAGGCCTGGAGCCGTCAGGATGAATTGCTGTCCGCACTGACCGTCGGTGCGCCACCCGATATTCTCAATCGCTCCGGTCAAAGCTGGGGCATTTCGGCATTTTCGCCCACGGGCCTCAGACGTAACGGGTTTCGCGCCTTCATTGAGATGCTCCGGGCCAATTTCGCCCATGCAGGCGGTCTGCGCATTGACCATGTCATGGGCTTGCAGCGCCTGTGGGTGGTGCCATTGGGTTCACCGCCCAGCGAAGGCGCTTACCTGAACTATCCGCTGGACGACATGCTGCGCCTGCTGTGCCTGGAGTCCTGGCGCCACAAGGCAATCGTGCTGGGTGAAGACCTCGGCACGGTGCCCGACGGCCTGCACGAAAAACTCTCCGCCCGCGGCATTCTGGGCATGCGCGTGCTGTTGTTCGAACAAAACGACGGGCAGTTCAAACCGATCATTAAATGGTCCAGAGACGCTTTGGCGACCACCAGCACTCATGACCTGCCCACGTTGACCGGCTGGCTCAGTGAATTGGACATTGAGTGGAACAAGACGCTGGGCCACATCGATGACGACACCGAACGTCATTGGCGCGAAGGTCGAGAACGCGAGCGTCAGGGTCTGCGCGCGGCGCTGAAGGAAAGTTACGGCATGCACGACAGCTCCGACAGCGACCTCATCGACGGCAGCGTGCGTTATCTGGGGCACACCCCTGCACCGCTGGTGCTGCTGCCCATCGAAGACGCACTGGGCATCGAAGAACAGGCCAACCTGCCCGGCACCATCGACAGCCATCCCAACTGGCGTCGTCGACTGCCCGGAGACAGCGCCACACTGCTGGACAATGCCAACGCTGCACGGCGCCTGGAAATACTGGCTGCGGCTCGACTGCAGGCCGCGGAGCGTGATCAATGAGTCAGTCTGTCAATCCACCATTAAAATCCCTGCGCGCAACACAACGTCTGCAGTTCCACAAAGACTTCACCCTGGATCACGCCGTCGAGCTTGTTCCCTACTTTGCCAGGCTGGGCATCAGCCACGTATACGCCTCGCCGTTGCTCAAGGCGCGAGCGGGCTCGATGCACGGGTACGACGTGGTCGACCCGAGGGTCATCAACCCTGAGCTGGGCGGAGAACCTGCCTTGCGGCGACTGGTGGCCGCGCTGCGGCAACACGGCATGGGGCTCATTCTGGACATCGTTTCCAACCACATGGCCGTGGGTGGCGCGGACAACCCCTGGTGGCTGGACCTGCTCGAGTGGGGTCAACGCAGCCCGTACGCCAAGTTCTTCGACATCCAGTGGAATTCGCCTGACCCACTGCTCAAGGGCCAACTGTTGCTGCCGTTTCTCAGCACCGACTACGGCACCGTGCTGCAGAATGGCGAGGTGCCTCTGCGGTTCGACAGTGAGCACGGCAGTTTCCGCGTTGAACATTACCAGCACCATTTCCCGATCAACCCCGGCACCTACGGCCCGTTGCTGAAGGCGGCCAACCGTCCGGAGCTGGATCAGCTGGTGGAGCGTTTTGCGCGGCTCGACGAGCGTGCAGACGCCTACCAGGAAGCGCAAAGCATCAAAGCCGAACTGGTGACGTTGCTGAAGGCCAAACCGGACCTGACGCAATCCATCGAAACGGGCCTTACGCAATTCGATTCGCGGCAGCCGGAAGGCTTTAACAAGCTGCACCGTCTGCTCGAGCGTCAGGACTACCGCCTGGCCAGTTGGCGCACCGCTGGCGACGATATCAACTGGCGGCGCTTCTTCGACATTAACGAGCTGGGCGGCATCAAGGTCGAGCGCTCGCAGGTGTTCGAGGCATCCCATGCAAAGATTTTCGAGCTCATCGCAGAGGGCCTGGTGGACGGCCTGCGCATCGACCACATCGACGGTCTTGCCGACCCGCGCGGCTATTGCCGCAAACTACGGCGCCGCGTCGACAGCTTGCTGAGCCAACGTCCTGCGGGCACCGAACTGGATCACGTGCCGATCTTCGTCGAGAAGATCTTGGGCGTCGATGAGCCGTTGCGTCAGGACTGGAACGTCGACGGCACCACGGGTTACGAATTCATGAACCAGGTGTCGTTGCTGCAGCACGATCCCAAAGGCGAAGCGGTATTGGGTGAGCTGTGGAGCCGAGTCAGTGGACGTACGGCCGACTTTAACCAGGAAGTACTGGAAGCCCGGGACCTGGTACTGCACGGCACCCTGGCCGGCGACTTCGAAAACCTTGCTCAAGCGCTGCTTCAGGTGGCACGCAGTGACGTCATGAGCCGCGATCTGACCCTGGGCGCGATCCGCCGCTCGTTGCTGGCGCTGGTCAGCAACTTCCCGGTGTATCGCACCTACATCACCGCCAGCGGACGTTGCGAGGAAGATGAACGCTTCTTCCAGCAGGCGATGACAGGCGCGCGGGAAATGCTCAGCGAAGGCGACTGGCCGGTGCTCGATTACCTTCAGCGCTGGCTGGGCGGCGAACGCCTGCGTGACTACCCGGCAGGCCCGCTTCGCGAGATGCGCCGCAAAGCCCATAACCGCTTTCAGCAGCTGACCTCGCCGGTCGCGGCCAAATCGGTCGAGGACACCTCGTTCTACCGCTCGGCCGTGTTGCTGTCACGCAACGATGTGGGCTTTCATCCGCAACATTTCAGTGCACCGGTGGAAGCGTTCCATCACGCGTGCATCGAACGCGGTGCACACTTCCCGGACAATCTGCTCACCACGGCGACCCACGATCACAAGCGCGGTGAAGACACGCGGACCCGTCTTGCAGTGCTCAGTGAACAGGCCGGTTGGTACGCCGAACAGGTCGAACGCTGGCAGCAACTGTCCGCCCCGCTTAAAGCGGCCGAAACCCACATCAGCCCGGGCGACGAGCTGATGCTCTACCAGGCGATATTGGGCAGTTGGCCGTTTGGCCTTGAGGGTGAAAGCGCGTTTCAGGATTACGCCAAGCGTCTCGTGCAATGGCAGGAAAAAGCCCTGCGCGAAGCCAAACTCCAAAGCAGCTGGAGCGCGCCCAACGAAGCGTATGAAACGGCCTGCCGCGAGTTCTTGCAGCGCCTGCTGCTGAGCCCCGAGGCGCTCGCCTTGCGTCAGTCCATCGGTGCCACAGCCAATCGAATCGCTCCGGCGGGCGCCCTGAACAGTCTGGCGCAAACTTTGCTGCGAATGACGGTGCCCGGTGTTCCTGATCTGTATCAGGGCACCGAATTCTGGGACTTCAGCCTGGTCGATCCGGACAACCGCCGTCCGGTCGATTATCCCGCTCGCGAACGCGCCCTGGGCGAGTCCGTGGGGGTCAGCGAGCTGCTTACCCAGTGGCAGGACGGCCGGATCAAACAGGCCTTGATCGCGCAGGTGCTCATGCTGCGAAATCAATACCCTGACCTGTTCAGTGAAGGCCGATACCAACCGCTTGACGTGATGGGCGAACACGCCGGACACGTCCTGGCATTTGCCCGGGAAAAAGGAGGTCAGCGGGCTATTGTTGTGGTTCCACGTTTGCCGGCTGAACTATTGGGCACCGCGCAAACTCCATTGATCAACGCAACACATTGGGGCGATACACGAATCCTCCTGCCGTTCGCTGATTCAAATCCAAATTGGAAGGGACTTTTTTCGCAGGCTACAGTCACAACCAACAAGGAATTGTCGCTCAGCGCAGCGCTCAAGGAATTTTCTGTAAACCTGCTTATTCAAACCTTGTAATACCCGGGAGTGTCGAGATGAGTGCCGACGAAAAGAGAATCAGTGAGCTAGCCCACCAGATCTGGGAAACGGAGGGCAAGCCCCACGGTCAGGACGCGCGTCATTGGGAAATGGCCCGCAAGCTGGCAGAGGCTGAGGCCAAAGCGCCGAAAAAAGCCGCCGCCAGCAAGACCGCCAAAGCCAAACCGGACGCCAAGGCCGAGCCTAAAGCAGCAGCCGCAAAACCTGCAGCGAAGGCGCCGGCCAAAGCAGCCGCCAAGCCCGCTGCGAAAGATGCCGCTAAACCGGCGGCCAAGCCCGCTGCCAAGGCGCCAGCTAAACCAGCCGCGAAGCCAAAGGCTGCCAGCGCCGATGCGACGGCTGCCAAGCCCGCTGCAAAACCTGCTGCCAAGCCCGCCGCCAAACCGGCCGCAAAGAAAACACCGCCGGCCGCCAAGCCGCCCGCGCCCTGAGTATTCGTCGTCGACGAATATCCATCGCGCAGCAGACCCTTGCCGCAGGGATCGCCTGAAAACGATCACACCCCCCTGCGGCATTTACCCGCTTGTTTTATCAATGGATCAGGAATGGCGCAGTCCCAGCCTGCGACACAGGCTTCGTTCGCCCTCAGGAAATCATTCGCACGTCAGGAATACACATGAGCAAGCAAGAGAAAAAAACATCCCCCCAGAATGAATCCGCCCAGGCTGACAGCCCGCAGGTCAATGCGACGCGCATCCGTGAAGGTCTGCCCTTCCCCCTTGGCGCCAACTGGGATGGCCTGGGCGTCAACTTCGCTATCTTTTCGGCCAATGCCACGAAGGTCGAGCTGTGCCTGTTCGACTCCACCGGTGAGGAAGAACTGGAGCGCATCGAGCTCCCTGAATACACCGACGAGATTTTTCACGGCTATCTGCCTGATGCTCACCCGGGGCTGGTATACGGCTACCGCGTGTACGGCCCTTATGACCCGAAAAACGGCCACCGTTTCAACCACAACAAGCTGCTGATCGATCCCTATGCGAAGCAACTGGTCGGCAAGCTGAAGTGGTCCGAAGCGCTGTTCGGTTACACCATAGGTCACCCGGATGAGGATCTGAGCTTCGACGAACGCGACAGCGCACCGTTCGTTCCCAAGTGCAAGGTCATCGATCCGGCCTATACATGGGGCCGCGATCAGCGGGTCAACGTGCCGTGGGAAAAGACCATTTTCTATGAGACCCACACGCGCGGTTTCACCATGCGTCATCCGTCCGTACCGGACGAAATCAAAGGTACGTTTTCCGGCTTGATGGTCGATGACGTCATTCAGCACATCAAGGGGCTGGGCGTGACATCCGTCGAGCTGCTGCCGATCCACGCGTTCGTCAACGACCAGCACCTGCTGCAAAAGGGCATGACCAACTACTGGGGGTACAACACGATCGCGTTCTTCGCGCCCGACCCGCGGTTCCTGGCCCATGGCAAAATCGCCGAGTTCAAAGAGATGGTCGCGCACATGCACCATGCCGGGCTCGAGGTCATTCTGGACGTGGTCTACAACCACACTGCCGAAGGCAACGAACGCGGTCCGACCCTGTCCATGCGCGGCATCGACAACGCCTCGTATTACCGTCTGATGCCCGACGACAAGCGTTTTTACATCAACGACTCCGGCACCGGCAACACGCTCGACCTGAGCCACCCTTGCGTGTTGCAGATGGTCACTGACTCCCTGCGCTACTGGGCGAGCGAGATGCACGTGGACGGTTTCCGGTTCGACCTGGCAACCATCCTCGGCCGCTATCACGACGGTTTCGACGAGCGCCACAGCTTCCTCGTGGCGTGCCGGCAGGATCCGGTGCTGCGTCAGGTCAAACTGATTGCCGAGCCTTGGGATTGCGGTCCTGGCGGCTATCAAGTCGGTAAGTTCGCGCCGGGCTGGGCGGAATGGAACGACAAGTTTCGCGACACCGTACGTGCGTTCTGGAAAGGCGACGAAGGTCAACTGGCCGACCTCGCAAGCCGCCTGACCGCCTCGGGCAATATGTTCAACCAGCGCGGTCGCCGGCCTTATGCGTCGGTCAACTTCGTCACGGCGCACGACGGGTTCACCTTGCACGATCTGGTCTCTTACAACGACAAGCACAACGAGGACAACGACGAGAACAACCAGGACGGCAGCAACGACAACCGCTCCTGGAACCATGGCGTCGAGGGCCCGACCGAAGACCCGGAAATCAACGCACTGCGCCTGCGTCAGATGCGTAACTTCTTCGCCACGCTGCTGTTCTCTCAAGGCACGCCGATGGTGGTGGCCGGCGACGAGTTTGCCCGCACCCAGCACGGCAACAACAACGCCTATTGTCAGGACAGCGAGATTGGCTGGGTCAACTGGGATTGGGACGAGGACGGCAAGGCGCTGCACACCTTCGTCAAACGCCTGATCAAGCTGCGTATGACCTATCCCATCCTGCGTCGCGGGCGTTTCCTGGTCGGTGACTACAACGAAGACCTGGGCGTGAAGGATGTCACCTGGCTCTCGCCGAGCGGTGAGGAGATGACCATCGAGCAGTGGGAAGACAGCAATGGCCGCTGCCTGGGCATGCTGATGGACGGCCGCGCTCAGGAAACCGGGATTCGTCGTCGAGGCTCCGAAGCGACCTTGCTGCTGGTGGTGAACGCGCACCATGAAGGCGTCAACTTTACCCTGCCGGAGGTGCCGGAGGGTGTGAACTGGACCTGCCTGGTCGACACCAATCAGCCCGAAATCAAAGGCAAGGAACAGTTTGAATTCGGCACGGAGTACACAGTGACGCCGCGTTCATTGCTGCTGTTCGAGCTGCAAAAGGAAAGTCAGGCTTGACCCTGGTTCCGCAGGATCGTGCTCACGGTCCTGCGGACTCTCGACCCTGCGTTTTCAGCTCACGCCCTCCATACGCCTGCATGCCCTCCTTCTGAAGGGCATGCTCCGTGTCACACCAAGGCCGATAACCTCACATCGGCCGCCAATACCCGATGCAACTGCCCGTTCGCGGCAAAGATCGGCACCGACACCGTTATGCAGAACGCATCCGTCGCGGAAGAACGATAAGCCGGCGTAATGTGGCTGGTGAGGTGTTCCGCCACTTCACGAAACCAGGGCCGCTGAACCCAGTTGCGGCCCTTGCAGTTGGGTGAGGCGCTATCCTTCTCCAACCCGATGTTCTCGCTGATCTGCGTGCCGGTGCGGTCCACCAGGTAGAACAACTCGAAACGCTGATCGCGCTGCAGGGTATCGAACATGAAGCACTCGGCGGCCTGCACGTCGCCCTGCATCGTCGCCAAGGCGCTCGACGCGCGGTTCAGATGCTTTTTGGTGCATGCGGGCCGGAGCGGCGAAGAAGCATGGCCTAGCGCGCCAGCAGCGCTGCATAGGTACCCAGGTCGATATTGCCGCCGCTGATGATCACACCGACGCGCTGTCCTTTCAGTTCGCTCGCCATGGCCCGGGCGGCTGCGAATCCCAGGCATCCCGTGGGCTCGACAACCATTTTCATGCGCTCGGCGAAGAAGCGCATGGCTTCGACCAGTTGCCCGTCGCTGGCGGTGAGGATGTCGTCGACGTCGCGCTGGATGATGCCGAAGGTGTAGTTGCCCAGGTACTGGGTCTGTGCACCATCGGCGATGGTTTTCGGCGTTTCGATCTTGACGATGCGTCCGCTACGCAGCGATTGCTGACCGTCGTTACCGGCTTCGGGCTCGACGCCGTATAACCTGCAATCGGGTGCCAGCGCGCGAGTGGCCAACGCTGACCCGCTGAGCAAACCGCCGCCGCCCAGGCAGACGAACAGCGCGTCCAGCGCGCCGACCTCTTCGAACAGTTCTTTGGCCGCCGTGCCCTGCCCGGCGAGAATGTGCGGGTGATCGTAAGGCGGGACCAATGTCAGGCCTTGCTCGTGGGCGAGCTGCCGCCCAATCGCCTCACGGTCTTGGGTGTAACGGTCATAGCGCACGACCGTCGCGCCATATTCTTTCGTCGCGGCGACCTTGGCAGCCGGAGCATCGTGGGGCATGACGATGGTTGCAGGGATGCCCAACAATCGGGCCGACAGTGCGATGCCCTGCGCGTGATTGCCGGAGGAGAACGCGACCACGCCATGCTTGCGTTGCGTGGCATCGAACGTCGACAACGCATTGAACGCGCCGCGAAACTTGAACGCCCCCATCCTCTGGTAATTTTCACACTTGAAGAACACCTCGGCACCCAACTCACGGTTTGCCGTGCGCGAGGTCAACACCGGTGTCTTGTGGGCATGGCCTTCTATGCGTGCGGCAGCGGCGACCACGTCGTCATAGGTGGGAAGCACGAGGTTCGTCAGTGGGAGGGTGTCCATATTCATCCTCAAAGGTCGGGTTGAGCCAACAGGCAGGTCCATCGGCTACTTTGTATGGATTTCCCACGGACAAGCAATCTCTGCCTTCGCCAATTTTTTTGACGGCAGCTTTTCGCCGCTTGAAACCCCCGACTTCACTGACTTTGTAGTCACGAATCGACCTTTGTGTATTGAAACTACAAAATATGTAGCGAGCGAAAATATTCACTACAAAATGGTTGACGAAGCTTTTTCGTAACGGCATAGTTCAAGCGTCTCCCCGATCGGGAGAGCTGGCAAAAGTATTCCGGGCCCGTTCGACATAGCCGTCGGACAACCTCTGGATGTGGGCTGCCCACAAGGCAGATTGAAGAGCTGAACCGGCATGATCGACCCAAAGGCCGAGCGCTGGCGAAACGTCCTCATGACACTTGTGGTCGACCACGCATCGTCGCCAGTGTCCTCATGACGCCCGCTGATTCTCTCCTCTGTATCGACATGCCGTAGCAGCCTCTTCTTTTCACTACATCCAGACCGCCCGGTACCGGCTCTGTGTACCGACGGACCTTGTTTGTCAGCGTGTAAAAGGACTGCGGATCGATGGACGATTCGCCATTGCGTTTGAACTAACCAGATAGATTAACGAATAGGCACAAAGGGGTATCCGGTCATGAATCTGAACAATCAACCTACCATTGATCAACTGGCTCGACTGTTCGCGGCGCAGAAGGACTCCCTCGATAGCCACATTCTCTGGGTCTGTGAGAAAGGTGATGTGCATATGGACAGCCTGGGTGCATGCACCGAGGAACAACAGTTCGACGAACAACACCCGCACATGCGTGCACGACTGAGGATGTACCGCAAAGGCCAAGGCTATGTCGGCAAAAAAGCAGCTGCCGACAAGCAGTTCCTCGGTCAGGTACTCGACACCCTGAGCAGTGCATGGGGCAGCGCTCAGAAAGAACCTGGCGTACGCGTCATCGACAGGCTCTGCTGAGTCGTACCCTGACGCCGCGGGTCATTCGATTATCGAGTGGCCCGCGGCGTTTTTCGTTGTCGCGGCTCAGGTGCAACCGGTCAGTGCTGATCGGGATTCACCCGCGCCGTCAGCACATGATCTGCCCACTCGCCATTGATCTTCAGATAGGAACGGGCAAAGCCTTCTCGCTGGAACCCCAACCCTGACAACACCCGTGCACTGCGTTCGTTTTCTGGCCGATAGTTGGCCATGATCCGGTGCAGTTGCAGGTCCTCGAACACGTAGCCGATCGCTTTGCGCAGGGCCTCCGTCATCAGGCCCCTGCCCTGTGCCTGCTCTGCCAGCGAGTAACCCAAGTGGCAGGCCTGGAATACGCCGAGGACAATGTTGCTGAAGTTGCATTCGCCGATCATCTCGCCACTGTCCCGCTCGCAGATCAACAGGTGCAAGGCGCGTCCCGCGAGCCGTTCCTGCTCGATGAAGCTGACGCGGCGAATGACGTTCTCGATCGCGTAAAAACCGGGAGGACGGGTCGGCTGCCAGGGCTGGAGATGCTTGCGGTTGCGGATGTTGTACGCCTGGATTTGCGCGGCATCCCCGCCCAGGGCCGGGCGAAGGACAAGGCGCTCCGTAACCAGATGGATCCGTTGGGGTTCGGCGATGATATCCATCAGTCGGATCTCCTTGGGGGCAAGGCTCGGAGTGGCGACGACGCCGTGCTCAGAACGCGAGTTTGTAGCCGATGGCGATCAACATCACGGCCAGACACGGACGCAGGACAGTGTCAGGAATACGGCCGGTCAGATGACTGCCCATGTAGATGCCCGGCAACGAGCCCATCAACAGGAAGCCCAGCATCGACCAGTTCATGTTGCCCATGCTGGCGTGACCGAGCCCTGCAATCAGGGTCAATGGAACGGCGTGGGCGATCTCGGTGCCCACCAGTCGACGGGTGTCGAGGAACGGATAGAGGATAAACAACGCAACAGTGCCCAGGGCGCCCGCACCGATGGAGGTCAACGCCACCATGCCCCCCAGCACCACGCCTGTGATCACGGTCAGGGTGTTAAGGCTCTTGTCGCTCAGGCGATAGTGATCACCAGCATGACGATGTGCGAACGCAAGCAAGCGCTGCTTGAAAAAAATGGCCAGCGCGGTGAGCAGGAGGACAAACCCCAACCCCTGCTTGATCACCGAATTCATCGCTTCGGGCGCTGTATGCAGGCTGCTGAGAAACCACAGCGTCAGCCCCGCGGCGGGCACACTGCCGAGCGTGAGCCAGCCGGTGATGCCCCAGTCGATGTTGTCGTTCTTTTTGTGCACCAGCACGCCGCCGCTTTTGGTGATGGCGGCGTACAGCAGATCGGTGCCGACGGCCGTGGCAGGATTGATGCCGAACCACAACAGAATCGGCGTCATCAGCGAACCGCCTCCAACGCCAGTCATGCCGACAATGAACCCGACCAACAAACCTGCAACGACGAAACCTATATTGCCAAAATCCATTGTCATGCCTAACGAATGCGCAAATGCGGGAAAAAACTGGCGCGCAGGATAACGACCTTTCTTATAAAGACAGTAGACCGAAACGATCTATCGTTATAACCAGGCGCGCTGGCACGACCGTCAGGCTGTCCCCGTGGGAGATCAGGGCTCCCCTTCCCAATAATCCAGACGGGTGTCTGGCCGATGTATCGCCGTGAACGCTCGCGCCCCGTTGATCGTCACCATCGCCTGATATTTACCGGAGTCGGGGTATTCGCAAACCTCGGGCGTTTCCCGCGTGCTGATGGAGAGGTACTTGAGCGGCGCGTTGGAGGTATTGATGATCTGATGCGGGTATTCCGGCCCCGGAGGAATGAAGATCACGTCGCCGCTTTTGATCGGCAGCATCTGCCCGGCGACCCGTAGCGTGCCCTGCCCTTCGACGACCACGAACATCTCCTCCTGTGCGTAATGGAAGTGGTAAGGGCACGAACGTTTGCCCGCAGGGACGATATCCACCGACGCACCCAGCTTCTGCGCCGCCGTACCCGCTGCTAGACGCGCAGCCTGACTCTGATAGCGCGGCAAGCGTTGTTCGTCCTGCAAGGGCACTTCATTGAAGTTGCGAATCAGGCGCGTGGCCAGCGTGCTTTCGGCATCGGTCATGGCAGGCCCCGCTCAGCGCACAGCGACGATGAACAAACGCGGGAATGGCAACAGCACGGTGCCGTCGCCCAGCGCTGGATAGGCCTGACTGATCGCTTCCAGGTACGTGTCGAGAAAGGCCTGTTGCTCGTTTTCATCCAGCTTTTGCAGGTAGGGGCGCAGCGCCGAGCCCTTGAACCACTCGACCACGGCGGCATGGCCGCCCGCCAGCGGGTGATGATAGGTCGTGCGCCAGACATCGACCTCAGCGCAGTGCGGTTGCAATAGCTCGAAATAATAGGCCGCTGGATGCCGGTCAGGGTGTCTGACCGAGGCAATCTTGTCCGCCCACGGGCCGTTGGCGGCAATGTCGCGCGCCAGTCGGTGTGCAGGTTCCTCAAGGTTGTCGGGGGTTTGCACGGCCAGACTGCCACCCGGATTCAACCGGTTGACCAGCCGCGGGTACAGGTGCGCGTGATCAGGCACCCACTGCAAGGATGCATTGGCCAGAATGACATCGTATGTCTGCGGCGGGTTCCAGCGACCGATGTCGGCCAGTTCGAACGTCAGGGCTGGCAGACGCTGACGGGCGTCGCTGAGCATGTCTTCGGAGCTGTCCAGGCCGGTCATTCGCGCATCGGTGAAACGCTCGGCCAGCACCTCGGTGGAGTTGCCGGGTCCGCAGCCCAGATCGATCGCGGTCTTGACGTCGCGGGTCGGAATTGCAGCCACCAGATCGCGGACGGGACGCGTGCGCTGCTGCTCGAACATCGAATACTGCTTCGCTGACCAACTCATCAGGCGTTTCCTTTTTGTGGTGAAAGGCATGCCGGGAAGGTTAAAGCCTGCGTTGGCGGAGCACAAATGAAGAGCGGTGCGTGGACGGCATCGACGCCCTGCACCCTCAGCACCCTGACGCCCGTCCGTAGGTCAAAGGCGTGAACATGGGCAGCAGACTCTTGGCAGATGAGGTCTTTGGGCGTGGGTGCATTGTGCAGCGCAACCCGCCTCCTGCCTACTGCAACGTGGTGCCTTGCTGCCCGGTGCTTACAGCGTCACGCGACGGGTCAGATGACCTGCGGAGATCGGATATGACACATACAGTCCTGCGTCGACCTGCGCTCGTGACTTGTGCGCCAGTTGACGGACCTTGTCCGCTGCACCCAACAGTTGCTGTCGATCCAGCTCGCCGCTTTTCACGGCGCCAATGATCGCCTGGGCAATGCGGTCCAGCCCCGACTCGCTTGATACCAGCAGCAACTGCGCCCCCGCTTTCAACGCGGTGACCGCGGTTTCGGTGATGCCGTGGCCACGCAGAATCGACACCGCATCCAGGTCGTCGGAGATGATCAGACCGTCGAAGGCCAACGTGTCCCGCAACAGGCCTATGACTTTCTGCGAGGTGCTCGCCGATTGCGCTGGATCCAGCGCCGGAAATACCGCCGGCCCGGGCATTACGGCCTGAACACCTGCGGCGATTACCTGGCGAAACACCTCCAGGCCATCCTCCAGCGCCTCCATTCCACCGTGCACGATTGCGTGCGCTACTGCTGGATCGTGCTCGGTCTGGTTATGACCGGGGAAATGCTTGGCGGTTGCGATGACGCCCGCCCGTTGTACGCCGCGAATGAACGCGCAGGCAATGCGCGAAACCTCGGCTGGATCTGCCCCCAGATGACGGTCATGCAACCACGGATTAATGCCGGTGACCACGTCGACAATCGGCGCCAGGAACAGATTCACACCCATGACCCGCGCCGAACTGGCCATCTCATAGCTGCGTGCTTCAATGACGTCGACACTCAAGTCTCTCAGCGCATCGGCCGACGGCATCCCAGGCACCAAACGGTGCAGGCGCTGGATGCCGCCCAGTTCCTGATCAACCGCCACCAGAACTGGCGAACCCGCGCAGGCGGCGGCCTGTCTGGCGATGCCCGCAAAGTGCGCCTGGGTTTCGGAACGACGGCGCTCGAAACTCATGCTGCGCGCCAGGTATTCATCGCGTGTCTCACCCAGCAGGATCGAGACCCCACCCCGACTCAAGTAACGGCGCACGGTTTCATCCAGCTCCAGGCTGGAAACGGCTGGCAGCAACACCGCATACGCGGCTCTTTCGATTTCATCTGTCATTGACTTGCCCTTCACCCGGTTGATCACGGCGGCGCCCAATGGGGAATACTATCCGCACTGCTCGTTTTAGCTCACTTTATATGCAAACCGAGCACTGTCAATGCTCGATTCTGCCGTGACTGGGATCAAAGCAGTGAAAACCCTTACGTTTGACGATGCGTGTATCGATTCCAGGAATCAGACGCATGACCAGGAATCTTCCTCGGGCAGCATCAGAGCCGGTCCTTGAACCAGCGCCCTAGCCATAGGCCTTCGCGCTGACAGGTCACATCGGAGAGATCAGGCCCGACGATTGGGTCCTCCAGTGCCGGACGGTGTTCTTGGGGGTAAACATGCGATCGCCGGCTAATATTCACTTGCGCTTTAGGACGGCCATCATAGATTTTTTCGGCAACGCTCTTTTCATTTAAGCGTGAGCTGGTCAACATACGTGCCCAGGCGTAACAGGCTCGAAGTCAACTGATGTAAATGAAAACGTCTTACACCTCGCCTTCACATAAAATTTCGAAAAAACAAACACTTGCGAACGCCTCTTCCCAGACCTTCAATGATATTGAATTGATATATCGCTGGGGCGTGCCGCCTTCTAAAGTGAGCTCATTCTATGATTTCAGGACGAAATAGATGCGTCTTCTACTGCTGACAAGTTTGCTGGCCATTAGCCTTGCGGGCTGTGGTTCCACGCCCAACAACCCCTCCGTCGACCTGGAAACGCCCAAGGCCGCCGCAGACTACGCCCAGTGCGTATTCCCCAAATGGCAGAAGTTAAAGCCTGGGACCACGATGTCCGAGGGCAAAGGACACTACAAATTGCTGATCTCTGGCAAATTGTCGCAGGACGATATTCTCGAAGTGTTCAAAGGCAACCCCAACACGCGCGTGTTCTTGTATCAGCGTGCACCGCTTGCCTCGGCATTCGGTCAAAGTGCTTTGGAAAAAGCAGCACGCGAGTGCCTGTGATTTCAGCACCCGCCATCGGTCATGCCTGATCCAGGGTGATACCAGTGAAGCAATCGGACTGAACTTCACTTTTTTGATTCCCTCTAGAGAGCCGGTATCACTCGTTTTAGCGGGTGCAGTCTCACCTAGGAGGAATCACATCATGAGCAGCCAACTGAACGGCAAGAAGGTTTTGATCATCACCGCCAACACCGGCATCGAGCGCGATGAACTGCTCAAGCCGCTGCAAGCGCTGAAAGACATGGGCGCGGCGGTGACACATGCGACCATCAAGGGCGGTACCGCCCAGACCTTCCTGCACGACACCGATAAAGACACCAGCGTCACTTCAGACACCACGCTGGCCGGCTTGTCTGCCGATCAATTCGACGCCCTGGTCATTCCAGGCGGCACCGTCAACGCCGACACCCTGCGCCAGGACCACGACGCGCAACGTCTGGTCAGCGAATTCGCCAAGGCGGGCAAAACCGTTGCAGCGATCTGCCACGGGCCCTGGCTGTTGATCGATGCGGGCGTGATTGCCGGCAAGACACTGACCTCTTACCCCAGCGTCCGAACCGACCTGCTGAACGCCAAGGCCGCCGACTGGGTCGACACGCAAGTCAAAGAGTGCCCGGCCAACGGCTGGACGCTGATCACTTCGCGTACCCCCGACGACCTGCCAGCGTTCAACGAAGCGATCGGCAAATCGTTGCAGGCCGCCTGAACCTGCCCAGTTTTTCGTAGCGCCTAAACGAAAAACGCATCGACGCCGCTTTTTAGCGGCGTCGATGCGTTTGGGGAATCGATAACCCCGGTGGAAGACAGCGACGTACAGACCACCGGGGGAGCTCTCGCACTCACGACGTATGAGCAGCCCCCTCGCAACTAATTCAATTTTTTTTCAGAGGCCTTCGATTCTCTACCTGTCTTGGCGACAACTCGTCTTCGTAAACGAAAAAACTTGAAACCAATGATTCACACTCCCGTCGAGATAGAAAGGCCCACGCGATCATCGCAAGCCCCGACACGAGACTTGTCCATGATTGGAATCATCGTCCCCGCGCACAACGAAGAAGATTTTCTGGATGACTGCATCAAGTCATTGATTACCGCTTCCGGTCACGAAGACCTCGGGGGCGAGGCGGTAGAGATCCTGATCATGCTCGATGACTGTTCCGATGACTCCGAATTGATTGCCCGCAGTCACGGCGTTTCCGTGCATGCATGCCAACACCGCAACGTCGGCATGACCCGCGCGGCAGGCGCCCAACTGATGCTCGAACGGGGCGCCCGCTGGCTCGCGTTTACCGACGCCGACAGCGTCGTCCCTTATGCATGGCTTTCCGAGCAGGTTGCCTTTGGTGCGGATGCGGTTTGCGGCATTGTCCAGGTCGGTGACTGGTCCGAACATTCCGAGCAGGTTCGCCTGCGTTACGACGCGCTGTACCGTCCCGTCGATGGGCATCGACACATTCACGGCGCAAACCTGGGCGTGTCGTCAGCAGCGTACCGCCGTGCCGGAGGGTTCAGGGCGCTGAAGGCCCATGAGGATGTTCACCTGGTGCAGGATCTGGAGCGCACAGGGGCGGCGATCGTCTGGACCGCTCGAAACAGTGTCACGACCAGCGCGCGCAAGCATTGCCGGTGCAAAGAAGGCTTTGGCGATTATCTAAATTCACTGGCGACTCAAACGTTATTAGGCTAACCCTCCGCACACTGCGCGCAACGATACTTCGATCTGCGACACGGCGGCCCTCACCTGAGCGGGACAGCGACTGATGCAACTGATAAAGAACCGGGCCAATCCAGGGGACGACACCTTGGGCGGCGGGATGCCAAGTGCTAGCGTCGCCATGCCCAAAACCGGAAACTGGTTCAAACGCCTGCTGGCGTTTACCGGGCCGGGTTATATGGTCGCCGTGGGGTATATGGATCCGGGCAACTGGGCGACGGACCTTGCGGGTGGGTCGCAATTCGGTTATCTCCTGCTCTCGGTCATCCTGCTTTCCAACCTGATGGCGATCGTATTGCAGGCATTGTCTGCACGCCTGGGCATCGTGACCGGGTGGGATCTGGCCCGCGCATGCCGCGAACGGTACAGCCGGCCCGTTTGCATCGCGTTGTGGATCGCCTGCGAAATTGCAATCATTGCCTGCGACCTGGCAGAAGTCATCGGGACGGCGATCGCCTTGAATCTGCTGTTCGGTATTCCACTGGTGTGGGGCGCGGTGATTTCAGCCATCGACGTCTTCCTGATTTTCCTGCTGATGGGCAGAGGGTTCAGGGCACTGGAAGCTTTTGTCATCGCGCTGCTGCTGATCATCTTCGGTTGTTTCGCCATTCAGATGGTCCTGGCCCGTCCGGACATGGCCGAACTGTTTGCCGGGTTCATCCCCAGGGCTGAGGTCGTGACCAACCCGGCAGCGCTTTACTTGGCCATCGGCATCATCGGCGCCACGGTCATGCCGCATAACCTGTACCTGCACTCCTCCATCGTCCAGACCCGCGCTTACCCACGAACCGATGAAGGCCGCAAGATTGGCTTGCGATGGGCAGTGACCGACAGCACCATCGCCCTGACCATTGCGTTGTTTGTCAATGCCGCGATCCTGATCACCGCCGCGACGGTCTTTCACAAGGCGGGTAAAACCGATGTGGTGGAAATTGAGCAGGCCTATCATCTGCTTTCGCCCATGCTGGGGGTGGGGATAGCGTCGGCCTTATTCGCGGTGGCACTGCTGGCATCGGGGATTAATTCAACAGTCACTGCCACCCTGGCCGGTCAGATCGTCATGGAAGGCTTTCTCAGCCTCAAACTCCCCGGCTGGGTCCGCCGCCTGCTGACCCGAGGGCTGGCGATCATCCCCGTGGTGGTGGTCACCAGCCTCTACGGGGCCGAAGGGACCGCAAAACTGCTGGTGCTCAGCCAGGTCATCCTGTCGATGCAACTGCCCTTCGCCATCGTGCCAATGGTGCGCTTCGTGTCGGACCGCAAGTTGATGGGCGCCTTCGTGACCGGCCCGGTGTTAACGACACTGTCGTGGGCCATCGCGCTGTTGATCATCGGGCTGAATCTGGTGCTGCTGGTGGGCATGTTTCGAGCGTGAGACCTGGGACACCCATTCGCGGCCCTCGTAACCTCGGACGGCTCCTACAAGTCCGGGTTGGCTCATAAACCGGTGTCCAGACCGCAGACCTGTGGGAGCCAGCTTGCTGGCGAATGCTGTGGGTCAGCGACATCGATGGTGAATGCCCCACCGCATTCGTCCGAGTGCGGCCCAGACCCTCGTGACCTCGGACGGCTCCTACAGAGCGCGGGTTGGCTCGTAAACCGGTGTCCAGACCGCAGACCCTGTAGGAGCCGGCTTGCTGGCGAACGCGGTGGGTCAGCAACATCAACGGCATCTGGAGCTCACGTCATTTCATGGCGCCGTGATCGTGGCCCATGTCCATCTTCTCCATCATGGCGCGCGCCGGTGCCTGCACGTTGATCGTTTCCCGTACGCCCTTGTCGTTCTCGACAGTGAGGGTCAGCGGAACCAGATCGCCCTCCTTGATCTGCCTGACCAGCCCCATGAGCATCACGTGGTACCCGTCAGGATCAAGCGAGACAGTCTTGCCGGCAGGCAGTGCCACCGAATCCACTGGCCCCATTCGCATGACGTCGTTGGTCATGCTCATTTCATGAATCTGCACATCCTTGGCGGCAGGCGAGCTGACGCTGAGCAACCGGCTGTCGCTGTCGGCGGTCACGCGCATGAACGCGCCCGAGGACGGCTGACCCGGCACTGAGGTGCGCACCCAGGCATCTTCCACGGTGGTTTGCGCGAGAGCCGACAGACTGCAACCGGCCAGCAGCGACGCCATCAGAACCCGGGCAGCGTTGGAAAAAAGAGCAGTCATCAGCAGACCTCCATGACAGTGAGCAGATCTTCCGCGCATTGTTTGGCGGACAGCGAGGGCGACAGGCCAAGGCGCAGGTTACCGCGCGAATCGAACACGAAACTGGTTGCCGTGTGGGACATGGTGTAGGTGTCCCCGACCGGGACCTTTTCGTAGAACACACCAAACTCCTTGGCCACTGCCCGGGTTTGCTCCAGCGTGCCGCGCAGTGCGACAAAGCTCGGGTCAAACTGCTTGACGTAAGCGTCGAGTATTTCAGGCGTATCGCGTTCGGGATCGACGGTGATGAAGATTACCTGCATGGTCTTGCCGTCTTCGCCCATCAGCTTTTTAGCCTGAACCGCGCGCGCCAATGCCGTCGGGCACACCGATGGGCACTGGGTGAACCCGAAGAACACCACCGGCATCAGTCCGCGATAGCTGGACAGTGTCTTGACCTCACCCTGGGTGTCGGTGAGCTTGAAGGTACGGCCCATGATCTTGTTGCTCAGATCCTTTCCGTATTTGAAATCCAGCGCGGTGGTCGAACCGTCGCACCCGGCAAGAAGTCCGAGGCCCAACAGGCCCAGACCCGTGACCACCTGACGGCGGGTCAGTAAATCATTCATGTGACGAACTCTCTGAGGCAGCAGCCAGCGCCAACGCCGGCCTTGACTCGTCCCGCTTCTCACTGACGGCAGAACCCTGCCTTGAACGGCGAAGAAGGGACGATCCTAAACATCACGGTTTGATGCCGCTGCGCTCAAGGCGCCTGCGGGGCGATTCCGGGGAAGGCCTGTCGAGGTGGTCTGCGCAGCCGGTCATCGGAGCGTGGCACGCGCTGATGCGGTAGACGTGTCAGCCAGCTCAGGCTGATGAAAAACACCAGCGACAGTGCAACCGCGCCGGCAAACGCACAATCGGTCATCGACAGCTTCATCAGTTGAGCGTGCTCGCCCATCTGCGTCATGTCCATGTGCCCTGAGCGTTCCTGATGCTCGCTACAGTGGACGTTCGCGCTCAGTTGATTGAACGCCCGCAGCATCTGCCCGTGGCTCAGGCTGCACACAAGCCCACTGAACAGGACGATGCCGTACAGCATCCAGGCAATGAGCGATTGATGGGTTCGGACGAATTTCATGGGACGGCATTCTACCGCTTTGCGCTCCGCGACATCCGTTGACGCCGGACTGCCGGGTGCGACAAAACCGCGCAGCGGGTGTCGTTGTCTGAAAACTCCGCCATTCCCCGATGGTGTGCCCGCCCATCCCCGTGAAAATGCCGTCCCGAAGTTTTTTGAACCCCGCCCGGCGCCAGATGCCTCATTTCATGAACAGCCTTTCACGAACAGCGCACGCACGTCGCGTCGACGTTGAACCTGGCGGAGACATTTGGATATGCGCGATGAAGAAGGACTTGAATCGGCGTTGGCAGCTTTTGCCCGCCGGCCTAATGTCCCCATGACCGACGAACGGCTCAGCGAAGCGATGCGCCTGTGCATCGCACGCAACCTGGATCGCTTGCCGTTGCCGGGCAGCGGTGAAACATTGGTGCGATGGCAACAACTGGCTCACGTCGCCGGAACCGACCTCGCCCTGCTCAAACTGTATGAGGGTCATACCGATGCGCTGGCCATTCTCCAGGAACTTGGCTGCGCGCCGTTCGCCGAGCCGGGCATCTGGGGTGTCTGGGCCGCTGAGCCGCCGACCGCGAGGGTCATCATCCGTGACCGACAGGGCGATCAAGTCCGCCTGGATGGCACCAAGGCCTGGTGTTCCGGCGCACAACAGATCGACTATGCGCTGATCACCGCCTGGACGGAACAGGATCAACCGCAATTGATCGCTGTGCGCCTCAATGGACCTGGCATCCGTGTCGATGCGCAACACTGGCAGGCAGTGGGCATGGGCAGCACGGCCAGTGTCGACGTCCATTTCGAACGAGCGACAGGTTACTGCGTGGGAGAACCCGGCGCGTACCTGGAGCGTCCAGGGTTCTGGCAAGGCGGTGCGGGTATCGCAGCGTCCTGGTATGGCGCCGCCGTCGCACTGGCTCGTTCACTCCACCGACAACGTCAACAGGGTCGCGCTGATCCGCATGCCGACGCGCACCTGGGATCGGTGGACGCCGCCCTGCTGGGCGCCTCCGCCGCTCTCAGGGAATGCGCAGCCTGGATCGATGCTCACCCCCATGACGATGCCCGGCTGCCCGTACAACGCGTTCGCGCCCACGTCGAAATGGCAGTGGAGCAAGTATGCCGCCATGTCGGCCGCGCACTGGGCGCGACGCCGTTCTGCCGCGACCCGCACTTTGCCCGGCTGGCCGTGGACCTGCCGGTGTTCATCCGGCAAAGCCATGCTGAACGGGATCTCGCGCAATTGGGTCAACTGTTGAGCCACCGCACAACCGAGGATTGGTCGTTATGAATCAGACAGCCCCTTTTGGGGTCACCGGTACACCGTTGAGCGAATGGCGCGACAGCGTGGCGTTGAGCGGCGTTCGCCCCGTTGAACTCGACGCGTTGGTCCCACCGGGTGCGCGGCTGGTTGTGCTGGCACCTCATCCCGACGACGAGGTGCTCGCCTGCGGCGGGCTGCTGGCGGCCATGGCCAACCGGCAGGAAGACGTACAGCTGATTTCAGTGACCGACGGCGAAGGCAGTCACCCGGGGTCCACGCAGTGGCCTCGCTCACGCTTGCGCGTCGAACGGCGCAAGGAAAGCGAGCGTGCCGTCACCGCCTTGGGCTTCGACCTGCCGCGACTGGCCTGGCAGCGGTTGGGCATGAGCGACGGCCAGGTCGCCGACCGCGCAGACGCCTTGATCGCGCTGCTGACCGAAGATCTGCGGCCAACCGATGTGCTCGTGACCACCTGGCGTCACGATGGCCACTGCGATCATGAGACGGTCGGGCATTGTGCCGCTCAGGCTGTCGCGAACACGGGGGCTACGTTGCTGGAAATCCCCGTCTGGGCCTGGCACTGGGCCGAACCCAACGACCCGCGTATTCCCTGGCAGCAAGCGCGAAAGTTCATGCTCAGCGACGCGCAACTGCAGCGCAAGCGCCGGGCAATCAACGCTCATGCCAGCCAGTTACACGACGACGTCAGCACGGGCGCCGCCCCAGTCCTTGACACGGTCACCCTGGAGCGATTGCTTCAACCTTTCGAATTGGTGTTTCTGTGAGTACTTCTGTGAGTGTACCGGCCGACTATTTCGACGAACTGTTCGCCGATAACGATGACCCGTGGGCCTTTCGCACCCGCTGGTACGAACAGCGTAAACGCGACGTCACCTTGGCTGCCCTGCCCCGCCAACGCTATGCACGCGGGTTCGAGCCGGGGTGCGCGAATGGGGAGTTAAGCCTGCGACTTGCAGAACGCTGCGATCAGTTGCTGTGTATGGACATGAGCAGTCGGGCGGTTGAACTGGCGCGAACGAGACTCGCGCCGTTTCCCCAGGCGCAGGTCGTCGAGGGGTGCCTGCCGCACGATTGGCCCAAAGGCCAGTTTGACCTGATCGTGATCAGCGAGTGGGCGTACTACCTGGAACCTGAATTGTTCGTGGCAGTGATCGAACGCCTTGCCAACTCGCTCACCCCGGATGGCGCAGTCTTGGCGTGCCACTGGCTGCATCCGATCGACGGCTGTCCCATGCACGGCGCTGACGCTCACGCACTCATCAGCCGGCACCTGCCGCTGACACGCACGCTGCGGCATGAAGAAACGGATTTCCTGCTGGAGATGTGGAGCCGGCAAACGGCAGGCATCGATCTATCGGAGCAGGTTCGGACGTAACGACGACGAGGCCACGGTGCCACCAGGCCGTTGGCCCTGATGAGCTGTTGATCAGAGAACCGAGCGAGGGCCAAAGCGCTCGCTCTTTTGTTTCCAGTTCTGCGCTATCGCCGTTTTTCCAGGTCACGCGTCCGGATCGATCAGAGGCACCGTGGCATCGCGGTCAAACTGCGACCCGGGGTCTTCATTGCCCGGATCGTTATCAACGTCCACCTCCACGTCCTCTTCCTCCGGGTGAATGTCGGGCTGATGCGCGGTGTCCAGGTCGCTCGGTAAAGGGGTGTGCATGGCAGGATCCTTACATTCAGTGGGGGTCAGGCAAGACCCGGTCAACAGGTTCAGATTAGCTTCCGCTGACAGTCCAGTGGGTGTGCCGCGCCTTGGGTTTGGCTCAGATAGATAGTCACACAACGCTGCAGATCATTGCGGAAAAGTTGCACGGGAGACCCGAGGCGGCAGGCCGGTCCTGATGGAATGCGCGGCATCAGCCTCCATCAACCAGAACTCCTGCTTCAATCAACGATCAGTAATCAACACCGGAAGCTCATTGCAGAGCGTACACCCGGATCTCCATGACGCCAGACAGGACACCTCAATGAGTCTGCACGACAAGATCATCGGCCGCCTTGGTTTCGGCGCCGCCCCATTGGGCAACATGTTTCGTGAGATCAGCGAAGAAGAGGCTGCGGCGACCGTGCAAACCGCCTGGGATCAGGGCATTCGCTATTTCGACACCGCGCCGCTCTACGGGGCTGGCTTGTCCGAACAGCGCCTGGGAAGGGCACTGGCCCACGTGCCGCGCGAGCAGTACACCCTCAGCACGAAGATTGGCCGGCTGATCTCCGACGAGTTGAATTCGGAACCCCAAAGCGGCCCGTTCAGCCATGGGCTGAAAAACAGGATTGTCACCGACTATTCGGCCGATGCCACCCTGCGCTCCATCGCTGCCAGTCTCGAGCGGCTGAAGACCGATCGACTGGACGTCGTGTTCGTGCACGACGTGGCGCAGGATGCCCACGGGGACGAGTGGATCGAGCACTTCAACGTCGCCCGCAAGGGCGCTTTTCGCACCTTGACGCGCTTGCGCGAGGAAGGCGTGATCAAGGCCTGGGGGCTGGGCGTCAACCGTGTCGAACCCTGCGAACTGACGCTGGACCTTTCCGAGGCGCAACCTGACGGGTTCCTGCTGGCCGGCCGGTATTCGTTGCTGGACCACGATCAGCCACTGCAGCGTCTCTTCGCAAAAGCCCGTGAGCATAACGCCGAATTCGTCATCGGCGGTCCTTACAGCTCCGGCGTGCTGGTGGGCGGCAAGCATTTCGAATACCAGGACGCGCCGCAGGCGATGCTCGACAAAGTGGCGCACATTCAAGAGATCGCCCGTCAGTATCAGGTCGATATCAAATCGGCGGCGCTGCAATTCGTGCTGGCCAACCCTTTGGTCGCTGCCGTGATTCCGGGGGCCAGCCGCCCTTCACGCATCATCGAAGACGTCACGGCACTTCACGCCCAGGTACCGGATGGTTTCTGGCAAGCGATGCGGGATCAAGGACTCATTGCCCAACACGCGCCGGTCCCGGTCAAACCCTGATGCTGCCGGACGGGAGCCCGAAGGATAGCGATGATCGGCAGATCGCAGGCATGTCCGGCGCGCATGCCCGCCCTGTCGAACATCTCACTGACAGGTGATTCCCCTCAGGCGACTGAATCGTTTAGTATCCCCGCCGCCGGTTTCCACTCGGAATTAATAGGGAATCCACGGGCCTGCCTTGCCAGGCTCAAACGGAACTGTCCCCGCAACTGTAGGCGCTGAGCCCTGCTTCAAAATGCCACTGGGTCCCCCCGGGAAGGCTGAAGCCAGGCGAGGACGCGCCAGTCAGGAGACCTGCCGGCCAGCGTTAATCACTCACCGGCGGGGTGTCCGGGAAGGACACCCGTGCGCGCCTTTCCGGCGTGATCGGCACTTGCCCTGCCTCGGCAGCGGCGAGCGGGATGTGCTTTCCAGTGCCTGCTTTCAGCCATCAGGTTCACTGGAGATACCCGTTCATGTCACTGCGCCGCTTCGCGTTGTTGTTCACCGGTCTGATGCTGTCGAACCCTCTCCTCGCGGCATCAACGCATTACCCGCTCACGGTCGACAACTGCGGCGTGCCGCTGACGTTTACCCAGCCCCCGCAAAAAACCGTGACCATTGGCCAGGCCGCAACGGAGATGCTTTACGCATTGGGGCTCAGCCAACAGGTCATCGGCACGTCGTTGTGGTTCAACGACGTGTTGCCCGCCTTCAAAAACGACAACGACCACATTGCGCGTCTGGCCGACAACGCCCCCAGCTTCGAGTCCGTGATTGGCCTGCACCCGGATTTCGTGCCGGTCCAGTTCGAATGGATGGTCGGCCCTCAAGGCGCGGTCGGCACGCGGGAACAGTTTCACGACCTGAATATCCCGACCTACATTCTGCCTTCGGACTGTGAGGGCAAGAACAACCGTGTCGGTGCGGACGGCACGCGCCTGACGGCTTTCAAGGTCGAGACGCTGTACAAGACCCTGGCTCAACTGGCCCTGATCTTCGACGTACAGGATCGCGGCCAACAACTGATTACAGGCTATCAGGCGCGTCTCGCCCAGGCCGTCGACCAGGCGAAAAAACACGGCAGCCACAACGTGTCGGCGGTGTTCTGGTTCTCCAGCCCTGATCTCAACAGCGACCCTTTTGTCGCGGGCCGCAAAGGCATTCCGAATTTCATGCTCGACACGCTGGGCATGCGCAATGTCATCGATTCCGATGAAGAGTGGCCCACCGTCGGCTGGGAGACCATCGCCAAGGCCAATCCGACGATCCTGGTGATCGCGCGCATGGACCGTCGTCGCTTCCCGGCAGACGATCACGAAAAGAAGCTGGCCTTCCTTAAATCCGATCCGGTGACCCGCAACATGGACGCGGTGAAGAATGATCGCATCGTGATCATGGACGCTAGCGCAATGGAGTCCAGCGTGCGTCTGTTCGACGGCATCGAGCAGCTCGGCGCTGCCGCTCAACGCGTCATTCTCGCGCCATGAACCGCAAGGGTCTGTGTCGATGGCTCGGTCATGGCCTGTGGGTCAGCGCCGTGCTGTTCCTGGCGATCATGGCGGGCGTTGCAATTGGCGAGACATCGATCAGCCTCCCGGTCATTGCCCAGGTCCTGGCGAACAAGCTGTGGGCTGCCGGTTACCCGGTGGACCTCATCGATGAGGGCATCGTCTGGAACTACCGCCTGACTCGCGCCATTGTCGCGGCGGCCTGTGGCGCGGGGCTGGCGATTTCCGGCGTGGTGCTGCAGTCGCTGCTGCGCAATCCGCTGGCCGATCCTTACCTGCTGGGCATATCGGCGGGCGCGTCGACCGGCGCTGTCTTGGTGGCAATTATCGGCGTGGGCGCGGGCGCCATTTCCCTCTCCACCGGGGCCTTCGCCGGCGCAATGGCCGCCTTTGCGCTGGTGGCCTTGCTGGCCCGCGCCTCTCGTGGTCAGACAGCGGCGGGCCAGATCATTCTGGCGGGGATCGCAGGCTCACAGTTGTTCAACGCCCTCACCTCCTTTCTGATTACCCGATCAGCCAACGCCGAGCAGGCACGCGGCATCCTGTTCTGGCTGCTCGGTAACCTCAGCGGCGTACGCTGGTCGTCAGTCAGCCTGGCGGTACCCGTTGTGTCGTTCGGCCTGGTGATGTGTCTGTGGCACCGCCGCTCGCTGGACGCGTTTACCTTTGGCGCTGATTCGGCGGCGTCACTGGGCATTCCCGTGCGCCGGGTGCAGGCGACGCTCATCGCCACGACCGCGCTGATCACTGCCGTCATGGTGTCCATCGTCGGCTCGATCGGCTTTGTCGGGCTGGTCGTCCCGCACGCCGTGCGCATGGTCGCAGGTGTGCGCCACGCCCGCTTGCTGCCGCTGAGCGCCCTGAGCGGTGCGCTGTTCATGATCGCCGCTGACGCCCTGTCCCGCACGGTGATCAAGGGACAAGTGCTGCCGATCGGCGTCATCACCGCCCTGCTGGGCGCCCCGGTATTTGCCTTGATTCTGATCCGTGGAAACCGCCTCCGATGAACGCATCCAATCCATTTCACGCAACTGGCGACGAGGGCATGGCCCTGCTCAGCGCGGTCCACCTGAGTTACGCCGTCAAAGGCGCTCAGTTGCTCAAGGACGTCAGCCTGGTGATTCGGCCGGGCGAGAACCTGGGTGTCGTGGGCCCCAACGGATCAGGCAAATCGACCTTGCTCAAGCTGTTGGCCGGGATTAAAACGCCAACCCACGGGGAAGTGCTGTTGCACGGCAAGCCTCTGTCGACCCTGCGTCGAAGGGACATTGCACGATGCCTGGCCGTGGTCGAGCAGCAGGCGCAAACCAGCGACAATCTCACGGTGCAAGAGGCGGTGGAACTGGGTCGAACGCCCTGGCTATCGGCGCTCGCCCCCTGGAGCGATGTCGACCGGGACATCGTCGATCAAGCCATGGCCGACGTGAACCTGCAGCGCCTGAAAGACCGGGCATGGCATTCGCTGTCGGGAGGCGAACGGCAACGCGCGCATATCGCGCGGGCACTGGCGCAGCAGCCGCAGATATTGCTACTGGACGAGCCCACCAATCATCTGGATATCCAGCAGCAGCTATTGATCCTCAGACGGGTCCATTGCTTACCCGTCACCACCGTGACCGCCCTTCACGACCTCAATCAGGCACTGGCCTGCGACCGTCTGGCGGTCCTGGATGCAGGTCGACTGGTGGCGTTGGGGTTGCCGTTCGACGTGTTGACGCCGCAACGGCTGCACACCACATTCGGCGTCACAGGGCACTGGCTGACCGACCCGGTCGATGGCGCTAGGCTCTTGCGCCTGCGCACGGTTTCAGACGGCGCCTCTTGAGCGCGCACGACACCGCGCACGCGATGCCGGCCCACGGCCGCAACGCCGACAAGCCGTAGGGCTACACTACGGCATCGTGGCTGAGCAAGGCGCCTCGTCGATCCTCGAAGAACGGCTTGTCCCCGGCAACTCGCGACGACGCCCTGGGCACCGCGGCATCGTCATCGCCCGTCGCGTCGATGAACCAGTAGCAATGGCGCACTGCCCGCGTGATCGCGACATAGGCCAGGCGCAACACCTCGTCCTTCTGCGCGTTATCGAAGGCTTCAAGGTCGCCCTCTTTACCCAGCCCTGCCATCTGGTAAACCTGATTCTTGTACGGTGACCGGGTCAGGTGCTGGCAGTCGCCGAGCAGGAACACCGCGTCGGCCTGCAACCCCTTGGCGCTGTGATACGTCAGTTGCTTCAGGCGCCGCTCACCGGGCGGCAACGCATAATCGGCATTCATCACCGCGTGCAATGCCTCCGGTAACTTGTTGCGCTCACTCCCTTTGCGGTACAGCAACAATACCGAGTCACCCGCGTTGTAATGCTCGATCAGACGCTTCACCAGTTGATCGTCATCGCGATCGAACACGCTGACCGGCAGCAATTCCTGCACCGGCCCGCTCGCTCTGGCCTTCTTGCCGCTGATCGCCGGCGCCGCGCGCACAATATGTTCCGCCGCGTCGATGATGTGCTGATGGCTGCGGAAGTTGTCGCTGAGCATGACCTTAGTGGTGCCCGGTGACGGGAACTCCCTGGGAAACTCCATGAAGAATTTCGGCGAACTGCCGCGCCAGCCGTAGATAGACTGCCAGTCGTCTCCGACGCACAACAGGGATGATCGCTGCGCGCTTCGACCCGCGTGCAACGCAGGGCCACGGCTGCGAATTTCCCGAAGGCTGGCGCGGATCCACGAGACGATCTGTGGCGAGACGTCCTGAAACTCATCGATCATCAGGTGCGACAGCGGGCGTAAGCCTTGATCGGCGACCAGTTTGAGGTTTTCTGGCGAGTTCTCACCGAACAGCGAGAACATCCGGTTATAGGTCATGACCGGCGGAGTCTGTTCCAGCAAATGGTCCTCGAAGGCTTTCCAGAACAGGCTCAAGGCCTCAAAGAAGAACCGGTCCGGGTCCTGATCCGAAAAACTCATCTGCGAGACGGCGTCAGGCACATCCAGCCCCAGGTTTTCGATAAAGCTGGCGGCGGCCACGAAGCAGTCCAGCAACGGTGCTGCGCTCAGCTCGCCTTTGACCTTGTAATCGAAGCCAGGCCCGGCAACCGCCGCTCCCGACAATGACTGCATCATGCCGCGCGACGCCTCGTAGCTCTCCAGCCAGATCACCGGCTTGCGGCAGAACGCCTGGAACAGCGTGCGCTTGATCACCCACTCGGCCCAGACCGGCAGCTTGGCGTCCGGACGGCGCAGGTGCTGGTCTTCACTCGGGTCGAAACCGAGCACGATCCAGGCGTCGAGTTCGGCGGCATAGCCGTGGACGTGGAATGTCAGCCCGCTGACCTCGACGGTCTGACGCATGGGCTCGACACCCTGGATCGGCCAGGCGCCCGCGCGGATCCACAGGTCCTCAATAACGTCGCACAGTTCCTCGTCACGCCTGGACGACAAGCCCATGACAGTGATGCGCTTCTGCACATCCGGATGATCGCGATCCAGTTCCTTCAATTGCAGTGAATGCCGGTACAGCGGCGCCATCACTTCACGAAAGCGTGCATTGGCCGCGTACAGGTCCCGATAGCACAGGTTCATCTGCTGGCGCTGGGCATCGTTGATGCGCAGGTCAAAGGGGTTGCTGTCCGCCCCATCGTCCAGCCCTTTGTGGCCGAACAGGTCGCCACCCGACAGATGGGTATTCTGACTGCTCAGATTTTCGAAGGCCTGAAGCTGCTCAAAGCCCGGCAAGCTGCGCACCAGCGGCAGGATGCGTGAATGGAAGGTGCGCACCACCTCACGTGCCTGGCGCAGCGACAGGTCGTGCCCCCAGAGCCCCATGATCTCGACGAGCTTGTTGATGAAGTCCTTGCGCGACTCCCGGGTGAAGGTCACCACGGTCATCGAATCCAGCTCGAACCCCAGGTAGTGATGGAGCAGTAGCACCCGCAAGACCAGCGATGTCGACTTGCCTGCGCCAGCACCCGCGATGACGTAGGTCGAGGGCGTATCACTGAAAATCATCTTCCATTGCGCGGCTGTGGGCTGAGCATGGGGTGGGAGCTTGTCCGCCACATCGGCCTTGATGCGTTTTTTCAGCTCGTTGGTCAGCGCCAGACGCCAGTCATCGAACAGGTGATCGTCGACCCGCGGCCCCCGGTGCTCCGACGGGCGGGTATCACGGATCACCAGAACCCGACGCCCTTCTTCGATACCGTCCAGACGCCCTTCGTTGTAGCCCTCATCCATGCCTTCGGCGTGACCGTTGAGGAAGCCGTCGGCATGCCCCTGCTTCCATGACGGGACGTGCTGAGCCTGCATGCGTGACAAACCGCGGCCGATCATCCGGGCCAGCAGGCGTTTGAAGAAGGGCAAGCGCTCGGGCGTCGTCAGGTCAGGGGGCAAGTCAGCGATCGACTCGTGGAGTAGCTCGTGGGGTGGCTCGGCTGGAAAATCGTGCGACACGCGGGCTCCATCTATCAGCGTTGAACGAGAAGGTGTCTATGGTCGCCCCATTTGCCGGAGAGCTCCAGCGAAATGCTTTAGGGTCATGGAGTTAGCCGATCAAGTGCAGGTAAAGCCGCAAAACAGGCAATCGTTAAACATTTAATATTTCGATTGTAATAACGCAAATCTTACGCTTTTTATCGATGCTTGGTTGATAGATCATACATCCATCGACTGAAGAGTCATCACCAGCAGCGCTGCTGCTTACGCCGGCCCTGCTAATGGAGGAACTGATCATGCTGCAACTTCGACCCTTCAAATCCCTTGGCGGCGCCGATCACGGGTGGCTGAACGCTCATCACCATTTTTCGTTCGCCAACTATTACGATCCGGCCCGCATGAGCTGGGGCCAGCTACGGGTCTGGAACGATGATGTGATCCAGGCAGGCACGGGCTTCCCGCGCCACCCGCACCGCGACATGGAAATCATCACCTACGTACGTGAGGGCGCTATCACTCACGAGGACAGCTTGGGTAACCGGGGCCGCACCGAAGCCGGCGACGTGCAAGTGATGAGCGCCGGGACGGGTGTAGCCCACAGCGAGTACAACCTGGAGTCGAAAGAGACCCGCATTTTCCAGATCTGGATCATGCCGGACGAAGTCGGGGCTCCGCCTTCCTGGGGCGCCAAACCGTTCCCGAAAGGCAACCGCGAAGGCTTCGTAACCCTGGCCAGCGGTAAAACGGACGATGACATCGAGCTGCGTATCCGTGCCAATGCGCGTCTGGTCGCGGCAAACCTGAAGGCCGGTGAAACCGCCGAGTACACCCTCGACCAGGGTCGCCGGGCGTATCTGGTGCCGGCCACCGGGATCATCGAGGTCAACGGTCTGCGCGCCAGTGCGCGGGACGGCGTGGCGGTTGAAGATGAGCGGGTGTTGCGGGTAACCGCCGTCGAAGACAGTGAGATCGTTCTGGT
This sequence comes from Pseudomonas sp. NFACC02, assembly GCF_900110765.1. Lineage (GTDB taxonomy): Bacteria > Pseudomonadota > Gammaproteobacteria > Pseudomonadales > Pseudomonadaceae > Aquipseudomonas. The sequence continues at coordinate 285,781 of NZ_FOEO01000001.1, forward strand.
GGATGTCGCGTGACAGCGCGCTGATGCTGTAGACGGAAGGCCCCGGCTTCGTGAGACGCCGGGGCTTTTTTATCGGGATGACGTCTATTCTTCATCAGGCCATTCCTCTTTTGAGCAGGCCCATGGACAAGCCATCCGATCAATCACCTCAACGTTCCGATGATAAGAAGCCGCCGACCTTCTGGCAGATGCTGCACAGCGTCATGGCGGCAGCCTTTGGCGTGCAGAGCCACAAGAATCGCGCCCGGGACTTCAATCATGGCAAGCCGTCGCACTTCGTGATCATGGGCGTTGCCTTCACGGTCATCTTCGCCCTTGCGTTGATGGGTATCGTGCAACTGGTCCTGCACTTCGCCGTGCCATGACTCAGTGTGATGCATCGACGCGCACGAAGGGGTAAGCGACACCCTCGGGGCTGTGCCCCTCGGTGAACTGGCGGACGTCGATACCGTAGTCATCGCGGCCGTTGGCCTGCATGAAGCTGAGACTGTCGCTGCGCTCCCTGATTCGCATCGCGCGTACCTGCCAGGTGCCGATGGGCTGACGCGCGTCCTTATCGGCCTCGTCGTAGTCATGCAACAACACCAGCGCCCAGCCTCCCAAGGTGAAATGGCCTCCGGCGACCACGCTCAAACGCCCTTCCAGCAGCGCCTGCAACGCGTCCGTCGAATCATTGATCGTGCCGACCGATACGTCTTTGCCCGGTTCCTTGCCCGCGTCGCGCAGGGCGTCCATCACCCCGAAAGCCATCAAGTCGCTGGCGGCCCAGACCAGACTCACGTCGGGATAGCGCTTGAGCAATACCTGTGCCTGCTCATAGGCACGATCGCGGCGCCAGCCACCCAGGACAATCTGTCGAAGACGGACTTGGGGATTTTCGGCGAGGGCTCGATACAGGCCCCGTTCGCGCTGCAGGGAGACCGGCGTGCTGTTCGTACCGGAAAAGGCCAGCATGTCGAGGGTCTGCCCTGGTAACAGGGTCTGCCCTGGTAACAGGGTCTGCCCTGGTAACAAGGGCGCGCGGGATTCGATCAGTCGCTTGGCGATCAGGTAGCCGCCCTCCTCGTCGTTGGCCACGACACTGCCCAGAAAGTCGGGGTAGCGGGCGCGCAAGTCACCCAGGATGCTCAATTGATCGGCCGTGAAGGTGTTATTGACCGCAAGCAGTTTGACCCCGCTGCCGACTGACAGGCGCAGCACCTCCGGCGCAACGTTCAGCTCATTGGAGAACACCAGATAGTCCGGTCGCTCGCTGCCTTGCAGCGTCTCGCGGGCAAGCGTGAGCAACGTGCGCGTGTCACGGTCGGTGTAGTGGATCTGAAGACGCATGCCCAGGCGATCGGCTGCCGCCTGCATGAAGCGCGAATAGCTGGACCAGTACGGATCGGATGCCGCCCCCGGGTTGAGAAACACCACCGAAGCCGCCCACGTACCGCCGGACCACAGCCCACCCGCGACCAGAATGAGGCAGCCACTGAAAAACCTGATCATGGACACCGAGCCTCACCACCCCATACGTCATAACCGAGCTGTATCAGGCCCGCTTATACCTTATTGGCCGTCGTCGGGTAAGGCGTACTCATGTGGGGACACAGTGCTGCGCTATTGGTGGCTCACCCAGAAAACGGCAGCCCCCACGACCAGAATAATGAGGAAGAAGATCGCCCAGGCATCCACGTGGCTGTCGGGCTTGGAAACTTTAGGGTGGTGGTTACTCATTGCATCGCCTTTTGTCAGTCTTATGGGTGATTGCAGATGACACGGACCGCAGACGGTTGACCGAGGCCCTGAGCAGAGTAAAGTCGACGCTTGCCCTTATCACAAGTGTGGACATGATCACCCGACGTGAGGCTTATCACGTTTGGTTCTTTGCATATATTCAAACATCACTTTTGCGCATATTCGCAAACTGGTAACCTCCCCCGGCTCCGTTTAGGGGCTGTGCGACCGTGCGCGCAGATTTGTTCAGCGGCCTGAGACCTTCGCGACAATGCATCGCCTGTTTCGGGCCGTCTAAGCAGCAGTGAACCGCCTGAGAACAGGACCACCATGTACGTATACGACGAGTACGATCAGCGGATCATCGAGGACCGCGTCAAGCAGTTCCGCGACCAGACCCGCCGCTATCTGGCCGGCGAGCTCAGCGAAGAAGAGTTCCGCCCGCTCCGCCTGCAAAACGGCCTTTATATCCAGCGCTTCGCGCCGATGCTGCGGGTCGCTGTGCCCTACGGCCAGTTGACGTCGCGCCAGACGCGAATGCTGGCCAAAATCGCCCGCGACTACGACAAGGGCTATGCACACATCAGTACCCGCCAGAACGTGCAGTTCAACTGGCCGGCGCTGGAAGACATTCCCGACATCCTCGCTGAACTGGCCACCGTGCAGATGCATGCGATCCAGACCAGCGGTAACTGCCTGCGCAACGTCACCACGGACCAGTTTGCCGGCGTCGCCGCCGACGAACTGGTTGACCCGCGCCCATGGTGCGAGATCGTGCGTCAGTGGACGACTTTCCACCCCGAATTCGCCTACCTGCCACGCAAGTTCAAGATCGCAATCAACGGTTCCACGTCCGATCGTGCTGCCATCGAAGTCCATGACATTGGCCTTGAGCCAGTGAAGAACGCCGCGGGCGAGCTGGGTTTCCGCGTGCTGGTCGGCGGCGGCCTGGGCCGTACCCCGGTCGTCGGCGCATTCATCAATGAGTTCCTGCCGTGGCAGGACCTGTTGAGCTACCTCGATGCCATCCTGCGCGTGTACAACCGTTACGGTCGGCGCGACAACAAGTACAAGGCGCGGATCAAGATCCTGGTCAAGGCGCTCACCCCTGAAGTCTTCGCCGAAAAAGTCGAAGCGGAAATGGCTCACCTGCGCGGTGGCCAGACGACGCTGACCGAGGCCGAGGTTCACCGGGTCTCCAAGCACTTCGTCGACCCTGAGTACAAGGCACTGGCGGACTACAGCGCGGAACTGGCTGAACGGGACAAAGAACACCCCGGGTTTGCCCGCTGGCGTTCACGCAACGTCCTGGCGCACAAGAAGCCGGGGTACGCGGCCGTGACCCTGTCGCTCAAGCCAACAGGCGTCGCACCGGGCGATGTCACCGACAAGCAACTGGATGGCATCGCCGACCTGGCCGATCGCTACAGCTTCGGCCAGCTGCGCACCTCCCACGAGCAGAACATCATTCTGGCCGACGTCGAGCAGAGCCAGTTGTTCGCGATGTGGGGAGAACTGCGCGAGCAGGGTTTCGCCACGCCGAACATTGGTTTGCTGACCGATATCATCTGCTGCCCTGGCGGTGATTTCTGTTCGCTGGCCAACGCCAAGTCGATCCCGATCGCCGAATCCATCCAGCGCCGCTTCGACGACCTGGATTACCTGTTCGACATCGGCGAACTGGACCTGAACATTTCCGGCTGCATGAACGCCTGCGGCCATCACCACGTCGGCCATATCGGCATTCTGGGCGTGGACAAGAAAGGCGAAGAGTTCTATCAGGTTTCCCTGGGCGGCAGTGCCAGCCGGGATGCAAGCCTGGGCAAGATTCTTGGCCCGTCGTTCGCGCAGGACGCCATGCCGGATGTGATCGAGAAGCTGATCAAGGTGTACGTCGAAAAACGTAACGAAGACGAGCGCTTCATCGACACCTATCAGCGTATCGGCATCGACCCTTTCAAGGAGCGCGTCTATGCAACGGATCATTAAGAACAACGAAGTCATCGACGAAACCTGGCACTTGCTGCCCAAGGACACCGAATTCGATAGCCTCTCGAACTGCGACGACCTGATCGTGCCACTGGCTCTGTGGCGCGAACACGGCCATGCGCTGAAGGCCCGTGACGGCGGGCTGGGTGTCTGGCTGGACAGCGACGAGGAAGCGGAAGAAATCGGTGAGGACGCCAACCAGTTCCAGGTCATTGCCCTGAACTTCCCGGCGTTCACCGACGGGCGCAGCTACTCCAACGCACGCCTGCTGCGTGATCGCTACGGCTTCAAAGGCGAGCTGCGGGCCATTGGCGACGTGTTGCGCGACCAATTGTTCTATCTGCACCGCTGTGGTTTCGACGCCTTTGCGATTCGTGCCGACAAGGACCCGTACGAAGCGCTGCAAAGCCTTCGGGACTTCTCGGTCACCTATCAGGCGGCGACCGACGAGCCATTGCCGCTGTTTCGCCGTCGTTGATGCGACGCTGATCAGCAAGCAGCAAAAAGCCCCGGCTTCGTGAGAGGCCGGGGCTTTTTTGTAATCATTCGATCTGTAGGAGCGCGCTTGCCCGCGATTGCGTTCGGTCAGACACCCACGTGGAAACTGACCCACCGCATCGCGGGCAAGCGCGCTCCTACAACGACGGAGTCGCGCTCTACCAGAACCGCTGCTGCGTCAACTTGCTCCACCAGCTTGTCACCAGCCGGTCGACCGAAACGCTGGCCGCCAGCCCCACGCGCTCCTGCAAGCTTTTGCGCTCGGCGTAGTGCAAGTGGAACACCTCGGCCGTCTTCGCCTTCTCGGACAAATACTCGTCACTGGTTTTCAGTTCGTCGACCAGTTGCTTGTCCTTCGCCGCCATACCCAGCCAGACCTCACCGGTGGCGACCTCATCGATCTGCAACTGTGGGCGGTAGCTGGCGACAAAGTTTTTGAACAGCTCATGGGTGATGTCCAGATCCTGCTGGAACTTCTCCCGGCCCTTCTCGGTGTTTTCGCCGAACACGGTGAGCGTGCGCTTGTATTCACCGGCCGTCAGTACTTCGAAATCGATGTCGTGCTTTTTCAGCAGACGGTTGACGTTCGGCAGTTGAGCCACCACGCCAATTGACCCCAGCACGGCGAACGGCGCGCTGATGATGCGGTTGCCAATGCACGCCATCATGTAACCGCCGCTGGCGGCCACCTTGTCGATGCAGATCGTCAACGGAATACCGGCCTGACGAATGCGCGCCAGTTGGGACGAGGCCAGACCATAGCTGTGAACCATGCCGCCACCGCTTTCAAGGCGCAGCACCACTTCATCCTTCTGGGTGGCCAGGCTCAACAGTGCGGTGATCTCGTGGCGCATGTTTTCGGTGGCGGATGCCTTGATGTCACCGTCGAAATCCAGCACGTACACACGCGGCTTGACGTCGGCCTGCTTTTTCTCTTTCTTCAGGTCCTTGGCCTGCGACTTGCGCAGCGTCTTGAGCCGCGCCTTGTCCAGCAGCGAGCCTTCCAGGCGGTCACGCAGCCCTTTGTAGAAATCATTGAGTTTGGTCACATGCAGCTGACCACCAGCGCCGCGACGCCCCCGGCCCCGCATGGATGCAATGACTACCAGCACCACGACGATCGCGATGACCACCGTGACGGTTTTCGCCAGAAAGCTGGCGTAATCGAACATAAACTCCACAGAAGCTCCTTTGCCTACATGCCTGAAACCTGAGTCAGCCTTCGTTGACGCACGTCGTATACAGAATCGCGAATGCGCCCAGCATACCGACGCGCCCCGTGTGGAGCCAGCGTCTGACGGACGAAGGACATGACAATCCGACAATTCAAACAAGCGTATGTTTTTTTATTGACAGACACGGCGCCAGCCTCATAACCTCCCATCACTTTCAGCGTACCGGGATGACGCGGACGTGGGCAGCATCTACCTGATAAGACATGGCCAGGCCTCCTTTGGTGCAGACGACTACGACGTTCTGTCGCCCAACGGTTTTCGCCAGGCTGAAGCCCTCGGTGCCCATCTGGCGCAGCTTGAGCTGACGGTCGACCGATGCATCTGCGGCAGCCTGTTCCGTCAGCGTCATACCGCTGAAACCGCCATGGCACAACTCGATGCGGCCGGCCTGAAAATCCCGACGCTGGAAACCGACCAGGCGTTCAACGAATTTGACGCCGAAGGCGTGATTCGTGCGCTGCTGCCCGCGATGCTGCCAGAGGAACCTGAAGCGCTGGAGGTCATGCGTAACGCTGCGCAAAACCGCGCGGAATTCCAGCGTCTGTTCGCACTGATCATCGGTCGCTGGCTCGGCGGTCAACACGATACGCCGGCGCTGCAGAGCTGGCAGGCCTTCGTCGCACAGGTCCAGGCAGGCCTGGAGCGGATTCTCGACAGCGCTGGCCCCAGCGATCGCATTGCCGTATTCACGTCCGGCGGCACCATCACCGCCCTGCTCCACCTGATCACCCGAATGCCTGCACCCCAGGCGTTCGAACTCAACTGGCAAATCGTCAACACCTCGCTCAACCACCTGAAGTTTCGTGGTCGCGACGTGTCCCTGGCCTCCTTTAACAGTCACGCGCACTTGCAACTGTTAAAGACGCCGGAGCTCATCACCTACCGCTGAGCCCGGCCAATCGCACCCGCAAGGTGCCTGCAATCACTCATATAAAAGGATGACACCATGACCTCCGTAGCCGATGCCGTACAAGCGATGAAAGCCAAGTTCAACCCTGAAGCCGCTGCGGGCCTGGACCTGGTATTCGGTTTCCGTATCGACGACAGCAAAAATTTCTCCCTGATCGTGAAAGACAAGACCTGCGAGCTGCAAGAAGGTGAAAACCCTGACGCACAAGTGACGCTGGTGATGGACGGCGAAACACTGGAAGGCATCGTCAGCGGCGAGACCGACGGCATGCAGGCGTTCATGGCCGGCAAGCTGCGCGCCGAAGGCGACATGATGCTGGCGATGAAGCTGAGCGAACTGTTCCCATCGTAAGACAGTGATACGCGCTCCCATCGCGGATCGCACCTGGACCTTGAAAACCGAAGCTTTCCGGCTTCGGTTTTTTTTGCTCGATGGTTTTCGTACCCCATTGATCAAATCGGCTGATTGACCTGTAACACGCTCGCCAATAAGGCCAGCCATGGCTTGTTCAGCACGTCGTCGGCGCATTAGATTAGCCAATGATCATAGCCATCCAAAATAACCAGCAGGGATAAGCATGGCGCTAACCGACCAGTCCACCTCAGTTCGATCCGGCGAAGAACTCGACGCAGCGCTGATCGATCCCTACCTGAAAACTCATATTCCAGGGCTAAGCGGCACCGCCCAAATCAGTCAGTTTCCGGGTGGGGCTTCCAACCTCACCTACCTGCTGAGTTACCCGGAACAGGAGTTCGTGCTGCGCCGCCCGCCGTTCGGCCACAAGGCAAAAAGCGCCCACGACATGGGCCGTGAGTTCCGGATTCTCAACCAGCTCAAGGAGGCTTTCCCTTATTGCCCGAAGGCCTATGTGCACTGCACCGATGAATCGGTGATCGGTGCCGAGTTCTATGTCATGGAGCGGGTCAAGGGCATCATCCTGCGCGCGGACCTGCCCGCTGAACTGAGTCTTGACCCGAGGCAAACCGAAGCCCTGTGCAAGAGTTTCATCGACAAGCTGGTGGAGCTGCACCAAGTCGATTACACCGCCTGCGGCCTTGGGGATCTGGGCAAGCCACACGGGTATGTCGAACGGCAGATTAGTGGCTGGACGGAACGCTACGAAAAAGCCCGTACGCCGGATGCACCCCGGTGGGAGAAAGTCGCGCGCTGGCTGGACGATAAAAAGCCAGCGGATGCCCCGCGTTCCAGCCTCGTGCACAACGATTACCGCTTCGACAACGTGATCCTTGACCCCGACAACCCGATGCAGATCATCGGGGTGCTCGATTGGGAGCTGACCACCTTGGGCGATCCGCTGATGGACCTGGGCAATAGCCTCGCCTACTGGATACAGGCCGACGACCCGGCGCCGGTGCAGCTGATGCGTCGTCAGCCCAGTCATGCGCCAGGCATGCTGACCCGTGAGCAGTTTGTCGCCTACTACGCCGAACGCTCGGGCATTCGCATCGACAATTTCGACTTTTATTACACCTACGGCCTGTTTCGTCTGGCGGGTATCGTGCAGCAAATCTACTACCGCTTTTTCCACGGCCAGACCCAGGACAAACGTTTCGCGCCGTTCATTCACATGAACACGCTGCTCGAACACATGGCACTGCAAGTGATTGGCCGCTCGGCGCTTTGAGTCCCTGGTTTTCAGCCGCGCCCCTGAACCTGCTTCGCCCCTGATTGCGACACGATAAGGAAGACACCATGTCCAAAACCCAACTGTTCGACCTCGACGGCAAAATTGCTTTCGTCTCCGGCGCCAGCCGCGGCATCGGTGAGGCCATCGCCAGACTGCTCGCCCAGCAAGGCGCGCATGTGATCGTCTCCAGCCGCAAAATCGAAGGCTGCCAGCACGTGGCCGATGCGATTATTGCCGACGGCGGCAAGGCCACGGCGATCGCCTGCCACATCGGTGAAATGGAACAGATCGACAGCGTTTTCGCGCGCATTCGGGAAGAATTTGGCCGACTGGACATTCTGGTCAATAACGCCGCCACCAACCCGCAGTTCTGCAATGTCCTGGACACCGACCTCGGCGCGTTCCAGAAAACCGTTGACGTCAACATCCGCGGTTACTTCTTCATGTCGGTCGAGGCAGGCAAGCTGATGCGCGAGCACGGCGGTGGCAGCATCATCAACGTGGCGTCGATCAACGGCGTATCACCGGGCGTGTTCCAGGGTATCTACTCGGTGACCAAGGCGGCGGTGATCAACATGACCAAGGTCTTCGCCAAGGAGTGCGCGCCGTTCGGTATTCGCTGCAACGCCCTGCTGCCAGGCCTGACCGACACCAAATTCGCCTCGGCGCTGGTCAGCAACGAACAAATCCTCAACACCGCACTGGCACAGATTCCGCTCAAGCGCGTGGCGGCGCCGAGCGAAATGGCCGGCGCGGTCCTGTACCTGGCCAGCGATGCGTCGAGCTACACCACAGGCGTGGCGTTGAATGTGGACGGCGGATTCTTGTCCTGACGCCGCCCTGCACCACACCGCCAGGCAGTCGCGACTTTTTTTGCCAGGATGCATGGGTCTGCTGTTGATTCTGGCCGCAGGGCGGAGCAACTGTCTTCCATCACATGTGCAGTTGTAAGGGTTCTGCCAGGTGTGTAGGAGCGCGGCTTGTCCCGCGATCTGCCGCGCAGCGGTAGCAAACTCAGGCGACTCGGTTGTACCTGATACACCGCATGCACCGGTCTTGCTGCCGGTTCCCGGCAGATCGCGGGACAAGCCACGCTCCTACAAAAGAGAGTGGTGTGCGGGAAATGGATGCACGAACCAAGAATGCGAGGAGCGTTAGCTCCAGCCCACGCTGTTCATATGCGCGACAGTCCAGACAGCACAAATCGCGACTTGGGTGCAGGCCAAACGCAGACGACGCGCAGTGGGTCGAGCGGCAGGGATGCCGCGAGAGCGCCGTCAGGGCATGGATGCCCGTTCGGCGCGGGCCCACTGAGCGTCGTCGGAGTGCGGGTACCCGACGAAGTCGGGCCCAACCAGGAGCTGGGCACTTTTGGTTACTTTTGGTGCCTTTTCAAAAGTGACCCGCCGGAGGGGCGGAAAGGTGAATCGGCGCCACCCGAGAAAATGGATCTGCCCACCCTCCCAATGCCAAACCCCACGAACCCAGCGAACCCAACAAACCCACCCACCGCGACCCCCAAAAACTAAAAAGCCCGGTCACAGACAGACACACCAAAACACATCGGGTTACAGGTAGAATGCCGCGCTTCCGGGCAGCTGTTCTGCCTGACTGCCAAGTAAGCCCCTGTCCATGCCGTTTGAACTGACCGTTGATCCCACCACGCTCGTGGTCCTCGCCCTTGTCGCCTTCGTGGCCGGCTTCATCGACGCCATTGCCGGAGGCGGAGGCCTGTTGACCACCCCTGCTCTGCTCACCGCGGGCCTGCCACCGCATCTGGTGCTGGGCACCAATAAACTCAGTTCGACATTTGGCTCGGCTACCGCGGGGTTTACGTTCTACCGGCGCAAGTTGTTTCATCCAGGGCAATGGAAGCGCGGTCTGATCGGCACCGCCGTCGGTTCGTTGATCGGCGCAGTCGTCGCGCATTACCTGCCGGCCGAGCTCCTGAACCAGATGCTGCCGGTGATCGTGTTCGGCTGCGGGCTCTACCTGTTGTTCGGTGGCACGCCCAAGGCCCCGCTCGACAGTGACGCGCCGATCAAGACCCGGTGGCAACTGCCGCAAGGGCTCGGACTGGGCTTCTATGACGGCGTCGCAGGGCCGGGAACCGGGGCGTTCTGGACCGTCAGTACGTTGCTGATGTACCCGGTCGACCTGGTCAAGGCCAGCGGTGTGGCACGCAGCATGAACTTCGTCAGCAACGCGGCCGCGCTGACGATATTCGCCATCAACGGGTCCGTGGACTGGGCCATCGGCCTATCTATGGGCTCAGCCTTGATGGTCGGCGCCTTCCTGGGTGCCAGAACGGCGATTCAGGGCGGCGCGAAGTTCATCCGCCCTGTCTTCATCGCCGTGGTGCTGGGTTTAACGGTCCGCCTGGCCTGGCAACACTGGTTCGGCGGCGCCTGACTTCTGCGCCAGGTACAGATCGATCAGGTAACGCGCAATGGAGCGGCTGGCCGGTAAAGGCGGCATGTCATGAATGCTGAACCACTGCGCATCTTCGATCTCGTCCGCCTGCGGCACAATTTCGCCACTGTCATATTCGGCGTGAAAGCCCAGCATCATCGAGTGCGGAAACGGCCAGCACTGACTGCCCTTGTACTGGATGTTCCTGACCTTTATCTGCACCTCTTCCATGACTTCACGGCGTACGCAGTCCTCGGCGGACTCGCCCGGCTCGGCAAATCCGGCCAGCGTGCTGTAAACACCCGGCACGAAGCGCGGCGAACGCGCCAGCAACACTTCGTCGCCGCGGGTGATCAACACGATCATGCTGGGTGAGATTCTGGGGTAAGAACGCAGGTCACAGTCCTGGCAATACATCGCCCGTTCGCCCGGCACTTGCTGCATCGGCTGACCGCAACTGCCGCAGAACCGATGTTCGCGCGCCCAGGTGCTGATCTGCGCGGCATAACCCAGTTTCTGAAAGACGTCGGCATCGTCGGCCAGCATGAACTGGCGCAAGGTCTGCCAACGGGTGCCTTCCAGTTCTACCGGGTGCCTGAGGACCTGCACGTAGACGGGCTCGCCGTCGAAATGGCCAATGCCGTGCTCGCTGATCAGTGGCAGCTCCTGCCGCTTGAGCCACTCGCGGGGAAACATCACCCCGTTGCCGTCCAGCAGAAAACCCTGATCGCTATGGACCACGGCCCACCCGCCTTCTGCCTGCGTATCCAGCACAGCGGTGGTCCAACGCCTGGGGCGCGTCATGAAAGAACTCCTCTAGTCAGCGACCTGCACCGTCAGAGGCTCCGCACGCGAGGCTCAACGGCAACAGGCGCCGGCGAAATCAGGTTCGCCGGTCAATTATCGAAGACCGGTTTCTGTTTGCTCGTGTGAGCAGCCAAAGCCAGCTTCAGGTCCGCCGATTGCAACATGGCAGCGTTCCACGTGGCAACGTATTCAAGACCATCGTCAACCCGGTGATCTCGCATATAACCGATCATGCGTTTGCTGCCGCTGATAGCGATCGGCGACTTGGCGGCGATCTCACGGGCGATTTCAAAGACGCCGGCCAGTAACTGCGGCAGGTCGGCGAACGTTCGGTTGACCAGGCCGATGCGCAGTGCTTCGTCGGCCTTGACGTTGCGCCCGGTGTACGCCATCTCGCGCATCATGCCGTCACCGATCAAGCGGGGCAGACGCTGCAGTGTGCCCACGTCGGCCGCCATGCCCATGTCGATCTCGCGGATGGAAAACAGCGCATCGTCGGCCGCATAGCGCATGTCGCAGGCACTGATCAGGTCGATGGCGCCGCCGATGCAATAGCCCTGGACGGCGGCCAGCACGGGTTTGCTGCAACGGTCCACCACACTGAACGATTCCTGCATCTGCAGGATCTTGCGTCGCAACAACCGTGCGTTGCGCCCGACATCCTTGCCTAGCTCACTGGCGACCGAGGCGAGCATCATCAAGTCAATGCCCGATGAAAAATGCTTGCCTGCCCCGCTGAGCACCACCACGCGCACATCGTCCGTGTCTTCGACCCATTGAAAGACCTCGATGATCTCGCCCCAGAACGCGGCGTTCATCGCGTTGACTTTCTCCGGGCGATTGATTTGCACGTGGGCGACGTGGTCGGTGAGCTCGACCTTGAAAGCGCTGTAATCAGACACGGCGAGAATCCTTGAATGGCCTGTGAGGGGTGAAATCCATGTCGCCGGACTATATCAACAGCCACTGGCCGTCGCAGGCCACGGTTGCGCCATTTGCTGGACTTCGATGGGCGTTTCGTCGGAACAGATCGCAATCCGCCACTGGAAAAACTGAACGGTTACAAGTGGCTACGGTCCAGAGTGATGGCAGTGCAGAACCGGAATCTCCCGGTCATCGCCACTGCCCGGGGGCAGCCGTGCAACCATCGGCGTCCACCCTTTCTCAGGTCGCAAGAGGGCGATTCTTGACTACATCAAAAGCGGCAACCGGCATCGTGGGCCTGGATGATATCCTCGCGGGTGGTCTTTCACGCAGTCATGTATTTCTTCTTGAAGGAGAACCCGGAACCGGTAAAACCACCGTGGCGCTGCAGTTTCTGCTGGCAGGCGCGGAGGCGCAAGAACGCTGTCTTTACATCACGCTGTCTGAAACCGAGCGCGAACTGCGCGACGGTGCCAAATCCCATGGCTGGGATCTGGGTGAGCACATCCACGTCTTCGAGCTGACGCCACCTGAAGACCTGCTCAATGCCGAACACCAGCAGAGCCTGTTGTATTCCTCTGACCTTGAACTTGGAGAAGCCACCCGGCAAATCTTCGAAGTGGTCGAGCGGGTAAAGCCCAAGCGCGTGGTCATCGACAGCCTTTCAGAGATTCGCCTGCTGGCGCAAAGCTCGTTGCGCTATCGCCGCCAGATCCTGGCGATCAAGCATTACTTTGCCCGCTACGATGCGACGGTGATCCTGCTCGACGACCTGACCACTGAATCCCTGGACAAAACCGTACACAGCGTCGCTCACGGAGTGATCCGGCTGGAGGAGCTTACCCCCAGCTACGGCGCCGAGCGCCGCCGTCTGCGCGTGGTCAAGTACCGAGGCCAGAAATACCGAGGCGGCTACCACGACTTCAACATCATGGAAGACGGTATTCATGTATTCCCCCGCCTCGTTGCCGCTGAACATCGCAGCGGGTACGAGAGCATACAAATGAGCAGCGACATTCCGGAGCTGGATTCGCTGCTGGGCGGCGGTATCGACAGCGGCTCCAGCACGCTGATCCTGGGTCCGGCCGGTACCGGCAAATCCCTGATTTCGATGGTCTTCGCCGCTGCAGCCGTGGCGCGTGGCGAAAAGGTCGGGCTGTTCATTTTCGATGAAGAGTTGGGGCTGCTGTTCGAACGCATGAAAAAGGTGGGTATCGACCTGCACGCCTTGCAGCGCACCGGCAACCTGCTGATCGAACAGGTTGACGCTGCGGAACTCTCGCCAGGCGAGTTTTCGCATCGCGTGCGCCGCAGTGTCGATCAGAAGCATATCCGCACCGTGGTCATCGACAGCCTCAACGGCTATCAGGCGGCCATGCCTGAAGAAAACGCCCTGGTGCTGCACATGCACGAACTGCTGCTGTACCTGAACCGTCAGGGCGCCTCAACGTTCATGACCGTGGCGCAGCACGGGCTGGTGGGCGATATGCGCGCCCCCGTGGACATCACTTACCTGGCCGATACGGTCGTGCTGTTGCGTTATTTCGAGGCACTGGGCAAAGTGCGTCGCGCGATCTCCATCATCAAGAAGCGCACAGGCACCCATGAATCGACCATTCGCGAATACCGCATCAGTGGCAACGGTTTGAGAATCGGCAACCCGCTGGAAGCTTTTCAAGGCGTGCTGCGCGGCGTGCCGCATTATTTCGGCGAGAGCAATCCGCTGCTGCGGGATGAGGAAGTGTGAGTACACCGGGACAGTTATCAGAACGCGCAGTCATCCTGGCGCCTCGCGGGAGGGACAGCCAGATTGCCTTGATGATCCTGCAGGAAGCAGGTTTCCCGGCACTGATCACCCACGACCTGACGGGCATGTGCAAGGAGCTGATGTCCGGCGCAGGGCTTGCCATCGTTGCCGACGAGGCGCTGCGCGGCGTCGATCTCAATCCCTTGCTGAATCTGCTGGCCAACCAGCCGGCCTGGTCGGATCTGCCGATCGTGCTCCTCACCCACCACGGCGGGCCGGAGCAGAACCCGTCGGCGCGGCTGGGCAAGATGCTTGGTAACGTCACGTTCCTTGAGCGTCCCTTTCATCCGGCAACACTGGTCAGCCTGGTGACCACTGCCGTCAGAGGTCGACGACGTCAGTACGAGGCACGTAGTCGCATGGAGGACCTGGTCGAAAGCGAGCAGCGCCTTCAGCACGCGCTCAAGGCCGGACGGCTGGGTTCCTGGCAACTGGAGGTCGAGTTTCTTGAGCTGGAATGCTCAGACATCAGCAAGGTTCACTTCGGGCGCGAGGAACAGGCGCCCTTTACTTATCACGACTGGCTTGAATCGGTGTTTCCCGAGGATCAGCCGCGCATGCAATCCGCCTTGCAGCGTTGCCTGGACACCGGTGAAGACTTCATCATCGAGTTCAGGAACGTCTGGGCCGACGGCTCGCTGCATTGGGTGGACGTGCGTGCCCGGGCGATACGCGCGCGCAATGGCCGGGTCAGCCTGCTCGCAGGCGTGACGTCCGACATCACCGAGCGAAAGCTTGCCGAAACCCAGTTGCGCCGTCTTAACGAAACCCTCGAGCAGCAGGTCGAAGAACGCACCTCGCAACTGCGGCATAACGAAGAAGTCCTGCGTCAATCGCAGAAGATGGAGGCCGTAGGGCAGCTCACGGGCGGTATCGCTCACGACTTCAACAACATGCTGACCGGCATCATTGGCAGCCTGGAACTGCTCAGGCGCCGACTGGCTCGCGGCAAGACCGAAGATCTGGACGGTCTGATCGACCTGGGTGTGACATCCGCCAATCGCGCCGCCGCCCTGACCCACCGCTTGCTGGCGTTCTCGCGCCGACAATCGCTGGATTCCAAGCCGGTGGAGATGAATGAGCTGGTCAATTCCATGGGCGAGTTGCTGCATCGCAGCGTCAATGAAAGCATTCGCCTGGACATGTGTCTGGAGCCCGAGCTCTGGACGGCCGAGGCCGACCCCAACCAACTGGAGAGCGCCCTGCTCAACCTGGTCCTCAACGCCCGCGATGCCATGCCGAACGGCGGCATGCTGATGATCGAGACCTTCAATCGCCAGTTGGACCGCACCTTTACCAACGCCTACGAAAACCTGCTACCGGGTGATTACGTGGTGCTCAGCGTGACCGATACCGGGTGCGGCATGCCGGAGAACGTGATCAGCCGTGCGTTCGATCCGTTCTTCACCACCAAGCCCATCGGTCAAGGCACCGGGCTGGGGTTGTCGATGATCTATGGCTTCACCAAGCAGTCCCACGGCCATGTCTCGATTGAGAGCCAGGTCGGGCATGGCACCACCGTGCAATTGTTCCTTCCTCGTTTCCACGGCGACAAGCACGAGGAAGAGACCGACATCCATAGCCAGGCCGTCGAGGCCCGGGCAGGCGAGACCATCCTGATCGTCGAGGACGACCCGGCAGTCCGTGCCTTGGTGACCCAGGTGCTGGGCGAACTGGGGTATGCATGGCTGGAGGCGGGAGATGCGGTGGGCGCAGTGCCGATCCTCGAGTCCACGCAGCGCATTGACCTGATGATCAGTGACGTCGGCCTGCCCGGCATGAACGGGCGCCAACTGGCCGATATCGGCCGCCAGATGCGCCCTGACCTCAAAGTACTGTTCATCACCGGCTACGCGGAGAACGCAAGCGTTCGCGCAGGATTTCTCGACACCGGCATGCAAATGATCACCAAACCGTTCGCATTCGATCAACTGACCGCCAAAGTGCGGGAGATGATCGAGGGATAGCTGCACGCAGCCGTGAATCTGTAGCCCCCCCTTTTGGCTGACGAAGGCGGTCATTCAGGCAAAATCGATCTCACTGCCCTACCGCCTACGCGGCCCTCGTAACCTCGGACGGCTCCTACAGGGTTCGCGTTATTCCGAAGACTTGAGTATGACGCGGATACTGTGGGAGCCGGCTTGCTGGCGAAGGCGCTGGGTCTGCACCCTCAATAATGGCTGACCCACCGCTTTCGCGGCCCTCGTAACCTCGGACGGCTCCTACAGGGTTCGCTTTGTTCCGAAGACTTGAGGATGACGCGGATACTGTGGGAGCCGGCTTGCTGGCGAATGCGCTGGATCTGCGCCCTCAATAGTGGCTGACCCACCGCCTTCGCTGCCCTCGTAACCTCGGACGGCTCCTACAGGGTTCGTGTTGTTCCGAAGACGTGAGGATGACGCGGATACTGTGGGGCCGGCTTGCTGGCGAAGGCGCTGGATCTGCACCCTCAATAATGGCTGACCCACCGCCTTCGCGGCGCTCGTAACCTCGGACGGCTCCTACAGGACCCGGGTCGTTCCGACGGCGCTTAAACTGTCCAACTTTCGGGGCAGTCCAAAGGATCGGGTTATGGCAGCAGTGCTTACTTCTCCCAGTCCGCCTTGTCGATCTTCAAGCCGTGCAGGCCGTTGTACTCTGCGCGTTTGGGTGGTGCCCACCCGTGCAGCAGCGACGCGTCGAGGTCGTAGATTTCCACGCCCAGCGGGCGGCACACGGTCAAGGGATCCTGCGCTTCAGGGCCCCACATCGGCAGAGAAAGATCACCGCCCGGGCACGTCGACAAAGCGCACAGCAAGTCGATCTCGGCGAAGAACTCCAGATAATCGCCCTTCTGCGCCGGGCAGGCCTTCATGAAGTACATGTCATCGTGATTCAGGCCCGTGCACTGGAAGATGTTCAGCACATCGTGAACGTCAAATTCGGTCAGGCCGTGAGGCAAGACGGCACGCGTCAGGTTCGAGTGACAGTGATGATGAAAATCCTCACCCGTCAGCATTTTGTTCACGTAAGGGTCGCAACGGGTCCCCAGCAGGTCATGCAGGCGGCCACCGTGTTCATCGATGCCGTAACTCGCCAGGCTGTCGTCGGTAATGGTGACCATCGGCCGCAGGAACGGCAGGTTCGACCACAGGCGATCGTAGGTGGTCACGTGCGCTCCCTGCAGTTGCCGGGTACGCGATGCCCACATGCGTTCACGGGGATCGTGAGCGTTCCACACGTTGAAATCGCCCACCTGTGGTCCCACGGGTGTCGTGACGCGGAACACCTGACCGGCCTTGACCTTCCAGGCACGCCCGGTCCGAATCGGCACCTGGAACTGCTCAACCAGCGTGCGACTGTCCTGACGCTCGCGAATACGGTTGTAGAACGCCGTATCGACCTGCAGCGCAGCGCCTTTGCTGACCTGATAGGCGGCTGGGTAATCTTTGTACATCACAATCTCCTGGCTCAGTGTCGGACAGCGCGGGCCAACATGACGAGGGCTGACCTCTCTACTCGGGTTGTTGCAGTGCTTGACTGCGGGTGATCGTCACCGCAATCGAATTTAAATGCTCACACATCATGGAGCAGGAACCCGATTTCGAAAACCTCAAGGACACGCACATCCCGCAAAGCAGAGATGATGGCCAGTCTCAAGATTCTTTCCGGACAACTATTTGAAATCCCGATTGCGCACATCCAGCCCTGTCAATAACGGCGTCAGGTCGAACAGCCGCTGCGCAATGACGTGGCGCACGCCTTTCTGGTATTCGAACTTGCCGAACACCTGCATCAACTGCGACCCCACGAGCACTTTGCGCTGACGTTCGGCCAGGTCGCGCCAGACCACCACGTTGATCATGCCGTGTTCGTCTTCCAGCGTGACGAACGTCACGCCGCTGGCGGTCCCGGGCCGTTGCCGACCGACCACCAGCCCGGCGACGCTGAAATTGCGCCCGTGCTCTTCGGTGAGCAGATCCTTTGAGCTGCGAAAGCGTTTTGCCGCCAGTTTGTTGCGCAGCAAAAACAACGGGTGCGGACCCAGTGTCGTGCCGAGGGTGTCGTAATCGGCCACCAGATCCTGAGCCACGCTGGGCAGCGGCAAGGCCACTTGTGCCTCTTCGCCAAAACAGTCATCGCCGAACAACGGCCGCTGCACTTCGACCCCGGCAATCTCCCAACGCGCGCGATGGCGATGCCCGGCCAAACCGCGCAAGGCGCCCGAATCGGCCAGCGCAGCGCGGGCACGATTGTCCAGGTCGGCCCGTATGCACAGGTCGGTGACGTCCTTGAACGCGCGTTGTTGCCGCGCTTGCTCGATACGCCTGGCGTCTTCTTCACGAAAACCACGAATCAGGCGCATGCCCATGCGGATCGCCAGGTTGCGCGTGTACTCGGGATTGTCGACCGGCTCCAGTGAACAGTCCCAGTCGCTGTATCGAACGTCCACCGGACGAACCTCAATGTGATGCCGACGCGCGTCCTGCAACAACTGGTCGGGGCTATAGAACCCCATGGGCCAGCTGTTGATCAGCGCGCAGGTGAACGCGGCCGGTTCGTGGCATTTGAGCCAGCAACTGGCGTAGGTCAGCAAGGCAAAGCTGGCGGCATGGGACTCGGGAAACCCGTAACTGCCAAAGCCTTTGATCTGCTCGAAGATGCGGTGAATGAATTCGTCCGGATACCCCTTCTCTTTCATCCGCTCGCTGAGGCGAATCCGATGCGGCTCGAGCCCGCCGTGACGTTTCCAGGCGGCCATGGAGCGGCGTAGCTGGTCGGCCTCACCGGGCGAATAGTCGGCGGCGACGATGGCCAGTTGCATGACCTGCTCCTGAAACAGCGGCACGCCCAGTGTCCGCTTGAAGACTTCCTTGAGCGCCTCGGAGGGATAGGTCACCTCTTCCTCGCCATTACGACGCCTCAGATACGGATGCACCATGTCGCCCTGAATCGGCCCTGGCCGGACGATGGCAACTTCGATCACCAGGTCGTAGAACTCTTTGGGTTTGAGGCGTGGCAGCATCGACATCTGCGCCCGGGATTCAATCTGGAACACGCCGATGGTGTCGGCGCGGCTGATCATGTCGTAGGTCGGTTCGTCACCACCAGGCAGCGAAGCGATGGTCCAGCGCGTGTGCCGATGCAACTCGACCAGATCGAACGTGCGGCGCAATGCGCTCAGCATGCCGAGGGCCAGGATATCGACCTTGAGCAGGCCCACCAGGTCCAGATCGTCCTTGTCCCACTGAATGATGGTGCGGTCGGTCATGGCCGCGTTTTCCACGGGCACCAGCGTCTGCAGCGGGTGCTCGGAAATCACGAAGCCACCGGGATGCTGGGACAGGTGCCGAGGAAAACCGATCAGTTCGCCGGTCAACGTCAATACACGACGCAAGACCGGACTGTCCGGCTCGAACCCGCATTCACGCAAACGCTCAGGCGGCGGCAGGGTATCGCTCCAGCGGCTGAAACAGTCCGCCAGTGCATTGATCTGATCGGGCGGCAAACCGAGCACCCGCGCTACATCCCGAATCGCGCCCGCGCCGTGATAAGTGCTCGCCACGGCCGTCAACGCCGCCCTGCCCCGGCCATAACGACGAAAGATGTATTGCAGGACTTCCTCGCGGCGCTCGTGCTCGAAGTCGACGTCGATGTCCGGCGGCTCGTTACGTTCTTCCGAGATGAAGCGCTCGAACAGCAGATTGATGTTTGCCGGGTCCAGCTCGGTGATGCCCAGAACGAAACACACGGTCGAGTTGGCCGCCGAGCCACGGCCCTGACACAGGATGCTCTGATCACGGGCGAATTTGACGATGTCATGCACGGTCAGGAAGTAACTTTCGTACTTCATCGTCGAGATGATCTTCAGTTCCTTCTCGATGTTTTTCCGTGCCAGCTCGGGCACGCCGTCCGGCCAGCGCCAGCGCGCGCCCGCTTCGGTGAGCTGGCGTAGCCAACTGGCCGGTGTGTGTTGGGCGGGCACCAGCTCGTGAGGGTACTCGTAGCGCAACTGCTTCAGGTCGAAACGGCAGCGCCGGGCGATGTTCAGGGTTTCAGCCAGCAAGTCGGCGGGATACAACCCGGCCAGCACGTGTCGGGGGCGCAAATGCCGTTCGCCGTTGGGGTACAACCGATGGCCGGCTTCGGCCACAGTGGTGTGATAACGGATCGCGGTCATGGTGTCCTGCAAGGCGCGACGGCCACGGGCGTGCATGTGCACATCGCCACTGGCCACGGCAGGGATATCGAGTGAACGGGCCAGCGCCAGCAGCCTCGACAGACGCAGGCTGTCATCGGGCCCGCAATGCAACTGCACGCTCAGCCACAGGTTTTGCTTGAAGGTATGGCGCAACCAGTGGCCTTGCTCTTGCAGAACCTCGGCACGCAGATCCAGATCCGGGACCCACAACGCCAGCAACCCTGCTACTGGTCGCAGAAAATCCTCACGCAACAGCCGGTATTCGCCCTTCTTGCTGCGCCGTCGACCTTCGGTGATCAATCCGCACAAGGCCTGATAGCCGGTGAGGTCTTCCACCAACAGCACGACTTTCGGACCGTTCTCGAGGGTGATCTCGCTGCCGATAATCAACGGCAGCTCGCATTCTTTCGCCGCCTGCCAGGCGCGGACAATACCCGCCAGTGTGCATTCATCGGTGATGGCCAGGGCTTGATAGCCATGCCGCTTCGCCCGCTCGAACAGCTCCTTGGCGCTGGAGGCCCCGCGCTGAAAACTGAAGTTGGAGAGACAGTGCAGCTCGGCGTAGTCGCTCATGCGAACCAGCCCTGCAGCAACAGGCCGCTGTCTTCCCCGACGGTGCGATAGGCCCAGCCTCGCTGTCCGGTGCGGGTCTCGACCAGGAAGTAATCACGACGCACATCACCGCCGTCCCACCATCCCGACTCGATACGCTCGGGCCCGGCCAGCACGCGGACGCTGGCATCGCTGAGCGGCTCAGGCTCACGCAGCAGCCACCCTGGACGCGAAACGTTTTGCGCCAACACCACGGGTTTGCTGGCAGACGTCGGCAACCACGCGCATTCAGGACGGTGGTCGGCATGAAAACCCAGACCGCTGACCGCTTCATCGCCCAGTCGAGCACGCAGCCGTTCGCGTAACTGCTCCCACGGCATGTTCTGTTGCGGGCGATCATCGAACAGCTCGCGGTGTGAAGGCACGAAGGCCGGCAGCTCCTTTGCCTGCAACCTCAGCGCGCGCACGGGTGATGGCACCACCACCTGTTCCAGACGCCCACGGGCCAGTTCGAACAGCCTGTCGGCTTCACGCTCGGCACTCAGCAAGCCCACCGGAATCAGCGTATCGGGCGCCACGCTGCCGACACTCGGCGCATGCTCCAGGTGGATGATGAAGCGCTGCACGCCGCTGTCACGGCCACCGAGAAACAACGCCAGATCGGCAATCATGCGCTTGAGCGGGAACAGCAAGGCCTGATGAGATTCCACGTCGAAATTGAGTTCGATGCGGGTGTCGAAATGATCGGGCGGCACGTAACACTCAAGGGGCATCGGCCTGCGCCCCAGCAAGGTGTCCAGGTGCTGCAGCACCTGGGGCGGAAAACGCCTGGCCAGGGTATCGCGAGGCAACGCCGACACCTGACGCAGTCGATGCAGCCCCATCCGGGCAAAGGCTGTCGACACGTCCTGAGGCAAGCCGATGCGATTGACCGACATCTGTTCCAGCACCTGTTGCAGGCTGTCGTTGCAGGTCACCGCCAGGCCATCGTGGGCATTGGCGAGCATGCGCGCCGCCACCGGATTGGGCGCCACGACGATGCGATGACTGAACCCCAATGCCGTCAGTTCCTGACGCAGGCGTGCTTCGAACACCGGCCAGGGCCCGAACAACCCCAGGCTGGATTCGACTTCCATCAACAAAACGCGGGGGTATTTCAGGCTAACCTGCGAGCTGAACCGATACGCCCAGGCGGCCAGTAAACGGTGCCAGCGCCCGGTTTCATCCGGGTCGTATTCGACCGTCGCAAACTCGCGAGTCATGGCATGGGCGGCGGTCAGTGACTGACCGGGACGCAATCCGAGTTCGCGAGCAGCGGCATTGACGGCTTGCAACACCCGACGCTGGGATGAGCCGCTGATCAACGCCAGCGGTTCTTCAGGGTTGGCGCGACGACGCATGACGCCGTCCAGTGCCAGTTGCGGCAGCAGGACACAGGCCCAGAGCATGGCAACCTCAGGCGTCGGTGGTAAACGGAATCGGTGAAGACGGCGCCAGACCGCCACGGCACTTGAGCACCCGTAGCTGACGCGGTCGCACATCAATGGCGATGCGCAATGCAGCAGGCGACGGGTTGATCGCGGCATGCTGCCCACGGCAGGCGAAGGCCAGGGTTTCCCCGGTTTCCGCCGCCACCTGCAACCGACGCAAGGCACGGTCGTCGACCTTGTTCGGCCAGCACAGCACCGCGCCACAACTGCCCGAACGCAGGCACTGCTCCACCGCCCACAAGGCATCGCGCTCACTGGCTTCGATCACCGACAACTGCCGCAGGTCGACACCGGCGGCCTGCCAGGCCTGGGGATACGGCACATAAGGCGGCGCCACCAGCACGATGCGCTCGCCACTGTCGGCCAGCCGAGCGAGGGTCGGCCACAGCAGGCGCAACTCACCGCTGCCATGGGCAGGCATCAGGATTTCGGTCAGCGCCGCGGGCGGCCACCCTCCCATGGGCAACGCAGCGTCCAGCAAGGCATGGCCAGTGGGCTGCGCGGCCACCGGCTGCACCTCGGGACGCCCTTTCCAGACCCGACGCTCGTCCAGCAGGGCGTTGAGGCTGACCACCGCGCCCATCATTCCCGTCGCACCAGGCCGCAGAACACGCCTTCGATGGCAAAGTCCTGATCGGGACGCACGACGATGGGGGCATACGCCGGATTACGCGGCATCAGACGAAAGGTGTCATGACCGCGCTCAAGGCGCTTGATGGTCACCTCGCCGTCGAGTCGGGCCACGACGATCTGGCCGTCCCGGGCCTCGGCACTTTGCAGGATGCCGACCAGATCGCCGTCAAAAATCCCGTCCTCGATCATCGAGTCGCCTTTGACCCGCAGCAGGTAATCGGGAATGCGCAGGAAAGTGCGGCTGTCGAGGGTAAAGGTGTCGTGCAGGTCGATATCGGGGCCAATCGGGGCGCCGGCGGCAACGCGGCCCAGCACCGGAATTTCCAGCATCTGGGCACGCGGCCTGGTCTCCACCAGGCGAATGCCCCGGGCCTGATTGGCCGCGACTTCGATAAAACCGGCTTCAGTGAGGGCCACGATGTGCTTGCGCGCCACGCTGCGCGAGGCAAACCCGAAGGCTTCGCAGATTTCCGCAAGGCTGGGTGGCTGGCCATTCTGGGCGATGCGATCCCGGATGAAGGTCAGGATGGCAGAGCGTTTGGGAGATAAAGTCGTCATGGAGTACATTTGTACTCTTTTCAGGGAAATCTGGCTAGCGCCGTTTATCCAGGGACCTCCTCCCGCAGACGCATCGGACGTCAGGGCGATGAACAGAGGACTGCGGCACCGTCTTGATCTGAGCCCGCAAGTTCTGCGCGCGTCTGGTGCTTTTTCGACCGCTGAGGCATGCAGCCTTCCAAGGTCAACAGCAGTTCCTTGGCCGCCAGACCACCGGCAAACCCGGTCAGCGCGCCGGAACTGCCGATGACCCGGTGACAGGGTGCGACGATCGAAATCGGGTTCTTGCCGTTGGCGGCACCGACCGCACGCACGGCAGCCGGGTTGCCGACTTGGCGGGCAATGTCCAGGTAGCTGCGGGTTTGGCCAAAGGGAATGGTCAGCAAGGCGTGCCAGACTTTTTTCTGAAACTCGGTGCCATGGAAGTCCAGCGCCAGATCGAAACGCTGACGGGTTCCGGCGAAATACTCGGCGAGTTGACGCTCGGCCTGGTCGAGAATCTCGCTGCCCTGATCCTCGTTCATGGCACCCAGCAACACACGATTGGGGCGGTCATTTTCCCAGAGAATCGCCGCCAGACAGGCACCTTTTGCGATCAGTTTCAATTGGCCGACCGGTGAATCGATGAAGCGATAGGTGAAGGTCATGGGAAGCTCCTTATCGGACGTCGACCAGGCCTTTTCAAACCATTGAGGCGGGCCGGAATGTGCCCATGGTAACCGCGAGCGCTGACGCAGCCATCCAGTTTCTTGCGATCAAATTCGCATTTAGCCGCCTTTCGCCTTGCCCGCCACGTCCGCTGCCGAGTTCCAGATGTGCATGGCTGCATAGGCGCGCCACGGCCTCCACGCTTCCGCCCGCGCCTTATGCAATGCCAGTCGGGTGAGGCTCGGGTCCCGCTGGGTCATGAGGTTCATCAGCACCAGGTCGGATGCAGGCCAGGCATCAGGATCGCGCCAGGCGCGCATGGCGATGTACTCGACCGTCCACGGGCCAATGCCCGGCATCGCCAGCAACTGCCGACGCAGTTCAGCGACATCATCACCGTGGCTGACATTCAGCGCGATCTCGTCGTTGGCGACGGCGGCTGCCACCCGTTGCAGGGTTTCAACGCGTTTGCCGGGCATGCCGATCTTGTCCAGGTTGACGCGCGCCAGCGCATCCGGCGTGGGGAACCGCCAGGCAAGGTGTTCGCCGTGGCTCTCAGGCACCTGAACGCCTGCTCGCTGCACGAGACGCCCGACAATGGTGGTCGCACCCTTCACGCTCACCTGTTGCCCGACGATGGTCCGCACCACCAGTTCAAACCCCGAAAAGGCGCCCGGCACGCGCAATCCCGGACGCTTCTGCACCAATGACGCCAGCCAAGGGTCAACGGAGAGGCAGCGGTCGATGTCATCAGGCGTCGCGTACAGGTCGAACATGTGCGAGACCGGCGCGACCAGATCGTCGATGTGCCGACTGACCTCACCATGCACCGTCGCGATCAGATGATCTTCCGAGGGCGCCATCTCCACCGAGAGCGTGCCAACGACGCCGTTGAACTCGATATTGCGCAGGTACACACCTTCGACCACCGCTTCAACCCCGGCCGTCATGCGTGCGGCGAAGAAGTTGAGCATGCGTTGCCAGTCAAAGGGCGGTTTGAACGGAAGGTGACGGGAAGCCTGGAGGTGGGATGTTTCGAGCATGGGGGACGCCAGAGAGTGTTCGACCGGCTGAACGCTAGCGCAGTGGCGGGCCAAACACAAAACCTGCAGGCACCCTCAAATCGAAGCAGACGCGGAGGTCCCGGGATGGGTTACCACGCGGAGCGTGGGAACGATCAAACTGCAGGCGCCCTCAAGACGCGGAGCGTCCAGGGAAGCGTTACTACGCGGAGCGTGGGAACGATCAGCCTATGACAGCGTGTCATCACGTTGGACAACCCACCGATCCGTCATTCAGGTTCTGCTTGTAATTCTCATACTGCAGCGTGGCCTTGCCGTTGTTCCATTTCAGCGTCAACACAAGGACGGAGTCGAAATCGTCGCCCATCCAGTCCTTGACCAGCTTGAGGTCCTTGCCGGATGCCTCTTGAGCGACCTTGTTGATCAGCTCCGGCAGGTAGCCGTGCGACCAGGCGGTGTAGATCGTCGCGTCGTGGTATTTGTCGCGCATGAACTCATCGGCCAGGTCGCTGGTGTCGTTGGCCGCGAAGTCGATATTGACCGGCAGGCCCAGTTTGATCGCGCTGGGCCCAACGGTCATCAGGGGGCGCAGGTAACTGTAGGAATGGTCACCTTCGCCCTCTTCCACATGCCGGCTCGGGTTGGCGGCGAAGATGAAGTCGGCTTTGCCGAAGGTCTTCGGCAACACTGTGGACAGGTCGATGGCGCGGTTCAGGCCTTGGCAGTTGAGTTGTCCCAGCCCCATGTCGGGTTTTTCGGCGTGACGCAGGAAAACCAGGGTCTGAGTGCCGTTCTTGGGTTCCGCATGAACGCCCCTGCCCACGGTGAACCAGAACACCGCCGAGCAGATCAGCAAAAAGGGCAACAGAAAATAAGCGAAACGCTGGAGCGCGTGAGAAACAGCAGCGGATTTGAAAAAGGTCATGATGGCCCGGGTTCTGATGGTGCGTGAGGGGCGGATTCGCCCTGAGCAACGTCCCTGTGAACTGGCAATGTGCTAACGAATGCAGGCTAGCGAAGGTTTATGTCCGTATGAAGAATGATCATCAGATGGGAAACAGCCTCAGAGGTTGCACGCAACCGGCTGATTTTCCGGATTAATCGCCGAACGGTATGTAAGAAGATGTATCACGGCGGGGTCAGGCCACCGCTTCACGTCCCTTGTAGCGGCTGCAAACGACGGCACTCACGACCACCGCCACACCCGCCAGACTGTACACCCAAGAGGGCGAAGCGATGGGCAGTAACACCCCCGCCAGCAAGGGGCCGACGCCAGCACCGACATCACGCCAGACGGCATTGCCCGCCAATGCCTGAACCCGCCCCGCGCCTGGATTGCGCTGCGCAACCAACGTGGTCACCAAGGGCAGTTGCAACGCGCGCAGGATCAGGACACTCCCTGCGCCAAGGATCAGCCAGTGAAAGCCGAAGGCGGTCAGCGCCAGCGTGGTCAGCCCGGAAAACACCACCAGCATGCGCACCGCCCCAAACGCCTCGGCTGCCCGCCCGCCCAGTGGGCTGAGCAGCATTTCCGAGACATACCTCAATGCCAGCAGAACACCTGCAATGAACACCGCATTGCCACCGAGCACCGATTGCGCCTGCAACGACAGGCCGAAAATAAACAATCCATCCAGTGTCACGCCTTCGATGAAGGACCACACCGCGATGCTGTCCGGGGCCTTGAATCGCCGCCCGCCTGCACTGGGCATCGCATGCGGGAGCTTCGGCAATCCCTTGGCGACCAGCAATCCTGCCAGCGAGAAGAACGCCAGAATCAGAAATATCAGCCTGGGGCCGAAATGCAGACTGATCAAGGCGCCGATCGGCAGCGCCAGCATGGGACCGATGGCGATGATCGCCCGTGAAGTACCGGAACGGCGTGCTGCGCCGCCGGGTTCGGAGGTCGCCAGCGCCTGGGTGGACAGGTTCAGCGCTGCGAACGTCAGCCCCCACCCCAGACGCAGGATCAGCAACCACCAGAACCCTGATATGAACGAGTTGCCAAACGCGCACAGTGCCGACACCACAGCCGCCAGCATCACCGTCGGACGATCACCCCGGTTAGCGTAAAAGCGCACCACATAGCTGTAACCGAAGATGCGTACCAGTCGGTTGGCCGCCAGCAGGATCCCCGCTTCAGGGAGGCTGATCCCGAACGCCTCGGCGTTCATGGGCAACAGCAGGTAAAGCAGAACATCGCTGGGCAGACACAGACTGAGAACGGTCGCCGAACGGCGTGAAGCGGAATCGGCATCTCGGGCGGCAACGGACATGCGCAGAAAGATCCTGTAACACGTTGAAAGCCGCAGCATGAAGAGCATCAGCGCAACTGACAACTGCTGATCAGCGAATCCGGGGAAAAATTACCTTGCCCCAGTGCTGAAACGCCACTCCTGCTCCTTCACCTTTCATCCGAACCAGAGTTGACGAAACACTCGCTTTGGTGTTTCCTGAAACCGGTTTCAGAGCCACACGTTTTCCGTAAACGCCTGCTGATAAATCCAATAAGGGTCAGGCCATGAACAGTATCCCGACACCGGTGCGCGCCCGCGTCACCATGAACGATGTCGCCGACATGGCCGGCGTGTCCAAAGCCAGTGTGTCGCGCTTCATCGGCGAAGACCGCCAGTTGCTGTCCGAAGCCATTGCCCGGCGCATCGAACACGCCATCGAAACCCTCGGTTATCGCCCCAATCAGATGGCTCGTGGCCTCAAGCGCGGTCGTACTCGCTTGATCGGCATGCTGGTCGCCGACATCCGTAACCCCTATTCCATTGCCGTCATGCACGGTGTCGAAACCGCCTGCCGCAAGCACGGCTACAGCCTGGTAGTGTGCAACACCGACCGCGATGACGAACAGGAACGCCTGCATCTGGCGGCGCTGCGTTCGTACAACATCGAAGGCCTGATCGTGAACACCCTCGGTCACCACCTGGATGAATTGCGTGAACTGCACAGCGAACTGCCGATGGTGCTGGTGGACCGCAAGGTCGACGAACTGCAAAGCGATCTGGTGGGCCTGAACAATATTGCGGCCATCAACCAGGCGCTGGATCACCTCCAGCAATCGGGGTATCGCGACATCCTCATGGTCACCGAACCGCAAGATGGCACCAGTTCTCGGATCGAGCGGGTCGAAGCCTTCACGGCGGGGATCGCCGGGCGTTCCGACATGCGCGGTCAGGTGCGCGAAACCGGCGACCGCCTGCGCGACCATCTTCGTGAGTTTCTTGCCCAGACCGGCCATGGGCATAAAGCCCTGTTCACCGGCAACGGCGTCGCTACCCTGGACACTACCCGCCAACTGCATGAGCTGGGCTGCCACCTGTTCGACGACATCGGTCTGATCGCCCTCGATGAACTGGAGTGGTATCCGCTGGTCGGCAGCGGCATTACCGCCCTGGCGCAGCCGACCCACGAGATGGGTGTTACCGCCTTCGAGTGCCTGCTCGGCCGTCTGCGCGGTGATCTGGACGCCGTGAAAACCTTCGACTTTCCGGCACACCTGATCGTGCGCGGTTCCACGCGACAGCGACCCTGAAACCCTTTTTTTATACCGCAGGTCTTTACGCCTGATGATTTGAAGAACTTTTTTCGAGCACCTCCGCTCGAACAAAAATGAAACCGGTTTCAGAGGACAATAACAATGAGCCGATTCCCCGTTGCCATCAGCCTGGGCGCCTTCGGTGCCGACTTCGTCCGCGAGCGCGGCCAGGCCAGCTTTATCCCGCTTCTGGTTGAGGCAGGCGTCACCCGCATCGAACTGCGCGAAGAACTCTTCAACGGTCGCGAAGACCTTGCAGCCCTCGGCGAGGCCATCCACGCACAAGGTCTGGAATGCCTGTATTCGGCACCGCTGGAGCTCTGGCTGGAAGGACAGCGTCAACCCAATCCGGCGCTGGAACCGACGCTGCAACGCGCCTCCACCTGCGGCGCTGCATGGCTCAAGGTGTCGCTCGGGCATCTGACCGAGGACAGCGATGTCGCTTCCTTGGCCGACCGTCTGGCCCGTTATGACGTTCATTTGCTGGTTGAAAACGACCAGACGCCACAAGGCGGTCGCATCGAGCCTTTCACCGACTTTTTTGCACGCGTCGAGGCATTGCAGATGCCGATCGGCATGACCTTCGACATCGGCAACTGGATGTGGCAGGAACAGTCGGCCTCCGCCGCTGCTTGCCAACTGGGCCGCTTCGTCGAATACGTGCACTGCAAAGCCGTGGTACGCAGTCCAGCGGGCAA
The DNA here is from genome assembly GCF_900110765.1 of Pseudomonas sp. NFACC02. Lineage (GTDB taxonomy): Bacteria > Pseudomonadota > Gammaproteobacteria > Pseudomonadales > Pseudomonadaceae > Aquipseudomonas. The sequence continues at coordinate 315,059 of NZ_FOEO01000001.1, forward strand.
GCTGATCGCCGTGCCGCCCACGCCATCCGATCTGCGTCAGTGGGAACAACTGCTCAAGCACATGCCCAGCGGCCTGCCTCGCGCTGTCGAATACCCGCTGCAAGGCGAGGACCTGCTGGACGTGACGCGGACGCAAGTTGCCGCCCTGGCCCGCCTCGGTCAGCCCCTTGTTCAACCTGCCACCGAGGCCGTGAGCCATGTCTGAGATCGATATCCTCTCCTTCGGCGAAACCATGACCATGCTGGTCGCCGAGCAGACCGGCGATCTGGCTCAGGTTCGCCATTTCGAAAAGCGTATCGCCGGCGCCGACAGCAACGTTGCCATCGGCTTGTCCCGCCTGGGCTTCAAGGTCGCGTGGCTGAGCCGTGTGGGCAACGATTCCATGGGCCGCTTCGTCACTGAAAGCCTGCAACAGGAAGGCGTCGATTGCAGTTATGTGACGGTCGATGACGACCATCCCACCGGGTTCCAGTTCAAATCGCTGGAGCTTGAAGGCGCTGACCCTGTGGTCGAGTACTTCCGCCGTGGCTCGGCGGCCAGTCACCTGTCGGTCAACGATATCGTTCCCGAGCTGCTCAAGGCCCGGCACCTGCATGCCACCGGAATTCCTGCCGCGCTGTCCGACACCTGCCGAGAGTTGTCGCATGTGCTGATGACGCAGATGCGTGACGCCGGACGCAGCGTGTCGTTCGACCCCAATCTGCGGCCTTCGCTGTGGTCGAGCCAGGCGACGATGATTCGTGAGGTCAACCGGCTCGCCAGTCTGGCGCACTGGGTGATGCCCGGCCTGGCCGAAGGTGAACTGTTGACGGGCTACGACACCCCGGCCGACATCGCCCGGTTCTATCTGGATCTGGGCGTGGAAGCGGTGGTGATCAAACTCGGCGCCAAAGGTGCGTATTACCGCACCCAGCTCAACGAAGCGTTCGTGCCGGGCGTACCGGTGGCCAAGGTCATCGACACGGTCGGTGCGGGTGACGGTTTCGCAGTCGGCGTGATCAGCGCACTGCTGGAAAACCTCGGTTTTGCTCAGGCCACTGCCCGTGGCAACTGGGTCGGCAGTCAGGCGGTACAGAGCCGTGGCGACATGGAGGGTTTGCCGACTCGCGCCGCCTTGCACGCTGCCGAACTGAACCCGACAACCCGACGACAAACCGCCTGATTCGCCGTTGGATGCTTGCACACACTGTTCCCCTTCACCTGCTGCGACAAAAACAACATGCTCAGGGAGCCTGAAATGGAAAAGCTACTCGAAACCGTCAAGCACGCCGGCCTCAAACGTCGCTGGCTGCTGATCATGCCGATCGTCTTCATTACCTACAGCCTGGCCTATCTGGACCGCGCCAACTATGGCTTCGCCGCCGCCTCGGGCATGGCCGAAGACCTGCACATCACGCCGGGCATGTCGTCGTTGCTGGGGGCGCTGTTCTTCCTCGGCTACTTCTTCTTTCAGGTCCCGGGTGCCATCTACGCGCAGAAGAAGAGCGTGAAGAAGCTGATTTTCGTCAGCCTGATTCTGTGGGGCAGCCTCGCGACCTTGACCGGCATCGTCTCCAACGCCTACATGCTGATCGGCATCCGCTTCATGCTCGGTGTGGTCGAGGCCGCGGTAATGCCAGCGATGCTGGTGTACCTCTGCTACTGGTTCACCAAGGCCGAACGCTCGCGCGCCAATACGGTGTTAATCCTCGGTAATCCGGTGACCATGCTCTGGATGTCGGTGGTGTCAGGCTACCTGGTGGCGCACTTCAGCTGGCGCTGGATGTTCATCGTCGAAGGCTTGCCTGCGGTGATCTGGGCGTTCATCTGGTGGCGCCTGGTGGACGAGCGTCCCGCTCAGGCCAAATGGCTGACCGAGGAAGAGAAGACCGAACTGCAAGCGCGTCTGGACGCCGAACAGGTCGGCATCAAACCGGTGAAGAACTACGCCGAAGCCTTCCGCTCGCCGAGAGTCCTGCTGCTGGCCGCGCAATATTTCTGCTGGAGCATCGGCGTGTACGGCTTCGTGCTCTGGTTGCCGACGATCATCAAGAAAGGCATGCAAATGGACATGGTCGAGGCCGGCTGGTTGTCCGCGCTGCCTTATCTGGCAGCGGTGATCGGCATGGTGCTGGTGTCGTGGGCGTCGGACAAGCTGCAAAAACGCAAACTCTTCGTCTGGCCACCGCTGCTGCTGGCTGCCGTGGCGTTCTACGGCTCTTACGCACTGGGCACCGAACATTTCTGGTGGTCCTACGCCCTGCTGGTGATTGCGGGCGCCTGCATGTACGCGCCCTATGGTCCGTTCTTCGCCATCGTGCCGGAGATCCTTCCCGCCAACGTGGCCGGCGGTGCCATGGCGTTGATCAACAGCCTGGGCGCACTGGGCTCGTTCGCGGGTTCTTATCTGGTCGGCTACCTCAACGGCGTCACCGGCACCTTGAGCGCGTCCTACCTGTTCATGAGCGGCGCATTGCTGGTGTCGGTGGTTCTCACCCTGTTGCTCAAACCGGACAACTCCGCAAAGCCGGTGCGCGATGAACCGACGGTTCGTCGCACGCCTGCGCACCCCTGATCTGGAAAGCATTCGATGAACAAGCACGTGGTTCTGTATAAAAAACTGTCGGCGCCCCTGATGGAGCGCCTGCAGGCGCACGCCGAGGTCACATTGATCGATGACCCGAAAACCCAAGAGGGTCTGGCTCGCCTGCGTGACGCCCTGCCCCAGGCCGATGGTCTGTTGGGTGCCAGCCTCAAGCTCGACGCGCCATTACTCGATCTGGCACCGAGGCTCAAGGTGGTGTCCAGCGTCTCGGTAGGCGTCGACAACTATGACATCGACGACCTCACCCGACGCGGCATCCTGCTGACCAACACGCCGGATGTACTCACTGAAACCACGGCCGACACCGGTTTCGCGCTGATCATGGCCACGGCCCGTCGTGTGGTGGAACTGGCCACGATGGTGCGCAACGGCCAATGGACGCAAAACATCGGCCCGACCCATTTCGGCTCCGATGTTCATGGCAAAACGCTCGGCATTGTCGGCATGGGACGGATCGGTGAAGCCGTGGCGCAACGCGGCCACTTCGGTTTCGGCATGCCGGTGCTCTATCACAGCCACTCGCCAAAACCGGCCGTCGAGGCGCGGTTCAACGCGCAATACCGTAGCCTCGACGCGCTGCTGCAAGAAGCCGACTTTGTCTGCCTGACCGTGCCGCTGACCGCTGAAACCGAAGGTTTGATCGGCGCGGAGCAGTTCGCCCGGATGCGCCCTGAAACCATCTTCATCAACATCGCGCGGGGCAAAGTGGTGGATGAGCAGGCCATGATCCACGCGCTGCAAACGGGACAGATTCGCGCGGCAGGCCTCGACGTGTTCGAGCGCGAGCCCTTGCAGGCCGACTCCCCGTTGTTGCAACTGGACAACGTGGTGGCGACGCCACACATGGGCTCGGCCACGCACGAAACCCGTGAAGCGATGGCGCGTTGTGCGGTCGATAATCTGTTGGCGGCACTGGCGGGAGAGCGGCCGAAGGATTTGGTAAACCCGTCAGCCTGGAAGAACACCTGACCGTGTAGGAGCGCGCTTGCCCGCGATGAGGGTGTGTCAGCGAACGATGTGTTCAGGCATACCGAAATCGCCCGGATGCGGCCCAGAGCAAGCGCGCCCCTGCACGTTACAGGCCCCACCCATTTCTAACGGTAGCCGGGCTCCGGCGATCCATTCAAACCTTGAACCGCGTCACCATTGCCTTCAGGTCCACCGCCAGCCGCGACAGTTCATGGCTGGCTGCGCTGGTCTGGTTGGCACCCGCCGCTGTCTGCGCCGCCAGGTCACGAATGTTCACCAGATTACGGTCCACCTCACGCGACACCTGCGCCTGCTCTTCCGAGGCGCTGGCGATCACCAGATTGCGCTCGTTGATCTGCGAGATCGCTTCGGTAATGAGTTCCAGAGCATCGCCCGCCGAACTGGCCAGGCTCAACGTGCTGCGCGTGCTGTCGGTGTTGCGCGACATCGATTGCACAGCGTCGCCCGTGCGGGTCTGAATGCCCGCCACCATCTGCTCGATTTCAGTGGTCGATTGCGCCGTACGGTGGGCCAGCGCCCGGACCTCATCGGCCACCACCGCAAAGCCACGCCCCGCCTCGCCCGCCCGCGCGGCTTCGATGGCGGCGTTCAGCGCCAGCAGATTGGTCTGTTCGGCGATCGAACGAATCACGTCGAGCACCTTGCCGATGTCGCGGCCCTGCTCCGCCAGGCCTTCCACCAAGCCCGTTGTCGCCTGAATCTGCTGAGTCATGTCCTGAATTGACTTGACCGTCTCAACCACCCGATCACGCCCCTCGCGTGCGGTCTGGTTGGATTGCTGCGAGGCTTCGGAGGTCGACACCGCATTGCGTGCCACCTCTTCCACTGCGGCGGTCATTTCGTTGACTGCGGTAGCCGCTTGTTCGATTTCATTGTTTTGCTGCTGCAAACCGCGTGACGATTCTTCCGTTACCGCGCTCAGTTCCTCTGCGGCAGACGCCAGTTGCGTGGCCGAGCCGGAGATCAGCTCGAGGGTGTTGCGCAAGTTCTGTTGCATGGTTGCCAGCGCCTCTAACAACTGCGTGGCTTCGTCCTTGCCGTCCACCTCAATCGGTCGGGTCAAATCACCGCCGGCAATTTCCTGCGCAACCTGCACCGCTCTAGACAGCGGGTTGACGATACTTTTAGTGAACAACCAGGCCAGCAAGACGGTCATCAGTGCAGCCATCACAGAGACGGAAATAACGCCCACATTGGCGCCATCATATTGCTGTTTCGAAATAACCGCCGCGTCGCCCGCACTTTTCCTGTTGATGGTGATGAGCTGGTTAATCTGTACACCCATCAGGTCGGTCGCGTCCTTCATACGGGTATTGATCAAGGTGCGCATCTCTTCTGTCTTTTCCTGACGCGACAAGTCCAGTACTTGCGCCTGTACATCAAGGAACGTCGCCAGCGTCGTTTCGAACTGACGATAAACCGCCAACTCTTCCTCTCCGGCAGGCAACGCCGCGTAGTGCTTCCTGGCGTCCTGCAACTTGCCGATCAACTCCGCGATACGCCCTTCGGTTTCGCGCAATGCCGCAGGCTCGCGGTTGACCAGCGTGCGGAAGGACGTGATGCGCAGGCGCAAGCTGTTTTCCAGCATGTTGCCCAGGTAGCCCACGCTGGGCAGTTGATTGGTTTCAATGTCGGTGGTGGCCTGTCGAATCACGGCCAGGCGATTAAGCGAGAAGAAACCCAGCCCTATCACCAGCACGGCAATGAAGGCAAACCCCAGGAATGCGCGAGGCGCGATGTTCATGTGTCTAATCGACATGGAATGTCTCTCTTAAAAGATCAGGCTGAGGCGTCCATGCGTGAATCAAGCAAACTTTAGGGGGTTTCGTCGCCAAAGGATGGCTGCCATATAACGTGCAACTTCCAGTTTTGTGGCCACCTGATCTTCTATCGGCTGGGATCACTCTTTTATTCAGTCCAACTTTGGTCTTTTTTTAAAACAAATGTTTTGCTGACCCACTATCGAAGGGTCAAACGTTTGCGTATGAGTCAAAGGGTATGTTTGGCACGGTCCGGTATCAAACTCCCTTTATAGTCGATCATCCATCCATGATGGCTTAACGCCTTATTTCAAAATAACGATTCAGCACCGATGATAGAAGTCTTATGGATATATCGATGCTTGATCCCGATCAACGCAACATAAATTTTTTATTGCCGTAGGATTTTTTTCCCATATCTGTCAGAAGTCGGTGCTACCTTTATCTGACTCGTGGTCTATGAGTCCGTGCGCCTGCGAATGTGACACATAACAATGCATCGTTGTGCTCTGGCATACGCGTTGCGTCGTTCCCGGCAGCCGACACACCGACCACTTTTTTCCTGCCCTGCGGAGCTCTGGAATTGCTCGATTGAACGAGGTAGGCCCCATGAACAAAGTCACGTTTCCAAACGCTTGTCAGTTAATGCGCTGGCACTTCCACCCTGTGGGCTTTGAAGCCAATATGGATGCACCCAGCAGCATGGTGGCCCGCCTGTTCGACCGTGCCAGTGGCGAGACGGTGCTCGCGATCGCGGGAATTCCCTGCCAGACGGTGATGAACGCCATGGACGTTGAGCGCATCATCGAGGCCATTGAACTGGAACTGGAGACCTTCGCTCCCCAGCAGACGCTCTACCTCAATCGAGCTTGACACCGCGTGTCGATGAGTTTTGACCACCGACTTGCCGACCGCAGCGACGCAATAACGGTCACGGCCGGGAAGCCGGACCGATGCAGGCGTCAGCGCCCCACGTCGTTCAAATGCTCTAGCCCCGCCAGCATCAGTTCGTGTCGACGAATCGTGTCCAGACTGGCCTGTGACTCAGACAGGCCAGGCACCGCGTGCCACACCACGAAGTCACGCTGCACATCGAGGAACAGAAAGTAATCGTTGAACCGCTCGGCCTGGGAGAACCTCCGCTCCAACGCATCCCGCAGCTGTTCGGGACGTAACGCCCGACCTTCGATGTGCAAGGCAATCCCCCAATCGCGATGCTCGCGTCGGCTGACAAAGGCCACCCCGGTCGCGACCGGCCAGATTGCCGCGCGTTCGGCCGCGACATGGGCGTAAAACGCCGCCTTTTCCGATACCCGAATCATGCTCAATCCTTAAGTGGCACAACGGTGAAGTCCAGTTCGTGGTCTCGCTCATCAAGTCCCTGACGCATATCGGGCGGCCACCAGATCACCAACTCGCGATCATTGGAGTCCGGGCGCTTGCAGGCGTACCCCGAGCACCCGGAATGGCTCGCGCACCCCGTCAGGGTGGCGAACAGCATGAGCAGGAAGACGTAAACGCGCGCGGTCATGGTGTTGCCCCCTTGAGCAGCGAAGGTCGGTTCTGTCTGGCTTTGGTCGACACCTGCGGCTGACGCAAGGCGATGTAGATTTCACTCTCCGCACCCGGTTGTAACCAGGCACGAGGCCAGGCACTGACACCCATCACCCAGCGCCCGCCGCAACGGCTTTCATCGATGCGAACCGGTTTGCTCGTGGTGTTGCGCGCCACGACGACGGCAATGCCCCAGTCTTTTTTCGAGAACCATTGCGAGCGCTGCTTATCCAGCACCAGGCCTTCGCCCGGATCGCACAGACTGTCGGCCTCGAACGGCAGTGCCTCACCGCTGTTGAATCCCACCGGCGCTACACCGTCCAGCAACTGGGTGAACACATTCTGTACGTCGCCACGGGTGGGTGTTTCGCCGCCGTCCCGACGTTGCTGGATACGTTTCATCTGGTCGTCGACATCATGCGGATTACTGATTTCGACATAACGCGAAGGGTTGACCTGATCGCCAATCAAACGCGGCGTGAGGATGAACAAGCGCTCACGCTGGTTGAGCTCGCGATTGCGCGATTGAAACAGCAACTTGCCAATGACCGGAATGTCGCCCAGCAACGGGATCTTGTTGACCTTGTCGGTGGTTTCCAGCCCGTGAAAACCACCGATCACCAACGAACCGTGCTCGGCGATCACTGCCTGGGTGCTGACATTGCCCTTGCGCACCGCAGGCTGGTCCTCGTTGATCTGCGAGGTGTCGATCTGCCCGTCCTCGATGTCGACGATCAACTGCACCTGAGACTTGTCGCCCTTGTCCAGCGAACGCGGGATGACCTGCAAACTGGTACCGGCGGTGATCGGCTGAATGTCGGCCACCCGTTCCGAGGTGGCGGTAAGGTATTCGGTGCGGCTGAAATCGATCACCGCCGGCTGGTTTTCCAGGGTCAGGATCGAGGGATTGCCGATCACCGACGCGGCTCCGTTACCCTCCAGCGCATGCAGGTCGGCGGCGAACTTCCCGGCGTCCTGGATGAACAAGGTGGAACTGGTGCCTTGCTGGAACAGGTTCGCTCCTCCGCTGACGCTGCCGGCATTGAAATTCCAGCGGCTGGACAATTGCGCCAGCTCGTTGCGGTCGATATCGAGGATGACTGCGTCGATTTCGATCAGGTTGCGTGGGGTGTCGAGTTGCTTCACCAGTTTCTGGTACATCGCCTTGCGCTTGGGCAAGTCATAGATCAGTACCGCGTTATTGCGCACATCGGCACTGACACGGATTTTCGAACGGCGGCTTGAACTGCCCGCCCCACCAGCGCGCTTCCCTCTGGCGCCCAGCACCCGGTCCAGCCCCTGCTCCAGCGCACCGGTGTCGAAACCGCCACTGTCCAGGCCGCCATAATTCAAACCGGTGGAATTGTTGCCGCCGGTCATGCCACTCGCGGAGCCGCCCTGGCCTTGCAACAGGCTCACGCCATTGATCGACTCTCCCCGTGAGCGATTTTCCAGCAGTTCCTGAAGAATGCTGGCGACGCCGGCCACGGTGAGCTGTTGGTCGCGATAGCGAATGGTACGGTCGGCGGCGTTGGCATATTTGAGCGGCAACACCACGATGTCCTGTTTCTCGGCTTTTTCCGGTGCCTCGACCTTCTTGCTGTACGTGCGCACGAAGTCGACGTACTTGGCCGGACCGCGGACCAGCACCACGCCTTCGTCGGGCAAGGCACCCCAGCCAAAACGCTTGTCCAGCAGGCCGACGTCGGACAAGGCCTGTTGCAGATCGTCGACGGCGTCAGGCGACACTTCGATGCGCGCCGAGGTCTGTTCGCTCGTCGGGCTGATATACAGGGTTTCGTTGTACACAAACCACTGAAAATGATGCTCCTGGCCCAGCCGGTCGAGGAACGCCTGAGGGTTCTGAGCGCGTATACGCCCATCGAGCGTGCCGTGAATCGGCGCCATGTCCAGCCCGATGCCAAATTCCTTGGCGAAATCGCCCAGCGCCGTCGCCAGATCGGTCTGCCGCGCGTCATAGGCATACGCCGTGTGTTTCCAGGCGTCAGGGACCGCCGCCAGGGCGGGTGCCGTCACGCCAATCATCAGCAAAGGCAACCACATTAAGGCCTTGCGCATTTCACACTCCCGGTTGCCAGGTATCGAGGATGGCGCGAGGCGAGGCCAAGGCCGTCGCGTTGCGCATCGAGGTCTGCATCAGGCTCAGCATCGCCGCGCGCTGGTTGGCCAGGCTTTCGAGGCGATCGAGCAGCGACTCAGGGGCGCAAGGATCCGGCAGCCAGCTGAGCAGCACGACACAGCGTGTATCGGGGTCCAGCCCCAGCGCACCGTCGCAGGCACAGGCGACGCTGGCACCGCCCTGACCCAGCAAGGCATCGAGACGCTGCGGGTCGCTGCCGTCGTAGGGGTCCAGCACATCGAGCCTCAGACGCACGCCTTCCCCGTGCACGGATAATCGCGCGTTGGCGTCGTCGATCCAGCAGTCCAGCGGTGTGAGCGGACGCTGCTCACACCACTGAACGAGGATCGCCGTGAAGTCACTGAACGCCATCGATGATCGCTTTGGTGATGCCGTGTTTGGCGCGCAGCCCTTCGTTGAGGATCATGTTCGCCACGTTGGTTTGCTGGGAGGCATCGTTGAAGGCGCGCATGTCCTCCAGAGAACCGCTGTCGGACGCCGCTTCCGCGGCATCGTCCATTTGGGTCTGGGCGCGGGTGAAGGAATGGTCGAGGTGGTTTTGCAAGGACTTGAAACTGATCATGAAACAACTCCAACTGAAGGGTTCATTCCCTGAGTGGAAGCTGCCAGCGCTCCGGTTCCATCCGTGGTTCATAAACCGCCACGGCGGCTTGAAGAAACCGTCATTCGCCGCCGCAGACGCCCAGCAAACCACGGCGCAGGCGGGTCCAGTCGACATCGAACGCGCCGTTGGCGTCACTCAAACGCAGGCTTTGCGGGGCGAGCGTGGGGTCTGCCTTGAGTTGCCAGTGCTCGGCAAATCGACTCTGCGCAAGCCAGTGCCTGAGGTCGTCGAGCATCTCGGGATGCGCACCCAGTGTCGCCTGCGCTTCATAGGGCTGGCTGTCCGCAAGATGCCTCACCAGGGCGCGGGTGCGCTCGGCCAGCGTACTGTCATCCAGCAGCCGCGAGAGCGTGCGGGTCAGCAACGCCTCTACGGCGGCCATTGATTCGCGCTGAAGGGCCTGACGCTCCTGATCCAGGCCGTGCAGAAACTGATTGGCATTCGCCCAGAACTGGCCGAGCGCCTGATCTTTTTCCTGCTGCGCCTGAAGCCGGGCGTCCTCCAGAATCAGAACGGCTTCGCGGCGGGCCTTACTCAGCACCTCGGAGGCCAGCTGGATATCGGCGATGTCCTCACGACGCAGGAGCGGCTCAATGAGCACTGTGGATGGCGACAGAACAAGGCGGCGTTTGGCGAGCATAGGGGCATCCTGAAAGGGTCGCGAGGGTCCGGTTCACGGCGTCGTGACGCGCCACAACACCGACTGCCAGAGCGTGTGCAATTTGTTTGAGGGCATGTTCGTGACGGCCGGCTGCACTGCCTGCGGCGGCCAGCTCAGGCGCAAGCGTGACCAGCAATCCTCACCGACCCAGGCCGCCAGCAGCAGGCGCGGGTCGTCGATGGCCGGGTCCAGCCACACGCCGGGTCTCAGCGCCTTGGCCACCGCCCGGCACCAGCCTTCATAGACCGACGTCGGGCTTTGCGTCTTGCCATCGCCGACGGACGTCAGGCAAATACGGGCGGCCAGTTCCAGTGCCTGGTGCTGTTGATCGGCCGGCAATGCCAACCATTGCAGGACCGCATTAACCGGCGTCGGCGGTTGGCAGGGTTCGATCTGCGCACTGTGTAAAAAAGCGGTTTGAAGTCCTTGCGGTGCGTCCATCAAGTCGTCTTCGGCCGCCCCGACGAGCGCCAGAAACGGTGCCTTCCACGCCGGATGCGCCCACTGCCAGGGCGCGCACCACCATTGAATCCAGCGCGCTTCGCTGTCGGACATCAGGTGCGCACCGGCAGACCCGAACGATCGCCGCGACGCAGACCGAGGCGCTGGAGCAGCGCGGCCCGCCAGTCACCACGAACGCCCAGCACCACCAGAAAGATCAGCAGCAAGGCGGCGAACGGCGCGGCCCAGACCACGTATTTCCAGAACCCGAGGTGGTCGCTGTCGACCAGAAACGGACCGAAATTAACCAGCCGTTCGGTGTCTTGAAACTCAGCGGCCGGGACGAACACGATGGCGAATTTCTTGGCGTCCAGAGGCTCACTCGACATCCCGGGAATGCTGCTGGCGACCATTTGCTGAATGCGTCCGCGCACGCTATCAGGGTCGAGCGCTGGCGTGTGTTTGATGAACACGGCTGCCGAGGCGGGTTGCACCGGTTCGCCCGGCGCTACGCGCTCCGGCAACACCACGTGAACCCGTGCGACGATCACACCGTCAATCTGCGACAACGTGGCTTCCAGCTCCTGCGACAGCGCATAGATATAACGCGCACGCTCTTCCAGCGGCGTGGAAATCACCCCTTCCTTCTTGAAGATTTCACCCAGACTGGTGCGTGAACGTCTCGGCAAGCCTGCGGCGTCCAGGACTCGCACCGCACGGTTGATATCGCGGGTGGGGACGCTGATCGCCACGCCGGTCTTCTCGCTGCGCTTGCGTGCATCGATATGCTGATCGGCGAGGTTGGCAATCACATCGTTGGCGTCCTGCTCGGACAGACCGCTGAACAGGTCGGTTTCGTCACTGCAGCCACTGAGCAGCAACATCAGGCACAACAGACCCGCAGTCAGATACTTCACGTCAGACCTCTATTGCAGGTTGGTCAACTTGTCGAGCGCCTGCGCGCTCTTGTTCACGACCTTGGTCGTCAACGCCATTTGCAACGAGTACTGCGACAGCGAGCGGCTCATCTGGACAATCTCCATCGGATCGTCAGTGGTCGAGGCATTTCTCATCTTTCGCACCGCTTGCTGAGACAGTTTGTCGGTGGCGCCCAGTCGCTCGGACAAGGCGCTGGCGATCTGTTCGGACAGATGGCTTTGCTGCAACGCCATGTCGGGACGCATGGCGGCATTGAACAGGTCGACATCCGCCTGCGAAGGCGCGCTCACCAATCCCTGATCCATGGACGGCTCAAGATCGGGGGATGACGGTTTGAGTTGATTGATATGGGAAACAGTCACGGGTGATCTCCGGCAGACGGTGTCGAGTGATAACGGCGAAGCCTGACTGAGAAGATCAGGCGGCCTGAGCGGTGTGACCTGCGCCCACCAGGGCGGAAACGATTGCCGTGGCTGCCTGCGCCAGGGTGTTTTGCAGGTCGTGTTGCGCGAACAGCTGATTAGGCTGACCACCCGTGCCGCCGACGCCACCGCCGCCCTGGCTGGCTTCCAGGCCTTTTTCGAGCAATCCGCCGAGCAGCTTGCCCAGGTCCTGCGTCACACTGTTACCGGCGTTGACCGGCGTGCCCAGACCACCGCCAAGGTTATTGCCGCCGCCGTTGCCCAGGCTCGCGTTCATGCCCTGTTGCAACAGCCCGCCGAGCAATTGACCCAGGTCCTGAGTCGGGTTGCCGCCGCCAGGCATTTGCAGGGTCGAAAGGCCGTTGGATAACGCATTGCCGTCCAGTGGGCTGCCGCCACCATTCTGTTGCTGCTCCAATTGACCACCCAGCATGTCCAGCGCGGCACGGAAGGCACCGGTTTCCTTGCTGTCCAGGTAGTTATCTTCCTTGAGTTCGTTCTTCCAGGAACCGGAATCCGGTGCCGGAAACTTGCTCGGGTTCTGGTCCATGAACTGCGCGATCTTGTCCAGCATCGGCATGTCATCGGAAGAGAACTTCGTTCCATCGCCCTGTTTGCTGAGCAGGTCATCCAGCGACGCTTTACCCAGACCGTTGAGCACTTGGGACATCAGGTCCGGCTTGCCGGAACCCGCGCCGCCGCCCAGACCGAAATCGGCCGCCGCGCCAAAGTTCTCGCCCAGTTTGTCCTTGATAACCGCGCCCAGCGCTGCCTTGATCATGTCGGGCGAGCCACCGATCATTGAGGCCAACGGGTTCATCTTTTCCATTTGCTTGCCGACCATCTTGCCCAGCGGCGAGTCCTGATCGAGATGACCGTCTTTGGTCAGGGCCTGTGCGAGCTTGTCGATGACGTCCTTGAGCGACTGCGGACCTTGCTGCCCGCCGATGCCGCCGGTCGACGCGACCGTGCCGATGTGCGTGCTCTGCAGGGGATTGATATTGGCGTTGAGACTGATCATGAAACCTCCGTATTCAGGTGATTGCCCCCTTGATCAGAGGGCAGTCCAACAGGATCAGAAACTGATGCCCTTGGCGTTCTGGGCGGTGGCGCTGATTTCCTTGTTGGCGGAATCGGCCTTGCCGGACGCGATGGCGTTAAGGACGTCCATGGTCTGCTTGCGTTCAGTTTCCTGCTCTTGCAAGGCGATCAGCTTGGCCTGGTTGGCATCCGCCTGTTGGCTGGCCTGCTGCTGCGCGGCAACGGACTGGCTGTTGCCGCTCCCTTGAACCACAGCGGATTGCATGTTGGCGTTCGCGGCGAGGCTGTTAGCGCCCTGGGCAAGGCCACCGACCGCGTTAACACCGGAGTTGAGCATGTTGGTCATGCCGGAGATGGGGTTCAAATTGACAGCCATTTTGCATACCTCTCGATCGACACCAGCGTCATTGCATGGTGTTGATGGGTGGCTGCGAGGCCGGAATCGGTTCCGCGGGAAATTCAATAAATTTAGGGGTGGTTAGAAGGGGGAAAAATCGGGTTCTGCCTGACGGTAGAACGAGAACTCGCCTCAGAGCACGGGATAAGCGCACCATTGCGTCCTCACTGAAAACCGCCCTCTCAAACATCCAGCTCTTTCATCCGGTGGTACAACGTCCGTCGCGGAATATTCAGTTCCTGACTCACCGCATCGATGCTGTTGTTATGCCGCTTGAGCGCCGCCTGAATCAGTACCTTTTCAATTACCCGCAACTGCGACTTCAGCCCGGTGGAAGACTCACGCTCATCCCCCGACTCACTGCCCAGCAGCGGGAACCCCAGCACGAACCGTTTCGCCGCCGACTTCAGTTCACGGATGTTGCCCGGCCACGAATGATTCAACAGGACATGCCGTAACACCGCGCTCACCTCCGGCATCAACAACCCCGACTCCCGCGCCGACGCCACGGCGAATTGCCGGAAGAGCGGAAGAATGCGCTCTCGCTGAGCCCGCAACGGGGGCAACTTGAGCGTCAGCACGTTGAGGCGGAAGTACAGGTCCCGACGAAACCGGCCCTGCTCCACCAGCTCATCCAGCGCATGCTGCGCCGACGCAATCACGCACACATCCAGCGTGATCGGGGTGGTCGATCCCAGGCGCTCAACCTCGCGCGTTTCCAGTACACGCAGCAGCTTGGCTTGAAGACTCAGCGGCATGCTGTCGATCTCATCCAGGTACAACGTGCCGCCCTGCGCCGCTTCGATGTACCCCACCCGCGAACGATCGGCGCCGGTGTAGGCACCACTGACCACGCCAAACAATTCGCTTTCAGCCAGGGATTCGGGAATCGCCGCGCAGTTCATCGCAACCAGCCGCCCCTTGCGCCCCGACAAGTCATGAAGGCGCTGCGCCACGGTGTCCTTGCCTGTTCCGGTTTCACCGGACAACAACACGTCGATACCCAGTTGTGAAATGCTCTGGGCGACGACCGTCAGGTTCGGTACAGGGTGATTCTCTTCCAGTTGCTCATCAAAAAAATCGTACACACTCATCCACGACCTCTGACACTTCAAGCGCCTGTGGCTGCCCGCGAACGGAAGCCTCAACGCGCTTACGAGACAACGGTTATTCAGGCGCTACGAAAACAGCGGATCGGACGCACCCAGGCACGTCAGGCCCAGCTCTTTCATGCGGTGATACAAGGTACGTCTCGGGATTTCCAGCTCCTGCAGCACGGCATCGAGACTGTGCTTGTGACGTCTGATGGCGTCCTCGATGAGCATTTTTTCGATCACACGCAGTTGGGTTTTCAGGCCGGTTTCAGGGTCGCGGGTGGGTTCGGTATCCGCGCCCAGCAAGGGAAAGCCGAGGACGAAACGTTTGGCGGCTGATTTCAACTCACGAATGTTGCCGGGCCAGGCGTGGCTCAGCAGCACCTGCACCAAGCCGTTACTGAGCGTGGGCACCGGGCGACCAAAGTCGCGGGCGATGCGCTGGGTGAACTGGTCGAACAACGGCAGGATCTGTTCGCGACGATTGCGCAAGGCTGGCATCTGGATGGTCAGCACATTGAGCCGAAAAAACAGGTCGCGACGAAACAGCCCTTGTTCCACGAGTTCATCCAGAGGGCGCTGTGCCGAAGCAATGACGCGCAAGTCCACCGGAATGAAGGCAGTGGAGCCCAGCCTTTCGATGCCGCGGGTTTCCAGGATTCGCAGCAGCTTGGCCTGCAGGCTTAACGGCATGCTGTCGATTTCATCCAGATACAGCGTGCCGCCCGACGCGGCCTCGATGTACCCCTCACGGGATCGGCTGACACCGGTGTACGCCCCGTTGACGACACCGAACAACTGGCTTTCAGCCAGCGATTCCGGAATCGCCGCGCAGTTCATCCCGACGAAAGCGCCCGAGCGCCCCGACAGCGCATGAATACGTTTTGCCAGCGTGTCCTTACCCGTCCCTGTCTCTCCACACAACAGCAAATCCATGCCCAGACTTGCGGTATTCACGGCTATCTGATGAATATCCAGCGCTGCACTTTCCTCCAGACACGCCCAATCGCTTACATCGATTTCTTCCTTCATCGATACCTCTCAAAGTGGGTGCAAGCGAGTTATTAGTACCACGCATTACACAGGCATCAATAATTAATTTAAGTTCCCGAAGCCGATGAGAACCGGGTCACAAGGTTCCCCAGTGATATCATTATGGCTCCACTTAGCATGCAACTAATACGTGCACACCAACTTTCAAACGACTATTTAAATTTAACGCTTGCCTGCCTTGAGACAATGATTTATTAGAAATCATCTAGATGGGAATCGTTATCATATAATGAATAATTGTGTTGATTATCAATGGTTTAGTTTTTAAAGGTCTACTCCGCTTCCGCAAATCTATTGACCTCACCCGGCACCCAGCGCTGCGCCTGGGGTCTGTTACGTCGCTGTCATCGAGAGGCTCTGTTATTTTATCTTTTAAAACACCTGAAGTTTTATGACGACCAGCTACTTGGTAGCCCTACGGTCACGCGCATTATTTAACCTGCTTATACTGCGCGCACTTTTTAAACTTATCGAACTACAACTTCACACCCAACAACCCTTCATAAAACCTGTATATATTTGTTCGCTGCGGCCACCTCTTTTTGCCATTTGGTTTTCGTTCGGTTTTCCAACTAGGGCCATTCGGATTTCCGAACATTGCTTTATCCATTCAGCCAAGCCCTGTGTTTTCAGGGCTTTCCGGTAGCGCTGCGCTTGTACTCGAACGGTACGCTGACGCAAAAGCAGGCATGTTTCACCCATCCATCCTGATCAATAGCCAACTAACGAAAATGGACCGACAGGCCCATATAACGGTCGCGATAACCGGGTATTCACCACAGAAATACCTGTTGCGATGTTTCAAGATATGTCAGTGCAACGCAAAACCCAGGTGTATCAACAGGGTTACACCATGAAGAAAAAGTTCAGGCCGTCTTCGGCCGTGCAAATCATTCAATGGCTCTACGATGGGCGTTAGTCCAGTCGACGTCCGCGTTGGGAAGCGTCATTACTGCCGCTCCCTCCCTCACGCACGAGAAACCGCCCCATTGTGGGGCAAAACGCACTGAGTAAAGCGGCTGGGCGAAAGGGGAAAAAAGGTGGATCAAGGCGCCCATCTGACAGACGGCGATGGAGAAGCCCCGCTGATCGCCAACGCGTCCACGGGAGGGATGGCAGTGCTGTCTTCCATTTTCGCCAAGCCGGCCGCCAACTGCCGCGCTTGATTGCGTGGGACCAGCAAATGATGCGGGCCATCGACGGTTTTCTTGCGCAAAAACGCAGGATTCAGACCCACGAGTACGGTTTCGTCGACGCCAGCGGTCTCCGCCAGTTGGGTAAGGTCAACCGGATGCAGCAGTTCGATGGCTGTAAAATACGGTGCATTGGCCACCGGACTCAGTCGCACCCCATACGCAGCCGGTTCGCGCACCAATATCGAAAGCGCCAGCAGACGTGGGACGTAGTCCTGGGTTTCTCGCGGAAGATTCAGATGCCAATAGTCTGCCGGCAAACCCCGCTGCTGATTGGCCGTAATTGCCCGCGCTACGGTGCCCTCGCCCGCATTGTAGGCGGCCATGGCCAGGAGCCAATCGCCGTTGAACTGATCGTGTAGACGCGTCAGATAATCCATGGCCGCTTTGCTCGATGCCACGACGTCACGCCGCCCGTCGTAAAAAGCCGTCTGACGCAGATTGAAGTCCCGTCCGGTGGCGGCCATGAACTGCCACAAGCCGGCCGCATCACGGGCAGAGTTGGCTTTAGGGTTGTAGGCACTTTCTACGATGGGCAACAACGCCAGCTCCGACGGCATTCCCCGCTCGTCCAGAGACTGCGCGATGAAATGCAGATAAGGGCTGGCCCGCTGGCTGGCCATGCGGAGGAAAGACGGGTTTTCCAGCAACCAGTCGCGCTGGCGCACGATACGCGGGTTGAGGCCAACGGCGTCGGCCAGGCTGAAGCCTTGCCCCAACCGCCCCCAGATATCGCTGCCGTCGTAGCGCAACGGCTCCGCGCCCGGAGCCTGGGAATTCACCTCGCGATGAAGCCCCGCCACCAGACGGGGTGTCCGCTCAACCGTGGCCTGCGGCGAGTAATCGAAGGACTGACAACCTGCGCAGAGCAGGCAGAGGCCGAGCGACCCGGTGCGTATCTGATAGCCGAGTCGCGGCAGCCCGATCGGGAAGGTCAAGGCAAACGGCATGAGCGGAAGTCCTGAGAGCGAGATTACCCTGGGTGGCTCAAACGCCCGCCCGGTTCCCTCTCACTGGCCGTCATCGCGTGTGGCATCGCGTGGACAAGACAACCGGAGAGCGTCGTTCATGCACTCAGGTGCTTTTGCTCGACCGCCATCGGGGACCCAGCACGTCGATAGTAGGCCGCGACGTAAGCGTCCCGCGAGGGCGCCAGATGTGCACGACACAGCTCGACAAGACGCTGCGCGTCAGCGGCCTTGAGCGCATCGATGATCGCCCAGTGTTCGCGACGGGCACGCTCCAGTTGTTCGGGGAGCACTAGCGAGGACGACCGGATGGAGTGAGCACGCTGGGCGTGATCCTGAATAGCCGCAACCAATACCGGGTTGTCCGACAGAGCAAACAGCTGTTGGTGGAAACGCATGTTGGCGCGAAACACCAGGCGCAAATTGCCCGCGGCGATCTGCGCGTCATGCTCCTGCTGGGTCGCTTGCAGTTGGTCAAGCCGATCAAGCGGTACCGGGAAACGGATCAACTGCACGCACTGGCATTCGAGCAGCTCACGAACCGCATACAAATCCTCCACTTCTTTAACAGTGTACGCACGAACCAGTGCGCCGATGTTGCGCTTGCGCTCCACCAAGCCCATGCGTTCGAGCTCGACAAGCACTTGGCGCACAACGTGCCGTTTGAGGTTGAAGCGTGTGAGCAACTCGTCCTCGACGAGTCGCTCGCGCGGGTGCAGAAAACCCAGCACGATTTCTTCTTCGAGGGTTTGCACGGCCCGTTCCAGGCCGCTTTGCGGATCATCGAGTTCCAGGGGTTGCATAGCGGGTACAGCACTCACGTGATCAGGATTGACCGCGTCAGACTGCCACAAACCCACGTCCAGCGCAGCTTCGTTTAAGCCTTCTGATGAAAACCACAAGACGCTTGCTTCGCCTCGGTGTTCCGTGATTACATCCACTTCATGGATTATCGATAATATATCCAATAATAAAATCAACTGAGGTAACCATGCCTGATCACGACCCTGTCATCAAACTCAAAGGCATCCGCAAGGGGCTGACCAATTATGGCGACACAGGCTTCGCCCTGTTCCTGCGCAAGGCCTTCATCAAAGGTGCCGGTTACACCGACGACGCGTTGAACCGCACCATCGTCGGCATCGCCAACACCGGCAGCGGCTACAACCCCTGCCATGGCAACGCCCCACAACTCATAGAGGCGGTAAAACGTGGCGTGATGATGGCCGGCGGGCTGCCGATCGATTTTCCAACCATTTCCATTGCCGAAAGCTTCTCGCAACCCACCAGCATGTACCTGCGTAACCTGATGTCCATGGACACCGAAGAGATGATCCGTGCGCAACCGATGGATGCCGTGGTGCTGATCGGTGGCTGCGACAAGACGGTTCCCGCGCAACTGATGGGTGCAGCGTCGGCGAACGTGCCCATGGTGCAACTGGTGACCGGGGCCATGCTCACCGGTGGCCATCGGGGCGAACGCGTAGGCGCCTGTACCGATTGTCGGCGCTTCTGGGGTCAGTACCGGGGTGATCAGATCGACGAGCAGGAAATCACCGAAGTCAACGACAAGCTGGTGGCCAGCGTCGGCACCTGTTCAGTGATGGGCACGGCCAGCACCATGGCCTGCATCGGTGAGGCGCTAGGCATCGTGATGCCCGGAGGCGCCTCGCCACCGGCCGTGACGTCTGACCGTATCCGCATTGCCGAGCTCAGCGGACGTCAGGCGGTGATCATGGCCCGGAGCGGTCTGACGCCGGACAAGATCCTCACCGAGAAAGCCTTCGAAAACGCCTTGCGCATCCTTCTGGCGATTGGTGGCTCAACCAACGGCATCATCCACCTGACGGCCATCGCCGGGCGCATGGGGTTCGATATCGACCTGGAGGCGTTTGATCGCATGAGCCGGGAAACGCCAGTGCTGGTCGACCTCAAACCGTCGGGCCAGCACTACATGGAAGACCTGCACCGCGCCGGGGGCCTACAGACCGTGCTGCGCGAACTGCGCCCGCAACTGCATCTGGACGCCTTGACCGTGACCGGCCGCACCCTGGGCGAAGAACTCGATGCAGTGCCATCGTTCAAGCAGGACGTGGTTCGCAGCTTCGCCAACCCGATCTACCCGGCCGGCGGCATCGCCTTCCTCAAAGGCAACCTGGCGCCCGATGGGGCGATCATCAAACAGTCAGCTGCGGACCCGGTCCTGATGGAGCACGAAGGCCGCGCCGTGGTGTTCGAAAATTCCGAAGACATGGCCGCGCGCATCGACGCCCCCGAACTGGACGTCAACGCCGACGACATTCTGGTGCTCAAGAACATCGGTCCCACCGGCGCCCCGGGCATGCCGGAGGCCGGTTACCTGCCGATTCCGAAAAAGCTCGCGCGCGCTGGCGTTAAGGACATGGTCCGGATTTCCGACGGTCGCATGAGCGGTACAGCGGCGGGCACCATCGTTTTGCACGTCACACCCGAAGCTGCGTTGGGCGGGCCTTTGGCGCTGGTGCGTAACGGCGACCGGATTCGCCTGAGCGTGGCCGAACGCAGCATCGAGCTGAAAGTCTCCGCCGAGGAACTGGAACGGCGCAGAGCGCAGTGGGTACGCCCTGTACCGCAGGGCGCCGAGCGTGGGTACCGCAAGTTGTTCTTCGAGCAGGTAACTCAGGCTGACAAAGGCTGCGACTTCGGGTTCCTGCGCCCGCCACACATGATCGCGCGGGTCCCCGCCCGCGACTGATCAGCACCGGTTTTCCCTGAACGTGCACCGCTGCGTTATCACGCAGTGGCGCACGGGCTCAAACAATAAAAACAGGACCGCCGTCATGACCACACGCCCCACGCGAATCAGGTACCTGATTCTGTTGATGCTATTCATTGTCACCACGCTCAATTACGCAGACCGCGCAACGCTGTCTATCGTCGGCTCTACGTTGCAAAAAGACTTGGGCCTGACCCCTGTTCAGATGGGGGTCATTTTCTCGGCGTTTGCCTGGGCCTACGTTATCGGACAAATTCCCGGCGGATGGCTGCTGGACCGCTTCGGTTCCAAGCGGGTCTACGCCTGGAGTATTTTTCTGTGGTCGATCCTCACCCTGCTGCAGGGCTTTGTCGGTGTGCTGAGCGTGAGCGCCATCGTCGTGGCGTTGTTCATCCTGCGGTTTATCGTCGGTCTGGCAGAGTCGCCCTCTTTTCCGGGTAACAGCCGCATCGCTGCCGCTTGGTTTCCCACCGCCGAGCGCGGTACCGCCGCCGGAATATTCACCTCCGCGCAGTACTTCGCCACAGTATTGTTCGCCCCGCTGATGGGCTGGATCACCTTCCAGTACGGCTGGCACTACGTGTTTCTGGTCATGGGCGCCCTGGGAATCCTGATGTCGCTGATCTGGCTGAAAACCATCCATGCCCCTCGCCAGCACCCTAAGGTCAATGAGGCCGAACTGCAGCACATTTCCAGCGGTGGCGGCCTGATCGAAATGGACCAGATCGGGGTCAAGAATGAATTCACCCGTCCCCGCTGGACCCACTTCAAGCAATTGCTGACCCATCGCATGATGCTCGGGGTTTTCATTGGTCAGTACTGCATCAACACCCTCTCGTATTTCTTCCTGACGTGGTTCCCCGTTTATCTGGTGCAGGACCGTGGCATGTCGATCCTCAAGGCTGGACTGGTCGCCTCGGTGCCTGCGATTTGCGGGTTCCTTGGCGGCGTGCTCGGCGGCATCATCTCCGACGGCATGCTGCGACGGGGCCGCTCTCTGACCTGGTCACGCAAGACGCCGCTGGTGCTGGGCATGTTGATGTCGACCAGCATGATCGCCTGCAACTACATCGACGCTGAATGGTTGGTGGTGACCGTCATGGCCATCGCCTACTTCGGCAAAGGGTTTGGTGCTATCGGCTGGGCGGTGGTGGCCGACACCGCGCCCAAACAGATCGCAGGGCTGTGCGGCGGGATGTTCAACGGATTTGGCAACACGGCCGGCATCACCACCCCCATCGTCATCGGTTTCATCCTGCAATCGACCGGATCGTTCGAAGGCGCATTGATCTTCGTCGCCGCGAACGCGCTGGTGGCGATGTTCTGCTACCTGGTGATCGTCGGAAAAATCGAACGCATGACCCTCAAGGATGAGCCTGCCGAAACGCCGGTCACCGCCGTGGAGTCGTTGACGAGTAAACGCTGAGTCCAGCCAGCCGAACCTGGATCAGCGATTGGACCACCCTTGCACCGTACGGACCAGGTCGGTCAGATCGCGATCTCCGCCGTCCTGCTGCGCGGCAACGTTCCACAGTTGCCGTGCAGCATTGCCAAGCCACATCGGCACCCCCAGCGCCTGGCACTCCTCCACGGCGAGGCCCACGTCCTTGCACACGCTGGACATGGGGAAGCCGAAATCGAAAGTGCCCGGCAACACATGCTTGGGGAATTTGTCCAGCGTCGCGCCGTTCTTGCCGCTGCCAGCGTTGATCACCGCCATCATGACGTCGGGGTCCAGCCCGCCTTTGACGCCCGCGACGAAGGCTTCACTGGTGATCGCAAATGCTGTCGTGGAAAGCATGTTGTTCAGCAACTTCAGCAGTTGGCCTTGCCCAGGCTGCTCGCCGACGATGAACACCTTGCCGAAGACATCGAACAGCGCCCGTACCCGCTCGACGACGTCGGGCTTGCCCGCGATCATCAGCGCCAGCGTACCGTTCTTCGCCCCTGCAGCTCCGCCGCTGACGGGCGCATCGACCGTTTCGATGCCTTTGCTTGCGAGCGCGCTGGCCACTTCCTGCGTGGCGCGCGACCCCACTGTCGACAGGTCCACCAGAACCCTCACCGCACGGCCCTCGATAAGGCCATCGGCCCCCATCGCCACGGCCTTGAAGATCGCCGGGCTGGGCAGGCTGGTGAAGATGACTTCCGCACTGTCGGCCACTTCCCGCACACTGGAGGCCACCTGCGCGCCGAGTGCCGCGAGTTCATCCAGTGCGCTTTGATCCTTGTCGTAGATCACCAGCGAATGCCCGTGTTGCAGCAACCGCCGCGCCATGGGGCGCCCCATGACACCCACCCCGATAAAACCCAGTTGATGCTCGGCCATGATGATTCCTGATAATTAAAGACTGGCCAGGCGCATCAGCGCGCCCGCGTCGGTTGAACGATCCAGCGCCCACAGCGCCTCAAGCAACGGCTGTGGTTCGCAGCCCGAACGGCCGTAGGCGACCAAATCCCGCAATTTGTTTTCCAGAAACTGATCACTCAGCGGCGCGCCCAGACTGCCCAATGACACGTCAATGGTGCGGCTGAGAGGGTCTCGTGATGCGAAGAAAATCCGGACCTGCGCAGACTCCACCGGGCAGTCGGTGTCATCGATGAACTGCAAACGCCCATACAGCGCCCGCAGACGCTGGTCGCTGACCGCGGCGTCGCTGAACTCACCGAGCCCTGCCTTGCCAGTGGCCAGGCTGACGGCGACCGCATGCTGCGCACTGACCTGAGACTGCCGTCCCAGAACGATGTCCGGGCGATCAGTGCGCTGGCGCAGTAACGGATTTCCCGTCAGCTCAATACGCAAGATGTCCTCCAGCGCCCACTGGCGATCCCGCGACATCTCAAGACACGCCTGAATCACCGGATTGAGCACCACGCCGCAGGGATACGGCTTGTAGGTGTTGGCAAGCAACGCCCACGACTCGCCCAGTCCGCTGCTGACTTCGCTGTAGCGAGGCTGCTCGCCGAAGACGTTAAGAAACCCTCGTTCACCCTCCAGCGGTTGCTCGGGCCCGGCGAAACCCTCCTCGGCCAGCAACGCCGACAGCACGCCATTGCGTGCCGCATTGCCGACGCCGATGCTCTTGGCCGCGCTGCCCAGGGTTTCCACCAGTCCCGATGCCTGAGCGCTGGCGTTTCCAAAAGCCCAGACCAGTTGCCGGGCATTGAGCCCGAGCACCTTGCCCACCGCTGCCGCTGCGCCAAACACGCCGCAGGTCGCGGTGATGTGCCAGCCCCGACGGTAGTGCTCCGGGGAAATCGCCATGCCCAACCGGCACTCGACCTCGACCCCCAGCACAAACGCCAGCAATAAATTCTTGCCACTGACCCGCCGGGTTTCAGCCAGCGCGAATAACGCGGCCGCGACAGGCGCCGTCGGGTGAAGGATGGTTGGAATGTGCGTGTCGTCGTAATCGAAGACGTTGGCGCTCATCGCATTCAGAGAGGCCGCATTGAGCAGGTCCATCGACTCACTGCGACCGACCAGGTGGGCCTGATTGCCCGCGTTGTAACGCGAAAACAGCTTCGCAGCCTTGACGACGTCCGGATCACTGCAGCCGGCCATGCAGACGGCGAAATAATTGACCAGCGCCCGCTTGGCTTCATGCCCCACAGACGACGGAATGTCGGCCCAGGTCGTGCGTTCGATGTATTCGGCAAGTGGATGACTTAAGGCGTGGGTCATGCGCTATTCCCGGTGCTTATTGGGGGGCTGGTGTGCGGCGCGCATTTAGCCCGCCATCCATCCATCGTCCACCGGCAGGGTGGCGCCGGTGATGGATGCGGCGGAATCGCTGCACAGGTACACGATCAGATCGGCCACGTGGCTTGCCTCGACAAAGCGCCCGGTGCCCTGTTTGCCATGCAGGAATTCACGCGTGGCGGTTTGCCTGTCCAGCTGCTTCTCCGCCATCAAGGCATTCAAACGGCCTTCGATGTTCGGTGTCAGCACCGACCCCGGACACACCGCGTTGCAGGTAATGCCCTGGCCTTGGGTTTCCACTGCCACGGCTCGGGTCAGGCCCAGCAGCGCGGTCTTGGTGGTGACGTAATCGATGCGGTTGGCGATGGCGCGCGAGCCATAGGCTGAAGACAGGTTGAAGATCCGCCCCCACTGCCGCTCGCGCATGCCTGGCAACACCAACTGGGTAGCACGAAACGCCGCCGTCAGGTTAACCGCCAGCGCCTGATCCCAGCGCTCCAGAGGAAAGGCCTCCAATGGCGCAAAGTGCCGGACCACCGCGTTGTTGATCAACACGTCCACCCGGCCTGCCGCGTTGATGAGCGATTCGATTTCATGGGGGTGGGCGACATCGGCCCTGACGTACCTGACCGCCACATCATGGGCACGCATCAACGCATCGCACGTCTGATGCATCCCGTCAGGATCCGCCAATCCGTGCAGGACCACGTCGAACCCCGCCGCAGCGAGGCCCTTGCCCATTGCCAGACCCAGCCCGTCCGATGACCCCGTCACCAGCGCGACCCGGCCCTTCATACGCGTGGCCCGGGGGAGCCGATGCGCACGGCAAACGAGGGATCACCGGGATCAACGGGCGCGAAGCGATTCATCACGTCCGGGTCGTGCCCTGGCACGGCCACGGCCCCAGGACGTTGCAACCACTCGCGAATCTGCACATAGCCCTGGTACATGTCCGCCAGGCTGTCGAGCACCGCGAACGGCCGGTCCTGCTCAAGCTCTTCGTAATAGTGAATGGCGTCCGAGGCCAGAATCACCGGGCCTTCCGGCATCTCCACGACGACCGCCAGTTGCCCCGGTGTATGCCCGCCAAGTTCGTGCAACTCGATGCCCGGGATCAACGTGGTGCGAGGCTCGTCCAGCAAGGTGATACGGCCGTCCCGGTGCAAGGCCTGAATCCGCTCGATGTCCAGTGGGTCGATGTGATGGGCGTACTGAGGCCGCTTGCCCATGTCGGTGCCCCAGAATTCGAACTCGCGCCGCGACATGACAATGTTGGCGTTGGGGTACAGCCCCAGATTGCCAGCGTGGTCGTAGTGCGCGTGGGTCAGCACCAGCAGCTTGACCTCCAGTGGATCGATGCCCAACCGGGCAAGCGCGTCGGCCGGCGCGATGACGGGCTGTCGGCGCCGAGCAATCGCCGCCTCCGGGCTGAACCCGGTGTCGATGACGATGGTCTGCCCGGCATTGCGGAAGATCCAGAAAAAATAATCCATGGTGATGTCCGCGTCTGGCTCACGGTACGCGCGGAAGTTGTAATAGCACTCGCTCTTGGTGGTCTGGCGCGTGCCATAGCGGACGATGATGACCTCTGGATCGATCCAGTCAGGCGGGGTTGGGGTTGATTGATTGCTCTTTGATGGCGTGTCCATAAAACAACTCCAGATAAAAACCGGGCAGATTCAGCAGCGAGGTCCCGACAATTGGCGATCACCCGGTGGGACGGCGGTTCGCTTCCCCCAGCGCCTGTTCAAGCATGGGCGCCGCTTCCAGCGCGCCGTGGATGCCGATGACGCTGACGATCTCCAGCATTTCCATGATGTCTTCCCTGGTCGCGCCATAGCGCAAGGCATTGCGCATGTGCAGCTTGAGGCCCGGCACGTACAGGTGCGTAGCGGCTGCATCGAATGCGCAATACATCAGCTCTTTGACCTTGGGTTCCAGCACGCCGGTGCGCCACGGCACGGATGAAAATTCGACGTACGCCTCGAACAGTTCCGGGTCCAGTTCAAGCAACCCTTCCCACGACGAATGCCAGTAACCCCGGTTGTCGATGAAACTGGACTTGAGCGCTTCCCGACGGGCATCGAGCGGCTCGGGACCGTCACGCATGCCCTCTTCCTCCAGCACCTCGAGCAACACTGGCACACCGACATTGGACGCGTGAATGCCCACGGTGCTGATCAGTTCAAGCACTTCGGTCAACTCTTCACGTGTTGCGCCATGCTGGACGGCGACACGCAGATGCTCCTGGATGCCGGGGCGGTACAAGTGCGTGGCCGCGGCATCGGCGGCGATAGCAATGAACGCCTTGACCTTGGCGGGCAGGTGATTCTTCTGCCACGGCACGGCAGCGAAACCGGCGTAGGCCTCGACGAAGCCGGGGTCCAGCCTGAGCAGGCTGTCCCACGCCAGGTTCCACGTACCGCCACTGCAGGCAAAGGCGCCTTTGGCCTTTTGCTGTTTTTCTGTGAGGTTCATCAGTCGGGACTCCTCAATCCGCCGAACGCAGGTAATCCGTGTCCGCCACCGCTTCCTGCCAAACGGTCTTGCCGATGGAGGTCGCCGTGTGAACCATGAAATTTTTGGTATTGGCGCCATGCCAGTGGCGTTCGTTCGGACCGATCCACACGGTGTCGCCCTGGCGGATCGCCTGCGGTTCACCGCCTTCCAGGCAAATCCAGCCGCTGCCGGCGGCCACATACAGCACTTGCCCCTGTTCGTGGTAATGCCAGTAGGTGCGGGCGCCCGGATTGAATGACACGTTATTGATCGTCACCCCATCGGTGGCGGGCATCACCGGGTCAGCCCAGACCACGCCCGTGAAGGTACTTGTACGTTGCTCTGAAACGGCGCCTTCGACGCTGCCGTGAAAAACCTTCATGCGTTCTCTCCTGTGTTCAGTGCTTGACGCGATTCGTGCAGGCGCACCCCACCAGACATGTCACCGATGGCATCCACCACGCGATTGCTGATCAGGTCGCCATAACCCAGCGCGGTCTGCAGGCCGAAACTGGCCAACGGCCCGGACGCATTGAGCGAAGCGACCCCCAGTTCACGAACGCGGTCCAGGTACAGCACCACGTCCTTGCTCATCAATTTGCCGGTCAGCCCACCTTCCAGGTAGTTGCCGTCGACGATGTGCGGGAATCGATTGAGCGTGGCGAAGTTCACCCCGCTGCTGCTGTTCAACACCTCGAGCAGTCGATGCAGGTCCAGCCCGGCTTTCTTGCCAGCGACCATCACCTCCGCTGTCGCGGCGAGGCTCACCGCATTGAGGAAGTTATTCAGCAATTTGGTCGTGTGCCCGGCGCCGCTCTCCCCCATCAAAAAGACCTTGCTGGCGATGGGCTTGAACACCCATGCCAGCGCATCGACGGTGCCGGCATCGCCACCGACCATCAGCGTCAATGCACCCTTCTCGGCCGCTGCCGCACCGCCGGAAATCCCGGCATCGATGTACTGCACACCGCGCTCGGCAAACAGACCGTTCAGGCGCAGGGTCGAACTGGCCGCTGCGGTGCTGAGGTCGACGACGACCTGGCCTTCCCGGCAATGCGCGAGCAGCCCTTGCGGACCCTCGACGACCGCCTCGACGACCTTACTGTCCGGCAGCGACAGCAACACCACGCCGGCCTCCGCCGCAACGTCGGCGATCGAGGCCGCCACCCGTGCCCCCGCCGCCGCTATTCGCTGGGCGTCGGTGTCATAACCGAGCACATCCAGACCGGCATTCACCAGGCAGCGCGTCATGCGCCCGCCCATGTTGCCCAGACCGATGAAGCCCAATGTCTTGTTGTTCACGACAGCTCTCCTCAAGCGCTCACGGTGGGGTGAGCCTTAGAAATCCACGTCTTTGGTTTCCGGCCCCATGTAGGCGCCGATGGTTGCAATCACACCGCCGACGACCAGCAACACGGCGGGCGTGACGGAAAACGGCATGAACTCGCCCAGCCAGGCCATATAGAAGGCGTAGAACGATGGAATGATCACCGACAGGCTGAACCCGACACCGAACCCGGTGGCGCGTACGTCGGTCACGAAACGCTCGTTGATGTAGGTCACGATCACACCCCAGGGTGCAGTGACCAGCACCGACAGTACGCAGACGAGCGTAATGATCACCGGCAGCGAAAGCCCCTGGACGTTGGCAAGGACGTACATGATGGCGGCCCCGACGGTGGCAATGATCGGCCCCAGGGTGATGAAGAAACGACGGCGCCCGATTTTCTGCCCGATCATTCCCGAACCGATGTAACTGAAGAACAGCACCGCATAGGCGATCAGCAACGTGCCCGTGACCTCCATCCCTGACAGGTGCAGGATGTTTCTCAGCAGGCCGGTGGGCAGGAAGATGGTGATGATGTTCTGGGTCAGCCAGAAGCCGGTCATCATCAGCAGCACCTGCAGCAGGTTGCGCCCGCTCTTGCCTTTGAGCAGGTCGGTCAGCGGCAGCTTTTCACGAGGCTTGTTACCGGTTTCGCTCTCCCAGATCTCCGATTCCGACACCGCGTACACGTAGTACAGCGCCAGCACGCCGGCAAGCACCGCGCCGATCACGAACGGAATCCGCCAGCCCCACTGTACGTAAGGCGAGCCAGGGCCATCGAGCGGGAAAAGCATGAACATCAGCATCGCCACCAGGTTGATGCTCACATACGCCAACGGGAACCCGGCAATGATCAGACCGCCGACAAAACCGCGCTGATGCTTTTTGGAATACTCGATGGCCAATGGCATCGCACCGGTGTAGCCACCGCCGAGGAAAATCCCGTCGACAAAACGCAGCAACACCAGGGCCCAGTACGACGCGATGCCGATGGTTTCGTAACCGGGCAGCAGCGCAATCAACAACGTGACCACGCCAAAACCGGACACCGAATAAATCGACGCCATGCGCCGTCCGGTCTTGTCGGCGATCATGCCGAACAGTAACGCACCAATCGGACGGCCCAGCAGCGTGGTGATGAACACCAGTGACGCGAGAATCGCGGCCATGCCTGGCGACAACTGAGCGGGCTGGAAGAAAAACAGCACCGGGGACAACACCACCACCGGCAAATAAATGTCGAACATGTCGATGTATTCGGAGAAAAACGCGCCCTTGATGGCGTTCCTTCTTTTCTTCTCGATCGACTGATCGGTTTCAGCCACCGATCTGGCTGGGGCATAGGTGCTCATGACGTTTCCTTATAGTTATTGTCGGACGCAAGCATGGAGGGGTGGTGCGGGATTCAGCCTTTGGAGGTCTCGGCGTCCCAGGCCTTGATGGCGTCCGACGCCACGCGAAAGGCCGCAAGACCCAGCGGCGCGCCGCAATACACCGCCGCCTGCATCAGCACCGCGCGAATCTCTTCCCGCGTCACCCCGTTGCGCAACGCGCCGCGCACATGAACGGCGAGTTCATGGTGCTGACTCATCGCGGTGAGCATGGCGATGTTGATGATGCTGCGGGTCTTGAAGGGCAATGTCGGATCACCCCAGACTTCACCCCAGCAGTATTCGGTGACCAGCTTCTGCATTGGCCGATTGAAATCGTCGGCGGCTTCCCAGGATTTCTCGACGTGGCGGTCGCCCAGTACTTCCTTGCGGTTATTGAAGCCATGATTGAAACGTTCGTTGCTGTCCATCATTGCCACCTCTTCGTACGATCGACTGATTGTCATACAGTTAAAACGGCTAAATTTTTTTGAGTCGCGGGTTCGCGCCCTGCGCCAAGCCCGGTGCGTGGGCTCAGGCGCCGTAGCCCACCAGTGACTTCACTTCCAGGTATTCGCGAAAACCATACTCGCCCCATTCGCGACCGTTGCCGGAGCGCTTCACGCCGCCGAACGGCGCCGCAAAATCGGCGGGCGGATAATTCAGGTGGACGCTGCCCGCCTGCAATTGCCGCGCAACCTCGCGCGCACGCTGCTGATTGGCCGATTGCACATAGGCGGCCAATCCGTAGTGGGTGCCGTTGGCGATGGCAATGGCTTCGGCTTCCGAGTCATAGGGGATCATCGACAAGACCGGCCCGAAAATTTCTTCCTGGGCAATGCTCATCTGCGGACTGACGTAGGCAAACACAGTGGGTCTGGCGTAATAGCCCTTATCGATGCCCTCCGGCAGACCGACGCCGCCGGTGACCAGTTGCGCCCCTTCGTCAATGCCGTTCTGAATCATCGCTTGCACCCGGCGAAACTGAGCGCGATTGACCAGCGGACCCAGCTGGGTGCTTTCATCGCTCGTGTCGCCCATGCGATAGCCCTCGGCCGCGACTCTGGCGATCTGAATGGCAGGATCCATGAGCGAACGCGGGACCAGCATGCGGGTTGGAATCGAGCACGACTGACCGCTATTGGTGAAGCATGCCGCGACGCCGCGGGTCACAGCGTCCTGAAGATTGACGTCGTCGAGCAGAATATTCGCCGACTTGCCACCGAGTTCCTGCGCGACGCGCTTGACGGTGTCTGCGGCCGACCTGGCCACCAGGACGCCCGCGCGGGTCGAACCGGTGAACGAGAGCATGTCGATGTCGGGGTGCGACGACATCGCTGCACCCACGCCGGGGCCGTCGCCATTGACCAGATTGAAGACCCCGGCAGGCACGCCCGCTTCATCCAGCACTTGCGCAAACAACAGGCTGCTCAGCGGCGAATATTCACTGGGTTTGAGCACCATGGTGCAACCGGCGGCCAGCGCCGGACCGACTTTGACCACGATCTGATTGATCGGCCAGTTCCAGGGAGTGATCAGACCGCAGACACCGACCGGTTCGTGACGTATCAATGTGCTGCCCCGCGCCTCTTCAAACGCAAAGTGCTGCAGCACATCGATCAACTGGTTCAAGTGCAGCCAGCCGCGCGGCACCTGGAATGATCGGGAAAAGGTTATGGGCGCGCCCATTTCCTGGCGCATGGCCTGAGCGAACTCCTCCTGGCGACGCTCATAGATCGAGACGATGCGCTTGAGCAATGCAATGCGTTCGGCCACGCTGGTTTGCGAGAACCCCGGCAGGGCCTTGCGCGCAGCGGCCACCGCGCGATCGACGTCGCGGGCGTCCCCCAACGCCAGCCGCTCGACCACGGCCTCGGTGGCCGGGTCAATGACGTCGAACCAGGTGGGCGATGCGGGCTCGACCCAGCGGCCGTCTATATAGAAGCAGTCTGCACGGGACATTTACTCGCCTCCTCGCTCGCCTTCCTTCGCGAGCATGCGGTACATCTCGGTGTGATCCGTGGTGGGTGTTGCCTCCTGCGCCACCTCGTTCCACACCGCGATTGCGCTTTTGCCGAAGGTCAGCGGGTAATCCAGCGCGTCGGACAGGCCTTTGGCAATCTTCAGGTCCTTGTTCATCAGCAGCATGGAAAACCCGGAACCGAACGTGCCGCTGAGCATGAACTGCCTGGCCTTGTTCAACGAGGTGTTGGTGCCGCCGCTCGACGCGTTGAGCACATCGACCATGACGTCCGGCTCGATACCAAAACGCTTGGCCACGTGTAACGCTTCGACGGTCGCCATAAGCCCTGCCGCAGAGACGAAGTTGTTCAGGGCCTTGGCCGCGTGACCGGCACCGGCGTCGCCAATGTGCAGGATGTTTTTGCCCATGGCCTCCAGCACCGAGCGACAGCGTTGCATGACCGTTTCGTCACCGCCAACGAGAATGGCCAGGCTGCCATCCACCGCACGCTTCACCCCACCGGACACCGGGGCGTCGAGGTATTCAAGGTTGAGGGCTT
This sequence comes from Pseudomonas sp. NFACC02, assembly GCF_900110765.1. Lineage (GTDB taxonomy): Bacteria > Pseudomonadota > Gammaproteobacteria > Pseudomonadales > Pseudomonadaceae > Aquipseudomonas. Next base: position 347,098 of record NZ_FOEO01000001.1, read on the forward strand.
TGAGCGTATGAGCCAGTTCGCGGGACCGTGCCGGCTCCGAAGAGCTCATGTCGATCACCACCGCACCGGCCTTCAGGTGCGCCGCCCAGCCGCCGTCGCCCAGCAGCACGCTTTCAACGATGGCCGAGTTGGGCAGCATGGTGATCAAGACATCGAGGGTATTGGCGTTTTCTGCGGTTAACACGGAGGCATTCAGGGTAGCCTGTACATCGCGCAGCCGTGCGGGGTCCGCGTCCGCGAGAAACAGTTGAAAACCGGCCTTGGCCAGGCAGGACGTCATCGGCAGGCCCATCATGCCCAGTCCGATGAAGCCGATTCGTTGCGGTTGCGTCATGTTCGTGCCCTTTGATTTTTATGTTTTTGTCAAACGGGTCGAAGGCGATGTCACGCAGTGTTCTGGAACGGTGACCTGCGCCAGCAGTTGCGACAAAACTATAGGATTGTCATACAGTCGGTCAATAGGCTAATTTACGGTTTCTACCAACGGCACCTTTGAGGAGTTGAACGAAATGATTGTCGAATGGCGCACCTATCACTGTGCACCGGGTCGTCTGTCCGCCCTGCACGAGCGCTTCACCAGCACCACCCTGGGGTTCTTCGAGAAATACGGGATCAAACAGATCGGTTTCTGGACCAACCTGACCGGGTCAACCAATCAGTCGCTGACCTACCTGCTGCAATGGGAAAGCCTGGCTGAGCGCGAGGCGAAGTGGAATGCGTTTCAGAGCGATGCCGAGTGGATCGCCAAACGGGCGGCAAGTGAAGCGCAGGCGATTATCGTGGAGCGGATCGAGACACAGTTCCTGGCGCCGACGGCTTATTCAGCGCTGCGTTGAATCTGGCCGATAGAGCGAGCACTCGATAGTCTCGAAGCCGCAGGTGCCCAGGTTCGGTCTGATGGCCGAAACCGGGGCCCTCACCGGGGAACGAAATCGATAGAGAAACGGCTCAAAAGAGGCCTGTCACTGCGCCGAATGCCCCGCATCCGCCGCCAGCAGCTCCAGCACATTCTTCGACGCATTCTCAACGTGCAACAACGCCGCCGCACACGCACCGTCTTCATCCCGCAATTGAATGTTGCGCACGATTTCCTGAAGCTCGGCCAAGGTGTGCGGCATCCGCCCTTCCCGGCCCAACGACAGCGCGCGAAGCAGACTCACGCGGTTGTTCAACTGCTCCAGCATGCCGCCGACCACCCGGCTCTGCTCGATGTCCAGCAGCACATGGTAGAAACGCCGCTTGATGTCCAGCAACGCCGCGCCGTCGAGGGTCGCGGTGTGAGACTGCTCGACGAACTCATCGAACACCTCAGCCAGTTCGCGAACGTCCTCGTCGCTGGCATGGCGGACGAAATTGCGTACCGCCAACACTTCCAGCGCACCCCGCACGTCGTAAATCTGCACCGCATCCTTGGCATCCACCGACGCGACGTACGCACCACGGTGTGGCACCTGCTCCACAAGCCCTTCGGCTTCGAGCTGGCGCAAGGCCTCACGCAGCGAAGTGCGGCTGACGTCCAGCGCGGTGTACAGCTGCTGCTCCACCAGTCGATCACCGGGCTTGAAACGGCCCGAGATGATTTCATTGCGCAGTGCATCCTGCACTTGATGCCGCAAAGACGACGCCTGGCGTTGTACTTTCATGCTGTATTCCCGAAGACCTATGAATTTCATGGCGGCCCCCCTTCTCGAGGAAGAAGACGCCGAATCGAATCTGGCGGCCGATCATCATGACCTGGCCCGCCAGAAGCAATCGTATTGTATTACAGGCCTTTTCGGAAAAATAAATCGGTCTTCGTCCACGGTGGCACCGCACCTGTTCTGGAACGCGGTTCGTCAGCGGAATTCACCACACCGCAATCGTCGAATCCGCCCTCGGCTCGGTCCCTCCACACAACACGCCGCTGACGGGATCACGCACGATGATCTGCCCGCGACCGTAATCGGTGGAATCGAAGGCGATGCTGATGTCGTGCCCTCGCCTGGCCAGCCCGGCGGCCAGATCCTTCGAGGCGCCCTGTTCAACCCCGATTTTCAGGCCGCCCAGCCACTGCCAGCGCGGTGCGTCCAGCGCCGCCTGCGGGTTGAGGCCGAAATCCACCAGGTTCATCACCATCTGCACATGCCCCTGCGGCTGCATGTAACCGCCCATGACACCAAAAGGACCGACTGGCTGATCGTCCTTCGTCAGGAAGCCCGGAATGATCGTGTGGAAGGTTTTCTTGCCCGGCGCCAGGCAGTTGGCGTGGCCCGGATCGAGGCTGAATTCCTGCCCGCGATTCTGCAAGGCAAGGCCGCTGTCCGGCAGTACCACGCCAGAGCCGAAGCCGTGATAGTTGCTTTGAATGAACGACACCATGTTGCCCTCGGCATCGGCCGTCGCCAGGTACACCGTGCCACTGGCCAGAGGATCGCCTGGCTTGGGCGCCTGCGCCTGATCGCCGATCAATGCCCTTCGTTCGTCGCTGTAGCGCTCACTCAACAAGTCGGCCACCGCCACACGCATGTGATCTGGATCGGTGATGTGGTGCAAGCCGTCGCTGTATGCCAGCTTCATGGCCTCCAGTTGCCGATGCCAGGTCAGTTGACTGTCGCGATGATCGAAGGCGAAGCCCTCGAGGATCTTCAAGGTCATCAGTGCGACCAGCCCTTGGCCGCTGGGCGGAATCTCCCAGACGTCGTAGCCGCGATAACGGACGTTGATGGGATCGACCCATTGCGCACGGAAACCCGCCAGGTCTTCAGCCCTCAAAAAGCCACCGGTCGCGCGGGAATGCGCGTCGAGTCGCTGTGCCAATGCACCGCGATAGAGGCTTTCGCACTCGGTCGCCGCCAGTTCTTCCAGGGTGTTCGCCTGGGCCGGATTGCGAAACAGCTCCCCGGCCTTCGGCGCGCGTCCGTCGATCAGAAAGGTCTGGAACCAGCTGTCCATCACCGGATCGCGATGGGCACTGAACTCGTCGAACGCGATTTGCCATTGATGGGCAACCACCGGTGACAGCGGAAACCCGTCGCGGGCCAGGCTGATTGCCGGTTGCAGGAGTTGGGCGAACGGCAGCTTGCCGAAACGCCGGGACAGTTCTGCCCAGGCCGACGGACAGCCGGGCACGGTGACCGGCGTCCAGCCGTACATCGGCATCTGTTCATGCCCGGCGGCTTTAACCGCCTCGACACTCAAGGCCGCAGGCGCATGGCCGTTGGCGTTCAACCCGTGTAACCGACCCTTGCTCCAGACCAGCGCGAAGGCGTCGCCGCCAATCCCGCAGCCGGTCGGCTCGACTACGGTTAACGCCGCCGCGGTGGCAATCGCGGCATCGATTGCGTTGCCGCCCTTTTGCATGACTTCAATGCCCGCCTGTGCCGCCAGCGGTTGAGAGGCGGCGACCATGCCACGTCGGGCGAACACGCTCTGACGTTGCGAGGGATAGGGGTATTCATGAGCAGAAAATTTCAACATGACGAACGCTCTTCAGAAAACTGGATTCATTGCCCGGATTTGATGCGGTTCCATTCCCGTGTGATCAGCCGCTGGATGTTGTCCGGCAGATCCGCGGAAACAAAGGCTTTGCTGATCACGTCATCCCCCGGATAGATGCCCGGATTGCCGCTGACCTTCGGGTCCATCAAGGTGGTGGCGTCGGTGTTGGGGTTGGCGTACCCCACGTAATCACTCACCGAGGCAATGACCTGCGGGCGCAGCAGGTAGTTGATGAACGCATGGGCGTTGGTCACGTTGGCAGCATCCTTGGGGATCGCCAGCATGTCGAACCACAGGTTCACCCCTTCCTTGGGGATTAGGTAGCGGATGTCGACGTTCTTGCCGGCTTCTTTGGCGCGGGTCTGGGCCTGCATCACATCGCCGGAATAGCCGACCGCCACGCAGATATCACCGTTGGCGAGGTCAGCCGTGTATTTGGACGAATTGAAGTAGGTCACCGACGGGCGCAACTTCATCAGCAAAGCCGAGGCCTTTTTGTAGTCGTCGGGCTTCACACTGTTGGGGTCCAGGCCCAAATACAGCAGGGTCTGGGGAATGATCTTCACCGGCGCATCGAGAAACGCCACGCCGCAACGCTTGAGTTTGGCCAGATTGTCCGGGTTGAGCACCATCGACCACGAATCCAGCACCGCTTCCTTGCCCAGCACCGCCCGCACTTTTTCCTCGTTATAACCAATACCGACCGTGCCCCACATGTACGGCACGGCATACCGATTACCTGGGTCGGCGGCCTCCAGACGCTTCATCAACCGAGGGTCCAGGTGATTCCAGTTGGACAGCAAGGACCGCTGCAACGGCTGGTAGGCGCCCGCCCGGATCTGCTTGGACAGAAACTGACTCGAAGGCACCACAAGGTCGTACCCCGAATGCCCTGACAGCATCTTCGCCTCAAGCATTTCGTTGGTGTCGAAGATGTCGTACTGGACCTTGATCCCGCTGTCCTTTTCAAAGTTTTTCAGGGTGTCGGGCGCAATGTAGTCAGACCAGTTATACATCTTCATCACGCCGTCGGCGGCATGCGCCGCTGGCAGGAACGCAACAGAGCACCACGCAGCGGCAAAGCAGAATGAACGCATGACGATTTCCTTGTAAGCGTTACAACACGCGGCTGAGAAAGGCTTGGGTACGGGGATGGACAGGACGACTGAAAATCTGTTCGGGCGGCCCCTGTTCGATCAGTTCGCCCTGATCAAGCACCACCACGCGGTCGGCGACTTCGCGGGCAAAGCCCATTTCGTGGGTCACGACCACCATGGTCATGCCGTCCTCGGCAAGGGCCTTCATGACCTGCAGCACCTCGCCGACCGTTTCCGGATCGAGCGCACTGGTCGGTTCGTCGAACAACAGGGCTTTGGGCTTCATGGCCAGCGCGCGGGCAATCGCCACCCGCTGCTGCTGACCACCGGACAGCATCGAAGGGTAATGCCCGGCTTTGTCCGCCAGGCCGACCCGGGCCAGCAGCTCACGCCCCTGCGTCAGCGCTGCCTCACGAGCAACGCCCAGCACATGAATGGGCGCTTCGATGATGTTTTCCAGCGCGGTCATGTGCGCGAACAGGTTGAAGCGCTGGAAAACCATGCCGATATCACGCCGCTGGCGAGCGATGTTGCGTTCCGAGTCGCGGACCAGACTGCCATCAGCACGTTCGCGATACCCCATGGGCTGGCCATTGACCCGAATGCGTCCGGACTGGATGTCCTCCAGCAGGTTGATACAGCGGATAAACGTGGTTTTGCCCGAGCCCGAAGCGCCGATCAGCACCACCACCTCCCCGCGACGCACCTGCAGGGAAATGCCCTTGAGGATTTCCAGATCGCCGAAGGACTTGTGAACGTCCAGCGCCTCGATGATCAGTTCTTCACTTTGATGCGCCATCTCAACGCCCCCTCAACAGTTTCATCGCACTGCGGCCAAACATGCGTTTCGCCGCCGGAGGTTGACGATCGGACTGGCCGAAACGCTGTTCCAGCCAACGCTGGAAAAAGCCCCATAGCGTGGTAAGCATCAGGAAATAGATCGCGACCACCAGGTACAGCTCGAAAACACGGAACGTTGCCGACGTCACCATCTGCGTGCTCAACAACAGCTCCTGTACGCCGATCACACTGACCAGCGTGGTGTTTTTCAGCATCACGTTGAACTCGTTGCCCAGCGGCGGGACGATCACCCGAAAGGCCTGTGGCAGTACGATGCGGCGCATCAGCTTGCCGAACGTCATGCCCAGAGAGCGACCGGCCTCGTACTGCCCCTTGTCCACCGCGCCGATGCCTGCACGAATGATTTCGGCCATATAGGCGCCTTCATTCAGCCCCAGGGCTATGATCGCCGCCTGGATGTTACCCGGCACGGTAAACCAGCCCAGATCGATGTCTTCGAAACGGAAAATGCCGCCTGCCGCCAAGGCGGTGTAGAGGAAGACGATCTGCACCAGCAGCGGCGTACCGCGCATCAACCAGACGTAAAAACGGACCGGCAGGTTCAGCAACGGATTCTTCGACAGGCGCATCAACGCGGCGATCAGGCCCAGGCTGCACCCGAGCAGCATCGCCAGCACGCTGATCAGGCACGTCAGCCACAACCCCGTGAGGTAGACACCGCTGGGCTGCAACAGGTACTGCCAGAACACTTCCCAATTGAAATTCATCGGTTTATTCCGCTCTGTCAGGGCTCAATCGAGCTTGTCGCTTTCGACGTGCCATTTGGCAAGCAGCTGCGTGTAGCTGCCGTCGCTGCGCATGTCGCTGATCACTTGCTGCACCGCGGCGGTCAGCTGCGGATCGTCCTTGCGAATGCCCAACCCGGTGAGAATCCGGCTGAAAGCAGGAACACCTTCCTGAAACAGATCGGGTGCCATGTTGGCGTAATAGCCAGCGGTTTCCACCGTGGTGCCGTAGGCGTCGACCTGATTGATGCGCAGCGCCTGGAAGGCATCGGTGTCGGTGTTGTAGACCACCAGTTTGAGCGGCGTCTTGCCGGCTTTGGTCAGCGACTCGTTCTGCGCGTCGAGCAGGGTTTTGATGGTGGAACCGTTGAGCACCGCGACCTTGTGGCCCGACAGATCGTCCAGCGACTTGATGCCCTTGGGATTGCCTTTGGGCACCACCACCGACTGGCTGGAATACATGTAGTTGACGATGTTGATCACTTCCCGGCGCTCAGGCTTGTCGAAGAGCTGATCGACGATCATGTCGCACTGCTGCGCGAGCAACGCCGGCACCAGGCCGGAGAACGGAATCACCCGCCATTCGACTTTCTTGCCGCCCAGACGCTTGGCGATTTCCACACCGAGGTCGATGGTCAGGCCCACCGGTTTCTGCGTGGCATCGAACGACACCAGCGGTGGCGAATCCATCCCGGAGCAGTACGTGATCTTGTCGACCTTCTGCAGACGGTCCGGCACGGTCGGGTTTGCGAACACCAGCGGCGTACACAGACTCAGGGAAACGAGGGCGGCCAGCGCGGCGGGTTTGTACATGACGAAAGCTCCGATTACGGTGAGAAAGTAAGGGCAGTTCTGAACGTCGATACAGGGTGACCGGGTGTCTCTGGCGGGCTGGTTGCCCGCTTCTGTTTGAATGAATGTCAGGCACTCATGCAGGCTTCTGCTCTTCGAGAAACGCAATCAGGCTGGGAATCGTGCCGTCGATGTGGTCGCGAAGAACCTGCTCCGCCTGATCGGCATCCCCCGCGCGCAGCGCCTCGAGGATCACCGCGTGTTCGTCGCGGGCGCTCAACGGCTTCTCTCCGTGCTCCAGCCAGACCCGCATGTGCGGCTCGATCGCCGTGTACAGCGCAGAAATCTGGCGCATCAGCCGCGCTCGGCCGCTGAGGCTGCAGAGGTATTCATGGAATGCGCGATGGCGCCCTACCCACTCCGAACTGTCGTCGCGGTAATCATCCATGTCGTCGAGCAGGCGCTCCAGATGGACCAGGTGACGCTCGGTGATTTTTGGCACCGCGACCCGAATCGCCAGCCCTTCGAGTGCGCTGCGCATTTCGAACACTTCGCGCATTTCTTCGATATTCAGACCGCTGACCACCGCGCCTCGGTTGGGACGCAAGGTGACAAGCCCATCGGCGGCCAGACGCCTGAACGCCTCGCGCACCGGCATGCGGCTCATGCCGATCTCCGTGGCGATGTCCTCTGCAATTAACCGTTCGCCCATGCGATAGGTGCCCTTACAGATGGCGTCGAGCAGGAAGGCATAGGCCTCTTCTTCGGCAGTGACGGGTTGTCGGCTGGCGTATCCGGGTACGAGTCGCATCGCATTACCTTTTGAATTTTTGTATCCAATCATCCACGGATACACAAAAGCAAAAGCGATGCCAGCTTGGTCAATTGCACCGTAAGCCAATGAAGCCATGAGGAAAGTTGCGCGAATGCGGCGACAGTCACTGACGCAGGACTGCTACCGATTGGATCAGGCGGGGGCATACACGCACAGCCATGAAGCACAGCTGTGCGTTTGGGAAACGAGGAAAGGTGATGGCGAACGGTTACGGGTGACGAATCACCGATTCGATCTGCAGCATGGCGGGCAGCAATGCTTCGGCTAGTTCCTGGGCCTTGGGCGTCGGCTGCATCTTGCGATTGCGCCGCAGGAACAATGGGTCGCCGAAGCACTGGCGCAGACGCACCAGCGATCCACTCACCGCCGGTTGGGTCACACGAAGATGGCGGGCCGCTTCGCTGACGCTGCGTTCCCGGAAGACCACCAGAAAGGTCAGCAGCAGATTCAGGTCAATGCCCAGCAGAATATCTTCATTCAGGGACATGTCAGGTCACCTCGTTCGCGTCGATGACGAAGCTGTTGAACTGGATGTGACTGATCGCCCCGCTCGACAGCAATTCCATGAAACCGGTCAGTTCAGGGTGTGAGAAATGCGCTTGCATCTGGCCTTCGGACCGCCAGTAGCCGCTGACGATCCAGGAGGCGTCGTCATGTTTGCTGGCGGTAAACGTATAGGCGACACACGGGGTCGTGCTGTTCAAGACTTCAAGCATGCGGGGCACGCGTGTGCCGACCTCGCTCGAACGACCTTGAGTGGCGTGTATCTCTACGGTATTGATGGCCGAAACAAGCATCATCCTCTCCTGCGATAAATGATCGGGCAAGTCTGACGACCGGCGGCGCCCGGATAAACCACAGGTTTGGAGTTTCAGCGTTGCGGATTAAGCGACAATTAACCAAGGCGGCTGGCAAACCACAGACATGACCTGCGTGAATCCGCGTGCTGACGGATGCGGGGTGTCAGTGAATGATGATTCCGCTGATCCACCGCATTCGCCAGCACGCCGGCTCCCACAGGTCCGAGGCTGGACCGGGGTCTGAGGGATGGCCTCAAGCTCGTCAACAACGCGGTCCCTGTAGGAGACGTCCGAGGTTACGAGGGCAGCGAACGCGGTGGGTCAGTCACTGTTGATGGTGCTGACCCTCTGCATTCGCCAGCAAGCTGGCTCCTACAGGTCTGCGGTCTGAACTCAGGTTCGTGCCCCACCCCGGCCCCCTGTGGGAGACGTCCGAGGTTACGAGGGTATGGGCCGCAATTCGGACGAACGCGGTGGGTCAGTCACTGTTGATGGTACTGACCCTCTGCATTCGCCAGCAAGCTGGCTCCCACAGAGCTGCGGTTTGGACACAGGTTCGTGCGTCAACCCGGCCCCCTGTGGGAGACGTCCGAGGTTACGAGGGCTGCGAATGCGCTGGGTCAGTCACCGTTGATGGTGCTGACCTGACGCATTGTCGGAATGCCGCCTAGAGCAAGCTCGCTCCCGCAGGTCATGGGGTGTTCACCGGGATACGAGATCAGAACTTGCCTTTCAGGGCTTCAAGCCCGCTGTCGTAGACGCCTTGAATCAGCGCTTCGGCCTCGGCGTCGGAAACGCCGTTCGCGGTAAAAATACTCGACCATTGGACCACTGCCGCGCGTTCGCCGTCGGCCCTGACTTTCAACGTCGCCAGATACCCTGTCACCGGCAATGGACCCTCGGTGATCGAGTAGCTGTAGGTGCGTGCCTGATTATCGTAAGTCTCCAGACGCTCGCTGATCTTCGCGCCGTCCTCGGTGGTCAGGTGGCGAATGCGGCCGCCTTCATCGGACACGCTTTGGGCAATGAACGGCAGCCAGTCGGGCAGCGAAAGAAAACCGCCCACGAGCGCCCAGACTGTGTCCGCCGAAACCGGGATGCGAACGGATGCAGATGCTGTAGCCATGATGAATCTCCAGAAATGGTTCAGATAGCCGGGCTGTCGATGACGACGCTACCACACGCAGGGCAGCCCCGGTGGACGCGGAAGACGGGGGTGATGCCGGGTAGATGGATCACCTCATCCGCATCCGTGGCGCGCTGAATCATAGACGAAGGCGGTGTCGGACGGACGAAGTAAACGACCTTCGCCAACGCGCGACCGGCAGACAGAAAACCCCATGGGAGCGCGCTCATGGGCTCCCATGGGGTTTGAGGATGAACGGCTGGCTCGCTTACTTGGCGGTAAACGCCGAGTAGCTGTTCATCAGGTTGCGGTAGTTCGGGATGCGCTGGGACAACAGGTTGGCCAGGCCTTCCATGTCGTTGCGCCAGTCGCGTTGCAGCTCACACGCCACCGAGAACCAGTTCATCAATTGCGCACCGGCAGCGGTCATGCGCGCCCAGGCGGCTTTCTGTACCACGTCGTTGAAGGTGCCCGAGGCATCGGTGACCACGAACACGTCAAAACCTTCTTCCAGCGCGCACAGCGTCGGGAACGCCACGCACACGTCGGTCACCACGCCTGCGATGATCAGTTGCTTGCGGCCCGTGGCCTTGATCGCCTTGACGAAGTCTTCGTTGTCCCAGGCGTTGATCTGACCTGGACGGGCAATGTAAGGCGCGTCCGGGAACATTTCTTTCAGCTCGGGCACCAGCGGGCCGTTCGGGCCGGTTTCGAAGCTGGTGGTGAGGATGGTTGGCAGTTTGAAGAACTTGGCGCAGTCGGCCAGTGCCAGCACGTTGTTCTTGAATTCGTTGGGCGAGAAGTCCTGCACCAGCGAGATCAGGCCGGTCTGATGATCGACCAGCAGCACGACGGCATCGTTGATATCCAGACGCTTGTAGGGAACGGTCATGGTTGACTCCAGTTAAGTGTGTGACAGGTGTGGGCGAGTGCCAGCGAACTGCGCCGGCGGATAGCCTCGCCGGTGAGTCCCGGCGAGGTGTTTCATGCTCCTTCGGGCCGTGTCGTCAGAACGCGAAGCACGAGCAGCCAAACGCGCCCCAGAATCCCTGGAAGTCGCTGACCGGCACTTTCGATTGACGGGCCTTGTCATGGCTATGGGCATGCACGGCGCAGGGGCCGCTGCACTGGTGAACCGCAGCCGCCATCGGCGCACCCGGACGCCAGTGCCCAGGCACTTTCGCCACCGGGGACCAGTCCGGCAGTACCGGCAGGCTCGGCGGCGACAGTTGATCGAACTCCTGGGTGCCGTAGACCACTTTGCCGTCGACGACCGTCAACACCGACTCGATCCACTTGATCGACTCTTCCGGCACACTGAAGAAGTCCTGCGACAGCGCGACGACGTCAGCCAGTTGGCCGACCTTGATCTGACCCTTCTTGCCCTGCTCGGACGAGAACCAGGCGCTGCCGCGGGTGTACAGCTCGAGCGCAGTCTCGCGAGAAAGCCCTTCGGGGTACAACGCCAGGCCGCCCACGGTACGGCCGCTGACCATCCAGTACAACGAGGTCCACGGGTTGTAGCTGGACACGCGCGTCGCGTCAGTGCCCGCGCCGACCGGCACGCCTTCGGCCAGCATGCGCTTGATCGGTGGCGTGTGTTCGCCGGCCTTGGCGCCGTAGCGCTCGACGAAGTACTCGCCCTGGAAGGCCATGCGGTCCTGGATCGCAATACCGCCGCCCAGCGCTTTGACGCGCTCGATGTTTTTCGGAGTGATGGTTTCGCAGTGGTCGAAGAACCATGGAATGCCGTTGAACGGGATCTCGCGATTGACCTTCTCGAACACGTCGAGCATGCGCGAAATCGACTCGTCGTACGTGGCGTGAAGACGGAACGGCCAGCGGTGCTCGACCAGATGACGCACCACCGGTTCCAGGTCTTGCTCCATGCCCGGCGGCAGGTCCGGACGCGGTTCGAGGAAGTCTTCGAAGTCCGCCGCCGAGAACGTCAACATCTCGCCCGCGCCGTTGTGACGTAGGAAGTCGTCGCCCTGGTGCAACGTGACCGACTGGGTCCAGTTCTTGAAGTCGTTGAGCTCTTCTTTGGGCTTCTGGGTAAACAGGTTGTACGCGATGCGCACGGTCAACTGCCTGGCTTCAGCCAGTTGAGTGATGACGGCGTAGTCATCCGGGTAGTTCTGGAAACCACCGCCCGCGTCGATGGCACTGGTCACGCCCAGACGGTTCAACTCGCGCATGAACTGGCGGGTCGAGTTGACCTGGTATTCAAGCGGCAGTTTGGGACCTTTCGCGAGGGTCGAGTACAGAATCATCGCGTTCGGTTTGGCGACCAGCATGCCGGTCGGATCACCGTTGCTGTCGCGCACGATCTCGCCACCCGGCGGGTTCGGCGTGTCACGGGTATAGCCGGCAACCCGCAGCGCCGCGCGGTTAAGCAACGCGCGGTCATACAGGTGCAGGACGAACACCGGCGTATCGGGCGCTGCCTGGTTGAGTTCTTCGAGGGTGGGCATGCGCTTTTCAGCAAACTGGAATTCGTTCCAGCCACCCACCACCCTCACCCACTGCGGGGTCGGTGTGCGGTCGGCCTGCGCCTTGAGCATGCGCAAGGCGTCGGCCAGCGACGGCACACCTTCCCAACGCAGTTCGAGGTTGTAGTTCAGGCCACCACGAATCAGGTGCAAGTGAGAGTCGTTGAGGCCCGGGATCACCGTGCGCCGGTTCATGTCGATAACCTGAGTCGCACTGCCGCGCAATGACATGATTTCAGCATCGGTGCCGACCGCGACGAACTTGCCGTCGCCGATCGCGACCGCACTGGCCTTGGGTTTTTCCTGATCAACGGTGTGAAAGTTGCCGTTGTAAAGAATCAGATCGACGTTCATGGGGCCTCCGGCGGCTGAAGAGTGAGAAGCACCGACGGCGAAGCCGGTGACAGGCATTGAAGAGAACATGGCGGCCGCAGCGCCGAGCAATGAGCCTTTGGCGACGAAACTGCGGCGCTCGCTGCTGGCCGGGGCATCATCGTTCGGATCATCCTTCATGATCGGCACCGGGCGCCGGCTCAGGCTTGGCGTTGAGCCAGGGCGCAAACAACCGGGTCGCCTGAGGCATCAGCAGGTAGACCACCAGCAGCACGATGGTGATGGTCACCAGTGCGGTGCTGATGACGTAATTGCCCAGCGGTGGAAAGGCCTGGAAGACCGGGCCCCAGAGCAGCGGGATCAACAGGGTCAGCGGACAGATCACGAAGAAGGTGACGACCGCCTGTTTCCAGCGCGGCGGCGGTGGACTGTCGCTGGCAGGGACGAACCAGAACTCGTTGTGCCGGTTGACCTCCGTGAAGTCGCCGTCGGCGAGCATCGGCGCCGCCTCGGCGACCAGTTCGCGGCGCTGTGCGGAGTCCAGCCAGCTTTGCATGACGTCGGTGGAGCAGTACCGCAGCACACAGGTGAACATGTGCAGACCGCCGGATTGACCACGGATCACGTCCACGCCCAGGTGCCCCGGGTAGGTGGCCGCAATGGCCACCGTTCGCCGCAGCCAGGCTTCGTATTGCGCCTCCATGCCTTTCTTGACGCGGTGCTTGATCACCAGCGTGACAATCTCGTCGGGCGACAGTTTGGAGGTCGGCGTGACCTCCGCAGACAAGGCAGACTCAGGCATAGCGAAGCGCTCCGGGCAAGCGAACAGTGAGCGCCAGACGGCCAGGACCGGCGATCAGCACACTGGTAAAAATGATGATCAGCAACCAGCCGAACTGGCCTTGATCGACACTCCAGTCGCTGTGCACCACGACCAGTGCCACCAGCAGCAGGAAGAGAATAGGCAGACAAGCGATTCGCGCCAGGACGCCGGTCAGAATCAGCAGCGGGCACAACACTTCGGCGAAAATCGCCATGCTCAGGGTCAGGGGTGCGCCCAGGTGGAACGGGTCTTCGATCAGTGATAATTGCGCCTTGAAGTCCAGCAACTTGGGCAGCCCATGGACGAACAGCAGGAACAACGAGCCGCTCCCTCGCAGGAACAAAAGCCCCCAGTCCCGAGCACGATCATCGGCAGTTGAATCGTTCATCGCACACCCATGAATTCAGCGATACCCGCCCAGCCGAAACAGCGTGGACGAAAGGTAAAGCCATAGTGTCGCGGTGGGAGATTCAGGTCTTGAACAGACGTGCTGTGAATGGACGGTTTGTGCGTGGGGCAACGTTGCCGCGTACTTGCCAGCGTCTGGCCGGAGCGGTAGGAGCGGTAGGAGCGGTAGGAGCGTGGCTTGTCCCGCGATCTGGCGCGAAGCGGCAGTAAAATCAGGCGACTCGGTTATACCTGACACACCGCATGCACAGGTCTTGCTGCCGGTCCCCGGCAGATCGCGGGACAAGCCACGCTCCTACACCATGCAGGCAGAACCCTTAGAGCTGCACATGTGATGGAAGACAGTTGCTACGGCCTCCGGCCAGAATCAACAACAGTACCGCCGACACATATTCGCTTCTGCTGAAAGCTTTGCTGATGGTTCCCACGCTCCGCGTGGTACCCCATTGAATGACGCTCCGCGTCATCCGGGGTGGGGCGAACTCATGAAACTTGCTCTTTCAGTTGGCTTCCTGAATCTGCCCCTTGCGCTCCATGATCATGCGCTCGCCGCTCTGTTGGCGTTGCTGTTGCAGGGAATCGGAAGTGCCGCCGGAAGAAGGAGAGGAAGAGGAAGAAGATGACGAACCGGATGTCGTGCCGGGTCGTAACGCCGGGTTGGTCGTGCCCGCACCGCCGGTGTCCACACCGATGTTGTTCCTGCGGTTCGGGTTGATGGCGTTGTTAACGCCGTGGGTGCCCATCGCCCCGGTATCCGAAGCGGCGAGCATCAACGGCGACGAAACCGACTGCTGCGCCATGGCGCCACTCGACGCGGCAGTCATGGCTGCCAGCGACAAACACATCAAGGTCTTGCGCGAGCTGATCATCCACGTCTCTCCAGAATTTCCCCAAGGGCCTTTCTTTTCGAGGACAGTCGATCATCAGCGTTCGCTTTTTTTCCGCCTCAATACCTCGGTTTGACCGCTTTCCAGTCGGGCTTGTACTTCTGCATCTGCTTCACGTCGTCCCGTGAACGGATTCCACAGGTCAGGTACTGGTCGTTGAGCTTGCCCAACTGGTCATAGTCCAGTTCAAGGCCCAGGCCCGGGTCGCGGGTGATTTTCACGCAGCCGTCGACGATGGGCAGCTTGCCGCCCTTGATCACTTCTTCGTCCGGTTCCTGCCAGGGGTAATGGGTGTCGCAGGCGAAATCCAGGTTCGGCACCGCCGCGGCCACGTGCGCCATCGCCATCAGGCTGATGCCCAGGTGCGAGTTGGAGTGCATCGACACACCGAGACCGAATGTCTCGCACATCTTCGCCAGCGTCTGGGTGTCGCGCAGGCCGCCCCAGTAATGGTGGTCGGCAAGGACGATCTGCACGCTGTTCTGCGCCACGCTGCGGCGGAACTCGTCAAAATCGGTGACCACCATGTTGGTCGCCAGCGGCAACCCCGTGCGCTGGTGCAACGCGGCCATGCCGTCCAGGCCCGGCGTCGGGTCTTCGTAGTACTGCAGATCGTCTCCCAGCAATTCGGCCATACGGATGGAGGTTTCCAGCGACCAGTTGCCGTTCGGGTCGATGCGCAACGGGTAGCCCGGGAAGGCTTTCTTCAGGGCCTTGATGCACGACACCTCATGCTCGGGATCCAGGGCGCCGGCCTTGAGTTTGATGCTCTTGAAGCCATAGGCCTCGATCATGCGCCGCGCCTGGGCAACGATCTGCTCTTCGCTCAGCGCCTCGCCCCAACTGTCCGGCGCATAAGGCGAATCAGCGTGCTGAGCGTATTTGAAAAACAGGTACGCACTGAACGGCACCTGATCGCGCACCGCACCGCCGAGCAGGTCCACCAGCGGCAGGCTCATCGAACGCGCCTGCAGGTCGAGAAAGGCGACTTCGAACGCCGAATACGCGTTGCTCACCGCTTTGCTCGCGTGCGAGCCCGGCGCCAGCTCGGCGCCTGCAATGCTCGCCGGTTTGTGGGCCGCGACCGTGGCTTTGACCACGGCCTTGAGTTGCGCAAGATTGAACGGGTCCAGGCCGATCAGTTGGCTCTGTACCTGCTGCTGGATCGCCAGCGCCGGCGCGTCGCCGTAACTTTCGCCCAGGCCGATATACCCGTTATCGCTCTCGATTTCGATGATCGAGCGCAGCGCGAAGGGTTCATGGATACCGCTGGCGTTGAGCAGCGGCGGGTCACGGAATGCAATCGGAGTGACAGTAACGCGTGTGATTTTCAAAAGACTTCTCCCGGTCAATCAGGGTGTGAGGCTTGGCTCGCAGCAGGGTCGGGGCTACTTGGCAGCGCGCAGTGCCGCCGTTTTATCCATCGAGGGGCTGGGCGGAACGTTTCGCGGCTTTCCCGGCTGTTCACCTTTGGGCGTAGTGCGGGCAAAGAAGATCACCACCGCGGCCACCAACGAGGTGATCGCCAGGCCGTACAGGCCGCCTTGGATAGAGCCGGTGGTTTGTTCAAGAAAACCGAACGCGGTCGGCGCGACGAAGCCGCCGAGATTGCCGATGGAGTTGATCAGGGCAATCACCGCCGCGGCGATGCGTGCGTCCAGATAGCCCTGAGGAATCGGCCAGAACAGCGCTGACGCCGCCTTGAAACCAATCGCGGCGAAGCAGATGGCGACGAAGGCAAAGATCGGTCCGCCCATGGTCGACATGAACATGCCGCATGCAGCGATCACCAGCGTCACGGCCACCCACGCCTGTTGGTGTTTGAAGCGGGCGGCCAGCGCGGCAAAGCCATACATGGCGACGATGGAAATGATCCAGGGGATCGAGTTGAACATACCGACTTCGAAGTCACTCAGGTTGCCCATCTTCTTGATCATGCTCGGCAGCCAGAACGTTGCGCCATAAATCGTCAGCGCCACCGAGAAGTAGATGAAGCAGAACAGCAGGATCTGCCGGTCCGCCAGCAGCTTGAAGATCGACGGTTTGATCACTTGCGCCGCTTCACGGGCACGCTGCTCTTCTTCGATCGCGCGGATCAGCGCGCCCTTCTCTTCCTCGCTCAGCCACTTGGCTTCGCGGGGATGAGATTGCAACCAGAACCAGACGAAACCGCACAAGGCGATGGACGCAAAACCCTCGATGATGAACATCCACTGCCAGCCGTGCAGGCTCAAGCCGCTGACGCCCAATAACGCACCGGACACAGGGCCGGAAATCACCGACGCGATGGCCGACCCGCTGAGGAAGACCGCCATCGCCTTGCCGCGCTCGTTCGACGGCAGCCACTGCGTGAAGTAATAGATGATGCCGGGGAAGAAGCCCGCTTCCGCCGCGCCGAGAATGAAGCGCAGAACGTAAAAGCTGGTTTCGCCTCGCACGAACGCCATGGCCATGGCCGCTGCGCCCCAGGTGAACATGATGCGGGTCAGCCAGGCGCGGGCACCGTACCGCTGCAGCAACATGTTGGACGGCACTTCGAAGAGCGCGTACCCCACGAAGAACAGGCCGGCACCCAGTCCGTAGGCCGCCGCACCGATGCCGAGGTCGGTCTCCATATGGCTGCGTACGAAGCCGATGTTCACCCGGTCGATGTAGTTGACGATGAACATGATGACGAACAACGGCAGCACGTGCCGCTTTACCTTGGCGGCCGCGCGGGCAAGCACGGTGGGGTCCGTCGTGGGATTGAGGGTATTCAAGGGGCAACTCCCGATCATTGTTTTTTTGGGGATGAGCCGATGATGGACGCCGGTATTGTTCCCGTCTAATCTAGATTGACTGTTGATTGATACCCGGAATATATCAATGTTCGAACTCGCTCAACTGCGCTGTTTCACCACCGTGGCCACGGAACTCAACTTTCGCCGGGCCGCCGAACGGTTGAACATGACCCAACCGCCCTTGAGCCGACAGATTCAATTGCTGGAGCATCACCTGGGCGTCGAACTGTTCACGCGCAGTACGCGAAGCGTGGCACTCACCGCTGCCGGCCGGGCCTTTTTCATCGAAGCGCAGACGCTGCTGGAGCATGCGCAACAGGCTGCCCTGGCCGCCAGGCGAATCGCCGAGGGCGATATCGGGTCGGTGACCATCAGTTTCGTCGGCAGCGCGGTGTATGAATTTCTGCCGAAAGTCATCGCCGAAGCGCGGCTGAACCAGCCGCACGTGAAAATCTCCCTGACCGAAATGAACACCTATTCCCAGCACGAAGCCTTGAGGGCCCGGCGTATCGACCTGGGTATCGTCCGCGCGCCCCTGCTGCAGGTCGGGTACGAGACTGAATGCCTGGTGCGGGAGCCCTTCGTGCTTGCCGTGCCCGGCAGCCATCCGCTGGCCAGCGCCGCTTCGGTGAGCGTTCAGGATCTGGATGCACAACCCTTTCTGATGTATTCGCACTCCGCCTACCCGCCGTTCAACGAGCTGCTCACCGGAACGCTGCGTTCCGCGCAAGTGGCGCCCGAGTACGTGCAGTGGCTGGGTTCTTCGCTGACGATTCTGGCGCTGGTCAACGCGGGGATGGGGTTGGCGCTGGTGCCTCGTTGCGCCACCAACGTGGTGTTCAAGAACGTGGTCTTCCGCGACATTGACCTGGGCGAAGGCGTGCAAAGCGAGCTGCACCTGGTCTGGCGCTCGGACAACGACAACCCGGCATGCATGATGCTGCTGGAAGCCATCCGCGCGGCGGTGAAAGCCGACACGGCGTAACGTGCGCAGCCAAGGTCAGACGCAACCCCTGTAGGAGCGCGCTTGCCCGCGACCTGCCGCGAAGCGGTAGCAAAATCAGACGACCCGGTTATGCCTGACACTCCGCATCCATCGGTTTCGCGGCCGGTTTCCGGCAGATCGCGGGCAAGCGCGCTCCTACAGTCAAAAATGGTGTGAGGAACATTGATGCACGCATCAAGAAAGCGCAGAGCGTTAGCCCCAGCCCGCGTTGCGCGTGTAAACGGCAGTCCAGATACCACGAACCGCCGTTCCGCTCCTCAGGCACTCAATCGAGAAATCACATCATTCAACCCCACCGACAACCCGTGCAGATCCTCACTGGCCGTCTGCGTGCGCAACACATTGCTCTGATTCGTCGTCGCAATCGCCGTGATCTCCGTCAGATTGCGCGAGATGTCCTCAGCCACCGACGTCTGCTCCTCCGCCGCCGTGGCAATCTGACGGTTCATGTCACGGATCGCTTCCACCGCCACCGTGATCCGCTGCAACGAAGAACCGGCCAACGCCACCTGGTCCACGCTTTCCTGACTGCGCGCCTGACCGCTTTCAATCGCCTGAGCCGCATCGATGGCGCCGGTCTGCACCGAACTGATGATCTGATTGATCTCAGCCGTCGACGCCGCCGTACGCTGCGCCAACGTGCGCACCTCATCGGCCACAACCGCGAAACCGCGTCCGGCGTCGCCCGCGCGCGCCGCTTCGATCGCTGCGTTGAGCGCCAGCAGATTGGTCTGCTCGGCAATCCCCCGAATCACTTCCAGCACCTTGCCAATCCGCCCGCTGTCACTTTCCAGACGACGAATGACGTCGGCGGTATTGCTGATCTCGGTGCGCATCTGAGTGATCGCCGTGATGGTCGCGCTCATCACCTTGCCGCCGTCCTGTGAACTGCGGTCGGCCTCATCAGCCGCCTGCGCGGCTTGTGCCGCATGACGCGCCACCTCCTGCGCGGTCGCCGACATCTCGGTCATCGCCGTCGCCACCTGATCGGTGCGCTCGAATTGCTCGTGCGTGCCTTGCGCCATCAAGGCGGCAATTGCCTTCAACTCGCCACCGGCGCTGTCCAGGTCAGTGGTGCTGCGCTTGAGGCGGGTGAAGGTATCCGCAAGGAAATCCCGCAGCGTATTGGCGGCGACCGCCAGCCGTCCCAGCTCATCCTGACGGGTCACATTGACGCGGTCACTGAAACGTCCCTGACTCAACTGCGCGACGTATTCGATCAGCGTTGTGACAGGGCCGACGATGTTGCGATTGACCACCCACAGTGTCAGCACACCCACCAGCAGCGCCGAGGCCAGCATCACCAGCGTGCCGATCAGAATGGTCTGATCCGCCGCGCTGCTGATCGACATCGACTGCGCATCGCTCTGTTTACGCAGGCTGTCCACCAGCTCGCTCATCTGTTCGCTGGCCGCGCGGTCCACACCTTTGACGGCCTGGTCGCCGGCGACCGGATCGCCTCCCGCCGCCACGAAAGCATCACGGCCCTTGCGGTAGGCGACACCCAGTGCGCGGTGCTCATCGCGCAGTGTGTCCACCTGCCCTCGGGTTCCGGCATCCAGAACCGTCATGGCACTCAGGCGCCCCAACGTGTCCTGCACCTGGCGCTCCTGCTCCTCGAACTGAGCCCAGAATTTGTCGCGATCCGCCGGCTGTTTGCCGCGCAAGAGCACGTTCTTCCACTCTTGAACCTGAATCTTGAACTGAAGGTTGGCCTGATCGACCAACTGCGAAGCGTGCAGCGGCCCATCGACCAGGCCTCGGTAAGCATGCACGTTGCCGGAGAGGAACTGGAAACAGGCCAGTGCGACCACTAACACCAGCATCAGGCTGCCGCTGAGCAGCACCAGGATCTGCAACCTCAGGGATTTGAACATAGGGGAAATCTCATCAGGGGGAACTGCCGTCTTCAGCGCCGGGCTCGACAGCGCGCCGAAGATTTGTCTGCTTTTCACCTCCCTGTGCCGCTGCGTTGGTCACGTTCGAAAACGTTTAAAAAACAACAGAGTTACCCAGGTTGTTCGACCCGGCTCACGCGTTCTTTAAGCCGCAAAGAAGACCGCCGACAGACGGTCCGAATCTGTTAAGCAAACGTCTGCAACAGAGGTCAGAAACCTGGTCGCCATGGGACGCCTGATTCTTTTTGACCGAAGTCGCCGGCGCGCGCGTTAACTATCTACTAAACGACGCGTCTGCCCGATCCGTTCGACCCCGAAACACTGCGCGGTTTTGCCTTGCCCGTGGCGCTGTAGGGCTGCCTCGTCAGGTTTGTTGTCCGAACACTTGGGAGGGCCGGCGCAGCACCGGGTCGAACGGGTTGATGTTCTGGCTGATGGACGCCGCCTCGCGTTTGAGCATGTCGACCACGGTCGGCATGCGTTCGGCATTCAGACGATCGCTGATGGTTGCCACGCTCAAGGCAGCGACGGCGCGGCCTTCCCGGTCGAGGATCGGCACGGCGAGTCCGGCCATGCCTTCGAGCACGCCGGTGTTGCGTGAGGCATAGCCCAGGCGGCGTACGTTGTCGATTTCCGAACGCAGCATCACTTCGTCATACAGGTGAAAATCCCGCAGGCGCGGCAGGTTGTAGCGGATCACGGTGTCGCGTTCTTCTTCAGGCAGGAACGCCAGGATCGCCAGGCTGCCCTGCCCGACGCCCAAGGCCACGCGGCCGCCAATGTCGCCGGTGAAGGTGCGGATCGGGTACGGCCCTTCGCTGCGGTCCAGGCAGACGGCATCGAAGCCGCTGCGCGCCAGCAGGAACAGCGAGTCGCCCAAAGAGGCCGACAAGCGCAGCAGGCTGGGTCGCACCACGTCGCGCAGGTTGCCGGTCTGTCCCGCTCTCGCGGCCAGGGCGAAAAACTCCAGACTCAGGCGATACCGTTTGCTGCGCGCATCCTGCTCGACCATCCCTTCGTCCATCAGGCTGCGCAGCAATCGATGGGTCGTGGGTTGCGACAGCCCGACCTGTTGTGCGAGTTGCGTCACCCGTTCACCGCCTTCGGGGCATTCACCCAGACAGCGCAGGACCGCGAACAGGCGCGAAACCGCGCCGACGCCCGCGTCCTTTGATTCATTTTTATTCCGTTCAGTGGAATTCATTAGCGGTGATTCCTTCATTCAATCCACTCAATGAATAAAGTTGAAAAAATCACTCACTCAGTGAAATTCGGCGTTGAGCCATCCTATTCCCGGGCATAGGATCAGTCCACAGGGCGATTTGAATAACAGCGGCAGCCGACCCAGATCGAGCGCCAGCGTCCGCAGGCTTGCCAGCATTCCGGTGCGCCTTCTCTCTTCGCATCTGCCCATAAAAAACGCATGCCACAGGTGTGCACGAAAACGAGGTGGAAGCAGCCATGGCTTTTCTTCAGCTCCAGGCACTCTGTAAACGTTACGGCCCCGTCGATGCGGTGGTTGCCACTGATCTCTCGGTGGAAAAAGGCGAGTTCGTTTCCCTGCTCGGCCCGTCAGGCTGCGGCAAGACCACCACACTGCAAATGATCGCCGGCTTCGTGGACGTCAGCGCCGGACGCATCCTGCTCGACGGGCGCGACATCACCCATGCAAAGCCGGCGAGCCGGGGCCTGGGCGTGGTCTTCCAGTCGTACGCGCTGTTCCCGCACATGACCGTGCGCGACAACGTCGCCTTCGGCCTGAAAATGCGCAAGGTGGCTGCGGCCGATGTGCAGCGCCGCGTGTCGCGGGTGCTGGAACTGGTGCGCCTGGACCAGCACGCCGAACGCTATCCCCGTGAACTGTCCGGCGGTCAGCGTCAGCGTGTGGCGCTGGCGCGCGCACTGGTGATCGAACCACCGGTCCTGTTACTCGACGAGCCGTTGTCCAACCTCGACGCCAATCTGCGCGAAGAGATGCAATTCGAGATTCGGCGCATTCAGCGCGAAGTTGGCATCACCACCCTGATGGTGACCCACGATCAGGCCGAAGCCCTGTCGATCAGCGATCGCGTGGTGGTGATGCAGGCCGGTCGCATTACACAGATCGACGAGCCCTACAAACTGTACGAGCACCCCCGCACGCGTTTCATTTCCGGTTTTGTCGGCAAGGCCAATCTGCTGCAAGGCGACCGGGATCACGGCGGTACGGCACACGTGCGCCAGCAACAGGGCGACGGCGAACTGATCCTCAGTCTGCGCCCGGAAAAAATCGATCTGGTGGAGGCCGGCGAAGGTCGCCTTCAGGGCCGGATTGTCACCCGCTATTTCCTGGGCAGTCAGTGGTTGTACCGCGTCGAGACGTCCATCGGTGAGCTGACCGTCGTGCGTCGCAACAATGGCGACGCGCCGTTCAACGAAGGCACTGCCGTCGGCCTCGACTGGTCCACTGAATTGCTGCGCGTGCTGACTGCCGACGAGGTGTCGGCATGAGTGGCGCAAGCGTGCTGCGCGACACCGGTCGCGGCTACCTGTTGTCGGCGCCTGCGCTGGCACTGTTCGTGGGTCTGTTGGTGTTGCCGTTGCTGCTGACCCTGGTGCTGTCGTTCAACGTGTTCGATTACCAGGTCGGGGTCAAAGGTGATGCCTGGACCTTTGCGCAGTACCTGAGCCTGATCACCGATTCGTACTTTTACGAGATATTCTTCCGCACCTTCTGGATCAGCGCGCTGGTGACCCTGCTGTGCGTGGTGATCGGTGTTCCCGAGGCGTACATCCTCAGTCGCATGGGCACGCCGTGGCGCTCGATCTTTCTGATTCTGATCCTCACCCCGCTGCTCATTTCGGTGGTGGTCCGCGCCTTTGGCTGGAGCTTGTTGCTGGGCGCCGACGGGTTGATCAACCAGGCCATCCAGGCGCTGGGCGGCCGTCCGGTCAAACTGCTCTACACCCCGTTCGCCGTGATCCTTGCGCTGGTCCACGTGATGCTGCCGTTCATGATCATCCCGGTCTGGACTTCACTGCAGAAGCTCGACGCCTCGGCCGAACAGGCTGCGTTGTCGCTGGGCGCGACGCAAGCCAAGGTGATGCGCCTGGTGGTGTTGCCGCAGGTCATGCCCGGCGTGTTGTCCGGCACCTTGATCGTGTTCGGTCTGTCCGCCAGCTCCTTTGCGATTCCCGGGTTGCTCGGCGGACGCCGTCTGAAGATGGTCGCGACCGTCGTCTACGACCAGTACCTCTCGGAACTCAACTGGCCCATGGGCGCCGCCATCGCGGTTGCGCTGCTGTTGATCAACCTGCTGGTCATGCTGTCGTGGAACCGGCTGGTCGAAGGTCGCTATAAAAAATCCCTGGGGGAATGATCGATGTCCAAGAACGGTCCTCTGGCCCTGTCCTTTCACGCCCTGGTCGTGGTGTTCATGCTGGCGCCGCTGGTGATGGTGTGTCTGGTGGCATTCACCCCGGAAAACACCCTGAGCCTGCCGTGGCACGGTTTCTCCCTGCGCTGGTTCGCTGCGGTGTTCGAGCGCGCCGACTTCATTCAGTCCTTCTACAACAGCCTGATGCTTGCGGTCGTGGCTGCGACCCTCGCGACGCTGATCGCCGTGCCCGCCGCCCTGGCGATCACCCGCTATCAGTTCCCGGGACGCAACTTCCTCAATGGCCTGTTTCTGTCGCCGATCATCATCCCGCACCTGGTGCTCGGTGTGGCGATGCTGCGTCTGTTCGCCCTGATGGGTGTCAATGGCAGTTTCGTCTGGCTGATGTTCGCCCATGTCGTGGTGATCACGCCTTACGTGTTGCGCCTGGTGATCGCTGCGGCCATCGGCGTTGATCGCAGCGCCGAACAGGCCGCCGAATCCCTGGGCGCCGGTCGCTTCACGCTGTTCCGCCAGATCACCTTGCCGATGATCCTGCCCGGCGTTGCCGGTGGCTGGCTGCTGGCGTTCATCAACAGTTTCGACGAAGTGACGCTGTCGATCTTCGTCACTTCACCGTCGACCCAGACCTTGCCGGTGCGCATGTACGTCTACGCCACCGAATCCATCGACCCAATGATGGCGGCCGTGTCGGCGCTGGTGATCGCACTGACGGCCGCCACCATGATCATCCTCGACCGGGTTTACGGGCTGGACCGCGTGCTTGTGGGTCGTCACTGATGTGCACGACACGAATGGATCAAAACCGCCCCTTCTGCTTTTACCGGATAGAGAACGCACCATGGCTTTGCTGAAACGTCTGGCAGAACAGGACCGCGACGTCCTGCCATTTACCCTCGATGGCCAACCCGCCACCGGTTTGCAAGGCGACACCCTGCTGACCGCTGTGCTGACCAGAGCCGATGCGTTGCGCGGCAGCGACTTCAGCGCCGAGCCCCGTGCGGGGTTCTGCCTGATGGGCGCCTGCCAGGATTGTTGGGTGAGACTCGAGGACGGTCGCCGGGTGCGCGCCTGCACCACCCTGCTGGAGGCCGGACACTGCGTCAGCCGCGAACCGGGGCGGACCCTATGAACCCTTCGGGCCTTGTCATCATCGGTGCGGGGCCGGCCGGCATCCGCGCAGCCCAGACCTTGGCGGCCTACGGCCTGCGACCTAGCCTGATCGACGAGAGCCTGCGTGGTGGCGGGCAGATCTATCGCCGCCAGCCCGAAAACTTCAAGCGTCCGGCCAAGGCGCTTTATGGCTTTGAGGCCGCGAAAGCGCAGGCGGTGCACGCGACACTGGACCGGCTTGCGGCCGACATCGATTACCGCCCGCAAACCCTGGTCTGGAACGCCGAAGCGCAGACGCTGGACACACTGCACAACGGCGTCGCGGCCCAACTGCCCTACGCGCATCTGATCGTGGCGACCGGCGCGACCGACCGTATCCTGCCGGTACCGGGCTGGACGCTGCCCGGCGTCTACAGCCTGGGTGCCGCGCAAATCGCCTTGAAATTCCAGGGCTGCGCTATCGGCGAACGCGTGGTGTTCGCCGGCAGCGGGCCTTTGCTGTATCTGGTGGCTTACCAGTACGCCAAGGCGGGCGCGAAGGTGGCGGCGGTGCTCGACAGCTCGCCGCTGTCCGCGCAAACCCGCGCCCTGCCCGCGTTGCTCGGTCAACCGGCGACCCTCGCCAAAGGCCTGTATTACCGGGGTTGGCTCACTGCCCATGGCGTGCCGGTGCATCAAGGGGTTCAACTGGACAGCATACAAGGCGAGCAGCGGGTGCAGAGTGTGCGCTGGCGTCAGGGCGAGCATGAAAAGACGCTCGATTGCGATGCCGTGGCCTTTGCTCACGCATTGCGCAGCGAAACTCAACTCGCCGATCTGCTGGGCTGTGCCTTCAGCTGGAGTGAGCTCAACCGCGCCTGGTTGCCGACCCGGGATACGTGTGGCCGCAGCAGCGTTGAAGGCGTGTATCTGGCGGGCGACGGCGCGGGCATCATGGGTGCCGACGCCGCCGAGATGGCGGGCGAGCTCGCCGCCTTGACCCTTCTTGGCGACACCGGTCATCAGGTCGATGCAGCGCGCAGCATGGCGCTGCGGCACAAGCTCGACGCCATCCAGCGCTTCCGTCACGGGCTGGAAACGGCGTTCCCTTTCCCCGAGGACTGGGCCGCCAACGCCCCTGACAGCCTGACCGTGTGCCGCTGTGAAGAGGTCAGCGCAGGCGAGATCCGACAAACCGTCGAACAAGGCCATTGGGAGATCAACCGTGTAAAAGCCATGTGTCGCGTCGGCATGGGCCGCTGTCAGGGACGGATGTGCGCCATGGCGGCCACAGAGATCGTCGCTCACGCCTCAGGCCGGGACGTTGCCAGTGTGGGTCGACTGCGCGGCCAGGCGCCGATCAAGCCGATTCCGTTCGGCGTGGAGGTGGAGCAATGAGCCTGCCGATCGAAAGGGATGCCGTCGTGATTGGCGGTGGCATCGTCGGCGCGTCCGCCGCGTTGTTTCTGGCCAGAAGCGGCCAGCGTGTGGCGTTGCTGGAGCGTGATTTTTTCGGCGCTCATTCCAGTGGCGTTAACTACGGCGGCGTGCGGCGCCAAGGCAGGCCGCTTTCGCAGTTGCCGCTGTCGCAAAGGGCCCACGCGATCTGGGGCCACCTGGAAAACCTGATCGGGATCGACGGCGAATACCTGCGCTCCGGCCATCTGAAGCTGGCACGCAGTGACAAGGACATGGCGGCGCTGGTGGCCTACGAGCAGGCGTCTCAAGGATTTGGACTGAACCTGCAATTGCTCGACCGCGACCAGTTGCGCGCCCGCTTCCCGTGGGCCGGTGATGTGGCCGTAGGCGCCTCGCTGTGCGCCGATGACGGGCACGCGAACCCGCGCATCGTTTCACCGGCGTTTGCCCATGCCGCACGTCGAGCCGGTGCCGACGTCTGCGAGCAGGCACCTGTGTCCGACGTCAGTCATGACGGCCATGGCTTCACCGTCCGCACGGCCAGCGGCCGGACCTTTCGCGCACCCTGGCTGCTGAATTGCGCAGGCGCATGGGCCGCGGCGCTGGCGGAACAGTTTGGCGAACCGGTACCGATGCGCTCGGGGCACCCCGCGATGCTGGTCACCGAACCGCTGCCGATGTTCATGGACGTCAGCACCGGTGTCGAAGGCGGTGGCATTTATGCCCGTCAGGTCGCGCGCGGCAACTGTGTGTTGGGCGGCGGTCAGGGCTTTGCACTGGATCCCGCCACGGCGCGTCCCGGCCAGGCGGCGATTCTCGACATCCTGCGTAACGCCATCGAGCTCTATCCGCCGCTGGCCGGGGCTCAGGCCATTCGCACCTGGAGCGGCACCGAAGGGTATTTGCCGGACCGCGAGCCGGTGCTGGGCGCCAGCTCGACGCAACCGGGCCTGCTGCACGGTTTTGGTTTCGCCGGTTCCGGCTTTCAGATCGGCCCGGCGGCGGGCGAGGCTCTGGCACAAATTGTCTGCACCGGCGCGCCGTCGATCCGACTCGACGCCTTTTCGATCCAGCGTTTTCAACCCGTTTCCCAGCCCACGCTACCGACCGCACCGCCCGCTCCCGCTCACGCGGACAACGTCATCCCATTGTTCAGAGGAAGATCGCAGCCATGAAACACATGAACATCGTTAAACGTTTTGCCCTGACCGGCCTGTCTTGTCTGCCCTTTGCCGCCCTGCTCACCTCGCTGCCGGCACAGGCCGAGCCGACGCTGTACCTGGGCATGAACGGCGGCACCATGGAGCGCCTGTACGCCGACCAGGTGCTGCCCGCCTTCGAAAAGGCCAATCACGTCAAAGTGGTGATCGTACCCGGTACCTCGTCGGACATCCTGGCCAAGGTTCAGGCCAGCAAGGACAACCCGCAGATGCACGTGATGTTCCTCGACGACGGCATCATGTACCGCGCGATTTCCATGGGGCTGTGCGGCAAGCTGCAACCGAGCGCAACCCTGGCGGACATTCCGGACAAGGGCAAGATCAAGGACGAAGCCGTGGCGGTCAGCCTCGGGGTGACGGGCCTGGCATACAACACCAAAATGTTCGAGGAGAACGGCTGGAAGGCGCCGACGTCGTGGGCTGACATGGCCGACAAGCGTTACAAGGACAAGCTGGTGTTTCAGTCGCTCGCCTCCTCGACCTTTGGCCTGCATGGCTTCCTGATGTTCAACCGGTTGCAGGGCGGCAGTGAAACCAATGTCGAGCCTGGGTTCAAAGCCTGGCCGACGACCGTCGGGCCGAACGTGCTGGAGTACATCGCAAGCTCGGCGAAAATTTCCGAAATGGTCCAGACCGGCGAAGCGGCGCTGTTTCCGCTGACCCCGACCCAGGTCACCGCGCTGAAGCTCAAGGGCGTGCCGGTCGAATACGCGCCGCCCAAGGAAGGCGCCGTGGTGTTGAACGTCGCTGAATGCACCATCGCCAACAACGACCAGCCGGAACTGGCGCAGAAGCTGGCGGAATTCCTGCTGACACCGGAAGCACAGGCCCCGGCGCTGGAGATGGGCGACCAGATCCCGTCCAACCCGAAAACGCCGACCACCGAACGTACGCGAGGCCAGGTGGAAGCGATGAACAAATACCTGGAAACCGCGGTGACCATCGATTGGGATCAGGTTAACCAGCTTCGCCCGCAATGGAACGCACGCTGGAGCAAGACCATCGAGCGGTAAACTGCCTGGCGGAATGCGGTGGGTCAGTGACTGTTGATGTTGCTGATCCACCGCATTCGCCAGCAAGCCGGCTCCCACAGGTCCGAGGCTTGGACACAAGTGCGTGCCTCAACGCGGTCCCCTGTAGGAGCCGTCCGAGGTTACGAGGGCCGCGAATGCGGTGTTTACGTCACTGGTGATGTTGCTGACCCACCGCATTCGCCAGCAAGCCGGCTCCCACAGGTTTTGCGTCCGGCGCGAATCATCGGAACGCCGCGAACCCTGTAGGAGCCGTCCGAGGTTACGAGGGCCGCGAAGGCGGTGGGTCATGCACCATTGATGTTGCTGGCCTGCCGCATTCGCCAGCAAGCCGGCTCCCACAGGTCCGAGGCATGGACACAGGTTCGTGCATCAACCCGGTCCCCTGTGGGAGACGTCCGAGGTTACGAGGGTATGGGCCGCACTTCGGACGAATGCAGTGTCATTCACTCACGATGCCGATGCGCCAACCGAACATTGCTTCCAACTATCCCCCCTCGCGACGGTCACACCTTTGATACCCCACTGACTGATGACGAGGCCGGATGAGTTTCATTCTTTGCATGACCGTGCTCGGCGTCCTGTTGATGCTGCTCGCACTGACCTCCTCTTACCTGCGCTGGCTTCCGGTTACGACGTCCGCGGTGTGCCTGGCGTTCGGCGCCGGTATGGGGCCCTGGGGCCTGGACCTCGTGCAACTGGACATTCGCGACGCCCGCCACTGGCTGGAGCGCCTGACCGAGGTTGCGGTGCTGTTTTCGCTGTTCAACACCGGAATCAAGCTGCGTCTGCCACTGAATCGCAAAGCCTGGCATTCGGCATACCTGCTGGCCGGCCCGGTGATGCTCGCCAGTATTCTGGGCGTGGCCCTCGTCGCGCACTACCTGCTTGAGGTGCCATGGGCCATAGCGCTTCTGCTCGGCGCGATGCTCTCGCCCACCGACCCCGTTCTGGCAGGACTGGTGCAGGTCAACAACGCGCAGGATTTCGACCGGGTCCGCTTTGGCCTTTCTGGGGAAGCGGGCTTGAACGACGGAACCGCTTTTCCTTTCGTTATCTTCGCCCTGCTGTTCCTCAGTCATGGCCCCTCGGACTTCACCTGGGTGCAGGGCTGGCTGCTGAAGAGCCTGATCTGGGGGGTTCCCGTCGCCCTGCTGATCGGCTACGGATTAGGCCGGGGCGTCGGGCATCTGATGATCTACCTGCGGATCAAGAACGCCGACAGTACCAGTTCACCCAATGACTTTCTGGCCCTTGCCCTGATCGCGGTGGCATACGTCGTCGCTCAAGGCCTGGGCGCCTTTGGCTTCCTTTCGGTATTTGCCGCAGGTCTGGGGCTGCGACACGCCGAAGCCCGCACCACTCAATCGGACCTTCCTTCCGAGCATGTTGCCAAACCGGTATTGGGGCACATGGACAGCGACCCCAAGGCGGCCACGGTGACCCGACACGAAGAACTCAGCGAATCACAGTTGGCGGCCGGCGTCATGATGGGGGACATGCTCGCCTTTGGCAGTCTGGTGGAACGGGCCATGGAAGTGCTGTTGATCACCCTGCTCGGCGCGGCCATTGCCTTTTACTGGGACTGGCGGGCGGTCGGCCTGGGCCTTGCGTTGTTCTGTGTGATCCGTCCCCTTAGCGTCTGGCTGCTGATAAGCGGACGACTGCTTTCCCGGCCACAAAAAGCACTGGTGGGATGGTTCGGGATCCGCGGCATCGGCACGTTGTATTACCTGTGTTACGCGCTGTCTCACGGTTTGCCCGGCGACGTCGTGCAGACCACCATCGGTTTGACATTGTCCGTGGTCGCGCTAAGTATTTTGCTTCACGGCATCAGCATCCAGCCCTTGCTAGAGCGTTACGAGAAAAACATGTCGAGAGAGTGCGAACGTTCTGAATTGAAATCTGAGGGGTGAGTTCGCGACAGGTTTATGACGCGCCGCGCATCAGGTCCTGCGGGAGCTCCGACGCCCACCAGGGGAAATAGCCGCACACCTCTTGATAGAGCACGTCGATCAAGTCATCGGAACAAGCGATTGGACGCTCTACCTCCCGGTCGGTAGCTTGCTCACTAATTGATTTCGTCAGTTGCGCCGCGTCTGCAATGTGGCCAAAAGTCGCAGATTGGTGCCCTCACAAGGACCTGCCGTCGTGTCGTCCGACACGCTCGCGCATCGAGACCGGATGCTTTGAATCACCCCTATAGTTGCGTGGCACGTGACCTGGTGTCGTGGTGCCGGCCTTTGCGTGCGAGTCCAGAAAAATGTCCATCAATACGCCTCAACAGATCGCTGAAATCACCATTGAAGCCGGGGTGAAGAAATCGCATCTGCCCACCCTTTCGATTCTGGTCCTGGGATTTCTGGCCGGTGCGTTCATCGCGCTGGGTTTTCTGCTCGACATCCATGTCAGCACCATGATCCCCGCCCCATGGGCCTCGCTGGGTAATCTGCTGGGCGCTGCCGTATTTCCCATTGGCCTGATCCTGGTGATCCTGGCCGGCGGCGAGCTGTTGACCGGCAACATGATGAGCTTGCCCACCGCGCTGTTCGCTGGACGCATTCCGCTGAGCGCCGTCGCGCGCAACTGGGTGCTGGTGACCGTCGCCAACCTGCTCGGCGCCCTGTTCATTGCTTACTTCTTCGGCCATGTACTGGGCCTGACGGAAGGCGCCTATCTGGCCAAGACACTGGCCATCGCCAAAGCCAAGGCAAGCGCTGACTTCGCTCAGGCGTTCATCTCGGGTATCGGCTGCAACTGGCTGGTGTGCCTTGCCGTCTGGCTGTCCTACGCGAGCAAGGACGTCACCGGCAAGATCCTCGGCATGTGGTTCCCGATCATGGCGTTCGTCGCCATCGGTTTTCAGCACGTGGTCGCCAATATGTTCGTGATCCCTGCGGCCATCTTCGCCGATGCGCTGAGTTGGGGACAGTTTGTCGAAAACTTCTTCGCCGTGTTTCTGGGCAACGCGGTAGGAGGTGCAATTTTTGTCGGGCTGGCGTATTACGTATCGTATTCAAAGGCTTTCCCCCGCTCGACAGTCGAGCAAGATGCAGCGATCATCGACCACTCGGGAAGCCAGAAAATTTAAACGTTTCAATCGCGGGACGTTCAAAGCAACGTCACGCGGTTTGCTTCTGCCACGCAGCATGTTGTCGAGAAAAACTATGTCGGATCGGGTTCTGATAGACGGATATTCACGCAAGGTCGATTACGTTCGCATGTCCGTGACTGATCGGTGCGACTTCCGTTGCGTGTACTGCATGGCGGAGGACATGACGTTCCTGCCCCGCCAACAGATCCTCTCGCTTGAAGAAATCCAGCAGATTGCCGAGCGCTTCGTGGCGCTGGGCACCAAAAAGATCCGCCTGACCGGTGGCGAGCCGCTGGTACGCGCTGGCATCGTCGGCCTGTGCAAGAACATCGCCGCCCTGCCCGGCTTGCGCGAGTTGTGCATGACCACCAACGGGTCGCAACTGGAGAGGCTCGCTGCGCCCTTGTTCGACGCAGGCCTCAAGCGTTTGAACATCAGCCTGGACAGCCTGGACCCCGTTCGCTTCAAGGAACTGACGCGCACCGGTGAACTGGACAAGGTCATCGCGGGCATCGATGCCGCCAACGCGGCCGGTTTCACGCACACCAAGCTCAATTGTGTGGTCATGCAGGGCCGCAACGATCACGAGGTCAACGATCTGGTGGCGTTTGCCATCGACCGGGGCCTGGACATCACGTTCATTGAAGAAATGCCGTTGGGCGTCATCAGTGAACACAGCCGTGCCGAGTCGTTTTTTTCCAGCGAACAGGTGCGCGAACGCATCGCCGAACGTTACACCCTGATCCATTCCACCGAGTCGACCCAAGGCCCGTCACGCTACTGGCGTCTGGCCGAGACGCCTGACATACGCGTGGGCTTCATTTCGCCCCACAGCCACAATTTCTGCGCGACCTGCAACCGGGTTCGCGTCACCGTCGAGGGCCGTCTGTTGCTGTGCCTGGGCAACGAGCATTCGGCCGACCTCAAAGCCGTCCTTCGGGCCAATCCCGGTCAACCGGAAAAGCTGGAAAACGCCCTGA
This sequence comes from Pseudomonas sp. NFACC02, assembly GCF_900110765.1. Lineage (GTDB taxonomy): Bacteria > Pseudomonadota > Gammaproteobacteria > Pseudomonadales > Pseudomonadaceae > Aquipseudomonas. The sequence goes on from NZ_FOEO01000001.1 coordinate 379,651, forward strand.
TCGAAGCCATGAAGCTGAAGCCCTACCAGCACAATTTCGAGATCAACGACGACGTGCAGGTGGTGCGGTTCATGAACATGACGGGCGGCTGATACGCCCTGGTTTGGTTTGTCCTGACGTCCAAACTGTTCCGCCTTCGGCGGGTTACTTGAAAAGACCCCCCTCTTTGTTTCAAGAGGCAGCCAAGGGTCTGCTCCCGGTTGGGCCCTCCTGCGTCGGGTTGCTCACTCCGGCGACGCTCCGTGGGCCCCTAACTCAATAACTGGCTGACCACCGCCCGCAACTTCCCCGGCTTGACGGGCTTGTTCAGCAGCGGCGCGCCGAGCGCCTGCAAGGATCGACGGCACAGATCGGTACGGTCGGCGGTGATCATCACGCACGGGATTTCCAGGCCGAAATGCGCGCGAAGGTCCGCCACCACCTCGCACCCCAGCACGCCGTGGTCAAGGTGAAAGTCAAACAGGATCAGTTCCGGCGCGCGCTCCTGCAGTACGCTGTAGCACGCCGCCTGATCGGTCGCGGTGAGCACCTCACAGCCCCATTGCCCCAACAGCGCCGCCATGCTTTCGAGAATGCTGATCTCGTTGTCCAGCACCAGCAAACGCCGCCCCGGCAGCGGATTGCCTGCACCCGGCAACTGCTGCGCAACCATATTGATTGGCGCTGGCATGTCGGCCGACAACGGCACGTCGATCGAGAACACCGAACCGCGCCCCGGCTGCGAACGCACCTGAATCGCACAACCGAGAATCCGGCCGATGCGCTCCACGATCGCCAGCCCCAGCCCGACGCCTTTACGGTCCGCCGCGCGGCCGACGTCCAGTTGGTTGAACTCCAGAAAAACAGCCTCCAGTTGGTCCTCGGCTATACCGCGTCCTGTGTCCCACACCTCAACGCGTAACCACTCGCCACGCTGACGAGCGCCCAGCAAAATGCCGCCGTGTTCGGTGTAGCGGCAGGCGTTGCTGAGAAAGTTACGCAGGATGCGCGTCAACAGACGCAGGTCTGTCCGCACCGCCAGCGGGGGGATGCGCGCCCGCAGCGTCAACCCCGCCGCCGCGGCCACCGGCTCGAACTCGGACACCAGTGGTGCCAGGATTTCTTCCAGCCGATACAGCTCGATGTCCGGTTTGATCGACGCCCGGTCGAGTTTGGCAATGTCCAGCAGGTCAGTGAGCAGGTCTTCCGCCCCTTCCAGCGCCTGATGCGTGCGCTCCACCAACGTATGCTCGGGACTGGGCAACGCGCGCTCCCGCAAGGTGGAGATCAACAGCCGCGCCGCGTTCAATGGCTGCAGCAGGTCATGGCTGGCCGCCGCGAGGTACTTGTCCTTGCTGTGGTTGGCGGCCTCGGCGGCGTCTCGGGCTTCACGCAGATCATGTTCGATCTGCTCTCGCTGGATGATCTGCTGTTGCAGGTTGCGGTTGGCTTCCAGCAACTCGTCGGTGCGGGCCGCCACGCGTAACTCGAGCTGGTCGTTGAGCTCCTGCAAACGTTGCTGCGCCAGCTTACGCTCGGTGATGTCGGCCACGAAGCCTTCGAACAGGCCATCCTCGTCCGGCTTGAGCAGCAGGTTCATCACGACGTCGACGTAGCTGCCGTCATGGCGCCGCAAGCGGGTTTCATAACCTTGCAGGCTGTGTTCGCGCTGCAGCACCTGGGCAATGGCGTTCAGTTCCACCTGACCGCCAATGAACAGCGTGCTGGCGAGGTCATTCAGCAACAACAGCACTTCGTGCTCATCGCGGTAACCCAGCATGCGCGCCAGTGCCGGGTTCGCGGCGCGCAGGCCTTGGTGGAGACTGGCCTGAAAGATGCCGTGGACGGCATTTTCAAACAACCACTTGTATCGGTTGCGCTCGGTTTCCAGCTCACCGAGACGCAGGGTCAGTTCCGGGTAATGGCTTTTTCGGGTCGAGTGATTGCCCAACCCGAGCAGCGCTGTCAGCGCGCCTTGATGAACGTCAGAGGGCTTCGCCATAGACCACTTCAACGTCCCGCTGACTGGAAACACGCGGATTGGTCAGGATGCACGGGTCGCCCATCGCGTGCTGAGACAGAAACGGGATGTCGGCCATGCTCACGCCTTGCAGACCGAGGGTTTCGTGAAAACCGACCTGATGTTTGAGCGCGATCAGGTGTTCCACCAGGCGTTTGCTGATGGCGACGTGATTCAGGCCCCGGCAGTCGATCCCCAGGGTTTCCGCGATCACTTTGAAGCGGTCCGGTGCCGAGCTGTAGTTGAACGCCACCACGTGCTCGACCAGCACCGCATTGCACAGGCCGTGCGGCAGGTCCAGAAAGCCGCCCAGACTGTGGGACATGGCATGCACCGCCCCCAGGATGGCGTTGGAGAACGCCAGACCGGCCTGCATGCTGCCGAGCATGATCTTCTCGCGCAGGGCAATGTCGGCAGGATTGGCGATCATCTGCACCAGATTGCCATTGATCAGGCGCATGGCTTCCAGGGCGTGCGGGTCGGTCAGCGGACCGTGGCCGGTCGAGACGAACGCCTCGATGGCGTGAACCAGCGCATCAATGCCGGTACAGGCAGACAGGAACGGGTCCATGCTGAGCGTGGTTTCCGGGTCGATCAGCGAGACGTCGGGCACGACGGCCTTGCTGACGATGGAGAATTTCATGCGTTCCTGCTGATCGGAAATGATCACGAACTGCGACACGTCGGCAGAGGTGCCCGCCGTGGTCGGGATCAAAATCAGCGGCGGGCTCGGCACGCGGATGGTGTCGACCCCTTCGAATTCCAGGATGTTGCGTCCATGGGCCACCGCGATGCCGATGCCCTTGCCGCAATCCATCGGGCTGCCGCCGCCCACCGCGACGATCACATCGCAATGGTGTTCACGGTACAGCTCGGCGCCCAGCATGACTTCTTCGACCCGAGGGTTAGGCGACACGCCGCTGTAGATGAAGTACTCCAGACCGTGGGCCTGCAAACTGGCTTCGACATCGGCCACCCAGCCGGCGGCGATGACGCCGGGGTCACTGACCACCAGCACTTTACGCGCACCGAAGGTTTTGGCGTAGTTGCCCACGCTGTGACGACTGCCCGCACCGAAAATGATTTCCGGGGACACGAATTTACGCAGCTGGTTGAGGCTTTGGCTCATATCAAGCGCATTCTTGTTGTTATTAGAGAATGAACGCCAGCCTAGAGCATCTGCGGGGTAATGCAATAAGACCAACGACTGACGGTGTCGGCTCATGGCGAAGGTCTTCGTGCGGGAGAGAAGACCCGGTCAACGTTGATTGACCGGGCATGCCGATCAGCGGTTGGCGAAGTACATGGTCACTTCAAAACCAATACGCAAATCGGTGAACGCTGGTTTATTCCACATGGGCCTTTCCTCTTGTCATTCTGGGTAGCGCCGGGTGGTCCGGCACGTTCATTAGCGCACAAGGGCGATGACCGACAAATAGTACTTTGGGACTGATGAATCAGGTATTGGTCGCGCTCAGCCCCTCCGATCACAACGCTTGTATCAGCGCTTGGTCACCAGGTCCTTGGGCAGTTTGAAGGTCCAGAGCATGCCGCCCTGGTTGAAATCCTTCACCCGTTTGGCCACCTCGCCCCCCCACAGCGGTACGGCGCCTCCCCAGCCGGACAGCACCGACACGTACTGTTCGCCGTCCATCTCCCAAGTGACCGGCGAGCCCAATACGCCGGAACCGGTCTGGAACTCCCAGACCTTGTCGCCGGTTTTGGCATTGAACGCCTGCAGGAAACCTTCCGGGGTGCCAGTGAACACCAGGTTGCCTTTGGTCGCCAGCACGCCACCCCACAACGGGGCGTAGTTCTTGTGACGCCAGACTTCCTTGCCGGTTTTCGGGTCGATGGCGCGCAGCACGCCGATGTAATCCTCGTTCAGCGGTTTGATGGTGAAGCCTGCGCCGAGGAACGCTGCACCTTTCTTGTAGGCAATGCCTTCGTTCCAGATGTCCATGCCCCACTCGTTGCCCGGCACGTAGAACAGACCGGTGTCGGGGCTGTAGGCCATCGGCATCCAGTTCTTGGCACCCAGGAACGCCGGAGCCACGAACGCCGACGAGCCCTTGGCTTCGCCGTCAGGCGCGCCAGGCCGGCTGGCATCGATGTAGATCGGTCTGCCATCCTTGTCCAGGCCGCTGGCCCAGGTGATCTTGTCGGCGAACGGGAAACCACGAATGAATTTCCCGTCCTTGCGATTGAGCACATAGAAGAAGCCGTTGCGGTCGGCCGTCGCTGCGGCCTGAATGGTCTTGCCGTTTTCCTGATAGTCGAATGAAATCAGCTCATTCACACCGTCGTAATCCCAGCCATCATGGGGTGTGCTCTGGAAATGCCATTTGATGGTGCCGTCGTCGGGGTTCAGTGACAGGCGCGACGAGGAATACAGGTTATCGCCCGGCCGCATGTGCGAGTTCCACGGCGACGGGTTGCCGGTGCCAATCAGGATCTGGTTATTGCTCGGGTCGTAATAACCGCCAAGCCAGGGTGCCGCGCCGCCGGTCTTCCACAGGTCACCCGGCCAGGTCTTGTTAGCCTCGCCACCGGTGATGCCGTTTTCGACGGCCTGACCGTCTTTGTAGACGTACCCCATGTTGCCTTCGACGGTCGGACGCGACCACAACAAGGTGCCGTTTTTAGGGTCATAGGCCTCGACTTTGCCGACCACGCCAAACTCGCCCCCGGCGACACCGGTGATGAGCTTGCCGTTGACGATCATCGGTGCCGCACTGATGGAATAACCGGCCTTGTGGTCAGCGACCTGCTTGCTCCACACCACTTTCCCTGTGTCTTTGTTGAGCGCGACCAGCTTGGCATCGAGGGTGCCGAAATACACCAGATCGCCGTACAGCGCCACGCCCCGGTTGATCACGTCACAGCACGGGCGAATGTCGTCAGGCAGGCGCGCGTCATATTGCCAGAGCTTCTTGCCGGTGCGAGCGTCCACCGCGAACACCCGTGAGTAGGAGCCGGTGAGGTACATCACCCCGTCCTTGACCAACGGTTGCGCCTGCTGGCCACGCTGCTTTTCACCGCCAAACGAGAAGGCCCACACCGGTCGCAGGTCCTTCACGTTATCGGTGTTGATGATGTCCAGCGGGCTAAAACGCTGGCCCTGCACGCCCAGGCCGTTGGTGACGATCTGGTTGGGGTTCTTGGGGTCCTGGAGGATTTCTTCGTCGGTCACGGCGGCCAGGAGGCTGCCGGACGACAGCATGGCGCTGACCAGCAGGCCCAGTGCGAAAGATTGGCGACGTGCGGGTTGAATCATGACGGCTGCCTCTGTGGTTTATTGTTGTTGTGTTCCTTTCGGGACATTGCCCCGATCAAGACGATTGTTGGCGGTGCGTCCGGCCCCCACAATTGCCCGCAGTGCGGAGGTTTCTAGTTCTTTGGTAGGTGGGTCTGTACCCGGCGAACCTCGTCAGCGTGCGTCGACCCGGACCATCTGCGCCCGCTCGTAAGCCGGATACAAATGGCTGACGCTGCGAATCAGTTCGTACCGGGTCAGGCTGATGGCGGCGAAACGCTCCGGAATCGGGCTTCTGATCAGTTCCGCCATGTCGGCACCCTGTGCGGCCCCGTCTCTTAACAGTCCATCGAGCCAGCGCAGGTAATCACGCATCTGCTCGAAGGGCCTGGCATCTGTCGTCACGGGACCGTGGCCGGGCACGAGCCGCTTCCACGGCAGGGCCTGCAGCGTGTCCAGGTCATTGAGCCACACCTGCAAGCCGGGACTGTTCGGGGTGGTCAATGCACGTTCGTAAAAGACGATATCGCCCGCGAACAGCACGCCCGTGTCTTCGTCCAGGATGGCGAGATCGGCGCCGGTGTGGCCAGACAGCGCCACAAGGCGCAAACGGTGGCCGCCAAACGCCAGCGTGCCGGGTGCCAATACCTGCGTCGGCAAACGCATTTCGGTGCCGCGCATCCAGTCGCCAACCATGCGGTACATGTTTTCCGTCAGGGCATCGCCATGCTCGCGCATCAAGTCGGCAGTACCGGCCAGCGCACCGATCGGCACATCGGCGAATGCCTGATTGCCCAGCACATGATCGGGATGATGATGCGTCAGCAACACCTGAATCACGGGTTTGTCCGTCACCGTGGCGATGGCTTTGCGAAGCGCCTCGCCATAGCGACGTGACGGACCGGTGTCGATGACCACCACACCGCCGTCGGTGACAATGAAGCCAGTATTGACGATATTGCCGCCGTTGCGTTTGTCGAAGTTGTCGGTGGTGCCTTCGAGCAGGTAGGTGTCTTCGGCGATTTGCCGGGGTTGCAGGCGATACTCCAGCTCGGCGTGAGCCAGCGCACTGACGCAGACCAGCAGCCACGCGGTCAATCGCACCACGGCACGCCGGCTCATTTCACCGCCGCACTGAACAGGTTGCCGCTGATATCACGCAACGACAATTGCGTCTCGCCGTCACCCTCGATGTCGAAACCCAGCGTCGGGTTCTCACTGACGGCCGGAAACAGCTCCAGCGTCGCCAGGAGCTTGCCATGAGCGTCCTTGAGTTGCGCCTGATTCAGATAGAACTCGGGGATGCCACTGACCATGCCGTTGTCCATCGGATGGGCGATGGTCACCCGCAGACGACTGAAGCCTGAGCGGGGGTAACGACCTCCCATCACCTCGCCGATGTGCTCTTCCCACCCTGGCTGGGTGCGCACGACGCTGGGCGCGGTGCAACCGCCTCCCGCTGCATCGATGGTGGTCGAACCGATGTGCCAGACGCCATCGCGGGTCAGCACGGCGGCACGCAATGGCGTGGCCTGCTCGATCCGTATGCGGATCGACAGCCACGGCAGCACCCGCTCGACCGGTTGGAAGTCGACGATCTGCGGCAAGGGATTGAGCTCGGCCCAGGCCAGAATCCGCACCACTTCACCCGCGTAGGCCCGCGCATCGATCTCGATCGGCACTTGCCGGGCGTCTTCGGCAAACGGCGGCGCGCGCAACAGCACCTTGTCGTCGAAGACGTAGGGTTGGTCCTTGAGGAATTTCTGCTGATAGTAGCCCCACATCACCGAGGTGACCGGGTCTTTGCCGGGATCGGCATGAACACCGCCCGCGACACAAAGCAGCATGGCCATCGCTGCCGACCAGCCCTGAATACGGTTCACTGGTACATCTCCGGCACGTCGTAACGCAGGCCATACGCGGCATAGATACGCTGCACCTCGCCCTCGCGAATCAACGTTTCCAGTGCCTCTTCGATGGCGTAGGCCAGCTGGCGGTTGCTCTCATGAACCGCCATGCCGATCTCCCACGTCTGCCGCCCCATGCTCGGGTAGGCGTTTTCGGCCAGCGACCAGTGTGGGTCGTGGGCCTGATGCAGTTGCCAGTCCACCTCGCCACGCATGGCCATGACCGCGTCCACCTTGCCGTCGCGCATGGCTGCGAACGCCTCTTGCACCGACGGAAAATGGTGGGTGCTGCCGGCAAACTGTGCGTTGAAGATCGACGTCAGGTAGAACGACGGCACACTGTCGATCTCGACCCCGATCGGATGCTCGGCAAACACGGCAACGCTGGGTACGGCCTCCAGCCGCGTGCGGTCGAATGCGACTTGCCAACGCTCGGTCTGATACGGCGCGAACATCACGACGTGATCGTTTTCCAGTTCGCCAAGGTCATTGCGCTTCTGCGAATAATCCTTGTCGTAGGGCACGCGCATCATGAGATCGGCCAGTTGCTGCCCACGCAATTGGCTGCCACGCCAGATCAGGTCGCGCAGATCGTCGTCGAGCTTTTCGCCCGGCGGTGCCCACATCAACTCCAGGCGCACGCCCAATGCCTTGGCCAGCGCCGTCGCCAGGTCGACATCCACGCCCCGTGCCTGTCCGTCGACCTGGAAACTGTAGGGAGGAAAATCCTGGTACACCGCCACCTTGATCACCCCGGCGGCGATGATGCTGTCGTAGCTGCGGATCTGCGCACCGGCAGGCTGGAACATCAATAGCAGGCAACAGGAGATCGCACTCAACAACACGGCGAAGGCACGCATACCGATCATTCCTCGGTGTGAACGCTGTCCAGGTAGGTCCGGACAGCCCACAGGGCCTCCTGGCTCAAGTAGTCCGCCATCTTGGGCATGTACACACGACCGTCGCGCACGGCGCCGTTGCGAACCCGCTCGACAAACCACTCATCGCCCGCACTGCCCACGTCCAGGTGTCGCAGGTCTGGCGCGATGCCTCCGGAAATGGCCTCAAGCCCATGGCAGGCGGCGCAATTCTGGGTGTAGGCCGACTTGCCGATTTCAAGCGCCTTGTCGTGATCCTTGGAATCGCGATAAGGGTTTTCCGTGCGCCATTCCGGCCCCAGTTGCTCGAGGCCATCGGTGGCGACGGCATGCGGCACCACGTCACCGTGGGCCTGGGCCAGGTTGCTGGCGAGCAGACCGCAGAGCATCAGTGCGCCCATGCGCAAGCGACGTGTCTGGGTTCGGTTTTCGGTGTCAGGCTGGATCAGGTTTTTTGTTGTCATTGTTATGTCCTCGGAGATGCATGCAAAAGCCTGTCGCCATCTTATGAACGGCTTATCCATGGCCGAATGCTGCTTTGGTGGCCGCGCCTTACTACCTTGGTACTGGCAGACCCGTACCATCTGCATATTTCCCCACCGCACAGGCATTTCTATGCTGGCCGTGTCTGTAGGGAGTGTTCTATGCGCCAGCCGGTGTTTCGCCCATTGCTTTGCCTTGCCCTCGCTGCCTGGTCGTTGTTGACGTTCGCAGCCGAAGAGCCATTGCAGGTGCGAATCGGTTACCTGGCATACATCCCGGACACGGGTCCGGTCCTCTCCAACGTCATTCCCGAACCCCGGGATGCAGGGCTGCGCGGCGCGGAACTGGCCATCGTCGACAGCAACAGCACCGGCCGCTTTCTCAAACACAGCTACAGCCTGACAAGTGCCAGCACGGACAGCCCTGAAGCGCTGCTTGAGCAGGCCAGGGCTCAACACGAACAGGGTGTGCGCCTGTTCGTGGTCAACGCGCCGGTCGATGCCTTGCGCCAGCTCAGTGCCGCGATGCCGGACAGCCTGCTGTTCAACGCGGGGAGCCCCGACGACAGCCTGCGCAGCACCGCCTGCCTGCACAACGTGCTGCACACGCTGCCCAGCCGCGCGATGCTGGCCGATGCACTCGCGCAATTTCTCACCGTCCGGCGCTGGACACGCTGGTTGTTGATCGTCGGCCAGACGCCCGACGATCAGGCCTACGCCAGCGCGTTGCGCCGCGCAGCCAAACGCTTCGGTCACACCATCGTCGCGGAAAAGGCCTTCACCTTCGATAACGATCAGCGACGCAGCGCTCAGGCCGACATGCCGCTGTTTACCCAGACCGCCGAGTACGACGTGGTGCTGGTGGCGGACGAGCGCGGAGACTTCGGCGAGTACGTGCCCTACCAGACCTGGTACCCGCGTCCGGTGGCGGGCACCCAGGGCCTGACCCCGACCGGCTGGCACAAGACCGTGGAAACCTACGGTGCCGCGCAGTTGCAGAAACGCTTCGAAGCCGCTGCCGGGCGCTGGATGAACGATCGGGATTTTGCCGCCTGGATGGCCGTGCGCAGCATCGCCACCGCGGTCACCCGGTTGCGCGCCACGGATGCGATGCAGATTCGCGAACTCGAACTGGGCGACAACCTGCCGCTCGACGGCTTCAAGGGCAGCAAACTCAGTTATCGGTCATGGAACGGCCAGCTCCGGCAACCGATACCGGTGGTCCAACCCCGCGCGCTGGTCACCACCTCGCCGCAGGACGGTTTTCTGCACCCCGGCACCGAACTCGACAGCCTTGGCTATGACAAGCCCGAGGTGACCTGCCCGTTTTGAACGCCTGACGCGTAGAAGCACTGCTGCAGACCAGACACTTCCAACAACAAGAACAAGGACCGCCCCATGCGCCGCACCCTGATAGCCACTGCCCTGTTGATCGCTGCGGGGCAAAGCCTGGCCGCCACCGCCTTTGTCTCCAACGAAAAGGACAACAACCTCAGCCTGATCGACATGGACACCTTGCAGGTGACGCAGACCTTGCCCGTTGGCATGCGACCGCGCGGCCTGCTGCTGTCCCACGACAACAAGCTGCTGTACATCTGCGCGAGCGATTCGGACCGTGTGCAGGTCATGGACATCGCCACACACAAAATCATCAAGGAACTGCCCTCCGGCAAAGACCCCGAGCAATTCGCCCTTCATCCCAACAACCGCTGGCTGTACGTCTCCAACGAAGACGACTCGCTGGTGACGGTCATCGACACCGAAACCTCGAAGGTGCTGGCGCAGGTGGACGTCGGGGTGGAACCCGAAGGCATGGCGGTGAGCCCCGATGGCAAGTGGGCGGTCAACACCAGTGAAACCACCAACATGCTGCACTGGATCGACACCTCGACCCAGACCCTGGCGGACAACACGCTGGTCGATCAACGCCCGCGCTTCGTCGAGTTCAACAAGGACGGTTCGCAGCTCTGGGCGTCGGCGGAAATTGGCGGCACGGTGAGCGTGATAGACGTGGCCACTCGCAAGATCCTCAAGACCCTGAGATTCGAGATCAAAGGCGTGCACCCGGACAAGGTGCAGCCGGTGGGCATCAAGATCACCGACGACGGCAAATACGCGTTTGTGGCCCTGGGGCCTGCGAACCACGTGGCGGTGATCGACGCTAAAACCCTGGACGTCGTCGATTATCTGCTGGTCGGGCGCCGGGTCTGGCAACTGGCGTTCACCCCGGATCAAAAACAGCTGTTGGCGACCAACGGCGTCAGCGGTGATGTTTCGGTCATCGACGTTGCCAGCCTCAAGGTGCTCAAGTCGGTCAAGGTCGGGCGTTATCCGTGGGGCGTGGTGGTCGCGCCATGAGTGCACTGCATGTCGACCAGTTGAGCTTCGCCTACGGCGCACGCGAGGCGTTGCGGCAGGTGTCGTTCAGCCTGGCGCCCGGTCGTTTCGCGGCCTTGTTGGGCCCGAACGGCGCGGGCAAGTCGACCTTGATCGCGCTGTTGACCCGGCTCTACGACCTGCAGAGAGGCGAGATCCGGATGGGCGAATTCTCGCTGCGCCAGTCACCTCGCCCGGCCCTCAAACAGCTGGGCGTGGTGTTTCAGCAGAGCACGCTGGATCTGGACCTGAGCGTTGAGCAGAACTTGCGGTATCACGCCGCGCTGCATGGACTGGCGCGTCGCGAGGTCAACCAGCGGGTTGAACAGGAACTGGCCCGTCAGGGGTTGAGCGAGCGCCGTCGTGAACGGGTCCGGGAGCTCAATGGCGGGCACCGTCGCCGGGTGGAAATCGCCCGGGCGTTGCTGCACCAACCGCGCCTGTTGTTGCTGGACGAAGCCAGCGTGGGTCTGGATCCGGGAAGCCGTCTGGCCCTGAACCAGCATGTGCGCAGCCTGTGCCGCGACCAGGGCATCAGCGTGCTCTGGACCACCCATTTGCTCGACGAGGTCCACAGCGACGACGACCTGCTGATTCTGCATCAGGGCCGCCTGGTAGCCAGCGGCCAGGCCCGCGATATAAGCGCCGAGCATGGGGGTGAACTGGGTACGGCGTTCAACCGCTTGACCACCACCGCCGGAGCGACACCTCGATGAACGCTTATTGGCACTGTTTCAGCGGGATCGTCCTGCGTGAATGGCTGCGGTTCGTGCTGCAGCGCACCCGCTTCCTCAGCGCACTGGTGCGGCCATTGCTGTGGCTTTTGGTGTTCGCCGCCGGCTTCCGCGCGGCGCTGGGCATCGCGATCATCGAACCCTACGACACCTACATTCCGTATGAGGTGTACATCATCCCGGGCCTGGCGTGCATGATCCTGCTGTTCAACGGCATGCAGGGTTCGCTGTCGATGGTCTACGACCGGGAGATGGGCAGCATGCGCGTGCTGCTGACCAGTCCCCTGCCCCGCACATTCCTGCTGGTGAGCAAACTGCTGGCAACGTCGCTGATCTCCCTGTTGCAGGTGTATGCGTTTCTGGCCGTCGCGTGGGTGTACGGCGTGCAGCCGCCCGTGTTAGGGCTGCTGGTCGCATTGCCTGCCTTGCTGCTGGTCGCGTTGATGCTCAGTGCGCTGGGCTTGCTGTTGTCCAATGCCATTCGCCAACTGGAGAACTTCGCCGGCGTGATGAACTTCGTGATTTTTCCGCTGTTTTTCATGTCGTCGGCGTTGTACCCGCTGTGGAAGATGCGCGAAGCCAGCGAATGGCTGTATTGGCTGTGCGCGGTCAACCCGTTCAGTCACGCGGTGGAACTGGTGCGTTATGCGTTGTACGAACGGCTGAACCCGTTGGCATTGGCGGTCTGCCTGGTGTTGACCGTACTGTTTGCCTGGCTGGCCGTGTTGACCTTCAACCCGCAGCACGCGGCGGTGCGCAAGCCGGGCTGAACGACCCCGTTAAGACTTTGGTACTGGTTTTCCTTTCTATGGTCGCATTCACAAAGCAGCGGGACTGGCTTGTAATGCACGCCATAAGAAGAAAGGAACTTTCGCCATGCCCCGCGCCTCATCCTATGCCTGTCTGCTTGCGCTTGTCCTGGGTTCAGGCCCGTTGGCTCACGCTGCGACCGCTGATGCGCGCGCGCCGCTGTTCAACGCCGACGGTTACCGCATCACGCTGTATCGCAGCCCGACGCCAGAACGGATCGACGGTGCGCAGATCGTCGGCACCGAACAGCTGCGGGCGCTGCTCGGCCAGCATCCCAAACCTGTGCTGATCGACGTATACCGCAGGCAGTGGCTGGAAGGTCGCTTCATTGAAGACGAACCCCACACCAACCTCCCCGGCAGTCACTGGCTGGCCAATACCGGTGACGGAGAACTGGCCCCGCGCTGGATGGAGTACTTCACCTTCAACCTGCGCACGCTGACCGATGGTCGTCAGGACACGCCGTTGGTGTTCTACTGCCGAGCCGACTGCTGGCTGAGCTGGAACGCGACAAAACGCGCCAACGCGCTGGGCTACAGTCATCTGTATTGGTATCGCGACGGCCTGGACGCCTGGCTGTCTGCCGGACTGCCCGTGGAACCCGCACAACCCGAACCTTTGCGCTAAACGGCATCGACAATAAAAAAGGTGAAAAACCATGTACAAGATCCTGATCGCCGACGATCACCCGCTGTTTCGGGAAGCCATTCATAACGTCATCAGCGACGGTTTCCCTGGCAGTGAAGTCATGGAAACCGAAGACCTGGACAGCGCGCTTGCCCTGACCCGGGAGCATGACGACCTGGATTTGATTCTGCTGGACCTGAACATGCCGGGCATGCACGGCCTCAATGGCCTGATCAACCTGCGAAACGAAGCACCGACCATTCCGGTGGTGATCGTGTCCGCCGAGCAGGACAAGCAGGTGGTGCTGCAGGCAATCACCTATGGCGCCGTGGGTTTTATCACCAAGTCTTCGCCGCGAAAGCAGATGACCGAAGCCATCGAGCAGATTCTCAATGGCAACGTGTACCTGCCGTCAGACATCATCCGCAGCCAGAAAAGCGCCACCCGCCGCAGCGGCAACGGTAGCGACGCTCCCCACTTCCCGCCCGAACTGCTCCAGGCGTTGACTCGCAAACAATTGTTGGTACTGGAGCGCATGACCAAAGGCGATTCCAACAAACAGATCGCCTACAGCCTGGCCATTGCCGAAACCACGGTGAAGGCACACGTTTCGGCGATCTTGCGCAAACTCAACGTGCATAACCGGGTGCAGGCGATCCTGAGTGCGGGCGACATCGACTTTGCGGCGTATCTGCGCAGGTAGCGAAGTCCGGCGTTGTGGGTTCGTGGGTTCGTCGGGTTTGGCATTGGGAGGGTGGGCAGATCCATTTTCTCGGGTGGCGCCGATTCACCTTTCCGCCCCTCCGGCGGGTCACTTTTGAAAAGGCACCAAAAGTACCAAAAGTGCCCAGCTCCTGGTTGGGCCCTCCTTCGTCGGGTGCCCGCACTCCGACGACGCTCCGTGGGCCCGCGCCGAACGGGCATCCATGCCCTGACGGCGCTCTCGCGGCATCCATGCCGCTCGGCCCACTGCGCGTCGTCTGCGTTTGGCCTGCACCCAAGTCGCGATTTGCGGTGTCTGGACTGTCGCATACGAGAGCAACTCGGGCTGGAGCTAACACTCCGCGCTTTCTTGGTTCGTGCATCCATTTCCCGTACACCACTCTCTCTTGTAGGAGCGTGGCTTGTCCCGCGATCTGGCGCGCAGCGGCAGCAAAATCAGACGACCCGGTTGTATCAGGCACTCCGCATGCACCGGTTTTGCTGCCGGTTCCCGGCAGATCGCGGGACAAGGTGGAGCGCCACTCCGGCGGCTACAACAGTCGCGGGTGGGGTGCAGACGATTCAGGATCGTTCCCACGCTCTGCGTGGGAATGGCTGCCAGGACGCTCCGCGTCCACGTTGACGCAGAGCGTCAGTCGCTGCTTTACCACGCGGAGCGTGGGAACGATCAAAATGGGTATGGCGTTGGGATTGTGAGCAGATCCATTATCTCGGGTGGCGCCGACTCACCTTTCCGCCCCTCCGGCGGGTCACTTTTGAAAAGGCACCAAAAGTAACCAAAAGTGCCCAGCTCCTGGTTTGGCCCTCCTGCGTCGGGTACCCGCACTCCGACGACGCTCCGTGGGCCCGCGCCGAACGGGCATCCATGCCCTGACGGCGCTCTCGCGGCATCCCTGCCGCTCGACCCACTGCGCGTCGTCTGCGTTTGGCCTGCACCCAAGTCGCGATTTGTGGTGTCTGGACTATCGCATACGAGAACAACTCGGACCGAAAAAAACCGTACACCACTCTCTCTTGTAGGAGCGTGGCTTGTCCCGCGATCTGGCGCGCAGCGGCAGCAAAATCAGACGACCCGGTTGTATCAGGCACTCCGCATGCACCGGTCTTGCTGCCAGTTCCCGGCAGTTCGCGGGCAAGGTGGAAAGCCACCCCGGTCGCTCCTACGCCCGACGGGCAGAAGCGGTGTTTCGATAAGCCCAGCGCATCAGCCCTTGATGAACCCCAACAGGATCTTGTTGATCTCTTCCGGCTGCACGTTGCACATGCCGTGAGAACCGCCTTTCACCACGTGCAGGGTCGAGCCTTTCACCAGTTCGTGGCTTTTGTAGCCTGATGCGACGATCGGGACGATCTGGTCGTCGTCGCCGTGCAGGATCAGGGTCGGGACGTCGATCTTTTTCAGGTCTTCGGTGAAGTCGGTCTCGGAGAACGCCTTGATGCAGTCGAACTCGCCCTTGACGCTGCCGAGCATGCCGATCGACCAGAACGAATCGATCGCGCCTTGTGAGGTTTTCGCGCCGTCGCGGTTGAAACCGAAGAACGGCACGGCTAGGTCTTTGAAGAACTGTGAGCGGTCGG
Source organism: Pseudomonas sp. NFACC02 (assembly GCF_900110765.1). Taxonomy (GTDB): domain Bacteria; phylum Pseudomonadota; class Gammaproteobacteria; order Pseudomonadales; family Pseudomonadaceae; genus Aquipseudomonas. The sequence goes on from NZ_FOEO01000001.1 coordinate 395,021, forward strand.
CGGTGAAGCCGGCGCGGATGCCGTCGAATACGTCCATCGGCAGGCCTTCGGGGTTGGCCGCGGTTTTCAGCATGATCGGTGGAACCGCACCGATCAGCACGGCCTTGGCCACACGCGAAGTGCCGTGACGGCCGATGTACCGCGCCACTTCACCGCCACCGGTCGAGTGGCCGATCATGATCGCGTCTTTCAGGTCCAGTGCCTCGAACAGTTGCGCGAGGTCATCGGCGTAGGTGTCCATGTCGTTGCCGTCCCAGGTCTGCCCTGAACGCCCATGGCCGCGACGGTCGTGGGCAATGACGCGGTAACCGTTCTGGCCGAGAAACAGCATTTGTGCGTCCCAGGCGTCGCCGTCCAGTGGCCAGCCGTGGGAGAACACGATGGGCTGGCCGGTGCCCCAATCCTTGTAAAAAAACTCGGTACCGTCTTTCAGGGTCAAGGTAGACATGGGACGCAATCCTCGAGAACTGTGTAGGGAAGATTGAGCGTAGTTCGGGTTTGTGAATGTGACTTGAAGGTATGTGCTTGTTTCGAGCATCTTGCAACGCAGAAAATCTCGCTTCTGCCCGGAGGGCATAGGCGCCTGTCGACAGTCAAAGCACCATCCCGTCCCGGCCGACGATCAAATGACCCGGCAGCTCCCGCGCATGCTCGATCAGCCACGCATCCAGCACATGGCCGACATGAGTCAGCACCGCCTTTTCCGGCTTCAACTCGTCGATGATCTGCAACGCCAGGTTCACATCATTGTGGTTGCGCGGGGCCTGAGGTTGCGGTGGCATCGAGCAGTCCAGGACCAGGACGTCCAACCACTGGCGCTGCAAATAGGCCGTCGTCTCGGCGGGCAACCCCACCGTGTCGGTCAGGTACGCCACCCGCCGGCCATCGCCTTGCAGCAGGTAGCCCAAGGTGGGTTTCGAGTGCAGCAACGGCAAGGCCGTGACGCTGAGCTCGCCGAACAGGCGCGTTTCGAACGCCGAAAACGGCTGGCTGAAATCCAGAATCCCCGGGTGTTTGTAGAGGTCCGAAAGCCCTTCTGGATCAGCCGGGCCATGCACGGGAATCACCAGACCTTGCCCCCAGCGCAAATGCAGCAAGCCCTGGGCGTGGTCGGCGTGGTAATGGGTCTGAAGGATGCCGCTGAAGCTACGAGGCGGGAAACGCTCGGTGAGGTCTGGCAGGCCGCTGTCGATCAACCAGCGTTGCTCGCCGAGCTCGACCAGCGCCGAGCACGGTCGTCGACGCCAACGCAAATCGGCATGAGCCGCCAGACACGCCGGACACTGACACCCGTACACCGGCACCTGCCGCGCATCGCCGGTGCCCAGCAAGGTCAGACGCATGCATGCTCCCGGTCGATTCGCTCCAGCAAACGGGCGACGGTGTGCTCCAGCGTGCCGGAGTTGTCCAGTTGGATCGCCGACGGAACATTCGCGAGCAGGTCATCGGCGAACTGCGCGTTACGCGTCAAACGCTCTTCGATCTCGTCCGCCGACTCCCGACCGCGCGCCAGCAAGCGTTGGCGAAGAACCGCCTGATCGACCGACAGCAGCACCACCAGCAGATCCGGATAGCGCTCACGGGCCTGCGGCAGATGCCCGCGCGAACCGTTGATCAGCACGTCATGGCCGTCAGCCAGCCATTGATCGATCTCTTGCGGAATCCCGTAGTGCAGACCGTTGGCAAACCAGGTCAGGGCAAAGGCGCCCTGAGTCTGCAACTGGTTAAACTGCTCGACGCTGACCGCCTGCGCCGCTTCGCCCCTGGCTTCCGCCGAACGGGTGATGACCCGGCGCACGATCCGGCAGCCGCGTGCGGCCATCGGTTCGCGCGCGGCATCCAGCAGGCTGTCCTTGCCCGAACCGGACGGTCCGATGAGATAGATCAACCTGCCTGCCATCAAAAAACCCTCTTCGCTTGTCGCCAGACCTGCTGGATCACCGGTAGCGTGCCCACGGCGCGGGCATGGATCAGGTCGGCGCGCAGCCCGACACGGATTTCCCCACGATCCTGCAAACCGGCCGAGCGTGCCGGGGTCAGGCTTACCGTGGTCACGGCTCGGGCCAGCCCTGCCTCAGACGCCTGCTGGCCTTCGTCCAGTTGCGCACCCAGTGCAAACGCCGCCTGCAGCAGGCTGGCCGGATAGTAATCGCTGGAAAGAATATCCAGTAGCCCGTCTTTGGCAAGCGTGGCGGCCGCAATATTGCCCGAGTGCGAACCGCCACGAACGATGTTCGGTGCGCCCATCAGCACGCTCATGCCCAGACGCCGGCAGGCTTGTGCCGCTTCCAGCGTGGTCGGGAACTCGGCGATGGTCATCCCGTAGCCCGCCGACTCCTCGACATGTTCGACCGTCGCGTCATCGTGGCTGGCGACCGACAGGCCGCGATCCAGGCAAATGTCGACGATCGCACGGCGGTAGCGGTCACTGTAAACCTTCGAGTTGGCGACCTGCTCGACGATGAACTCATCCATCTGCTCGCTGCTCAGGTGGTACTTACCCATGTAGTACTCGCGGTACTTGGATTCAAGGGCAAACTGACGCTGACCCGGCGAATGGTCCATGGTCGAGACCAACTGCACCAGCGGCTGCTCCACCAGATCGCGGAACACGCTCAACGTGTCCGGGTGGCAGACCTCGCAGCGCAGGTGCAAACGGTGTTCGGCACGGGTCAAGCCGGCCGCATTGGCGTGGGCGATGGCCTCGACCATGCCGGGCAGTTGCTGCATCCGCTTGCCTTTGGGGTTGACGTCGCCGATGGACAGCGCGTCGAACACCGTGGTGATGCCCGCCGCAATGATCTGCGCGTCATGACTCATCACCGCCGAGGCCGACGGCCAGTCCACACCCGGGCGCGGACTGAGGTGTTTTTCCAGGTTGTCGGTGTGCAGCTCGACCAGCCCCGGCAACAGGTAATCGCCGTCCAGGTTCTGTGCCTGTGGCAGATGACTGACACCGGTCTGAACGTCGCTGATCAGGCCGTCGCGAAGGACCACGGTGCCGATGAACACCTGATCGGCAGTGACAATGTTGGCATGGGTCAGGATCTGTTCGTTCAGCATTGCAATAACTCCTTCGCGGTCAGGTCGAGCGGTGTCATGTCCAGATGGCGGTCGGACACCGCCTCGCGCGCCAGACGGTCATGGAAAATGCCGATCACGGCGGCACCGTCGATCTTCGCTTCGTTGATCAGCTCCAGCACCACCTGGCGGTTGCTGTCGTCCAGCGACGCCGTGGGTTCGTCCAGCAGCATGACAGGCCGCGGGACCATGAAACCCCGCGCGATGTTGACCCGTTGCTGCTCGCCCCCGGAGAACGTCCCCGGCGCCAGTTGCCACAGGCGCTGCGGGATGTTCAGACGGCTCAGCAGATGTTCGGCGCGGTTTTTGGCCTGTTCACGGCTCCAGCCGCGAGCCAGGGCGGGCTCCATCACCACCTCCAGCGTGGCGACGCGGGGAATCACCCGCAGAAACTGGCTGACGTAGCCCAGCGTGTGTTGCCGTACGGCCAGCACATCACGCGGCTCGGCGCCCACCAGTTCCAGCCATTCTCCCTGATGCTGCACCCGAATGCTGCCGCCTGCCGGCAGGTAGTTGCCGTACAACGTACGCAACAGCGTGCTTTTCCCTGCGCCGGAATGGCCGTGCAACACCAGGCACTCACCACTGCGTACCGCGAAACTCAAACCGCGCAACACGTTCAGCACCACCCCGTTCTGCTGATGCAGGGTGAAGGTTTTCGAGAGGTCATGGACCTCGATCAGCGTGTTCATTGGGACACCTTACAATCAAAGGCTGAATTCAAGTCAGGGCTGCAGCACCGAGGACACCAGCAATTGCGAATACGGGTGTTGCGGATCGTCGAGAATCTGGTCCGTAAGCCCGCTTTCCACCACGCGGGAACGGCGCATCACCATCAAGCGGTCAGCCAGCAGACGGGCCACGGCCAGGTCGTGCGTCACGATCACGACGGCCAGGTCCAGTTCACGCACCAGGCCGCGCATCAGATCGAGCAGCCGCGCCTGCACCGACACATCGAGGCCGCCGGTCGGCTCGTCCATGAACACCAGCCGCGGACCGGACACCAGGTTGCGGGCAATCTGCAGGCGCTGTTGCATGCCACCGGAAAAGGTCCGAGGCAGGTCGTCGATACGGGCAGGATCGATTTCCACCTGATTGAGCCAGTCAAGGCCCGCCGCGCGCAGCTGCTGGTAATTGCGCACACCTTGAGCCATCAGGCGCTCACCGATGTTGGCGCCCGCCGACACCGCCATGCGCAACCCGTCACGCGGGTTCTGTTCGACAAAGCCCCACTCGGTGCGCAACAACGTGCGGCGCTCGGCTTCACTGGCGCTGTACAGGTCCAGCCAGGAGCCTTGTGTGGTGCGGTAATCGATGACGCCACGGTCCGGCGGGCAGCGACCGCTGAGCAGCGATAGCAGCGTCGACTTGCCCGAGCCGGACTCGCCGACAATACCAAGCACTTCACCTGGGTACAGCTCGAAGCTGACGTCCTGACAGCCCTTCTCCAGACCATACAGTCTGGTCAGGCCGTTGACCTTGAGCAGCGGTTGCGTGTGATCGGCGACCGTCACGTGAGAAACCTTCTGAGCGGCGCTCATTGGCCATCCCTCCCCTCATTGACCCGCTGCGCGCAGTAGTCGGTGTCCGAACAGACGAAGCTCTGGGTGCCCTGATCATCGAGAATCAGCTCATCGAGGAACGCGTCATGGCTGCCACAGATGGCACAGTTGTGCGCCCATTTCTGCACCTCGAACGGGTGATCCTCGAAATCCAGGCTGGTGACACGGGTGTACGGCGGCACGGCATACAGACGCTTTTCGCGACCGGCACCGAACAGCATCAACGCCGGGCTCATGTCGAGTTTCGGGTTGTCGAATTTCGGGATCGGCGACGGGTCCATCACGTAACGTTCGTCCACGGTCACCGGGTAGGCGTAGGCCGTGGCGATGTGGCCAAACGTGGCGATGTCTTCGTACAGCTTTACATGCATCACGCCGTAGTCGTTCAACGCGTGCATGGTGCGTGTCTCGGTTTCCGAAGGTTCGATGAACCGCAGCGGCTCAGGGATCGGCACCTGAAAGACCATGATCTGATCGGCGTGCAGCGGCGTTTCCGGGATACGGTGACGGGTCTGGATGATCGTCGCCTCCGGCGTGCGCTCAGTGGTCTCGACACCGGCGGTGCGGGCGAAGAAGCGGCGGATCGACACCGCGTTGGTGGTGTCGTCGGCGCCCTGATCAATGACCTTGAGCACGTCTTCGGCGCCCAGGATCGCGGCGGTCAGTTGCATGCCACCGGTCCCCCATCCGTAAGGCAGCGGCATTTCACGACCGCCGAACGGCACCTGGTAACCCGGGATCGCCACGGCTTTGAGCAGGCCGCGGCGGATCATGCGTTTGGTTTGCTCATCCAGATAAGCGAAATTGTAGGCCTCGTCGCGCGGCGGCCGAGGTTGCGTTGCGGCATTCATAAGGCCTGCTCCCTGGAAGGCTTGCGCAGTTTGCGGATCAGTTCCAGTTCGGCCTGGAAGTCGACGTAGTGCGGCAGTTTCAGGTGTGAGACGAAACCCGAGGCTTCGACGTTGTCGCAGTGGGCGAGCACAAACTCTTCCTGCTGCGCGGGCGAGATGATTTCTTCGGCGTACTCACCGGCACGCAGCGAACGGTCCACCAGCGCCATGCCCATCGCCTTGCGCTCGGCGTGACCGAACGCCAGGCCATAACCGCGGGTGAATTGCGGCAGCTCTGTGGCGGAACCGACGAACTGGTTGACCATCTCGCACTCGGTGACTTCGATGGCGCCGATGGAGATCGGGAAGCCCAGCTCTTCGGGCTCGATCCAGACTTCCACCTCACCGACCCGAATCTCGCCGGCAAACGGGTGATTACGGCCGTAGCCACGCTGTGTCGAGTAACCCAACGCCAGGAGAAAACCCTCGTCGCCACGGGCCAGGGCCTGCAAGCGCTCGGCGCGACTGGCTGGGTATTCAAGCGGTTCGCGAGTGATGTCCGCGACCGACGCGCCAGTGTCGGCCTCCTCCTTGATCAGCCCTTCCTTGGCCAACAAACCCAGCACCCGGGGGCAGGCCTCGACGGCAGCGTCCTGCTTGCCTTGCGGTCCTGGGTATTCACCCTCGGCCAACAGGGTGAAATCCAGCAGACGGTGGGTGTAGTCGAAGGTCGGCCCCAACAACTGCCCGCCCGGGACGTCCTTGAAGGTCGCGGACAGACGACGATTGAGTTGCATCGACGAGGTGTCGATCGGCAGGCTCGCGCTGAAACGCGGCAGCGTCGTGCGATAAGCCCGCAGCAGAAAGATCGCTTCGACCAGATCGCCGGCCGCCTGCTTGATCGCCAGCGCGGCGAGTTCTTCGTCGTACAGCGACCCTTCGGTCATGACCCGGGCCACGGCCAGCGGCAGTTGCTGACGGATTTGCTCGACGGCCAGTTCGGCGACCGACGTGTCGCCCCGGCGTTTCTTAGCCAGCAGTTTGTGCGCATTGTCGATGGCTTGTTCGCCACCCTTGACGGCCACGTACATCATGCACCTCCGTTCTTGAACGCGACCTGGGTGCTGCGCGGCAAGCCCATGAGTTCGCTGCCCGCGAGGAAAAACACGTCGAGGCCACGGGGGAAATCGTTGTGCGCTTCGCGCGCTTCCCAGAACGCTTCCTGCAACGGCAGGCTCACGTGGTTCTGGTTTTCGATGCCGGGACCGCGCAGGGCGACCTGACGCCCGCCCTGCAGACTCGGCAGTTGAATCAGCAGCGTGCAGGACTGGTCGGGATAACGGTCATTGCCCAGATCGAAGCCACTGAGGTCGTGCAACTGGCTATCGTCCAGCAGGGCAAAGCGCGCGTTCTGCCGGTCGCTGACGATCGGGCAGCCACAATGAAACGTCAGGTTGGCGCGAATCGCCTGGGTGTCGAACTTAGGTGCCAGCCACAATGGTGTGTCGATATCCAGCAGCGCGAGGCACAGCGCATGGCTCGCCGATGCCAGGCCTTCAAGGTGCGGCGGAGTCTGCGCCGACAGCAGGCTTTGCGTCACGCCAGGACCGGCCAGGGCTTTGAGGGCTGCACGGAAGCTGCGCTGGGCATCCAGCACCGGGTCGGCGAAGGCAGGCTGTAAAAGGGTCGCACTCATCAGTTTTCTCCTCTGACCAGCGTGAAGAACTCCACTTTGGTCGCAGCGGTTTCGGCTTGTTGTCGGGACCGACGCGCGGCTTGCGCCTGCGCCAGCGGTTCAATCAGCTCACGCATCCAGTGAGCTTGTTGGGCACCTTGCAAATGCGCGTCGGCCAGTGCGGCCAGTTCGGCATGGGCCTTGTCGCGCCCCGCCAGATAGCTGTAACCGGTGCGGCCATCGGCCAGGCGCACGACGCATCGCGTCACACTCATCTCACCGACGTTGAACGGCGCCCCGCTGCCGCCCATGCGGCCACGGACCAGGGTCATGCCGATTTCCGGGGCGCGAATCAGCTGGTATTCGGCGTCACGCAACGCGTTTTCATGGGGCAGCAACTCGGCGCGGTGCGTGCGCGAGAGCACGCCGATCCAGTGCTGACGGGCAGCATGCTCGGGAGCGGTAGCGGGAACAGATGTGGCAGTCATCGAGGGCATCTCCATCAGGTGACGATCTGATACTGAAAGCGGTCGGAACGGCTGGTGGAATGGGCAATCTCCACCGGGTGGCCGTCCGCATCGCGGGAAAGGGTCAGCACGGTCAGCGCCGGCAGGTGGCGCGGCATCAGCAACACGCTGGCCTCTTCACGGCTGGGCAGGCGTGCGCCGATGAGGCTGAACGTGCGGCTCAGCGGCAGGCCGTGCGCCGCGAGAAACTGGCGCACCGACCCGCTTTTGTAATTGGCGACCAGGTCGCTGCGGCTGGCGCAGTAACGGTGGCGAATCAGGCTCACCGGTTGGCCGTCGAGACGACGCAGGGTTTGCAGCTCGATCAACGGCGCGTGTTCTTCGAGGCCCAGGTGCTCGGCTTCCTCGCGGGTCGCGACACACTGGCGGCGTTGCAGCAGGATGGCCTCGACGCCATGGCCCTGCGCCGACAGCGACTGGCTGTACGCGCTTTCCGCCGCCACCGGGTACACCAGCGGACGGCCCAACACCTGGGTGCCCTTGCCCTGACGGCGCAGCAGGCTGCCTTCGCGAACCAGTTCGTCGATCGCCCGACGCACCGTGTGGCGGTTGACGTCGAAGCGTGCCGCCAGTTGCGTCTCGGCGGGCAGGAACTCGCCTGCGATGTAACGGTTCAATTCACTGCGCAAAGTGTCCGCCAGTTCGCGGTACACAGGCTCCCGCTGCGGGGATTCACGGTGCAGAGCTTCGGCTTGTCTAGACAACTGCATGGCTGAAAAAAGGGTTCGCACCCTCTCCTGTCGTTGGCATTAGATGAACTGCTTGCGCAGGCGTTGGGAGAAAATGTCGATCACGCTGACCACCACGATGATCACCAGCAGCACCGAACAGGTCTGGGTGAACTGGAAGGCGCGGATGTTTTCCCAGAGGATCACGCCGATCCCGCCCGCGCCGACCATGCCGACGACCGTTGCCGAGCGCACGTTGGATTCGAATCGGTACAGGGCATAGGAGATCCACAGCGGCATGACCTGCGGGATCACCCCGAAGATCACTTCCTGCAGGGCACTGGCACCGGTGGCGCGAACCCCCTCGACGGGGCCCGGATCGATGGCTTCCACCGCCTCGGCGAACAGTTTGGCGAGCACGCCGGTGGTGCTGATCCACAACGCCAGGACACCGGCGAACGGGCCCAGGCCCACGGCGACGACGAACAACATCGCGAAGACCATTTCATTGATGGAGCGGAACGCGTCCATGACCCGACGTAACGGTTGGTGGATCCACCACGGGGTGATGTTGTCGGCGCACAGCACGCCCAACGGCACCGAACAGACGATCGCCAGCAACGTACCCCACAGGGCGATGTGGACCGTGACGACCATTTCCTTGAGGTAGGCGCGCCATTCGTGGAAGTCAGGCGGGAAGAAGTCAGCGGCGAAGGTCGCCATGTTCCCGGAGTCGCGGTACAGCGCCAGGGGGTTCATTTCGGCGCCGTGCCAGGCCCAGGCCATGACGGCGAGAAACAGGCCCCAGCCCAGGTATTGCGGCCAACTGCGCTTGCCGGCGATTTCAACGTAAGCAGCGTGAGCGGTCATAAAAATTCCCGATTGCGAATGCATGAACGGCCGTGGCTGACGCGGCGCACTGCTTGACCCTGAGGCCCCAAGACAGGCGCCGCGTCCGTGACATCAACTCGCTTTGGCGGTGTTCTGTTTTTCCAGTTCCGAAATGCGGTCCTGCAGCTTTGTCAGGCCCGCGTCGATCTCTTTCAGGCGGCTGGCCTTTTCGTCGGCGCTGAGCGTGGTGCTGGCGATGGTTTCGGTCTTCTGCTTGAACAGTTCGAGTTGGCGAATGGTCAGCAACTGGTCATCCGAAGACTTGAGGAACTTGCCCATCTGCATGTTTTTCAACACCGCCTTTTCTTCGTCGGTGTCGCCATAGTTGGCGAAGAACTCGCGGATCTTGTTCTTGGTTTCATCGGCCATGCCCTTGCGCCAGACCATCGGGTCGGCCGGGATGATCGGCGACTTCCAGATCACCTTGAGCATGGCCGCCTTGTCCGGCTGCGTGACTTCCAGACGGTCCCAGCTTTCGGTGTTGAACGTCGCGACATCCAGTTGGCCCTTGGCAACGCTCAGGGCGTTGACCTCGTGGCTCGAGTTCAGCGTGCGTTTGAAGGCGGTGGCCGCATCGACGTGGTTCTTGGCGAACACGTAGTAGCCCGGTACGAGGTAGCCCGAGGTGGAGTTCGGGTCACCGTTGCCGAAGGTCAGTTCCTTGGCATGCTTGAGCATGTCCTCGACCGAATTGATCGGGCTGTCCTTGCGCGCGATGATCAAGCTCCAGTAGCCCGGCGCGCCGTTGGCCGCTGCGGTCTGGGCGAAGATTTCGCCGCCGGAACGGTCCACGGCTTCCATGGCCGCCTTGTTGCCCAGCCAGGCCACGTCGACCTTGTTGAAGCGCATGCCCTGGATCAGACCGGCGTAGTCGGAAGCGAAAGTGGCGTTGACTTTCAGACCGGTTTTTTTCGACATGTCGTCGAGGAACGGCTGCCAGACGCTTTTCAGGTTCTGCGAGGATTCGGTGGACATGATGCCGAAATTGATGGCGCTGTCGTCAGCCTGCGCGGTGCCCATCAGGCAACCGGCGAGCACAGCGGCAGACGCGAGCACGCGACCGAAACGGTTCAACATGGAGAGCTCCTGGAACGTGATTGAGGTGTGTGATGAGTGGTTGAAGCGGCGCAGCCGTCAGGCTTGGGCCAGCGCCAGTTGCGGCGGTCGGCCCGTGTTACGCCCCTTGTCGGCGAACATCAGACTGGCGTCGGCATCGGCGCCATACAGGTCGTTGAGGAACGGGCCGCTGAGGTCGGCGCCGTTACCGTCGAAGTGGATGCGGCCACCTTTAAGCGCCACGGCGCGGGGGCAATAACGCACGGCGTAGTCCACCTGATGCAGCGTGACGACGACGGTCTTGCCGTCCTGGCGATTGATGTCGGCGAGAATCTCCATAACCTTGCGGGCGGACTCAGGATCCAGCGAAGCGATGGGTTCGTCCGCCAGAATGACGTCGGCTTGCTGCGTCAGCGCCCGGGCAATCGCCACGCGCTGCTGCTGACCACCCGACAAGGTCGAGGCACGCTGGTGAGCCAGATCGGCCAGACCGACGCGGGCCAGATTGGCCATCGCGCGGGCCTTTTCCTCGGCGTTGAAGAGTGCCAGGCTGCCACGCCAGCGCGGCATGCGGCCCAGGCAACCGAGCAGGACGTTGTCCAGCACACTGAGGCGGTTAACCAGATTGAACTGCTGGAAGATGTAACCGATGTCGGCACGCAGTCGGCGGACCTTGCCATTGAGTCGGCCCGAGGCCTGCACTTCACGGCCCAGAACCCGGACGCTGCCGCCGTTACTGCGATCGCAGCACGCCAGGCCTGCGAGATGGCGCAACAGCGTGGACTTTCCCGAACCGGAAGCGCCGATCAGCGCGACCATTTCCCCGGGTTGTATAGACAATGCGAGGTCAACCAGAGCGGTCTTGCGAGCAAATGTCTTGTTCAAGCGGTCGACATGGATGGCGGCTGTCATGGGCTTCTCTGTCTGTGATGGCGGCGTCCTGCCGAGGTGAATGTTCGACCGTTCAGCCCATCCCTGGCCGCGTTCGGTGCGAATGACATTAGAGAGCGCGTATGGCAGTTCAATGACCCGTCTGTGACCGCGAGATAACAGTTCGTTGACTATTTGATGCGGGGGAATTTGCGGATTTTGTCGACATGTTTGCCGAAGACAGCGGTCTGTGCGGGGTGCTGGCTAGACAAGTCGAACGACTGCAGGAGCGCGCTTGCCCGCGATGGCCGTGAGCCAATTTATAAATTCACAGACAGAGTGCTTTCGCGAGCAAGCTCGCTCCCACAGGTTGGGTGTACGCCGCGAAGCATCGCGGCGCCACGATCCCTGTAGGAGCCGTCCGAGGTGACGAGGATCTGGACCGCAATCGAACGAACGCGGTGTATCTCAGATCCGGAACGTCCCCACCAGATGCTGCAACCGTGCGGCCTGATGCTCAAGGTGGGCACAGGCGTCCAGCGTTGACTTCAGGTTGTCCACGCCTTCTTGGTTCAGGGTGTTGATCTCGGTGATGTCGACGTTGATCGACTCGACCACGGCGGTCTGTTCTTCGGTCGCGGTCGCCACCGACTGGTTCATGCCGTCGATTTCACCGATGCGCCGGGTGACGCTGTTCAGACGCTCTCCGGCCTGGTTGGCGATGGTCACGCTGCTTTCGCTCTGGCGCTGGCTTTCGGTCATATTCGCCACGGCATCGCGCGCCCCGACCTGCAGCTCTTCGATCATGCCCTGCACTTGCTGGGCGGAATCCTGCGTCCTGTGCGCCAGATTACGCACTTCGTCCGCCACCACCGCGAAACCACGACCCGCCTCGCCCGCCCGCGCCGCTTCGATGGCCGCGTTGAGCGCCAGCAGGTTGGTCTGTTGTGAGATGCCGGTGATCACTTCGAGAATCTGACCGATGTTGGCGGTCTTGTTATTCAGCGTTTCGATATTCGCGCACGACTCGCTGATCTTTTCCGACAACTGATCCATCGCCTGGATCGTCTGTGTCACGACACCCTGACCTTCGCTGGCCAGCTGTGTGGCTTCGCTGGAATGCTGCGACGCCATCGCGGCGTTCTGAGCGATTTCCTGGGCGGCGGCACCGAGCTGATTGATCGCCGCGGCCACACTGCTGGTGCGGCTGGCTTGTTGGTCGGAGTTGCTCATCGATGAGTTGGAAGCGCCCACGACGCGGGCTGCCACTTCACCCAATTGCCCGGCGGTGGACGCCACCTCACGGATCGAACCATGAATACGCTCGACGAAGCGGTTGAACGACTGCGCCAGCGCACCGAATTCGTCCTGCGAGACGATCGACAGACGCTTGGTCAGATCGCCTTCGCCGTCTGCGATGTCCTGCATGGCGCGGCCCATCTGGTGCAGTGGCTGCATCAGCACGCGGATCAACAGGCCCAGCAGCAGAATGATGATTGCCACCGCGATGACCATCGCCGTGATCGCCGAAGAACGGAACTCACTGAGCATCGAGTATGCCGCGTCACGGTCCAGCACCAGCGCGACGTACCAGTTGGCCGAAGACAGGCCCTCAACCTTGGTGAACGAAATGAACTGCGCCTTGCCGCCGGATTCGATTTCAGCCACGCCTGGCGCGATCTTCGGCGCCCCGCTCGGGTAGGCCTCACTGACGTTCTTGAGGATCAACTTGCTGTCCGGGTGGATCAGGATCTTGCCATCGGCGCTGACGATATAGGCATAACCGTGGCCGCCGAAATTCAGCGAGTTAATGGTCTTGCTGATGACGTCCAGCGAGATGTCCGCGCCCGCGACGCCGATCATCTGCCCTTGCTGACGGACCGGCGTGGCCAGCGTCACCACCAGCTTGCCGGATGAGGCCGCAATGTAAGGCTCGGTGACAATGGTGCCCTGCGCGGCGTCGGCCGCCTTGTACCAGCCGCGAGCACGGGGGTCGTAGTCGGCCGCGCGGTTACCGGCCGGCACCGAGAACATCAGGCCATCTTTGCCGCCGAAGTAACTGAGCTGAAAATTGTCCGGGTACACCGGCAGGCCGACGATACGTTGCAAACTGCTGGGTGCCGGGCCGTCGGCGGCAATCTGCTGAGCCATGGAATACAAAAGCTGAGTGCGACTGTCCAGCCAGGTTTGAATGTTCTGCGTGGTCAGACTACCCAGTTGTTGCAACTCTGCGTCTACGTTGTTCTTTAACGTTTCCCGCTGACGAAAATCGTTCACCAGTATGAAGCACGAGAAAGCAACAACAACTATTAGTGCAGCGGCCAGCAGGATCTTTCTGCTGAAACCCAGACGATTGATCATACGATTGTGTCCATAACCAAGAATGACAGCGACGTGAATGCGTAGCCGATCAGGCGCGCGCCGCGCTTTGTACGGGGTTATGCGAAGAAAGGGAAGACGCGGCCTGAAATATACTTCGGCCGCTGGAGGGCAGAGTTTAATGCCGGTCGTCGAGGGCACTAATCACGCAGTACTTATAGGGATAATAGATGTTTAAACATCCGTCTAACGGTGTTTAAAGCGGGATCTGATGATTGCGTTACGCTGATAATCTGTAGGCGCGCACTTGCCCGCGATTGCGGTGTGTTTGAGACGAATTTAATCACCGACACTCTGCAATCACGGGCAAGTGCGCTACTGCAATTAATGTGCGGCGTGTCGGGGGCCAACACGCACGCCGTTATTTCGCAAACAACTGCCCGATGTCCTTGAACGCTTTGAACTCCAGCGCGTTGCCGCAAGGGTCGAACAGGAACATCGTTGCCTGCTCCCCGACCTGCCCCTTGAAGCGCACGTAAGGCTCGATCACGAACTTCACGCCCTGACCCTGCAACCGGTCCGCCAGCGCTTCCCATTCTTCCCAGCCCAACACCACGCCGAAATGCGGCACCGGCACATCATGGCCATCCACCGCGTTGGTGCCCGCATGGGCTTGAGAATCCGTTTTCGGATGTTCGTGGATCACCAGTTGATGGCCGAAGAAATCGAAATCCACCCAGTGATCGCTGGAGCGACCCTCCGGCAGATTGAACACGTTGGCGTAGAAATGCCGGGCGGCGGCGAGGTCATAAACCGGAATGGCGAGGTGGAATGGCGAGAGTTTCTGAGGGGTAGCGGTCACGGTCAACTTCCTCTTTTTGGGATGCGGTCATCTTTACCCATTGAATCGTTGATTGAAAGATCATAATTTTCGCACCGAGCCACAATTATTTTGATCAGTGGGCAACCATGATTCGCGAGTTGAAGACCTTCCTCACCGTCGAGCGCCTGGGCACTTTTGTGGCGGCGGGCAACCAGATAGGCCTGACCCAATCGGCCGTCAGCGCGCAGATCCGCACGCTGGAAAAATCGCTCGGTACCCCGCTGTTCGATCGCAGCGGCCGTAGTGCCACCCTTAACGCGGCCGGTCAACGCGCATTGCCGATGGCGCGGGAAATCGTCGAGCTGTATGAACGCATGGCCACGCCGACAGCCGACAGCGGCTATTTTGGCGAGTTGGTGATCGGGGCCATCGCCACGGTGCAAACCGGCTTGTTGCCCGCCGCATTGGTGCAACTCAATACCCAGGCGCCCACGGTCGAGGCCAAAGTGGTGCCGGGCGTTTCGCAGACCTTGCTAAACAGCGTGGATGCCGGGGAGATCGACTTGGCGATCCTGATCCGGCCGCCCTTCTCACTGCCCAAGGAGCTGTCACTGGAAGTCATCGAACGTGAGCCGTTCGTGCTGATCGCACCTGTGCATATAAAAGGTGACGATCCGCTTCAACTGCTTCGCGAGAACCGCTTCGTGCGGTACGACCGCCACTCGTTCGGCGGCCGTCAGGTGACGCGCTTCCTGCGCGAGCAGAAGATAGAAACACGGCCGGGCCTTGAGCTGGACGAAGTCGACGCCATTGTGCGCATGGTCGAGGCCGGACTCGGCGTGTCGCTCGTGCCCCGAGCAGGTTTGTGGCTGGAACGCGCGCCCCACATCCGGATCATCGAACTGGGCGCGCTGACGTTCTACCGCGAGCTGGCGTTAGTGATGCGCCATGCGAATCGGCAACTGCCGCTGCAGCGATTGTTTCGTGGGTGCCTGGCTCAAACCGACTGCAAATGACACCTCACCCACTCCCCGCCCGCCGCCGCTTTGGCAGGCAGCAACTGTTGTGGGGTGTCGCATCCTGCCGTCGCTTTAGGGCAGCGGTCGCGAAAGAAACACCCGGTCGGCAGGTTGCGGTTGCCCGGCAATTCGGTGGGTGCGGAAACTTGCGCGTCGTCCACCGGCACACCCAGTCGCGGCACGGCGTCCAGCAGCAGCTGGGTGTAGGGATGACGCGGGCGTTCCAGCACCTCGGCGGCGCTGCCCAGTTCGACGATCTGCCCCAGGTACATCACCGCGACCCGGTCGGCCATATGCCGCACCACCGAGACGTTGTGAGAGATCAGGATGTAGGTCAGGTCACGACTGCGTTGCAGCTCGGCGAGCAGATTGAGGATCTGCGCCTGCACCGAGATATCCAGCGCCGAGGTCGGCTCGTCGAGGACGATGATGTCCGGGTTCGACGACAGCGCCCTGGCGATCGCGATGCGCTGCCGTTGACCACCGGAAAACTGATGGGGAAAACGGTCCATGTACTCCGTACGGATCCCGACCTGAGAAGCCACATTGGCAGCGATGTCGCGCATGTCCCGACGCGGTGCCGAACGCTGGACGAACAACGGCTCGGTGATCACCTTCCACACCGGCAGGCGCGGATCGAGGGACGATTGCGGGTCCTGAAACACGATCTGCACGTTGCTGCTGCGTTCCTTGGCGTTGTTGTAAATCCACTCAAGCTTGCCCGACGTCGGCTTGATCAGGCCCATCAGCAACTGCGCCAATGTGCTCTTGCCACACCCCGACTCTCCCACCACGCCCAGGGTTTCTCCGGCCCGCACCTGCAGGTCGATGCCATTCAAGGCGTGGGCCAGGGCTTTGGGGCGGCCAAGCCAATCCTTGCCCATGGGGTAATGCACGCGCACGTCTTCAAGCCCCAGAATGATCGGGTGTTCGTCAGGCAGTGATTTGAGCGCTGCACGGATCATGATGGCATCTCCTGCGCTGATGAATGGGACGGCTCGGTCAACCAGCAAGCGCTCTTGCGATCAGCAACGGCATCGATGACCTGCATGGGCGGACGTTGCAGGCACTTTGGCATGGCATAGGCGCAGCGGTCTCGGAAGGTACAGCCCTCAGGCAAGGCCGACAGATTCGGCACCTGACCGGGAATGGTCGTCAGGTCCTGACCCGGTTCGACCTGTTCCGGCAACCCGCTAAGCAGCCCTTGAGTGTAGGGATGACGAGGGTCGGCCATGACCTGTGAGGTCACGCCCTGCTCCACCACCGCACCGGTGTACATCACGTACACCCGGTCGCAGAACTGCGACACCAGTGCCATATCGTGGGTGATCAGCATAATCGCCGTGCCCCGTTCGCGCGCCTTCTCGCGCAGCAACAGCAACACCTGCCGCTGCACGGTCACGTCCAGCGCCGTGGTCGGTTCATCGGCAATCAACAACTGTGGATCGCAGGAGAACGCCAAGGCGATCATCACCCGCTGACGCATGCCGCCGGATAGCTCGAACGGGTAGCTGTTCATCACCTGCTCGGGATCGGCGATGTGCATGTCGCGTAGCAACGCAATGGCTTTCGCGCGGGCGTCGGTCTTGCTCAGTTGCTGGTGATGAATGATCACATCCAGCATCTGCCGGCCGATACGCCGCGTTGGATTGAGCGCGGTCATCGGTTCCTGAAAGATCATCGCGGCGTCGCGGCCACGGACCTTCAGCAGGTCTTTTTCCCTGGCGGTGAGCATGTCGCGGCCGAGGATGCTCAGGCTGCCGCTCTTCACTTGATAAGCGCGTTCAGGCAACAGCCGCAGGCTAAGCATTGCGGTGACTGACTTACCGGAACCGGACTCACCGATCACCCCGACAATCTCACCGGGATTGACGTGCAATGACACGCCATTGAGCGCCTTGACCGTGCTCTTGTACGCCGGGAACTCGATGCTCAGGTTGTCGATAGTCAATACCGGCGCGGTGTCGACAACGGGATTAGAGGCTTGTGCGTGCATGGTCATTTCCCCTGCTGGCGTGGGTCGAGCAGGTCGCGTACGCCGTCGCCCAGAAGGTTGAAGCCGGTGGCGGTAATCAGAATCGCCACACCGGGAAAGGTCGAATACCACCACTGATCCAGGATGTAATTGCGACCAGTGGCGACCATCGCCCCCCACTCGGCAGTGGGCTGTTGCGCACCCAGACCAATGAACCCCAAGGCCGAGGCCATGAGAATGGCGCTGCCGATGTCCAGACTGAGCTGCACCAATAACGGCGGCATGGCGTTGCGCGCCACATGCCAGAGCACCATGTGCCAGCGCCCCGCGCCAAAGGTTTCGGCGGCTTTGACGTAGCCCATCTGACGGATGCTCAGGGCCTGACCCCGCGCCAGTCGCACGTAAAATGGAATTCTCACCAAGGTAATTGCCAGCATCGCGTTGAACAGGCTCGGGCCCAGCGCCGCCGCCAGCGCCATGATCAGCACCAGCGACGGCACCGACAGCATGATGTCCATCAGGCGCATGATCAGGCTGTCGAAGCGCCCGCCGATGATCCCGGACATGCAGCCCAGCAAACCGCCCGCGAAACAGGAAGCGAACGCCACGAACAGTCCGACCCCCACGGATTGACGGCTGCCGTACAAGACCCGGCTGAACAAGTCGCGACCCACTTCGTCAGTGCCGAACCAGTGCGCGGCAGAAGGCGCCGCCAGACGCTGGGTCAGGTTGAGCGCGTTGGGATCATGGGACGCCAGCCAGGGCGCGAAGACCATGCACAGCAGCACCATCAGGGTGATCAACAACCCGGCCATGGTCAGCGGGCTGCGCCGCACCTGATGGGCCAGATACGCGAATTTGTCCTGCCAGCGCGAAGCCTTGGGCAGCGGCGCCACGACCGGCGCAGTGAGTGGAGTGGACATGTCAATTGACCTCGCCGATGCGTGGGTCGATCAGCCGGTACACCAGATCGATCGCCATGTTCAGCAGTACATAAATGAAAGACACCAGAATCGCGAAGCCCATGACCGCCGGGAAATCCAGCGACTGGATCGACTTGACCACGTACGCGCCCATGCCGGGCCACGCGAACACGGTTTCGGTAAGGACCGCGCCGTACAGCAGATCACCCAGGGTCAGGCCCAGTACGGTCACCGAAGGAATCAAGGCATTGGGCAGCGCATGGCGCAGGATCACCGCCCACTTCGACAACCCATAGGCCCGCGCCGTCCGGATGTAGTCCTCTCCCAGTTGATCGAGCATCGCCGAGCGAATCTGCCGGGCCACTACGCCAAGGTTGACGAAGCCCAATGTGATCGCAGGCAGGATCAAGTGCTGGACGGCGTTGAAGAACAGACCGGTATTCCCCGCCAGCAAGGTGTCGATCAGGTAAAAACCGGTCACCGTCGGCGGCGGATCGAGACCTTCGTCAATCCGTCCACTGCCGGGTAGCCAGTTTAAATGTCCGTAGAACAGCACGATCAGTCCCAGCCCGAGCCAGAACGCCGGGGTAGAAATCCCGGTGACCGCCAGGGTTCGCGCCACCTGATCGATGAAGCGGTTGTGGTAAACCGCCGACAACACGCCCAGCGGCACCCCGACCAGAATCGACAGGGTCAACGCCGCCAGCGCCAGCTCGAGCGTCGCCGGGAAGAACGCTTGCAGGTCTTCCAGCACCGGACGATGGGTGCGGATGGACGTGCCCAGGTCGCCATGCAACAGGTCGAGCATGTAGCGGCCGTATTGGTGGTACAGCGGCAAGTCCAATCCCAGCTGATGGCGAATGTTCTCGACAATCGCATCGGTGGCACGGTCGCCGGCGATGAGACGCGCCGGGTCGCCCGGAATCAAGTGGGAGATGGAAAAGGTAATCAGGGAAACGCCGAACACCACCAGCAGCAGGCCGCCCAGGCGTTTTCGCAAAATATTCAGGAAGGCCATCAGGCACCTCGGTCACGCATTCAATCGACAACGCGAATTAGCTCGCGGACACAGCCTTGACACGGCTCCGCACTGCCTGCGGGGCCGTGTAAAACAACGACGGCTTACTTGGTGATCGTGCCGATGTTGAACACTTGTTCCAGCATCGGGTTGAACACGTAGCCCTTGACCTTCTCGCTCATCGGCAAGGTGTAGGCCTTCTGGTAGAGATAGGCGTACACGTTGTCGTTGAGCACGATCTTTTGTGCCTGTTGGTACAGCTCGGTGCGTTTGGCCATGTCGTTGGTGGTCGCCGACTCGCGGATCAGCTTGTCCACCGCCGGGTTGTCGTAGAACGAACGGTTGCCCGCCAGCCCTTTCAGCTTCGAATCGAAGAAGAAGTTCATAAACATGTAGGGATCGGCGAAATCCGGGCTCCAGGATCCGATGGCAATGTCGAAGTCGCCGGTGCCCAGACGTTCACGCATGCTTGCGTTGGCCAGCTTCTCCATTTTCAGATTCACGCCCAGAGACTGCAGACCGGCTTGCAGCGTCAGACCGATCGGCTCCCAGTTCGGGTCCTTGTCGGAGTACATGAAGGTCAGGTTGCTGATCTTCGGCGAGACTTTGGCCAGGTCTTCCTTCGCCTTGGTCATGTCCTGTTTGAACGCAGGCTGCTTCTCGTCGTACGCCCACATACCCTGAGGGATCGGTCCGTTCAGTGGCTTGGCCTTGCCTTTGAGAATGCCGTTGATGATGCCGTCATAATCGAGCGACTCGACGATGGCGCGACGTGCATCAGGGTTGTTCATCGGCGCTTTCTGGGTGTTCAAGTAGAGCAACGTGACACGCAGTGAGGGATAGTCGCCCACCACGATGCCGGATTTCTTCGCCAGTGCTTCGAGCTGGTCTTCGGGCATGTCCTCGATGATGTCCAGATCGCCGTGTTCCAGTTGCAGTCGACGCACGGAGGCCTCACCGATGATCTTCACCACGACCTTTTTCAGGGTCGGCTTGGGACCGGCGTAGTAGCTGTTCTGCTCCATGGTCAGGGTCTGGCCCTTCTGCCAGTTGACCAGCTTGAACGCACCCGAACCGGCGGTGTGGTTAGACAGATAGGCTTCGGCACCTTCGCTTTTCCTGGCAACATCCGGGTTGATGATCGCCGCGCCGTTGTGTGCCAAGGTCGAGAGGAACGGTGCATACGGCGCTTTGAGCGTGAATTTCACCGTGAGCGGATCGACCACCGACACCGTCATGTCATCTGGAAATGCACCGGACGGCCCTTGCTTGAGCTTCATCACCCGATCAAACGAGAACTTCACCGCCTCGGCGTTCACGTCGGCGCCGTCATCGAACTTGTTGCCGGGCTTGAGCTTGAATTCCCACGTCAGGTTGTCCGCCGAGGTCGACCAGCTGCTGGCCAATTCGCCCATGACTTCCGTGCTGCCTTTACCGTTCTCGACTTTGTAGGTCACTAGCCGCTGGTAGGCGGGATAAGTCACGGTCCAGTCGTTGTTGTCGATGGTCACGGCCGGGTCGAGGGTCTGCGGATCGGACGGTTTGCCGATCATCAGGGTGTCCTGAGGCACGGCTGCGCTTGCCGACTGCCAGGCACCCAGGCCCATGGCGGTGCAGAGGACGGCCATCGCCAGCGTGCGTGGGATGGCCAGTGAGGTAACGATTGATTTCATGCCGGTTCCTTGATCATTCGATGTGTGGAAGTTCGTCAGGTTTGTTGTGGGTGCTATACCGGGCAGTTAAAGCTCGAAGCTTGCGGGCTTCGACAGGGGGCGCCCTGCTCTTGCGAGCCAGGTCGTCACCAGATTCAGCCGGGATTCATGCGCGTCCCGGTCAGGTGTCAGCATTGTCTCGGTCAGTGAGCCGGGCGAATCGATCCGTCGTCGATCAGCGGATAACCGTCGGCGCCCGGCAGCTCGTAGTGCCACCACTCGCTGTCGATGTAGGTGAACCCGGCGGCCAGCATGATCCCCACCAGCAACAGGCGATTACGCTGCACGTCGGCGGGCAGGTCGGCAAAGAACTGGTGAGAATGGTCGCGCATGTCATCGAAGCCTGTGCCCATGTCCAGCGCCTGACCCGAGACATCGATCAGCGTCAGATCGACCGCCACACCCCGGGAGTGATGAGAACCGAGGCTCGGATCACGCACGTATTCAGGGTTGGGCAGCGCTTCCCAGAGCAGGTATTGCGCGTACGGCGGACGGTAGGCATCGAAAATGCGCAGGGTCAGCCCGGCCTGACGCGCCAGTCGGCTGGCCTTGCGCAGGCAGGCTTCGGCGTCGCGGTGCAACAGGCAGCGCGGATCCTGATAAATCTGCTTGCCGGCCAGGTTGTCGACGCCAGCGTAGATCAGGTCGACTTCGACCTGCAGCGCCTGGGCATCGACTTCGACGAGGGGGCTATTCACGTGAACACTTCTCCAGATCAGTTCATACGGTTCATCACGCCTACGGCGCTTTTTTCAATCAAGCCATCGGGCTATTCGAACTGCCCGAACAGTTGTTGCAGTTCGCGGTTCTTTGCCAGGCGCTGATCGAGCCGGTCGCCATACTTCTCGGCCACCGCAGACACCATCAGGTTGAAGAGGCAGGTCAACGGCGCCAGCGAATCCCAGAACTGGCCGACATCAGAATTCAGCTGCAGCAGGTCGGTCGGGTAATCCCGCGCCCATGGACAATGGAAATCGGTGATGAATGCCAGCGCCAGACCCTGCTGGTGCGCCACTTCGCAGAACGTTCGGGTGACGGCCGAGTAGGTGCGAAAGTCAGCGATCACCGCATAAGGATTGTCGAACTGCGAGTTGAGCGATTCGGCATAGGTGCCGGACAGGCCGTCGACGTAGTAAACCTTGGGCCGGATGTATTCGAGGTGCGAAAAGAAGGCATTGAGAATCCCCCGCGTGGTCTGGATACCGACGATGAACACGGCATCGGCGCTGCACAGACGCTCGACGATGCGCGCGAAGGTCTCGCTGCGGGCCAAGGCGTAGACGCGCTGGATGGCTTCGAGCTCCCGGTTCATCGAGCGCTCCAGGGCATCGCCATGGGTGCTTTCTTCGCGAAAGGCCCCGAGACGGTCGGTGATCACCCACGGGCTGACGCTGTCGCCGCGCAGACTCTGTTTGACGTCGTCAATGTTGCGATAACCCAGTGAGCGCAGGAACCGGCCCACCGAAATTCCGGTGGTGCCCGTTTGCTGGGCGATGCTGTCGGCAGTCTCGAACGGCAGCTTCTGGGGATTGGCCAACAGATACCCGGCGATACGTTTGCCGGTCGGCGTCAAGTCGCTGAACCGCTGCTCCAGCGCATCGAGGAAAGAACTCTTGGCCATGAATATCCCGCTTGAAACAGTATTGAAGACAGTCGAAAAATGTTATTAGGAAGTCATTTTTAGACAGGATGTTACCAACATAACATCGCGTTTCGAGGTGGCACAATGATTTTTTTCAGGAGATTTCGGAAGGGATTTTTTGCGTTTCAGGCTGGTGCGAGCGGGACGCAAAATGCGCTTTTTTTGGGCAAAAACACCTCTGGAACGCTCATCTGTAGGAACGTGGCTTGTCCCGCGATCGGCGACGGAGTCGTTGCAAACGCTCACACATATCGTATCTCTAACGCCGCGTTTACCGAACCTACGGCCGGTTCCCGGCCGATCGCGGGACAAGCCACGCTCCTACAGGAGGATGACGCTTACCGGAAATTGGTCTTCGCCAGTTCCAGCACCTGGTCAGCCTTGCCGCTCATCACAGCCTTGAGCATGAACAAACTGAAGCCCTTGGCCTGGGCCAGTTTGATCTTCGGTGGCAGGCCCAATTCCTGTTTGGCGGTGACCACATCCACCAGCACAGGCCCCGGATGTTCGAACGCTTTTTTCAGGGCGTTCGGCAGATCCGCCGAGTCTTCCACGCGAATGCCCAGAATGCCCGCGCCGATGGCGATGTTGGCGAAACTGGTGCTGTGCAGATCGGTGTCGTGCGGCACATAACCGCTGGCCTGCATCTCCATCGCGACGAACCCGAGCGAGCTGTTGTTAAAGACCACGATCTTGATCGGCAGGTTGAGCTGGCGAATGCTCAGCAGGTCGCCCATCAGCATCGACAGGCCACCGTCACCGCACAGTGCCACCACCTGGCGTTGCGGGTACGCGGCTTTTGCACCCAACGCCTGGGGCATGGCATTGGCCATGGAACCGTGGTTGAACGAACCCAACAACGAACGCTGGCCGTTCATGGTCAGGTAGCGCGCGGCCCACAGCGTCGGTGTGCCAACATCGACGGTAAAGATCGCGTCCGGATCGGCATAGGCATCGACCATGCGCGTCAGGTATTGCGGATGAATCGGCTCGCCGTGGGCAGACGGCGTGGCCAGTTCGTCCAGCTCTTCACGCGCCTTGGCGTAGTGATCCAGCGCCTTGTCCAGAAACTTGCGATCGGTGTGCGTCTTGAGCCGTGGCAGCAGCGCGACGAGGGTTTCGGCGATGCCGCCCGCCAGCCCCAAGGTCAGCGGCACGCGTCGGCCGAGCGCCGCAGGGTCGATATCAATCTGAACGATGTTGGCTTTTTCCGGGTAGAAATTCCGGTACGGGAAGCTGCTGCCGAGGATCACCAGCGTGTCGCAGGCCATCATCGCGTGGTAGCCAGAGCTGAAGCCGATCAAACCGGTCATGCCGACATCGAAGGGGTTGGCGTACTCGATGTATTGCTTGCCGCGCAGTGCATGGACGACGGGGGCCGACAGTTTTTCCGCCAGCGCCACGACCTGATCATGAGCGTTGGCACACCCGGCGCCGGCGAGAATGGTCACGGCTTTTGACTTATCGAGGATGTCGACCAAGCGTTGTAGATCGTGCTCGGTGGGAATGACATGCGGTGGTGTGTGATCGACCCATGCAGGTTTGGCGTCCGGTGCCTCGCTCAAGGCGACATCGCCCGGAATCACGATCACCGCGACGCCCCGCTGGCTGATCGCGGCGCGCATGGCCCGTTCCAGGACACGGGGAAACTGCTCGGCGCTGCTGACGGCTTCGACGAAGTGGCTGCACTCCTTGAACAGGTCCGTGGGATGGGTTTCCTGAAAGTAGTTCAGGCCGATTTCCGACGACGGAATCTGCGCGGCGATGGCCAGCACCGGTACGCGACTGCGATGGCAGTCATAAAGGCCGTTGATCAAGTGCAGATTACCCGGCCCACAGCTCCCGGCGCACACCGCCAACTGGCCGGTGGACGCCGCCTCGGCGCCGGCCGCAAACGCTGCAACCTCTTCATGGCGAGTGTGCATCCACTTGATCTTGCCCAACCGCTCCAGACTGTCGGTCAGACCGTTCAGGCTGTCGCCGCTGACGCCCCAGATTTTCGAGACGCCGGCTGCGGCGAGGGTTTGCGCGAGGTAGTCGGCGATGGTTCTGCTGGACATGGGGCAGGTTCCTTGTCGAGTCAAAAGATACGCACGATGCGAAAGCCGACATCGCGCGCCGTTTCAAATCGACCTGTAGCACCGGTCACAGTTCAGTGCTTGTCAGAATGTGCGCTCTGCGAGCAGTACGCGATGGGTCGACGACACCGAAACCTGTGGGAGTGAGCGTGCTCACGAAGGCTGAATTCCTGGCAACGTGAATACATCGGGCAAACCGGGCTCTTCGTGAGCACGCTCACAGAAACCATGAAAAGCAGTCAGCCGAACGCCTCGCCCCTCTCACACCGGCGGCTGCACCACGGCCTTGCTCGGCGCGGCGATCTGCACTTTCGGATTGACCGGCGCGGCAGCGGGCGTCGCATACTGCTGCTTGAGGTGACCGTCCTGATCCAGCAACCAGGCGTCGAGGATCTGCCGCACGACCGGACCTGCCACGCGACCGCCCGCCTCGCCGTTTTCAATCATGACCGCGACGGCGATCTTCGGGTTGGCGGCGGGCGCAAAGCCGACGAACAAGGCGTTGTCGCGATGGCGCTCCAGCGTCTTTTCGCGGTTGTAACGTTCGCCCTGCTTGATGGCGACCACCTGAGCGGTACCACTCTTGCCAGCGATACGGTATTGCGCGCCCTGCGCGGCGGCACGTGCAATGCCGCGCGGGTCGTGCATCACCGATTGCATGCCGTTGTTCACCTGATCCCATTCATGAGGATCCCGCAGGACGATGTTCGGCATCGGGTGCTCGTCCACCGGGGCGACCCCGCCGATCTCCTTCGCCAGGTGCGGCCGGTTCCACACGCCTTTGTTGGCAATCAACGTCGTGGCCTGCGCCAGCTGCAACGGCGTGACCTGCATGTAGCCCTGACCGATCCCGAGAATCACCGTTTCTCCCGGAAACCACGCCTGACGCCGGGTGATGCGCTTCCATTCCTTGGACGGCATCAGTCCGGGGGACTCTTCGAACATGTCCAGCGAAACCTTCTGCCCGAGCCCGAACATGGTCAGGTAATCGTGCAAACGGTCGATGCCAAGCTTATGAGCGAGGTCATAGAAATACGTGTCGTTGGAACGCATGATCGCGGCATTCAGGTCCACCCAGCCATCACCGCTGTGGTTCCAGTTGCGGTATTTGTGATCGAAATCCGGCAACTGGAAATACCCCGGGTCGAACACCCGGGTCGAGGGCGTGATGATCCCGCTGTCCAGCCCGGCGATCGCCACTTCCGGCTTGATCGTCGAGCCCGGCGCATACAACCCGCGCAGCACGCGGTTGAACAGCGGACGGTCGACCGAATCACGCAGCGCCGAATACTCCTTGAAACTGATGCCGGTCACGAACAGGTTCGGGTCGAAACTGGGTTTGCTGACCATCGCCAGCACTTCGCCGGTGGCCGGGTCGATCGCCACCACTGAACCGCGACGGTCACCGAGCGCAGCTTCGGCCGCCTCCTGCAACTTCACGTCCAGGGTCAGGGTGATGTTTTTACCCGCCACTGGATCGGTGTGCTTGAGCACGCGCAGCACACGGCCCTGGGCGTTGGTTTCCACTTCTTCATAGCCCACATGGCCATGCAGTTCGCTCTCATAGAACCGCTCGATACCGGTCTTGCCGATCGACTGGGTGCCCCGGTACTCCACTTGATCCAGCTGGGTCGCTTCTTTTTCGTTGATACGCCCGACATAGCCGATGGAATGAGCAAAATGCTCGGCCAGCGGGTAATGCCGGACGAACTGCGCCTCGACGTCCAGCCCCGGCAAGCGGAACTGGTTCACCGCCAGCAAAGCGATCTGCTCTTCGGTGAGTTCGTATAACAGCGTGACCGGCACGAAACGGTGCGGCGAGTTCTTCATCGCCTTGTCGAAGATGATGCGGTCTTCGTCCGGCAGGCTGAGGATCTGCATCAGGGTGTCGATGACCGCGTGCCAGTCCCCGGCCCGTTCGCGGGTCATGGTCAGGTTGAAGCTGGGCCGGTTATCGGCAAGGATCACGCCGTTTCGGTCGTAGATCAGTCCACGTTCCGGGGGAATGGGCAGCACATGGACGCGGTTATTTTCGGAAATCGTCGAGTGATAGGCGTATTCGGTGACCTGCAGGAAATACATCCGGCAGACCAGCGCGATGCTGAGGATGGCCACGAACACAGCACAGGCGATCAACCGCTTGTTGACCAGACGCGTCTCTTTCTCATGGTCCTTGAGGGGTATGGGATCAGGCATTTCTGCAGCTACTCGGTGAACAGATGAACGGCACAGACAGCGTCCGGTGAAGATTGTCTGAACGCAAATGGCGTGCACGATACCAAGAAGCGCCTTCTTTCATGGGCCGAACTTCATGAAAATCCTGTCATGTTGGAGGAAAAGCGACCAAGGGCTGGCAACGCTAAGGTCACCCCATGAAGCCCTCTGCATTGAAAAACTATTACCGCAATTCAATGCAATCCCCGCTCGGCGACCGGTGCAGATCGTCATCCCTCAGACGTAGCAGATGGATCATGATTTTTTAGCCTTTTGCTTCAGTACAGACAATCCGCACAGGATCAGCCCTCCTGGCAATCATGGATATCTGCGCTGTGAAGTCATCCGGCTCAGCGAGCACGCAAATAACCAGACACACTGTTACCCGATCGGTAACAGTGATTTACCGATTTCGGAGGATGCAACAGGCTGTAACACATCTATGATTGCAGATTGCGTGGAAAAGATGGCTATCGGTCATGGCAGTTCCCCGCCTAGCGTGCGCCTTTCGCTCGCGGGCTTGCCAGAGACCTAATGTCACACCCTCGCCCTATAGACGACTGTCCGATGCCTCGCGCTGTCGTGAAAACCGTGAATACATGTCTAACGCCGCCCGCCTCTGGATCCTTGCTCCTTCACGGTCCCTGGACGGGTGCGTTCGCAAGGAGCCCTGAATGACAGAGAAATCCAAAGGCTTCACCCGCCGGCAGTTGCTGAAGTCCTCAGCCGCATCGCTGGCCGTGGGTGCAGCGGCTACGGCCAAGGCCGCCACCGTCGTCGGTGTTCCGCAATGGGTGCCTTTTGACCACAACGGTCCAATGCACTACGACACGCCAGGCTGGCAGTTCTTCAGTGCTGCCGAGGCCACGGCTGTCGAAGCCATCGTCGCGCGCCTGATTCCGGCCGATGAACTGAGCGTGAGCGGTAAAGACGCCGGTTGCGCTGTGTTCATCGACCGTCAGTTGGCCGGTGAATACGGCACCTTCAGCCGTCTGTACATGCAGGGTCCGTTCGAGAAAGGCACGCCAATGCAGGGCGACCAGTCGCCGCTCGTGCCCCGTGATCGCTACCGTCTGGGCTTGGCCGGGCTTGAGGCTTACTGCCAGAAGCAGTACCAGAAAGGCTTCGCTGCCCTCTCCCCGGAAGACCAGGACAAGGTGCTCGTCGGCCTGGAAAAAGGCGAGATCGCGCTGGACGGCATCGACGCCAAGCTGTTCTTCCAGCAAGTGCTGGGCAACACCATGGAAGGCTTCTTCGCCGACCCGATCTACGGCGGCAACCGCGACATGGTGTCGTGGAAAATGATCGGCTTCCCCGGTGCCCGCTATGACTACCGCGAATACATCGGCCTGCACAACCAGAAGCTCGACCTCGTGCCGCTCTCCATCATCGGCAGTTCCGCCTGGACCAAGAAGGGTTAATTCGACATGGCCAAAAAACTACCTTCCACGGACGTCGTGGTTGTCGGCCTCGGCTGGGCCGGATCCATCATCGCCAATGAACTGGCTGACGAAAACCTGAAGATCATCGGCTTCGAACGCGGACCGTGGCGCGACACCGCGGCGGATTTCAATATCGCTTCCGCCGCCGATGAATTGCGTTACAGCCGCCGCCAGGAGCTGATGCTGAGGACGCGGCAAAACACCACGACGATCCGCAACAACATCAACGAGACAGCGCTGCCCATGCGCAGTTGGGGCTCGTTTCACCCCGGTAACGGCACCGGTGGCGCCGGCAACCACTGGGCAGGCATCACCTTCCGTTTCCAGCCTCACGAATTTCATCTGGCCACGCACCTCAAAGAGCGCTATGGCAAGGAATTGTCGCCGGAACTGACCTTGCAGGACTGGGGCACTGACTGGGAAGAAATGGAGCCGTTCTACGCCAAGTTCGACCGCCTGGCAGGCGTTTCGGGCAAGGCCGGCAACATCAAGGGTGTGATTCAGGAAGGTGGCAACCCGTTCGAAGGCGCGCGTTCGGAGGAATACCCCAATCCGCCGACGAAACAGACCTACGCCCCGACGCTGTTCGCCGAAGCCGCGAAAAATCTGGGCTATAAACCGTTCCCCGTGCCGTCGGCGCTGGTTTCCCAGCCTTACGTCAACTCCCTCGGCGTAGCCATGGGTCCCTGCACCTACTGCGGTTTCTGCACCAACTACGGTTGCGCCAACTATTCCAAGGCCAGCGCCATCACCACCGTCCTGCCGGTACTGATCCGCAAGCCGAACTTCACGGCGATGACCAACTGCGAAGTCCTGCGGGTGACCATGGACAGCAGCGGCAAACGCGCCACCGGTATCGTCTATATGGATGCCAACGGCGAAGAATGGGAACAGCCCGCAGAGTTGGTGGTGATCAGCGCGTTCATCTTTGAAAACGTGCGCCTGATGCTGCTGTCCGGCATCGGTCAGCCGTACGACCCGGTCACCAACACCGGCACGACCGGCCGCAACTACGCGTACCAGACCGCCAACAACGTACGCATGTTCTTCGATGACAAGAACTTCAACCCGTTTATCGGTGGCGGCGCCATCGGCATGGGGATCGACGAGTTCAACAACGACAACTTCGACCATTCGGGTCTGGGCTTCGTCGGTGGCGGCAGCACCCGGGTGACACCGATCGGTGCCGCGCCTATCGACTCACGTCCATTGCCGCCCGGCACACCGGCCTGGGGTTCGGAATGGAAGAAGGCCACCGTCAAGAACTACGCCAGCACCATGTCCATCGGCTGCGAAGCCAGCAGTTATGCAACGCGCTCCAACTACCTGTCGCTGGACCCGACCTATAAGGATCCGCTGGGCCGGCCGCTGCTGCGTATCACCTTCGACTTCCCGGAAAACGACCGCAAGATGGCGGCTTACGTCACGGGTAAAGTCGCCGAGATCGCCAAGAGCATGAACCCGCGCCAGATGGTGCCGAGCGCACAAACCGGCCACTGGAACAGTTCGCCCTATCAGTCGTCGCACATTGTCGGCGGCTTCATCATGGGTGCCGACCCGAAGAACAGCTCGGTCAACAAGTACCTGCAAGTCTGGGGCGTACCGAACCTGTTCGTGGTCGGCTCCTCGGCCTTCCCGCAGAACCCTGGCTATAACCCGACCGGCACCGTTGCGGCGCTGGCTTTCAAAGCAGCGGACGCCATCCGCACCCGCTACCTCAAGCGTCCAGGGGAGATGATCACGCTATGAAAACGCTTCTGACTGTTTGTGCGGGCGTCATCGGGCTGTCCATCTCAATCGCTCATGCGGCGACCGGCGCCGATTCCTACAACCTGGTGGAAAAAGGCCGCTACCTGGCCACGGTCGGCGACTGCACGGCGTGTCACACCGTGCCGGGCAAACCGCTGTTTTCCGGCGGCGTGATCCTCGACACGCCCTTCGGCAAACTGGCGGGCGCCAATATCACGCCCGACCCGGTCAACGGTATCGGTCGCTGGAGTTTTGAAGATTTCCAGAATGCCATGTCCAAGGGCCACGGCCTGGACGGCAAACGCCTGTACGGTGCCATGCCGTTCACCGCCTATACCAAGGTCCTTCGCGAGGACAATCTGGCGATTTTTGCGTACCTGAAAACCGTCGATCCGGTGGACAACAAGGTCGAGACCAATCAGTTGCCCTTCCCGTTCAACGTGCGCACCAGCCTGATCGGCTGGAACCTGATCAACTTCAAGGAAGGCGAGTTCAAGGCCAATCCACAGAAGTCAGAGCAGTGGAACCGTGGCGCATACCTGGTCGAAGGCCTGGGCCACTGCGGTACCTGCCACACGCCGAAGAACCTGATCGGCGGTGACAAGAACGACCAGTTCCTGACCGGCGCCAACCTGCAGAACTGGGTGGCCCCGAACATCACCTCCACCGGCCATGACGGTCTTGGGGCGTGGAGTGCGGATGACATCGTCAAGTACCTGAAAACCGGCGCCAACCGCTTCGATATTGCTTCCGGGCCCATGGCTGAGGAAGTCGAGCACTCGTCGCAGCATTGGACCGATCAGGACCTGATGGCGGTGGCGGTGTACCTGAAGGACGGCGCAAAGCCGGTTGACGCCGCACAACCGGTGGCAGCGACCGATGCCTCGATGGTGACGGGCAAGGCCATCTACGCCGACCGCTGCTCGGCCTGCCACACACCGACTGGGGAAGGCATACCTAACCTGTTCCCGAAACTGGCGATGGCTCCTCTGATCAACAGCAACGATCCGTCGTCGCTGATTCGTGTGGTCCTGGCGGGCAGTCGCGCAGGTGCGACCGATGCAGCCCCGACGGCGCCGGCCATGCCAGCGTTCGGCTGGAACCTGTCGGACGAGAACGTCGCGGATGTGTTGACCTACGTGCGCAATACCTGGGGTAACGCCGCACCTGCGGTGTCCAGCGCTGACGTGAAGGATGTGCGTGAGGCGTTGCGGGCGAAGTAAAACAATCACTCTGTAAGGGGACGGATCCAACGTCTAGTCGTTCCCCTACAGCGTGCAAGCCACGCTTGGGAGTCTCCCTGTAGAGCTCGGTATTTCAACACACAACTATTTGACATACCGAGCCAGACGGCATCTGGACCTCGTGATTTATGCATCTTTGAAATATGCATATGAAGATAAACTCTAAAACGTTGCCCCACGGTGCCTCCCGTATAAATCGTTGATATGACTCGCATTGGTTAATTGGTTTCGCTCAGCGGGTTGCGCACTGTCATTTTTGACAGTTTCCGTCTGACCGTGCTGCTGATGTAGTGAATGCCCACTCGCATGACGCGTGAAAACGAGGACACGACCATGGGCAAGCACACCCTCACCCATTTAATTCCGAGCGGGCGCCCCAAGTGCTCAACGACCGACGTTCAGAGCATGAAGGATGAAGGAAACTCGAATCTAAAAATTTCACCTATCAATGAGTATCGCAGCACTTGGATGACCGTCTATGGGGGAATTAGAGAATTACGCATCGTTGACGGCATAATCCCGGGGACTCATGACTCGGGAATGGACAAGGCCGCCAACTACTCATTGTACTGGGAATCAACCCAGGACGAGTCACCTTACGATCAACTAATGGCCGGCATTAGAGTGCTGGATCTACGTGTCCACTTTCAACATGGGCTTCCTGTGGGTCACCACAGGCGTTTTTCGCTATTTCATGCCTCAGACTCAGGTCGTTCGGTACAAGGCGATATCTTGCTAGGTATCAACTACTTCAGAAACCATAAACCGGCGGCGGGCGATCCCAAAAAAGAAATAATCATCCTGGATTTCCACGAATTTAAAGACTTCACGGACGCTGCTCACCGGGAGTTAATAGACATTATAAAAAGAGATTTGGGTGATCTGATTATTCCTCCAGACAAACGTGACACTGTCATAAAAGATTTATGGGCAGGGCCAGGTCGGGTCGTCATCGCCTATAACAGCGCCCGAAGGGATCCAACATTTTGGCCGGGCGTAAACCAACGCTGGAGTGGAAAAGATTACATCTCCACCGGAGATTTGAAAGATTTCATCGATGGGGTTTCTCGGGAAGTCAAACCTTGGTCAGAGTTGCGGAGCATTCAATGCCATAAGATTACTTTGTTTGGGACCCCTGATGACTTTCAAGATAGAATTGGCGAATGGTTCTACTCTAACGACATCATCGGAAGCGGTGCATTCATACAGAAATTTTTCATCATCAATACGGACTGGGCATCACGCGGGTGGTACATCGATTACTGCATACACGCCAGTTTTATCAAATCTCATACCTATCGCGACGAACATTATATCCTGGTCAATCAATCGGAAAGTTTCAAGCTCCCGAATCTTTTCACCCATCTCAGGGTGGAACTGAAGGACGGCTATTGGACAAGAGAACTGATACTTCCCGATCCGCGGCCGAGCACCGAGAGCTTCGACGTTTATATAAAAACCTCTGCAGCCTATAACGTCAAAATCAAAATGAACGGGGCCGCACCCGGCACGGCTGATTTCACACTGACTACCAATGGATCAGCGACTATCGCTTTTGATTCACAGACCCAGCAATGGACTGTGATTACGGGGCGTAACGCGGTCAATGAGGAAAAGAAAGATTAGGTACACACCCCGAATGAAATACACGTGTATTAGCTTGAACGCCGCGCCCGCGGTGTCCAGCGCCAGCGTGAAGGATGTGCGCGAGGCGTTACGGGCGAAGTAACCGCGCCGCAACGGTTCACGTGCGGTTGTCAACATGAAATGCCCGGCCTCAGGGATGAGGTCGGGCATTTTTTAGCGTCATTAAAACGAGCCTCGAAATACGTAATCGGCACTGCGTAAAAACCTGTAGGAGCGCGCTTGCCAAGGGCGTTTGCTCGTGTGTGAGGGGTCGACCACGACCAGCGAAGGTCGTCGGATCACCCGTACCGAGCCCAACGGCAAGATCACCCTGCTGGCGGACAGCTTCGACGGCGAACCCTTCAATTCACCCAATGACATCGTCTGCAAACGCGACGGATCGATCTGGTTCACCGATCCGCCTTTCCAGACCGGCAACAACTACGAAGGGCACAAGATCACTCCGACGCAGCCTCACGCCGTGTACCGGATCGATGGTGAAAGCGGCAAGGTGTCCCGGGTTATCGACGACATGAAAGGCCCGAACGGCCTGTGTTTTTCGCCGGACGAAAAGATCCTGTACGTGGTCGAGGGCCGCGCTACGCCCAATCGCCTGATCTGGGCCATTACCGTGAACGAAGACGGCTCGCTCGGCGCGCGGCGCAAGCACATCGAAGGGCTGGATTACGCCGCCATCGACGGCATGAAATGTGACGAAGCCGGCAACCTGTGGTGCGGCTGGGGCGGCAACGGCGACCCGAAAGCCGATCTGGAGAAGCTGGACGGTGTGCGCGTGTTCAACCCGCAAGGCAAGGCGATCGGGCACATTTCCCTGCCTGAACGCTGTCCGAACCTGTGCTTTGGCGGCCGCGAAGGCAACCGGTTGTTCATGGCCAGCAGCCACTCGATCTACTCGCTGTTCGTCAACACGCGGGGCGCGACGTTCGAATGATGATGGGCGCGCAACCCTCAGCGGTTCGACTTAACGGTTAGGTAAAAAAGGGCAGCCGGTTCACACCGCTGCCCCTCCTCATGAATCAACCACCCAACCGTTCCAGCCAATCCCTCACGCCATTTCAGCCTTGGCCATCGCTATTCTGGTCTTGACCTCTTGTTCAGCGATCTGCTGCTCTTGCTTCTGCTTCAGCAAATCAGCCACTTTCTTGTCCACCGCCGCCTGCTGCTCCGGCGACATGCTGTCGTACTCCTCCTTGCTCACGCCGGTCAATTGCTGGCGTACCTTCTCGGCATCGCTCTGGTTCATGTACGCCAGGTACTGCGCCTTGGCCGACGAAGCCACCGACGCACCCGAATCGCTGCTATCAACGGAAGCGATCTCGCTGTCGACGGTTTTGGTCACGCTGTCGGTCGCCGCGACCTGCTTGTCAGTACTGGAAGAAAACGCAGCCGCCGCAGCCGCTTTGTCATCATCCGATACCGAAGCAGTGGTGTTGGCCATGGCTGCCTTGAGGTTCACCATCATTTTGGCGAAGGACTCGCTGTAGCCCTGATCGGCGCTGCTTTCGGTCGAACTGTTGTGGCTGCCGGCAATCGCTGCGACAGGTGCAGAGGCCCCCGCCATCGCGCTGACGGCGTACGCATCCTTCTCCGTCGGGTCGAGGTGCGTGTGCGCCACGGCTTTCGACACAAAGTGCTGGATGGCACTGGTACCAATGATCATCTTTCACCTCCTTATCCAGGTTATCGATGTATCAGAGGTCACAGCAAAACCGGTGCCATCTGCCCTGATATCCGGCTCAAGCCCCATTCTGCGGGGCTTCGGCCATCTTCTATCCGGCAACGGCAGCGGCACCACCGGCCCGCATTTGCCGCCGGCGGCAGATGCTCGCCGCAGGTTCACTGCGCGCGTCCCTCATTCAAGGAACGCCTTCACGGCCTGATCGACCTTTTTCATTTCGCAGACCGGCGCCATGTGCCCGCAATCGTTGTCCAGCACCAGCAGTTTCGTGGTGCGTTTCTGCGCCGCCAGCGCTTTGGAGGGCGCCGGGTCGACCAGCCGATCCTGCTCGGACGTAATGATGAGCAGCCGGGCCTTGATCTTACGGGACAAGGTCGCCATGTCGCCGTCCCGCACCAGGTCGAATGTGGTCATGGCCTGTAATTGACGATACCAGTCCACCGCGCTGAAACTCTGACTGCTTTGCGTGCCGTGCAAACGGTCTTCCGTCGGGCGCCTGGCGGCCACGGTTTTCGCCGCGGCACGCTCCGGCGTCCACAGCGACTCGGTGTGCAGGGTGACAAGATTTTTGAAGGGCGTGCCCGGTAGATAATTGCCGCCGTTCCAGCCGGGGCTGCGCTCGATGGCGTTCAATTCGGCGTTCCAGATCTGCAGATCGCTTGCCGTCGGCTGCGGCGTACCGACAATGGTCACAATGTTACTGGCGTAATCGGGATACATGACGCCCCATTGCAACGCCTGCATGCCGCCCATTGAAATGCCGACGATGGCATGGGCGTGATCGATGCCCAGGGTCAAGGTCAGCAATCGATGTTGCGCCTTGGCCATGTCACGGATTCCGAACTCAGGAAATTTCAGGCGCGGATTGGTCTTGCTATTGGAGGGTGAACACGACACGCCATTCCCCACTGCATCCAGCGCGATGACGTACCAGCGATCGGTGTCGATGAGCTTGCCAGGACCGATCATGTCGACCTGGTCCGCCGTCCGCCCGGTGAGCCAGGTCGGCACCAGCACCACGTTGCTCTGATCGGCGGCCAGTGTGCCGTAGGTGCGATAGCCGAGCGAACATTGTTTAACCTTGCCACCGACCATCGTCAGCGAGCCAATACTCGCCAGTTGTTGTTCAGACGCGATGGACACACAGGCACTCGTCACCGCCAGTAGCGCACAGAGCGTCTGGCCCGCCATTCGAAACGGATTCATGGTCTTCCCCCAAGAAGATCAGACTTCAATTATGCGGCCGAGGAAAACCATGTACGTCACAGACCATGCCGTCGCGCTGCAGAATCAGCGTAGACGGTTGCAGCGCAGGAAGTGAAAGAAGAGATGAACTGCTGCGCACCTACAGGCACATCATGGGGGGACTGAAAAGTGCCCGTTTCCAACGCCAATCCGCCCCAGGCGGACCATCGACATGGGGCTCACCGGGCCGAACGCCATCACCACGATTGCGCGTACCACCGCTCCCCGTCGAACTCGATCCCGCTCAGCGTAAAGCCCTTTCAGGCCACGCCCTCACCCCCATCGTTTTCAGCCGTTCACGACCGCTGGCCGCTGGTCGCGCAACTCCCAGTGAAGGCGTTATTGCAGCGTACTGAGGTCCAGCTTGTCTTGCGGCACCGGCATCGAGAAGTAATAGCCCTGCGCCTGCCCTGCCCCCATCTCCTTCAACAACTGCAAGGTTGCCGCGTCCTCGACGCCTTCCGCGACCACGGTCAGTCCGAGAGACTCGGCCATGCGCACGATGGCGCGGACGATGGCGCGACTGCGCGAGCTGGTGGTGAGCTCCAGCGTGAACGACTTGTCGATCTTCAACCCGCTGAAATGATACTGATGCACGTAGCTGAGTGACGAGAAACCCGCGCCAAAATCGTCGAGCACCACGGAAACGCCGTTGTCGGCCAGGTGCTTCATGGCCTGACGGGCCAGTTCGGGCTCGGCCACGAGCGCGCCTTCGGTGAGTTCCAGGCAAATGCGTGACGGCGCCACACCCTGTTGACTGAGCAAACCCAATACTTCACTGGCGAACTCGGGCCGGCTGATGCTGTAGCTCGAGCAGTTCACGTGCACCGTTGGCCAGTGCGCATGCTCGGGTTTGGCAAGTATCGCCACGACCTGCTGCAGCATGTAGAAATCCAGTCTGCCGATCAGCCGAAGCCCTTCCAGCGCAGGCAGGAATTGCCCAGGCGCTATCACCCGACCGTCCGCCTGACGCCAGCGAATGAGTGCTTCGAGCGCGAGAATCTTGCCGGTGGCGACGTCGATGATCGGTTGAAAGTACGGCAGCAACTCGTCGGTGCGCTTGAGCGCGTTACGCAGCGCACCTTCCTGCTCCATCTGGTCGGACACCTCGCGGCGCACTTCCTGGTTGAACACCGCATAGCTGTCGCGGCCAGCGTTCTTGACCCGGTACATGGCCGTATCCGCATCGCGCAACAGATCGGCCGGTTCCTTATGGAACTGCAAATCGGCCCCCACCACACCGATGCTGCACGATGAAAACACCGCGTGCCCGTCGATATAAAACGGCACGTCAAACGCCAGCAAAATGCGCTCGGCGATCGCAACGGTGATGTCGGGCGGCGCGGCGTAGGCCAGCACCGCAAATTCGTCGCCACCCAGCCGGGCCAACAGGTCACTGTCACGCATGCAGCTGCGCAAGCGGTCGGCGGCCTGAATCAATAACAGGTCGCCCGAATGGTGACCCAGGCTGTCGTTGACCATCTTGAAACGGTCGAGGTCGATGAACATGACCGCCAGGTCTTCCCCCCGCTCGCAAAAGTTATCCCACGCCACCTGCAAACGTTGTTGCAGATGGCTGCGGTTCGGCAGCCCGGTCAGGGAGTCATGGGCATTCTCATGCTGCAATTTGGCGTTGGCGAAATCCAGCTCACGTGTGCGGTCTTGCACCCGGGCTTCGAGCCGCAGATTGGCGGTATGGATCGCCTCGGCAGCGCTGCGCCGTGACAACGCAGTGTCAATGTGCCGGGAAACGAAGGTCAGCAAATCCTGATCGCGAAGCGAGTAGCTGACCTGCGGCGAATAACTCTGGACGGCCAGCACGCCCCGCACGACATCGCCGTCGAACAGCGGGATGCCAAGCCAGGAGCACGAACGGTTGATTTCGTTCTGAAGGGTGATCTCACCCGAGTTCTCCAGGCGTCGCGCCTCGGCGCTGTCGATCAGGCACGGACGGCGCTGGCGGATGACGTATTCGGTGAAGCCACGCTCACCCCGTCGGGGATCAGGACGTCGCGTCAGGCGCTCATCCACGTAGTACGGGAAGGTCACCTCGCCCGTGGCGTCGTCGAACAGGGCGATATAGAAGTTCAAGGCGAACAGCAGTTCACCGACGATGCCGTGCAGGCTTTTGAACAAGTCAGCCATATCGCCCGGCTGACTGGACAGCTCGGTAATCTGGAACAGCGCAGTCTGCAAGTGTTCGGCACGCTCCCGGTCAGCGACTTCGCTGCGCAACGCGTCATTGAGGCGAGAGAGTTCAAGGGTCCGGCGGGCCACGGTTTCTTCGAGTTGAGCGCGGTGAAGGATGCGGTCCAGCGCCATCGCCACATGCCGGGCGACCACCAGAAACAGCTCCTGATCCTCGACGCTGTAAACCCGTGACACGTCGTAGACCTGCATCGCCAGCATGCCGAACACATCGTCAGAGGCATTTTTCAACGGAGCGCCCATCCAGAACTCGGGACGATGCCCGACGCAGTGAAAACGCTCCTGGGCCTGCGCGCGCTCGATACCGGCGGCATCAACGAACAGCGGTTGCTCGGTGGTGAGGACATACCCGGTCATGGACAGCCGCTCCCGGTCAAGGAACTCCTGGGTTTCGGCCTCCAGGGCGTCCACGTCGGTGATGTCGATGTAATACGGGTAGGTGATCTTGCCGCTGTGGCTCTCGTACAGCGCCAGATAGAAGTTCTCGGCGTCAATCAGCGTCGACAGCTGTTGATGAACGCCCTGGAGAAACGCCGAACGATCGCGGGTCGAACTCGCCAGATAGGTAATCTCATACAGCACCCGCTGCGTGGCCTGCGCGCGCGCCAGTGCATCGGTCTGCAAGCGAACACCCAGCTTGCTCGCCAGGGTCATGAGGAAAGGGTTTCCCGATTCGCGCTCGGGCGCCAGCAGCCAGCCCAGCGCCGATTCGCCACACCCCGTTACCCAGCGCTGCACCCCATGTTCGCGACAGAATGCGTCAAAGTGTTCACCGGGGATCAACCGGGGCCACTCGGTCGGCGCATCGCCCTGCCCCATCAAATGCATGTCCTGTCCGGCGCGGTAGGCCGCCCAGCTCAGATGAGGAGCACCCAGTCTGGCTGCTCGCAATAACGATTCAAGGGACGTTTCGTCCATCGTCGAAGACGCATCTTGCCGCCCGCCGTCGCGCGGTCGTGACGCCTGTTCGTCGGCCAATGGCGAGCGCTGGGTTGGGTTCGAGACACGGGAATTCATTGGCGCTCCATTGCCAGCGTGAGACTGCGCTATCTTCATGGGGCCTGACAGATGGTTGCAAGCGCCAAATTCGTCTTTGCTGCCTATAAACGATGAAAAATCGGTATTTCACGACATTTCCCGTGCCTACTGAGGGTTATCGGCGGGTCGGCGCTGAAATGAAAGACTTTCCTGAAACGCTGCGCGGGTGACGCGTTCTCAAGGTACCGCAGTCAGCCAATGACTTCCGGACCGTTGCCGCGCCTCACGATCTGGATGCGTCCCTCTGCGAAATTCCCGCAACCATTCCCTTCGGTACAGGTCACACATCCTGCGTCCCTTGCTCCGTACCCCGCCCCCCACGTCCGTCCAAGTCGCGAGCATGTTGTTCATACCTCTGGCGGGGCCTGGAGAGCACCCTTCAAAAGCGTATGTAGTTATTCAAATGAACGCACAGACCGTTCGTTGATTAGGGTGGGTCTCTTGACGCATCAACTGCCGTACATGCCTGGGCGCCCGCCCACCGTCGGGGCCAGGCTCGACTCAACGTTGACGAGGAACCTGTCGATGACCGATCAGCCTGATAAAAAAGAGCCGCAATCCGACCTCACGGCCTTCACCGTGCCGTCACGCAGAAATTTTCTTAAATCCATCGGCGTATCCAGCCTCGCCGCAGCGACCGCACCGATCTGGACCCAGGCACTGGAAGCACAGGCTGCGGTGCCGGACGACACCGCCCCACCGGCCAGGGATGAACGGCGCATGACCCTCAAGGTCAATGGTCAGGCCCATACCCTGAACCTGCCCGCCAACGCCGCGCTGCTGGACGTGCTGCGTGACCGGTTGCAATTGACGGGCACCAAGAAAGGCTGCGACCACGGACAGTGCGGGGCCTGCACGGTCCACGTCAACGGCGTGGCGATCAACGCGTGCCTGTCGCTCGCCGCCATGCACGAAGGTGACGAGATCACCACCATAGAAGGCCTCGCGAAAGACGGAAAACTGCACCCGGTGCAGGAAGCCTTCTGGGAGCACGACGCCTATCAATGCGGCTACTGCACCAGCGGCCAGATCATGAGCGCCGTAGCGATGCTCGAAGACAAGAACATTGGCAGTGATGACCACAGTGTGCGCGAGGCCATGAGCGGCAATATCTGCCGCTGCGGAGCCTACAAGAACATTCTTGCGGCGATTCAAAGCGCGAGAATCAAGCTGCAGGAGGTGACCTGATGAGAGCCTTTGATTACGTCCGCGCGGGCAGCATCGAGCAGGCTGTCGCGACCCACGCCAAAAGCGACTCGGCGTTTTTTCTCGCCGGCGGGACCACCCTGCTCGACCTGGTGAAACTCGACGTGATGCCGGCCGATCAGGTGATCGACGTCAATCACCTGTCCCTCAAGCAGATCGATGTGCAGAAGGATGGCAGCGTGCGCATCGGTGCGCTGGTGACCAACAGCGATCTGGCGCATCACGCCTACATTGTCGAACACTACCCGGTGCTGTCGCAGGCGCTGCTGTCTGGCGCAACCACGCAGCTGCGCAACAAGGCAACGACCGCCGGCAATGTCATGCAACGGGTGCGTTGCAATTATTTCCGCGACGGCTATTCGCCCTGCAACAAACGCCAACCCGGTTCAGGCTGCGCCGCCATCGACGGCCATAACCGCAGCGTGCATGCGGTCCTCGGCACCAGCGACCAGTGCATCGCGACACATCCGTCGGACATGTGCGTGGCAATGGCGGCGATTGGCGCAAAAGTCGACGTCCAGGGGCCGAAGGGAAAGCGCAGCATCGACTTTCTCGACTTCCATCTGCTGCCGGGTTCGACGCCCTGGAAAGAGCATGCCCTGCAGGACGATGAACTGATCACCCATGTGGTACTGGAGGCACCGCTTGCCGGGAGCAAATCGGGTTACCTGAAGCTCCGTGACCGGGCGTCGTATCAGTTCGCCCTGGCGTCCAGCGCGGTGATCCTGGTGATGGACGGCGGCACCGTACGCGAAGCACGTATTGCCATGGGCGGCGTAGGCACCAAACCCTGGCGGGCGATGGACGCGGAACGGGCGCTCAAAGGCGCGACCCTCACGCCGCAAAACATGGAGAAGGCGGCCGCCATCGCGATGCAAGGCGCCCGACCCTATCGCCATAACGCCTACAAGATTGCCCTCGGACAACAGGCGATCGTGCGCAACCTCAGCACCCTGACGGCATGACCGGGAGGACACGAACATGACGGATTCCACCATGATCGGCTCGGCGCCACGCCGGATCGACGGGCGACGCAAAGTGACCGGCACGGCCCTGTACGCCTCTGACCACCACCCGCAGAACATGGCCTACGGCTACGGCGTCTTCAGCACCGTCGCCAGCGGCAAGATCACCGAGCTGGACCTCGACGCGGCGCGCAAATCCCGAGGCGTGCTGGAGATTTTCCACCACGGCAACTTCCCGGCGCTGTACCACAACTCGGCGCTGCCGATGTCCTTCGCGCAGATCCTCACGGCGGCCAAATCCGACGAAAGCCGACTGCCGTTCGAGGACGACACGGTGTACTACGCCGGACAGTTCGTCGCCCTGGTGGTGGCCGATACCTTCGAGCACGCCCGCGCGGCGGCTTACAAGATCAAGGTCAGCTACAGCCCGCAGACCGCGGTCGCCAACCTTGAACAGGGCATGAAAGCCGGCACGCCGCAAGACGGCAGCCCGAACCACTCGCGCGGCGACGCGGCATCGGCGTTTGACAGCGCGGCGCACAGCGTCGACGCCACCTATTCCACACCGGTGGAAACCCATAATCCGATGGAAATGCACGCGACGGTCGCCAGTTGGGAAGACGGACGACTCATCGTGTATGAAGCGTCGCAGGGCGTCGTCGCGCACCGTAACTCGCTGGCGAAGATCTTCGGGCTGATACCTGAAAAGGTCGAGGTTCGCGCGCCGTTCATTGGCTCGGGCTTTGGCAGCAAGCTGTGGGTCTGGCCGCACTCGGTCGCCGCCTGTGGCGCTGCGAAGGTGCTCAATCGCCCCGTACAACTGGTTGTTCCCCGACAACAGATGTTCACCACCACCGGGCACCGGCCTGAAACCCGGCAACGTTTGCGTCTGGCCACCGACGACAAAGGCAAGCTGGTGTCGTTGCGGCATGAGTCGATCAACACCACCTCGTTCACCGACCCGTACAAGGAAAACTGCGGCACCTCGACCAAAAGCCTCTACAGCTGCGCGAATGTGCTGGTGACGCACAAAACCATCGAAGTCAATCGCGGTACACCGACTTCGATGCGGGCACCAGGTGCCGCGCCGGGGCTGTTCGCACTGGAATCGGCGATGGACGAGATGGCCGATAAAATCGGCATGGACCCGCTGCAGTTTCGCAAGCTCAACGTTTCTGAACGCGACGAGAGCCAGAACCTGCCCTGGTCCAGTAATCATTTGCAGGAATGCATTGACCAGGCCGCCGAACGCTTCGGCTGGAGCAAGCGCAATCCCAAACCTGGCTCGATGAGAGAAGGCACGGAAATCATCGGTTATGGCATGGCGGCCTGTAACTGGGAGGCCTATCGCACCCCCGCCGAGGCACAGGTCTCATTGCGGGCGGACGGCACGGCGTACGCGATCTGCGGCGTACAGGACATCGGCACCGGCACGTACACCATCGTCGCCCAGGTGGTCAGCAGCCTCACCGGCATCCCGCTGGACAAAATCGACGTCGAACTCGGCAACTCCTCGTTCCCTCCCGCGCCGGT
This sequence comes from Pseudomonas sp. NFACC02, assembly GCF_900110765.1. GTDB lineage: Bacteria > Pseudomonadota > Gammaproteobacteria > Pseudomonadales > Pseudomonadaceae > Aquipseudomonas. The sequence continues at coordinate 437,859 of NZ_FOEO01000001.1, forward strand.
GTCGGGCGGGTCGTGGGCAACGGCCAGCGTGTTGCCTGCGATTGCCGAAGCGACTCGCCAGGCCATCGAGCAGCTGAAAGCCTTCTCCGCTGCGCCCAAAGGCGTATTTGCAGGGACCAAAGCCGATCAGATCAGCTTCGAAGAGGGTCAGTTGAAAAGCGGAGAGAAATCCTTTGCCATCGCCGATGTGCTCAAGGCGCAGAAGCAGTCGAGCGCCTTCGGTGCAGCGAAAACCGGGATGAACGACACCAGCAAGCATGCGTTCCGTTCCTTCGGCGTGCATTTCGTGGAGGTTCGCTGGGACCCTGGCATCTCGCGATTGCGCGTCGCGCGGGTGGTCAGCGCTATCGACGTTGGCAAAGTGATCAACCAAAAGACGTCACTGAACCAGGTCGAAGGGGCGATCGTCATGGGCGTTGGAATGGCCTTGTTCGAGGCCACAGATTTCGACGAGCGCAACGGCCTGCCGGTCAACAACAACTACGCCGAATATGTGGTGCCTGTGCATGCAGACCAGCCGGAAATCGACGTAATCCTGCTGGATTATCCCGATTACGAGCTCAATGAATGGGGCGCGCGGGGCATTGGCGAGATCGGTATCACGGGCCTGGCCGCGGCCGTCGCCAACGCGGTGTCTCACGCCACCGGCAAACGCATCCGTGACCTGCCGATCACCCTCGACAAACTGATGGACCTGCCCCCCACGATGAGTGCGTAAGCGCTTCTGCACGAAGCGCGCAGCTACTGTCTTACTCCCATCACCTGGAAGCCTCCTCGGAGGCTTCTGCCTGCAAGGTGTAAGAGCGACCGGGGTGGCGCTTCACCCCGCCCCGCGATCTGCCGGGAACCGGCAGCAAACCCGGTGCATGCGGAGTGTCAGGCATAACCGGGTCGTCTGATTTTGCTGCCGCTTCGCGCCAGATCGTCCGGATGCGGCCCAGAGACAAGCCACGCTCCTACAGTTAAGAATGCAGCGCGGACGATTGATGCACCCATCAAGAAAGCGAGGAGCGTTAGCTCCAGCCCACGCGGTTCATATACGCGACAGTCCAGACACCGCAAATCGCGACTTGGGTGCAGGCCAAACGCAGACGACGCGCAGTGGG
>NZ_FOEO01000016.1 GCF_900110765.1 Pseudomonas sp. NFACC02
TCGCTTTCTTGATGCGTGCATCAATCGTCCGCGCTGCATTCTTAACTGTAGGAGCGTGGCTTGTCCCGCGATCTGCCGGGAACCGGCAGCAAAACCGGTGCATGCGGAGTGTCAGGCATAACCGAGTTGCCTGATTTTGCTACCGCTGCGCGGCAGATCGCGGGCAAGCGCGCTCCTACAGTGTCGGCGTGAACCAACGGCAGGCGGCATACCGTCAGATCGCGATCTGGCGTCTATCATAGCTCCGCTTTTGCCCGGAGCGTGTAGGAGCGCGCTTGCTCTGGGCCGCACTCGGACGATCTGCCGGGAACCGGCAGCAAGTTCGGTGCATGCGGTTTGTCAGGTACAACTGGGTCGTCTGATTTTGCTACCGCTGCGCGCCAGATTGCGGCACGAGCCACGCTCGCCTTCGGCAGAACAGACGTTGCGATACCACCGAACGCGGCTATTCCTTCAATCCCCAAAAACCTGCGCCCAAAAAAAGCCCCGCCAAATGAGCGGGGTTGAGGTACGAGCGTGGCAGCTCGAAAAACAGCGAAGGCCCGTTTCATGGGAAACGGGCCTTGTACGGCTTACAGCAGAATCGTACGGATATCCGCCAGCAATTCGCTCAGACGCTTGGTGAAGCGAGCGGCTGCGGCGCCGTTGATCACGCGGTGATCGTAGGACAGCGACAGCGGCAGCATCAGGCGTGGCTGGAAAGCCTTGCCGTCCCAGACCGGTTGCATGGTGGCCTTGGAGACGCCCAGGATCGCCACCTCAGGCGCGTTGACGATCGGCGTGAAGCCGGTGCCGCCAATGTGACCCAGGCTCGAGATCGTGAAGCAGGCGCCTTGCATGTCGTTGGCCGACAGCTTCTTGCTGCGGGCTTTCTCAGCCAGCTCGGCAGCTTCGGCAGCCAGTTGCAGCAGGCTCTTCTGGTCGACGTTCTTGATCACAGGGACCAGCAGGCCGTCCGGCGTGTCCACGGCGAAACCGATGTGGACGTATTTCTTGCGGATGACGGCTTTGCCGCTTGGTGCCAGCGAGCTGTTGAAGTCCGGCAGTTCCTTGAGCAGGTGCGCGCAGGACTTGAGCAGCAGAGGCAGTACGGTCAGCTTCACGCCTGCTTTTTCGGCCACGGCTTTCTGCGCAACGCGGAATGCTTCCAGGTCGGTGATATCAGCCTGGTCGAACTGAGTGACGTGCGGGATGTTCAGCCAGCTGCGGTGCAGACCGGTCGCGCCCAGTTGCATCAGGCGAGTCATCGGCACTTCTTCGATTTCGCCGAAGCGGCTGAAATCGACTTCCGGAATCGGTGGAATGCCCATGCCGCCGGCAGCGCCGCCAGCAGCCGGTGCATCCTTGGCTTTGGTCATGATGGATTTGACGTATGCCTGCACGTCTTCCTTCAGGACACGACCGTGTGGACCGGTGGCAGCAACCGCGCTCAGCTCGACGCCGAATTCACGGGCCAGCTGACGAACAGCCGGGCCTGCGTGAACCTTGGCGCCGTCTTTGGCAGGCGCGGCTGCCGGAGCAGGTGCTGCTTCGGCTTTCGGTGCTGGAGCGGCGGCAGGTGCGGCAGCAGGCGCGTCAGCCTTGGCCGGAGCCGGGGCGGCAGCCTGAGCAGGCGCGGCGGCAGGTGCAGCGCCAGCCACTTTCAGCTTCAGGATCAGGTCGCCCGTGCCGACTTCGTCTTCAACCTTGACGCTGATGCTTTCGACCACGCCCGCGGCTGGAGACGGGATCTCCATCGAGGCTTTGTCGGATTCCAGCGTGATCAGCGACTGGTCAGCTTCGATGCTGTCGCCGACCTTGACCATCAGCTCGATGATGCGTGCCTTGCCCGACGAACCGATGTCAGGGACGTGGATGTCCTGAACGGCGGCCTCGGCAGCAGGGGCGGGTGCGGCGGCAGGAGCCGGAGCCGCTTCAGCCGGTTTTTCAGCTGCAGGTGCCGGAGCAGCGGCGGCTGGCTCGGCAGCAGGAGCAGCGGCGGATTCACCTTCCACTTCCAGCTCGAACAGCTCGTCGCCTTCTTTCAGCCGGTCGCCCAGCTTCACTTTCATGCTTTTGATGACGCCGGCCTTGGGCGCAGGGATTTCCATGCTCGCCTTGTCGGACTCCAGCGTCAGAACGCTCTGGTCCGCTTCGATGCGATCACCGACCTTGACCATCAGCTCAATGACTTCACCGTCACCGCTGCCGATGTCGGGTACACGAATTAACTCACTCACAATGTCTCTCCTTAGGAGAACCTGTTCACTCGACTGCGCTGCCGGTAGTGCGACAAAACAGCCTCGGATGCTCATTTACCGGAGTAAATTCCGCATCCTCGGCTGTCTTGCGCAGTGTTGCAGCGCGCTTTGCGATCGTTAACGCAGACCTTAGCAGTCCAGCGGGTTGCGTTTATCCGGGTCGATGCCGAACTTGGTGATGGCTTCAGCCACGACCTTCGGTTCGATATCGCCCCGATCGGCCAAGGCTTCCAGAGCTGCCAGCACCACGAAGTGACGGTCGACTTCAAAGAAGTGACGCAGCTTCTTGCGGCTGTCGCTGCGGCCATAGCCGTCAGTGCCCAGGACTTTGTATTCCTTGGTCGGAACCCACTGACGGATCTGGTCAGCGAACAGTTTCATGTAGTCGGTCGAAGCGATCACCGGACCTTTACGGCCGTTGAGGCACTCTTCAACGTAGCTCAGCTGTGGCTTCTGGCCCGGCTTCAGACGGTTGGCTCGCTCTACGGCCAGGCCGTTGCGACGCAGTTCGTTGAAGCTGGTGACGCTCCAGACGTCAGCGCCGATGTTGAACTGCTCGCGCAGGATCTTCGCCGCTTCGCGTACTTCGTTGAGGATGGTGCCCGAACCCATCAGTTGAACGTGATGAGCCACTTCGCGCTTGTCTTCTTCAAGCAGGTACATGCCCTTGATGATGCCGTCCTCGACACCGGCCGGCATTGCAGGCTGGTGGTAGTTCTCGTTCATCACGGTGATGTAGTAGTAGACGTTTTCCTGCAGCGTCATCATCCGGTGCGTGCCTTCATGCATGATCACCGCCAGCTCATAGGCATAGGCAGGGTCATAGCTGCGCACGTTCGGGATGGTCGAGGCCAGGATGTGGCTGTGACCGTCTTCGTGTTGCAGGCCTTCACCGTTGAGCGTGGTACGCCCGGAGGTGCCGCCCAGCAGGAAGCCGCGGGTCTGTGCATCGCCAGCGGCCCAGGCCAGGTCGCCGATACGCTGGAAACCGAACATCGAGTAGAAGATGTAGACCGGCAGCATCGGGGTGTTGTAGTTGCTGTAAGCGGTACCGGCAGCGATGAACGAGGAGAACGCACCGGCCTCGTTGAGGCCTTCCTGCAGGATCTGGCCGTCTTTCTCTTCGCGGTAGTACATCACCTGGTCGCGGTCGACTGGCTCGTACAACTGGCCGACTGGCGAGTAGATACCCAACTGACGGAACATGCCTTCCATACCGAAGGTACGGGCTTCGTCGGCGAGAATCGGAACGATGCGCTTGCCCAGTTCCTTGTCTTTCACCATCGAGGCGAGGATGCGACCGAACGCCATGGTGGTGGAGATCTCACGGTCGCCCGAGCCATCGAGGATGGACTTGAGGGTGCCCAGTGGAGGCGTAGGGATGCTCGTGTTGCCACGGTTGCGCTGCGGCAGGGAACCACCGAGTTTCTCGCGGCATTTGCGCAGGTATTTCATTTCCGCGCTGTCTTCGGCCGGACGATAGAACGGCAGCGTTTCGAGCTCGGAATCGTTCAGCGGAATGTCGAAGCGGTCACGGAATTTCTTCAGCGACTCGATATCGACCTTCTTGGTGTTGTGCGCGGTGTTCTTCGCTTCGCCCGCACCGGTGCCGTAACCTTTGATGGTCTTGGCCAGGATGACGGTTGGCTGGCCTTTGTGGTTGACCGCCTGGTGGTACGCCGCGTAGACCTTGTACGGGTCGTGACCGCCACGGTTGAGCTTCCAGATTTCGTCGTCGGAGAGGTTTTCGACACGCTTGAGCAGCTCAGGATCGTCACCGAAGAAGTGCTTGCGCACGTAGGCGCCGTCTTTGGCCTTGTAGTTCTGGTACTCGCCATCGATGGCCTTGTCCATGCGGCGCTGCATGAGGCCGTCTTCGTCCTGTGCGAACAGCGGGTCCCACATCCGGCCCCAGATGACCTTGTTGACGTTCCAGTTGGCGCCGCGGAACACGCCTTCGAGTTCCTGGATGATCTTGGCATTGCCGCGAACCGGGCCGTCGAGGCGCTGCAGGTTGCAGTTAATGACGAAGATCAGGTTGTCGAGGTTTTCGCGGCCGGCCAGGGAGATGGCGCCCAGGGTTTCCGGCTCGTCACACTCGCCGTCACCGATGAAGCACCAGACCTTCTGCTTGCCTGCCGGGATGAAACCACGGTTTTCCAGGTACTTCATGAAGCGTGCCTGGTAGATCGCGGTGATCGGGCCCAGACCCATGGAAACGGTCGGGAACTGCCAGAAGTCCGGCATCAGGTGCGGGTGCGGGTACGACGACAGGCCGCCACCGTCCACTTCCTGACGGAACTTGAGCATCTGCTCTTCGCTCAAGCGACCTTCCAGGAAGGCGCGAGCGTAGATGCCTGGCGAGGCGTGGCCCTGGTAATAGATCAGGTCGCCACCGTGTTCGTCGGTCGGGGCCTGGAAGAAGTAGTTGAAGCCAATGTCATACAGCGTGGCGCTGGACGCGAACGTGGAGATGTGGCCGCCCAGATCAGGGTCTTGCATGTTGGCGCGCATGACCATCGCCAGTGCGTTCCAGCGAACGATCGAACGGATGCGGCGTTCCATGAACAGGTCGCCAGGCATGCGTGCTTCGCGGGTAACCGGGATGGTGTTGCGATAAGGCGTGGTGATGGAGTACGGCAGCTGTGTGCCACTTCGTGTGGCCAGCTCGCCCATACGGGTCATCAGGTAGTGAGCACGGTCTTCGCCTTCTTTGTCGAGAACCGATTCCAGGGCGTCCAGCCATTCCTGGGTTTCGACGGGATCGAGGTCTTGCATGGCTTGCTCCAGGGCGGAAAGGCTTCCAGAATCGGTTGCCTGAGTTTGTTGCGACTGGCCTTGTGGGCAGACGACGTAAATTCTTGGATGACCGGAGTGGTATCCGGCGTTGTGTAGTTTTACTACAAATCTTCGGCTGTTTCAGCTTTTCGACTTGTATATACAGTAGTAAAACTACAGGTGAACGATGTTTTCGCTCGGTTCACTCGGTGAAACAAATCGCTAATGTTGGTTGAAAAAAGAAACAGATCAAGTGAAAGCTGATGCTGGCAACCAAAAATAACGAAACGCTGGCAATTTTTAACCTTTGTTCGACAGTCCTGTCCGTCTCGTGTGTAAAAACCTCCACGGTGGGTAGTCTTTTGAACGCCGATCAAGGATAGACCATGAGCCTCCCTTTGCTGGCTGATCTGCCGGCCGTCCTGTTGCCGTTGGTCACTCGTGCACAGCAGTCGTTCCGCGCTGCGCTTGTTTCTCTGACGGATGACGGTCAAGCGGCGTTCGACGCATGGCCCGCTGAACGTCTGGCCGCTTTCGATCGCGTCTGCGCGGCCAGCGATTTTGTCGCCGATCAGGTGAGCCGCGACCCACAGATGTTGCTCGACCTCGCCGAATCCGGAGAGCTTGAGCGGGGCTTTGCCGCCGGGGAGCTGCGTCAGCAGATTGCCGCCGCCGTGCAGGAGGCGGCGAGCGACGATGAGCTGGGGCGTAATCTACGTCGGCAGAGGACGCGGCAGCAAGTCCGAATTATCTGGCGTGACCTGACGCGACAAGCCGACCTGGTCGAAACCTGTCGCGACCTTTCCGACATGGCCGATGGCAGTATCGACCTCGCGTACCAGTGGTTGTACGAAAGGCATTGCCAGCAATTCGGCACGCCGACCGGGCGTCGCAGCGGCGAGCCCCAGCACATGGTCATCCTCGGCATGGGCAAGCTGGGCGCGGTCGAATTGAATCTGTCGTCCGACATCGACCTGATCTTCGCGTACCCCGAGGGCGGCGAAACCCAAGGGGTCAAACGTCCGCTGGATAATCAGGAGTTCTTCATCCGCCTGGGCCAGCGTCTGATCAAGGCGCTGGATCCGGTCACGGTCGATGGTTTCGTCTTCCGTGTCGACATGCGCCTTCGGCCCTACGGTTCTTCCGGCGCGCTGGTGCTCAGCTTCAACGCGCTGGAGCAGTATTACCAGGACCAGGGGCGCGACTGGGAACGTTACGCCATGATCAAGGCGCGTGTGGTCGGTGGCGATCAGGCCAAGGGTGACGAGCTGCTGGACATGCTGCGGCCGTTCGTTTACCGGCGCTATCTGGATTTTTCGGCCATCGAAGCGTTGCGCACCATGAAGCAACTGATCCAGCAGGAGGTGCGGCGCAAAGGCATGGCGGCCAACATCAAGCTGGGCTCGGGCGGGATCCGCGAGGTGGAATTCATTGCCCAGGCATTCCAGTTGATTCACGGCGGCCGCGACCTGAGTTTGCAGCAGCGCCCCTTGCTCAAGGTGTTGCGCACGCTCGACGGTCAGGGCTATCTGCCTTCGGCTGTCATCGATGAGCTGCGCCAAGGCTATGAATTCCTGCGCTACACCGAACACGCCATTCAAGCCATTGCCGACCGCCAGACGCAGATGCTGCCAGAAGATGATCGGGACCAGGCGCGTATCGCGTTCATCATGGGTTTTGCCGACTGGGACAGCTTCCACGAGCAGCTTATGTATTGGCGCGGTCGGGTTGACTGGCATTTCCGTCAAGTCATCGCCGACCCGGACGAAGACGAGGGCCAGGAAGAAGGAGGCGAGGAGATCGTCGGGGGCGAGTGGTTGCCGCTGTGGGAGGAGTCGCAGAATGAGGAAAGCGCCTGCCTTCAATTGCAGGAGGGCGGCTTCACGGATGCGCCCAAGGCGCTGAAGCATCTGAGCAATTTGCGCAACAGTTCTCAGCTGCGCTCGATGCAGCGTCTGGGGCGTGAGCGACTCGATGCCTTTATTCCGCGTCTATTGGCGCAAGCCGTCGAGCACAGCAATCCTGATCTGGTCCTTGAACGCGTCCTGCCATTGGTCGAAGCCGTGGCGCGACGATCGGCTTACCTTGTGCTGCTTACCGAAAACCCGGGTGCATTGCGCCGTCTGCTGACGTTGTGTGCGGCGAGTCCATGGATCGCCGAGCAAATTGCTCGCTTTCCGTTGTTGCTGGACGAATTGCTGAATGAAGGCCGTCTGTTCAGCCCGCCACAGGCGCTCGAACTGGGCGCTGAATTGCGCGAGCGTCTGACGCGCATTCCCGAAGATGATCTTGAGCAGCAGATGGAAGCGCTTCGGCACTTCAAGCTGGCGCACAGCCTGCGTGTCGCTGCTTCGGAAATCACCGGCAGCCTGCCGTTGATGAAGGTCAGCGATTACTTGACCTGGCTGGCGGAGGCCATTCTGGAGCAGGTATTGGCGTTGGCGTGGCGGCACACGGTCGCCCGTCATGGTGCGCCCCGGCGCCCGGACGGCACGGTGTGCGATCCCGGCTTCGTGATTGTCGGTTATGGGAAAGTGGGCGGGATCGAACTGGGGCATGGTTCCGATCTGGATCTGGTGTTCATCCATGACGGCGATCCACAGGCTGAGACCGATGGCGCCAAGCCGATCGATGGCGCGCAGTTCTTTACGCGTCTGGGCCAGCGGATCATCCACCTGATCACCACGCAGACCAACTCCGGTCAGCTGTACGAAGTGGACATGCGGCTGCGGCCTTCGGGCGCGTCGGGGTTGTTGGTGAGTTCACTGGGCGCGTTTTCCCGTTATCAGGAAAACGAAGCCTGGACCTGGGAGCATCAGGCGTTGGTGCGCGCCAGGGTGCTGGTCGGCAGTACGGAGGTGGGCCATGGATTCGAAGCCGTGCGTGCCAAGGTGCTGGGGCGCGAGCGCAATCTGGACACGCTGCGTCAGGAGGTCAGCGAGATGCGCGCCAAGATGCGTGACAACCTCGGCACCAAGGCCACGACCGCCGGCAAGGGGGCGAATGCCTTCGAAGCCACGGCGTCGTTCGACCTCAAGCAGGACGCCGGAGGTATCGTCGATATCGAATTTATGGTGCAATACGCGGCCTTGGCGTGGTCCAGAGAGCATCCCGCGCTGCTTCGATACACCGATAACATCCGCATTCTTGAAGGTCTGGAGCAGGCCGGTCTGATGCCTGCCGCCGACGCCAGTCTACTGCGGGAGGTGTACAAGGCGTATCGTTCCGCCGCTCACCGACAGGCCTTGCAAAAGGATGCGGGGGTGGTCAGTGGTGATCAGTTTGTGGCCGAGCGGCGTGAAGTGATGCGGATCTGGGCGCAGTTGGGGTTGGGTTAGGGTATTTGATTTTTTGTTGATGTCACTGGCCTCTTCGCGGGCAAGCGCGCTCCCACCCGAGATCGCGCTCAACTGTAGGAGCGCGCTTGCCCGCGATGGGGCCAGAAAGATCACAACATGTTCCGGACTGTGGTGAATGCCAAACCGGACCTATATAAAGCTATGACAGGGAGGCGTCAGGCTGTGTGGAAGCGTCACGCAGCCTGATGGGCCTCCCTGCTCGTTTCTGGTCGTTTTTGGATTGAGCATGAGAATTCTGATCGTAGGGCCCAGCTGGGTCGGTGACATGGTGATGGCGCAAACGCTGTTCCAGTGCCTGAAACAGCGTCACCCGCAATGCGAAATCGATGTGCTGGCGCCCGAGTGGAGCCGGCCGATCCTTGAGCGAATGCCCGAGGTGCGCAAGGCCTTGAGTTTCCCGCTCGGCCACGGCGCGCTGGAACTGGCTACCCGTCGGCGCATCGGCAAGTCCCTCAAGGGCCAATACGATCAGGCCATCCTGTTGCCGAACTCGTTGAAGTCGGCGCTGGTGCCATTCTTCGCCGGCATCCCGAAACGCACGGGCTGGCGGGGCGAGTTCCGCTATGGCCTGCTCAACGATGTACGCGTTCTGGATAAACAGAAGTACCCGCTGATGATCGAGCGCTTCATGGCGCTGGCCTATGACAAGGACGCCGAAATCCCGCGCCCTTACCCCAAGCCGAGCCTGCAGATCGAAACCGCCAGCCGCGATGCCGCGCTGGCCAAGTTCGGCCTGAGCCTGGATCGCCCAGTGTTGGCCCTCTGCCCAGGCGCAGAGTTTGGCGAATCCAAGCGTTGGCCGTCCGAGCATTACGCCAAGGTTGCCGAAGCGAAGATTCGCGAAGGCTGGCAGGTCTGGCTGTTCGGTTCCAAGAACGATCACGCCGTTGGCGAAAGCATTCGCGACCGGTTGATTCCGGGCCTGCGCGAAGAGTCGAGCAACCTCAGCGGCGAGACCTCTCTGGCCGAGGCCATCGACTTGCTGTCCTGCGCCGATGCCGTCGTGTCCAACGACTCCGGCCTCATGCACGTCGCGGCGGCGCTCAACCGGCCGCTGGTCGCCGTATACGGCTCAACCTCGCCGGGCTTCACTCCGCCGTTGGCCGATCAGGTCGAGATCGTGCAATTGGGCATCGAGTGCAGCCCGTGCTTCGAGCGCACGTGCCGTTTCGGTCACTACAACTGTCTGCGCCTGCTGGAGCCTGATTCGGTAATAAAAGCTCTGGGCCAGTTGGGCAGCACCCCGGTCGAGGTTGCCTGACTTGCGGGTATTGCTGATCAAGACCTCGTCGCTGGGTGACGTCATTCATACCCTGCCTGCGCTGACCGACGCTATGCGTGCGCTGCCCGGCATCCAGTTCGACTGGGTCGTCGAAGAAGGCTTCGCCGAGATACCGACCTGGCACCCGGCGGTTGCCGGTGTGATACCGGTCGCGATCCGCCGCTGGCGCAAGAACCTCTGGCAGACCTTCAAGAATGGCCAGTGGCGTCAGTTCAAACAGCGTCTGCGTGACATCCATTACGACCTGGTGATCGACGCCCAGGGGCTGCTGAAAAGCGCCTGGCTGACCCGGTATGTCAACGCGCCCATCGCCGGCCTGGACAAGCACTCCGCGCGCGAGCCGTTGGCCGCACGGTTTTACGATCGGTCTTATCCGGTGGCCCGAGGTCAACATGCGGTCGAGCGGTTGCGGCAGTTGTTCGCCCAAGCGCTGGGTTACGAAGTCCCCATCGGCCTTGGCGATTACGGGCTGGATCGCAGTCGTCTGCTGCAAGCCGACACCGGCGCACCCTTTGTCTTGTTCCTGCACGGCACGACCTGGGTCACCAAGCACTGGCCTGAGGTGTACTGGCGGCAACTGGCCGAACGCATGATCGATCAGGGGCTGGAAGTTCATCTGCCTTGGGGCAACCCGGCCGAGAAGGCTCGGGCGGAGCGAATTGCGTCAGGCCTTGATAAAGCCGTCGTGCTCCCCAAACTCAATCTGGCGGGCGTCGCCAAGGTGCTGGCCAGCGCACAAGGGTGCGTTGCCGTCGACACCGGCCTCGGGCATCTGGCGGCTGCGCTCGACGTACCGACCCTGTCGTTGTTCGGTCCGACCAATCCGGGCCTGACCGGGGCATACGGCAAGTCACAGGTTCATCTGGCGGGCGATTACCCGGCCTGTGCGCCGTGCCTGCAAAAGAAATGCACCTATCAACCGACGGCGGAAGACAAGCGCCGGGTTGATACCGAACGCGAGTGGCCCATGTGCTTCACTCGCCTGAATCCCGAGCGAGTGGCGAGCCAGTTGAGCGCGCTGCTGCCGGCAAAGGAAAATCCGTAATGCAATTGGCATTCGTGCTTTATAAATACTTCCCCTTCGGTGGCCTGCAGCGCGACTTCATGCGCATCGCCCTGGAGTGCCAGCAGCGTGGTCACTCGATCCGTGTCTACACCCTGATCTGGGAAGGCGACGTGCCACCGGGTTTCGAAGTGCTGGTCGCGCCGGTCAAGGCGATTTTCAACCATCGCCGCAATGAAAAGCTCACCGACTGGATGAATGCCGACTTGGCCCGGCGGCCAGTCGACCGGCTGATCGGCTTCAACAAAATGCCGGGCCTGGACGTGTATTACGCCGCCGACGGCTGTTACGAAGACAAGGCGCAGAACCTGCGCCACGGCTTGTACAAGTACTGGGGTCGCTATCGCCACTTCGCCGACTATGAGCGTGCGGTGTTCGCCAAGGACGCGAAGACTGAAGTGCTGATGATTTCCGAGGTGCAGCAGCCGTTGTTCATCAAGCATTACGACACCCCGTTGGAGCGTTTTCACCTGTTGCCGCCCGGCATTTCTCAGGATCGCCGCGCCCCGGACAACGCGGCCGAGATTCGTGCCGATTTCCGCCGCGAGTTCGAACTGGGCGAGGACGACCTGTTGCTGGTGCAGATCGGCTCGGGTTTCAAGACCAAGGGCGTGGATCGCAGCCTCAAGGCGCTGGCCGCCTTGCCGTCGGCGCTGAGAAAACGTACGCGGCTGTTTGTCATCGGTCAGGACGATCCCAAGGTGTTTCAGCTGCAAAGCACTGCCCTGGGGTTGGGCGACAACGTGACGTTCATGAAAGGACGCAGCGACATACCCCGCTTCCTGTTGGGCGCCGACCTGTTGATTCACCCGGCCTACAACGAAAACACCGGCACCGTGCTGCTCGAAGCGCTGGTCGCCGGACTGCCCGTGCTGGTCAGCGCGGTGTGTGGCTATGCGCATTACATCGCCGAGGCCGACAGCGGCCTTGTGCTCGATGAGCCGTTCGAACAGAGCCAGCTCAACCAATACCTGACCCGCATGCTCGAGGATGATGCTGCCCGGGCCACTTGGGCACGAAACGGTCTGGCCTTCGCCGACACGGCTGACCTTTACAGCATGCCGCAGCACGCTGCGGATGTGATTCTGGCGGAGCACCACGGATGAAACTGATCCTTGCTGAACCCTTCAAGAGCCTTTGGGCCGGGCGTGATGCGTTCGAGGCCGTCGAGGCGCTGGACGGTCAGGTTTATCGCGAGCTGGAAAACCGCCGCACGCTGCGCACCGAAGTCGACGGGCGTGGTTACTTCGTCAAGATTCATCGCGGCATCGGGTGGGGCGAAGTCGCGAAAAACCTGCTGACCGCCAAGCTGCCGGTGCTCGGTGCCGGCCAGGAATGGGAGGCGATCAACCGCCTGCATGAAGCCGGTGTGCCGACCATGACCGCCGTGGCGTATGGCGAGCGGGGCAGCAACCCGGCCGCACAGCACTCGTTCATCGTGACGGAAGAACTGGCGCCGACCGAAAGCCTGGAAGACGTCAGCATCAATTGGGTGAAAGAACCGCCCGAGCCGCGCATGAAGCGTGCATACATCGCCGAAGTGGCGCGGCTGGTCGGCATGATGCACCGCGCCGGTGTGAATCACCGTGACTGCTACATCTGCCATTTCCTGCTCCACACTGACAAGCCGGTCACCCCAGACGACTTCAAGCTCTCGGTGATCGACCTGCACCGTGCCCAGACCCGCCCCGCGATTACCCTTCGCTGGCGTAACAAGGATCTGGCGGCGTTGTACTTTTCGGCGATGGACATCGGCCTGACGCGTCGCGACAAGCTGCGTTTTCTCAAGGGCTATTTCCAGCAACCGCTGCGCCAGATCCTGGCTGAAGAAGCGGCGCTGCTGAGCTGGCTGGAAGGCAAGGCCGAGAAGCTGTATCAGCGCAAATTGCGTTATGGGGATGCGCTCTGATGGCAGGTTGGAACCTTGAGCCTGAATACGCTGCCCTGGCCGACGATTTCGGCTCGCTTGACGCCGTGTTTGCCTTGAAGGGCGAGCGTCTGACCCGTGATCCGTTGTCCGAGGTGATCCGGGTCGAGCGCGACGGCGTGAACTATTACGTCAAACGTTATGTGGCCGCTGGCAAAGGGCTGCGCCGCTACCTGGGAAGGCCTCGGGTCAAGTCCGAGTGGCAAAACCTCAAGCGTTTCGCCAAATGGGGCATCCCGACGGCAGAAGTCATCGCATGGGGCCTGGAGCGCAATGGCACGGCTTATGATCGTGGCGCATTGATCACCCGTGAACTGCCGCGCACCGAGGATTTGTCCGAGTTGGCGCGAACCCATGACGCTCGATTGGCAGACCGCTCCTGGGTCAACGGGATCAGTCAGCAGGTCGCTCGCTACACCCGGACCATGCACGATCATCACTTCACCCATAACGACCTGAAGTGGCGCAACTTGCTGGTGGACGATCATTCGACCGTGTTCCTGATCGACTGTCCCAACGGCGCGTTCTGGGTCAGTTTCATGCTGCGTTATCGCATCACAAAGGACCTGGCGTGCCTGGACAAGGTCGCCAAATATCACCTGTCCGCCACCCAGCGTCTGCGTTTCTATCTGCAATACCGTGGGCGCGACCGCCTGAATGATTCAGACAAGAAACGCATTCGACACATCGTCAGCTTTTTCGAGGGGCGCGAATGAGCGTTTTCATTGCCGATGCCGACCGCGCCTTGCTTGAACGTCACGGGCTGGCCGATTTCGATTCCCTGTGGGAAGTCGAACTCGACGCCGTCGACGAACCCAACACCGGACGTGGCGGCTGGAGCAGCGTGTTTCGCCTGGAACTGGAAGGCTCCGGTTATTACCTCAAGCGTCAGAGCAATTACCTGACCCGCACCTTGCATCACCCGCTGGGCGAGCCTTCTTTCTCCCGCGAGTTTCGCAACATCAGCTTGTATCAGACGCTCGGTATACCGGCGCTGCACGCGGTGTTCTACGGTGAAAAGAAGGTCGATGGTGAACGCCGGGCTATCCTGATGACCCGTGCGCTCGATGGCTGGACCGATCTGGACACCCTACTCACGCAATGGGGGGAACTGTCGGCCACTCAGCGTCTAGCGATCCTGCAGGCCTGCGGGCAACTGGCGCGCACGTTACACAAGGCGGGTCAGGTACACGGCTGCTTCTACCCGAAACATATTTTTCTCAAGGCATACGGTGGCGCCTATCTGGCGCAACTGATCGATCTTGAGAAGACCCGCAAGTCGATCTTTGGCCAGCGTGACCGGGTCAAGGATCTGGAGCCGCTGCTGCGGCGCGCGCCGGTCTGGAATGAAGCCGAAATTCGCGCGATGCTCGCCGCGTATCTGCAGGCACCGGAAAACAGCGGATTGGTCGAGGCCTGGTGGCAACGGTTGGCCAAACGCGGCAGCCATAAGCGTAGCGGACGCTGATGTAAGTGGTGATGAGGGCCATTGTGGGAGCCGGCTTGCTGGCGAATGCGCAGTGTCAGTCACCGTGTATGTTGCTGATCTGACGCATTCGCCAGCAAGCCGGCTCCCACGCCCTTCGGGCAGAAGCGAGTCCCTGTGACGCCGTAGATATGTGCTGCATTCATGTTTGATCGAAGAGGGCGCCGATGCGTTTGTCTGAACTGAAACACGCCGGTCGCACGCCAGTGCTGCCGATGAGTATCACGCTGGCCGATGCGGCGGGTCCTGCCCAATTGCAACTGCTCACCTTGCTGCGGGTGTTGCCGGGGCAGCGGTATGTGGGCGCGGGCATCTGGCGGGGTCGCCCGGTGCTGGCCAAGCTGCTGGTCGGGCAAAAGGCCCCTCGGCACTTTCAGCGTGAGCGCGCGGGTGTCCAGGTGCTGGCCGAGCAAGGGCTGACCACGCCGCTGTTGTTGGCAGACGGTCTGCAAGAGGGCGAAGGCGGCTGGTTATTGTTCGAGTTTCTGGACAAGGCGCAGAGCCTTGGTGATGCCTGGCGGTCGGTGGAAAGCCTGCCGCCGCTGGCCGATGAACAACAGCTTGTCCTTGGCGAGGCACTCTCTGCCATCGCTCAGATGCACGCCAGAGGCGTGTGGCAAGAAGACCTGCACCTGGACAACCTGCTGCGTCACGACGGCAAGCTGTACGTGATCGACGGCGCCGGTATTCGCGTGGAGAACGCCGGCAAACCGTTGTCCCGGCAGAAAGTGCTGGAAAACCTGGGCGTGTTCTTTGCGCAATTGCCCAAGTCGCTGGAGCCGTTCACCGAGGAGCTGTTGGTCTATTACCTCCTGAGCAATGGCGAACACGGCTTGCCGGTTGAGGCGCTACAAAAACAGATCGACAAGGTCAGCGGCTGGCGCCTGAAGGACTACCTGATCAAGGTCGGCCGTGATTGCAGCCTGTTTAGCGTTTCCGACGGCCCGTTCGGCCTGCGCGCGATTCGTCGCGAAGAAGAAGCGGCGATGTTGCCGGTGCTGGACAGGGCAGACGCCCTGATCGACAGCGGTCATCTGTACAAGACCGGTGGCGCGGCGAGCGTGGCCAAGGCGGACGTCGCGGGTCGGCCTCTGGTGATCAAGCGCTACAACATCAAGAACTTCGCCCACTGGCTCAAGCGCTTCTGGCGTCCGAGCCGTGCCTGGCATTCGTGGCGCGAGGGTAACCGGCTGCTGTTCCTCGGCATTGCCACGCCCAAGCCGCTGGCGCTGCTGGAACAGCGAATCTTCTGGCTGCGACGCAAGGCGTATCTGGTCACGGAGTACTTGCCAGGACCGGACATCATCGAGCGCTTCGCGCCTTATGTGGCGTCGGGCGAGGCACCGGAAAACGAGTTGCAGGCGCTCGACACGCTGTTTGCGCAATTGCTGCGCGAGCGCATCAGTCATGGTGACCTGAAGGGACACAACGTGTTCTGGCATCAGGACCGCTGGGCACTGATCGACCTCGACGCGATGTGTCAGCACACCTCGGCAGGCACATTTGCCGCGGCATATGCCAAGGACCGCGCGCGATTCATGCGCAACTGGCCGACCGACAGTGCGCTGCACCAGTTACTGGAACAGCGCATGCCGAAAGCGCCGTAAACCGGTTGACTCAAGAAGGCTCTCAGCGATAAGGGCCTTCCTTGCTGCGAACTCGTTAACCGACGCGCGTCAGGTTGATGTCCTCCAGCGCCAACACCAGCGCGTCCATGTCTTCATAGGGACGCCGATGGATTGCGGTCCAGCTCGGGCGCTCCACAAACACATTGCCCACCGCGTTAAGCCGGACGGGCGTGTGATGGATTTCGTTGTCTCGCGACCTGTGGATGATCACGTACGCGCCGCCTTCCTGCTGCTCAGTCAGAAACATCCCGGGCCGTGAGAGACGGTCCTCGATCGTCAGTGGTTGAGGTGGCCGGATTGCGGCGGGGCTTCTGCGGACTTCCAGCTCCACCCTGAAATCGCCTTTCAAAAATTCTTCACGATTACGCAGAGGGATTCGCACGCGCTCACCAGGGTCCAGTGTGATGCCGCGCGAGGTGCCGACCGATACATCGAGTACGCGCAGGCCGATGCCACCTTCCAGCTCGGCCAGGCCCGGCACGAGGTCGGCGTACGTGTTGGAGTGACTGTTGCCGACCAGCGCCACCCAGCGGTGGGTGCCCATGACGGCCTGATGACGGCGGATCGTGCGCGAAGCGAAGTAATTCATCATCTGCTGTCGACCCGTGAATGAGTCTGACGACAGCCCTTTGAGGTAATAGCTCGCGGCGCAGTCGATGGCGCGAACTTCCAGGCCGTGCTCTCGGGCATTGATCACCAGCTTTTCGAAGGTGTACACGCCGTCGGGGTCTGTCACATGACCCTGATCCAGCGTTTTGAGGTCGTGCAGCAGTCGTTTGCTCATCTGGCCGGTGTCGATGAAGCGGTCCAGATCGGTCTGGTGCAGGTCGGTCAGCAGATGCTCCATGTAGAGCGTTTTGACATTCTGCTCGGCGAGCAGCGGCAGGTTGTCGATGATCAGCTTCTTGCTGGCCAGGGAGTCGTGAAACTCCCCGATGACCATGCCATCGGTGTGTTCGTACAGCGTCCGGATGAACGTCTGTGGGTCCATATGCGGTGTCAGGACGGGCATCGTGGGGCGAGGGGGGAGCTCGGTGGTCAGGATGCTTCGTGCATCTTTTTCAAGCTGTTGGCGCCGCGCGAAGAACTCGGACCGGACCGATTCCAGCTCAGGCTCTTCGAAGTGATATTCCCAGTCCAGACCCTTGCGTTTGAAATGCGCGAGCTCATGCACTGTTGGTCTGGCGTCCACTGACACCTCATAGACAGGGTCGGCAAAGGATTGCTGTAGCGCCGTGGGCGGGCTTTCCGGCAGCCAGTCCTCGGCGTCGACCCTCTGCCAGCCTGCGTCCGCGTCCCAATGAAACCCATGGTCGCCGGTGTGCGTGCCACCCATGGCCGCACTGTCCAGTTGTTGCCGCAACGCGTTATCCAGAGCGGTGGGCACTGCGGCGATGGACGGTGGTTCGGTGAGGTGTGGATTGGCGAACTCGATCTTGAAGTCGCAGCCGCTCGGTTGAACCTCAGCGCTGGCGGATGCTGGCGTACGACGGATGCGAGTAACACGACCGGCCGGTACGTCTTTGATTTCCACGCTGATCGCGCCCTGAAGTTCGGCGATGCCCGGAACGTCGTCGTGCGTGGTCGCCAGTTTGTGGTCGAGTAACGCGACCCAGCGCCGAGTGGGCTGAGCTGCCACATCCCCGCTGATGAGCTTATGGCCGAAAAAGTTGCTCATTTTCTGAGCGGCGGCGTTGTCCTCGGCGGCGATGACCACGGGGTGCTCCCGCATCGGATAACTCACTGAAGAGCTGAAAGGGCGTACTTCGATGTTGTGCCGATGGGCTTGCTTGATCAGGTGGTAGTAATCGTATTCGCGGCTCTGATTGCTCAACGCACCGTCGTTCAGATACTCCAGATGATCCTTTATTTCGTGAGACCCGGTTCGAACCCTTGAGCCTTGGGCTTTGTATTTGGCCAGCTTGCTCAAGTGTTTATCGGTGAACAGGTGTTCGATGTACAGCACTTCGACGCGCTGCTGTGCCAGCAGCGGCATGTTGAGAAGCAGCAGGCGTTTGCTGGCCACAGAATCAATGGACTCGCTCAGCACAAGGCCGTTGCTGTGAGAGAACGCATTTTCGAGAAAGGCGCTCAGCGTTGTCGACGGCCTGATATCAGGCAGCGTTGGTCTGGGCGGGAGGGCCGTCCGGAGAAAGAATGCCTGGGCGTCCCGGTAGAGCTTTTCTCTAAGAGAGGTGTACATATGCCGAGCCTGACCGTAGACCAGTTCGAAATACTCCTCCATGCCAAGACCGGTAGGATCCTGCGGGCTCGTTGCCAGGATACGCGTCATCGCAGGCTGGAGATGGGCAGGCAGTTCATACTCCAGTATGTCGGCGCTGGGCACGGTCGCGTGCGAAGGTTGCTCCTGTAACGGGGTGAAGCGTGCCTGGTCGTCCAGGCCACCGCCGCGCAGGTTCGTGCGGTCCAGTAATACCCAGTTTCCGTCGTCGTTGAGCCGCACAGGCTGCCTGCCGAAGAAGGCGAACGGATTGGCGGGGTCGACGATATTCCAGCAACGCAGACGCGCGTCGTATTGCACCTGATATGTCTGGTTATTCATCGTGATGCAGTGCCTGCCGTTTTCCAGGCGCACCCCCGTGGCATGGCCGCTGAGTCCGGGTGTGGTTTCAGGCAGTGCGAGCGCGACCGCCCTGTCCGGAAGGACTTCATCGAGAGAGGCTATTACGGCTCGATCCATTGACTGGAGGTCCGGTGTGAGCGGTGTCCATCCGGTGTGGCGAGGAGAGCGTGCTTCCAGTTTGCGCACGATGCCGCCGAAGCCTTTCAAGCCCGAGGCGGCATCGCCTGCGGCGCCGAGTGCGTTGAAAATCGACGCCAGGATCAGCAGGTTGGCATCTTCCGGGCGTTCACTGGCGAGCGCCTTGACCGCTAGCAGGGTATCGCGCAGCGACAGGGCCGCACCGACGGCGAAGCTGGCCGGTGGAAACGGCAAGGTCAGGGCCGTGGCAATGATTTCCACACTGGTCCAGGCCAGTTGGGTCAGCATGTCGCTGCGGCTTGTGGTCGTGTCATCGACATCACGCAACTTGCGTTCGATGACCCGGTTGAAGCAGACCTCGCGAAGGTCGGCAATCGGTTCGCGCGTCAAAAAGGGCGCCTTGTCCGCCTTGCCGTTTTTCATGTCGTTGAGAAAGAACGACAGCGTCCGGCGCGCAGCGATACGGCAACGGTCTTTGTAGTAATCGATCATGCCGCTGTTTTGCAGCGACTCGGTGAAACGGCTGAACAGCCGGAACTCGATGCTATCCGGTGCCTGAGGGGTATACAGCAGCGCAGCCAGCCGAATCTCGGTCGGTAGCAGGGCGAAGCAGCCCTGTACCGTCTCGACATGGATCAAGGTGGTGTCGGGAATGACAATCTGGTCAATGCCTGGGAGTCCAGAACCAATGAACGGTTTGTCCACATGTATCTGCAAAGGATGAACCGGGTAGCGCTCGCGGGTAGTGCTGTCGTTGCGGTCCAGATTCTCGATCGAGGTGGCCAGCCATTGGTATTGAATCGGGCTGATATGCCCTTGCACCAGGCTTCTCAGCGCAGCGGCCTGCATCTGCAACTGGGTGATCAACAGGCTGGTCGTGCGGCGGTATTCGTAGCCGGGCGATTGCGGGTCGAGCAGCGTGCGTTTCACCAGCGCGCTGTACTCGTCTGCCAGCCAGTTGCCGCGGACCGAACCCGCGACGATGGCAGGTGTAAGCGGGCTCAGGTCGACGCCTTCCGGCCCGCTGAAGGTGGCCGTGGAGGCGGTGCTCTCGTTGATGAAATCGAGGCTGTCGTCGTAACCGTCCCGTACCATCTGTGTGTACGTCAGCGTCTGGCGCGGAGAGGTGATGACAATGCTGTCGGGATCGACCGTTCCGGCGCTCGCGCCCAGCAGCTGGTTGAGCTTCTGGCTGGCACGCTCGCGGACATAGGCCTCGAATGGCTGAACCTGGGTATGCGACTGCGCTTCATACTGACGCAAAGCGCCTGCGGCGTCGTTTTCAAACTTCACCAGTTGCTGGCGTTGTTCTGTACTCGCCTGGACATACCAGTCCGGTGTGTGGCGCTTCTGATCGGCAAGCGTGATCCGCACGTGCTCGTCGACCATCGCGTTTAGCGCGGTGTCGTAAGCGTCCTGTGTCAACAACTGAACGAAGTTCGCGTCTCGTTCAGGAAGGTGGGCCAGCGCGTTGAGCTTTCCTCTCAGGGCTTGTCTATTTGAGGCGTCCATCTGGCCAAGCAGGTAGTCGCTCATCAGAGGATCGGCGCTCCACCTGACCAACTCGTCGCGTAATCGGTCTTCGTTGTTGAACGCCTGGAACACCTGATTTCTCGGTGCGTCGGCGGTGAACATGATCAGTCGTTCGACCTGGCCTGTCGCGTCCTCTTTTCTGAACACCAGAATGTTGCCCAGCGTTCCCTGCTGGTTGAGTCTGATCAGTTGAACACGCCTGAGCGCGTCATTCCCGGCCGCGTTGCTGATGGACTCGAGCAGGCTGAAATCGTCGTCCGTCAGGTGGCCCTGCATGTTGGCGGCGTACCCCAGGGCACTGACCTGGTGGCGGATGACCGCTGCCATCAACGCCTGATTCACTGGCTTGCCATACTGGGTGCGCTGGTATTCACCGAAATGTGAACGGGCGTCGAGCGGTTCGATCAGGTCGGCGAGGTAGTCGGGCGTGAGCTGAGGATAGCGTGTCGAAACCTCGACGCCGTCAATTGAAACAACGGTTCGCGTCAGGAAATCCGAACCCTTGAGGCGGTCTCCGGAATGCAGGCCATAAAGGGCTAACAGGGTCAGAGACTGGCTTGCCGTATAGGTTTCGCCGGTCACCGGTAATTGCCGTTCGGTACTGACGGTGACCATTGACGGATCCAGGTCGTAGCCATGATCGTTCGCCAATCGTGTTTGTACGCACAGTCGGGCGTAGGTCGAAGGCGACGTTGCGCCGTTCAGGGCGGTGTTGAGCTGTTGGCGGGCGTCATCGTAGCGGGTGATCCGGGTTTGGTATTCCCGGCGTGCGTCGGTATCGGCCAGCTTCATCCAGTAGGGCCAGCTTGCCCGCAGTTGTACCTCTAGTTGAGCCTGCTCGCGTCGCGCCAGCATGGCCGCAGGGCCGAACAAACCGGGCATTTCGGTAGCGTTCGCCAGTGCCTGCGCGCGTACGTCAGGGTTCCAGTTGTGGGCCTGGATGCAGGTGCTTCGTATGTCCTGGCGTTGCTTGTCGAGCTGGCGGCTGACCGCATAGGCATAGGGATCGCCTGTGATCGGCACCAGCTTGATATCCGTTGCGGTGAACGTTTCCAGGTGCAGGTCGGGGTCGTCGAGAATGGCGCGCACGGCGTCCCGATACAGGCAATCGGCGTTGATGAACAGCGCATCGCACAAGGCGTCGTCATTGAGCCACTGAACCACCGTTGTGATCAGGGCTTGCTGATCAGCGAACTGAGTCAGGCCCATTCCTGGCAACGCCAGAAGGCCAGGCCCCGTCGAGGCCTGCAGGAACAGCGCCCCTTTGATCTCGATCCAGGCCTGTTCGCCCAGCCTGATGTGCAGCGAACAGGCCCGGACGGTTGATGAATCCTTGGCTGTGACAAGCATCGCAACGTCTGGCCAGAGGTCGCGGTCGTGAATTTTCAGCGCGATTTCCTGCTGCAGGGCTTGCTGCAGGCTGATAGCGAACAGTGACTGTCGACTGTTTCCCTGAGCAGACGCCGCGCTCCAGAACGCGTCGATGGTTTCCAGAAATGCCGTGGTTTCTCGCTCCAGTTCATCGCTGTCGTCCGCCTGAATGGCGTTCAGCAATGCCTCTGAGGGCTGGGGCAGCGCCCGAAGTTCTTCGGTCAGGGTCGTGTGCAGACGACCGAGTGCTTTCAAGGCCGCTGACGCGGCGTCTGCCTGAGCGCTGATGGCGGCGGGCGTAGGGGTTAATGCATCCATGTGGGGTTCCTGATCATCCTTTCATCAAGGACATGAGTGGTGCGGGTGGCCCGCTTGATTGAGGACGCACAATCAATCACCACTCGACAGGCGCGGGGCGGTACATATCTATTGCCCAGCGCCATACGACCTTCATTACGCTATAATCCCGCCCTTTAGCTGCCCGCCGCACCTGTGCCGGGCACACCTTATTGATCAGGCGCATGCCGCCTGCACGCAGACTTAAGAGGCTAGACCCTAGTGGCATTGACGATCCTTGGCCTGTCCGGCGCCCTTAGCCATGATCCTTCCGCGGCCCTGTACATCGACGGCAAGCTGGTGGCAGCCGCCGAAGAAGAGCGTTTCGTTCGCGACAAGCACGCAAAGAACCGCATGCCCTACGAATCGGCGAAGTTCTGTCTGGAACAGGCGGGCATCAAGCCGTCCGATGTCGACGTGGTTGCCATTCCGTTTGCGCCGATCAGCCTGTTCGGTGAGGCCCGCTGGCACTACGCCAAGCGCTATTGGTACGCTCCGGACCGCGCGCTCGACGCCATCCTGATGGGCAACCGTCGCTACAAGCGCTATCGCAACAAGATTGTCTGGTGCCTTGAGCAACTGGGTTTCGACCCGAAGAAGATCAAGATCGAGCCGGTGGAGCACCACCTGGCTCACGCGTCCAGCGCGTACCACTGCTCCGGTTTCAAAGAGAAAACCGCGATTCTGGGCATCGACGGCAAGGGTGAGTACGCCACCACGTTCTTCGGCTACGGCGAAAACGGCAAGATCCACAAGATCAAGGAATTCTACGATCCGGATTCCCTGGGCGGTCTGTACGGCGCAATTACCGAGTTCCTCGGATTTGAAATGCTCGACGGCGAGTTCAAGGTCATGGGCATGGCGCCGTACGGCGACGCCAGCAAATACGACTTCTCGCGTCTGGCCAGCTTCGAGAACGGCGAACTGGTGATCAACACCGAGTACGCCAACGTCATCGGCCTGCGTCGTTATAAAGAGAAGGGCAAGGGTTTCTACTTCTCGCCAAAACTGATCGAGTGGCTGGGTCCCAAGCGCGAAGGCGACATTGCCGACGAGCCGTACATCCACTACGCCGCCAGCATGCAGGCGCTGTTCGAGAAGCTGGCCTTGCAGATGATGGATCACTACCTGGGTGACATCCTCAAGGAAACCGGCAAGATCGCGTTCGCGGGCGGTTGCGCGCTGAACGTCAAGCTGAACCAGAAGATCATCGCGCGTCCGGAAGTCAAAGAGCTGTTCGTCCAGCCCGCTTCCGGTGACGCCGGTACTGCCGTCGGTGCGGCGGCCTACGTTTCCCACGCCCGTGGCGTGCCGGTCGAGAAGATGGAGCACGTCTACCTCGGCCCGTCGTACAGCAACGAAGACGTGATCGCGGCCTGTGCCCGTCACCCGAGCCAGCCAAAATGGCGCAAGCTCGAAAACATGCCGGAGCAAATCGCCAAAATCATGGTCGACGGTAACCCGGTCGCCTGGTTCCAGGGCCGTATGGAGTTCGGTCCGCGCGCCTTGGGCGGTCGGTCGATCATCGGTTGCCCGAGCGTGGCCGGCGTGGCCGACCGCATCAACCACCAGATCAAGTTCCGCGAGCGCTGGAGGCCATTCTGCCCGTCGATGCTCGACACCGTCGCGCCGCAGATGATCAAGATCGATCACCCTGCGCCGTTCATGACCTTCACGTTTGAAGTCGCCGAAGAGTGGAAGACCCGCGTGCCGGAAGTCGTCCACGAAGACGGCACTTCCCGTGCCCAGGTCCTCAAGCGTGAATACAACCCGCGCTATTACGACATGATGAAAGCGCTGGAGAACCTGACCGGTAATGGTGTGTCGCTCAACACGTCGCTCAACCGTCGTGGCGAACCGATGATCTGCTCGCCGACCGATGCCCTGAACATGTTCTTCGGCTCGGATCTGCAGTACCTGATCATGGAAGACATCCTGGTGGTAAAAGACGGCGCGGACACTTATGACACGCTCGGCTGAGCGCCATGTGTTGCAGTTCTGCCACGGCTATGACGGGCCGTTTCTCGACTGTGCCCGTCAATACGCCAGCCTGTTCGCGGGGAAGGGATATCGGGTGACCACCGTATTCCTGACCGGCACGGCGGACGCCGAGGTGGCCGAAAACTGCGCCTCGGATGACGTGCTGTTCATGGAGTACAGCTCCAAGGCCATTCGTGGCTTGAAGCTGGGCGCCATTCGCGACCTGCGCAAGATTGCTGCCTCCCGAAACTTCTCGTTCTGTATCGCTCATCGCTTCAAACCGATTTACATCGCACTGCTGGCGACCCGCTTGCCGGTGATCGGTGTGCATCACGCGTTTGGTGATTACCAGCGCCGCAGCCGCAAGCTGTTCGCTCACCTGTTCCGCATGCGCCTGAGCCTGCTCGGCGTGTCTGACGCCGTGCGTGACGACATGCGCCGGTGCCTGCCCAAGTGGCCAACCGGACGTATCCAGACACTCTATAACCGCATCGATGTGCAAGCGCTCGCGGCCAGCCAATTGCCGCGCGAAGAGGCCCGCCAGGCGCTGGGTCTGCCGCAGGACGCCTGGATTGTGGGTAACGTCGGACGCCTGCATCCGGACAAGGACCAGGCGACGCTGTTGCGCGGATTTACTCAGGCATTGCCCAGCCTCCCCGCCAACAGCCAACTGGTGATCCTGGGCAAAGGCCGTCTGGAGCAGGATCTCAAAGAGCTGGCCATGGAACTCGGTATTGGCCATCAGGTGATGCTGCTGGGACAAGTGCCGCAGGCCAGCCGTTATTTCAAGGCATTCGACGCCTTCGCCTTGAGCTCCGATCACGAACCGTTCGGCATGGTGCTGCTGGAGGCGATGGTTGCCGGCGTGCCGGTGATCGCCACCGCGTGTGGCGGCGCGAAGGAAGTCGTTGAAGGCGTCGGTATCCTGTTTCCGTTGAAGGATGCCGAGCATCTGGCGCAGGGCTTGGTTCACCTGTCGCGGCTGGATGCCGTGCAGCGTGAATCCTGCGCCGAGATGATGCTGGACCGCCTGCGTGATCGCTTCTCCGATGAGGCGGTACGCAGGGTGTTCTGGCGTCTGCCGCAAGTCACCGACCTGACTGCGGAGTCCTGATGCTCAATCGTTTTCAAGCTTGGCGTGAGCGTGGCTGGACGCAGATCGATGCGACCGCTTATCAACATGCCTGGCAACGTTATGGTGGCAGTGTCGCCACGCATCCTCTGGTGGTCGAACGTCTGGCGGGCCTGGCGCAAATCCCGGTGCGTTACCTGGGATGGCCTCGGGACGGCGAGCTGAAAGCCGCAATCCCGACCTGGGGGCGCTCGCTGGCGCTGTCCAAGGACGTGCTCAAACGTCATGGCAAAAAGGGCCTGTACGATTTGGGCAACGCTGAGCTGATCCTGCCGGTGGCTGCCGATGCTCACGTTCCGCTGCGTCATCGTGGCCGCTATCTCTCGGCGCTGAGTCAGGGACGCATCGCGACCCTCAAGCCGCAGGCCGAGTCGCTGGCCATGGCGCGCACGCCGGAAGACCTGTCGAAGAAATTCCGTTACAACCAGCGTCGCGAGCTGCGGCTGCTTGAAGAAGCCGGCGGCATCGTTCGTCCCGTCACCGACTTCACCAGCGCTGAACTGGCCAGCATGTACTGCGACCTGTTTCAGCGTCGCTGGGGTTTTGCCGCGACCGGTGCCGAGCGAATGGCCGATGTCATCGAGCTGCTGCGTGAACTGCTCATCGGGTCAGTGATCTTCCTCAACGATGCCCCGATTGCCATTCAGCTGGTGTACCGCGTCGAAGCGCCCGAGTGGATCAGCATCGAATACATCAATGGTGGCGTCGATCCCCAGACCCGTGAGTTCAGCCCCGGCAGCGTGTTGAGTTTCCTCAATACGCAAAGCGCCTGGGAGCATGCCCGGGCGCTGGGCAAGCCGCTGCGTTTTTCCTTTGGTCGTGCCGATCGTGAATACAAGGATCGTTGGTGCAACCCCGTTCCGGTGTTTCAGGTGTGAGTCGCAAACAGGCATTGCTCAAGCGTCATCGCCGTCACAAGCGAATGGCGTTGATGGCGGCGTTGGTCGTCCTCATTCTGCTCGGCGTCCTGCTGGCGTGGTGGTTGCCCCTGGTTCTGGCAGTGCTGGGGTGGGTGGCTCACGAGGCGTGGTTTGCCGACCACCTGTTTTATTCACCTGGCGACGACTATCAGTATCGGTTCCCTGCAGAGAGCGAAGTGCCTGGCGTGGAGCTGCGTGGGGATCTGCTGCACCTTGACCCCTCGTTGGCCCTCGACGGCTCAGAGACGCTGGTGCTTGCGCTGCCGATCAAAAGCACATGGCTGGGCCGTTTCCTCGATCCGTCCGTCGAGCTCGCCAGTGGAGAGATGAGCGACAGCCAGGCGTTCGAGCGCGGCGTGAACGGTTTGCGCTACCTCAATCTCACCGGCTTTTACGCGGCCTTGAACGCAGGTACGTTGCGCATTCGCGGGCGGCGATGCGGCATTCAGGGGTCTCCGCGACTCTGGTCGTTCCGCCATGAGGATGCGCGGCGCCAGCGGGTCATGGTCATCGCGCCGCATGCCGATGACGCCGAGCTGGCGGCTTTCGGCTTGTACGCCAAGGCCGAGGAAAGCTGGATCGTGACGCTTACCGCTGGCGAAATCGAAGCCGGGCATTATCAGCAGATGGGGATGAGTCGCGCCGATGCCGCGCGGATCAAAGGCCGGCTGCGGGCCTGGGACAGCATCACTGTGCCGCGTTGGGCGGGCGTGCCGGAGTCTCGTTGCGTACAGCTGGGGTATTTCTGTTTGCAGTTGCCTGCCATGCAGGCCACGCCCGATCAGCCTGTCGCGTCCCGTGAAGCGGATCTGAACGATACGCGTCTGTTTCGCCAGTTCAACGCCATGGTGCTGCCCGGCGATGAGGACGGTGCTCCCACCTGGAACAACCTGATCGCTGACCTGCGGGCTCTGTTGCTGCACGCACGACCTCAGGTCGTGGTGATGCCGCATGCCACGATTGATCCTCATCCGGATCACATCTGTTCACAGGCGGCGGTTCTGGAGGCGTTGACGGGGCTGGAGTGGCAGCCGAACGTCATTCTCGGGTACGCCAATCATTTGCACGATAACGATCGCTGGCCGATGGGCAACGCATACAGCGGCGTGGCGCTGCCCCCGGTATTCGAGCCTTCCGAGACGTTGGTCCCCTACAGTATTGAACTCAATGCAGAACAACAACGAGACAAGGCCATGGCCTTGGGTATGATGCATGACCTGCAGCCGCCTGCTCCGCTCAAACGCCGGGTTCGGCGATGGCTGCAGACGGTATTGGCTGGCCGACGATGGCCCGCGGAAGGCGAGAACGAGTTTTTCAGAAAGGCCGTGCGTCGCCACGAGCTGTTCTGGCGCAAGGAGCTCTGATAGCCCTCGACCACGATCGGTGGTCGGGCGGCCGGGCATCCATGATCAGGTTTTATAAGGAAGTCCATGAAGGTTCTATTTCTGGTCCAGAAAGAGCAACGCGCGATTCTGGATCGCCTTTACGAAGGCGTCGCTGCCAGCTGCGAGTGCGACCTGCGCTGGCTGACCTCGGACGATCAGCGCCACTTGCGCCGTTATTTTCGCCAGCACGTCGACGTCACGAAGTACGACCGCATCGTGTTCTTCCTGCGCTTCAAGCAAGAGATTCGTCAGGCGGGTTTCATTCGTACCGTGCCCAACCTGGTGATTCTCGAACACGACGCCTATCAGAATTACATCCCGTGCAAATACACCGGCAAGTTCAGCGAGCATTACCGCAAGATGCCGTGGGTGCGGGTGATCAGTTCCGGGTTCATGGTCAGTGAGCGCCTCCGCCAGGAGGGCTTCGACGCGGTCTTCGTCCCCAAAGGTTACGACCAGACGCTCCTCAGTGATCAGGGGCGCGAGCGAGACATCGAGCTGGCCTTCGTCGGCAGCACCAACAGTGTGGCCTACAGCGGTCGAAAGGCGTTGCTGGATGAGTTGGGGCAGGTGGAGAAACTGGTGGTCACCCGCACCAAATCCGGAGAGGAATACTGCGATACGCTCAACCGCATCCAGTTTTTCGTCAGTGCCGATGTCGGCATGGGCGAATACATGATCAAGAACTTCGAAGCCATGGCGTGCGGGTGCGTGCTGTTTGCGTATGATCAGGGAGACGCGGAGAACCGGGCGCTGGGCCTGCAGGACATGCACAACGTGGTGTTTTACCGCGATATCCCCCAGTTGCGTACGAAACTTGCGGTGTTGCGCAGCGATCCAAACCTGGCTCGGCGTATTGCGGTCAAGGGGCGCGATCTGGCAGTGTCGCAGTTCGGCTTCGGTGCCATTGGTGAACGGATCGTCCGCGAGCTTGAACCCCCGTTGCGTGCTCAGGCACCGTCAAGCTGGTTTGAGAAGTTACGGGCAGCGCTAGGGATTTGATTTGAACGGTTTATGCGCTGAATATAATGATATCAATTTGAATCTAGATCGCGTCCGCATGCCATTTTTTTCAATGTCTGGTGGCGTTGAGCGCCTCTGCCGTTTCCCAGGGGTGGCTAAGAGTGCGCGTCCGCAAGCCAGTGATCGGGTGCGCGCATGAAGTGGCCATTAGTCTCGGTACTGGTGCCGTGCTTCAACCACGACCTGTACATCGAGGAATGCCTGCTCAGCATCCTTCAGCAGGACTACGACAATTTCGAGCTCATCGTCGTCAATGACGGGTCCACCGACCACAGCGCGGAGAAAATCGAAGCGCTGCGCAAGGTTCATGGCTTTCAGTTCTATCAGCAAGAGAACATGGGCGTCAGCGCCGCGCTGAACAACGCGTTGAGTCACGCGCGTGGCGAATTCATCATTACCCATGATTCCGATGACGTCATGCTGGCCGGGCGGATCCGTCGTCAGGTCAGCTACATGCAGGAACACCCCGAAGTCGGTTTGTTGGGCGCGAAGGTCATCTACATCGATGCCAAAGGCAAACCGCTCAAGCACAAGCCGATGGTCAACCCTCAAGTCCAGCGCTGGAGCTTCGATCAGTTACTCGCCGATGCTTACGCGGTGGGCGCCCCGGTGGCCATGTACCGGCGGGCAGCGATCGACAAGGTGGGCGGCTATGACCCGACCATCAAGGTGCAGGATTTTCAGATGACCTTGCGCGTCGCTGAAGTGGGCTACCAGGTCGACATCCTGCCCGACAGGGTAACGCTCTACCGTCGGCACGACACGAATATCTCCAAGACGGCGTACAAAAGTCAGTTGATCTACGACCTGAAGGTCATCGAGGCCTACAAGGACAATCCTGCTTACGAGGCCGGACGTCTGGCGATCATCAACAAGGCCCTGAAAGAGTCGGTTGTCGCCGACAAGAAGTTCGCGCGCAGCTTGTTCGCCAGCGTTCCTGTTCATCGCTGGAATCGCCTGACATGGAAGAGATTCAGGCACTTCGTTTTTAAATATGGCAAACCCAAAGGTGCGCGGTGAATCAGCCTTTACAGGATCAGCAATTGATAAGCAGGGTCGTTTCACAGGGAAGTGCGCAGATGCGCTCGATAGTCGACCACCTGGGCATTGCCGGGGTGTTGCTGGCCTTCGGTTTGTTCTGGAGCGTCGCGGGGGTTCTGCTGACCCCGACGATGAAGTTCTATAGCTGGCTGCTCACGGCATTTGTCTATTTGCCTGGCTTTTATCTGGTGGCGCGTTATTTCTCGGAGTTTCGCCACACCGTGCTGAACCGGCGCGAACTCTGGCTGTTCCTGTTGCTGTTTCTCTGGTCACTGATTTCGCTGTCCTGGAGTCATGACGCAGAGCGATACCTCACGATTATCAAGCGTGAGGTGTTTTTCCTTCTGCTGATCCTGGGGTGGATTGTCTGGGGGCGCACCTTCAACCGCCCGCTGCAGGCCATGATGATCATCTGGGGCGGGATGGCCGGTATCTACTCGCTCGCGGCGCTGATTGCCTATCCCATGCGCAGCATCGATCGCATGTACGGCTTCGGCGGATTTATGGATAACCCCAATCCCGCCGGTTATACGATCGCTGCGCTCATCGTGCTCAGTTGTACCTGGTGGCCACAGAAGCTGAGTGGGCGTGTTATCTGGGCGGTGCTCCAGGCGTGTTCGGTGGCCTTCGTCATTCTCACCGGCAGCCGGGGGGCGATGGTGTCACTGATGGCGGTTGCCGCCGTCGTCGTACTCCTCGGCGGTGGACGCTTCTACCGTGTCCTGGGGGTTCTGGCGCTGGCCGCCGCCGTGGTATTTGCCTTCTTGGAGCCGTCGTTATTTCTGCGTGGGGATTCCGAGCGCAGCATTCTCATCAGGGGGGCAATCGACCTGATTCAGCAACGCCCGTGGCTGGGTATCGGTCTGAGCAGCGATTATGAAGTTTCGGCCGGTGGGGTGGTCTATGGGCACTGCCACAACATGATTCTCGACACCGCTGTGCAATACGGGGTGCCCTTTACCGTGCTCTGGGTATGGTTGTGGTTCTGGCTGGGCCTGCGAGCCTGGCGCCACCGCGCAGAAGCGTTGGGCATGACGATCCTGATGATCTGGGTGTTCGCAACCGTGGCGCAGCAGTTTGATGTGTTTACCGTGTTTGGTCGGGCGCGCGCGATGTGGATGGTGGTATGGATGCCGTTCGTCCTGTCGCTGTGCCTTGGAAAATCCGAGAAAAAGCCGGTCGTCGGTTAAACCTCACGCCTTATCGGCCAACGCCAGGTGCTCATGGAGTGTCTGGTGTTTCCATTGATGCTGGCTGTGCTCGATATAGCTGTCGAAGAACAGCTCACCGTTGCGCTGCAGCAACCATGCGTGGTCGTGGGTGTAACGGCGCATGTGCTGAAAGTTGCGCAGACACAGGCTCTTGCGCAAGGGCCGGCGCAGGGCCTTCATGTCGGCGATGTCGATGAGCCCCAGGGTGTGATCGGGGGTCATCACCACATTCCCCAAGTGCAGCGAACGGAAATAGATCCCCTGATTGTGCAGTTCGGCCACGAAGCGTCCGAATTGTCCGATCAGTGCGGGGTCATTGAAGTGGTCGGTCTCGGCGATAAGCTGGCGCAGCGTTTTGCCCGGCAGCGGCTCGTAGTGGACGACATCGCGCGCGATGTCGCTGACCCTGTAGGTGGCGAGGACGTGTGGGCACGGGATGCCGCGTTTGCGAAGGGTGGATGCATTGTTGGCGAAGCGTTTCGCGTAAGGGAAGAAGGCGGCTGACGAGATCAGCCTCTTGCGCCGGAACAGCTTCATGAAGTTGCCATCGGCCAAGCGTAAAACCTTGTCTCCGAAGAAGTCGGCTTCTATGACTTCGGCATCTCTGCGTAAGGCTTGGTAGTCAGAGTAGGCGAGTGCGCGCATGCGGGCTCCTTCGAAAATGGCGGCCATGATACCTCAGCCAGCCTTCTGAGGCCCAATGCTCAAGCCGTGTGTTAGTATTTCGGCTCTTTTTACCGTATCGATGACTATGAGCACGCCAGAAAAAAGCGAATCCTCCAGCCTGAAAATCTATTTTCGACTGCTGAACTACGTGAAGCCTTACGTGGGCATCTTTCTCCTCAGCATCGTGGGTTTCGTGATCTTTGCCTCCACTCAGCCGATGCTGGCGGGCATCCTCAAGTATTTTGTCGACGGCCTGACCAACCCTGAAGCGGCCTTGTTCCCCAATGTGCCCTATCTGAAGGACCTGAAGCTGCTGCAGGCCGTGCCGTTGCTGATCGTACTGATTGCAGCGTGGCAAGGCCTGGGGTCTTATCTGGGTAACTACTTTCTGGCCAAGGTCTCTCTGGGCCTGGTACATGACCTGCGCGTCCAGCTCTTCAACAAGCTGCTGGTCTTGCCGAACCGCTATTTCGATACGCACAACTCCGGCCATCTGATTTCTCGGATCACCTTCAACGTGACCATGGTGACCGGCGCGGCGACCGACGCGATCAAGGTCGTCATCCGCGAAGGCCTGACCATCGTTTTCCTGTTCCTTTATCTGGTGTGGATGAACTGGAAACTGACCATCGTGATGCTGGCGATCCTGCCACTGATCGCGTTCATGGTCGGCAGCTCCAGCAAGAAGTTTCGCAAGCAGAGCAAAAAGATCCAGGTGGCAATGGGCGATGTGACCCACGTGGCATCGGAAACGATTCAAGGCTATCGCGTCGTTCGCAGCTTCGGCGGTGAGAAGTACGAAGAAGAGCGCTTCGCCAAGGCGAGCACCAGCAATACCGACCGGCAACTGCGCATGACCAAGACCGGCGCGGTCTACACGCCCATGCTGCAACTGGTGATCTACACCGCCATGGCTGTGCTGATGTTCCTCGTCCTGTGGCTCAGGGGCGACGCATCTGCCGGTGATCTGGTGGCCTACATCACCGCTGCGGGCTTGCTGCCCAAGCCGATCCGTCAGCTGTCTGAAGTCAGCTCGACGATCCAGAAGGGGGTTGCAGGCGCAGAAAGCATCTTTGAACAATTGGATGTGGAACCGGAAGTCGATACCGGTACCGTCGAGCTGGCTCGCGTCGAGGGGCGTCTGGAGGTTCGAAATCTGAACTTCACCTACCCTGAGACCGAGCGTCAGGTGCTGCATGACATCAGCTTCTCGGCGGCGCCGGGTCAGATGATTGCACTGGTCGGGCGGTCCGGCAGCGGCAAGTCCACCCTGGCGAACCTGATTCCTCGCTTCTATCACCACACATCGGGGCAGATCCTGCTCGACGGCGTTGAGATTGAAAATTATCGCCTGCGTAACCTGCGCAGGCATGTGGCTCAGGTGAACCAGAACGTAACCCTGTTCAACGACAGCGTGGCCAACAACATCGCTTACGGCGATCTGGCGGGGGCGCCGCGTGCCGACATCGAGGCCGCCGCCGCCGATGCCTACGCGAAAGAATTCATCGAGCAACTGCCGGAAGGCTTCGACACTCAGGTCGGTGAAAACGGCGTGCTGCTTTCCGGTGGACAACGTCAGCGTCTGGCCATTGCTCGCGCACTGCTGAAGAACGCGCCGTTGCTGATTCTCGACGAGGCGACGTCCGCGCTGGACACCGAGTCCGAGCGTCATATTCAGGCCGCGCTCGACCATGTGATGAAGGGACGCACCACGCTGGTCATCGCTCACCGACTGTCGACCATCGAGCGCGCGGACATGATTCTGGTGATGGATCAGGGGCGTATCGTGGAGCGTGGCACCCATTCTGAGTTGCTGGCACAGAACGGCTACTACGCTCGCCTTCATGCGATGGGACTGGAAGAACCAGCACCGGCAGGTGCCGTTTAACGCGCCGATCCGGCCGGGCGTTTTGGCACAGGGAGCGGTCTGGTTCAGGCGGCTCCCTTTCTTCAGCCGTGTACCCGCTGTTACATCGACTTTTTCCCAAGGCGTCAAGCCTTCGCAAACCCTGTGCTAAGATTCCGCCCCTGTTCATTCTTAGTTACGGGTTGTTCGATGAAGTTGTCCATGCCGCGTTTCGATCAGGCACCAGTTCTGGTAGTGGGCGATGTCATGCTCGACCGCTACTGGCATGGCGGTACCTCCAGAATTTCGCCTGAGGCCCCGGTGCCGGTGGTCAAGGTCGATCAGATCGAAGACCGTCCGGGCGGCGCCGCCAACGTTGCGTTGAACATCGCCGCCCTGGGCGCGAAGGCTTCACTCGTGGGCGTGACCGGCCAGGACGAGGCCGCCCAAAGCCTGAGCAACAGCCTTGAGGCTGCCGGTGTCACGGCTCGTTTCCAGCGCATTGCCCACCAGCCCACCATCGTCAAATTGCGGGTCATGAGCCGTCACCAGCAACTGCTGCGTATCGACTTCGAAGAACCCTTCGCCACCGACGCGCTGTCGCTGAGCGAAGAGGTGGATTCGCTGCTCGACGGCGTCAAGGTCCTGGTGCTGTCCGACTACGGCAAAGGCGCGCTGAAGAACCATCAGGTGTTGATCAAAGCGGCGCGTGACCGTGGTATCCCTGTCCTGGCCGATCCGAAGGGCAAGGACTTTGCGATCTATCGTGGCGCCAGCGTCATCACACCCAACCTGAGTGAATTCGAAGCCATCGTCGGACATTGTGTCGATGAAGCCGAGTTGGTCGCCAAAGGCGCACAACTGATGGCGGAGCTTGAGCTGGGCGCGTTGCTGGTGACCCGTGGGGAGCACGGCATGACGCTGTTGCGTCCCGGACAGCCAGCCCTACATTTGCCCGCCCGTGCTCGCGAGGTGTTCGATGTCACCGGTGCCGGTGACACGGTGATTTCTACCCTGGCGGCGGCCATTGCGGCGGGTGAAGAGTTGCCCCATGCCGTAGCGCTGGCCAATCTGGCGGCGGGGATCGTTGTCGGCAAGCTGGGTACCGCTGCCATCAGTGCGCCGGAGTTGCGTCGCGCCATTCAGCGAGCCGAAGGTTCGGAACGCGGCGTGCTGAGCCTGGATCAGTTGCTGCTGGCCATC
Source organism: Pseudomonas sp. NFACC02 (assembly GCF_900110765.1). Classification (GTDB taxonomy): domain Bacteria; phylum Pseudomonadota; class Gammaproteobacteria; order Pseudomonadales; family Pseudomonadaceae; genus Aquipseudomonas. Next base: position 34,133 of record NZ_FOEO01000016.1, read on the forward strand.
GACGATGCGCGTGCGCACAACGAGAAGATCGTCTTCACCAACGGATGCTTCGACATCCTGCACGCCGGACATGTGACTTACCTCGAACAGGCGCGGGCTCAAGGTGATCGTCTGATCGTCGCGGTCAACGACGATGCCTCTGTCAGCCGCCTCAAGGGACCGGGCCGTCCGATCAATAGCGTGGACCGGCGAATGGCGGTGCTGGCGGGTCTGGGTGCCGTGGACTGGGTGATCAGTTTCCCTGAAGGCACACCGGAAAACCTGCTGACTCACGTCAAACCCGATGTGTTGGTCAAGGGCGGCGATTACGGTGTCGATCAGGTGGTTGGCGCCGAGATCGTCAAGGCGTATGGCGGGGAAGTGCGTGTGCTGGGCCTGGTGGCGAACAGCTCGACCACGGCTATTGTCGAGAAGATTCGCGGGCAGTAAATCAGCACGCTTTGTTGTAGGAGCGCGCTTGCCCGCGAATTCTCGGTCCGGGTTGCCATGATGCGGCGGATGTGCCGACCGATTCGCGAGCAAGCTCGCTTGGATGATGTGCATTTCCACTATTTGGGGTGACGCTAATGGTTTGGTTTGTCCTAACGGCCAAACTGTTCCGCCTTCGGCGGGTTACTTGAAAAGACACCAAGTAACCAAGTGTCTGGCTCCTGGTTAGGCCCGACTTCGTCGGGTACCCGCACTCCGACGACACTCCGTGGGCCCGCGCCGAACGGACATCCATGTCCTGACGGCGCTCTCGCGGCATCCATGCCGCTCGACCCACTCCGCATCGCCTGCGTTCAGCCTGCACCCAAGTCGCGTTTTGCGGTGTATGGGCTGCTGCGGTATGAAGATCAAAAGCCACAGCGCGCTTTGCGCTGCTGATGGTTCCCACGCTCCGCGTGGTAACCCATTCAATGACGCTCTGCGTCATCCGGGATGTGGCGCGTGCTGTCAGGCTTTGCGACCTTCAAGACACGCACCGACATCACTGGTTTGAGAACCATTGAATCTCCCACAGGGATATATGCAGCATACGGAGCGGGATCGCCTAGGACTTATGCAGCTTCTGGCGCGCGATACGCAACAGCTGCCTGGCACCCACTTTAAGACGACGCTTGATGCCGGTCTTCTTCGGTTTAGGCGGTGTCATGCCTTGTTGTAACAGCCAATCCTTCCAGCGAATTCGCTCGTCCCTCACCACCCACCCGTCTTGAGCGGCAAAGCTTTCAGCCAGATACAGGCCGCGCGTGCCTGCCGGGGACAGCTTGTCGTTCTTGAGGGTGTAAAGCTCTGGCAATGGCGAGCCGTTTTCCAGCGGCATCAAGTACAGATCCGGTTTGCTGCGGTTGAGCCGCGCGACGAGTTGGTCGTTTTCCAGTACCTCGTCCACGTGGAACAGGCTCAGCGGGCGGGCCTCTTTCGGGACCTCCAGACGCATGTCGTAGATCAGTTGCAACGACGCGGTCGGCAAGTGAACGTAAGCGCGAGGGCGCTCGATCAACGTCATGCTGCCGCACCGGACCGGCCGTGCGGCACCCGACAGCGGGCTCAAACGAAACGGCATGGCTTCGCGATAATGAAGCGCAGCGGCATAAGGCGCAGGCAGCCAGGTGTCGTTGAAACGCCCGCCAAGCCAGCCTTGCGGTGTTTCGATCAGGCATTCCTCGGCCACTTCCTGAATCGCGGTGTGCAGCGGCAGGTTCAGCTCATGTGCCGGGACGTAACCGGAAATCAGTTTCAGCACGACATCGCCGCGGTCCTGGCGACGCTGACGCACCAGCACCCAGTAGTCGCGATTCTGCCAGTTGAGGGTCAGCCGCACCGACACCCCGAGGTTGGCCAGTTCGGTGGAAAAACGCTCGCTGTTCTCCACCTCGATCTTGCGGCGGCGCAGCAGGGTCTGGGAGAAGTTCAGCGGCATCCCGACGCTCTGGTAGCTCAGACTTTCGGGAGTGGCTTCGACGAATAGCGGCAGGGTTTTGAAGTTGCTGGGGTTTTTCCGAATCAGGGTTCTCGGCATATCGGCTCCTTCTTGCGTTGGGGTCGGCCGCCCGGATCAGGCTCGACGGCGAATCACTTCAGCGGCAGTTGCCACGTTATGGGCCAGATGCAGCGGATTGATGGTCCCGACGATAGCACCGGTGACACCAGGATGCTTAAACAACAACTCGAAACTGGCCTGTACTGGATCGACACCGGGACTCAGGCAAACGTGCCCGCTGGCCAAGGCTTTTTTGATCAAAATCCCTTTGTGGTGTGCAGCAGCGTAGTCGAGGACCGGTTTTTCGGCTTGTTCATTGAGGTTGTAGGTGACCATCGCGCAATCGCCTTCCTGCAACGCCAGCAGACCGCCCTCGACGGTTTTACCGGAAAAGCCAAAGCCACGAATCTTGCCTTCGCGTTTGAGGTCGGCCAGCGTCTGGTAGACATCACAGTGGTTCAGGACATGCAGGTCGTTGCCGTCGGAGTGCACTAGCACCAGATCGATGAAGTCGGTTTCCAGGCGCTTGAGACTGCGCTCCACGGAAAAACGCGTGTGTGCGGCACTGAAGTCGTGGCGTGACTGGCCTGCTTCGAACTCCTCGCCGACCTTGCTGACGATGACCCAGTCCTGACGCTGGCCGCGCAACAGCGGCCCCAGGCGCTCCTCGCTGCAACCGTAGGCGGGCGCGGTGTCGATCAGGTTGATGCCCAGATCCCGCGCCTGCTTGAGCAACATCTGCGCTTCATGGTCGTCCGGGATCGTGAAGCCGCTGGGGTATTTGACGCCCTGATCGCGCCCCAGCTTGACCGTTCCCAACCCGATGGGCGAGACGCTGATGCCGAGGCTGCCCAAGGGGCGATGCAGATCGTGCAGGGTTTTCATGGCAGCAGGACATCCCAGACAGGCTTGGCGAGGGGCGGTTTGGGCAGGTCCTTGCAGGGCGGTTGCGGGATCGGGTGAATGTCGTCCCGCGACAGCGCGGCCAGTACACGATCGGCAAAGTCCGGCGCCAGCGCCAGCTTGGTCGGCCAGCCCACCATCAGCCGGCCCTGTACATCGAGGAACGCGTTGTCCGGGCGGACCAGGCCGGTTTGTTGTGGCTCGGCACGGTCCACGCGCAACGTGGCGAACTGTGCCTGGCTGAGGTCGACCCAAGGCAGCAAATGGGAGAGTTCTTTTTTAGCCGCAGCGATTTGCTCGGCCGGTGACCGAGCGACGCCTTCCGCCTCGGAAATATCGCCGCCCAGGTACCAGACCCACTCGCCGTTGGCCGCCGGGTGCGTGGTCACCGTGATGCGCGGCTTGGGGCCACCGCCCAGGCAGTGTGCGTACAGCGGCTTGAGCGTCGGACCTTTGACCAAGACCATGTGCAGCGCACGCCGCTGCATGGCGGGATGGCTGACGTTCAGCGCCTGGAGCAGTTCAGCGGTACCTCCACCTGCGCTCAACACCACTCGCTGGGCATGGATGTCACGCCCGTCGACGCGCAGGCCGACCAGTTCTCCGTCGTGCAGCAGCGGTTCGATCTTCTCGCCTGCCAGCAAGCTGTCGCCGGCCAGTTCTGCAAGTTTTTCGATCAGGCTCGGGACGTCGATCACCAACTCGGCAAGACGGTAAACCTTACCCTTGAATCGCGGGTCCTGAAGGGCGGGCGGCAGGTCGCTCCCTTTGACCTGATCGACACGGCCACGCACCGCCTTGCTGGCGAAAAAGCTGGTGAGGTTGCCGGCGATGGTGCCGGGCGACCAGAGATAGTGGGCCTCGGACAGCAGTCGTACGCCGGACAGGTTCAACTCACCCTTGCCGGACAAGGCTTCTCGCCAACGGCGCGGCATGTCGGCTATGGCTTCGGAGGCGCCTGACAATGCCCCATGCAGCGCATATTTGGCGCCGCCGTGAATGATCCCCTGGGATTTGACTGTCTGCCCGCCGCCGAGGCTGGCGCTTTCCACCACGACTGTCGAGAAGCCCTGCCGACGCAGGCGGGCATTGAGCCAGAGACCGGCAATGCCTGCGCCGACAATCAGAACGTCAGTGGAAATGGCGGATGGCATGAGCACCTCAAATGGCGAAACGAATGGCGCCATTATAGGGGAAGCCGCTTTTCAATGACCTCCCTTTAATGCCCCGCTGTTTTTGAGAACAACTGAATGACCACGACGCCCGCTACGATCAGTGCCATGCCGGCGATGGCGGGCAGGTCGAGTTTTTGGCCGTAGATGAACAATGCAGCGATGCTCACCATGACGATGCCCATTCCCGCCCAGACCGCGTAGGCGACGCCCACCGGAATGCTGCGCACCACCAGCGTGAGCATCCAGAACGCCACCGCATAACCGACGATCACCAGCAGTAAAGGCAGCGGCGTGCTCAGGCCTTTGACGGCTTTCATGGAAACGGTGCCGACGACTTCGGCGCAGATGGCGATGGCGAGCAGGTAGTAGGCAGACATGATCAAAGCTCCTCTTCAATGACTGCGGATTCTAGAGGTTGCCCGGATGGGGTAAAGTCATTACCCATCTCTATGGTAGATAGGTTGCATGGTCATGCAATGGAGTCTTGAACAGATCAGGCTGTTTGTCAGCGTGGCCGAACAGCGCTCGTTTTCCGCGGTAGCGCGGGCCTCTCGGCGTGCGCAATCCGCAGTAAGCAGTGCGATTGCCCTGCTGGAAACCGACCTTGGCGTGAGCCTGTTCGACCGCAGCAGCGGTCGTCAGCCGCGCCTGACTGAAGCGGGCAGTGCGCTGCTGGAAGAGGCACGAGAGCTGTTACGCCAGTGTGAGCGTCTTGACGGTCGGGCGCTGGCATTGATGCGCGGGCAGGAAGCGCGGCTGCGACTGGCCCACGACGAGGCCATGCCTTACCAGCCCGTGCTCGACAGCCTTGAGGCCCTGGATGAGCGCTTTCCCGACGTCGAGGTGCAACTGGCCAGCGCCGCCCAGGGCGATGTCGCGCGCAAGCTGGTGGAGCGGCGTGCCGACCTCGGGCTGCTCTTTCATCACGAACAAATGCCTGAAGCGCTCGAACGGCGGGTGTTGGGCAGTGTGGAGATGGTCACTGTCTGTGCGGTCGATCACCCGTTGGTCAACGAACCGCTGATCACCCGCCAGCAACTGGCGCGGCATCGGCAATTGCTGATCGCGCCACAACAAAGTGGTTACCCCGGAGGTGAACCGTTGAGCCCGCACGTGTGGCGCGCCGACAGCTTTTACGTCATGGCCGAACTGCTGATGCGCGGTCTGGGCTGGGCCTGGCTGCCGCGTCACGTTGTCCAATACCCGGCTTATCAGAACCAGATGATCGAGTTGAGCAGCGAGTGGACACCCCCGGCACTGGTGGTTGAGATGGTCTGGCGGCGTGACGAGCCATTAGGACCGGCGGCGCGTTGGCTGGCCGAATGTTTCACTCATCATCTGAAGGCCATTGGCTGATAAACTCCGCGCCCATGAATAGAACCCTCTATACCGTCCTGTTTCACCTTGGTCTGCCTTTGATTGCGTTGCGTCTGTGGCTCCGCGCTCGCAAGGCGCCTGCTTACGCGCAACGCATCGGTGAGCGTTTTGCCCTCCGGCTGCCGCCGATGCAGCCTGGCGGCATCTGGGTCCACGCGGTGTCGGTGGGCGAGAGCATCGCGGCCGCGCCGATGATTCGGGCCTTGCTGGCACGCTATCCACAGCTGCCGATCACCATCACCTGCATGACGCCGACCGGCTCGGAGCGCATCCGGTCGATGTTCGCCAACGAACCGCGCGTTCAGCATTGCTATTTGCCGTATGACCTTCCATGGGCGGCGGGGCGTTTTCTCGATCATGTCCAGCCCAAAGTCGGCGTGATCATGGAGACCGAACTGTGGCCGAATCACATTCATCAGTGTGCGAAGCGTGGGATCGCGACGGTGCTCGCCAACGCGCGGCTGTCAGAGCGCTCCGCGCGGGGTTACGGCCGCTTCGCCGGGCTGACACGACCAATGCTGGCTGAAATGAGCCTGATCGCGGTGCAAACCGAAACCGAAGCGCAGCGTTTTCGCGACCTCGGCGCACGGCCGGAATGTGTCACTGTGACAGGCTCGATCAAGTTCGACCTGACCATCGACCCGCAATTACTGGAGCGTGCGGCGCAGCAACGCGAAGCGTGGCAGACCGCGCAACGTCCGGTCTGGATCGCTGCCAGCACGCATGCGGGGGAAGACGAGGTCGTGTTGTCCGCTCACCGCGAGCTGCTGACGAGCCATCCTGACGCGCTGCTGATTCTGGTGCCGCGTCACCCTGAGCGTTTCAACAGCGTTTTCGAGTTGAGCCAGCAACAAGGATTCAGGAGTGTGCGTCGCTCCACGGCCGAACCGGTGACCAGCGAAACCGCTGTTCTGGTTGGCGACACGATGGGCGAGCTGCTGTTTCTCTATGCCCTGGCTGACATCGCTTTCGTCGGTGGCAGCCTGGTGCCCAATGGCGGCCATAACCTGCTGGAGCCCGCCGCGCTGGACAAGCCCGTGCTGAGCGGCCCACACCTGTTCAACTTTCTGGAAATCGCCGCGATGCTGCGCAATGCCGGGGCGTTGGAGGAGGTCAGTGACGCAGGGGGATTGGCGGCGACGGTGCAGCGCCTGATCGAGCAGCCAGAACAAGCGAAGGCCATGGCTCATGCCGGACTGGCCGTCATGAAGGCCAATCAGGGCGCGTTGCAGAAATTGCTGGACGGGATCGGGCGGTTGATCTGACCCCCGTTGATGCCCCTTGCGCAGGACCCGTAGGGGCCGGCTTGCTGGCGAATGCGGTGTGTCAGCCGACATTTCCGTCGCTGATCCTCCGCATTCGCCAGCAAGCCGGCTCCTACAGAGGCTGCATTACTCGCCTGAATAGCAGCGAGTAACCGACTCAACGCTCCGCAGGCCGCTCGAAATTCTTCGCCGCTTCCTTCGCCAGATCCGGCGGCAGGAAGTCTTTGTCCGGGTTGTAGTCGGGCTTGAGGTAGCGCGAAAGGTCCTGCAAGTCCCCCGGACTCAACGTTCCGGCCGCTTGCTTCAAGCGCAGGTTATCGAGGATGTAGTCGTAGCGGGTGTTGTTGTAATCGCGTACCGACGCATACAGCTGGCGCTGTGCATCGAGCACATCGACGATGTTGCGAGTCCCCACCTGGTAACCGATTTCCGTGGCTTCCAGCGCGCTCTGGTTCGAGATGATCGACTGTTTGCGTGCCTGAACCTGTTCGACGTCGGTGTTCACCGCGCGATGCAGGTTGCGCGTGTTTTCCACCACCTGGCGGCGCAGGCCTTCGCGTTGCTGTTCTGTCTGGCCGAGGCGTGCATAGGCTTCGCGCACCTGCGAACTGGTCAGGCCGCCGCTGTAGATGGGGATGTTCACCTGCAGGCCAATGGTGCGTTGTTCGACACTGCCGTGGAAATCCCGCCCTGTGTAGTTCGGGTTGTTGAATCCCAATGGGTCGTTGTCGCCTTTTTCGTATTGGGCCACCGCATCGACCGTCGGCGCATGGCCTGCCTTGCGCTGACGCAGGGTTTCCTCGGCGGCGCTGACGGCGTAATTGCTGGCCAGCAGATTCAGGTTCTGCTGAGCGGCGGTGTCGACCCACGACTTGGCGTCATTGGGCGAGGGCGCAAGCACGGGCAGGGTGTGCACGATGCCTTCAATAGAGTTGTACTCGCGGTTGGTCAAGGTCACCAGGGCCTGAAAGGCATCGTCAACCTGACGCTTGGCGACGATCCGCGCGGCACGCGCCGTGTCGTAGCTGGCCTGAGCCTGAAGCACGTCGGTCTTGTCCGAGAGGCCGACATCGAAGCGTTCGTTGGCCTGATCCAGCTGGCGTTTGAACGCGGCTTCTTCGGCTTTGGTCGAGGCCAGGTTGTCCTGCGCGCGCAGGACCGAGAAATAATCCTCGGCGCTTTGCAAAATCAGGTTTTGCTCCGTGGCCGAGAGTTGCAGCATGGCCTGCTCGTTCACGTCTTTGGCGGCCTTGAGCTGGAACCAGCGGTCGGCGCGAAATATCGGCTGGCTCAAGGTCGCGCGATACACCGTGCCACTGCGATTGATGACCGCAGACGGCTCGTCGATGCTGGTGCGGGTATTGTTCACATCCGCGCCGCCGGAAATGTTCGGCAGCAACCCGGCGCGGGCCTGCGGGACGATCTCTTTCTGGGCGTCATAGCTGGCGCGGGCAGCGGCCAGATCGGCGTTGTTGTTCACCGCTTCCTGATAGACGCTGACCAGACCGGTTTTGGTCGGCAGCGGCATGTCGGCTGCCCCGGCCATCGCACTCGAAGCACACGATACGGCAATGGCCAGTGAAAGTTTGCGCAGCATAGACATTCCCTAGTAATAGTTGTCGCCAGAACGGATCCAGACGGCTTTGGCGCCGCGTAGCGAGTGTAGTTCCAGAAGATTGCCGCAACAATCGGGTAAAACGACCATTTAACGCGCGTTTGAATTCCGCGCTTGGCGTTTGCCCTGTCGCGCGACTAGACTGACGCCGTTCTTGTCGGGGTGCCTTGATATGAGGCTGAGATCGGATAATCCGGATCCCGTTGAACCTGATCAGGTTAGCGCCTGCGTAGGGAACAAGATTTCTCGTCTCCCGGCGAGTCCTCTTGAGTGTCGTCCGGGGTCGTCTTCGTTCATTTTCTGAACAGCCCTCGTTATTCGATTCTCAGCATCCGTGTTGTCTCAGGGTGCCTCCGTCCGTTCGAATCAGGCTCAAGCTCCGACAATCCATTGCGCCGCAATATGATGTCCGGAGAGCCCGTGATGAGTACAAAACTACAAAACGCGAATCTGAGTGAGTCCGCCCAAGTCGATTCGGGGTCGGTTCAACCGTTCACCCGCTCACAGAAAATCTACGTTCAGGGTTCCCGTCCCGATATCCGCGTGCCCATGCGTGAGATCAGCCTGGACGTCACGCCGACTGGTTTCTCAGGAACAGAGAGCGGGGGCGAGATCAACGCACCGGTTTGCGTGTACGACACCTCGGGGCCTTATACCGATCCCAATGTCATCATCGATGTGCGCAAAGGCCTGGGCGATGTGCGCTCGGCGTGGATTAACGACCGTGGCGACACCGAACGTCTTGACGGTCTGAGCTCCAACTTTGGTCAGCAGCGCCTGGCCGATGCCGAACTGACCAAGCTGCGCTTCGCCCATGTGCGCAATCCGCGCCGGGCCAAGGCCGGTGCGAACGTCAGCCAGATGCACTATGCGCGTCAGGGCATCATCACCGCCGAGATGGAATACGTCGCGATCCGCGAAAACATGAAGCTGCAAGAGGCGCGCGCCGCCGGACTGCTGAAGCAGCAGCACGCCGGTCACAGTTTCGGGGCGAGCATTCCGAAAGAGATCACCCCTGAGTTCGTGCGTGAGGAAGTCGCCCGTGGCCGCGCGATCATTCCGGCGAACATCAACCACGTTGAGCTGGAGCCGATGATTATCGGCCGTAACTTCCTGGTGAAGATCAACGGCAACATCGGCAACAGCGCGCTGGGGTCGTCCATCGAAGAAGAAGTCGCCAAACTGACTTGGGGCATTCGCTGGGGTTCTGACACCGTGATGGACTTGTCCACCGGCAAACACATTCACGAAACCCGCGAGTGGATCATCCGCAACTCACCAGTGCCGATCGGCACCGTGCCTATTTACCAGGCACTGGAGAAGGTCGGCGGTGTGGCCGAGGACCTGACGTGGGAGCTGTTCCGCGACACGCTGATCGAGCAAGCGGAGCAGGGCGTCGACTATTTCACCATCCATGCGGGCGTGCTGCTGCGCTACGTGCCGCTGACCGCCAAGCGCGTCACCGGGATCGTCAGTCGCGGCGGTTCGATCATGGCCAAGTGGTGCCTGGCGCATCACAAGGAAAACTTCCTCTACACCCACTTCGACGACATCTGCGAAATCATGAAGGCCTACGACGTCAGCTTCTCGCTGGGCGACGGTTTGCGCCCGGGGTCGATTGCCGACGCCAACGACGAAGCGCAATTCGGCGAGCTGGAAACCCTTGGCGAGCTGACCAAGATCGCCTGGAAGCATGATGTGCAATGCATGATCGAAGGCCCGGGCCACGTGCCGATGCAGTTGATCAAAGAGAACATGGACAAGCAGCTGGAATGCTGCGACGAAGCGCCGTTCTACACGCTCGGCCCGCTGACCACCGACATCGCGCCGGGATACGACCACATCACTTCGGGCATTGGCGCGGCCATGATCGGCTGGTTCGGTTGCGCGATGCTGTGCTACGTCACGCCGAAGGAACACCTGGGCCTGCCGAACAAGGACGACGTGAAGACCGGGATCATCACCTACAAGATCGCGGCCCATGCCGCGGATCTGGCGAAAGGGCATCCGGGCGCCCAGATTCGGGATAACGCCTTGAGCAAGGCGCGCTTCGAATTCCGTTGGGAGGACCAGTTCAACCTCGGTCTGGACCCGGACACGGCGCGTTCCTATCACGACGAAACCCTGCCGAAGGATTCGGCCAAGGTCGCGCATTTCTGCTCGATGTGCGGGCCGAAATTCTGCTCGATGAAGATCACCCAGGAAGTCCGCGAATACGCGGCCAACCAGAAGATCGAAGCGGTGGATCTGTCGGTGGCTGAAGGGATGCGCGAACAGGCCGAGCGGTTCAGGCAGGAAGGCAGTCAGCTTTACAAGAAAGTCTGATTGATCGTTCCCACGCTCTGCGTGGTAATGCCTTTGGTGACGCTCCGCGTCACAGGGGACGCGGAGCGTCCGGGCATGCATTTCCACGCGGAGCGTGGGAACGATCATCAGCAGGTCGATGGCGTTAACCCAATAGCAATGCTCCTCTGAGATCACACCCTGTGAACACACCCGGCACTTACTCACCTGATATCCCCGTCCCGGCCGCCAAGCGCGTGTTTGGCGGGCGCGACTTGTTTTCCCTCTGGTTCTCTCTGGGCATCGGCCTGATGGTCTTGCAGACCGGCGCGTTGCTGGCGCCGGGGCTGGGCATGTCCGGCTCGATGCTGGCGATCTTCCTAGGCACCCTGGTCGGCGTTCTGCTGCTCGCGGCGGTCGGCGTGATCGGCAGTGACACCGGCTTGTCGTCCATGGCTGCGCTCAAGCTCAGTCTGGGCAGCAAAGGCGCGGCGCTGCCTGCGGTGCTCAACCTGCTGCAACTGGTGGGCTGGGGCTCATTCGAAATCATCGTCATGCGCGATGCGGCCAGTCTGCTTGGCGCCGGTGCTTTTTCAGAAACCAGCCTGTGGGCCAACCCGCTGCTGTGGACGCTGATCTTCGGCGCGCTCGCCACCCTGCTCGCGGTCAGCGGACCGCTTACCTTCGTGCGGCAGATCCTGCGTAAGTGGGGCATCTGGTTGCTGCTCGCCGCATGCGTCTGGCTGACCTGGAATCTGTTCGCCAAAGCTGACCTGTCGGCGTTGTGGGCACGCGCCGGAGACGGTTCGTTGCCGTTCGCCGTCGGGTTCGACATCGCCATCGCCATGCCGCTCTCCTGGTTACCGCTGATTGCCGACTACTCCCGCTTCGGCAAGCGCGCGACCGGCATCTTCGGCGGCACCGTGCTGGGCTTTTTCCTGGGTAACTTCTGGCTGATGACACTGGGCGTCGCCTACACCCTGGCGTTCGCGCCGAGCGGGGAAGCGAATGCGCTACTGCTGGCGCTGGCCGGAGCGGGCATGGGCATTCCATTGCTGTTGATCCTGCTCGACGAATCGGAAAACGCGTTTGCCGACATTCACTCGGCGGCGGTCTCCAGCGGGATTCTGTTGAAAGCGAAGGTTGAGCATCTGGCGTTGGGCATCGGCATTCTCTGCACGTTGATTGCCTGCTTCGCGCCGTTGGCGCAATACCAGAACTTCCTGCTACTGATTGGCTCGGTGTTCGCGCCACTGTTCGGCGTGGTGCTGGTCGATCACTTCATCCTGCGCCGTCGCAGTCATGGCGCCGCGACAACGGGATTACGCTGGATGACCTTGCTGGCCTGGGTGGGCGGCATTGCCACCTATCACCTGTTGGCGAATCTGTACCCTGACGTCGGTGCAACACTGCCAGCCCTGATCGTGGCTGGCGTGTTGCAACTGCTGCTGAGCAAGGCGATCAGCTCCGGCCGGGGAACAGTTCCGGCTTGATGATGCCATTGATCTGAGGGTACGGAATCTTCAGCTCGATGTGGCCCATGGCGTACGGGGCAATCGTGGTGACCGGGTATTTCAGGATCACCGCACCGTACGTCAGGGCGACGTTTGAAGTTCGCTTGAATGGCCACATCTTCTGGAACTCAGTGTCCTTGTCCAGCTTGGTGCTGATCTGCCAGGCCTTGTGCGCGAGTTCGGCCTTGTCCCAGAACGCGGCTTCCTGGCCGGGCACCAGCATGTCGCTCAGTGTCAGGACGCGTTGCTGCTGGCGGGAGTAATTGATGAAGGCGCGGCCCGGATTGCCGTGAGCGCCGCCGGTGTCCAGATAGCTCGACAGCTCTACCACCACGATACCGTCATGCTGCTCGCGTACCTTGGCCTGCAGATAGCTGCTGTTGCGTGGCTGGGCGCGGCTCAGGAATTGCTCCTGGTAATCCTTGAGCGTTGCAGGCACCGGACCATCGGTGTCGCTGCGGGTCAGTTGCAGCAGCGTGCGCTGGGTAATGGCGTCCAGTTTCGGCTCGTCCGGGAAGTGCACCGTGTCAATGTTTACCAGCGGGCAGTCGTCCGTGCTGCAGCCGGGTTTGACAAGCTCGGATGCGTCGCGCTGAACGGTCAGCGGACTGCGATAGTTGGGCTGAAAAAGGCTCTGGCAGGCGCCCAGTATCAGGGCCAGGCAGGCCATGGAAATGATCTTCAGAAACGACATGTTGATCCTTGGCGTTGGCATAAAGGGCCATCACTTGGCAGCAACGGCAACCAGCTTCGACTGCGAGTGGCGCAATCAGTTCGCCACTGGACGGATTAGAGTGCCTTTCGCGTGCCGTCGTCTACCCTGACGGCCTGTTTTGCCCGAACGAGGGGCTGCATCCGGCGTGTTGGCACGTTAGGATGGCGCGAAGGCTCAAGTGCTCAGCAGTGAGAAAATGTATGACTGATACGACTAAATCGACACCAACGAAGCACGAGATCACCCAGCGCGAGACCTGCTTCAAAGGGTTCTATCAACTGGACCGTCTGCACCTGCGCCATGAGCTGTTCGACGGCGGCATGAGCCCGGAAATCAAGCGTGAACTGTTTGTGCGGCATGACGCTGTCTGCGTGCTGCCCTACGATGCAAAGCGCGACGAAGTGGTGTTGATCGAGCAGTTTCGGGTCGGTTCGGTCGGCAAGCATCCAAACCCGTGGCTGATCGAAATGGTGGCCGGCCTGATCGACAAAAAAGAACAGCCCGAAGAGGTTGCTCACCGCGAAGGAGAGGAGGAAGCTGGGCTTGTCTTCAGCGCGTTGTGGCCAATCACCAAGTACTTTCCGTCGCCCGGTGGCAGTAACGAGTTCGTGCATCTGTACCTGGGTAAATGCGAAAGCGAGGGGGCCGGTGGGTTACACGGGCTGGAAGAAGAGGCCGAAGATATCCGGGTGTCGGTCTGGTCGTTCGATGACGCGATGCAAGCCGTGAAAGACGGACGCATCGTCAATGCGGCAACTATCATCGCAGTACAGTGGCTGGCGCTCAATCGCGCCGAAATCAGGGGGCTGTGGTCGTGAATCTTCTGCGCGAGCGCTACCGTGTCGACCTTGCCGGGCTGCAGGCAGCCTGTGAGGCGAACTACGCGCGCTTGATGCGTTTGTTGCCTGACATGCGCAACGAACAACGCTCCCGCCGGGTGGCCGTCACCCAGGGCGATCAGATGCTGGGCGTGTTGGCGGTTGAGGTGGTGCAGAACTGTCCGTACACCTCGACCCTGCTGGTGCGCCAGGAACACAGCCTTCCGTGGCTTCCAGTCCCCGTGCTGGAAGTGCAGGTCTACCACGACGCGCGCATGGCCGAAGTCATCGGCGCCGAACACGCACGACGTTTCCGCGGTATCTACCCGTACCCCAATGCCGACATGCATCAGCCGGACGAAAAGGCCCAGCTCAATGTGTTTCTGGGGGAATGGTTGAGTCACTGCCTGGCGTGCGGGCACGAGTTTGAGGCGGTTCGCTGATCCTGGCCTGTCGAGTCACCTGTGAAACTGCGTTGTCAGGGCCGTTGTCACGGGATGAGCCCGATCCATTCGCACCCGATTTAGCGCCTGAGAGTCAGTCTTCGCGAGCAGGCTCGCTCCCACAGTGTTCTCGCCCAATAACGACGCTCTCGCATAAATGAGAAGTGCGCCCTTATTCCGGGTTTGCCGTTACCCCAATCAAACACCATAATCCGGCCATACCCGCTCAAGGAGATGGCCTTTGCCGAGCGCAGCCTCTGATTCGTCCCCTGTCATGTTGGTGCAACTGTCCGACAGCCACTTGTTCGCCGAAGCGGATGGCGCGCTGCTGGGCATGGCCACGCGCGACAGCCTCAAGGCCGTTGTCGATAAGGTGCTCGAAGAGCAGTCGCAGATCGATCTGGTGCTCGCCACGGGGGATCTGTCTCAGGACGGTTCCGTCGAGTCGTACCAGGCGTTTCGCGAAGCGAGTGAGCGACTGTCCGCTCCCAAGCGCTGGCTGCCCGGCAATCACGACGAACTTCGGGAAATGGCGATTGCCGCTCAGCAGAGTGACTTTCTTGAGCCTGTCGTGGACATAGGAAACTGGCGCATCACCCTGCTGGACTCTGCCGTTCCCGGCTCGGTGCCCGGTTACCTGGAAGACAAACAGCTGCAATTGCTGGCGCAGGCCCTGAGTGAAGCGCCGCAACGTCATCATCTGGTCTGCCTGCACCATCATCCAGTACCGATTGGCGCGGCGTGGATGGAGCCGATCGGGCTGCGCAACCCGGAAGCGCTGTTCTCGGTGCTGGAGCGTTTTCCACAAGCCCGGGCCTTGCTTTGGGGCCACGTGCATCAGGAATTCGACCAGATGCACCACGGCCTGCGCCTAATGGCCTCACCTTCGACCTGCATCCAGTTCGCGCCCAATAGCGAAGACTTTGCCCTGGATTCGAAAGCGCCCGGCTATCGCTGGTTGCGGTTGTTCGAGGACGGGCGGATTGAAACCGGTGTGTCGCGCGTCGATCCGGACCTGTTCGACGTCGACCTCAGTGGCGCCGGGTATTGAAGGAAGTTTCCTGATTTCGCCGCAAACCCCTGTAAACTGCGCAGCTTTGAAACGGCCTGTAGGGGTTGGCTTCTACGGTGTTCGGCGGTATTGGCAGGAGACATTTTCGTGAACCTGGATCACTCCACTCTGCTTTACATCCACGGCCTGAATAGCTCGGCGATGTCGAAAAAGGCCACGCAACTCTCATCCCTCATGCAAACGCTGGGGTTGAGCGAGCAATTGCGTGTGCCTGAATTGCATCATCATCCGCGTCAGGCCATCGCTCAACTGGAGACGGCGATCCAGGAACTAGGCGGTCGGCCATTACTGGTCGGCAGCTCGCTCGGCGGCTACTATGCGACTCACCTGGCTGAGCGCCATGGCCTGAAGGCTGTGCTGATCAACCCTGCAGTCAACCCGCATCAGTTGTTCGACGGTTTTCTGGGCACCCAACAAAACCTGTACACCGGCGAGCGCTGGGAGCTGACGCATGATCATGTCGACGCGCTGGCAGAGCTTGAGGTGCCCGCCCCGCAGGATCCGCAACGCATTCAGGTGTGGTTGCAGACCGGTGACGAGACGCTGGATTATCGGCGTGCCCAGGCATTTTATCGGGCCTGCGCTCTGCGCATCGAAGGGGGCGGCGATCACGGCTTCCAGGGTTTTGCCTTGAAATTGCCCGCTTTGCTGAGTTTTGCCGGCTTCGCTCCGTCGCTTTTGCAGGCGATCGACCTTTCGGCGCTGTGAATAACGCGCCGGGTCGAGCTTTTGCTGAAACAAACATGTAGAACAGTGTCACTCCGAAATTTCATGAACGACTTGATGACGAGACCCCATGGCCAATCCCAGCGCTAGCTCTTATAACGCAGACGCCATCGAAGTCCTCTCGGGCCTCGACCCGGTCCGCAAGCGGCCGGGCATGTACACCGACACCACGCGGCCGAACCACCTCGCCCAGGAAGTCATCGACAACAGCGTCGACGAAGCCCTGGCCGGCCACGCCAGATCGGTTCAGGTAATCCTCCACGCCGACAACTCCCTGGAAGTGGCCGACGACGGTCGCGGCATGCCGGTGGACATTCACCCGGAAGAGGGTGTGTCGGGCGTCGAGCTGATCCTCACCAAGCTTCACGCGGGCGGTAAGTTCTCCAACAAGAACTACCAGTTCTCCGGCGGTCTGCACGGTGTGGGGATCTCGGTGGTCAACGCGCTCTCGACCCAGGTGCGGGTGCGGGTCAAGCGTGATGGCAACGAATACGAAATGACCTTTGCCGACGGCTTCAAGGCCAGTGAACTGGCGGTCGTCGGCACCGTAGGCAAACGCAACACCGGTACCAGCGTGTATTTCGCGCCGGACCCTAAGTACTTCGACAGCCCGAAGTTTTCCGTCAGCCGTCTCAAGCACGTCCTGAAAGCCAAGGCTGTCCTGTGCCCGGGCTTGCTGGTCAGCTTTGAAGACAAAAGCACCGGCGAAAAAGTCGAGTGGCATTACGAAGACGGGCTGCGCTCGTACCTGCAGGACTCGGTCACTGATTTCCTTCGCCTGCCGGACGAGCCATTTTGCGGTGCTTTCGCGGGTAACAAGGAAGCGGTGGACTGGGCGTTGTTGTGGCTGCCGGAAGGCGGCGACAGCGTTCAGGAAAGTTACGTCAACCTGATCCCGACCGCGCAGGGCGGTACGCACGTCAACGGCTTGCGGCAGGGCCTGCTCGATGCGATGCGTGAGTTCTGCGAATTTCGCAACCTGCTGCCGCGTGGCGTGAAGCTGGCGCCGGAAGACGTCTGGGAGCGCATCGCGTTCGTGCTGTCGATGAAGATGCAGGAGCCGCAATTCTCCGGTCAGACCAAGGAGCGACTGTCGTCCCGCGAAGCGGCGGCGTTCGTGTCCGGTGTGGTCAAGGATGCCTTCAGCCTTTGGCTCAACGCGCACCCGGAAATGGGCATGCAGCTGGCCGAACTCGCGATCAACAACGCCGGCCGTCGTCTCAAGGCGAGCAAGAAAGTCGAACGCAAGCGCATCACCCAGGGGCCCGCACTGCCGGGCAAACTGGCGGATTGCGCGGGGCAGGACCCGATGCGTTCCGAGCTGTTTCTGGTCGAAGGTGATTCCGCGGGCGGTTCCGCCAAACAGGCACGGGACAAGGAGTTCCAGGCCATCCTGCCGCTGCGCGGGAAAATTCTGAACACCTGGGAAGTGGACGGCGGAGAAGTGCTTGCCAGTCAGGAAGTACACAACATTGCGGTCGCGATCGGTGTCGATCCGGGTGCGGCGGACATGAGCCAACTGCGTTACGGCAAGATCTGCATCCTCGCCGACGCCGACTCCGACGGCCTGCACATCGCGACGCTGTTGTGCGCATTGTTCGTCCAGCATTTCCGCCCGCTGGTCGATGCGGGTCACGTCTACGTCGCGATGCCGCCGCTGTATCGCATCGACCTGGGTAAAGACATCTATTACGCCCTGGATGAGGCCGAGCGTGATGGCATTCTCGATCGCCTGGTCGCCGAGAAAAAGCGCGGCAAGCCACAGGTCACCCGATTCAAAGGCCTGGGTGAAATGAACCCGCCGCAGTTGCGGGAAACCACCATGGACCCGAACACCCGCCGTCTGGTCCAGCTGACACTGGATGATTTCGAGGCGACTTCGGAGATCATGGACATGCTGCTGGCCAAGAAGCGTGCGGGTGACCGCAAGACCTGGCTCGAATCCAAGGGCAACCTGGCCGAGGTGCTGGTTTGATGCGAGTCGGATTGGCCGCGCTGTTGTGGGTCGTCACCCCCGTCTTCGCTGCGCCGCTTCCGGAGCTGAAGCTGCTTTCCGAGCACCCGGTCGACGACATGGTTGGCGGCAACTTGTCCGGTCTGGCGTCGTGTAACGGTGTGCTGTGGACGGTATCGGACCGCGACGACACGTTGCTGTACAGCCTCGATACCTCGGCGACGGTCTGGAAAGCCCTGCCGCAGGTCCTCGAGATTCCGCCGATTCCCGACAGCGGCTTGTCCTCGACGCTGCGCGCCATGGCCAAGGCGTCGGCCTTGATTCGGGGTGGCGATCTGGACTTCGAAGGGGTTAGCTGCGATGCAGCGGGTAATCGCTATCTGGTGAGTGAGGCCTACGCGACGGTACTGAAGGTGCCGGTCAATGGCGCGCCGAGCTGGCTGGAGCTGCCGAAAAAGGTGGTTCAGGAAGCGCAGTCTGCGGGAATGCTGCAGCACTTCAATGCGATCTTCGAAGGCATTGCCGTGAATCCGGCTGGCGACAGGTTGTGGCTGGCCGCAGAGCGCGAGAAGCGCGGGCTGCTGACGGCGCATCTGGGTAAGGACGGTTGGGCCTGTAACGCCAGTTGCATCCTGCGCGTGGAGTCAGGCACCGACGTTTTGCCTGCGCAGTTGGGCGGCAAGTCAGTGGCCAAGGACTTTTCCGACATCTCGTTGTACAAAGGCAAGCTGTTTACCTTGGAGCGCGCGGCGTATCGCATCTGCCGGCGTACGCTGGAAACCGGTCAGTTGGAAACCTGTTGGTCATTTGCAAAGGAGGCGCTGCAACCCAACCGCCTTTATGACCAGAAATACGGCCTGACCGAAGCACTGATCGTGGACGACAAGGGCGCCTGGGTCGGAACCGACAACAACTTCGGGGTCCGTGCCGACGGCGAAAAGCGCCCCATTGTCTGGCGCTTTGCCGCGCCTGAAGGTGGCTGGAGTGCGAAACCTTGACCCAGTCGCCCCCCGGCAAGCGCGCCGGGCGTCTGATGCTGATCATGGCCTGGGCCGCGGCGCTGTTTCTGGCGACGCGGTTTTTTGGTGAATGGGAGCAACGTCAGGAAAACCCGAACACCCACGTCACCTCTGAACATGGCGACGGTTACGTCGAGGTGCAGCTGGCGAGCAATCGCCAAGGGCATTTCGTCATGACGGGACAGATCAACACGCGTCCCGTGCAGTTCATGCTCGATACGGGCGCGACCAATGTCGCGATCCCTGAGGCCGTTGCAGACGCTCTGCGGCTGGAGCGGGGTGCCAGGGTCGAGGTCAATACGGCCAACGGTCGTGCCGAAGCCTTCAGGACCACGCTGGAGCGACTGCAGATCGGCGATATCGTCCTGAACAACGTGCGCGCCCTGGTGGTGCCCGGTCTGGACGGCGACGAGGTGCTGCTGGGTATGAGCGCCGTCAAACAACTCGAATTCACACAGCGCGGCGGCAAATTGCTGCTGCGTCAGACGACAAAATGATGAGGCCCGCATGAGCGACTCCCTTGACCTCAGTCTGGACGGCGTAGAACGCCGGTCACTGGCTGACTTCACCGAACAGGCCTATCTCAACTACTCCATGTACGTGATCATGGACCGGGCCTTGCCGCACATCGGCGACGGCCTGAAGCCCGTACAGCGGCGCATTATCTACGCCATGAGCGAGTTGGGTCTGGACGCCGACGCCAAGCACAAGAAATCGGCGCGTACCGTCGGTGACGTGCTCGGTAAGTTTCATCCGCACGGCGACTCGGCCTGTTACGAAGCCATGGTGCTGATGGCCCAGTCCTTCAGCTATCGCTACACGCTGGTGGACGGCCAGGGCAACTGGGGGGCGCCGGACGATCCCAAGTCCTTCGCGGCCATGCGTTACACCGAGGCGCGTCTGTCGCGCTACTCCGAGGTGCTGCTCACTGAGCTGGGCCAGGGCACGGCGGACTGGGTGCCGAACTTTGACGGCACCCTCGATGAACCTGCTGTCTTGCCCGCGCGTTTGCCGAACATTCTGCTCAACGGCACCACCGGCATCGCCGTGGGCATGGCGACCGATGTCCCGCCGCACAACCTGCGTGAGGTCGCTTCGGCCTGCGTGCGCCTGCTGGACGAACCCAAAGCCACGGTCGAGCAACTGTGTGAACACGTTCAAGGTCCGGATTATCCGACCGAAGCGGAAATCATCACGCCGCGCGCCGACCTGCTGAAAATTTACGAAACCGGCCGTGGCTCGGTGCGCATGCGTGCCGTGTATCGCGTCGAAGATGGCGACATCGTGGTCACGGCCCTGCCGCATCAGGTGTCTGGCGCCAAGGTGCTGGAGCAGATCGCGGGGCAGATGCAGGCCAAGAAACTGCCGATGGTCGCCGACCTGCGTGACGAATCCGACCACGAGCATCCGTGCCGGATCGTGATCATTCCGCGTTCCAACCGCGTGGACCCTGAAGAACTGATGCAGCATCTGTTCGCGACCACGGAGCTGGAATCCAGCTACCGCGTCAACATCAACATCATCGGTCTGGACGGCAAGCCGCAGCTGAAAAACCTCAAGGCGCTGCTGTCCGAATGGTTGCAGTTCCGGATCACCACGGTACGTCGTCGCCTTCAATTCCGGCTGGACAAGGTCGAGCGCCGCCTGCACCTGTTGGAAGGTTTGCTCACCGCGTACCTGAACCTGGACGAAGTGATTCACATCATCCGGACCGCCGAGCACCCGAAAGCCGAGCTGATCGCGCGTTTCCAACTGTCGGAAATCCAGGCGGACTACATCCTCGACACCCGTCTGCGTCAATTGGCGCGTCTGGAAGAGATGAAGCTGCGCAGCGAGCAGGATGAGTTGCTCAAGGAACAAGCCAAGCTGCTGGCCCTGCTGGGCAGCGAGACCAAACTGCGCAAGTTGGTCCGTACCGAACTGATCGCCGATGCCCAGACCTACGGCGATGACCGTCGCTCGCCGATCGTCGAACGCGCTGAAGCCAAGGCACTGTCCGAAAATGAGCTCATGCCGACCGAGCCTGTGACCGTCGTGTTGTCGGAAAAAGGCTGGGTGCGTTGCGCCAAGGGGCACGACATCGACGCGACAGGGCTTTCCTACAAGGCGGGGGATGGTTTCAAAGCGGCGGCGGCGGGACGTTCCAACCAGTTTGCCGTGTTCATCGACTCCACTGGCCGCAGCTATTCGCTGGCGGCGCATACGCTGCCCTCGGCACGCGGGCAGGGCGACCCGTTGACCGGCCGTCTGACACCCCCTCCTGCGGCGACGTTCGAGTGCGTGTTGTTGCCTGATGACGAGGCGCTCTACGTCATTGCCTCCGATGCGGGTTACGGTTTCGTGGTCAAAGGCGAAGACTTGCAGGCCAAGAACAAGGCAGGCAAGGCGTTGCTGAGCCTTCCGAGCGGCGCCAAGGTCATCCTGCCGCGTCCTGTTCCTGATCGCGAGCAGAACTGGCTGGCCGCGGTCACCACGGAAGGTCGTCTGCTGGTGTTCAAGATCAGCGACCTGCCGCAACTGGGCAAAGGCAAGGGCAACAAGATCATCGGTATTCCGGGCGAGCGCGTGGCGAGCCGCGAGGAGTATGTGACTGATCTGGCCGTCATTCCCGAGGGCGCCACGCTGGTGTTGCAAGCGGGCAAGCGTACGCTGTCCTTGAAGCCGGATGACCTCGAACACTATAAGGGCGAGCGCGGGCGGCGTGGCAATAAGCTACCGCGGGGCTTCCAGCGCGTTGACGCCTTGTTGGTGGAAAGCGCTACTTAAGCAGGCGATTTCAGTGCTCGATCTTCGTTTCGTCACGAAGATCGACGCAGAATCGCTGGAGTCATCGCGCATATTCACGGATGATATGTCGTCTTGAGGTGCGGGCGTGGCTGTGTGCCTTCATGTGTTCGTGAGTATTTGAATTTGTGGCGCGCCGTGCGGCGCCCACCTGGACGGAATGATGAATTTTCTACGCGTTCCATTTGTTTTGCTGTTGACCGGCGTTCTGGGTCTGGCCGGGTGCAGCGTTCATCAACCCACATCGCTCTATCAGCTGGACAGTGGCGATCCTGGGCAACCTAAACAAAGTGGCGGGGTTGCGGTTTTGCTGGGCCCGGTCTCCGTTGCTGACTATCTGCAACGTGAAACATTACTGCAGCGTCAAGCGGATGGCAGCCTGACCGCGTCTAAAGACGGTCGGTGGGCGGGCAGTCTGTCGGCTGATATCGATCAACTGCTTCTGCGCCAACTGGCGTGGAAGCTGGACAGCCAGCGTGTGGTCATGGCGCCAGCGGCTGCCAACTTCACGCCGGACGTTCAAGTCGTGCTGTCGATCACGCGCCTGGACTCTGGTGAGAACGAGCCTGCGGTCCTGGACGCACAATGGCGTCTGTTGGATCGTCGCGGCAACGTGCGTGACAGCAAGTTGGTCCACCTGGAGGAGCCGCATGCAGGGACTCCAGCCGCGCAAGTGAAGGCTCAAGGCGTGTTATTGCAACGTCTGGCCGAGCAACTGAGTGTGGCCGTCAAACCGGTGGCGAGTCAGCCATGGGTCGCTGAAGAGCCGAAGAAAGCCGCTCAGCCTGCCAAGACCCGCACCGATCAGGACAAGCCCAAGATTCCGATGGCCTCCCCGATCCGCACTGATCTGGAAGTGTTCCGCTTCTAAATCAGACGCAAACAAAAAGCCCGCAGCGATGCGGGCTTTTTTGTGGGTTCGAGGGTTTGGGTGCTTTAAAGGTTTGGCTTGGAGTCGCTAAGTATTCCAAGCCAACCCCCAACCTCCCGGTCAATCACACCTTCCGCGCCTCATGCATGCGCGCGAGCTGGCGTTCCAGCATCGATGGGTAAGGCTCCATCAGGCGCTCTACGCAGCTGGCGCCTTCGGGGCTGGCGATCGGGCGGATGCGGGCGCGTTGACGGATGGTGGTGTCTTCACTGATCTTGCGCTCGACCAGCAGCAGGTTGCGGCTGTGTTGAGACAAGGCCAGGGCGTCCTGTGCGGTTTCGGTCAGCAGCAGGTCGATCTGGTTCATGCCGTGCAGACCCTCACCGAGCGTCAGGCCCAGTTGCAGTTGCAACGTGATGCCGCTGTCCGCGACTTCGATCTGCAATGCGTGGCTCAGGGCGCGCAATAGCTCACCGCAGCAGATCGCGTTGGTCAGGTAATCGTCCCCGCTGTCCTGAGTACTGAAGACCATCAGCGAACTGCCGTCGTTCAGGGTATGCAGTTCGCTGTCGTACAGCGATGCCGCCTGATCGATGCAGTCACGGTAACGCTCCAGCAGCTCGGTCAGCCGAGTGCGGGGCAAGCGACGAAGTTGTTCTTGCGAGCCCAACTGGACGGCCAGCACAGCGCTGTATTGCGGTTGAGACGGCACGACAGGCAGGACAGGGCGTGGAGAAGGCTTCTGGACGGCCGGCGAGTGGTCACGAAGGTCGGCAAACGGATCTTCGTCATGGTCCTCGTCTTCCTCGGCCACGATACGGCGAGCAGGGATCGCCGTGGCGCGCGGCTTGGGTGATTCGTCGAATTCCGGGTCGCTCAGGTCGCTGGTATCGAACTCGGGCGAAGCGTCCTCGTCTTCGTCGACTTGCTCAGGCTCTGGAACCGGTGCTGGCTCTGGCTCAGGCGGCGCATAGGATGCCTTGAGCTGACGCGCGAGGTCGCCGATCTCGTCCTGACGGTCGGTCGCCGGGGTGTACGGGTCGATGTAACGCAACCACATCCGCAGTTGCAGCATGGGCGTTGAAATGTGCCGTCCCAGGCGCAGGCTCAAGGCAAGTGCGAGCGCGAGCAGAATGCCGGCCAGGATGCCCATGCTTTGGAGGCTGATCGTCAACGGCTGCTGGAACTGACTCATGTCCAGGCTGATGCGAAGCGTGCCCGCGACGACGTCCTGGAACGTGACCTTGATCTCGTAAAGACCTTCGGCCTCACCCAGAATCCCGGTTTTCGGGCGCTGTCCGGCCTCCGCGAGAATGCGGTTGTCGACGCTGTAGATGGCGGCGTGAGCGACCAGCGGATTCTTCACCAGATTACCCAGCAACACGTTGAGGCTGAGGATGTCGTTGGACACCAGCAGCTCCGTGGCGGAGGTCGCGGTTTGCGTGGTCAGGGCCTGTCCCAGTGCGTCGGCCTGCTCGTGCATGGCTTGCTTGAACTGCAAGCCCATCACGCAGGCGTAGATCACCAGCGCCAGCGCGACAAGGATCACGTTGTGGCTGGCGATACGCAAAGCAATCGGAACACGTCGGTGACGCAATGCCCGGAAGATCAGCAAGAAGAAGTTATCGGTTTTGACTGGCGTGGGCCGGTTCACTGAGCACGGCTCTCTTGGAAGAAGTTGGGGCGCAGTATAGCGAGCGACCCAGTAGCGGCAAAGCGCTCACTGTGCCCGGCCGTCACTGAAAGTGAGTAGAATGCGGTTTTTTTCCACTGCGGGGGTGCGCCTTGCGCGAAATTGTCCTGATAAACATCACCGGTGAAGACCGCCCGGGCCTCACTGCGGCCATCACTGGCGTGCTGGCCGACGGTGGGGTCGATGTTCTGGATATTGGTCAGGCCGTCATCCACGACACGCTGTCGTTCGGCATTCTGGTCGTGATTCCGGACACCGAAAACGGTGCGACGGTGCTGGATCGGGTCCAGGCAAAGGCAGACGAGTTGGGTCAGCAGGTGTTGTTCACCCACGTCAGCGAAGACGACTACCAGCATTGGGTCGACGATCAGGGCAAGGACCGGCACATCGTCACGCTGTTGACCCGCAAGGTCACTGCCGAGCAATTGCGGACCGTCAGTGCTATCACTGCCAGGTACGGGCTTAACATTGAGCGCATCGATCGACTCTCCGGGCGTATGCCGCTGGACATGCCGAGCGGCAAGGGCAAGGGCTGCATCGAGTTTTCCGTGCGTGGCGAGCCTGCCGATGCTCAGCAGATGCGTGCCGAATTCCTGCATGTCGCCCAGGAGTTGAATGTCGACATCGCGTTTCAGCAGGACTCATTGTTCCGTCGCAATCGCCGTTTGGCGGTGTTCGACATGGACTCGACCCTGATCGAGGCCGAAGTGATCGACGAGTTGGCCAAGGCCCATGGTGTGGGCGATCGCGTGTCAGAGATCACCGAGCGGGCGATGCGCGGTGAGCTGGATTTTCGCGCCAGCTTCAAAGAACGTCTGGCGTTGCTCAAGGGCCTGGATATCAAGGTTCTGGACGACATCGGCGCGTCGTTGCGGCTGACCGAAGGTGCCGAAACACTGTTTGCCGAGCTCAAGCGCCTGGGGTACAAAACGGCGATTCTGTCTGGGGGCTTTACTTACTTCGCCCGTCAATTGCAGACCAGGTTGGGTATCGACTACATCTTCGCTAACGAGCTGGAGGTGGTGGATGGCAAATGCACAGGCGTCGCGGTCGAGCCCATTGTCGATGCACAGCGTAAAGCCGATCTGCTGCGCGAACTGGCCAGCAAGGAAGGCCTGAGCCTGGAGCAGACGATCGCGGTCGGTGACGGCGCGAACGATCTGCCGATGCTGGCGATAGCCGGCTTGGGCGTTGCGTTCCGTGCCAAGCCGCTTGTGAAACAGTCGGCCAGGCAGTCGATCTCGACGCTCGGCCTTGATGGCGTGCTGTACTTACTGGGTTTCCGCGACCGGGAAGGGCAGGGCGCATAAGCCGCCTTTAGACGGTACTCGCTTCCACTGCAGGAGTGAGCTTGCTCGCGATGGCGTCAGCTCAGGCGCCGCCAGGATTGATTAGATAGGATCGCGAGCAAGCTCACTCTCCTACAGGGCTGAGCGCGGATATAGAATTACAAAGCTGTCCACAACGAATCGAATTCCTGTTCCGGCCCCTCTTGCGGCGCATTCTTCTTCGGCCCTTCCAGCACCTCATACTCGAACTGGTTGTAGCTGCCTGTCGTCGCCCGGCGATTGCTCAGGCTGGCGCGACGTTCGTCGCCGCTGGTGTTGATCATGACCTTGCTGCCCTCTTCGAACGGCAGGCGGGGCGCGATCACGGTCGCCGGCACATCGATCGCACGGACCTCGGGCAGCAGCAGGGCGCGCAGGTACTGACTGCTGTGCTCGGCGCGCAGCAACTGCATGCCACAGGCCTGCGCAAACGGGGCAATCAACTCGACGCCCATCTGCGTCCCGCCGCTTCGCACCTGACGCACCCAGCGCACCACGGCAATACTCCAGCCGTGGCCGTGATCCTGAATGCCGATCATCTCTCCGGCTTGTAACTGGTCCGGTACGTCCTTCGGCCAGGCCAGACAGTAGCCGCCAGGGCTGTGATTGACGATGTGCAGCGCGTAAGTGGGAAAGCTCTTCTGGCCGTCAGCCGCCGCAGCAGCGGCTTCGGACTCGCTGCCCTGATACTCGATTTCTTCAAAGGGCAGCATATTGCTGGGGCTACCGCTGCCACTACGCTGGACGTCCATGGCTTGAGCCCATGGGTCATGACGCGCAGGCTCAAGGGGCTGCAGCGTGTACTCGGCGACCTTGCTGACTGTTCCGGCGGGGACCTGCAGCAGCTCACTGAAGCATTTCTGATCGCCCACAAAATAGTGCAGGGCGCTCATGCCGACGCAGACGGTGAGCGTGCCTTGGCCAGCCGTGCGTTGAAAGGCGCGCTCCGACACGTCGCCCCAGGCCGCCGCGAGGTGCTGCAACACGTCAGTCGAAAGCCCAGGTGGCACGTGCAGGTATGACTGCGAACGCTGTTCGATCGGCAGTTCCATGTAGCGATGCAGTGCGGCAGACAGGGCCCGGGTGTTGATACCGAGCAGATGGGTGCGTTGATCTTCGGTGTACAGCGAGGTGTAGCGCGGCGCCGTGTCAGCGTTTGGGGAGACCGCGTACAGGCTGGTGTCGTCGAGCGGTTGCTGTAACGTCACCATCGCGCTCCAGGCATCGAGCGCATCGGCCAGCTTGCCGATGTTGTGCTGGCGCATCTGATTGCAGCGTGAACACCCCATCAACAGGGCGACGAGGTAAGTCTGCTCGACCGTCAATGTGCGCGTGTGGTGCGCCTGATTGTCGGCGACGGGAATATTGTGCAACTGATGTTGACGGGCGATCTGGTAGATCTGGTGCAGCTCCAGCCACAAACCATCCTGCACCGGGCAATAAAGCTGGTTGGCGCGAATCAGCGGACCGTTGAGGCAATGTATCGCCCGTTGCAGGGCCGTGGTCAACAGGGTAGTGCGATCTCTGCTGAGCTTTGGCGCGACCCGCGCGATGATCTGTTTGTAGCCAATGGCAAGATGGTTTTGCAGCGCCTGGCACAGGTTGGCGACTTTGCGCGGGCGCTCTTCCAGGACCACCGACTGGTTGAGGAAATGCCGCTCCAGGTGCTTGCACACGAAAAACACTTCCGGGCGCAGCAACTCAAGCAGTTGCAGGCGGTTATCGCTGGGCGTGAGCAGTTGGTTCAGTTCACCCAGGCCCTGATAAAGCTGACGGGCCATTTCGCCGAGGTTGGCTTTGGGGAGGGAGGAGATCCAGCGCTTCATGTCTTTGGGTGTCGCGTCACAGAACGACAGGCTCGACTGCGTCGGCACAGGTGCGCGCAACAACAGCGGGAGACTTAAATAACTCATGTGACAGGCAAACTCCAACAACTACTGGCTCGGCTGGCTGTGTGCAACTGCGGTGCAGTGACACGCGGTCAAGCTAAACGGGCAAGTGTACGTCAATTGAAAGCGAAGTTTCCTACAACATCCATGGACGACTCTAGCAGCATCACTGCGTAATCGCAGCCCTTAATGTCAAAGTGATACCGTTTCAGCGTTAATACACCTGCACTGAGGAGACCAACGGCCGCCTGCAAAGGTCTTGCAGGCGTGTCAGAAAATCGTTTCAGAAGTTAACAGGCAAAAATCAGGCCTGAGCGGGCGCTGCGAGCAATTGACCCATTTGCACAGGCGATCCCGCCGCGAGGTGCTCTGCCCACTTCACCTGGTTGGGTCCGAACAACACGATGGCGGTTGAGCCCAGCTTGAAGCGACCCAGCTCTGCGCCTTTCTCCAGGTGGATCGGTGCACGCGCGGCTTCGTCGTAACTGAAAGTTTTCAGCTCGCGTTTCGGTGGGGTAACGAGCCCGGCCCAGACGGTTTCGATGGACGCCACGATCATCGCCCCAACCAGGACCACGGCCATGGGGCCGCGCTCGGTGTCGAACAGGCAGACCACACGCTCATTGCGTGCGAACAGTTCAGGCACGTTTTCGGCGGTCGTCTGGTTCACCGAGAACAGACGCCCCGGCACGTAAACCATCTCGCGCAACGTCCCGGCCAACGGCATGTGGACGCGGTGATAGTCCCTTGGCGACAGATAAACCGTCGCGAATTCCCCGCCCATGAACGGCGCAGACAGGCGGGCATCGCCACCGAGCAGTTCCAGCGCGCTATAGCTGTGGCCTTTGGCCTGGAATATACGACCGTGATCAATCGGCCCCAACTGGCTGACCGCGCCGTCGGCAGGGCAGAGAATGGCCCCCGGCGTTTCGTCCAGCGGACGCGCACCGGGCTTCAAGGCGCGGGTGAAGAAGTCGTTGAAGTGCGGGTACGCGGTGATGTCTTCGACCAGTGCTTGCGACATGTCGACCTGATAACGGCGCACGAACCACTGCGTGAACGCGTTCTTGAACCAGCGCACGCGGCATTCGGCAACGCAGCCTGCCAGGCGTGACAGCAGATGGTGGGGAAGCAGGTATTGGAAAAGAATAAACAGACGCTGTTTCATCAAGGTTCCTAAAACGTTTCAAAAAATGGGCTTTCGACAGGTGAAGCCAATGGGAAGCCGGAGCGTCCGGTTATTTCTCGATCGGTGTGTCCGGGTGGTTGCCCCATTCGCCCCACGAGCCGGCGTACCCTTTGATTCGAGGGTAACCCAGCGCCTTGGCGACCAGATAGGTAAAGCCGGAACGGTGGTGAGTCTGGCAATGGGTGATGACTTCTTTGTCCGGGGTGATGCCCAGCTTTTCGAGGATCTGCGGCATGTCTTTGCGGATGCGCAGATGGCGCGCCTGATCCATGCCTGCGGTCCATTCAAAGTTGACGGCGCCCGGAATGTGTCCACCTTTGGCGGCCACCACCTTCTCCCCTGAGTATTCAGTCGGACCGCGCGCGTCCCAGATCGCGAGATCAGCGGCACCCAGGCGGCTTTGCAGGTATTCACGGGTGGCGGTGGGTTCGTCGTGCAGCGTCAGCGGGACAGGGCCGCCGACAGGTGCAGGCACCTCGGTGGACAATGGCAGACCTTCGGCTTGCCAGGACAGCAGGCCACCGTCCAGATAGTGGTAGCTGGAATGCCCAATCACGTCCAGCAGCCAGATAAACCGGCCGGCCCAACCGCCGCCTTCGTCGTCGTAGACCACATAGACCGCGTCAGGGTTGTGGCCCAATTCACCGAACAGCATTTCCAACTGTGCCTTAGTCGGCAGCAGCCCGGGCGCAGGAGGCTGACCCAGTTGCGTACGCTTCGGATCCACGAACCGTGCGCCCGGGATGTGGCCTGCTTCATAGCGGGAGGCGCTGGTCAGATCAACCAGAATCAGGTCTGAAGCGCCGAGGCGTGCCTGCAGTTCTGCGGGCTCGATCACCAGCGGCAAACTTGAGAAGGCAGACATGAGGGTCTCCAGATCACGGAAAAGGAGGCGAATTGTAGCGCAGCCGTCAGGCATTGCGATGGCTAAAGGTCGTCAGCGCTTTCTCTACGCACTGGCTTGTCTTGCCAAAGGCCTGGACCGTGACTTCCGAGAACGGACCACCGCCCTGGTCGGCAACGATCAACATCACGACACGCCCATTGCTCGCAAGCGAGCGAATCAGCAGGTTTTCTCCCGTGAACAGGTTGCGCAGTTGGGGCGGCAGCAGGGCCGAGAATTGAGCATTGTTGGCCGGTGTCAGTCGCAATTGCGTCGCTTGGGCCAGCAATCGCTGCAACACGGTGCTGTCTTTATAAGGGATCAGCAGCGCCGCTGCAGACTTGTCCACCCCCGCGATCTGATGTACGCGCAAACTGTCGGTTTTGCGGTCGATCATCAACAGGACCGCGCGCTGCATGCCGCAGGCCAGTAAGGCATCCCGTGCGCAGGTGGTCAGGTGCATGGCGTTGCTGAATGCGCTCGGCTCCCTGAGCAGGTCGCCGCAGTGCTTGCGCCAGAGCTGCAATGCCTCGGGTGAAGGCGGTGGCGCGGGCAGCAAGCCTTTATGAACCCGTCGCGTGCCCCATGGCCAGATCAAGGCTTCGGCCGGGTGCCAGATGCCAGGGGTCGCATGCTGGCGAGCGCTGGCCGCAGCGTTCTGGTGTACCTGCTGCTGCAACTCCGTCAAGGGTTGTTGTCGGTAAAGGCTCGTCAGCAGTTGCCAGCGCAGCGTGTGCGGCGTGTCCCAGGCTTGCTGCGACGATAATGCCAGACCGTTGGCCAGCAGGATCGTGTTGGCCGGCTGATTGAGCCAGCGCTGCAATGGTAGATCCGCGTCCAGGCCTTGTTGCTGTTTAAGCGGATCTTCGTTTTCGTGCGCAATGCGTAACACTTTCACCAGGTTGCGCTGCTCGCGAATCAGCAGATGATAGCCCTGTGTCACCCAGATCGGCAGTTTCCAGTGTTTGGCCAGCGCTTGGCACAGGTGCAGCAGACGAACGCCGAACAGGGATTTTTCCACACTGCGGGCCGACTCTCCCTTATGGATGACCCGCAGCTCCCATTCTTCCAGCAGCTTGGGGTGCGCCAGCGCCACCGGCCATAACGGCGCGAGGAACAGCAGACTGCCCAGGTGAATGTCCTGCCAGAGACGGGCCAGTTGATTGGCGAACAAGCCGTACGCCTGTTGTGTGGCGTGCTGGCTGATCATTTGCAGCTGGCGCAGTGCGATGGGAATGTCTTGCCATTCGACGCTGGGCAAGCGAGTGAGCAAGGTGGCCGTTCGCGCCAGTCCCAGTCGGTTCAGTGCGACCTCGAGGCTTTCGGCCGGTTCAGCCAGGCCGTTGCTGTGCACATTGGCCTCGCGCAGCACGCTCAGCACCAGCGCCGGGCTGTCCTGCATCAAATCGGCGATGTCTCGAAGCGAGCGACGGCTGTCATTCAGCGCCGCGTTGACCTTGGTGTGCGCGATCGCCGGAACAGGCAAAGCGATGCTGTCCAGTTGTTTGACCCAGGTATCGAGTGTCTGCGGAACGGGGAGCGATGACGCTTTATCTGGTTGCATTCACAAGGCCCATACGGCTGCAGGTTTTGATCGGCGTCGAATGATGGCATCATGCCGGCCTTCTGGCAGGCGTGCCCGAGCCAGACGCCACACAGGATTTTCACTTGAATTGACTATAGTCTGGCGCACTCATGCCGATAAGTAGAACAAGAGTTTTGAGCGCTTCTCGCACAATGACCATGAACCCGACTCAGTAAGTATTTTTTATCTATGGCAAAAATTATCGGCATCATCGTCGTTTTCGCGAGCGTCCTCGGCGGTTACGTACTTTCCCACGGTCAAATCGCCGCGTTGATCCAGCCTTTCGAGGTTCTGATCATCGGCGGTGCTGCGTTCGGCGCCTTTTTGCAGGCGAACCCGGGCTACATGACCATGCACGTCATCAAGAAATCCTTGAAGATGTTCAGCTCGCGTTTCACTCACGCCTTTTACCTTGAGGTGCTGGGCCTGATCTACGAGATCCTCAACAAGAGCCGTCGGGAAGGCATGATGGCGATCGAGGGCGATATCGAAGAGCCGGAAAACAGCCCGATCTTCGCCAAGTATCCGAGCATCCTCAAAGACACCAGGATGATCGCGTTCATCTGCGACTACCTGCGCATCATGTCGTCCGGCAACATGGCCCCTCACGAGCTCGAAGGCCTGTTCGACATGGAGCTGTTGAGCATGAAGGAAGAGCTGGAGCACCCGTCCCACGCGGTGACCGGCGTGGCCGACGGTATGCCCGGTTTCGGTATCGTCGCGGCGGTACTCGGTATCGTGGTGACCATGGCGTCTCTGGGGTCCGGTGACAAGGCCGCGATCGGCATGCACGTAGGTGCGGCGCTCGTGGGGACCTTCTTCGGTATTCTCGCGGCGTACGGTTTCTTCGGTCCTCTGGCCACCTCCCTGGCGCATGACGCCAAAGAAGAGATGAACGTGTTCGAAGCCATCAAGGCCTCCCTCGTGGCGTCGGCTTCGGGCGTGCCGCCTTCACTGGCGGTCGAGTTCGGTCGCAAGGTTCTGTATCCGGCGCACCGCCCCAGCTTCAGCGAGCTGGAACAAGCTGTCCGCGGTCGTTGATCCATGGAAAATAACCAGCCAATCATAGTCAAGCGCGTCAAGCGCTTTGGCGGAGGCCACCACGGCGGCGCCTGGAAAATCGCTTTTGCCGACTTCGCGACGGCAATGATGGCGTTCTTCCTCGTGCTGTGGCTGATGTCCTCGGCCACGCCTGAACAGTTGATCGCCATCGCCGGTTACTTCAAGGACCCGGTCGGTTTTTCCGACAGCGGCTCGCCTTACGTGATCGACCTGGGTGGTTCGCCCGAGATGTCGCCTGACCAGACGCTTAACCCGGAAGTGAAAAGCACGCCGGCGCCGGACAAAGTGCCTGTCGATGCCGACCAGCAGGACGCCGCTGCCGATCAGGTCGAGCAGGATCGCCTGGAAATGCTGTTGCAGGAGCTTCAGACCAAAATCAACGAGAACCCGCAACTGGCCAAGTTCAAAGACCAGATTCTGTTCGAGATCACCCAGGACGGCCTTCGGATTCAGATCATGGACGCCGAGAACCGCCCCATGTTCGACATCGGCAGCGCGCGTCTGAAGCCGTATTTCGAAGACATCCTGCTGGCCATGGCTGACACCATCAAGGCGGTGCCGAACAAAGTCAGCATCAGCGGTCACACCGACGCGACCCCGTACGTGGGCAACAACGGCTTCGGTAACTGGGAACTGTCGGCCAGCCGCGCCAACGCGGCTCGCCGGGCCTTGACCGCCGGTGGATACCCGGATGCGCAGGTTGCTCGTGTCGTGGGGTATGCCTCGTCTTCGCTGTACGACAAGGAGCACCCTGAAAACCCGATCAACCGCCGGATCGACATCACCGTGCTGACCAAGAAGGCCCAGGCGCGCATCGAAGGTGCTCAGAACGCCGGCGAGGCGCCGAAGACCGACGCCGCACCTGCTGCTCCTGCTGCACCTACACCTGCACCAACGTCGCCGACTGCTCCGACCGGCAAGCCAGGCGCATCGACTGCCGCGCCTGCGGTCGATCCCCAGGCGTACGCCCAGCCCCATGAGATCCGGCAGAAGCTGAACATCTTCGATCAAGGGCAACTGAAGATCGACGAGACCAGGAACTGACGTAACCCTCAATAAAAAACGCCGCGATCATCGCGGCGTTTTTGTGTCCCTGTACATCCATCGGTAGCAGTCCGGCCTGCCGGGGGTGAGGTGTTGAAGGTATCACCACCTGCGAACCACGGCCCTTGTAGGAGCGCGCTTGCCCGCGATTGAGGGTGTGTCAGGCACCCTCAATATTGGGTATTCAGACGCCATCGCGGGCAAGCGCGCTCCAGTTTGTCGGCGGTCAGTGACTGCTCTCCGGCAAACTCGCAATGATTGACCGATAGCTGTTCATCCGCTGTTGCTGCACACGGCCGTCTGCAAGCCCCTGAAGCAATGCACAACCCGGTTCGCGATCATGCTTGCAGTCGCGGAAACGGCATCGGCCCAGCAGGTCGTTGAATTCGATGAAGCCTGCCTCGACATCGGCGCGGCTGACGTGGCCCAGGCCGAATTCGCGAATCCCCGGTGAGTCGATCAGATCGCCGCCCCTCGGGAAGTGGAACAGGCGGGCGGTGGTCGTGGTGTGCGTGCCCTGGCCGGAATACTCCGACAGCGGTCCGACGCGGGTGCCGACTTCGGGCAACAGGCTGTTCACCAGCGACGATTTGCCCACACCGGATTGCCCGACGAACACGCTGATGTGGCCGTCCAGCTGGTCTTGCAGGTTCTGCATGCCGTTGCCGTGATGCGCCGAGACTTCCAGCACCGGATAACCGAGCGTGCGATAGACCTCCAGCAAGGCGTTGAGCGCCGGGGCGTTCTGATCGTCGATCAGGTCGAACTTGTTCAGCAGCAACAGCGGCCGAATGCCGGCATGTTCAGCAGCGACCAGGTAGCGGTCGATCAGGTTGGCGTGTGGCTCGGGCATGGGCGCGAACACGATGACGATCAGGTCGACGTTGGCGGCGACAGGTTTGAGCTGTCCGCGGGAATCCGGGCGGCACAGTTCAGTGCTGCGCGGCAGTTGCGCGACGATCACGCCGATGCCTTGATTGCCCGCTCGCCAGACGACCTTGTCGCCTGTGACCAGGGCGGGCAGGTTGGCGCGTAAATGGCAACGGAACACCTGACCGCTCAGTTCTCCTTCCTGCGCTTCGACTTCCACCTGTACGCCGAAATGCGCGATCACCAGTCCCGTCTGCTCCGGGCCCAGATCGCCGCCTTCCAGGGTTTCCAAGGCTTGCGATTCTCGTTTGGCGGCACGCGCGGCGCGCTCGCCCTGAATCTTTTCGATGCGCCAGTTCTGGCGACGGTTGAGTTGGCGTTTGGCCATGGGTGCTCAGTGTTCCATTGGATAAAGCAGCTGAAGGTTGAAGCGGGGGGGAGTCTAGCATGCCCGCCTGCGCTAAACTGCGCGCCTACGCTGAGGAGCCAATATATGCAGAGCAAGCAGAACCTGATCTGGATCGACCTGGAAATGACCGGTCTGGACCCCGACAACGACGTCATCATCGAAATGGCCACCATCATCACCGACAGCGAGCTCAACACGCTGGCCGAGGGGCCAGTCATCGCCGTGCATCAGAGCGATGAGTTGTTGGCCGGCATGGACGAGTGGAACACCCGTCAACACGGCGGTTCGGGCCTGACCCAGCGCGTGCGCGAGAGCACGATCTCCACGGCTGAAGCGGAAGCCATGACCCTCGATTTCATCAAGCAGTGGGTGCCTGAACGCAGCTCGCCCATCTGTGGCAACAGCATCTGCCAGGATCGCCGCTTTCTCTACAAGCGCATGCCCACTCTGGAAAACTACTTCCACTACCGCAATCTGGACGTCTCGACGCTCAAGGAGCTGGCCGCGCGCTGGTCGCCTGAGCTGAAATTCAAGAAAGGCAGCACGCACCTTGCGCTGGACGATATCCGCGAATCCATCGCCGAACTGCGTTTTTACCGCGAGCACTTCATCAAAGTCTGAGTCTGACGGGTTGAGCGAAGAAGGCAGGATGAGTCGCCCTCTTTTGGTGCTCGGGCTCACTGGTTAGACTGCGCCCCTTACTCGCAGGGACTGCCGCCATGTTGTTGATGCTCTATCTGATCGCCATCACTGCCGAGGCCATGACAGGCGCGTTGTCTGCCGGTCGCCGAGGCATGGACTGGTTTGGTGTGGTGCTGATTGCCTGCGTCACGGCCCTCGGTGGCGGCTCGGTGCGCGATGTGCTGCTGGGGCACTACCCGCTGACGTGGGTCAAACACCCCGAATATCTGATCCTCACCAGCGTGGCGGCGTTGGTGACGATCCTTATCGCCCCGCTGATGCGGCACCTGCGCGCATTGTTTCTGGTACTCGATGCACTCGGGCTGGTCGCCTTCACGGTCATCGGCTGCATGACGGCGCTGGACATGGGGCTGAGCATGATGGTCGCGGCCGTCAGTGGCGTGATTACCGGGGTGTTCGGCGGGATTTTGCGGGACATCTTCTGCAACGACATCCCGCTGATCTTCCGTCGCGAGCTATACGCCAGCGTGTCATTTGCGGCAGCGTGGTGCTTTCTGGTGTGTCAATGGGCGGGAATGCCGATCGAGCAGGGCACATTGATCACCCTGTTTGGAGGATTGCTGCTGCGCTTGCTGGCGATCAAATACCGCTGGGAAATGCCCAAGTTCGTTTACAAGGATGGGCATTGAGGCTGATTGATTTGTTTACCTGTGGGGATCAGATAATCGTGCCTCTCATCTCATGCTGGCGCAACGCCCATTCCACATGCTCGCGCACCATTTCCGAAGGGTCATCGAGCCTCGCCTTCAAGGCTTCTATCACCGGAATGCTGGACGGGGCATTACCTAATCCCACTGCCAGATTGCGCAACCAGCGTTCATAACCGGCTCGGCGCAGCGGCGAACCTTCGGTGTTGCTTAAAAAGGTCGTCTCATCCCACAAAAACAACGTCGCCAGTTCGGCGTTATCAAGGCCGTGGCGTGGCTTGAAATCGTTCTGGTCAGTCGGTCGTGCAAAGCGGTTCCATGGGCAGACAATCTGACAATCGTCGCAGCCGAACACTCGATTGCCGATCATGGGGCGTAGCGCTTCGGGAATCGATGTCTTCAGTTCGATGGTCAGGTACGAGATGCATTTGCGTGCGTCCAGCACATAAGGGCCGGCGAATGCATTGGTTGGACAGATCTCAAGGCAAGCGGTGCAGCGCCCGCAATGCTCGGTCACATGAGGTTCGTCTACCGGCAATGGCAAGTCGACGAACAGTTCACTGAGGAAAAAGTAACTGCCCGCCTTGCGGTTGAGCACCAGCGTGTTCTTGCCGATCCAGCCCAGGCCGGCTTGCTCGGCGATAGCTTTTTCCAGCACCGGCGCACTGTCGACAAAGGCTCGGAACCCGAACGGCCCGATGGCCTGCTGGATGCGCTCTGCCAATTGCTGCACGCGTTTACGGATCAGCTTGTGATAGTCGCGGCCCAGCGCATAGCGCGACACGTAGGCTTTTTCCGGCTCGGCCAGCCGTTGGGCCATGTGCGTGTCGCCCGGAAGATAGTCCATGCGTAACGACACAACGCGTAACGTTCCCGGCACCAATTCATCAGGATGCGAACGTTTGCGGCCATGGGCTGCCATATAGTCCATCTCGCCGTGATAACCGGCTTCGAGCCAGCGCTCCAGATGCTGCTCATGCTCCGCCAGATCCAGCCCCGAGATGCCGACCTGCTGGAACCCGAGCTCACGCCCCCAGTCCTTGATCGATCGGGCAAGCTCGTTCAACTCCGCAGCCGTCATGGGCACAGAGTGTTTGGATGGATCTACTGTAATTGCGGACATTGCAAAGAGGACACCGGGGCGCAGGTGCGTATAATTCTGCCAGACATCGGAGCTCAAAGACGCATGTTGCACAGTAAACCCCCATTACCCGACGCGCTGTATAGCGCCGCGCACGTGCGCGACCTCGACGCACGCTTGATCGCAGCGGGCACGCCTGGCTTCGATTTGATGCAGCGCGCGGCTCACGCAGCATGGCGAGCCTTGCGTCGGCGCTGGCCTGAAGCCCGGCAACTGACCGTGCTCGCGGGGCGCGGCAATAATGCGGGCGACGGCTATCTGATCGCCGCGTTGGCGCAGCGTGCGGGGTGGCAGGTTTCAGTCTTGGCCGTCGGCGACACTTGCGCCCTGACCGGCGATGCGGCGTCTGCCTATAAAGAAGCACAAAATGCGGGCGTCAATGTGCTGCCCTGGAGCCAACAACCGCTGGTTGGCATCCTCGTCGACGCGTTGTTGGGCACCGGCCTTAACGGCGACGTCCGTGAGCCGTATGCCAGCGCTATTGAGTGCATCAACGACAGCGGCCTGCCGGTGTTGGCCGTCGATATCCCTTCGGGTCTGAGCGCGGACACCGGACGCACGCTGGGTGTGGCCGTTCGTGCCGACCTCACAGTGACGTTCATAGGCCTGAAGATCGGCCTGTTCACGGGCGACGCCCCCGACCTGGTCGGTGAATTAGTGTTCGACGATCTACAAGCCGATGCCGCGATTGTGGCGCAGACGCCGGTCAGCATTAAACGCCTCGATACGTTCAACCTGCCCAGGCTGGCACCTCGCCCGCGCACAGCGCACAAAGGGCTGTTTGGCCGAGTGCTGGTGGTGGGCGGCGATCTGGGATTTGGGGGCGCAGCGCTCCTGTCCACCGAAAGCACGCTGCGCTGCGGCGCGGGCATGGTCACCCTGGCGACACGCCCCGAGCACGTTTGCGCGGCCTTGACCCGTTTTCCCGAAGTCATGAGCGCGGGTATCTCTTCGGCTAACCAGTTGATGGCGTTGATCGAACCCGCCAGCGTTCTGGTGGTGGGGCCTGGGCTTGGGCAGCACAGTTGGGGGCGCAGTTTGCTGTCTGCTGTGGCCAATGCCGATCGCCCGCAAGTCTGGGACGCCGATGCGTTGAACCAACTGGCGGCCGGTTTCGTCCGTTTGCCGACCGGGTGTGTGATCACTCCGCATCCCGGTGAGGCGGCGCGTCTGCTGGGTGTCAGCACTCGGGACATTCAGGCCGACCGTCCCGCATCTGCCGTGGCCCTCGCCAAAAAATACAACGCTGTCTGCGTACTCAAGGGCAGCGGCAGCCTGATTGCCAGTCCCGACGGCGATCTGGCGCTGGCCGACCATGGACATCCAGCCATGGCGACTGGCGGATTGGGCGATGTGCTGTCTGGTGTGATCGGTGCCCTGATGGCGCAAAAGATGCCCGCGTTCGATGCGGCCTGCCTTGGGGTGTGGTTGCACGCGCTGGCCGGAGAAAAATGCGGGGCCAGTGGCCGGGGGATGGCTGCCGCTGATCTGATTCCTGTGATTCGTCAGCTTCTGGAGGAGCAACAACCGTGTCTGAGTTAACCCTGCATCTGGTGGGCGAAGAAGCCATGACGAGCTTTGGTGCACGGATTGCCCAGGTCACTGAAAGTAATGGGATTATTTTTCTGGAGGGCGATCTCGGCGCGGGCAAGACGACGTTGTCGCGCGGAATCATACGTGGATTGGGTCATACTGGCGCGGTCAAAAGCCCGACATTCACCCTCGTAGAACCTTACGAAATCGGGAGAAATCGCGCGTATCACTTTGATCTTTACCGACTTGTTGATCCAGAAGAGCTAGAATTCCTCGGCATACGCGACTACTTCGAAGGGGACGCGCTCTGCCTGATCGAGTGGCCCGATCTTGGTGCAGGCTTTTTGCCAAAGCCTGACCTGATCA
This sequence comes from Pseudomonas sp. NFACC02, assembly GCF_900110765.1. Taxonomy (GTDB): domain Bacteria; phylum Pseudomonadota; class Gammaproteobacteria; order Pseudomonadales; family Pseudomonadaceae; genus Aquipseudomonas. The sequence goes on from NZ_FOEO01000016.1 coordinate 72,974, forward strand.
TTACCATTAGGCCCCACGCGGAAGGTCGAGTGTTGACGCTGAGTCCGAAAAGCTCGCGCGGCGAGCAGTGGTGTGCCGCTTTGGCTTTGGAATTCAAATAGATATGGGGTTAGGTATGCGCATGCGCGCGCTGGTTACTGTGCTAGGACTGCTGCTGACGACATTGGCCGTCGACGCGTTGGCCGCTACACAGGTACGAAGTGTCCGCTTATGGCGTGCTCCGGATAACACCCGGCTGGTTTTCGACCTGTCCGGCCCGGTACAGCACAGCGTCTTCACCCTCCAGGCTCCGGATCGTCTGGTGATCGATATCAACGGTGCGACGCTGGGCGGTTCGTTGAACATTCCAACGGCCAACACGCCGATTACCAGCATGCGCTCTGCACAGCGCACGCCGGATGACCTGCGGGTGGTGATCGACCTCAAAAAAGCCGTGACGCCGAAAAGTTTTACGCTGGCGCCGAACCAGCAATACGGCAATCGTCTGGTGGTTGATCTGTACGACAACCCGGCTGATGCCAATCCGCCCCCGACCGTCGCCGATACCCCGGCAACCGTTGCGCCCGCCACCCCCGCGGTCCCGGTGAGCCCGTCCAAGCCTGAAATCAAACTGCCTCCTGTGCCTAACGGCAAACGCGACATCGTCGTGGTAGTCGATGCCGGACACGGCGGTGAAGACCCGGGCGCCTCCGGTGGTCGGGGCCAGAAAGAAAAGAACGTGGTGCTGTCGATCGCAAAAGAACTGCAGCGTCAGATCAACGCCGAAAAGGGCTACCGGGCCGAGCTGACGCGTACCGGCGACTACTTCATTCCATTGCGTAAGCGCACCGAAATCGCCCGTGCCAAAGGCGCGGACCTCTTCGTGTCCATTCACGCTGACGCTGCGCCGTCCTCGGCAGCTTTCGGGGCTTCGGTGTTCGCGTTGTCGGATCGGGGCGCCACGTCAGAGACCGCGCGCTGGCTGGCCGACAGTGAAAACCGCTCCGACTTGATCGGTGGTGCGGGCGCGGTGAGCCTGGATGACAAGGACCGCATGCTGGCCGGTGTGCTCCTTGACCTGTCGATGACCGCCTCGCTGACCTCAAGCCTCAATGTCGGACAAAAGGTACTCACCAACATCGGACGGGTGACGTCGCTGCACAAGTCGCGGGTCGAACAGGCAGGTTTCATGGTGCTCAAGTCGCCGGATATCCCGTCGATTCTGGTAGAAACCGGGTTCATCTCCAATGCCGCAGAGGCCAACAAGCTAGAAGCTTCGAGCCATCAGCAGGCATTGGCGCGTTCCATTACCGCCGGTGTGAAGCAGTTCTTCCAGCAAAACCCGCCACAGGGCACCTACATTGCCTGGCTGCGTGACAACGGCAAGCTGGCCATGGGTGCACGCGAGCACACGGTTCGCCCCGGCGAGTCGCTGAGCATGATCGCGGTGCGTTACGACATGAGCATGGAGGCGTTGCGCTCAGCCAATAAACTCCGCTCCGACGAGCTGAAAATCGGCCAGCAGCTCAGAATTCCAAGCGCGGAACTGGCGGGTGAGCCATGACCGACCTGCTACTCGATGAACAGGGCGTTGACGCGGGTCTGAACGCCGACAACCCCGCCGCCCAAGCGGCGCGCATCCAGTTGCTCAGCCCGCGCCTGGCCAACCAGATTGCGGCGGGCGAAGTTGTGGAGCGCCCGGCGTCGGTGATCAAGGAGTTGCTTGAAAACAGCCTCGATTCGGGTGCGCGGCGCATCGATGTGGAGGTCGAACAGGCGGGCATCAAGTTGCTGCGCGTGCGCGACGACGGCGGCGGGATCTCCTCCGATGATCTGCCGCTGGCGTTGGCGCGACATGCCACCAGCAAGATTCGTGAGCTGGAAGACCTTGAACGGGTCATGAGCCTTGGCTTCCGTGGCGAAGCCCTGGCGTCGATCAGCTCGGTTGCACGTCTGACGCTGACCTCTCGTACCCGTGATGCCGACCAAGCCTGGCAGGTTGAAACCGAGGGCCGCGACATGGCGTCCCGCGTCCAGCCGGCTGCGCATCCGGTCGGGACCTCGGTGGAGGTGCGCGACCTGTTCTTCAATACGCCTGCGCGCCGCAAGTTTCTCAAGGCTGAAAAAACCGAATTCGATCATCTGCAGGAAGTGATCAAGCGCATGGCATTGGCGCGTTTCGACGTGGCCTTCCACCTGCGTCATAACGGCAAGACCATCCTCAGCCTGCACGAGGCGCGTGATGACGTCGCCCGTGCGCGTCGGGTTTCAGCGGTCTGCGGTCCTGGTTTTCTTGAACAGGCGCTGCCCATCGAGGTTGAACGTAACGGGTTGAAACTGTGGGGCTGGGTGGGCTTGCCGACGTTCTCGCGCAGTCAGGCCGACCTTCAGTATTTCTTCGTCAACGGTCGTGCCGTTCGCGACAAACTGGTCGCACACGCTGTACGTCAGGCTTATCGAGATGTGCTCTTCAATGGGCGTCATCCGACCTTCGTTCTGTTTTTCGAAGTCGACCCGGCCGTCGTCGACGTCAATGTGCATCCGACCAAGCACGAAGTGCGCTTCCGTGATGGGCGTATGGTGCACGATTTCCTGTACGGCACACTCCACCGCGCGCTGGGTGATGTGCGTCCCGAGGATCAGTTGGCGGGCACGACATCGGTCACGGCGCTCGTGCGCCCGACCGGGCCGGAAGCCGGCGAATTCGGGCCGCAGGGCGAGATGCGTCTGGCAAACAATCTGCTGGAAACCCCGCAAGGTTCGGCCTGGAATCCGTCGTCTGACTCCGGTGCCGGAAGCGGGAGCGGGGCGGGTTATCAGTATCAGTACACGCCCCGTCCCTCCACGATGCTGCCGATCGCCGAGGCGCAGGCCGCGTATCGCGAGTTCTTCGCACCCTTGCCCGGCACCCAGGCAAACCCCGTCGCAACGCCCGTCGCCTTGCCCGAGTCTCAGGGCGATGTTCCGCCACTGGGTTACGCGCTGGCGCAACTCAAGGGCATTTATATTCTTGCGGAGAACGCCCACGGCCTGGTGCTGGTGGACATGCACGCCGCCCATGAACGGATCATGTACGAGCGCCTTAAGGTCGCCATGGCCAGCGAAGGGCTGAGCGGTCAGCCGCTGCTGGTGCCTGAGTCGATCGCGGTGAGTCAGCGTGAAGCCGATTGCGCCGAAGAGCACATGGCGACCTTCCAGCAGTTGGGCTTCGAGCTGCAGCGTCTGGGTCCGGAGAGTCTTGCGATCCGGCAGATTCCCGCGTTGCTCAAGCAGGCCGAGGCCAATCGCTTGGTGCACGATGTGCTGGCTGACTTAATGGAGTACGGCACCAGCGACCGCGTGCAGGCGCACATGAACGAACTGCTTGGCACGATGGCCTGTCACGGAGCAATCCGTGCCAACCGGCGTCTGGCAATTCCGGAAATGAACGGTCTTCTGCGCGACATGGAAACCACCGAGCGCAGTGGTCAATGCAACCATGGGCGGCCGACCTGGACCCAGCTGGGCCTGGACGATCTCGACAAACTGTTCCTGCGCGGTCGCTGATGAGTGCTCTCCCTCCGGCCATCTTCCTGATGGGGCCGACCGCCGCTGGCAAGACCGATCTGGCTATCGAGCTGACCAAGGTACTGCCTTGCGAACTGATCAGCGTCGATTCGGCGCTGGTTTATCGGGGCATGGACATCGGCACCGCCAAGCCGTCAAAAGCGCTTCTGGACAAGTATCCGCACCGCCTGATCGATATCCTCGATCCGTCCCAGAGCTATTCCGCTGCCGATTTTCGGACTGACGCGCTGCAGGCCATGGCCGAAATCACCGCGCGGGGAAAAATTCCCCTTCTGGTGGGCGGCACCATGTTGTATTTCAAGGCTCTATTGGAGGGTCTGGCAGACATGCCGGCCGCCGATGCCCGGATTCGTGCGCAACTGGAGGCTGAAGCGGTCAGTCGTGGCTGGCAGGCGTTGCACGATGAGTTGGCGAGTGTCGACCCGGTGTCGGCGGCCAGAATTCATCCCAACGATCCTCAGCGGCTGGTTCGTGCGCTGGAAGTGTATCGGGTCAGCGGGATGAGCATGACTGCGCATCGCGAGCAACAAAGTGTGCAAAGTGCTCAAGCTGGCGGTTCGGGGCGACATCAATTGCCCTATACTGTCGCAAATCTTGCGATCGCACCGACCGATCGCAAGGTACTGCATGACCGAATCGCGCTGCGTTTCAGACAAATGCTTGATGAAGGATTCGTTGAAGAAGTCGTGGCGTTACGTTCGAGGGGTGACCTGCACTCGAATTTACCGTCTATAAGAGCTGTAGGGTATCGCCAGGTCTGGGACTATCTGGACGGCAAACTGACCCGGGACGAGATGCAGGAACGCGGCATCATCGCCACGCGTCAATTGGCCAAGAGACAGTTCACCTGGTTGCGAAGCTGGGAAGATTTACACTGGTTGGACAGCCTGGCTTACGACAATCTGCCACGCACCTTGAAATACCTGGGATCGGCCTCCATATTGAGCTGAGTCCTTGCAATAGCCGTCTATCCTTGGGGGGTAACGGCCCAAGCCAATGTTTTTGAATTTATTCTATTGATCCTTAAAGGAGTGCGGCACATGTCAAAAGGGCATTCGCTACAAGACCCTTACCTGAACACTTTGCGTAAAGAAAAGGTTGGGGTTTCGATCTATCTGGTAAACGGTATCAAGCTGCAAGGCACGATCGAGTCCTTCGACCAGTTCGTTATTTTGCTGAAGAACACTGTCAGCCAAATGGTTTACAAGCACGCCATCTCCACCGTCGTTCCGGTTCGTCCTATTCGTCTGCCTAGCGCAACCGAATCCGACCAGGCTGACGCAGAGCCAGGTAACGCCTGATAGGAGTCTGCTTTGTTCTTTGAGCGCCACGGTGGTGGTGAGCGGGCAATCCTCGTTCATTTGGATGGTCAGGACCCTGAGGCGCGCGAAGATCCGCAGGAGTTCCGGGAGCTTGCTCTTTCGGCAGGTGCCGATATCGTCGCGTTTATCAACGTGCCACGGCATCGGCCAACGGCCAAATATCTGGTGGGCAGCGGCAAGGTCGAAGAGTTGCGGGACCTGGTCAAAGCCGAAAAATCGGATATCGTCATTTTCAATCACGTCCTTACGCCCAGCCAGGAACGCAACCTTGAACGCGTGTTCGAGTGTCGCGTGCTTGACCGTACGGGCCTGATTCTCGACATCTTCGCCCAGCGGGCGCGTACTCATGAAGGCAAGTTGCAGGTCGAGCTGGCTCAGCTCGAGCACATGAGCACGCGTCTGGTTCGTGGCTGGACTCACCTTGAGCGTCAGGGCGGTGGTATCGGCTTGCGTGGTCCGGGTGAAACCCAGCTGGAAACGGACCGTCGCCTGTTGCGGGTTCGCCTGCGCCAGATCAAGGGGCGTCTCGAAAAAGTCCGTAGTCAGCGCGACCAGGCTCGCCGCGGTCGTTCTCGCGCCGACATTCCCACGGTGTCCATCGTGGGCTACACCAACGCCGGTAAATCGACCCTCTTCAATGCGGTGACCGATTCCGACGTCTACGCTGCTGACCAGTTGTTCGCAACGCTTGACCCGACATTGCGCCGTCTTGAGCTCGACGATCTGGGGCCGATCGTACTGGCCGACACCGTAGGCTTCATCCGTCATCTACCTCACAAGCTGGTCGAGGCCTTTCGGGCTACGCTCGAAGAGTCGAGTAACTCGGACCTGCTGCTGCATGTCATCGACGCTCACGAGCCCGATCGCATGGAGCAGATCGAGCAAGTGATGGTGGTGCTCGGCGAGATCGGTGCGCAGGACTTGCCGATGCTGGAGGTCTATAACAAACTCGATTTGCTCGAGGGGGTCGAGCCTCAGATTCAACGCGATGCCGATGGCAAGCCGCAGCGGGTCTGGGTATCTGCTCGTGATGGTCGCGGTCTGGATTTGCTCAAGCAAGCCATTGCCGAGCTGTTGGGCAATGATCTGTTCGTTGGCACTTTGTGTCTGTCGCAACGCTTCGCCCGGCTGCGGGCCCAGTTTTTCCAACTGGGTGCGGTGCAGAGCGAAGAGCATGACGACGAGGGTCAAAGCCTGTTGGCAGTACGTCTACCCCGAGTTGAATTCAATCGCCTGGTGAGTCGCGAAGGACTGCAGCCGCTGGAATTCATCGAGCAACACACTTTGCAATAAAAGCCTGAAAAAGCGGTTGTGCTGCTTTGACAGGCATTCTGTAGCATTGGTCGGCGCGCCGCGGGCGCGTCTTTGCTTTATCAGATGGAGAGCGCTATGGCTTGGAATGAGCCGGGTGGCAACTCGAATAATCAGGATCCTTGGGGTGGTAAGCGCAAGGGCGGCGACCGCAAGGGGCCACCAGATCTCGACGAGGCCTTCCGAAAGCTGCAGGAAAGCCTGAATGGGTTGTTCGGTGGTGGTAAGAAACGCAGTGGTGATGGCGGTGGCGGTGGCAGCGGCGGCGGTTCGGGCAAGGGCGGCGGTTTTGGCCTGCTCGGCATCGGTCTGGTCGTGCTGCTCGCCATCTGGCTCTACAACGCGATCTATGTGGTCGACGAGCAAGAGCAGGCGGTTGTGCTGCGTTTCGGCAAGTACTACGAAACAGTGGGGCCGGGTCTGAACATTTATTTCCCGCCATTCGATCGCAAGTACCTCGAAAACGTCACGCGTGAGCGTGCCTATAGCAAGCAGGGTCAGATGCTCACCGAAGACGAAAACATCGTCGAGGTGCCGTTGACCGTGCAGTACAAGATCACCAACCTGCAGGATTTCGTGCTGAACGTCGATCAGCCTGAAGTCAGCCTGCAGCACGCCACCGAAAGCGCGCTGCGTCATGTGGTCGGTTCGACCGCCATGGATCAGGTGCTGACCGAAGGTCGTGAGTTGATGGCCAGCGAGATCAAGGAGCGCCTGCAGCGTTTCCTCGACACCTATCGCACCGGTATCACCGTGACCCAGGTGAACGTACAAAGCGCTGCCGCGCCGCGTGAAGTTCAGGAAGCCTTCGATGATGTGATCCGTGCCCGTGAAGACGAGCAGCGTTCACGCAACCAGGCCGAAACCTACGCCAACGGTGTGATTCCGGAAGCCCGTGGTCAGGCCCAGCGTATCGTCGAAGACGCCAACGGTTACCGTGACGAAGTGGTTTCTCGTGCCAAGGGTGAGGCGGATCGCTTTACCAAGTTGGTCGCCGAGTACCGCAAGGCACCAGAGGTTACTCGCGAGCGTCTGTACCTGGACACCATGCAGGAAGTCTTCAGCAACACCAGCAAGGTGCTCGTGACCGGTGACAAAGGTCAGAACAACCTGCTCTATCTGCCGTTGGACAAAATGATCGAAAGCAGTCGTAACGGTTCGGCATCGTCTGCGAGCGGTGCTGCGACCACCGTCGTCGATCCGGGCTCTCGGGCTGCGGACATGCAACAACAACGCGACACGCGCACTAGGGAGACTCGCTGATGAGCAATAAATCTCTGGTTGCCCTGATTGTCTGTGTCGTATTGGCCGTTGTGGCGTGGAACAGCTTCTACATCGTTGCCCAGACCGAGCGCGCCGTGCTGCTGCAATTCGGTCGCGTGGTTGAGGCTGACGTACCGCCGGGTCTGCATGTCAAGGTTCCGTACGTGAACCAGGTGCGCAAATTCGACGGTCGCCTGCTGACGCTGGATGCGCCGACTCAGCGTTTCCTGACGCTGGAAAAGAAAGCCGTGATGGTCGATGCCTATGCCAAGTGGCGCGTGAAGGACGCCGAGCGTTTCTACACCGCGACATCGGGTCTGAAGCAGATCGCCGACGAGCGTCTGTCGCGTCGTCTCGAATCGGGTCTGCGTGACCAGTTCGGTAAGCGCACCCTGCATGAAGCCGTGTCGGGAGAGCGTGATGCGCTGATGGCCGACATCACCGCTTCGCTGAACAAGATGGCCGAGAAAGAACTGGGCATCGAAGTCGTCGACGTTCGCGTCAAGGCGATCGACCTGCCGAAGGAAGTGAACCGCAGCGTCTTCGAACGTATGAGTACCGAGCGTGAGCGTGAGGCTCGCGAGCATCGCGCCAAGGGTAACGAACTGGCAGAAGGCATTCGTGCCGACGCCGATCGTCAACGTCGCGTGCTGCTGGCCGAGGCGTATCGTGAGTCCGAGGAAGCGCGCGGTGACGGTGATGCGCAAGCCGCCGCGATCTATTCCAAGGCCTACGGTCAGGACCAGGAGTTCTATGCGTTTTATCGCAGCCTGCGCGCCTATCGTGAAAGCTTCGCCAACAAAAGTGACGTGATGGTGCTTGATCCAGGCAGCGAATTCTTCCGCTACCTGAATAAAGCCAAACCGTAATCGTCGACCGCAATTGAGCACTCCGCCGGGCGGCAAAACTGTCCGGCGGGGTGATCGCACGCGAAAACGTGTGTATGATGCGGCAGCCGGGAAATTCCCGGCTTTTTTGCGTCTACACGATTGATTGGCCGTGGCGTGTTCCGTGCGCGGCAGTTTTTTCGAGGACAGTGTTGGCGAAGCTGCGGCGCGTCTTGTTCGGGATCAATGCCCTTGCAGGCGTTCGTCGGGCTCAACGCTGTCTGCTTCACTCAAGGCTTGCCCGAGGGTTGGCCGCCCGGATCATAGGGGAAAGGCGTAATGGCAACGGTTGACCGCTGGCTGCTGCCGGATGGCATCGAAGAAGTACTGCCGCCGGAAGCTGCGCGCATAGAAGTGGCGCGTCGTCAGGTGTTGGATCTGTTTCAGAGCTGGGGCTATGAGTTCGTCGTAACCCCGCACATCGAATACCTGGAATCACTGCTCACGGGCGCTGGCCAGGATCTGGATCTGCGCACCTTCAAAGTGGTGGACCCGCAATCGGGTCGGCAGATGGGCTTCCGCGCGGACATCACGCCGCAGGTTGCACGCATCGACGCGCATACCTTGCGCCGCGAAGGCCCGAGCCGCCTGTGCTACGCTGGCAGCGTTCTGCACGCTCAGCCACGCGCACTGTCTTCGTCGCGCAGCCCGATCCAGCTCGGTGCCGAGTTGTACGGCGATGCCAGCCCAAGCAGCGATGTTGAAGTCATCAGTCTGATGCTGGCTATGCTGAAACTGGCGGATGTGCCTGACGTCCATATGGATTTGGGGCATGTCGGCATCTACCGTGGCCTGGCCAGGGCGGCCGGCCTGTCCGGTGAAGTCGAGCAACAACTGTTTGATGCATTGCAGCGCAAGGCCATCGACGAAGTCGTTGCCCTGACCGAAAACCTGCCGGCGGACCTGGCAGCCATGTTGCGTGCGTTGGTCGATCTGTGCGGCGGCCGTGAGGTTTTGACCGCTGCCCGTGATCGTCTGGCCAAGGCGCCAGCACCGGTCATTGATGCGCTGGATGACTTGCTGGAGATCGCCGAGCGGTTGTCAGCGCGTTTCCCTGATCTACCGCTGTACTTCGACCTCGGTGAGCTGCGCGGCTACCACTACCATACGGGTGTGGTGTTCGCGGTGTTCGTGCCGGGTGTCGGCCAGTCGATCGCCCAAGGTGGTCGTTACGATGACATCGGTGCTGACTTCGGTCGCGCGCGCCCGGCAACGGGTTTCTCCACCGATTTGAAAACCCTGGTCACGCTGGGGCAGGCGCAGATCGAGCTACCGTCTGGCGGTATCTGGATGCCTGACAGCACCGATGCGGCACTCTGGCAGAAAGTCTGCCAGCTGCGCGGCGAAGGTCAGCGCGTGGTTCAGGCGTTGCCGGGCCAGTCGGTCTCGGCGGCGAAAGAAGCCGACTGCGATCGGCAATTGATTCAGCATGGCGAGCGTTGGCAGGTGATGCCGCTGGCCTCTTGAGTTTTCCAGTCGGCGCAGCCGGCACCCAGTTTGCGTGAATGAGGACAAGTGTTATGGGTAAGAATGTCGTAGTCCTGGGCACCCAGTGGGGTGATGAGGGCAAAGGCAAGATCGTTGATCTGCTGACCGAACATGCTACCGCGGTAGTTCGCTATCAAGGCGGCCACAACGCCGGTCACACCCTGGTGATCGATGGCGAAAAAACCGTTCTGCACCTGATTCCGTCCGGCGTACTACGCGAAGGCGTTCAGTGCCTGATCGGTAACGGTGTGGTCGTGGCGCCTGATGCACTCATGCGCGAAATCACCAAGCTGGAAGAGAAGGGTATTCCAGTGCGCGAACGCCTGCGCATCAGCCCGTCCTGCCCGCTGATCCTGTCGTACCACGTTGCGCTGGACCAGGCGCGTGAAAAAGCCCGTGGCGAGCACAAGATCGGTACGACCGGTCGTGGCATCGGTCCGGCTTACGAAGACAAGGTGGCGCGTCGCGGCCTGCGCATCGGCGATCTGTTTCACCGTGAGCGCTTCGCCGCCAAGCTGGGCGAGTTGCTGGACTACCACAACTTCGTGCTGGTCAATTACTACAAAGAGCCGGCGATCGACTTCCAGAAGACACTCGACGAGTGCATGGAGTACGCCGAGCTGCTCAAGCCGATGATGCTCGACGTCACCGCGGCGCTGCACGAAATGCGTCGCGCTGGCAAAGACATCATGTTCGAAGGCGCCCAGGGTTCGCTGCTGGACATCGACCACGGCACCTACCCGTACGTCACCAGTTCCAACACCACGGCAGGCGGCATCGCCACCGGTTCGGGTGTCGGCCCGATGTTCCTGGATTACATCCTGGGCATCACCAAGGCCTACACCACTCGCGTGGGTTCCGGCCCGTTCCCGACCGAGCTGTTCGACGACGTGGGTGCATTCCTGGCCAAGCGCGGTCATGAATTCGGTGCCACCACTGGCCGTGCCCGTCGTTGCGGCTGGTTCGACGCCGTCATCCTGCGTCGTGCCATCGACGTCAACAGCATCTCGGGCATCTGCCTGACCAAGCTGGATGTGCTCGACGGTCTTGAAACCATCAACATCTGTGTGGGTTACAAGAACGCAGACGGCGCCGTTATCGATGCGCCGACCGATGCTGACAGCTACATCGGCCTGGAGCCGGTGTACGAGCAAGTGCCCGGCTGGTCGGAATCGACGCTCGGCGCCAAAACGCTGGAAGAGCTGCCGGAAAATGCTCGCGCTTACATCAAGCGCCTTGAAGAGCTGGTCGGCGCGCCAATCGACATTATTTCGACGGGCCCTGATCGCAACGAGACCATCGTTCTGCGTCATCCGTTTGCGTGATAAGTCGTTGAAATACCTACAAAGGGTCGCTCAGGCGGCCCTTTGTTTTGCCTGACGGACCGTCCTCGCAATCTCGGCACAACACTTGCTGTAAATACCGCCAGAAAAGATGCCATCATTTTAATGGCGTTTGTTGTGGGGGAATCTCCTGTGTCAGCTGTCCTTTCGCTTCTTCGCAGCCGCTTGCTGCGCCCCGTATTCATTGCGCTGGGCATCGCTCTTTTGGTGCAGGTCTTGATGGCGGTCGCCCTTACCCGGAGCACCGTGACGGCGTTAGAGGCCGATCTTGCGACACGGCTGGGTGTCGATTCGCAGCACTTGTCAGGCGATCTGGAGCAGGCGGGCCGTGACGTAACGTCGAGTCTCGACAGCCTTTCCCAGAATACCCGTCAGCGCCTGAGCGCTGGATTGTCTGCCCGCCTCAAGGAGGAGCAGAAGCAGCTTCGTGCCACGCTGGAAAAAGACCTCAAGGACTCGGCGACCGATATGGCCGAGCTTCTCGCGGCCGTTGCCCCGCGCGCCATGTGGGATGGCGACACGCCGACGTTGTCCGAATTCGCGCGTCGTGCGCAGCGCAATCCCAATGTGCTGTTTGTGGTTTACGACGATGCGCAGGGCGAGCATCTGACCCGCTATCTGAACCGTGAAAATGAATCGATCAAGTCGCTGCTGGCCAAAGGCGAGGGGGATCGGGCGTTGGACAAGGTGCTCAATGCCGCCCAGAAGGACCCTTCGGTCTACTACGTCGAAGCCTCGATCAGCCCTAACGGTGTCGAGATCGGTAAGGTGCGCATGGGGGTGTCGACCGCCACGGTCGAAGAAAACCTGGCGGCGTTGGACAAGCGGTTCACTGCGCTGATTGGCAGCGGCGAGCAGCTTGTTTCCGAGAGCCTCGGCGGTGCGGCGGCTGAGAGCTCCGGTGCCTTGCGTTCCCGTTTGCAGGCGGCGCAGGCAGCCGCATCGGCGATGGCGACCAATACCAGCGCTGCCGTCCAGGACGCTGCGGCCACGCTGCGCTGGAGAATCGGCGTGGGCCTGGCACTGGTCGGTCTGGGGGTATTGCTGGCGCTGGCGGTGGTGTTGGGTCGCCGTGTCGTCCTGCGGCTGCAATTGCTCAACCGCGCGCTGGATGATCTGGCGGCGGGCGAGGGTGACTTGACCAAGCGCGTCAAACTCACCAGTAACGACGAGATTGGCGACATGGCGGCGGCAGTGAACCGGTTCGTCGACAAGTTGCAGCCGATCGTTCGTGAGGCGGGAGACGTTGCACAGCAGACGGGTGTCGAGATCGACGCCATGAGCAAGCGCAATGCCGGTGCCGATGCGGCTGCAGAACTGCAGCGCGACGAGGTGGCGGCCAGCCTCCAGGCGTTGGCGCAAATGGCGGACGAAGCGCAAGCCGAAAGCCAGGCCATGCAGGCAGCGCTGCAGCAGGTGGTGGATATTCGTCAGGCCACGGATGAAAACACGCGCACCTCCAATCAGGTCGGTAGCCTGATCGAAGCCCTGGCCGGGCAGGTCGAAACCGGGGCGCAGGTCATCGAGCGCCTCGCGCAACAGAGCCAGCAGATTGAAGTGGTATTGGAGGTCATTCACGGCATCGCCGAGCAGACCAACCTCCTGGCGCTTAACGCCGCCATTGAGGCTGCCCGTGCGGGCGAGACGGGTCGCGGTTTTGCGGTGGTTGCCGATGAAGTTCGCGCGCTCGCCAGCAAGACGCAAAGCTCCACGGGAGATATCCAGGAGCACATCGCCAAGCTGCAGGCGGGCGCGAAGGAGGCTGTCGCGACCATCGGTGTGGCGGGGCGTCAGGCCAAGGAAGGGCTTTCGGTTTTGCGAGACAGCGCGCGCCTTCAGCAAACGGTGCAGGCATCGGTTGAGCAGGTCCATGCGGCAATTGGGCTGGCGACCCGGGCGGCGGAGCATCAGGCCAAGGGGGCGCAGGCTGTGAGAGGGCGCGTGGAGGTCATCCATGCCCAGGCAGAAAAGGCCGCCCAGGCAGTGGTTGAAACGACGGCAAGCGGCAAGACGCTGGACAGGCTTGCGGCGCAGTTGAAGGCGAGTCTGGGGCAGTTCCGGGCTTGATGTGTCGTTGAGCGACCCGTTGTAGGAGTGAGCTTGCTCGCGATATGCATCGGGCAATACTGCGCTCACTGATGTATGGCTATCGCGGGCACGCTCACTCCTATAGGTGAGGCGTGCTGGGGCTCGGAGAATTTCAAACCCCCAGAAAGCACAAAACCGAGCACTTGGCTCGGTTTTGTTTTGTTTGGTGCCCAGGAGAAGACTCGAACTTCCACGACCGTAAGGTCACCAGCACCTGAAGCTGGCGTGTCTACCAATTTCACCACCTGGGCATGGCGCTGATTTAATTAGATTTTTCATTTCAATGCAACACAAATTTGCGATTTTGTGAGCGGGCTGAGAAATCTTCGGCAGGAGGCAGACGCAGCAGGAGTTCGATAGGGAGAAGGAAGTGATCTACGCTCAGATCTGTTTTGTGGATCGATTGGTTTTCAAATCCCGGAAAACACAAAACCGAGCACTTGGCTCGGTTTCGTTGAATTGGTGCCCAGAAGAAGACTCGAACTTCCACGACCGTAAGGTCACCAGCACCTGAAGCTGGCGTGTCTACCAATTTCACCATCTGGGCAATGCGTTGATTTCATTCGGTTAATTTTTCAAAAAGCCGTTTGATTTCAACTACAACGTGGCGCTGCCGTCGTTGTGGGGCGCATCTTACGGATGAGTTTGGAGGCTGTAAACCCCCTGTTGAGAAATTTTTTTTGAAATAGCGAAAAGCGACAGCAAACGCTGTCTTCGCGTTTCAATCTGGTATATGCCAAACTAATTGCATACAGATAAGGTGAACTGAATCTAATGGCCGATTGGCAGTCCCTCGATCCCGAGGCCGCTCGTGAAGCGGAAAAATATGAAAACCCCATCCCCAGCCGTGAGCTGATTCTGGCGCATCTCTCCGACCGTGGCTCGCCCGCGGCTCGCGAGGAGTTGGTGGAAGAGTTCGGTCTGACGACCGAAGATCAGATCGAAGCCCTTCGTCGCCGCTTGCGCGCGATGGAGCGTGATGCGCAGCTGATCTATACCCGTCGTGGCACGTACGCACCTGTGGATAAGCTCGACCTGATCCTGGGGCGCATCAGCGGCCATCGCGACGGTTTTGGCTTCCTGGTGCCGGACGACGGTTCGGATGACTTGTTCATGAGTCCTGCGCAGATGCGTCTGGTGTTCGATGGCGACCGCGCACTGGCGCGTGTTTCCGGCCTGGACCGTCGCGGTCGTCGTGAAGGCGTCATCGTCGAAGTCGTCTCCCGTGCTCATGAATCGGTTGTCGGTCGCTATTTCGAAGAAAGCGGCATCGGCTTCGTGGTGCCGGACAATCCCAAGATCCAGCAGGAAGTGCTGGTGACACCGGGTCGTAACGCCAACGCGAAGATTGGCCAGTTCGTCGAGGTGAAGATCACCCACTGGCCAACGCCGCGCTTCCAGCCCCAGGGCGATGTGATCGAAGTCGTCGGCAACTACATGGCGCCGGGCATGGAGATCGACGTCGCGCTGCGCACTTACGATATCCCTCACGTCTGGCCTGAAGCAGTGCTCAAGGAAGCCGCCAAGCTCAAGCCGGAAGTGGAAGAGAAAGACAAGGAGCATCGCGTCGACCTGCGCCATCTGCCGTTCGTCACGATCGACGGCGAAGACGCGCGCGACTTTGACGACGCGGTGTATTGCGAGGCCAAGCCCGGCAAGCTGCGCCTGTTCTCCGGTGGCTGGAAGTTGTACGTGGCCATTGCCGACGTCTCCAGCTACGTGAAGATCGGTTCGGCGCTGGATGCCGAGTCGCAGGTGCGCGGCAACTCGGTGTATTTCCCTGAGCGTGTCGTGCCGATGCTGCCTGAGCAGTTGTCCAATGGCCTGTGCTCGCTGAACCCGTTGGTCGACCGTCTGGCGATGGTTTGCGAGATGACCATCTCCAAGACCGGCGAGATGACCGACTACGTGTTCTACGAAGCCGTCATCCACTCTCACGCCCGTTTGACCTACAACAAGGTCAGCTCGATTCTGGAACATCCGAAATCCGCAGAAGCCAAGCAGCTTCGCGGCGAATACGGTGACGTGGTTCCCCACCTCAAGCAACTCTACGCGCTGTACAAGGTGTTGCTGGGGGCGCGTCATGTGCGCGGTGCGATTGATTTCGAAACCCAGGAAACCCGGATCATCTTCGGCTCCGAGCGCAAGATTGCAGAAATCCGCCCGACGACGCGCAACGATGCTCACAAATTGATCGAAGAGTGCATGCTGGCTGCCAACGTGGCCACCGCCGAATTCCTCAAGAAGCACGAGATTCCTGCGCTGTATCGCGTTCACGACGGCCCGCCGCCGGAGCGTCTGGAAAAGCTGCGCGCGTTCCTCGGCGAACTTGGCCTGTCTCTGCACAAGGGTAAAGACGGCCCGACGCCGAAGGACTATCAGGCGCTGCTGGAAACCATCAAGGACCGTCCGGATTACCACCTGATCCAGACCGTCATGCTGCGTTCTCTGAGCCAGGCCGTTTACAGCTCCGACAACAACGGGCACTTCGGACTGAATTACGAGGCGTATACGCACTTCACCTCGCCGATTCGCCGCTACCCGGATTTGCTGACCCATCGCGCCATTCGTAGCGTGATCCGCTCCAAGCAGGAAACGCCGCACGTTCGCCGGGCTGGCGCTGCGTCGATTCCGAAGGCGCGTATTTATCCGTACGACGAGGCCGTGCTGGAACAGTTGGGCGAACAGTGTTCGATGAGCGAGCGCCGTGCCGACGAGGCCACTCGCGATGTGACGAACTGGCTCAAGTGCGAATTCATGAAAGACCGCGTGGGCGAGTCGTTCCCTGGCGTGATTACG
Source organism: Pseudomonas sp. NFACC02 (assembly GCF_900110765.1). Lineage (GTDB taxonomy): Bacteria > Pseudomonadota > Gammaproteobacteria > Pseudomonadales > Pseudomonadaceae > Aquipseudomonas. The sequence continues at coordinate 89,021 of NZ_FOEO01000016.1, forward strand.
GCCGTGACCGGTTTTGGCCTGTTCGTCGAGCTGACGGATATTTACGTCGAAGGTCTGGTTCACGTCACCGCGCTGCCGGGCGATTACTATCACTTCGATCCGGTTCATCACCGGTTGGCAGGTGAACGTACCGGGCGCAGTTTCCGTCTGGGCGACACGGTGGAAGTGCGGGTCATGCGCGTCGATCTGGACGAGCGCAAGATTGACTTCGAAATGTCTGAAAAAACCACCAGCGCGCCGATTGGCCGCAAGCGCCGGGCCGCCGAGCCTGCTCCGGTGGAAAAAGAGAAAGAGAAGGAAAAAGCGTCGACTGCACGCCCAAGCCGTCGCAGTGCGTCGAAAGAGCCTGTCGTCGAGGCGTATCGCCCAAGCGACGCGGCCGCCAAAAACGCTGAAGTCCGCAAAAGCCGCGAGATGAAGAAAGCCTTGTTGGCGGAAGCGAAGGGCGGTAGCAAGGCGACGTCGGGAAAGTCGGCCAGGAGTGATTCGGCGCCTGCAACGGCTTCCGGGAAACCGAGCAAACACCGTAAGGGCCCGTCTAAGTCGGGCTCGGCTCCAGCTGCGAAGAGCGGCGGGGTGCGTAAACCTAAGGCGAAGTCATGAGTTCGTTGGAAAAAATCTACGGCGTTCACGCCGTAGAGGCGTTGTTGCGGCACCACCCGAAACGGGTCAAGCAGATCTGGCTGGCGGAAGGGCGTAGCGATCCGCGCGTTCAGGTGCTGATCGACCTGGCTGCGCAGAATCGCGTATCGGTCGGTCAGGCCGAGCGTCGTGAAATGGATGCCTGGGTTGAGGGCGTGCATCAAGGCGTGGTGGCGGATGTCAGCCCGAGTCAGGTCTGGGGCGAAGCGATGCTCGACGAGTTGCTCGACCGCACCGAAGGCGCACCTTTGATTCTGGTGCTCGACGGCGTGACGGATCCGCATAACCTCGGCGCTTGCCTGCGCACCGCCGATGCTGCGGGTGCGCTGGCGGTGATCGTACCCAAGGATAAATCCGCGACGCTTACCCCGACCGTTCGGAAGGTGGCGTGCGGCGCTGCCGAAGTGATCCCGCTGGTAGCGGTGACCAACCTTGCACGCACGCTGGAAAAACTCCAGCAGCGTGGCCTGTGGGTGGTGGGCACTGCTGGAGAGGCGGAGCAAGAGTTGTATCAGCAGGATTTGACCGGGCCGACCATCATGATCATGGGGGCGGAAGGCAAAGGCATGCGTCGCCTGACCCGTGAACATTGCGATTACCTGGTCCGCCTGCCGATGGCGGGTAGCGTCAGTAGTCTCAACGTTTCGGTGGCGACAGGTGTGTGCCTGTTCGAAGCGATGCGCCAGCGCAGTGTGAAAGCAGCCGCTTCGCGAAAGTAGGAGCCTCAAGCGACAAGCGACAAGCTGAAACCGTCCGCGATCGGCTTGTCGCTTGCCGCTTACAGCTTGACGCTGCCTTGCTCAAATAATCACCAATTTCCTTGCGCCGTCTCTGGCCCTTCTCTACAATTGCGCCCCTTGCTGTCATGGCAGGCGCTCATGTGCCTGTCCTGTGCAAGCTAAACCAGTGTTATTCACTCCTTGTCTGACCGTTTTGGCGGCAGGCTACAACCCGTAAGGAGCATTCATGCGTCATTACGAAATCATCTTTCTGGTTCACCCGGACCAGAGCGAGCAAGTCGGCGGCATGGTTGAGCGTTACACCAAGCTGATCGAAGAAGACGGCGGCAAGATCCACCGTCTGGAAGATTGGGGCCGTCGTCAACTGGCCTACGCAATCAACAATGTTCACAAGGCTCACTACGTGATGCTGAACGTTGAGTGCACCGGCAAGGCCCTGGCCGAGCTGGAAGACAACTTCCGTTACAACGATGCCGTGATCCGTAACCTTGTCATCCGTCGCGACGAAGCCGTTACCGGCCAGTCCGAAATGCTCAAGGCTGAAGAGAACCGCAGTGAGCGCCGTGAGCGTCGCGACCGTCCTGAGCACTCCGACGCCGAAGGCGTTGACAGTGATGACAGCGACAACAGCGATAACGCTGACGAGTAATCCACGGACCTTTTGAGGAGCCTATTACATGGCACGTTTCTTCCGTCGTCGTAAATTCTGCCGCTTCACAGCTGAAAATGTGAAGGAGATCGATTACAAGGATCTCAACACCCTGAAAGCCTACGTATCCGAAACCGGCAAGATCGTTCCTAGCCGCATTACCGGTACCAAAGCTCGTTATCAGCGTCAGCTGGCTACCGCTATCAAGCGCGCCCGCTTCCTGGCCCTGCTGGCCTACACCGACAGCCACGGCCGCTGAGACCAGGTTCAGTCGACAAAAACGCAGTAAGGGATAAATCGCATGCGCGCCATGGCTGAATTCATCATGCGCGGCCGCGTGCAGGCCACTCTCGTAGTGGTGGGATGTGCGGCGTTGCCGCTGTTGTTCTGGTTGAGTGCTGCCGCAGGGTGCCTTGTGCTCCTGCGACGCGGGTTGAGCGACGCTTCGAGCGTACTCGCCTGGGCTCTGCTGCCGGCTTTGGTCTGGTGGTATTTCGGTGATCCTCGCACGCTGATGGTGTTGCTGGGGTCATGGGGGTTGGCGGCTTTGTTGCGTGCCAGCGAGTCCTGGGTCCGCGTGCTGCTGGTCAGCGTAGCGGCTGGATTGTTGTATTCGGTGATTCTGGGGGCGGTTTTCCGCGAGCCCATCGAAGCCATGGCGGGGGAGTTGCAGAAACTCCTTCCACACGTCTTCGGTGATGTCTACCAACAGATGTCGGTAGAAGAGCGAGCGCGTCTGGGAGCATTGATTACGCCGGTCCTCAACGGCCTGATCGCAGCGGTGTTGCAGATCGTCAGCGTGGTCTGCCTGATTCTTGGGCGGTACTGGCAGGCGCTCTTGTATAACCCGGGTGGTTTCGGGCGCGAATTTCGCAGCTTGAGACTCCCGCGGGCACCGATGCTGGTGCTGCTGGTGTGCATGTTGGTTGCGCCGAATTTCGGTCCGCAACTGGCGATGTTGACACCGTTGTGCAGCGTACCGCTCATGTTCGCGGGGCTGGCCTTGATTCACGGTCTGGTGGCTGCAAAGCGCCTGACACGGTTCTGGCTGGTGGGGTTGTACGTCACGTTGTTGCTGTTCATGCAGCTGATTTATCCGTTGCTGGTGGTGTTTGCCATTGTCGACAGCCTGATTGATTTTCGCGGCCGTCTGGCGTCGAAAGATGCCGATAACGGTTCTGCGAACGGTGAAGGTTAAAGTTAAGAGGTTATTACCAAATGGAACTCATCCTGCTGGAAAAAATCGCCAACCTGGGCAACCTGGGCGACAAAGTAAACGTTAAGGCTGGTTACGGCCGTAACTACCTGCTGCCTTTCGGCAAAGCCACCGCTGCAACCGCTGCCAACCTGGCTGCGTTTGAAGAGCGTCGCGCCGAGCTGGAAAAAGCCGCTGCCGAGAAGAAAGCTTCTGCTGAAACTCGTGCTGCTCAACTGGCTGAGCTGGAAGTGACTATCACTGCCACCGCTGGTGACGAAGGCAAGCTGTTTGGTTCGATCGGTACTCACGACATCGCTGACGCACTGACCGCCTCTGGCGTTGAAGTGGCCAAAGCTGAAGTTCGTCTGCCGAACGGCACCATCCGTAACGTTGGCGAATACGACGTTGCCGTGCACTTGCACAGCGACGTTGAAGCTACCGTTCGCGTAGTTGTGGTGGCTGCTTAAGCTGCTCGATTCCGGCGTTTCGGCGCTGGAGTCCGACCGATTGACGATTCGCTCGTCGGTGGGTCAGCAAGGGGCGCGTTCCTGTTTATCAGGTCGTGCCCTTTGTCATTTCTGAGTATCCTGTTTCAAACCCCTTATTCCGTGTGGCCATGAACGATATTTCCGCTCCCGAGCAATACGACCTGCAGACCGCTGCCCTGAAGGTGCCGCCGCATTCCATCGAGGCCGAACAGGCCGTGCTCGGTGGTCTGATGCTGGACAACAACGCCTGGGAACGCGTGCTGGATCAGGTTTCGGACGGTGATTTCTATCGTCATGACCATCGTCTGATTTTCCGCGCCATCGCCAAGCTGGCTGATCAGAACCTGCCCATTGACGTGGTCACCCTGTCCGAGCAACTGGACAAGGAAGGTCAGACCTCTCAGGTGGGCGGCCTGGGCTATTTGTCGGAGCTGGCGAAAAACATCCCGTCGGTCGCCAACATCAAGGCGTACGCCCAGATCGTGCGTCAGCGCGCGACTCTGCGGCAGTTGATCGGCATCAGTAACGAAATCGCCGACAGCGCGTTCAATCCTGAAGGGCGAACCGCCGAAGAGATTCTCGACGAAGCCGAACGGCAAATCTTCCAGATCGCGGAAGCGCGGCCGAAAACCGGTGGGCCGGTGGGCGTCAACGACCTGCTGACCAAGGCCATCGACCGCATCGACACGCTGTTCAATCTCGGCGAGGGGATCACCGGTCTGTCCACCGGTTATACCGACCTGGATGAAAAAACCAGCGGCCTGCAACCCGCTGACCTGATCATCGTCGCAGGTCGTCCCTCGATGGGTAAGACCACCTTTGCGATGAACCTGGTGGAGAACGCGGTCCTGCGCAGCGAAAAGGCGGTGTTGGTGTTCTCGCTGGAGATGCCAGGGGAATCGCTGATCATGCGTATGTTGTCGTCGCTCGGCCGTATCGACCAGACCAAGGTCCGCTCCGGTCAACTGGACGATGATGACTGGCCGCGTCTGACCTCGGCGGTGAACCTGCTCAACGACCGCAAGCTGTTCATTGATGACACGGCCGGCATCAGTCCTTCGGAAATGCGCGCGCGTACCCGCCGTTTGGTACGTGAGCACGGCGAGATCGGCCTGATCATGATCGACTACCTGCAGTTGATGCAGATTCCGGGGTCTAGCGGTGACAACCGGACCAACGAAATTTCCGAGATTTCCCGATCCCTGAAAGCGCTGGCCAAGGAATTCAACTGCCCTGTGGTCGCGTTGTCGCAGCTCAACCGCTCCCTGGAACAGCGCCCCAACAAACGTCCGGTCAACTCCGACTTGCGGGAATCCGGAGCGATCGAGCAGGACGCCGACGTCATCATGTTTGTGTACCGGGACGAGGTGTATCACCCGGAAACCGAGCACAAGGGCATCGCCGAAATCATCATCGGCAAGCAGCGTAACGGCCCGATCGGTTTTGTTCGTCTGGCGTTTATCGGTAAGTACACCCGCTTCGAGAACCTCGCGCCGGGCAGTTATAACTTCGATGACGACGAATAGCAGGCTGACTCACGCGCCCGTGTCAGCGTGGGTCAGCGTTTCCCAGAGGTAATGAAAGTAGCCTTTGGCCGGACGCCGCTGGAGCAGCCAGCGCCGGGTTTCGGGCAGTTCAAAGCTCCTCCGGTTAACGTAATGGTTGTAGGCCACCTCGAACGTTCCGTTCAGGTCTCCAATCAGCTTGCCGCCGCATAGCCAGCCAGGCGTGGTGGCCTGATTCCTGGCGGCGGCATGAAACTCCATGCCGTCGCGCAATCGCTTCGATTGTTCACCGTACAAATCCAGCCCCTGCAAATACGCCGTTTCCGCGACATTGATGAACGCTGCCAAGCCGTAAGCGGTGTGCTCAAGGTCGCGACAGGTTTCCTGTGCATGGCCGTCGACAAATGTCTTTTGGCCTTCCCAGTACGCAATCAGCTGCTCATCGGTCTTGGCGCAATCAGGCGGTATCACAGGCAGCGGGCCATCGGCCTCTTGATATACGAACGCCGGTAAACGCTTGCGCCACTGTGAAATGGCCTTGTCAAAAAGTGCGCGGTCATCCAGAAACACTGCGATATTGAGCTGCGCTTCAATGCCGCTGGCCTGCCAGTTGCCGTAATGACAGACTCCAATGCGCGGCGCTTCACCGCGCTGTATGTCCGGCAGGTACTGGGTGCGCAGCATGAGGGAAAATTGCTCGATATCGCTTGCAGCCCAAACCTCGCCACGATGGCGAATGATTTCCGCGGCGCGAGTCCACAGCTGTGCAGACCAAGACGCCTGCAAGGGCGCGTTGGAGTTGCGATGCCCGTCCTTCATGGTCGAGGCCCAGGCGTTCATAATGGTGATGGCGTTCTCGGCATAGCGCTGATCACCGCTGTAAGACCATGCCAAGGCTTGGGTGTAAGCCGCCTGTGCGTCGCGCACCTCGTCCTTGCAGCCTTTGTCGGGGTTCGAAAACGGCCCGCACTCGACGGTCGTCCACGGCGTGGGTCGATAGTCACGTGCTGCAAGCGGGTCGCTCATCATGGCGTTGTAGGCTTGGTGCCAGGGCGAGCGTTGTTCTCTGACCGCTTCCCTGACGAAGTCCAGCCGGTCGCTGTCCAGCAATATGCCCGGATGTTTGAACGTCGTTATTGCGGCGTCTGAGGCTTCTGTTCCCAGTGTCACGGCTCCCAAGGCGATCAAGGCCAGGGTGCGGACCGGTGTGGCTTTACTCATGAGCTGTACTCTTCTTGTTTACGACATGATTTCGCGTGTCGTCGCCAAGCTGTCAGGCAACGTCACTTTGGCGGTTAATCGCAGAAAACATGAACGGTCAAGAAAAGCGTTAGGTCCGACGTCTCGATCAGTGGGTGTCTACAATGGAGTGTGGCGCAAAGCCATTTTCTTTCCGCTTGAGCAACAAACGCCAGGCGCCGCGTCCGGTCTGGCCTCCGAGACCGGGTAAATCCACGGAATATGTATTTTTGGTCACTTTATGTAGATTGCCTCTACCTCGCTCGACATTCTCGATGGCGGCCCGAACGGCACCCCGCAGGCCTTCATACTTTGGTTCCTGTTTGAGAAAGTCGGAGGTATTGAAATAGGCTTCCACATCTTCCTCGGAAACGCGCTGGAGGGGTATTTTGCCCGCCAGCGCACTCATGTTCTGAACAGAGGGTTCGTCCGATTTCGCAGGAGCGGCACTTGCCCGGTGTTTTTTATTTCTTTTTACGGGTGAGCTTCCCGTTGAGGGGGCCCAAAGTGATTCATTTGTCCGAAACGCCGTCAGCGTCCCAGGGGCGCGAGGGGATGCGTGACTCTGGGGTAAAAGTGTGGCCCTTTTAAAGTCGAAGTGCGGCGTGTTACGGGCGAATTGACTGGTTAAAAAGCCATGAAGAGATTTATGTTGGTTGAAAAAGGACAGTTGTTTAGCACTGCTTAAGACAAACACTGAAGGCTGTTGTGTCGCCTCATCTTCGTGCAGTACAAGTTGTGAGTTCTTGTAATGGTTTACCACGAACTCATCAAGGCTTAGAAATTCATCCAGCTGAATGTCGTATTTCAGTTTGAGTTTTCTGTAGAGGTCTAGCCGGGGGTCTTGGCGAAGGGAATATGCCCTTTGTATTTCATGAAGAGCATAAATTAGAACGCCTATACCCATCGCTATACCCAAGAAAAGAAATATATCGTAAACGCCGAATTCCATGCTGTGTCCGCCCTGCACATCGACTCTGTTCACCGGGTTGTTATTGACCATCTGATACAGGTTGGACCCATCAGCCATCCCCAGGGGATCCGGGTTTATCCAACGAGCTAGCCAAGGGGCGTAATACCGTAATCCATAGTAATAAAGCCCGCCACCGTCTCTCTCTTTGCCTGAGTAGCGAACGGTTTTGTAGGACGCTTCGACGACTGATCGCGTAGCCCACCAGGCGGTCACTCCAAACGGATAGTAGCCTTCATAACTGATCAGTCGGGCTTCGTTATCCAGTTCCAGCGTGCATGATCCCAAATGGTCGTCCACGCTGTAACGCAGTTGATCATTGAGGATCTGTTCGGGTTTGCCGCAGACCCAATGCATGCAGCGCACCAAGTTGCGTCCTGCCTGGACGGTGATGACTTCCAGATGTTCGCCGTTGGCGGTATCCATTCTTATTTCCAGACCAGGCAAGTAGCGTACTTCACGGGTATGCACGATTGACTTTGCGGATGACATTGCAATTTTGCGCAACCGTTGTCCGTCGCTGTCGTAAAAATAGGATTCGCTGTCGTTATTCCCATCGTTGCGAGTCAGCACGTCCATTTGAGTCAGTTGATTCAGGCCGTCCCATTGAAGTGATTGCTGTGTCAGTTTTTGAAGGTTGCCGCAGGCATCGAACAGGTTATCAGCGTCGGGCGGGGCGCTGTCGTCCTCCCATGCCAGCGCTCGATTACTGAACGGTGAGATCCACATTCTACGGGTGTATGCCTGCTGGCCTTCATGCCTGAGCTCAAGCATGTTTCCTGCTTCATCATATCGATAGTGCTGCGTGTAATTCAGAAGCTGGCTCGTGTCGGTGAGCAACGAGATGGGGGTAGGCAGCCCCGGTTGAATCGCTGCAGTTGACGACTCACGCCCCGTCGCTTTGACCAGTTGATACAAGCTGTCGTGTTCATAGCTGTTGAGTGCCTGGATTTGCTGATTTTTGAAGTGGCGAGCTGGCTGAGCCTGATCCAGGACATTCACGATGTTCCCTGCGGGGTCGTAACCATAAACAAGGTGCTGTAAAGGCGTGGTTGCGGATCTGCAGGTGATCAACTCCTGCAAACGGCAATCGATCATGGAGAAACGTGCGTGGCTGGTGACGTTGTTGCCTGCTGTCTGGGACTCAAGGTTTCCAAATGCGTCGTACGAGAGGCTGTGTAGCAGAACCCGCGGTGTTGATGTCGAGGCCAGCGTCAACTCGACCCGCGACAACAGTCCGGCGGTATCGTAGGCGAAAGAACGTCGATTTCCGCTTGCGTCCGTTTGTGCGAGGAGGTCGCCCGTTGGGCCCATTGAATCTGTATTTTTCGAGCCTTCATCAGGCCCCAGCAGGGCATCGCGTTGCTCGGTGTCATCGGGCCAATCAGGCAGTTCCAGGCTCTTCAGGAAACGTCGTCGCTGTTGTTTTGGTACCCCTAGAATATTACAGGCATCAATGAAGTGGCTGCCTGCCCCATCATCGCAGCGGTGAAGCACACCGCAGAGATTAAGCGCTGAAGCTGCCTCGGAGGGGGCGATGTAAGAGAGCCGTTCGCAGGCTCGAACCTGACGGTCAGCCATTTGCTCATAAGCCGCTGAGGGCCGAAGCAGCGAATCATATTCCAGCCTGCGATAGGTTCCCCGAGCATCCCAGGTGTCCAGGTCATTGCCTGCACTGCCGGAGAGACGTGCTTTCCAGCCCGCGTCCACGCTGCTCTGAAACAGTAACGCTGAGGACAGGCTGAAGACATTGGTGATATTGGCTGGCGCCGACGGATCGCCCTGAAAAGCGGTAAAAAGGCGTGGGTCACGACGCGTAGCCAAATGCCCTGCGACATCGAAGGTCTGGCTTTCTATTCTCGCCTCCACCTGTTCACCGATTATCGCCCGATGAAAATTTACATTCCGTACGGTAAGGCCACGGCAATCGGTCACTTTCAGGGAGGGGGTATGGGTATGAACGGAGGTTGGCATGTCACGTTCCCCTGTCAAGTCATGCCCAACGTACACCTGTCTTCTAACGTTCGAAACTGTCAGAACTGACAGTAACGGCGGGCCGGTTCCTGCAAAGTGACTCGGCTAAAAACCGACTGGCGTAGTCGGACTTGATCAAAATTTGTGCTATCCTCCGCGCCCGCGATTTTTCCAACGTGCAAACACGTAGGTCCTGACATGCAAGCAGCCAAGCCGTTATTTGACTATCCGAAGTACTGGGCCGAATGTTTCGGGCCGGCGCCTTTCCTGCCGATGAGCCGGGAAGAAATGGATCAGCTTGGCTGGGATTCCTGCGACATCATCATCGTGACCGGTGATGCCTACGTCGATCATCCGTCGTTTGGCATGGCGATCATTGGCCGGCTGCTGGAGTCGCAGGGCTTCCGCGTCGGGATCATTGCCCAGCCAGACTGGAGATCCAAAGACGACTTCATGAAGCTCGGTGAGCCGAATCTGTTTTTTGGCGTCGCGGCCGGCAACATGGATTCGATGATCAACCGCTACACTGCGGACAAGAAAATCCGCTCCGACGACGCGTATACGCCCGGCGGCATGGCGGGCAAGCGGCCGGATCGCGCGAGCCTGGTTTATAGCCAGCGCTGCAAGGAAGCCTACAAGAACGTGCCGATCGTGCTGGGTGGTATCGAAGCCTCGCTGCGCCGGATCGCGCACTACGATTACTGGCAGGACAAGGTTCGCAATTCGATTCTGATCGACGCCAGCGCCGATATCCTGCTGTACGGAAACGCCGAGCGGGCCATCGTCGAGGTCGCCAATCGGCTGTCCTGCGGTGAGAAGATCGAAAGCATCACTGATGTGCGCGGCACTGCGTTCATTCGTCGTGACACGCCGGAAGGCTGGTACGAGGTCGACTCCACGCGCATTGACCGTCCGGGCAAGATCGACAAGATCATCAACCCGTATGTGAACACTCAAGACACTCAGGCCTGCGCCATCGAGCAGGAAAAGGGTGAGGTTGAGGACCCAAATGAAGCCAAGGTCGTGCAGATTCTCGCCAGCCCGCGCATGACCCGCGACAAAACCGTGATTCGCCTGCCGTCCATGGAAAAGGTGCGCAACGACCCTGTGCTGTATGCCCACGCCAACCGCGTGCTGCACCTGGAAACCAACCCCGGCAACGCCCGCGCGCTGGTCCAGAAGCATGGTGAAGTCGATGTCTGGTTCAACCCGCCGCCGATTCCGATGACCACTGAGGAGATGGACTACGTGTTCGGCATGCCGTACGCGCGCGTCCCGCATCCGGTGTACGGCAAGGAGAAGATTCCGGCTTACGACATGATTCGTTTCTCGGTGAACATCATGCGTGGCTGCTTCGGCGGCTGCACCTTCTGCTCGATCACCGAACATGAAGGCCGGATCATCCAGAACCGTTCGCACGATTCGATCATCCGTGAAATCGAAGAAATCCGTGACAAGGTTCCGGGCTTCACTGGCGTCATTTCCGATCTCGGCGGCCCGACCGCAAACATGTACCGCATTGCCTGCAAGAGTCCGGAAATCGAGTCCGCGTGCCGTAAGCCGTCTTGTGTATTCCCCGGCATCTGCCCGAACCTGAATACCGATCACTCGGCGTTGATTCAGCTGTATCGCAGCGCGCGCGAACTGCCAGGAGTGAAGAAAATCCTGATCGCTTCCGGCCTGCGTTACGACCTCGCGGTGGAGTCACCGGAGTACGTGAAAGAGCTGGTGACGCACCATGTCGGTGGTTACCTGAAGATCGCCCCGGAACACACCGAGGAAGGTCCGCTCAACCAAATGATGAAGCCGGGCATTGGCAGCTATGACAAGTTCAAGCGCATGTTCGAGAAGTACTCGAAAGAGGCCGGTAAAGAGCAGTACCTGATCCCTTACTTCATCGCCGCTCATCCCGGCACCACCGATGAAGACATGATGAACCTGGCGCTGTGGCTCAAGGGCAACGGCTTCCGGGCCGATCAGGTGCAGGCGTTCTATCCGTCACCGATGGCCAGCGCGACTGCCATGTACCACTCCGGCAAAAACCCGCTGCGCAAGGTCACGTACAAGAGCGACTCGGTGACCATCGTCAAGAGCGAAGAGCAGCGCCGTCTGCACAAGGCCTTCCTGCGCTATCACGACCCGAAAGGCTGGCCGATGCTGCGTGAGGCCTTGGAGCGCATGGGCCGTGCCGACCTGATCGGTCCGGGTAAACACCAGTTGATTCCGCTGCATCAACCGGAAACCGACAGTTACCAGAGCGCGCGTCGCAAGAATTCGACGCCGGCTGGCAGCCACAAGGTGGCCAAAACCACCAAGATCCTGACCCAGCACACAGGGCTGCCGCCACGCGCTACCGACGGCAGCAAACCGTGGGACAAACGCGAAGAGGCCAAGGCCGCCGCAGCGGCTCGCAACAAACAGGCCGCGAAGGAACGTGCCGATGCGGCCAAGGGCGGTAAAGGTGGCAAGAGCAAGAAGCCGTCACGTCAGCCGGTGTTTCCGCGCTAAGTGACGCGGTCATAAAAACGCCAGCTACCAAGCTGGCGTTTTTTTGCGCGACGGCCCGGTGGGCCTGACTTTCCGTTCGCCCCACGGCCTGAAATTCAGGAAAGTTCCTACACTCAACGAGCCGCGGTCCGACTTCGAAATCTCAACTTGCTCCGTATTGTCTTCGGCCTAATCACGCCGAGGTGCAAAGAAGTGAGTTTGACTGTGATCAGGAACGATTATTCCTGTGCGATGAACGCGGCACGTTTACGGATCGAGCGAGCGGCTCAGTTGAATCGATTGTTCAGCCCGCCTGCGCGTCCGGAACCTGTATGGGCGCCGGCCTGGTTTATTGCCACGGTTTTCTCCATGCGTTGAACCGAGTGCTGTAGCCAAGCGATGGACGCACGCCGAAATCGATGTCTGGAGGCCTCCAGATGTGCCTGTTTCGGCGGGTCACTGCGCCTTGAAAGCGGTAAATAACCCCGCCCGCCTCATTTCCGTGCGACCCTTGCACCAGCCGCCGAAGCTGGCGCAATTTTGGTGCTGTGCTTAGCTGAGCGAGCACCTTCAACGCCGAAGGCGCTGGACTTGCCTGGATGGCATAAGTCTTGCGCGGTTCCGCTACCGTCCAGGCTCGCAGGAGGCACGCCGTGTCGATTCACATTGCCTTGCACCACGTCACTCATTACCGCTATGACCGCGCGGTGGAACTGGGTCCGCAGATTGTGCGCTTGCGTCCGGCGGCTCACAGCCGCACGCGTGTGTTGTCTTATTCGCTGAACGTCCTGCCTGAGACTCATTTCATCAACTGGCAACAGGACCCGCAGGGTAATTACCTGGCGCGTCTGGTGTTCCCGGAGAAGACCAATGAGCTGCGTATCGAGGTCGACCTGGTCGCCGAGATGGCGGTGTTCAACCCGTTCGACTTCTTTCTTGAGCCCTATGCCGAGAAGATTCCGTTCACCTACGCCAGGGAAGAGCATCACGAGCTTCAGCCTTACCTGGAAAAGCTGCCGCTGACGCCGAAATTTCAGGCGTATCTGGAGAGCATCGATCGCACGCCAATCCCGGCCATCGACTTTCTGGTCAACCTCAACCAGCGTCTGGCTAACGACATCGGTTACCTGATCCGCATGGAGCCTGGCATTCAGACGCCGGAGTTCACCCTTGAAAATGCCTCCGGCTCTTGCCGCGATTCGGCCTGGCTGTTGGTGCAACTGCTGCGTCATATCGGCCTGGCAGCGCGATTCGTTTCCGGCTACCTGATCCAGCTCAAGGCCGATGTCGAGGCGCTCGATGGGCCCTCGGGTACTGACGTCGATTTCACCGATCTGCACGCATGGTGCGAGGTGTATCTGCCCGGCGCTGGCTGGGTGGGTCTGGACGCGACCTCCGGGCTGTTTGCCGGAGAGGGGCACATCCCTTTGGCGTGCAGCCCGGAACCCTCTTCGGCGGCACCGATCAGTGGTCTGGTCGAGCCGTGCGAAACGGAGTTCAGCCACGAGATGTCCGTCGAGCGCATCTGGGAGGCGCCGCGCGTCACCAAGCCCTACACCGAAGAGCAATGGCTCGAGATTCAGGCGCTGGGGCGACAGATCGACACCGACCTGATCGCGCATGACGTACGCCTGACCATGGGGGGCGAACCCACCTTTGTGTCGATCGATGATCGTGACGGAATCGAATGGAACACGGCGGCACTGGGGCCGAAGAAGCGTGTGCTCTCCGCCGAGCTCTTCCAGCGCATGCGCAAACACTACGCGCCACAGGGCCTGGTGCATTTCGGTCAGGGCAAATGGTATCCGGGCGAGCAATTGCCGCGCTGGTCGCTGAACTGCTTCTGGCGCCGCGATGGCGAACCGGTGTGGCGCAATAATGCGCTGATCGCCGATGAAAACGAAGATTACGGCACCGACAGCGAAATGGCCGGGCGCTTTCTGCGCAGTGTTGCCGAGCGACTGAAACTGCCGGCTCGCTACGTGTTTCCCGCGTACGAAGACAATTTCTATTACCTGTGGCGCGAAGGTGCGCTGCCCGGGAACGTCACTGCCGAAGACTCCCGTCTGAGCGACGAACTTGAGCGGGCGCGACTGAGCAAAGTGTTTTCGCAAGGGTTGGACAAGATCATCGGCCATGTGCTGCCGTTGGCGCGTACGGCTGCCGATGATGGCTGGCAGAGCGGCCGCTGGTACCTGCGCGACGAGCACTGCCGTCTGGTGCCGGGGGATTCCCCGCTGGGTTATCGTTTGCCGCTGGCGTCGCAACCGTGGGTCAGGGCTGCCGAATATCCGTACATCCATCCGACCGACCACAACCAGGACTTCCCCGATCTGCCGGACCGTGACCAGGTTCAGGCCAACCTGGACGGTTTGGTCGAACAGAAAAATCCAGACACCGAGCGAGCACCTGCCATCGACGAGTCTGCCGACTGGCTGACACGCACCGCGCTTGGCGCCGAAGTGCGAGGCGGCAGGTTGTACCTGTTCATGCCGCCGTTGCAGTCGCTGGAAGCCTACCTTGAGCTGGTGGTCGTCATCGAATCGACCGCTGAAGAATTGCGCTGCCCGGTCTTGCTGGAAGGCTACGAGCCGCCCAGCGATCCACGTCTGACCAATTTCCGTATCACGCCAGACCCTGGCGTGATCGAAGTCAACGTGCAGCCGTCCTCCAGTTGGGACGAACTGGTCGAGCGCACCGAATTCCTCTACGAACAGGCGCGCCTGACGCGGCTGACCACTGAAAAATTCATGATCGACGGACGCCATACCGGCACCGGAGGCGGCAACCATTTTGTGCTCGGTGGCGCCACGCCGGGCGACTCTCCGTTTTTGCGTCGACCGGATCTGCTGCGCAGCCTGCTCAGCTACTGGCATAACCATCCATCGCTGTCGTACCTGTTTTCGGGGTTGTTCATCGGCCCTACGTCGCAGGCGCCACGCGTCGATGAAGCGCGCAACGATTCACTGTACGAGCTGGAAATCGCCTTCTCGCAAATGCCAGCCCCCGGCGAGGAATGTGCGCCGTGGCTGGTGGACCGTTTGCTGCGTAACTTGCTGATTGACGTCACGGGTAACACCCACCGCGCGGAGTTCTGCATCGACAAGCTTTACTCGCCCGATGGCGCGACGGGCCGTCTGGGCTTGCTGGAGCTGCGCGCCTTCGAAATGCCGCCTCACGCCCGCATGAGTCTGGCGCAGCAGTTATTGCTCCGGGCCCTGGTCGCGCGATTCTGGCGTGAGCCCTATGCGCCGCCAAAACTCGCACGGTGGGGCACCGAACTGCATGATCGTTTCATGCTGCCGCACTTCATCGAGCAGGATTTCGCCGACGTCATCGTCGAACTCAACGCTGCGGGTTACCCGGTGCGTGCCGAGTGGTTCGCGGCACACCTGGAGTTCCGCTTTCCGAAGGTCGGCGATTACGCAGTCAGCGGCATTGAGCTGGAACTGCGTCAGGCGCTGGAGCCCTGGCATGTTCTGGGTGAGGAAGGTGCGGCGGGCGGCGCGGTTCGTTACGTGGATTCGTCCTTGGAGCGTCTGCAACTCAAGGTCACCGGGCTGCCACCACAACGCTACATACTGACGTGCAACGGTATCCCGGTGCCGTTGCAACCGACGGGGCGTGTTGGCGAATTCGTGGCGGGCGTTCGTTACCGTGCCTGGCAGCCGTTCAACGCGCTGCAACCGACCATTCCGGTTCATGCGCCGCTGGTGTTCGACATTCTTGATACCTGGATGCAGCGCTCACTGGGCGGCTGCGAGTATCATGTCGCGCATCCTGGTGGTCGCAATTACGAAACCCTGCCGGTGAACGCCAACGAAGCCGAAAGCCGACGCCTGTCGCGGTTCTTCCGCCTTGGTCACACCCCCGGCAAACAGGCCGTTCCCGCATTGACCATCAACGATGAAATGCCGATGACGCTGGACATGCGTCTGCATCGGTAAGGCCCGGACACCTTGCCTGACGTTCTGCGTCAGGCAATACGACCCAGAAAGCGGCCGCAGGGAAGCAAGCCACTCCGTGTCATTTGTCTGCGCTAATCTAATCCCTGCGAATTCGAGCCCTTTAGTTGTCTGCCGAGCCTTCCATGCCCGACCTGCTTGACCAATATCCGCTGAGTGCGGGTACTTATCACGAGATGCTCGACGCCAGCGGCGAGGTACGCCCGCATTGGCTGCGTTTTTACGAGCACTTGCAACGCAGCACGCCCGCGCAGCTGATTCAGCGCCAGGCACTGCTCGCCCGGCAGATTCAGGAAAACGGTGTCACTTACAACGTCTATGCCGACCCCAAGGGCGCGGATCGCCCGTGGGAACTGGACCTGCTGCCACATTTGATTCCCCTTGAGGAATGGCAACAGGTCGCGGCCGGCATTGCCCAGCGCGCGCGCCTGCTCAACGCGGTACTGGCTGACCTGTACGGTCCGCAGACGCTGATTGCCGAGGGGCTGCTTCCGGCCGAACTGGTCTTCGGCCACAACAATTTTCTCTGGCCGTGCCAAGGCGTAACGCCGCCGGAAGGGACCTTCCTGCACGTGTATGCAGTGGACCTGGCGCGTACGCCGGACGGTCGCTGGTGGGTGACGGCAGACCGCACCCAGGCGCCCTCAGGTGCCGGTTACGCGCTGGAAAACCGTTTGATCGTGTCGCGGGCATTCCCGGAGCTGTATCGCGATCTGGAAGTGCAGCACCTGTCCGGTTTCTTCCGTTCATTGCAGGAAACCCTGACCCGTCAGGCACCCAGTAGCAACGAAGTGCCACTGGTGGTACTGCTGACGCCGGGACGCTTCAACGAAAGCTATTTCGAACACCTCTACCTGGCGGGTCAGTTGGGTTATCCACTGGTGGAAGGCAGTGATCTGACCGTACGCGATGCCACGGTCTACCTGAAAACACTCAGCGGCCTGCGCCGTGTTCACGCGATCATGCGTCGGCTGGACGATGATTTCTGTGATCCGCTGGAGTTGCGCACTGACTCTGCGCTGGGTGTGCCGGGCTTGCTGGAAGCCGTGCGTCAGGGCCGTGTGCTGGTGGCCAATGCGCTGGGAAGCGGAGTGCTGGAGTCTCCCGGATTACTGGGCTTTTTACCGAAGATCAACGAACACCTGTTTGGCGAAGAACTGATGCTGCCTTCTGTGGCGACCTGGTGGTGCGGCGAGCCGCCTGTGCTGGCTCAGGCGCTGGAAAAAATGCCTGACCTGCTGATCAAGCCGGCGTTCCCGTCCCAGAGTTTCGCGCCCGTGTTCGGACGCGATCTCAATGAAGAGCAGCGCCGGGCCCTGGCTGCGCGTATGCAGGCCCGACCTTATGCCTATGTGGCCCAGGAACTGGCCCAACTCTCGCACGCGCCGGTCTGGCAGGGCGAGGAGGAGCAGTTGCAGCCTCGTGCGATCGGCATGCGGGTGTATGCCGTCGCCACCGAGGACGGCTACCGCGTTCTGCCGGGTGGCCTGACGCGCGTAGCCGCCGATGCCGACGCGGACGTGGTGTCGATGCAGCGAGGCGGTGCCAGCAAGGACACTTGGATTCTCGGCGAACGCACGCTGGGCAGCGAACCCTGGAAGGGCCGTCGTTCACTGGGCGTGCACGACCTGATTCGCCGCGACCCGTATCTGCCGTCGCGCGTGGTGGAAAACCTGTTCTGGTTCGGTCGTTACTGCGAACGTTGCGACGACAGCGCGCGGTTGCTGCGGATCATGCTGGCGCGCTATGTCGACGGTGATGACCCGCTGGCGCTGCAAGCCGCTATCGAGTTGGGCGAGCGTTTGAACCTGGTTCCTCGGGTCGACGAAGAGGACGAGGAAGGCTCTGCGCTCCCTGACCGTTTGCTTGCCGCGCTGCTCGGTGACGAATGGCCGTTCAGCTTGCGTTCCAACCTGCAACGGTTGCAGTGGGCAGCGTCCCAGGTGCGTGGCAAGTTGTCCCGCGAGAACTGGCAGGCGCTGGTGGAGCTGCAGCGGGAAGCCACTCATCTGGACACCGACACCCCTGATTTCGGTGAGCTGCTGGACTTCCTCAACCGGCTGGTGATGTCGCTCGCCGCGCTGTCGGGCTTTGCCCTCGACGACATGACGCGCGATGAAGGCTGGCGCTTCCTGATGATGGGGCGGCGTATCGAACGCCTGCAATTTCTCAGCACGAGTCTGGCGGCGTTTTTGCGCAGCGATGCGGTGTTCGATCAGGACGCGCTCGACTGGGTGCTGGAGCTGGGCAACAGCAGCATCACGTACCGCTCGCGTTACCTGGCGGTGCCGCAATTGATTCCGGTGCTGGACTTGCTGTTGCTCGATGACCAGAACCCTCACGCGGTGCTGTTCCAGCTCAAGCTGGTGACGCGTTCCTTGAAGCGTTTGAACGACGATTTCGGCGCGCCGCAGGACCGCAGTCTGGCGGCACTGACGCAGCGTCTGGCCGCCTTCGATCTCGGGTGTCTGGAGAACGGTCTGTTCGGGGAAAGCAGTGTCAAGGCTGCGCTGCATGGGCTGGCTGATTTACTGCAGGGTATTGGCGAGGTCAGCGGTCAGGTCTCTGACCGCCTGGCCTTGCGCCATTTCGCTCATGTCGATGATGTCAGCCAGCGCACGGTGTCCGTCTGATGAACAGCGCTCATTACCAGATCCTTCACGATACCCACTATAAGTACGACAGCCCGGTTTCGCTGGCCCAGCAACTGGCCCATCTGTGGCCGCGACGCAGTCCGTGGCAGCGTTGCCTGGAACAGCATTTGGTGATCAGCCCGACACCCACCACCCGCCGCGACGAGCTGGATGTGTTCGGCAACCCGCTGACCCGGCTGGCGTTCGAGCGTCCCCACGACGAATTACAGGTCAATGCGCGTTTGCGCGTCGAAGTCCTGGAGCGTCCCGCGCTGGATTTCTTTCAGTCGGATGCCTGGGACCACACCCGCAGCACGCTTACCTACAGTGCTTCGAAGATGTCCCCGGACATTCTCGATGCCTGCCGCTATCGCTTTGAATCGCCCTACGTGCATTTAAAGCAGTCGTTTGTCGAGTTCTCGGCCAGTTGCTTTCCGGCGGGCAGACCGATGCTGCTGTGCGCTCAGGCATTGATGGAAAAGATTTTCGACGAATTCACGTTCGATGGCGAAGCGACCCAAGTGGCGACGCCGCTGGTGGAAGTATTGGAGACAAAGCGTGGGGTCTGTCAGGACTTCGCGCATTTGATGCTGGCGTGCCTGCGTTCACGTGGGCTGGCGGCGCGGTATGTCAGCGGCTATCTGCTGACCCAGCCACCGCCCGGTCAGCCCAGGCTGATCGGCGCCGATGCGTCGCATGCCTGGGTATCGGTGTTTTGCCCGGTACTGGGCTGGGTGGATTTCGATCCCACCAACAATATCCAGCCAGCGCTGGAGCACATCAGTCTGGCGTGGGGGAGGGACTTTTCCGATGTTTCTCCGCTACGCGGCGTGATTCTGGGCGGCGGCAATCATGATCCCGAAGTGCGGGTGACCGTAATGCCGATTGCGGGGTAGGCGGGCGACGCATTCACTGTAGGAGTGAGCTTGCTCGCGATCGTGGAATGTCAGCCAACGGATGGATCGTGGCGAAAACCTCATCGCGAGCAAGCTCACTCCTTCAGGATTTCGCGTTCACCCATCCCATTGTGCTGTTCAGCGGTTTCGGCAGTGAATCATTCAGCTGGCTTTTCGTCACTCTGCTGCTCGGCAGTGTCGCTTTCCGCAGCCTCACCTTCTCCAGCCAGTGCTTCAGCTTTTTCGGCCTGTTTGCGCTGTGCTTTCTCTTCTTTCTTCTGCTCTTTAGCCAGATCACGTTGACGTTTGGCAAAGGAATAATTGGGTTTGGCCATGGGCAATCCTCGAGGCAGACGATAAGTCCGGTCATTCTGCCTGAGAACGACGCTCCTCCGGCGTTGTATTTTTCGCACACCCACTGTCCGGCTCACGAGCAACCACGCGATCAGCCCCTGTATCAGGCGCGGCGGTAATCGCCGTAATCTTGTGCGGCGCTGTGGTAATTGCCACTGGCGCCGCAGGCGTAGGCGGCGAGCAAGCTGCGAAAAAGACTATTGAGTGGCATGAAGATCGTCCTAATTGATGAGTGACAACGCCATTTTAGAAAGACACTGTAGGGTCCGCTGTTTGATTGTCTCGATGGCCCTGATAGAGCCGAACCAGACAGGTTTCATAATAAGCGGTTGATAAATTGTTTAAAGTTAGGGCACTCTTTGTATACAAAAACCAGAAGCAAAATCCATTCAGGAGACCCATCATGATTCGCAAGCTTGTGGCTGTATCCCTGCTGACGTTGGCCAGCGGGCATTTGTTGGCGGCTGAATGCTCGGTCGAGGTCGATTCGACCGACCAGATGACGTTCAGCACCAAAGCGATTGAGATCGACAAGAGCTGCAAAGAGTTCACGGTTAACCTGAAGCACTCTGGCAGTCTGCCGAAGAACGTCATGGGCCATAACCTGGTGATCAGTAAAGAAGCGGACATGCAGCCAATCGCCACCGACGGCATGAGCGCCGGCATCGACAAGCAGTATTTGAAAGAGGGTGATGCGCGCGTCATCGCTCACACCAAGATCATTGGCGCTGGCGAAACCGATTCATTGAAAATCGATGTGTCAAAGCTGGATCCGGCAGAGAAGTACGGTTTCTTCTGCTCGTTCCCGGGCCACATCAGCATGATGAAGGGCACGATCACGCTGAAGTGATGCAGGCCGTGTGATGATTCAGCTCGCGTAGGAGCGCGCTTGCCCTCGAAAAAATGCATCCGACGACGCAGATGTCTCGGATGCAAATACCTGTCGCGGGCAAGCGCGCTCTTATAGAGTGACTGGCGTCCTCACGACGCGGTCATCTTGAAAATCCCCTGCGCATTGCTGCTGTCGAAGTTCAGGTCGAGCTTGCCGTTCTCCGGGTCGACTTTGCGCTGAATGAACTCGACAAACGACCCTGGCACCTGATGCGTTCTCACGACACCGTCGGCATCGAGCAACTCGCGGTTCACGGTGCAGGCCTTGTAGGCCGTCTGCAAGACACGTCCTGATGCCGAGACCTCTATGCTGTCCTTCATCGGGCGCTCGCGCCGACGCTGTTCTTCAACCGTGGCCTCCAGGTTCTCAACCCGGTCGGTCAGGTGGTTGAAGCTATTGCCCTCCGTCGAGATCCAGGCCATTTCCACGCTTTCACTGAGCAACTGGCGATAATCGTCTTCCCGCACGACACCGTGCTGACGGTCGAAGGCGCGGTACAGGCCCGGCAACAGCCGCGTGGCCTCGTCGAGGCTGCAATGGTGGGTCGATTGCAGGCGCTTGAGGATGCTCAGGTCTTCGTGGCTCAGAGGATCGCGGCTCGAGCCGACGACGCGGCTGACAGCGTTCTGGAACCCTTCGCTCAGGCGGCCGGGGTGCAGCTCGGACACGAAAAACTGGGCGATGTCTTCCGGCAGGTCCATCTGGCGATAGCCCCAACCGGTCATGTTCAATTTGGTCAACGGATAGGTGCGCACATCGGTGAAGCCCAGCGGCTCCAGCAGTCGGGAGAAGGCCAGACGACCCCGTGGCAGCTCGCCGTTCTGCACCCAGTCCACGGTGCGGATTGCGCCGTGATCGAACACCACCTTGCGCCCGCTGTCGTGTTGCTCATCCACGTAGCGAAGGCCGTCCGGCACCGCCTCGACCAGCTTGTGGAACAGGCACAGGTTCAGCGCCTCGGCGAGCCAGACACGATGGATCGCGTCGTCGCTCCAGGAAAAGTTTTGCAGCGCCTGAGGGACTTCCACACGGTGTTCGAGCCAGTCAGCAGCGGGCTGGCCGACGGTGGAAGCGACGAGGGAGAAGAGGCCTTGGAAAGCAGTCATGGGTAGCGGCTCTGAGCGAGAAAGTCAGAACGCTATGTAAGCCTTCATGGCGAATGCCATCAAGCGAAAAAAAACGACGGGTTCATTCCTTTTTCTATTGATGCCCTACAGATGCCTGCGCTCGTTCCGACACACCACACATCAACTGTGGGAGCGAGCTTGCTCGCGAAGAGGCCAGTAGATCCGATGCATTTTCGGTGGCTGATCCTCAATGTTCACAAGCAAGCTTGCTCCTACAAGGTTGCATACCGTCATTAATTCCGTAGCAGACCCTTACGGCGCGTAAGGCAGGTCACGCTTGTGCTGGGTTTTGCGGTAGGTGTTGATGATGATGTCGAACGCCTCCTGACGCAAAGGTTGGCCATGCAGGAAGGCATCGATCTCGGCATAGGTCACGCCGTGGGACGCCTCGTCGGGTTTGCCCGGCATCAAATCTTCGAGGTCAGCAGTCGGAATTTTCTCGACCAGATTCTCCGGCGCACCGAAGAAACGCGCGATGGCTCGCACCTGGTTTTTCACCAGACCGCTCAGCGGCGCCAGGTCGCAGGCGCCGTCACCGAACTTGGTGAAAAAGCCCATCACCGCTTCCGCCGCGTGGTCAGTGCCGATCACCAGGCCGCCACGAACGCCCGCGATGGTGTACTGCGCGACCATGCGCGTGCGCGCTTTGACGTTGCCTTTAACGAAATCCACAGCCGCGTCGGACTGGCCTTCGAAGGCCTTCACCTGCTCGACCAGCGCCTTGACGGAGGGCGCAATGTCCACCGTGTGACGCTCGTCCGGGTTGATGAAGTCCACCGAGGCAGTGGCTTCATGCTCGTCGTGCTGAATGTGATACGGCAGGCGCACGGCGATGAACTGATAGGCGGTGTCACCGGTGCTTTCACGCAGTTCCTTCACCGCGCGTTGCGCCATCAGGCCGGCGGTCAGCGAGTCGACGCCGCCACTGATGCCCAGCACCAGCACTTTCAGGCGGGCGTTCTGCAGACAGTCCTTGATGAACTGGACGCGGCGCGTGACTTCGGCATCAAGTTCACCCTGATTGGCGAACGGGGCCTGGACCTTGAGCGCCTTGGCGATCTCGAGCTGTACGGCTTGCATGATTGACTCCTTATGCAGAAGAAGAAAATAGGCATTAAAAAGTGTGCGACGGGTGCTCGAGTCAGGTTGGCACCTTGAATACGTGGCGCAGATAGGACACGAACTCGGGGTCCTTGCACTGCGTCTTGCCGGGTTCGTCGGAAATTTTCGCGACGGGCTGGCCGGCACAGGCGGTCATTTTAAGCACGATACTCATGGGCTCGACGCCCGGCACATCAGCGGTCAGGTTGGTGCCAATGCCGAAGCTGACATTGATCCGACCGCGCAATGCGCGAAATATTTCCAGCGCTTTGGGCAGGTTCAGCCCATCGGAAAACACCAGGGTTTTGGTCATCGGATCGATGCCGAGCTTCTGGTAGTGCCCGATGCATTTCTCGGCCCATTGCACAGGATCGCCCGAGTCGTGGCGCAAGCCGTCGAAAAGCTTGGCGAAGAACAGGTCGAAATCGCCCAGGAAGGCATCGGTGGTGATGCAGTCCGTCAGCGCAATGCCGAGCAGGCCGCGGTATTCACGCACCCAGCAATCGAGCGCGGCGATCTGGCTGTCGATCAGGCGCGGGCCCAGTTGCTGGTGCGCCATGATCCATTCGTGGGCCATGGTGCCGAGTGGCTTGAGGTCGAATTTGCGAGCCAGGTGCACGTTGCTGGTGCCCACGAACTGACCGGGGAAGTCTTTCTTCAAAACCGATACGACATCTTCCTGCACTGCGTAGGAAAAACGCCGGCGGGTGCCGAAATCAGCCACCTTCAGTTCCGCCAGTTCGTCGGGCGTGGCAGCGCCGGTCAGCCAGTCGAACTTGCGATACAACTGATCGCGGGCTTGAACCAGCAGGGTATCGGGGTTGCGGTTTCGATTGCGCACCTCGCTGACGATGGCGAGGATCGGTACCTCAAACAGGATCACGTGCAGCCACGGGCCGGCGAGGCGGATGGTCAGTTCGTTGTTCTCGATGCTGGTCTGCACGTAACGGAGGTTGAAGCGGAACAGGCCGAGGAAACGCAGGAAATCCGGCTTCATGAAGTTGATGCGCTCCAGAAAGCCGGTTTCTTCGATGCTCAGGGACAGATCGCAGAGCTGCTCGATCTGTTGGCGAATGTCCTTCAGATAAGGCCGCAGATCTTCACTGTTACGGCAGCGAAACTCCCATTCAACGTCGACGTTGGGGTAGTTGTGCAGCACAGCCTGCATCATGCTCAGCTTGTAGAGGTCGGTATCGAGCAGGTTCTGCACGATCCGGTCCGCGAAAGCGCTCTCACTCATTGTGTCGCTCCAGCCAGCAGCGGCCGCCAGGGTGCGGCCCATGGAATTCAAGTCGGTGTCGCATACAACCTTGTGGGAGCGCCTGATGTTGGCTTCAGGCCACTACGTCCGGTCTGTTATTGACGATGACCGACATAATGCCAGCCGAGAGCGGGTTGGGGCAGAAATGTTTGGTTGTGTGATTTTCCTATAGGAGCGTGGCTTGTCCCGCGATCTGCTGCGTAGCGGCAGTAAAACCGGGAAATGAGATGTTCCTGATACGCCAGGGTCGCATGGGTTTGCTGCCGGTTCCCGGCAGATCGCGGGACAAGCCACGCTCCTACAGATGTCAGCATGCCAGATGTCAGCATGCCAGGTGCCAGGTGCCAGGTGAACGGGCCTTACTGCGGCGTTGGCGTGTCCAGTTGCTCCAGCATCCACTCCACGAATACGCGGATCTTCGGTACCTCGGCCGCGTGCTCCGGGTACGCCAGGTAGTAGGCATCGCGGCTGGGCAGTGCATGCGGCCAGGGAATGATCAGCTTGCCGTCCGCCAACTCCTCCTCGACCAGAAACCGCGGCAACAGCGCAACGCCGCAACCGACCTGTGCTGCGCGGATGCACATGTAGAACGTCTCGAAACGCGGGCCGTGGTAGCTGTGTTCGGTCTGATAACCCTGATCTTCGAACCATTCATGCCAGGCTTGAGGACGATGGGCGTTCTGCAGCAAGACCAGATCCGCCAACTGCGTCGGATCGGTGAAGGGCTTGTCGGGCAGGCTGGCGGGCGCGCAGACCGGGATCAGTTCCTCGCTGAACAGCTTCACGCTTTCTGCACCGGGGCGCGCGCCCTGTCCGAAATAGAACGACATGTCGCAGCGGCTCTGGGCCAGATCGTCGCTTTCCTGTTCGTTGACCAGGTCCAGATGAATGTGCGGATGACGCAGGCGCCAGCCTTTGAGCCGGGGGACCAGCCAGCGTGCGCCGAACGTCGATGGTGTGGACACACGCAGAACCTCGGTTTCGCCGCCGTAAGAGCGCAGAAAGTGCGTGGACATCTCCATCTGCGTGAGCACCTTGCGCACTTCCGCCAGGTACAGCGCGCCGGCGGGCGTCAGCTGCAGGCGTCGACGCACGCGTCTGAACAACAGGTGCTGGACCAGTTCTTCGAGTTGCGCCACTTGCTTGCTGACCGCACTTTGCGTGAGGTTCAGCTCTTCGGCGGCGCGGGTGAAACTCAGGTGCCGGGTCACCGCTTCGAAACATTGCAGCGCCGTGACGGAAGGCAGGTGGCGTTTGTTCAGCATATTCAGGCCTGTTAAGCATCAGCATGAAAAAACGGAATGATATCTCGCTTAAACGTCGTTTGTTGGACTGACTGAGTCCGGCTATTACTAGAGCCTGACGCTAGCCCCCATGCCCGCACGCAATCCCGGCATTCCGCATTCGTGTTTACGGCTCAACTGAATCCAGGAGAAACCATGCTTAACGATCTTCTATCCCGCCTCGGTGTCGACCCTGCCCTCCATCAGAAAGGCGACAAGCCTGTTCACACGCCGATCGATGGCAGCCAGGTCGCTTCGGTGAGTTGGGAAGGTGCCGCTGAAGTCGAGCAGCGCATCACCCGTGCCGAGCACGCGTTCGATGCCTGGCGCAAGGTCCCTGCGCCTCGCCGCGGTGAGTTGATTCGTCTGTTCGGTGAAGCCCTGCGCAAACACAAGGCCGATCTGGGCGAGCTGGTTTCCTGGGAGGCCGGCAAAATCACTCAGGAAGGTCTGGGTGAAGTGCAGGAAATGATCGACATCTGCGACTTCGCGGTGGGCCTGTCTCGTCAGATGTATGGCCTGACCATCGCCTCCGAGCGTCCGGGTCACCACATGCGCGAAACCTGGCACCCGCTGGGTGTGGTTGGCGTGATCAGCGCGTTCAACTTCCCGGTGGCTGTCTGGTCGTGGAACACCGCGCTGGCGCTGGTGTGTGGTAACTCGGTGATCTGGAAACCATCGGAAAAGACGCCGCTGACTGCACTGGCCTGCCAGGCGTTGTTCGATCGCGTTGCCGCAGAGTTTCCTGACGCGCCGCAGTTTCTGGCGCAGTGCATCGTCGGGGGACGTGAGGCCGGCGAAGCGCTGGTGGATGACGCCCGTGTTGCGCTGATCAGCGCCACCGGCAGCACGCGCATGGGCCGCGAAGTCGCGCCGAAGATTGCAGCGCGTTTCGCACGCAGCATTCTGGAGCTGGGCGGCAATAACGCCATGATCCTGACCCCGAGCGCCGACCTGGACCTGGCGGTGCGCGCCGTTCTGTTCAGCGCCGTGGGCACGGCGGGTCAGCGTTGCACCACGCTGCGTCGTCTGATTGCGCATAAGTCGGTCAAGGCCGAGTTCGTCGAGCGCCTGAAAGCGGCCTACGCCAAGGTTCGCATCGGACATCCGTTGGAAGGCAATCTGGTCGGTCCGCTGATCGACAAGCAAAGCTTCGAAAACATGCAGGAAGCGCTGGAGCAAGCCTTGAGCGAAGGCGGCAAGGTGTTCGGCGGCAAGCGACAGTTGCAAGACCAGTTCCCGAACGCTTACTACGTCTCGCCGGCCATCGTTGAAATGCCGGAGCAGAGCGACGTGGTGCGCAATGAAACCTTCGCACCGATCCTGTACGTGATCGGTTATGAAGATTTCAACGAAGCCGTGCGCCTGAACAATGACGTGCCACAAGGCCTGTCTTCATGCATCTTCACCACCGACGTACGTGAGGCCGAGCAGTTCATTTCTGCGCTGGGCAGTGACTGTGGCATCGCCAACGTCAACATTGGCCCGAGTGGTGCAGAGATCGGTGGCGCGTTTGGTGGCGAGAAAGAAACCGGGGGCGGTCGTGAGTCCGGTTCGGATGCGTGGAAAGGCTACATGCGTCGCCAGACGGCAACCGTGAACTACTCCCGCGAGTTGCCGTTGGCGCAGGGGATTACGTTTGATTGATTGAATCGCGGTCAGCAGAGCTACCGCGTTGACCCTGTTCGCGAGCAAGCTCGCTCCCACAGGAACTGTGAACACCTTTCGGACGTGTCCACCCGGTGGGAGCGAGCTTGCTCGCGAAGGCGTCAGAACGAACGACATCAGTATCCGGGTTTTGAATCACCGTTTGATGATCGGTAATGGTTTGGCTGTGCCTCTTTGATGATCGTGCCCACGCTCTGCGGGGGCATGGCTTGATGGACGCTCTGCGTCCGTTTTTGTATGACGCAGAGCGTCATGAACTGCGTTCCCACGCGGAGCATGGGAACGATCGGTATACGTGTCCCTTTCCGAGGTTTTGCGATGCCGCTACGCGAAGAATGTCTATGGGAAACGCTGACGCCGCAGAGGCCTGAGGCGCCAGCGTTGAAGGGGGAGGTGACCGTCGATGTGTGCGTGATCGGCGCAGGCATCACGGGGTTGTCAGCGGCGATTCATCTGCTTGAACAAGGCAAGACAGTCGCCGTCGTCGAGGCTCATCGTACCGGGCAGGGTGGCTCGGGGCGTAATGTGGGGCTGGTCAACGCCGGGCTGTGGATTCCGCCTGACGAAATCGAAGCCGGTTTCGGCGAGAAAGTCGGCAGCCAGCTCAACACCATGCTCGGTAATGCCCCTTCGCTGGTGTTCAGCCTGATCGAAAAGTACGGCATCGACTGTCAGGCGACCCGTAAGGGAACACTGCACATGGCGCACAATGCCAAGGGCGAAATTGACCTCCGCAGCCGCGAAGAGCAATGGAAGCGTCGCGGTGCGCCGATTGAGTTGCTCACCGGCAAGGCCTGTCAGGAAGCGACCGGTACGAAAGAAATCACGGCCGCCTTGCTTGACCATCGTGCCGGCACGATCAACCCGATGGCCTACACCAGCGGTCTTGCAGAAGCCGCATCCGGGCTCGGGGGGCAGCGTTTCGACCACTCGCCGGTCAGGCGCCTGGAACGTCAGGGGCAGCGCTGGTGTGTCATCACCGAAAACGGGTCGGTGGTCGCCGATCAGGTCGTGATCGCCTCTAACGCCTACACCGAAGGTGAATGGACCGAACTGCGTCGAAACTTTTTCCCCGGTTATTACTATCAGGTTGCCTCCGCGCCGCTGACCGAAGACGCTGCGCAGCAGATCCTGCCAGGCGGTCAAGGCTCGTGGGACACCCGTCAGGTGCTGAGCAGCATTCGTCGCGATGCGGACGGCCGCCTGTTACTGGGCAGTCTGGGTAACGGCAATCAAAAGCCGATCTGGTTCCTCAAGGCGTGGGCCGATCGTGTTCAACAGCACTATTTCCCATACCTGAAAAAGGTTGATTGGGAGTGCACGTGGACCGGTTGTATCGCGTTCACGCCCGATCATCTGCTGCGCATGTTCGAGCCTGCACCAGGATTGGTCGCGGTAACCGGTTATAACGGCCGCGGAAATACCACCGGCACGGTTGTCGGTAAGGCGTTCGCCGATTACCTGTGCACCGGCGATGCATCCGTTCTGCCGATTCCTTTCGCCAGCATGCAGCCGCTCTCGGCCATCGGTTTACGCAGCTCTTTATATGAGGCTGGCTTTTCGCTATATCATGCCGGGCAATGTCTCAGGGTCGTGATCTGAGACGAAATACCTGTCATGACGAGGCGCTTTTTCGCGCGTCCACTCACCTGAAATGGTGCGTCCCGTAGCGACCTCGCACCGCCGGTGTGCAGATCGGTGACGCACCCTGTAACAACAGGGTTGTACAGGTCAGGTTGGCAGGGTTGCGAGGTTTGGTCGTCAGGGTTGCTCTTTATAAGTCGCAGGGTTGCACCTTGCGCGGTTTAGACGGTTGCACGCCCTGTAAAAAAGGGCCGGAAACAGTCGAATAACAACAAGACCACGACTTTTTCCAGAATAAAAAACCGATGGCACGCCACTTGCTCACAGCAACTCCGTGGTCGCAGTGCTAATTAAAAACCTAGGAGCACCAACTCATGTCGCAGACGTTTTACAGGAAAGGCTTTCTGGCACTCGCAGTCGCTACTGCAATGGGTGCGGCTACTTTTGCGCAGGCTGACATCAAGATCGGCGTTGCAGGCCCAATGACAGGTGCCAACGCCTCGTTCGGCGAGCAATACATGAAAGGCGCTCAAGCAGCAGCCGATGCCATCAATGCTGCGGGCGGTGTCAACGGGGAAAAAATCGCTCTGACCGCTTATGACGACGCCTGCGAGCCAAAACAGGCTGTGGCAGTGGCCAACAAGGCTGCATCGGACAAGGTTGCCGGCGTAGTCGGTCACTTCTGCTCGTCTTCGACCATTCCGGCATCGGAAGTCTATGACGAAGCCGGCATCATCGCGATCACCCCGGGTTCCACCAACCCGCAAGTCACCGAGCGCGGCCTGAGTGCGATGTTCCGTATGTGCGGCCGTGACGACCAGCAAGGTGTCGTCGCTGGCGACTACATCGTCGACGTGCTCAAAGCCAAGAAAGTCGCGGTCATCAACGACAAGGACACCTATGGCAAAGGCCTGGCTGACGCCACTGCCAAGCAGTTGACCGCTCGCGGTGTGAAGCCTGTGCTGGAAGAAGGTCTGACCCGTGGCGAGAAAGATTTCAGCGCCCTGGTCACCAAAATCCGCTCCACTGGCGCTGACGTCGTTTACTTCGGCGGCTTACACCCGGAAGCTGGCCCACTCGTTCGCCAACTGCGTGAGCAAGGCCTGAAAGACGTCAAGTTCATGTCCGACGACGGCATCGTGACCGACGAGCTGGTGACCACCGCAGGCGGCCCTCAGTATGTCGATGGCGTGTACATGACCTTCGGCGCTGACCCTCGCATGCTGCCGGACAGCAAGGCGGTGGTCGAGCAGTTCCGCAAGTCCGGTTACGAGCCTGAAGGCTACACCCTGTACGCCTACGCTTCGGTTCAGGCCCTGGCCGCTGGCTTCAACGGCGCCAAGTCCAACAAAGGCGACGACGCTGCCAAGTGGCTCAAATCCCACCCTGTCAAAACAGTCATGGGCGAAAAAGCCTGGGACAGCAAAGGCGACCTGAAGGTCTCCGACTACGTGGTTTACCAGTGGGACAAGGACGGCAAATATCACCAGCTCGAAAAGCAGAAGTGAGTTGAGCTCCTAGTCGAGTCGGCCGTTTCGCGAGCTTGGAACCTCGGAACGGCCTGACCCGGTAATCGGTGCCGCCTTGTGCGGCGCCGGATTCTTCTGTTGCCACCGTGTGCGTCCCGCTATCTCTCACGAGGAGGTACCCGGTACGCGCCAAGCTGGCCCTTCAAGTTCGTGAGCGTGCGTGATGGATGGTATTTTCCTGCAGCAAATGGTCAACGGCCTGACCCTCGGTTCGGTTTACGGCCTTATCGCCATCGGATACACGATGGTGTACGGCATCATCGGCATGATCAACTTCGCCCATGGCGACGTGTACATGATTTCCGCCTACCTTGCAGCGATCGGCCTGGCCGTGCTGTCCTTCTTCGGTATCGAGTCGTTTCCTTTTCTGATTCTCGGCACGCTGATCTTCACCATCGTGGTGACCGGTGTGTACGGGTTCGTCATCGAGCGCGTGGCCTACAAACCGCTGCGTAACTCGACCCGTCTGGCACCGCTGATCAGTGCCATCGGTATTTCCCTGATCCTCCAGAACTACGCCCAGATCGCCCAGGGCCCGCGCCAGCAAGGCGTTCCGACCCTGCTCGAAGGCGCCATGCGCTTCAATGTCGGCAGTGGTTTCGTACAGATCACCTACACCAAAATCTTCATCCTGATTGCCGCGTTCATCGGCATGGGCGTGCTGACCTACATCATCAAGTACACCAAGCTCGGTCGCATGTGCCGCGCGACGCAACAGGACCGCAAGATGGCGTCGATCCTGGGCATCAACACTGACCGGATCATTTCCTACGTATTCGTCATCGGTGCAGCCATGGCGGCCTTGGCCGGCGTGCTGATCACCATGAACTACGGCACCTTCGACTTCTTCGCCGGATTCGTGATTGGGATCAAGGCCTTCACTGCAGCGGTACTCGGTGGTATCGGTTCGTTGCCGGGCGCGATGCTCGGTGGATTGATCCTGGGGGTTGCCGAGTCGCAATTCTCCGGTCTGATCAATTCCGACTACAAAGACGTGTTCAGTTTCGGCCTGCTGGTAGTGATTCTGATCTTCCGTCCTCAAGGCCTGCTGGGTCGCCCACTCGTGGCGAAGGTGTAACCATGTCTGCTCCCGTCAAACCCATCGATATCAAACAAAGCCTGATCGACGCCGTCGTGGCCGGTCTGCTGGCGCTCATCGTGTTCGGCCCGATCGTCGGCATCGTGCTCGACGGTTACGGCTTCAACATGCAACCGGGGCGTGTGGCCGTCCTGGTCGGCATCGTCGTCGTTGGACGCTTCTTCATGAGCCTGTTCCTGCAGACGCCTAAGGGCCTGGCCATCGCGCAGAGCTTCGAAAGTTCGGGTTCCGGTGTGCACGTGCTGCCACCGGGTTACAAAACCCGCCTGCGTTTCATCATTCCGCTGATGATCCTGATCGCCGTGATCTTCCCGGTGTTCGCCGATAAATACGTACTGACCGTGGTCATCCTCGGTCTGATCTACGTATTGCTGGGCCTGGGTCTGAACATTGTGGTCGGTCTGGCCGGTCTGCTCGACCTGGGTTACGTGGCGTTCTATGCCATTGGCGCCTACGGCCTGGCGCTGGGTTACCAGTATCTGGGACTGGGGTTCTGGTCGGCATTGCCGCTGGCGGCCATTGCAGCGGCGTTTGCCGGTTGCATCCTGGGCTTTCCGGTCCTGCGCATGCACGGCGACTATCTGGCCATCGTGACCCTGGGCTTCGGTGAGATCATTCGTCTGGTGCTGAACAACTGGCTGTCGTTCACCGGCGGCCCGAACGGTGTGCCCGTGCCTTCGCCAACCTTCTTCGGGCTGGAGTTCGGGCGTCGGGCCAAAGACGGCGGAATTCCGATCCACGAATACTTCGGCTTCGAATACAACCCGGATCTGAAATTCATCTTCATCTATGCCGTGCTGTTCCTGGTCGTGCTGGCCGTGCTGTACGTCAAGCACCGTCTGACCCGCATGCCGGTCGGCCGCGCATGGGAAGCCCTGCGTGAAGACGAGATCGCCTGCCGCTCCATGGGCCTGAACCACGTGCTGGTCAAGCTCTCGGCGTTCACCATCGGTGCCTCGACGGCCGGTCTGGCCGGTGTGTTCTTCGCCAGCTATCAAGGTTTCGTCAACCCGACCTCGTTCACTTTCTTCGAGTCGGCGCTGATCCTCGCCATCGTCGTGCTCGGCGGGATGGGCTCTACCGTTGGTGTGGTGATCGCCGCATTCGTGCTGACCGTTGCGCCCGAGATGCTGCGCAGCTTCGCCGAGTACCGCGTGTTGCTGTTCGGCATCCTGATGGTGTTGATGATGATCTGGCGCCCACGTGGCCTGATCCGTATCAGCCGTACCGGCGTGCAACCCCGCAAAGGTGTGCTGGCTAAAGTGGAGGGTGCGTGATGAGCGACGAAATCGTTCTTTCCGTCGAGAACCTGATGATGCACTTCGGTGGCATCAAAGCCCTCAGCGACGTCAGTCTGGAGGTGCGCCGCAACTCGATCTTCGCCTTGATCGGCCCGAACGGCGCCGGCAAGACCACCGTGTTCAACTGCCTGACCGGTTTCTACAAAGCCACCGGCGGACGTATCGAACTCAACGCACGGGGCAAGAAGACCAACGTCATCCAGCTGCTTGGCGAGCAATTCCGCGCCAGCGACTTCGCGTCGCCCAAGCGCTTCGGCAGTCGCCTGTTCTACAAGATGTTCGGCGGCACGCATCTGGTGAACCGCGCAGGTTTGGCGCGTACCTTCCAGAACATCCGTCTGTTCAAGGAAATGTCGGTCGTCGAGAACTTGCTGGTGGCCCAGCACATGTGGGTCAACCGCAACATGATTGCCGGCATCCTCAACACCAAGGGCTACCGCAAAGCCGAAGAAGACGCCATGAACACGGCCTTCTACTGGCTCGAAGTGGTCGATCTGGTGGACTGCGCCAACCGTCTGGCCGGTGAGCTTTCCTACGGTCAGCAGCGTCGCCTGGAAATTGCCCGCGCCATGTGCACGCGCCCGCAGGTGATTTGCCTGGACGAACCGGCCGCAGGCCTCAACCCACAGGAAACCGAAGCGCTGAGTGGCATGATTCGCCATCTGCGTGACGACCACGACATGACAATCGTGCTGATCGAGCATGACATGGGCATGGTCATGGGCATTTCCGACGATATCGTCGTGCTCGACCACGGCAACGTGATCGCCAAGGGCAAGCCGGAGCAGATCCGCAACGATCCAAAAGTGATCGCGGCGTATCTGGGTGCTGATGAAGAGGAGTTGGTATGAGTAAGCCGATCCTCGAACTGAAAGAGATCGACGTGTACTACGGGCCGATTCAGGCCCTGAAAAAAGTGTCGCTGCACATTGATGAAGGCGAAACCGTCAGCCTGATCGGCTCCAACGGCGCGGGCAAGTCCACGTTGCTGATGTCGATCTTCGGTCAGCCGCGTGCCGCCAGCGGGCAGATCATCTATCAGGGCACCGACATCACGCACAAGTCGTCGCACTACATTGCATCCAACGGCATCGCGCAGTCGCCGGAAGGTCGTCGTGTGTTCCCCGACATGTCGGTGGAAGAGAACCTGATGATGGGCACGATTCCGATTGGGGACAAGTATGCAAGCGAGGACATGCAGCGCATGTTCGAGCTGTTTCCGCGCCTCAAGGAGCGTCGCAATCAGCGTGCAATGACGATGTCTGGGGGGGAGCAGCAGATGCTGGCAATCGCTCGTGCGCTGATGAGCCGCCCGAAATTGTTGTTGCTGGACGAGCCCAGTCTTGGGCTGGCGCCGATCATCGTGAAGCAGATTTTCTCGACGTTGCGCGAGCTGGCGCAGACAGGGATGACCATCTTCCTGGTCGAGCAGAACGCGAACCACGCCTTGAAGCTGTCGGACCGCGCCTATGTGATGGTGAACGGTGAGATTCGGCTTACGGGCACCGGGAAGGAGTTGCTGACCAACGAGGAAGTCAGGAACGCTTACCTCGGCGGTCATTAAGTTCCTTCGTGGTCTCGTAGCAGCAGACGCCCTGGATGGAGACATCTCGGGCGTTTTTGTTTGGGGCCCGGATGGGCGCTGATTTCGGATGTATGTCCATTGTCTCGGGAGGCGCGAGTTCACCTTTTCGCCCCTCGGCGACTCACTTTCGAAAAGCGCGAAAGTAAGCAAAGCGCTCTTGCTCCTGGCTTGGCCCGACTTCGTCGGGTTCCCTCAGCTCCGGCGATGCTCCGTGGGCCCGCCGCCATCCGCCATCCATGGCGGGGGGCGGCTCTCGCGGCATCCATGCCACTCGGCCCACGGAGCACCGCCTGCGTTCGGCCTGCGCCCAAGTCGCGATTTGTGTCGCCTGATCCGTCGCGTTCGAAGATCAAAGCCAAGCAAGAGCCGTACTACTACAGACAAAACGCCGATTGTGGAAAACAATTTTGAAGTGCTGCCAAAACGCGACATATAGCCGCTGCAAACGGTTGTTTTGTCACGGTTTTGACTTGTTCAGTTTTACTGTGGAGGTGGCTGTGAATAACTTGGTGGCAGTTGGCTACAGCCCTTTATTTACGTGGCTTCCAGAGTGCTGGTCAAATAGTGATCAGGCAGTTCGGCCGATATTTTTAGTGAGTTTGTCAACGCTTTGAGAGCTGGTTTTTTATACAGTCAAGTGGGCGGGTAAGCCTGTGGATAACTCTGTGCGCAACCCTTGGAAAGAGTGCCGCAGATAGCGCAATCTCTGGGGTGTGGCCAGAAAAACTGTCCATCCGAGCAGGTCGGAGCGGAATTTCGGTACAGATACGTTTCAGTTGGTCAAGTAAAAATGCCGTTTGATTTGTGCACAGCCCTTGTATGACGCGGGTTGTGGGTTTTGAGTTGCCCCCAGAGATTGTGAGTCTGGCTGTGGATAAGGTGGGCAAAAGTGGCTACAGGCCAGAGATCGTAAGGCTCCGTCTGCGTTGTACGTTTTTTGTACAGAAACAGCACCGTGCGTGGGTTGTACGATGATCTTTATCGCAGGCTTGATCCCGACCCGTCCGCGCGGGCATTCTCCAGAACTTTCCTACACGCAACGCAGGTTGCGTCCACTCGATGCTTATCTGATAAGCCCGCAACCCTCAGTCAGGAGAACGACATGACATCTACCGTGTTCATAACCGGGGCCACCTCCGGGTTTGGCGAAGCCTGCGCACGCCGTTTCGCGCAGGCGGGCTGGTCGCTGGTGCTGACCGGTCGCCGTGAAGACCGTCTGCAGGCCCTGAGCGCCGAACTGTCGAAGCAGACCCAGGTTCACACCCTGACGCTGGACGTGCGTGATCGCGCGGCCATGCAGAAGGCCATCGAGGGGCTGCCGGCAGAGTTCGCCAAAATTCGTGGCCTGATCAACAACGCCGGCCTGGCGCTGGGGATCGATCCGGCACCCAAGTGCGATCTGGACGACTGGGACACCATGATCGACACCAACGTCAAAGGGCTGGTTTACACAACGCGTCTGCTGCTCTCGCGCCTGATCGCCTACGGACGCGGCGCCAGCATCGTCAACCTGGGCTCGGTCGCGGGCAATTATCCGTATCCGGGCGGTAACGTGTATGGCGGCACCAAGGCGTTTGTCGGTCAGTTCTCGCTGAACCTGCGCAACGATCTGGTCGGCACTGGCGTGCGCGTGACAAACCTTGAACCGGGCCTGTGCGAAAGCGAGTTCTCCCTGGTGCGTTTTGGCGGTGATCAGGCCAAGTACGACGCCACCTACGCGGGCGCCGAGCCGATCCAGCCGCAGGACATTGCCGAGACGATTTTCTGGATCATGAACACCCCGGCGCACGTTAACGTGAACAACCTCGAACTGATGCCCGTGAGCCAGACCTGGGCGGGTTTTGCGATTGATCGCAGTCGGGGTGAGTCGAAGTAGCTTTAGCGGCTCAGCACACTGGGGACTGTAGGAGATTCTATGGTTCTCGGACCGGTGGTGTCAGTCCGGTTTTGAGAGTCGCAACTCCTGACAGCATGCGCCACCCGGATGACGCAGAGCGTCATTGAATGTGTTACCACGCGGAGCGTCGTAACAATCAGCTTGCTCGCGATGGGGTGAGCCAGTTTCATCAAAGGTGAATGACAAACCGCATTCGTCAGCAAGCTGACTCCCACAGGTTCTATGTTTATTCAACGATTGAGGCGTTGAATCTAAACAGCGCAAAGCGCGCTATGGCTTTTGATCTTCATACCGCAGCAGGCCAGACACCACAAAGCGCGACTTGGGTGCAGGCCAAACGCAGACGACGCGCAGTGGGCCGAGCGGCATGGATGCCGCGAGAGCGCCGTCAGGACATGGATGTCCGTTCGGCGCGGGTCCACGGAGCGTCGT
Source organism: Pseudomonas sp. NFACC02 (assembly GCF_900110765.1). Lineage (GTDB taxonomy): Bacteria > Pseudomonadota > Gammaproteobacteria > Pseudomonadales > Pseudomonadaceae > Aquipseudomonas. Next base: position 125,520 of record NZ_FOEO01000016.1, read on the forward strand.
CGGAGTGCGGGTACCCGACGCAGGAGGGCCAAGCCAGGAGCCAGACAC
>NZ_FOEO01000055.1 GCF_900110765.1 Pseudomonas sp. NFACC02
CCTTTCTTCGAGGCGAGTTTAAAAATGTGGATGCGTATATCGCCTACCTGGGGCTGGACTTGCGGGTGTCGGACTCTGGGAACAAATCAGGTCGCCGCCGGCTAAGCAAAAAAGGCGACCCTGAGGTACGCCGACTAGGCTTCAACGCTTCAATGGCCGCCTGCCGATCGGCGACATGGAAGCCGTATTACGAGAAGAAAATAGGCGAGGGAAAAGCCAGAACTGAAGCATTGACGATATTGAGCAGGAAGCTGGCAGGGGTGGCCTTCTCGCTGATGAAGAAACGGGAAGAGTATGACCCTACGAAACGTTCGGGGGTTGCCCCCCAAACATAGAATCTCCTACAGTATTAGCGTCGTCCCGATGACTTCAGAACGACGCGGACCCTGTAGGAGACGTCCGAGGTTACGAGGGCAGCGAATGCGGCGTGTCAGTCATTGTTAATGGTGCTGAACCACCGCATTCGTCGGAGTGCCGCCCAGACCAAGCTCACTCCCACAGGGGGGATCACTGCCGATTACTCGTGATTGACCGCCACGCCTTTCAAATATGGCGCAGGCTCGGCGCCCATGTTTTCCAGGAGCTTGGCGCTGTACCAGTCGATGAAGTTGACCACGCCGAACTCGTAGGTTTTGGAGTACGGGCCTGGCTGGTAAGCGACGGAGTTGATGCCGCGCTGGTTTTCTTCAGCCAGACGGCGGTCCTGATCGTTGGTCGCATCCCAGACTTCACGCAGGCGCGCGACGTCGTAGTCCACGCCTTCGACGGCGTCCTTGTGCACCAACCATTTGGTGGTGACCATGGTCTCCTGAGCGCTGATCGGCCACACGGTGAACACGATGACGTGGTCGCCCATGCAGTGGTTCCAGGAATGCGGCAGGTGCAGGATGCGCATCGACCCCAGGTCCGGGTTCTTGATGCGGCCCATGAGTTTCTGGCTGCCCTGTTTGCCGTCCATGGTCATCGACACGGTGCCCTTGAGCAGCGGCATGCGCACGATGCGGTTGCGCAGACCGAAGCTGGCGTGAGCGAACGGGATTTTTTCGGCTTCCCATGCAGCCGCCGACGCGGCCACGTGGTCCTTGAAGGCCTGGTCAGCGCGCGGGTCGGTGACGTCGTCCCATTCCAGCAGGGTGTTCAGCAGCTCAGGGTGGGAACCGTTGCAGTGGTAGCACTCACGGTTGTTCTCCAGGACCAGCTTCCAGTTGGCTTTTTCCATCAAGGTGGTTTGCACCGCCACCTTGGTGTTGTCCATGTCGTACGGTTCCATGTAGTGATTCAGCGTCTGCAGGAACTCATCGATCGCGGGTGGGTTGTCCGCCAGGCTGATGAAGATGTAGCCGCCGGCCACCTTGCAGTTCACTGGCTTGAGGCTGAACTGCTTCATGTCGAAGTCAGCGCCCATTTCGGTGCCTGCGTACAGCAAGCGGCCGTCGAGTTCATAGGTCCACTGATGGTACGGGCACACCAGCTTGGCGACCTTGCCTTTTTCCTTGGTGCACAGACGCGAGCCGCGGTGACGGCAGACGTTATGGAAGGCATTGATCGAGCCGTCCGGCGCACGCACGACCAGGATCGGGTTCTTGCCGATCTGCAAGGTCAGGAAATTGCCTTTGGCCGGTATTTCACAGGTCATGCCTGCGATCAGCCATTCTTTTTGAAAGATTTCCTGCATATCGATTTCAAACAGCCGCTCATCGCTGTAGAAAGGCTGCGGCAGCGAATACGTGCGCTCCCGGTTCTGCAGCATCTCAGCGGTGGCCTTGCGTGCGGGTTCCAGCGGATCGCCCAGGCTCAGAGTTGCGGTGACGTCCATCTTTCAAGTCCTCAGACCGTGGTTTCAACGGTCTACGAATGTGGCTGATACGGTTGTGTTGAGGGTTTGCAAGCAAGGCGACGGTGCGTTCTGTCGCTCATCCTTATGTATAAAAAATCTGTAATCGATTGACGGCGAGTGTGTAGCCGGGCGCGACGTGAACCTTATCCATGGGCGACATGGCCGAATCCGTTTCCGACTACGTAACCCCTATAGATCGGGGCTGGTCGCCATAAGTATGTGAATGTCGCTGATAGGTAAATAGGCGCGTCGTGCGTTACGCAGAATCGCCACCATAAGAGGCCGACAGTCGGCCGTGGAGAGTGAGTATGTCCCAGAGTTTCCTCAGCCCGGTCAATACGCAGACTTGGGCCAATGGCCGCCACTTGGTGCGGGTCGTCAAAGTAATCCAGGAAACCTGGGACGTTCGCACCTTTTGCTTCATGGCCGACCAGCCGATCCTGTTCTTTTTCAAGCCGGGCCAGTTCGTGACCCTGGAGCTGGAAATCGAAGGCGTGCCCATCATGCGCTCCTACACCATCTCCAGCTCGCCGTCGGTGCCCTACAGTTTTTCGATCACCATCAAACGCGTCCCGGGCGGCAAGGTGTCCAACTGGCTGCACGATACCTTGCATGAGGGTCAGGAGCTGGCGGTTCACGGGCCGGTGGGGCTGTTCAACGCCATCGACTTCCCGAATCCGAAGATTCTCTACCTCAGTGGCGGTGTCGGGATTACGCCGGTCATGTCCATGGCGCGCTGGTATTACGACACCAACGCCAACGTCGACATGGTCTTCGTTCACAGCTCGCGTTCGCCCAAAGACATCATCTATCACCGTGAACTGGAACAGATGGCGTCGCGCATCAACAACTTCTCGCTTCACATCGTCTGCGAAAAGCACGGGCTGGGTGAGCCGTGGGCCGGTTATCGCGGCTACCTGAACCAGAAGATGCTCGAGCTGATGGCGCCGGACTTCATGGAGCGCGAGGTTTTCTGCTGCGGTCCGACGCCCTACATGAATGCCGTGAAGCGCCTGCTGGAAGCCAACGGTTTCAACATGGCGCAATACCATGAGGAGTCCTTTGGTGCGACGCCACCGGAAGCGCGCGCCGACGCTGTCGAGCACGCCGAGCAGGCGGCCGATGCGCCAGAAGTCGATGTGGCCGAACTGCATCAGGTGGAGTTCACCGACACCGGCAAGAGCATCCGCGTGGCGCCGGGCGAAACCGTCCATGCGGCAGCTGCGAAACTCGGCCTGATGATCCCCAAAGCCTGCGGCATGGGGATCTGCGGGACCTGCAAGGTCATGAAACTGAGCGGAGAAGTCGAGATGGAGCACAACGGCGGGATTACCGACGAAGACGTGGAAGAGGGCTACATCCTGTCGTGCTGCAGCGTGCCGAAAGGCGACGTTCGTATCGAATACTGATCGGATTCGCCACGCCCCCTGTAGGAGCGCGTTTGCCCGCGATGAACGATGACGCGGTCTAGCTGAGAAATCGCGTTGTTTTTTCGCAGGCAAGCGCCTTCCTGCAGGCTGATCAACGGGTTGCTTACAACCTGAACCGCGCCACCATGCCGTTCAAATCCACCGCCAGGCGCGACAGCTCACTGCTGGCCGCAGTGGTCTGGTGTGCGCCTGTTGCCGACTGAGTCGACAGGTCGCGGATGTTCACCAGGTTGCGGTCCACTTCCCGGGCCACTTGTGCCTGTTCTTCGGCCGCGCTGGCGATGACCAGGTTGCGTTCGTTGATTTCCACCACCGCGCTGTTAATGGTGTCCAGCGCCACGCCTGCGCCTTTGGCAATGTTCAACGTCGACTCGGCGCGTTCGGTGCTGCTGCGCATTGAATTCACCGCCTGCTCGGTGCCGCCCTGAATGCTGCCGATCATGCGTTCGATTTCGCTGGTCGATTGTTGAGTGCGGTGCGCCAGTGCGCGCACTTCGTCGGCCACGACGGCAAAGCCACGGCCGGCTTCGCCCGCACGTGCAGCTTCAATGGCGGCGTTCAGGGCAAGCAGGTTGGTCTGATCCGCCAGACCACGAATTACGTCCAGCACCTTGCCGATGTCGCGGGACTCGTCTGCCAGGTTACCGATCAACGTTGCGGTACTTTGCACGTCGCCGCTCATGCGTTCGATGGCGCTGACGGTTTCCTGCACCAGGTCGCGACCGTCGCTGGCCGAGGCGGTCGCGTTTTTCGACGCTTCGGAGGTGCTCACCGCGTTACGCGCCACTTCTTCAACGGCACTGGTCATCTCGTTGACGGCCGTTGCGGCCTGTTCAATTTCGTTGTTTTGCTGCGACAAGCCTCGGGCGCTTTCATCGGTAACAGCGTTCAGTTCTTCCGCTGCCGACGCCAGTTGGGTGGCCGAACCGGAAATGCGTTGCAGCGTATCGCGCAACTTGGACTGCATTTTCAGCATGGCCGTCAGCAGGCGACCGGCTTCGTCGGTGCCATCGACGTGAATCGTCCGGGTCAGGTCGCCCTCGGCGATTTCTTCCGCGGCTTTCAGGGCGGAGGCAATTGGCCGAGTGATGCTGTTGGTCAGCAGCCAGGCGAACAGCAGGGTCAGGACAGTAGCAATGATGAGCAGCGTGACGACCATGGTGAACGCAGTCGAATATTGCCGCGTCGCTTCCTTGTTGGTGTCATTGAGCTGTTGGGTATTGATCTCCACCAGCTTGCCCAGTGCGACGTTCATCTGGTCCGAGTTGGTCTGCAGCTCGGCGCTGAGCAGGGTGGTCAGCTCGTCGAGTTTGTTGGCGCTGCTCAGCGACTTCATGCGCTCTTCGAGCCGACGATAGTCGTTGAGCAAGACGAGGTACTGATCGTAGGCCGCCTGCTCTTCCGGGGCCGAGATCATTTTGGCGTAGATCGCACGGGCGTCGTCGATCTGTTTGTTTCGCATGGCCAGCAGGTCGACGGTTTTCTGCAGTGTGTCAGCGTCGCGATTGAGCATCAGGCGATAGGACAGCACGCGCAGGCGAATGCTTGTCTCGGTCAGCTTATCCAGCGACTTGATGCTTGGCATGCTGTTGCCCGCCATCGTTTCCGTGGCGTCGTTGATCTTGCTCATCTGGGTCAGCGCGAAGATGCCAAGGATCAGCATCAGCAAGCCAATGATGGAAAAACCAAGGAAGGCGCGCGGCGCTATGTTCATATTGCGTAGGGACATGACGGTTCCTGAGAAAGCCGCGATCCGTGCGTGCGAAGGAAAAAGGGTTGAGATGATGGCTTATCGGTCGGGCGCGGCTGGACTTGACCCCTTTTGTCCGATACTGCGCGTTTATGTCGCAGGCGGTTGATCTGACGAACAGCAGGAACAAGAGGGGGAAAACGCAGTCAATCAGGACCCTGATGCGTTTGCGGGATTGAAGTGAAAAACACGTGCGTTTCTGGCCGGTGTAGTGGCGTAAATGCCCTGATTTCACTGGTAGCTGGAGTGAGTTTTCTTTATCGTACGCGCCCTTTGAAATTTGCCTGAGATATCAAAATGTTGGAAGCATCCCTAAGCCAGTTGGAAAAGCTCGTCGGTGACCTGGTACAGCAGAACCAGGACCTGCAGAACACGAATGCGCAGCTCGCTGAAGAGCTGAAACAAGCCAGGGATGACAACGACAGTCTGCAGTTGAGCCTGTTGGAGCAGGAAGAGAAGCAAGGCGCCACAGCCGCTCGTATTCAGGCGCTGGTCGATCGCGCCACCAGCGCCAGTGCGGTCAGCGCATGATCATCGACCGCGACGCCACCAAAGTCATTTCCATTCTCGGCAACGACTACACGATCAAGGCACCTGCCGGGCAAGAGCAGGCATTGATGGATGCGGTGGTCATGCTCAAGTCGGCGTTGTCGGAAACCAAGCGCAATTACCCGACGCTCATCGGCGACCGCCTGCTGGTGCTGGCGGCGCTGAACCTGTGCTCGAAGCAGATCGAACTCAAGCAGCAACATGCCGAGCAGCTAATCCGTTATGAGGACAAGGTCAGCGCGACGGTCGAGGTGATCGAGAAGGTGATTTCGCAGGGGTGACGATAACGTTTGCCGGGCTCAGATCGTCGGCGATCTGAACATTTGCTTCGGCCGCAGGCGTAGGAGCGTGGCTTGTCCCGCGATCGGCGACGCAGTCGTCGTCAATCCGGTGCATGCGTTACACCAGAAAAATCGCGCTGGCCGGTTTACGACCGCTTCGCGCTCGATCGCGGGACAAGCCACGCTCCTACAGTTGATCGGCATTCGTTTTGACACGTCCGCCGATCAGGCCCCCATCACCAACCGGATGTCCGCCGCCAGTTCACGTACGCGTGCTTCTTCGGTGTCCCATGAGCACATGAACCGGGCTCCGCCGCTGCCGATGAAGGTGTAGAAGCGCCAGCCCCTGGCTGTCAGCGCTGCAATGGCCGCCTCGGACAGTTGCAGAAACACGCCGTTGGCCTGCACCGGGAACATCAATTCCACGCCGGGGATGTCTTTCACCAGTTGAGCCAGCAACTGCGCGCAGCTGTTGGCGTGGCGTGCGTGTTTGAGCCAGGCGTCGTTTTCCAGCAGACCGACCCACGGCGCTGACAGGAAGCGCATTTTCGACGCCAGTTGCCCGGCCTGTTTGCAGCGGTAGTCAAAGTCTTCGGCCAGTTTATGGTTGAAGAACAGAATCGCTTCGCCCACCGCCATGCCGTTCTTGGTGCCGCCAAAGCACAGCACATCGATGCCGGCTTTCCAGGTCAACTCAGCGGGCGTGCAGCCCAGATAGGCACACGCATTCGCGAAACGGGCGCCGTCCATGTGCAGGTTCAGGCCCAGCTCCTTGCAGGTGTCGCTGATGGCTTTCAACTCTTCAGGCAGGTACACGCTGCCCACTTCAGTCGCCTGGGTCAGGGTCACGACGCGTGGCTTGGGGTAGTGAATGTCGGCCCGCTTGAGCGCGACTTCGCGGATCGATTCGGGGGTCAACTTGCCGTTCTCGCTGCGCGCGGTCAGCAGCTTCGAGCCATTGGAAAAGAACTCAGGCGCGCCACATTCGTCGGTTTCGACGTGGGCGGTCTCCGAACAGATGACGCTGTGGTAACTCTGGCACAACGATGAAAGCGCCAATGAGTTGGCGGCCGTACCGTTGAAGGCGAAGAACACTTCGCAGTCGGTTTCGAACAACTGACGGAATTGATCGGCCGCCCGCGCTGTCCATTGGTCGTCACCATACGCGCGTTGATGGCCGTGGTTCGCTTGCTCCATGGCCGCCCAGGCTTCGGGGCAGATTCCCGAGTAGTTATCGCTGGCAAACTGCTGGCTTTGGTCTGACATGGCCGGTTCCCTGTAATCGAAGGCTGCGACTGTAACCAAGATTCAAGGGTTTGGTCATGCATTCTTGCGTCAGAAAATTCAGTCAAACAGCGGAGCAAGATGAGCGAGGCAAACTCCCCGATACAACCGGCCCGTGACCGTGCGCTGGATCTGATCAAATGGCTGGCGATGTTCAGTATGGTGCTCGATCACCTGCGTTATGTCGGATGGTCGGCAGACTGGCTTTACGTGCCCGGCCGACTGGCCTTTGCATGGTTTTGCCTGGCGATTGCGGTGAATGTCGGGCGCAACGTCTCGCGACCGGCTCACCCCGGTATTCGCTGTAAATACCTGGGATGGCTGGCGGTGTTTTCTGTCATCGCCGAGTTTCCGTATCGGTTGTACATGGCTGGCGAAGTCACGACGCTCAACGTGCTGCCCACGCTGGTGCTCGGGTTGTTGGTCGCGCAAGGTGCGAGCAGCCGTGCCTGGTCCACGCGAATTCTGGCGGTGGTGGCGCTGGGCCTGGGTGTCGCTTTCGCACCTTTGCTGATGTTTGGCATCTACGGCGTATTGCTGCCGACCGCTTTCCTGCTCGTGCTGAGGAGATCGCTGTGGTTGGCGGTCCTGCCGGGCATGGTGTGCCTGCTGAGCAACGAGTGGCCGAAGATCATCGACGGCATGCTGTGGGGCGATCCGATCTCGGTGGGCGCTTTGATCGCCTGTCTGACCGGGCCGTGGATGGGAATGGCACTGCTGCGCTGGCGACCTGGGTTTAGCGTCTGGCCAATGCGGCGCTGGGCCTACCTGATCTATCCGCTGCATTTCCTGCTGTTGTTCGGGGTGCGACAGATCCTCGCCTGACTCAGTCCCCTGTAGGAGCGCGCTTGCCCGCGATGCGTCAGATCAAATACATAATCGGTGACTGACACACCGCATTCGCGGGCAAGCGCGCTCCTACAGGTTTTGCGGTGTTCAGCGTTTGTTGCATGGCACTGAAATCTCTGTAGACAAAGCGCCATCAGCGCCCTTATCTTCCGCACCAGGCCACCGCAGTGGCCAGCGTCGCTCGGACGGTTCCGGGCGCTTACGTCTTCAGAGGCATCTCATGGCTGACCAAAGTTCGCCGCGCCGCTTTGCGCGCATCGATCGACTCCCCCCTTACGTGTTCAACATCACTGCCGAGCTGAAAATGGCCGCTCGTCGTCGTGGTGAGGACATCATCGACCTGAGCATGGGCAACCCGGATGGGGCAACGCCGCCGCACATCGTCGAAAAACTGGTCACTGTCGCCCAACGTGAAGACACTCACGGCTACTCGACTTCGCGTGGCATTCCGCGTCTGCGTCGGGCGATCTCCAGCTGGTACAAAAAACGTTACGAGGTCGACATCGACCCCGAAACCGAAGCCATCGTCACCATCGGCTCCAAGGAAGGTCTGGCGCATCTGATGCTTGCCACCCTCGATCAGGGCGACACGGTGCTGGTGCCGAACCCCAGCTATCCGATTCACATCTACGGCGCCGTCATCGCCGGGGCCCAGGTGCGCTCCGTTCCGCTGGTGCCTGGCGTTGATTTCTTCGCCGAGCTGGAGAAAGCCATTCGTGGCTCGATCCCCAAGCCGAAGATGATGATTCTGGGCTTTCCGTCGAACCCGACGGCCCAATGCGTCGAACTCGACTTTTTCGAGCGCGTGGTGGCGCTGGCCAAGCAGTACGACGTGCTGGTGGTTCACGACCTGGCATATGCCGACATCGTCTATGACGGCTGGAAAGCCCCGTCGATCATGCAGGTGCCGGGCGCCAAAGACATCGCGGTGGAATTCTTTACCCTGTCCAAGAGCTACAACATGGCGGGCTGGCGTATCGGCTTCATGGTCGGCAACCCTGAACTGGTCAACGCCCTGGCCCGTATCAAGAGCTACCACGACTACGGCACGTTCACGCCGCTGCAGGTCGCTGCGATTGCCGCACTGGAAGGCGACCAACAGTGTGTGCTCGACATCGCCGAGCAATACCGCCAGCGCCGCAATGTGCTGGTCAAAGGTCTGCACGAACTGGGCTGGATGGTCGAAAACCCGAAAGCGTCGATGTACGTCTGGGCGAAGATCCCTGAGGCTTATGCGCACCTGGGCTCGCTGGAGTTCGCCAAGAAGATGCTGCTGGAGGCCAAGGTCTGCGTTTCGCCGGGTGTCGGTTTTGGTGAGTACGGCGACGATCACGTTCGTTTCGCCCTGATCGAAAACCAGGACCGGATTCGTCAAGCGGTGCGTGGCATTCGCGGGATGTTCCGGGCTGACGGGCTGTTGCCTCCGAAATCTGTCTGATTGCGACATTGGCCTTCCCAAAATCCCTCAGCGTATCGCCGGGGGATTTTTGATTTCTGAACGGTAAGAACGCATTCCGTGCCGTTCGTCGAGCTTGTGGGAGCGAGCTTGCCCGCGAAGACGTCGGTACATTCGATATGGCTTCAGCGCCTGATCCTCAGCCTTCGCGAGCAAGCTCGCTCCCACAAGTGAGTGTTTTTGTGGCCGGGTATGGTTCGCCAAAATCCAGCCTTTATCTCTCCCCGCCAGCCCATGTCGTAAACGCACCTTTGTGTGGCGCCCGTAGGCATCTAGCCAGTCAGCGTCGGCCATACCATCGCTGCCAAGGGGTGATTCAAAAGCCCCAACACGACAATTCAGGCGCCGCGCCGCCGCTGGGAGAACCGCGATGTTCAGCAAGCAAGACCAAATCCAGGGTTATGACGATGCACTGTTGGCAGCGATGAATGCCGAAGATCAGCGTCAGGAAGATCACATCGAGCTGATCGCCTCGGAGAACTACACCAGCAAGCGCGTGATGGAAGCTCAAGGCAGCGGCCTGACCAACAAGTACGCCGAAGGGTATCCGGGCAAGCGCTACTATGGCGGCTGTGAGTACGTCGACAAGGTCGAGCAACTGGCCATCGACCGCGCCAAACAACTGTTCGGGGCCGATTACGCCAACGTTCAGCCGCACTCCGGTTCGTCGGCCAACAGCGCCGTCTACCTGGCGCTGATTCAAGCCGGTGACACCATTCTGGGCATGAGCCTGGCCCACGGCGGCCACCTGACCCACGGCGCCAAAGTGTCGTCCTCGGGCAAACTCTACAACGCAGTTCAGTACGGCATCGACACCACAACCGGTCTGATCGACTATGACGAAGTCGAGCGCCTGGCCGTTGAGCACAAGCCCAAGATGATCGTTGCCGGTTTCTCGGCTTACTCCAAGACGCTGGACTTCCCTCGCTTCCGTCAGATCGCTGACAAAGTGGGCGCGCTGCTGTTCGTGGACATGGCGCACGTCGCCGGCCTGGTCGCCGCCGGTTTGTACCCGAACCCGCTGCCGTACGCTGACGTCGTCACCACCACCACGCACAAAACCCTGCGTGGCCCTCGTGGCGGTCTGATCCTGGCCAAGGCCAACGAAGAGATCGAGAAAAAGCTCAATGCTGCCGTGTTCCCTGGCGCTCAAGGCGGCCCGCTGATGCACGTCATCGCTGGCAAGGCCGTGTGCTTTAAAGAAGCCATGGAACCCGGCTTCAAGGCTTATCAACAGCAGGTGATCGACAACGCCCAGGCCATGGCGCAGGTGTTCATCGATCGTGGTTACGACGTGGTTTCCGGTGGCACAGACAACCATTTGTTCCTGGTCAGCCTGATCCGTCAGGGCCTCACCGGTAAGGATGCTGATGCTGCACTGGGTCGCGCCCATATCACGGTGAACAAGAACGCCGTTCCGAACGACCCACAATCGCCGTTCGTGACTTCGGGCCTGCGTATCGGCACCCCGGCTGTCACCACCCGCGGTTTCAAGGTCACCCAATGCATCACGCTGGCGGGCTGGATCTGCGACATTCTCGACAACCTCGGCGACGCCGATGTCGAGGCCAATGTTGCCGGTCAGGTCGCCGCCCTGTGTGCCGATTTCCCGGTTTACCGCTGAGTCAGGAGTAGCACCATGCAACATTACTCAGGCTTCGGCCTCTTCAAACACTCCCTCAGCCACCACGAAAACTGGCAGCGCATGTGGCGCACGCCGACCCCGAAAAAAGTCTACGACGTGGTCATCGTCGGCGGCGGCGGTCACGGTCTGGCCACGGCTTACTACCTGGCCAAAGAGCACGGCATCACTAACGTGGCCGTGGTCGAGAAGGGCTGGTTGGGCGGCGGCAACACCGCCCGTAACACCACCATCGTGCGTTCCAACTACTTGTGGGACGAGTCCGCGCATCTGTACGAACACGCGATGAAACTGTGGGAAGGCCTGTCTCAGGACCTGAACTACAACGTCATGTTCTCGCAGCGCGGCGTGTACAACCTGTGCCACACCCTGCAGGACATGCGTGATTCCGAGCGTCGGGTCAGCGCCAACCGCCTGAACGGCGTGGACGGCGAACTGCTCAACGGCAAGCAAGTGGCCGAAGAGATCCCGTACCTGGACTGCTCGAAGAACACCCGTTATCCGATCATCGGTGCGACCGTTCAACGTCGCGGCGGTGTCGCGCGTCACGACGCCGTGGCCTGGGGCTTCGCCCGTGCCGCTGACGCATTGGGCGTGGACCTGATCCAGCAAACCGAGGTGACTGGCTTCCGTAAGGAAAACGGCGTGTGCATCGGCGTTGAAACCAATAAAGGCTTCATCGGCGCCAAGCGCGTCGGTGTGGTGACCGCCGGTAACTCGGGTCACATGGCCAAGCTTGCGGGCTTCCGTCTGCCGGTCGAATCCCACCCGCTGCAGGCGCTGGTGTCCGAGCCGATCAAACCGATTATCGACAGCGTGATCATGTCCAACGCCGTACACGGCTACATCAGCCAGTCCGACAAGGGCGACCTGGTGATCGGCGCCGGTATCGACGGCTGGGTGGGCTACGGTCAGCGTGGTTCGTACCCGGTCATCGAACACACCATTCAGGCCATCGTCGAGATGTTCCCGGTGCTGTCGCGCGTGCGCATGAACCGTCAGTGGGGCGGCATCGTCGACACCACGCCGGATGCGTGCCCGATCATTTCCAAGACGCCGGTGCCGAACATGTTCTTCAACTGCGGTTGGGGCACCGGTGGCTTCAAGGCGACCCCGGGTTCGGGCAACGTCTTCGCAGCCAGTCTTGCGAAGGGTGAAATGCACCCATTGGCAAAACCGTTCTCCATCGACCGTTTCCACAACGGCGCCCTTATCGACGAACACGGCGCTGCGGCCGTCGCCCACTAACAGGAGAATTTCCTTATGTTGCATATCTTCTGTCCTCACTGTGGCGAACTGCGCTCCGAAGAGGAATTCCACGCGTCAGGTCAGGCTCACATCCCGCGTCCACTGGACCCGGCCGCCTGCACCGACGAAGAGTGGGGCGACTACATGTTTTTCCGCGATAACCCGCGCGGCCTGCACCACGAATTGTGGATTCACGCAGCCGGTTGCCGTCAGTACTTCAACGCCACGCGTGACACCGTGACTTACGAAATTCTCGAAACCTATCCGATTGGCGCCAAGCCGCAATTCGTCAACAAGGTTCCAGCCGTCGGGAAGGGAGACAAGGTATGAGCCAGTCCAATCGTCTGCCCAATGGCGGCCGCATCGACCGCAGCAAGGTCCTGAACTTCAACTTCAACGGCCAGACGTATCAAGGCTTTGAAGGCGACACCCTGGCCGCAGCCCTGCTGGCCAACGGCGTCGACGTCATCGGCCGCAGCTTCAAATACTCGCGTCCTCGCGGGATCTTCGCCGCCGGTTCGGAAGAGCCGAACGCGGTCCTGCAGATCGGTGCGACCGAAGCCACCCAGATCCCGAACGTGCGCGCCACCCAACAAGCGCTGTACTCGGGCCTGGTTGCGACCAGCACCAACGGCTGGCCGAGCGTGAACACCGACATGATGGGGATTCTCGGCAAGGTCGGCGGCAAGCTGATGCCGCCGGGCTTCTACTACAAAACCTTCATGTACCCGCAATCGTTCTGGATGACTTACGAGAAGTACATTCGTAAGGCCGCCGGTCTCGGTCGTTCGCCGACTGAAAACGATCCGGACACCTACGACAACATGAACCACCACTGCGACGTGCTCGTGGTCGGCGCAGGCCCTTCGGGTCTGGCTGCTGCACTGGCGGCAGCGCGCAGCGGTGCTCGCGTGATCGTGGCCGATGAACAGGAAGAATTCGGCGGCAGTCTGCTGGATTCCCGTGAAAGCCTGGACGGCAAGCCAGCGGCGGAGTGGGTAGCCACGGTCGTCGCCGAGCTCAAAGGTCTGTCCAATGTGATCCTGCTGCCGCGCGCTACCGTGAACGGCTATCACGACCACAACTTCCTGACCATTCACGAGCGTCTGACCGACCACCTTGGTGATCGCGCGCCGATCGGCCAGGTGCGTCAGCGCATGCACCGCGTTCGTGCCAAGCGTGTCGTGCTGGCCACCGGTACTCACGAGCGCCCGCTGGTTTACGGCAACAACGACGTACCGGGCAACATGCTGGCCGGTGCCGTGTCCACCTACGTTCGCCGTTATGGCGTGGCGCCAGGCAAGAAGCTGGTGCTCTCGACCAACAACGATTACGCCTACCGCGTGGCGCTGGACTGGCTCGATGCCGGCCTGCAAGTCATCGCCGTAGCCGATGTACGCCACAACCCTCGTGGCGCACTGGTTGAAGAAGCGCGTGCCAAAGGCATTCGCATCCTCACCGGCAGTGCCGTGATCGAAGCTCGAGGCAGCAAGCGCGTCACCGGTGCTCGCGTGGCCGCCATCGATGTCAAAGCGCACAAGGTCACAAGCCCTGGCGAATGGCTCGACTGCGACCTGGTTGCCAGCTCCGGCGGTTACAGCCCGATCGTTCACTTGGCGTCCCACTTGGGCGGCAAGCCGGTCTGGCGTGAGGACATCCTCGGTTTCGTGCCGGGTGAAGCTCCTCAGAAGCGCGTGTGTGTGGGTGGCGTGAACGGCGTCTACGCACTGGCCGACTCGCTGGCCGATGGTTTCGAAGGTGGCGTCCGTGCTGCTAGCGAAGCCGGTTTCCAGCCGGTCGAAGGCGTCATGCCGAAAGCCTTGAGCCGCGTTGAAGAGCCGACCCTGGCGCTGTTCCAGGTGCCGCACGAGAAGGGAACTTCCCGCGCGCCGAAACAATTCGTCGACCTGCAAAACGACGTCACTGCGGCGGCCATCGAACTGGCGACCCGCGAAGGCTTCGAGTCGGTCGAGCACGTCAAACGCTACACCGCGCTGGGCTTCGGCACCGATCAGGGCAAGCTGGGTAACGTCAACGGACTGGCTATCGCGGCCCGCTCGCTGAACGTCTCGATCCCTGAGATGGGCACCACCATGTTCCGTCCGAACTACACGCCGGTGACGTTCGGCGCCGTTGCCGGTCGTCACTGCGGTCACATCTTCGAGCCTGTGCGCTTCACTGCGCTGCACGCCTGGCACGTCAAGAACGGCGCCGAATTCGAAGACGTCGGTCAGTGGAAACGTCCGTGGTACTTCCCGAAAGCCGGTGAAGACATCCACGCTGCCGTCCGCCGCGAATGCAAAGCCGTGCGCGACAGCGTTGGTCTGCTGGACGCCTCGACCCTGGGCAAGATCGACATTCAAGGCCCGGATGCCCGTGAGTTCCTGAACCGCATCTACACCAACGCCTGGACCAAGCTCGACGTGGGCAAGGCGCGCTACGGCCTGATGTGTAAAGAAGACGGTATGGTCTTCGACGACGGTGTGACCGCCTGCGTCGCCGACAACCACTTCATCATGACCACCACCACGGGCGGTGCTGCACGCGTCCTGCAATGGCTGGAAATTTATCAGCAGACCGAATGGCCGGACCTGAAGGTGTACTTCACCTCCGTGACCGACCACTACGCGACCCTGACCCTGTCCGGCCCGAACAGCCGCAAGCTGCTCAGCGAAGTGACCGACATCGACCTGGGGCGTGAAGCGTTCCCGTTCATGACCTGGAAAGAAGGTCTGGTCGCGGGTGTTCCGGCACGAGTGTTCCGTATTTCGTTCACCGGTGAACTGTCGTACGAAGTGAACATCCAGGCCGACTACGCCATGGGCGTTCTGGAAAAAATTGCCGAGGCGGGCAAGAAGTACAACCTGACCCCGTACGGCACCGAGACCATGCACGTCCTGCGTGCCGAGAAGGGCTTCATCATTGTGGGTCAGGACACCGACGGCTCGATGACGCCGGACGACCTGAACATGGGCTGGTGCGTGGGTCGTACCAAACCGTTCTCGTGGATCGGTCAGCGCGGCATGAACCGTGAAGACTGTGTGCGTGAAGACCGCAAGCAGCTGGTGGGCCTGAAACCGATCGACCCGAACAAGTGGCTGCCGGAAGGCGCGCAACTGGTCTTCGATCCAAAGCAGTCGATTCCGATGACGATGGTCGGTCACGTGACGTCGAGCTACGCGGCGAACTCGCTGGGTTACTCGTTCGCGATGGGCGTGGTCAAGGGCGGCCTCAAGCGGATGGGCGAGCGCGTGTTCTCGCCTCAGGCCGATGGCTCGGTGATAGAGGCGGAAATCGTGTCCTCGGTGTTCTTCGATCCGAAGGGTGACCGGCAGAACGTGGAGTAATTTCCCTGTATTGCGCTGCTTCCTGTGTAGGAGCGTGGCTTGTCCCGCGATGCGATTAACACGTCGCCATCGCGGTGACCTGCAGACTGCTATCGCGGGACAAGCCACGCTCCTACAAGGTTCGCGTTCACTGAAATAACAGAATTCAAAACAGGTGCTCTATGACCACAGCCAACGTTTACCAACAGCGGCCCACGACCGACGTCAAAGTCGAGTCGCCGCTGTTTCATGCCGACCTCAAAAGCCTGGTTGGTAAAGGCCGCACCAATCCGGGTGTGGTGCTGCGCGAGAAAAAACTGCTGGGCCACCTGACCATTCGCGGCGACGCCCATGATCCAGCGTTCGCCGCGGGCGTCCACAAGGCGTTGGGCATGGAACTGCCGGGCGCATTGGCGCTGGTCACCAGTGGTGAAAGCTCGATTCAATGGATGGGCCCGGATGAGTGGCTGCTGATCGTTCCGACCGGTGAAGAATTCGCCGTCGAGCAGAAACTGCGCGAAGCGCTGGCCGGGTTGCACATTCAGGTGGTCAACGTCAGTGGCGGTCAATCGCTGCTGGAGCTGACCGGCCCGAAAGTCCGCGAAGTGCTGATGAAGTCCACCAGCTATGACGTTCACCCCAGCAACTTCCCGGTGGGCAAGGCCGTCGGCACGGTGTTCGCCAAGTCGCAACTGGTGATCCGTCGTACCGGCGAAGAAACCTGGGAACTGGTGATCCGCCGCAGCTTCGCCGATTACTGGTGGTTGTGGCTGCAGGACGCGAGTGCTGAATATGGTCTTGGCGTCGCGGCGTAAGCACTGATCGTTCCCATGCTCCGCGTGGGAACGCATCCCGGGACGCTCCGCGTCCCACGTGAAGGACGCGGAGCGTCCTGAACTGCATTCCCACGCGGAGCGTGGGAACGATCCGACAGAGGAACACCCCATGAGCCGCGCCCCCGATACCTGGATTTTGACTGCCGACTGCCCGAGTGTGCTGGGCACGGTGGACGCGGTGACGCGTTACCTGTTCGAACAGGGCTGCTACGTCACCGAACACCATTCGTTCGATGACCGGCTCTCCAGCCGTTTCTTCATTCGTGTCGAATTCCGTCAGCCTGAGGGCTTTGACGAAGCCTCTTTCCGTGCCGGTCTTGCCGAGCGCGGTGAGGCATTTGGCATGGTCTTCGAGCTGACTGCGCCGAATTACCGGCCAAAAGTCGTGATCATGGTATCCAAAGCCGATCACTGCCTGAACGACCTGCTGTATCGCCAGCGCATCAACCAACTGTCCATGGACGTCGTCGCGGTGGTGTCCAATCACCCCGATCTCGAACCTTTGGCGCGCTGGCACGACATTCCCTACTACCATTTCCCTCTCGACCCCAATGACAAACCTTCGCAGGAAGCCAAGGTGATGCAAGTGATCGAGGACACCGGCGCCGAACTCGTGGTGCTTGCTCGCTACATGCAAGTGCTGTCGCCCGAGCTGTGCCGCAAGCTTGATGGCCGCGCCATCAACATTCACCACTCGCTGTTGCCAGGGTTCAAGGGCGCCAAGCCTTACCACCAGGCCTACAACAAAGGCGTGAAACTGGTCGGTGCGACCGCGCATTACATCAACAACGATCTGGATGAAGGGCCGATCATTGCCCAGGGTGTCGAGGTGGTTGACCACAGTCACTACCCTGAGGACCTGATCGCAAAGGGTCGCGACATCGAAGGCCTGACCCTGGCCAGGGCGGTGGGGTATCACATTGAACGGCGGGTGTTCCTGAACGCCAACAGGACTGTAGTGCTTTGACTTGTAGGAGCGCGCTTGCCCGCGATGAACGCTGACGCGGTCTGTCTGATACACCGCGCCGTCTGGTTCGCGGGCAAGCGCGCTCCTACAGGGCGCGATGAACGAGTTCAAATCCAGAGCAACCAGTGCGTTGCAGCAACACCAAGCAACGCATTTCTCCGTTACACAGCTGCATCCATAAAAACAATTCAGCGAGGTGAAAGCATGTCTGGTAATCGTGGTGTGGTGTATCTCGGCGCTGGCAAGGTCGAAGTACAGAAAATTGACTATCCAAAAATGCAGGACCCGCGTGGCAAGAAGATCGAGCACGGCGTCATCCTGCGCGTGGTCTCCACCAACATTTGCGGCTCGGACCAACACATGGTTCGCGGTCGCACCACTGCTCAGGTCGGCCTGGTCCTGGGTCACGAGATCACCGGTGAGGTGATCGAGAAGGGCAGCGACGTCGAAAACCTGCAAATCGGCGATCTGGTATCTGTGCCTTTCAACGTTGCTTGCGGCCGCTGCCGGTCCTGCAAGGAACAACACACCGGTGTCTGCCTGACCGTCAACCCGGCTCGCGCCGGTGGTGCTTACGGTTATGTCGACATGGGCGACTGGACCGGTGGCCAGGCCGAATACGTGCTGGTGCCTTACGCCGATTTCAACCTGCTCAAGCTGCCGAATCGCGACAAGGCGATGGAAAAAATCCGCGACCTGACCTGCCTCTCGGACATCCTGCCAACCGGTTATCACGGCGCAGTGACCGCCGGCGTCGGCCCTGGCAGCTCGGTGTACATCGCCGGTGCCGGTCCTGTTGGTCTGGCGGCCGCAGCTTCGGCCCGTCTGCTCGGCGCGGCAGTGGTCATCGTCGGTGACGTCAACCCGGTGCGTCTGGCTCACGCCAAGGCACAGGGCTTTGAAATTGCCGACCTGTCCAAAGACACGCCGCTGCACGAACAGATCGCCGAATTGCTGGGCGAGCCTGAAGTGGACTGCGCTGTTGACTGTGTCGGCTTCGAGGCCCGAGGTCACGGCCATGACGGCGTCAAAGCTGAAGCACCGGCCACCGTGCTCAACTCGCTGATGGGTGTGGTCCGTGTTGCCGGCAAGATCGGTATCCCGGGGCTGTACGTGACAGAAGATCCAGGTGCGGTCGACGCTGCCGCCAAAATGGGCAGCCTGAGTATCCGTTTCGGTTTGGGCTGGGCGAAATCCCACAGCTTCCACACCGGCCAGACCCCGGTGATGAAGTACAACCGTGCGCTGATGCAAGCGATCATGTGGGACCGTATCAACATCGCCGAAGTGGTCGGCGTGCAGGTCATCAGCCTGGACGACGCACCGCGTGGCTACGGTGAGTTCGATTCTGGCGTACCGAAGAAATTCGTGATCGACCCGCACAAAATGTTCAGCGCCGCTTAAAGCAGGTGCAGGCAGCGGAAAGAGCGACCTTCGGGTCGCTTTTTTTCGTCTGTCGACAGGCAATTCGGCGAAGGTGTTCGTCGAAAACGCCAGTGCCCGCGCAGTTGTTCTGAAGCGCCAGCGCTCCGTTTATCGTCAGCCCGCCCCAGTGTTCAAGCCGGGGAGGCGGATTATGTCGATGGACCGTCACCGGCATCACAGCGACGCCAACTGCCCCTTATACAGAACCGGCCCGGTCGGTTTGCCGGATGGCGAGCCGCCTTTCGGTTCCAGCGTGATCGCCATCGTGGTCTGCGGCCCCAGCAAGTTGTGCTGGCGCTCGTTGAGCTCGACACGGCCTTTGCCGTTATCCGGGATGACGCCCAGCGAGACTGGAACGCCATCTGCCGGAATGGCCCACAGTTCCAGACTGCGCCCGGCTTCTACGGATCCGACGGTGAGAGGTTCGACTTTCAGGTAACGGTTAAAGGCTTGCAGCGTCAGCGCAGGTTGCTGGTTGGACGCGACCAGCGTGGCGTTGAAGTCAGGTGTGTCGCGGTTATAGATCACGCCGACGATGACGGCGACGAGCAGCGTGCAGGCCATGGCCGTGACGCGCATCCAGCTCCAGAACGGTTGTTTTTCCGGCACATGCAGGCGCTGCGGTTCGATCCTCGCGAGGATGTGTTGCCATACCCGCTCGGGGACGGGTTGGGG
This sequence comes from Pseudomonas sp. NFACC02, assembly GCF_900110765.1. Classification (GTDB taxonomy): domain Bacteria; phylum Pseudomonadota; class Gammaproteobacteria; order Pseudomonadales; family Pseudomonadaceae; genus Aquipseudomonas. Next base: position 19,556 of record NZ_FOEO01000055.1, read on the forward strand.
CTCCAGGGACGCAGTCAGGCCGACCAGGCCTTCCTGCCACTGCGCCACTTCCGCGCGCAGGTTCGGATCGTCGAGCAACAGGCTTTCGAAGCGTCTGCGGGCGGTCGAAGGCATCAGGCCGATGGCGTAATCGGCGGCCAATGCGCGGCGTAACTCGGGGTGGCGATAGTTCATGATTCAAGGCACCTGCGCAGACGGTCCATGCCTCGACGGATCCAGGATTTGACCGTTCCCAGCGGCGCACCGAGCTGTGTCACCAGATCGCTGTGCGACGCACCGTGAAAATACGCGGTGATGATTGACCGCCGCTGCATGCCGTCGAGCGTGTCGAGGCAACGCTGGAGTGCTTTGGCATCACGCTGGCTTTCCATTTGCTCGTGAGCGGAAGGCGTCTGGTCGAACAGCGCCTGGGCTTGTTCGTCCGTCAGTGGCTCTTCACGGTGTTTACGTAACTGGTCGATCGCCTTGTTGCGAGTGATGCTGACCATCCAGGTCATCGGCGCTGACAGCGTGGCATCGTACTGAGAGGCGCTGTTCCAGATCCGCACAAAGGCTTCCTGCACGACGTCTTCAGCCAGATCGCGGTGACCCATGCAACGGAGGGCGACGGCGAATAGATGTCCCGAAACCCTGCGGTAGAGGCTTTCGAAAGCGCGGCGGTCGCCCAGAGAACACTGAGCCAGTAATTGCCGCAGTTCATCGGCGTCGACAGAAGAAATGGGCACTCTCCACAATGAATAACGACGACCCCGTTGATCGCTCGAATGCTGGCAGGTTAATCCACGTAGCGCCGCAATTCCATTCACCTGTTCACCCGTCCGAGAAATAAGAAATCCACTGCCTGTCAGGCGGGGCCGTCGCTGAGGTCGCGGCTCCTGCAAGGAATACGTTGCACGCCTGCAAAGTGGATGCAGGGATGCGCCGCTATTTCACCGGTGTATCGAAGACTGGCCTGTTGGAACTTATCCCTGCGCAAGGGTCCAACGCGTGTTTACCCGGCCACGGCCGGATCTCTGGCAAATGAGGTGGGTTCACATGAAGGTTTCAATGAAAAACGCACGCGGCGCTGCACTGGCGGCTTTGATGGCCCTGGCAGCAACACCGGTCTTTGCCTTCAACCTGAACGATGCGGCCAACGCTGTTTCCAGCGCTACGGGCGGACAACAGAAAGCCACCGCCGCCCCTGAAGCGGCCGGACTGCTCAATGCACTTGGCACGCAATTGAATGTCACGCCGCAGCAAGCGGTGGGCGGTACCGGCGCGTTGTTGGGCCTGGCCAAGAACAAACTGACCGGCAATGACTACTCCAGTCTGACCCAGTCGGTGCCGGGTCTCGATCAGTTGTCGGGCACAACCGCCCTGGGTAGCCTCGGCGATCTGGGCAGCCTGCTCGGCAGCAGCTCGGGCAACAGCAACTCGGCAATCAGCAGTGCGCTGGGCAATGTCCAAAGCATGGGCGATGTGAACAAGGCCTTCGGCGCGCTGGGCATGGACAGCGGCATGGTCAGCCAGTTTGTACCGGTGATCCTGCAGTACCTGGGTCAGCAAGGCGCGAGCGGCTCGGCGTTGTCGGCGCTGAGCGGAGTGTGGGGCGCCAAGTAGTCGCTCCAGGCGATACTCCGATAGGTGAGGGTGTCAGAAATCCTGTGGTCAGTTACCACCGGTCCTGCTGGCAAACTCATTAACTTGTAGGAGCGCGCTTGCCCGCGAATGCGTCAGGTCAGACAACGGGATGGTCACTGATAAATTGCATTCGTGGGCAAGCGCGCTCCTACCCAGAATCAGCCGCTTGTCCGTTCTCCCTGCAACGCCTCTATCCGCGCATCCTTCTCCCCCCACAACCGGTTCACCCAGTCCTGCACGTACTCACGGAACACCGGGTCGTTCTCGTAATCGCCTCGCCACAGCGCGGGGTCGAGTTCGCGGGTCTGGATGTCGACGATCACCCGGGGTACCCGTCCTGAAATCAGCTCCCAGAACCCCGGAATACGTGCGCCGGGATAGACCACTGTCACGTCGAGCACGGCGTCCAGCTGTTCGCCCATCGCCGCCAGAACGAACGCAACACCGCCTGCCTTGGGCTTTAGCAGGTAACGATAAGGAGAGGCCTGTTCGGCATGCTTGGCCGGTGTGAAACGTGTGCCCTCCAGGTAGTTCACGACGGTGACCGGCTGGCGCTTGAACAGCTCGCACGCTTCTTTGGTGATCTCCAGGTCTTTGCCTTTGAGCTCCGGGTGTTTTGCCAGAAACGCCTTGGAGTAGCGTTTCATGAACGGATAATCGAGCGCCCACCACGCCAGTCCGAGGAACGGCACCCAGATCAGTTCTTTCTTCAGGAAAAACTTGAAAAACGGCGTGCGGCGGTTCAGCGCCTGGACCAGCGCTGGAATGTCCACCCACGATTGATGGTTGCTGATGACCAGATAGGACGTGTCGCCACGCAAGCCCTCATGACCGTTGATCTCCCAGCGGGTGGGGATGCACAGCTTGAAAATCAGCTTGTTGATCTCGACCCAGGTCTCGGCGATCCACATCACCGCCCACGAGCAGCGGTCGCGCATTTCGCTCTGGAACACCAGCTTGAGGAGGGCGAAGACCATCAGCGGGCCGATCAGCACACAGGTGTTGAGCAAAAGCAGCAGCGTGACGGCGATACCGGTAAGCAGGTGACGCATAAATCACTCGTGGTCTTGAAAAGGGCTGGCAATGATAAGCAGCTATGCCCGAGGAGCCAAATCCAGCGGTCGCTGACAAATGTTTCACGCGTGCGCCGGTAGGCTGGCGTTCTACCTTAGTGACCGAACGAACGGCAAAGTTGCGGTCTAAAATCGGGCCTGTGCGACGCCCATTCATTGCGAGGAACCTGTTACGTGAAATCCCTTCTGGCGCTTCTGTCCCTGCTGGCGTTGCCTGTCATGGCCGCCGAACCAACGTTGTATGGTCGCTATGAGTACATTCAGGTTTCTGAACTCGGGGAGACCTTCAAGGCCAAGATGGACACCGGCGCGCTCACCGCATCGCTCTCGGCCAAGGACATCGAACTGTTCAAGCGTGATGGCGATGACTGGGTGCGTTTCCGCCTGGCGACCAAGGATGCCGACAACAAGGTCTACGAGCACAAGGTGTCGCGCATCAGCCGTATCAAAGGCCGATCCGAAGGCGAGGACGACGATGAGCCGGTGGATCCGACCACGCGTCCGGTGGTCGACCTCGAACTCTGTCTGGGCAACGTCAAGCGTACCGTCGAAGTCAACCTGGTCGATCGCAGCCACTTCAATTACCCGCTGCTGATCGGCGCCAAGGCCTTGCGTGAATTCGGCGCGGCGGTGAACCCGGCGCGTCGTTATACCGCCGACAAACCGGAGTGTTGATTGAGCGCCACGGTGGCGACTCGCGAAAGCTGATTTCCGGCCGTAGAAGATGCAGCGAAGGTACTGACGCCTTCGCGAGCAAGCTCACTCCCACAGGAGGCTCCGGTAAGTCTGCGGGATTTACGCAGGCGGCTGGGTTTCCAGCATCGACGGTCGCTGGCTGACTTCGTAATACCAGCTGGCAAGGCGCGGGTAGCTGCTGCGCCAGCCCAGGTTGGGTTGGCGGAAGTCGAGGTACCCGAGTGCGCTGGCCAAGGTGATCGACGCGATGTCGAAGTGCGCGCTCAGCTCGGTGACCGCCTCGGTTTCGAAGTAGGCCAGCGAGCGGGAAATTTTCTCGGCCTGATTATCCAGCCAGTCGCTCCAGTGCTTCTCTTCGGGGCGCAGGAAGGTTTCGTAACGGATCAGCACCGCGGCGTCCAGCAGCGCATCCGCCAGAGACGCCAGCGTCAGGCGCCGCCAGCGCGCCGGGCCATCGCGTGGAATCAAAGGATGACCGGCATGCTGATGGTCGAGATAGTCGAGAATCACCCGACTGTCGTGGATGACGTTGTCATCGGCCAGACACAGCGCAGGAATCTTCCCGCATGGATTGTCATGGCACACCTCGGCATCAGGATTGACCGGCGTGACAGCGACCGGTTTGAGACCCACCCGTCCTGCCTGACCTGTTTCGTGCAGCAGAATCAACACTTTGCGTGCGAAGGGCGAAGCGGCGTTGTAGTACAGCATCATGCTGGGGGCAGACATGGACATTCCTCTGGGTCGGACTGGCCCTTAGACTAGTCAGGGCCAGAACGCTGTGCAATGTCCTGTTGCAATGGGCCGAATGGCCGATTCAGTTGGCAGCCCTCAAACCCGACGCCGCACCAGCAGCCCCTTGATGCTGAGCCATGCCGGGATCGCCATGCCCACCCAGGCGAGAACGTCCCACGCGCCGTCACCCAGCAGCGCGGCGAACAGGCCGATGGCGGTCAGGAGTGCGATCCAGGTCGGTTTGGCGAAGGCTTTCCAGAACGCTGGGTGTTTTTTGTGTCGTGTCATGCCGCTTCCATCGTTTGCGTTACGTTGACGGTGGCGGCGGCACGACGGCGTACCCACCACAGGTAGACGCCACTGCCCAGTACGATGATGGTCAGCACGTCGAGAATGCCCCAGAGGATTTTCATCGGCATGCCGCCGTAATCGCCGAAGTGCAGCGGCTGTGAGAGCAGCAGGGCGTCCAGGTACCAAGGGCTGCTGACGATTGCGGTCACTTTCAGGTTTTCGGCATCGATCAAGACGGGCGTCAGCAGGTGGGACGTCAGGTGCGTGCTGCCTTTCATGAAGACCGCGTAGTGGTGCTCGCTGGAAAATCGTGAGCCGGGGAACGCGATGAACGACGGCTCCGAGCCTGGAACGGTCGCCTGCGCAATGCGCAGCAGGTCGGTTGCCGGTGCTCGTGTTGTCAGCGGCGGCGCATCGCGATAAGGGGCGACCATCGCGGCCAGCGAATCGTTGCGCCATTGTGCGATCACCAGGTCGGCGCAGGCATTGAGCACGCCCGTCAAGCCGACGACAAACGCCCAGGTCAATGTGACGACGCCAATGAGGTTGTGCAGGTCCAGCCAGCGCACTCGGGTCGATTTGTTCGGCCGGACAGTGGCGAAATCGAGTCGACGCATGAACGGTGCATACAACACCACGCCCGAAATAATCGCTACCACAAAGAGCAGGCCCATGAAGGCCAGCAGTAGCTTGCCCGGCAGCCCTGCGTACATGTCCACGTGAAGGCGCAGCATGATGTTCAGGAACCCGCCGTTCGCCGAAGGGGTTTCCACTGGCTCGCCGGTGCGCGCGTCGAGCATGAAGGTGTGTGTGTCGTTGGGATCGCCACCTGCGGTTTTACCCATGAAGGCATACATGCCGTTGGGCTCATCTTTATCCCAACCGAAATACTGGACCACTTCGCCCTGACGATGCGCCTGGGCGGCGCTCACCAGTTGCTGCAGGTCCATGCGTGGCGTGCTGGCGGGCATTTCCTTGAGCGCCGGCGCATCACCCAGCAGTTCCTCGATCTCGTGGTGGAACACCAGCGGCAAGCCGGTGATGGCGAGCATCAGCAGGAACAGCGTGCAGATCAGGCTGCTCCACGTGTGGATGAACGACCAGCGGCGGATGGTTTGGCTCTTCATGGTGCGATACCGGTTTGAACGGAAGCTAAAAGGGCCGCTGTTCCAAGCGGCCCTTGTTTTCATAAATGAGAGTTTAAACCATTACCATTTGTAATCCACGCTCGCGAGCACACTTCGACGATCGCCGTAATAGCAGTAGAAGCCGTCGCAAGTGGAAATGTATTCCTTGTCGAAGACGTTGTTGGCGTTAACCGACACGCTGACCCCTTTGAGCGAGCTGTTCATGCGCCCGAGGTCGTAATGAACGGCAGCGTCATAGACCGTGTAAGGATTGCTGTGACCGTAGTTCGGGTTGGCCACGAAGCCGTAGCTGCCGATAGCAATGTTGTCGGTTTCGCCGATGTAACGCGCGCCGAACCCGATACCGAAGCCGTCGAGCAGGCCGGTGTGCCAGGTGTAGTCACCCCATACCGAAGCGGCGTTTTCCGGCGTCAGTGGCAGTGGACGGTTTTTGTCCAGCGGGTCGGTGACCTTGGTCATTTTGCTGTTGGCGTAGGTGTAGGACGCCGTCACTTTCAGGTTTTCAGTGACGTTACCCACGGCCTCCAGTTCGAAACCACGGACCTTGGCCTCCCCGAGCGGGCGAGAATTGCCGAAGGTATCGCTGAGCACGATGTCTTTGCGGGTCAGGTCATAAGCCGCTGCGGTGAACATGATGTCGCTGCCGGGTGGCTGGTATTTCAGACCCACTTCGTACTGCTTGCCTGTGCCTGGTTTGAACGCATTGCTCTGACCGGTGGTGACGTCGGCCGCGCCACCTTGTTCCGCCTGAAACGACTCGGCGTAGGAAATGTATGGCGTGAAGCCGGAATCGAAGACGTAGCTCAGCGCCGCATTCCCGGTAAAGGCACTGTCGGTGCGGTCGTCACGTTCGTCCGCAAAGTTATAGAATTTTGTCTTGGTCTTGAGCAGGTCCTGACGACCGCCCAAGGTCAGACGCCAGTTGTCCAGCGCCAGTTGGTCCTGAACGTAGACACCAAAGTCGTCGGTCTTCTGGTTGTAGTCCTGGAACGCGGCGTAGTTGATGTTGCTGAAGTCCTGGCCATAGACCGGGTTGATGATGTTGCTGGTCGGCGCGCTGCCGTACTGCCATTTGTAGTTGTGGTTGACGCGCTGGTAGTCGGCACCGAGCAACAGGGAGTGCTTGAGGTTGCCGGTGTCGAAGTCGGCCTGGAAGTTGTTGTCCAGCGCGAACTGGCTGATGTCCTCGTTCACAACGTTGGCGCCGCGCTGCACGGTGCCGTCATCTGCAACCGATCCGTAGTAACCGCCGGCGGTGATGGTCTGGAACGACAGGTCGCTCTTGGTGTAACGCAGGTTCTGTTTGAACTGCCAGACATCGTTCAGGCGGGTTTCGAAGGCATAACCCAGCGCGTAGTAGGTCTTGTCGTAGAACTCCCAGTCCGGATCACCCAGGTTTTTGTGGTAGCGGATTTCACCGGCGGCCGATGGGTATTTGGTGCCCTGGATCGGCAGAAACTGACTGGTGGTGCCGGTATCGTCGCGGTTGAACTGGCTGAGGAACGTCAGCTTGGTGTCCGGGTTGATGTTCCAGGTCAGGCTGGGGGCGATGTTGTAACGATTGTCGTCGACGTGCTCGACTGATGTGCCGCTGTCGCGCACCACGCCGCTCACACGGTATTCGAAGGTGTCGGCGTCATCGATCTTGCCGGTGCTGTCGAAGCTGATCTGCTTGCGGTTGTAGCTGCCCACCTGAACCTGAACTTCGTGACTGGCTTCGGCTTCAGGGCGACGACTGACCATGTCCAGCAGGCCGCCCGGAGGCGTCTGGCCATATACCGACGAGGCCGGGCCGCGCAGCAGCGCAACGCGGTCCAGGTCCCAGGTTTCCATCTTCGGCATCACGTAGGCGCCTTTCGGCAGCGGCAGGCCATCGAGGAACTGCGTCGGCTCGAAGCCGCGCACCTTCAGCCACTCGGCGCGGCTGTCGCTGCCGTAGCTGCTGGCCACAACGCCAGGCATGTAGCGCACGGCGTCGTCGAGGTTCTGGACCGCGCGATCTTCCATCTGTTGACGGGTAGCGACAGAGATCGAGCGCGGTGCTTCAACCAGCGCGGTGTCGGTTTTGGTGCCAGAGGCGGTGCGGGTAGCCGCGTAGGTTTCGGTCGGTCCCCACGCGCTTTCAAAACCGTCCTGTCGTCCCTGAATGCTGGTTTCAGGCAACGCCATCACGCCCTCCGGCGCGGCAATCAGGCTGTACGTGCCTGCCGACGTCTGGCTCAGCTGCAAACCCGTGCCGCGCAACGCTTGCGCCATGGCGCCCGGCGCGTCGAACTGGCCTTGAACCGGGGCCGAAGTGCGGCCGGCGGCCAGCGACGGGTCCAGCGACAGGGCGATGCCCGCCTGACTGGCGATCTGGGTCAACGTGCTGGACAGCGGCGCCGCTGGCAGGTTGTACGCACGGACGCTAGATGCTTGAGAAGCCGCCAGCAGTTGCGTGCTTGCCATCGGGGTCGCGAGGGCGACAGCGGCAGCCAGCAAGCTGGGTCGCAGAAGAAATTGAAGCGTGCGGGACATGGGCGGGCTCCTGAGTGGAAAGTGTTCTCAATGCCTATGTGCCGGACGAGATCGGGAAAGTGATAGGGCTAATCGAAAATAATTTAGATTCACACTTTGCAGTCGGTCGCTGCGCGTTTATGCCTGCAGCACAAACGTGTGGGAGTGAGCTCGCTCACGAATGCTGAGTTAGAGCCGCAGAGGATGAGGCTGGATGCACCCGCTTTTCCTGGCAAGCTCATCCCATCGTTGATCGGCGTTGCAACTACAGCTTGCGGGTCGGCTTGGCTGTGCTCGCCACCACCGTCACCCACCAATGCGTGCGTTGCTCGATCGCAACCGGCAAGGTCGGCATTAACGCCTTCAGGGCGAGATCGGTGTCATTCAACGGGAAGCTGCCGGTGATCCGCAAATCCGCTACCTGCGGCGCCACGCCGAGGTGGCCCTGACGATACCGGGCCAGCTCCGCGATCACGTCCTTGAGCGGCGCGTTGTCCACCACCAGCATGCCGCGCGTCCAGGCGTCGGCCCCGGGTGCGAGCGCAAGCATCGGGCCAAGGCTATGGCGTTGAATCAGCATCTGCTGGCCTTCACGCAAGACCATTTCGGTGCCAGCCGCTTGTGGGTGCGCCGCGACGGCGGATTGCAGCACGCTCAGCAACGTACCATCGTCCCTGCGCTTGACCAGAAACTTCGTTCCCAGCGCACGCATGCTGCCTTCGTCGGTTTCGACGATGAAGGGGCGTGGGTCGTCGTGGCCGCCGGTTTCTACGAAAATTTCGCCGTCTTGAAGAATCACCCGACGCTGTTTCGCATCGAATCGTACGTCCACCGCGCTGTGGGTATTAAGGCGAATCAAGGTGTTGTCCGACAGCCGAATCGTGCGTTGCTCGCCGGTCGCCGTGCGTAGATCCGCCAGCCAATAATTGACCGGCAGATAACGGTCGCCGAGAAACAGCGTCAGCCCCAAGGCAATGGCGACACTGGCAACCCCGCGGCCAAGCTTGCGGACCTGGCGGCCAACACCTTCACGCGAACGTAGCAACGCCGAGCGAGCCGGGCCGGTGGTGCCGACAAAACGCTGGTCGAGCATGCCGAGTTGCATCCAGGCGCGGGCGTGTTCTTCGCTGGCGGCGTACCACTTGGCGAACTCTTCGCGCTCCGCTTCGCTGCCCCGACCGCAATCCAGGCACAACTGCCAGGCGATGGCGGCGTCGAGCACCTGCGATGAAACCGGGCGGGTGCTGACGCTCATGTCGGTTCGCCGTACAGGGCAACGTAGCACTGGCGCATGCCCTGAGCCAGATACTGGCGTACGCGCGGCACGGAGACGCCGAGTTGGTTGGCGATTTCGGCATGAGCCATGCCTTCCAGACGACTGTACAAAAAGGCCGCGCGCGCCTTGCTCGACAGCTTGCCGAGCAGACGGTCGATGGCTTTCAGGTCGTCGAGGATCAGTTGCTGTTGTTCCAGAGAAGGCTGTTCGGCTTCTGGAATCAACATCAATTCGGTGAGGTAGGCCTGTTCCAGGGCCGCTCGACGGAAATGGTCGAACAGCAAACCTTTGGCCACTTGAACCAGAAACGCCCGAGGTTCACGAGGTTCGGTCAATTGATCGCGGCCAAGAAGCCGTATGAAGGTGTCCTGGCTCAGGTCTTCGGCGCGATGCGGGCAGGCGATATTGCGTTTCAGCCAGGCCAGCAACCAGCTGCGATGGTCGCGGTAGAGCGTTCCGACAAGCTGATGTTGAGGGCTTTGAAGTGACGACACGACGCACCGAAGAGAACAGAGTGACTAACGAGAATTATTCGCGATTGTGTCAGAGCCGATGAATACTGGCAATTGGTCGTTACGACTGAGCGGCTGAACGGTTTGGGCGGGGGGTATGAGGACTTGTGTTTGGAGTACGCCCCTGTGGGAGCGTTATTCACGAGGCATCGGCACCGCGCGGGCCCTGTAGGAGCAGTCGGAGGTTACGACGGCCGCGAACGCGGTGGGACAGTCAACGTTGATGGCGCTGATCCTCCACATTCGTCGGAGTACCGTCTTCGCGGGCAAGCTCGCTTGTAGGGTGTGCATTTCCACTATTTGAGGTGACGCTAGTGGTTTGGTTTGTCCTAACGGCCAAACTGTTCCGCCTTCGGCGGGTTACTTGAAAAGACACCAAGTAACCAAGTGTCTGGCTCCTGGTTGGGCTCCTCCTTCGTCGGAGTACCTTCACTCCGGCGACGCTCCGTGGGCACGCGCCGAACGGACATCCATGTCCTGACGGCGCTCTCGCGGCATCCATGCCGCTCGGCCCACTGCGCGCCACCTGCGTTCAGCCTGCACCCAAGTCGCGCTTTGTGGTGTCTGGGCTGCTGCGGTATGAAGATCAAGATCAAAAGCGAAGCGCGCCCTGCGCTTTCGTAGGTTCGCCGCATGACCTGCTGGCTGAACACAAAACCTGTGGGAGTTAGCTTGGTGTGGACCGCATCCGGGCGAATGCGGTGTGTCATTCACCCCTGATAAAACTGGCTCTCTCCCATCGCGAGCAAGCTGATGGTTACACGCTCAGCGTGCATTCAGTGACG
>NZ_FOEO01000043.1 GCF_900110765.1 Pseudomonas sp. NFACC02
TTCAAGTAACCCGCCGAAGGCGGAACAGTTTGGCCGTCAGGACAAACCACACCGTCAGCGTCACCCCAAATAGTGGAAATGCGCACCATACAAGCCGGCTTGCTGACGAATGCAGTGGGGAAGCGGCATCAATGGAAGCTGGCTCGGCGCTTTCGCCAGAGACTCGCGATCAATCCTTGTAATCCGGTGCCACGCGGTCCAGCAGGCGCAGCAAGGCCGCCCAGGCAAAATCGACGGCATCCAGATCGATCAATTCACCTTCCGCGACGCCTTGCCCTGGTGCGTTGAACTGCCTTTCCGTACGCCGGCATACCTCGTCAGGCGGCAAGACCAGGTCGCCACTGGCTTGGGCCGCGACCTGAATCTCACAGGCTTTTTCCAGGTAATACATGCGCAGAAAGGCTTGTTTCACGCTGTCGCCCACGGTCAATAAACCGTGATTGCGCAAGATCATCACCGAGTTATCGCCAAGGTCGGCCACGAGGCGCTGTTGCTCACTGAAATCCAGGGCGATGCCTTCGTAGTCGTGATAACCGACACGGCCATAGAACTCCATCGAGATCTGATTCAACGGCAACAACCCGCACGCTTGCGCGGCGACCGCGCACCCTGCCTTGGTGTGCGTGTGCAGAACACATTGAGCATCTTCCCGCGCACTGTGAATGGCGCTGTGGATCACGAAACCCGCGGGATTCACCGGATAGGGCGAAGCTTCGACCTTGTTGCCGTGAAGATCGATTTTCACCAGATTGGAGGCCGTTATTTCCTCGAACATCAGCCCGTAAGGGTTAATCAGAAAGTGATGCTCCGGGCCGGGAATTCGCAGGGAAAGGTGGGTGAAGATCAGGTCGGTCATCTTGTAATGAGCGATCAGGCGATAACAGGCGGCCAGTTCTTGCCTGAGTTGCCATTCCTGCGGGCTGTACGGGTGAGACATGTCGGGCTCCAGTGATTTCGTTGTACGCCGGTGCAGCCTGCCAGCCCCTTTGGCCGACGTCGAGTGCCGGACCGTCAGCACGCGCAGCATTTCAGTTCGAATTGCTCAAAATGATCATTTTATTGATCGGTTTGCGCAGTTTGCTTGAATGGAATAAGCTGATTTGCGCGAACCGATCAAAAATATGATCGTTTCGCTCAAGATCAGGCATTCAGCCTGTTGCATAACATCACTGCCCCACTATAAAAATAAGGAGTGCTCCCGTGGCCCAGATTCCTATCAAGCGCACCATCGAACGTGTACCTGGCGGCATGATGATCGTGCCCCTGCTGATCGGTTCGCTGGTCGCAACATTTCTGCCTGACATGCCGAAGTTCTTCGGCTCGTTCACCAACGCACTGTTCACCGGCTCGCTGCCTATTCTCGCGGTGTTCTACGTGTGCATGGGCGCCAGCATCGACATCAAAGCCACACCGTATTTGCTGAAGAAAGGTGGTGTGCTGTTTGGCACCAAGGTCGGGACCGCCATCGTCATCGGCGTGATCATGGGGCACTTCCTGGGGGAGCAGCCGATCACCTCGGGTATCTTCGCCGGGCTGTCGACGTTGGCGGTCGTCGCCGCCATGAATGACACCAACGGTGGACTGTACATGGCACTGATGGGCCAATACGGGCGGTCCGAGGATGTCGGCGCTTATTCGGTCATGTCGCTGGAGTCCGGGCCGTTCCTGACCATGGTCACGCTGGGTGTCGCCGGGTTGGCGGCGTTTCCCTGGCCGACACTGGTGGGGGCCATCCTGCCGCTGTTGTTGGGCATGCTGCTGGGCAACCTCGACCGCGAGATGCGCGACTTCCTGGCCAAGGCCGTGCCGGTGATGATTCCGTTCTTCGCATTGGCGCTGGGCGCCAGCCTGGACCTGCACAAGGTCTGGCAGGCAGGCTTGCTGGGTATTGGCCTGGGCCTGGCGGTGGTTGTGTTGACCGGTATCCCGCTGTATTTCGCCGACCGTGTGTCGGGCGGAACCGGCGTTGCGGGTGTCGCGGCGGCCAACACGGCGGGCAATGCCGCCGCAGTGCCGGCGCTGGTGGCGGCGGCGAATCCGGTCTACACCGAGGCCGCGAACTCCGCGACCCTGTTGGTGGCGGCGTGTGTGGTGGTCACCGCTGTTCTGTCTCCGATTCTTACGGCGTCCGTCGCAAAGCGCTACAAAGCGCGTCACGCTGACATGCCATTGAATGACGAGCCGGTGAAAGTGACGACGGAGCGGGAGACGGTTCGATGACATTGCTGATCATTGCCGATGACCTGTCCGGAGCAGCCGACTGCGCGATTGCCTTCGCTGGCGCCGGGCTGAGCACGGTAGTGACCCTCGATGCGTCCCATGACACCGGCGATGCAAGCGTGGTCGCTATCGACACGGACACGCGTCGGCTGTCTGCAGCGCAGGCCGCCGAGCACACCTTGTCGGCGTACCGCACGCTGCTCAAGCCCGGGCAGCGGCTGTACAAGAAGATCGACTCGACCTTGCGCGGCAACTGGGCGTCGGAAGTCGCTGCCCTCCAGCCGGACGTGGGGCTGGCGATCATCGCGCCAGCCTTCCCGGCGACCGGGCGCACCACGCTGCAAGGCAAGGTGCTGGTCAACGGTCAGCCGCTGGAAACCACTGACACCTGGAGGCTGGAACACGCAGACCGTTCGGCCGACATCGATACTTTGCTTGAGCAGGCGGGTCTGCGCACCGCCAAGCTGTCGCTCGACACCCTGCGTGGCGACGCCGATGTGCTGGCCCGTCATATTGCCGAGATTACCGCCAGCGACACCCAGGCACTGATCGTCGACGCGCAAACCACCGAAGACCTGAGAACCTTGGCGATCGTCACCACGAGTTTGTCGGCGCCCCTGTTCTGGGTGGGCTCCGGTGGGCTGGCGCGTGAAATCGCGGCACTGCCCGATGTGTTATCGGCATCTGCGCCAAGCCCCGCGTTCACACGTGAGCAATACGCACCCACGTTGATTCTGGTCGGCAGCTTGTCCGGCGTGTCCGAGCGTCAATGCGCCCTGCTGAAAGAGCGTGCATCCATCGGCGAACTCGTCGTGCCGCCCGCAGTGCTGCGGCAAGGGATGGCGCACCCGGATTGGGCCGGCTGGGAAATTCGCATCGGCGAATACCTGCGTCGTGGTGAGGATCTGCTGTTGCGCATTGGCCGGGACGAGGCCTTTGATCCGGCGGAAGGTGCGCGCCTTTCGACGTTGCTGGCCGCGCTGGTACGACCTCACTTCGCCTGGGTTGGCGGTCTGGTCGCTACAGGTGGCGAAACCGCGCGCGCCATGCTTGAAGCGGTGGGTATCGGCAGCCTGCAATTGCTCTGCGAGATCGAAGCGGGTGTCGCATTTGGCCACCCTATCGCCACACGCCACGGTCACCGCCCCGGCATCGTCACCAAGGCCGGTGCGTTCGGCACGGACCACGCGCTCTACGCGGCGTGGCTGCACATGAATAACGCTGTAGAGCCTGCGGAATACGCCACAGGCTCGGTGAAGAATCCTGCGCTACAAGGTAACCATCATGAGTAACTATCTGCCCGTCATCGGCATCACCATGGGCGACGCCGCAGGCGTGGGTCCCGAAATCATCGTCAAGAGCCTGACCCACGACGTCGTGTATCAGCAGTGCCGTCCGTTGGTAATCGGCGATGCCGGACGTCTGGAACGGGCGAACGAGATCGTCAAAGGCAGCGCGAAGGTTCGCCGCATCAAGGAGGCTTCCGAGGCGCAGTACGAGCCAGGCACCATTGATTGCATCGACCTGAACCTCATCCCTGCCGATCTGCCATTCGGTCAGTTGTCGCCGGTGGCCGGAGACGCTGCGTTTCAATACATCGCGCGCGCCGTACAACTGGCCGAGGCCGGACAGATCGACGCCATCTGCACCGCACCGCTGAACAAGGAAGCGCTGCACGCCGGTGGCCACAAATACCCCGGCCACACCGAGATGCTGGCGCACCTGACCCATGTCGACGAAGTCTCGATGATGCTGGTCGCACCGCACCTGCGGGTCATTCACGTGACCACGCACATCGGCATCATCGACGCGATTCGCAAGATCGAACCGGGCCTGGTGCAGCGCACCATCGAACGCGGGAATGCGACGCTGATCAAGGCCGGCATCGCCAGACCGCGTATCGGTGTGTGCGGCATCAACCCGCACGCAGGCGAGAACGGCCTGTTCGGCTATGGCGAAGAAGAAGAGAAAATCATCCCGGCTGTGAAGGTGTTGCAAGCGCAAGGGCTGGATGTGACCGGCCCGCTGCCTGCTGACACCTTGTTCTTCCGCGCGGGGCGTGGTGATTTCGATCTGGTGGTTGCGATGTACCACGATCAGGGCCATGGCCCGGTGAAAGTGCTGGGGCTGGAGGCGGGCGTCAATGTCACCGTGGGCCTGGAAGTGATCCGGACCTCGGTAGACCATGGCACGGCGTTCGACATCGCCGGTAAAGGCATTGCCGATGAGCGCAGCTTGCTGGAAGCGCTGCGTCAGGGCGCCGAACTGGCCACGCGTCGGGGATGAGGTGTCAGGCCCTGGTCGTGTAAGATCAGCGGCCTTTCTCTTGCGAGCCCGTCCATGAAAGCCACCGATCGTCATCGCGCCATTCTCGAACTGGTGCGCGCCCGCGACACCAACGTCGAGCAATTGAGCGCTGCATTGGGCGTGTCGGAAGCCACCGTGCGACGCGATCTGGCCATGCTCGCCAAACAGCGGCATCTGGTGCGCACCCACGGCGGAGCCACGGCGCTGATCGGCGTGCATGAACCGGAAGCGTCGCTGGAAGAGCGCAAAGCAACCCGGCGCGATCAGAAAGACGCCATCGCCAAAGCGGCGGCGCTGCATGTTCTGGATGGCGACACGGTGTTGCTCGACGGAGGCACCACGTGTGCGGCCCTGGCGCTGCACCTGTGTTCGCGGCAAAACGTGCACGTGGTCACCAACAACCTCCTGGCGGTCATGACGCTGGCCAACGCGCCGGGGATTCGTCTGACGTTGATCGGCGGGGATCTGCGGGATTCGAGCATGAGCACGCTGGGCCCGCTCGCTGAGCTGACCTTGAGCCGATTGAGCGTCGACAAGGCGTTCATGGGCGCCGACGGTGTGGTCGCAGAGTTCGGTCTGTGCGAGGCCAGCGATCAACAGGCGTACCTCAAGGAATGCATCATCAAGCGCGCCGCGCAGGTGTTCGTTCTCGCCGATGCCGACAAACTCGGCCGCGCTCGTCAGCAGCACTGGACGCCCATTGAGCGTGAGTGGACGCTGATTACCGCATCCCAGGCGGATGAAGCGTCGCTGGCGCCGTTCCGGGCGGTTCAGCAGATCACGGTTGAGACGGTTTAGTCGCGACTTCTCCATACCTGAATGTGCAGCAACAGCATCTGTAGGACTTTTCCTCGCTGTCACCGCTTTGTCATTCAGCTGTCACTCCCGGCATGTCTAAATCGGCCTTCTGACGTTTAGACCCTCTCACTCCACGCCGGGAGCCCCGCCATGACCGATAGCCAGCATCTGGATTTGTCCGAAACCGCCCATTACATCCGCGCCGACATTCTCGACAGCTTCGACGAAGAGCTGGAGATGGAGTACGACGATGCGCGGATGGACGATCTGCTTTCTGGCCTGGGCGAAGAGGTGCCGAAGGGCATTGATCGACGCGTCTACTTCCGCGAGTTGCTGCGCCTGCAGGGTGAGCTGGTCAAGTTGCAGGATTGGGTCGTCAGCCAGAAGCTCAAAGTCGTTGTGTTGTTCGAAGGGCGCGATGCAGCTGGGAAGGGCGGTGCGATCAAACGCATCACTCAGCGTCTGAACCCTCGTGTTTGTCGGGTCGCCGCACTGACTGCGCCGAGCGAGCGTGAACGCACTCAGTGGTACTTCCAGCGCTACGTTTCCCATCTGCCGGCTGCGGGTGAAATGGTGTTGTTCGACCGCAGCTGGTACAACCGCGCGGGCGTCGAGCGCGTCATGGGATTCTGCAACAACGACGAATACGAAGAGTTTTTCCGCACCGTGCCCGAGTTCGAAAAGATGCTGGTGCGCTCGGGGATCATCCTCATCAAGTACTGGTTTTCGATCACCGACGACGAGCAATATCGCCGCTTCCTCATGCGCATCCACGATCCGCTGAAACAGTGGAAGCTGTCGCCCATGGACCTGGAATCCCGGCGTCGCTGGGAGGACTACACCCGTGCGAAAGAGGAAATGCTCACCCGCTCACACACGGACGTTGCGCCCTGGTGGATCGTTGAAGCGGATGACAAGAAGCGCGCGCGGCTGAACTGCATTCACCATTTGCTGGAGCAGATTCCGCGAGGCGATGTGGAGTCGCCGCAAGTGGTCCTGCCCGAGCGCGAATACAACGCCAACTACCTGCGTGCGCCTGTGCCACGCGAAATGGTCGTGCCTTCCCGCTATTGACCGAACCCGTTGACGGCGAAGATCAGATCTTCCACTTCTTCGCCGTCTTTGCGAGTCGCTGCTGAAGGCCTTCGATGTTCAACGCCAGTTGCCGGGTCATCAACTGATAACCCAACACCTCGGCTGAATCGGCTGGCGTCTCCGGGCCCACAGCCAAGGACTCGGTAGGCCGTTCCAGGCGCTCCGTCGCCCCTGTTTTCAACGCCCTCGCCATGCCGATGAGCATGCGTCGAATCCGCCGCTGCTCGGCATTCATGCTCACGTTGCCCAGGTCTGCCGGACGCAGGTTCGAGAGGATTTCCAGCGTACTGAGGCACATGCGGAAGTGCCCTTGAATCGCGTCCAGTTCGACCAGCGATATCTTCACTTCTTTTGACACCGACGGCATCAGCGAGCGCAGTTGCAGCATCGTGGCATTGAGGCGAGCCATCAGCTTCAGATGCTCGTCGGCCGAAATCGACTGCCCGCTGCTGATGCGCTCGTACACCTTGGCGCAGTCCCGCAAGCCACTGGCCAGGTTGTAGCGCCACGAATACACCGCATACAGCGGCAGAGCGAAGGAAAACGCCAGCGCCAGCGCGATGCCGATCAAGATATCCACCGTGCGCCAAAGGCCGTCAGTAATTGGGTTATCGCCATGCCCCGCCACGATGAACAGCGTAATCGCCGACAGCAGCGCCGTGTAACCACCCTTGCCGATGGCGTGATACGCGAAGAAGCCACAGATCAGCGACATGATCACGTACGTGAGCAACGGCATGCCCAGGTAACTTTCCTGCGCCACCACGGCCAGACCCAGCGCCGCGCCAATCAACGTGCCGTATGCCCGTTCTACCGACTTCTTGCCGATATTGCCGTGATGCTGCAAACCGCCGATCACGATCAGCATCGTGACCGACGCCCACTCACCATGCGGCAGATGAATCCCCGTCGTAAGCAGGATCGACACCAGCAGCCCGACCACGATGCGACCGGCATGAATGTAGCGCGCGTGGCGATAGCGGCGGTAAGGATCCAGCAAGGGGCGCAGGACCCGGCGAAGCCAGTGAGGCAGGAAAGGCGTATTCATGGGGTTACTGACCATCACTCAGGCAAATTTATCCTTAGGTCAATCCTGACGCTTTGGTGAGCAATGCGCCTATGTAAGTAATCAACAGCCCGACCAGAATAAGGCCCGCCGGACGCTCCCACCAGTTTTTGACTTCTCCAGGCGGCATCTGCAGCGCCAGGACCGTGACGCTGGCTGGCTGATTGATAACCGTTGCGGCTTGATCCTGCGGAAGCATGGAGCGCAACCAAAGCTCGTCTCGTGCTTTTTTCCTGATGGCGGCGACGTCATCTGCAAGCTGTTTGCCACACTCGCGAATGTATCCTCCGGTACCGATGACGACCATGATGCCGAGGAACATCAACGTTTCAAGCGTGAAGGGCTGGTGAACATTTACGCGAGGGGTGATGTCCCACAGCATCTTCAAGAAGCTGGTTTTCTGGTAAGCGATCAAGGAGAAGTTTTGCAGCGTATAGCCCACTTCAGAAAGAAGTGTTGCCTTGAGCTGTTCCCCCACATCGTAAATGAACAGGACCGAGAACATCGTCAGTTGAATGGCGCCCAGCAGCATCACCATCAGGCCCGACTTCTTCATTCTTGCGGCTTTTTTTATGGCTTCAGAAACCGTCATGTCGCTTCTACTTCCTTTAGTTAAAGAGATATTCAGTGTTTTCGCATCCTGCGAGCGATCATGGTTTTCAGATTCCTCATCAATAAAAAAGCCGCGCAGAGCGCGGCTTTGAAGGTGGTGGGCCCACACGGACTCGAACCGTGGACCAAAGGATTATGAGTCCTCTGCTCTAACCAACTGAGCTATAGGCCCTCAGTCAGGCGGCGGATTATAACGATGGTTTCCGAGCTGTGCTATCCGAAAAGTCCGAAACTGTTATACGAAGAAACGTCGCGCAGAATTCTTCCGGGGGCAGGGGGAGGCTGACGATGTAGCCCTGGATTTGTTCGCAGCCTTCATCGGCCAGGAATTGCTGCTGTTCGAGGTTTTCCACGCCTTCGGCGATGACGGTTAACTGCATGCTGCGGCCCAGGGCGATGATGGCGCGAACGATGGCGGCGTCGTGTGGGTCGTCGGGGAGGCCGCGTACGAATGACTGGTCGATCTTGAGGGTGTCCAGCGGCAGGCGCTTGAGGTAGCTGAGTGATGAGTAGCCGGTGCCGAAATCGTCGATCGCCAGTTGCACGCCGAGTTTTTTCAGGCGGTGCAGCACGGACAGGGCTTCCTCGGTTTGCGACATGATGAAGTTTTCAGTGATCTCCAGTTGCAGGCAGCCCGGTTGGAGTTCGTATTGTGTGAGCAGTTGCTCGATCCGCGTGACCAGATTGGGCTGGCGCAGTTGGGCACCCGCGAGGTTGACGGACAAGGGCCCGAACACGTCATATCCCTGGTTCCACTGGTGGAGTTGCTGGCAGGCCATCTCGAGCACCCATTCGCCAATCTGCAGGATCATGCCATTCTCTTCCGCCAGGGGAATGAAGCGCTCCGGCGGGACTTCTCCGAACGTCGGGTGGGTCCAGCGAATCAGTGCCTCTGCGCCAACCAGTCGCTGGGTCAGCAGGCTGACCTTGGGTTGGTAGGACAGCGTGAATTCATTGCGCTCGATGGCGCGGCGCAGTTCGTGTTCCAGCGCAACGCGTTCACTGGCCTGAGCGGTCAGGTCGCGGGTGTAATTCTCCACGCGGTTGCGGCCTTTGGCCTTGGAGCGGTACATGGCCGCGTCAGCGTTCTTGATCAGCGTCGCGACGTCCGCACCGTCACTGGGAAACAGCGCCGTGCCGATGCTGGTGCTGATGAAGAATTCGTGTTCCCCGGCCTGAAACGGCGCCGAGAAACTGTTCAGCAGTTTGGTGGCGAGGACATCGGCATCCGCTGCCGTTTGCAGGCCAGGCAGAAGAATGATGAATTCGTCGCCGCCTAACCGCGCAACCGTGTCGATATCCCGCAGGTTTTCCTTCAGTCGCTGGGCAATGCCCTTGAGCAACAGGTCGCCGACCGGATGGCCGAGACTGTCGTTGATGTGTTTGAACCGGTCGAGGTCCAGGAACAGCACCGCGCCCAGGCTCTTGGCCTCTTTGCAATGGGTGAGCGCGGCATGCAAGCGGCTTTCGAACAGGGTGCGGTTCGGCAGGCCGGTCAGCGGGTCGTGATGAGCCTGGTAATCCAGTCGCGCCTGAGCCTGTTTGAGGCTGGAGATGTCGGCAAAGACAGCGACGAAATGGGTGATGAATTTGTCACGATTACGCACTGCGCTGATGGTCAGCCAACTGGGGTAGATCTCTCCGTTCTTGCGTCGGTTGCTGATCTCGCCCTGCCAATGGCCTTCGGCGGTGAGCTGGTACCACATCGCGGCATAGAACGCGCTGTCGTGCAGGCCCGAGGCGAGCAGGCGCGGGGTTTCGCCGATCGCTTCATCTTCGCTGTATCCTGTGATTTCACTGAAGGCCCGATTGACCGCGTTAATGCGCTGGCGGGTATCGGTGATCAGTACACCCTCAGCGGTGCTCTCGAAAACAGTGGCCGCCAATTGCAGCTTTTCCTGCATCTGGTGCCGGTCAGTGATGTCACGGGCGATGGTCAGCATGCAATCTTCCCCGCCGATCGGCAGCGGTCGCGACGAAATTTCACACAGCCTGATCTGACCGTCCCTGCGACGAATATGGCTCGTGAAGTCTTTGACGAACCCGTCGCGGTTCAACTGCTCAAGCAACTGCTGTCGCTCGTTCAGGTCGACCCAGATGCCAAGGTCCAGCGTCGTTCGGTCCAGGGACAGCGCGCTGTGGTAGCCGGTGATGCGACTGAAACCATCGTTGATCTCCACCAGCAATCCATCGCTTTGCCGGGTAATCAGCAGACCGTCGGGGGAGGAGTGAAACGCTTTGGCGAACTTCTCCTCGGACATTTGCAGTTGCTGCTGGGCTTCCTTGAGTGGGGTGATGTCCCGCACGACCACGACGACGGCTGGCGTTGAGTCCAGATCGAAAGGTTCGGCCGATAACAGGCCGGTAAAGGTCTGTCCGCTCTTACGTCGGAAAGGCATTTCGAGGTTGCGGATGCTGCCTTTTTGCAGGCGTTGCAACAGGCTCGCTCCAATATCGGGAATCCCCCAGATATTCAGTTCACCCGGCGTTTTTCCGATGATCTCGCTGGTGGTCAGGCCGATCTGTTCGACGAAGGCCGGGTTGGCTTCCAGGAAGCAGCCGTCCGACAGCCGCGCGATCACCAGGATGTCCGGACATTGGGCGAACACGGAGGCAAATTTGCCTTCGGACAGGCGTAAGGCTTCTTCGGTTTGCTTGGTTTCGCTGATGTCGATCATCAGTCCGCGCATGACGGGCTCGCGGCCATATGTGATGAGGCTGACGATGTCGCGCACCCAGACCACTCGTCCATCGGCTCGGGTCACGCGGTAATCCAGGCTGTGGTCGTTGCCCAGCGAGGTTTGCTGGTGGCAATAGGTTTCGGCCCGCTCCAGATCGGCAGGATGCACGATGCTGCGCCAGAAGCCCGGTTGGCGCCACTGATGAAGCGGATAGCCCAGCAGGTTCTCGGCGTGTGGCGAAACGTAGTTGTAGGAATAGTCGTGAGTGTTGGCTTCCCAGGCAATGGCCGACAGGCTCTCGATCATGCCGCGATAGTGATACTCGCTGCTGCGAAGCTCCTGCTCGAGTGCCACGCGTCGCGAGATTTCGGAGCTGAGGCGCCGGTTGATGCGCACGACCACTACCAGAATGGAAGACAGCAACAGCAGGCCCGGAAGGCCGTAGAACAGAAAATCGCGCCACGAAGGCGGGTGTTCCGAGGGAAGTTCAGCGGACGAACTGGCCGAAGTTTGGGGGAGATCGCTCCCTGAGGTGACGAAGTAACCGCTAATGTCCGAGCGCTGATCTCCAGAGGACGCCGGTGTACGGTCGTCGCCTGGATGTTCGATGTCGGGCAGTGCAGCATCCGTACTGTTCATCGATTTCTCATGCGTGCCCTGCAAGGTCGTTTCCCCTTGGAGAAGGACCTGCGCGTCGACATTCGCCGACCCTATCAAGCACAAGAAAACAATGGCCGGCATCCAAACCATGGCAGCCTCGATAGTTTCAACGGTGAGAATGTGTCGAGTGTAGTCGGGCTGGAGGAAGGTGGCACACTGCCTGAATTTTATTCTTTAAAACGCAAAACCCCCGGCAGGGCCGGGGGTTCTGTTGATGCGTTTTTCGCTTACTCGTCCAGGAACGAACGCAGATGTTCGCTACGGGTCGGGTGACGCAGCTTGCGCAGCGCCTTGGCTTCGATCTGACGGATACGCTCACGGGTTACATCGAACTGCTTACCGACTTCCTCAAGGGTGTGGTCGGTATTCATGTCGATACCGAAACGCATACGCAAAACCTTGGCTTCACGGGCGGTGAGGCCCGACAGCACTTCGCGTGTCGCTTCTTTCAAGCTTTCAACGGTAGCGACGTCGATTGGAGACTGCATGGTGGAGTCTTCGATGAAGTCACCCAGATGCGAATCTTCGTCGTCACCGATCGGGGTTTCCATGGAGATCGGCTCTTTAGCGATCTTCAATACCTTGCGGATCTTGTCCTCAGGCATTTCCATGCGTTCGCCCAGCTCTTCCGGCGTCGGTTCGCGACCCATTTCCTGCAGCATCTGACGGGAAATACGGTTGAGCTTGTTGATCGTCTCGATCATGTGCACCGGAATACGGATGGTGCGGGCCTGGTCGGCGATCGAGCGAGTGATCGCCTGACGGATCCACCAGGTGGCATAAGTCGAGAACTTGTAACCACGACGGTATTCGAACTTGTCCACCGCTTTCATCAGGCCGATGTTGCCTTCCTGAATCAGATCGAGGAATTGCAGGCCGCGGTTGGTGTACTTCTTGGCGATCGAAATCACCAGACGCAGGTTCGCTTCAACCATTTCTTTCTTCGCGCGGCGGGCCTTGGCCTCACCGATCGACATGCGACGGTTGATGTCCTTGATTTCCAGGACGGTCAGGCCGGTTTCTTCTTCCAGCGCTGTCAGCTTTTGCTGGCAACGTTGAATGTCGGCTTGCAGTCGGCCAATGGCTTCGGCGTATTTGCTCTTGCCTTTGGCCAGCGCGTCGGTCCAGCCCTGATCGACTTCGTTGCCCGGGAACTGGCGCAGGAAATCGGCCCGTGGCATGCGTGCATCACGTACACACAGCTGCATGATGGCGCGTTCTTGTGCACGCAGACGCTCCAGGGCGCTGCGAACACGCTCGACCAGGCCTTCAAACTGTTTTGGAACCAGTTTGATCGGCATGAACAGGTCGGCGAGAGCCAGAAGCTCCTCGTTGGCCTGCTTGCTGCCGCGGCCGTGCTTTTTCAGGGCCTTGAGGGTGACCGCCATCTGATCGGCGACCGCACCGAAGCGCTGAGCAGCCACGACAGGGTCTGGACCGCTTTCGGCCTCTTCCTCGTCGTCGCCATCAGACTCTTCGTCATCATCGTCAGCGACGTCAGTCTTTTCGGCTTTCTGATCGATCGGCGGAGGGACCTCGGCTGGCGGCGCAATGCCGTCGTCCGGGTCGATATAGCCGCTCAAAACGTCGGACAGGCGACCGCCTTCGGTGGTAACCCGAGTGTATTCGGAGAGAATGTGCTCGACCGTGCCAGGGAAGTGCGCGATAGCGCCCATCACTTCGCGGATGCCTTCCTCGATACGTTTGGCGATTTCGATTTCGCCTTCACGTGTCAGGAGCTCGACCGTTCCCATTTCGCGCATGTACATGCGCACCGGGTCGGTCGTGCGACCGATGTCGGTTTCGACTGCCGCCAACGCTGCGGCTGCTTCTTCAGCGGCCGCTTCGTCAGTGTCAGCTTCGGCCAACAGAAGGGCGTCCGCATCCGGAGCACTCTCGAATACGTTGATCCCCATGTCGTTAATCATGCGGATGATGTCTTCCACCTGTTCCGGATCTGAAATATCCTCCGGCAGGTGGTCGTTGACCTCCGCGTAAGTCAGGTAACCCTGCTCACGACCACGGCTGATCAACTCTTTGAGGCGAGACTGCTGTTGCGCTTTTCCGGACATAACACCCTATCCACTGAAGGTCTTGGCGGGCAAAAAACAAGCCGAGGATTATACCCGAGCTCGGACCTCACGCGCCAGTTGAGGTCGGGGTTTGTGCAGGAACTTTGCGATTTAACAGGTTGAGAAGCTGAACTTTTTCATCTGCGCTCAACCCTGTCTGCCGTTCCTTCCTGATCAATTGATCCAGGCTTCGCTCGCGTTGGCGGGCGGACAAGCTAGTTATAGTGTCGAAAAACTGTTGTTCAAGGTTATCGGCCGAGATCAGCCATTCCTTTTCCGCCAGTTGTCTTAATAATCGTCCCTGATCGGTCCCGTGCCAGCGAGCGATCAATTGCAGCGATCGCAGCTTCGGGTTTTTTTGCAGTGCTTCGAGCAATGCGACCAGCAGTTGCGAGTAAACGTTGTCCTCGGCTGCAAAATGGCTGGCGTCTTCCACTTTCTGTGACAGTTCAGGGTGATGCAGCAGCGTCCTGAGTGCTGTCAGTGTCGGTGGCTCGACCGTTGCCGGTGTGCGGGGTGTTCGGGGCTCAAAGTCGGGCCGTTTTCCGTTCTTGTCCCACTTCTTGCCTTTTTCCCAAGGCTTGTTTTCCCATTTTTTCTGCTGGCCGCCAGAGGCTTTCGGCGTCCACTCCTGCTGAGGTTCGTACGCCTCGTGCGGGGGATAGTCGCTGTAATCCGGGACGGCATCGTAGTCGAAACCCGGGTCATAGACCGGCGGCGCCTCAGGTGGTGCGCTCTGCACCAGCTGGTTCACTGCGGCCGTGTCCAGGCCGGTAATCTCCTTGAGACGGCGGCGCATCAGTTCGCGCAAGTTGGCGCCCGGCACTTTTTCGATCAGTGGCGCAGCCAGCGTCACCATGTGCGCCTTGCCTTCCAGCGAGCGAGGATCGGCTTCCTTGGTCAGTTGCTCAAAGAAGTAATCGGCCAGCGGTTGCGCATGCTGGTTGATGCGCGCCTTGAACGCGTCCGTGCCTTCGGCGCGAACCAGCGTGTCCGGATCTTCACCTTCCGGCAAAAACAGAAACCGGGCGCGCCGGCCATCCTGCAGGCTGGAGAGCGTTGCCTCCAACGCGCGCCAGGCGGCGTTACGACCTGCCTGGTCACCGTCGAAACAGAACAGCACGTTCGGTACGACACGGAACAGCCGCTTCAAATGTTCTTCGCTGGTCGCGGTACCCAATGTCGCCACGGCGTTGCGCAAACCTTGCTGCGCGAGCGCGATGACGTCCATGTAACCTTCGACCACGATGATCTCGTCGAGGTTGCGGTTATATTTACGCGCCTCGAACAGGCCATAAAGCTCCTGGCCTTTGTGAAACACCGGTGTCTCCGGGGAGTTCAGGTATTTCGGTTTGTCATCACCCAGTACGCGTCCACCGAATGCGATCACTCGCCCGCGGCTGTCGCGGATGGGAAACATCACCCGATCGCGGAACCGGTCATAACGCTTGCCGGTTTCGGCATTTTCAATCAGCAAGCCGGCATCGATCATGGCTTTTTGCTGAAGGGTGTCGCTGCTCAGGTGTTTGTAGAGATTGTCCCAGCCGGGCGGGGCGAACCCCAGACCGAAGTCGCGTGCAATCTCACCGGAAAGGCCGCGGCCCTTGAGGTAATCCACTGCCGACTTGCGTGTCGGGTGGCTTTTCAGCGCAGCGCGGTAAAACTCGGCGGCGGCGGTGAGCAGCGGGTAAAGCGGCGAATCCGTCGGTTGCCTTGGCTTCTGTCCTTTGACGCCCTGTTCGCGAGGCACTTCCATGCCGGCGGCTTTCGCAAGGTCTTCGACTGCCTGGGGAAAATCCAGGTTGTCGTGGTCCATGATGAAGCCGAGGGCGTTTCCGCCTGCGCCGCAGCCGAAGCAGTAATAGAACTGTTTATCCGGGCTGACGGTGAAAGAGGGTGTCTTTTCCTTGTGGAAAGGACAGCAGGCACTGAAATTCTTGCCGGTTTTCTTTAGCTGAATGCGCGAGCTGACAACATCGACGATGTCGGTGCGGTTCAGAAGGTCGTCAATAAAACCTTGGGGAATCAGTCCGGCCATGGCGTTCTCATCATCAGGCGCCCCGCCAGAAAGATCGTGGCGAATCCAAAGCGTAACGACGGTTGCTTGGTCAGTGTAGACGGGTCAACGCGGCCTGAGTCAGGCTGGAAGAGTTCGACGGGGTGTGTCTCGGTCGCATCTGCGGCGTCGACAGCCTCTGTCGGTGCTGCTTGAGGCTAAAACTGCAACTGCCGGCAGCCCGGCTTTGGGGCCGGGCGAGGCAGAAGCTTGCGACGGACGTCTGTATTAATACAGACGAACGGCGCGGCGCTGTTCGCGCTGAACTTTCTTGGCGTGACGCTTAACAGCAGCAGCTGCTTTACGCTTACGCTCAGAAGTCGGCTTCTCGTAAAATTCGCGGCTACGAACTTCAGCCAGAACACCGGCTTTTTCGCAGGAGCGCTTGAAACGACGCAGAGCTACGTCGAAGGGTTCGTTCTCTTTAACTTTGACGGCTGGCATCCAGAGCTACCTTCATTCATTACCGGGGTCAACGCCTCGTGCAACGCTTGCACTAAGTACGTCGGTTTTTAAGGGTTGCGGATGTTAACCCCTCGCCGCGAGGAATGCAAAGCCTCTGATCGAAAACCGCTGGTCGCAGGCATGAGCGGCGACTATTATGCGCGCCTTCGAAATTGGCCTCTACAAGGCGTACCCCATGTTAGTACTGGGATTGGAAACCTCCTGTGACGAGACCGGCGTTGCGCTGTACGACAGCGAACGCGGTCTGCTTGCCGATGCATTGTTCAGCCAGATCGACCTGCACCGCGTCTACGGTGGCGTGGTGCCTGAGCTGGCGTCCCGTGACCACGTAAAACGCATGCTCCCCTTGATTCGTCAGGTGGTGGCCGAGGCTGACTGCGCCGTCACCGAGATCGACGCGATTGCCTACACGGCCGGTCCTGGCCTTGTCGGCGCCTTGCTGGTAGGTGCTTCCTGCGCTCAGGCGCTGGCGTTCGCCTGGGACATTCCCGCCCTCGGTGTTCACCACATGGAGGGTCATCTCCTGGCGCCGATGCTGGAAGCGCAGCCGCCTGAGTTTCCGTTCGTCGCTTTGTTGGTTTCGGGCGGTCACACCCAGCTGGTTCGGGTCGACGGCATCGGTCTTTATGAGCTGCTGGGCGAAACGCTGGATGACGCGGCCGGTGAAGCGTTCGACAAAACCGCCAAGATGATGGGGCTGAATTATCCCGGCGGTCCTGAAATTTCCCGTCTGGCGCTCAAAGGCGTTCCGGGGCGTTTCACGTTCCCGCGCCCGATGACCGACCGTCCCGGACTGGACTTCAGTTTCAGCGGCCTGAAAACCTTCGCCCTGAACACTTGGCAACAATGCCAGAGCGCTGGGGACGACGGCGAGCAAACCCGTTGCGACATCGCACTGGCCTTCCAGGAAGCGGTGGTGGAGACTCTGACCATCAAATGCAAGCGTGCGTTGAAGCAGGCTGGCATGAAGCGACTGGTGATCGCCGGCGGCGTGAGTGCGAACAAAGCGTTGCGGCAATCGCTGGAAAAAATGCTGAGCGGTCTGGGCGGCAACGTTTATTACGCGCGTCCTGAGTTCTGTACCGATAACGGCGCGATGATTGCGTTTGCCGGGTGCCAACGGTTGCAGGCGGGTCAGAAAGAAGGCCTGAGCATCAGTGTGCAGGCGCGCTGGCCGATGGAGCAGTTACCGGGGTTGTGAAGCGGGTTTCGCGTGATGAAAAAGGCTCGGATGAGCCTTTTTCATCTTTTGCATTCAGAAATGCCGTTCGCGCCCGGCAAACAGGTCGCGTAGATTGCCGCGATGACGCCAGACAATCAGCAGCGTCAGCAGCGTCATGGGCAACAGCGCATGAGGCTCCTGCCAGGCGAGGAGTGGCAAGGTCAGTGGCGTGGCGATCAGCGAAGCCAGTGAACTGGTGCGGGTCAGGTAGAACGTCAGCAGCCAGGCCGTGATCGCCAGCAGAGCAGCAGGCGGGTACAGGCCCAGCAGCATGCCGGCCGCAGTCGCTACGCCTTTGCCACCCCGGAAGCGGAAGTACAGAGGAAACAAGTGGCCGAGGACCGCGCAAAGTCCGATCCAGGCTTGTTCGCGAGGGTCGAGACCGACCCCGCTGGCAATCAACACGGGGATCAGGCCTTTGCAGACGTCGCCGATCAGCGTCAGGATAGCGAGCTTCTTGCCGGCCAGGCGCAGCATGTTGGTCGCGCCGGCATTGCCCGAGCCGCTGACACGCGGGTCCGGGTTGCCGGTAAGGCGACTGAGCAGGATGGCAAAGGACAGCGAGCCGAGCAGGTAGGCGAGGATCGCCAGTAACCAAAACATGCTAACCATTCCGGGCGGGGATGCCTTGATTCTAACGGCGCATCGCGCCCTTGTCGTGTAACGGAGAAAAAGGCTTGGACAGAGTTTTCATTGAGGGTCTGGAAGTCGATACGGTGATTGGCGCCTACGACTGGGAGCGCGGCATTCGCCAGTGCCTGCGCCTGGACCTGAGTTTTGCCTGGGACAACCGGCCGGCTGCGGCGGGTGACGACCTGAGCAAGGCGCTCGACTACGCCAGCGTTTCCGCTCGCATCCAGGCCTTTGCCGAAGTGGCGCAATATCAGTTGGTCGAAACATTCGCCGAGCGTCTGGCCGACGTCCTGATGAGCGAATTCGACATTCCCTGGCTGCACCTCAAACTGACCAAGCCGGGAGCCGTGCCAGCGGCCAAGGGCGTGGGTGTGGAGATCGAGCGCGGATGTCGCTGACACGAATTTTCCTCGGCCTGGGCAGTAACATCGACCGGGAGCGCCATTTGTGTGCCGGGCTGGACGCGTTAGCCGGTTTCCTGACCGACATGACCTGTTCGCCCGTCTTCGAAAGTCACCCGGTGGGCATCAAGAGCGGGCCTTTTTTCAATCTGGTGGTGTCGGCGCTGACTGATCTGCCATTGATCGAACTGGACCGTCGACTGAAATTCATTGAGGCCGACAACGGTCGCTATGCCCCAGATCGTAAAGGCTTGCCGCTGGACATCGACGTGCTGCTGTACGACGAACACGTTGGTAATTTCGACGGTTTGGTATTGCCCCGCGCCGAAATCCTGAAGAACGCATTCGTGCTCTGGCCGCTGTCGCTGATTGCATCTGATCGAGTGCACCCAGGCGTGGGGGTGCCATTTGAGCGGCTGTGGGCAGAGGCGCAGATTGATCAGAAGCTCTGGCCGGTCGCATTTGAGTGGCGCGGCGCGCCGTTGACACCGGATTCCCTGCTTCAGGCTTCTCCCCTGTAGGCGTGAGCTTGCTCGCGATAACGGTTAGCAGACCTGTTGCAGTGCCTGGAGCAATGCAATCGCGAGCAAGCTCACTCCTACAGGGATTGAATCCCCGTTATCCCTGATACGACGCCTTATAAACCATCAGTGTGTCCAGTCGCTCACGCTTCAGTGCTTCTCCCAGCGCTTGCCCTTGATATCCCTTGTCCAGAAGTGGCTGAACCGCGACCTGCCTCGCCGCCTGCGCCGCACCGCGCAAATACTCCGCCTGTGGATAACTCCGGTTCTCGAAGCCCTTACGGCCTCGCGCGTCCATTTCGCAGGCGACGATAAACTCTTCGAACCGCTGCGGGCGGCGGTAGACGTCAAACGTTTGCAGCAAGTCGAGCAAGGTTGAAGGCTTTAGCTCAAGGGCGCGATGGGCGTGCGTGTGATATTGGCCAACCAACAGTGCCAGCTCCTGGCAATCCCTTGGCACCTTGAACCGCAGGTTCACGGCCTTGATGGCCTTCAACCCTTTGTGTTCGTGGGCGATATGCCGAGGCCATTCCTCCTCCGGCGTCAGGCCTTTACCCAGATCGTGCAGCAGGCATGCCCAGCGAACGCTCAAGGGCTGATGATGCAGGGCGGATTGATGCAGCACGCTCAGAACATGCAGACCCGTATCGATCTCCGGGTGGTGCGCCTCCGGTTGAGGCACACCAAACAATGCGTCGATCTCCGGCATCAGCACCTTGAGCGCGCCGCATTCACGTAGCACCTCAATGAATACCTGAGGTTCACGCTCCATCAGGGCGCGGGATATTTCTTTCCAGCTGCGCTCAGGCGTCAACGCCTCCAGCTCACCGGACGCGCTGAGTTCGCGCATCAATGTCATGGTTTCAGGTGCGATGCTGAAACCGTCGGGGGCATAGCGGGCGGCGAAGCGGGCAACGCGCAGCACCCGCAGCGGATCTTCTGCGAACGCCGGAGAAACGTGGCGCAAAATGCGCGCTTCCAGATCGCGTTGGCCGTGGTAGGGATCCGTCAGGTGGCCCTCTTTATCTTCCGCCATCGCATTGATCGTCAGGTCGCGGCGGATAAGGTCTTCTTCGAGTGTGACGTCTGGATCGGTGTGAAACACGAAGCCACCGTAGCCCCGTCCGGTCTTGCGTTCGGTGCGCGCCAGCGCGTATTCCTCGCCGGTAAGCGGGTGCAAAAACACGGGGAAGTCCGTCCCGACCGGACGATAGCCCTTGATCATCATTTCGTCGGTCGTCGCGCCGACGACGACCCAGTCGGTATCCGCGACGGGCTTGCCAAGCAGGCGATCGCGAACGGCCCCGCCAACTTTATAGATCTGCATAAAAAACCTCCGTAAGCGCGACAGGATAAACCTTAAGTCGTGCTTGCGGAGGTGAGAATCGCGTTATCGGTCAGAGGTGAACGACGGCCAGATCGAGCCGGGGATACTCACTGTCAGCGTGTTCGCTTCTTGGGGGTACATGGTGGGTTTTCATGACCTGATCGCCTTGCAGCGTCTCCAGATGAATGTCGAAACCCCACAAACGATGCAGGTGTTTGAGCACCTCATCGGTGGAATCACCCAAGGGTTTGCGGTCATGTTGCTGGTGGCGCAGAGTCAGCGAGCGATCACCACGGCGGTCGATACTGTAGATCTGCACGTTCGGTTCACGGTTGCCCAGGTTGTACTGCGCGGCCAGTGTTTCGCGGATGATCCTGTAGCCAGACTCGTCATGGATCGCCGGGACCAGCAGGTCGTCTTTCTGGTCATCGTCCAGGATGCTGAACAATTTCAGATCGCGGATGACCTTCGGCGACAGGTACTGCAGGATGAAACTCTCGTCCTTGAAGCTGCTCATCGCAAACTTCACGGCTGTCAGCCAATCGGTGCCCGCCAGATCAGGGAACCAGCGGTAATCCTCCTCGGTAGGGTGTTCGCACATCCGCCGAATGTCCTGGTACATGGCAAAACCCAGTGTGTAGGGGTTGATACCGCTGTAGTACGGACTGTCGAATCCGGGCTGGAACACTACGCTGGTATGGGATTGCAGGAATTCGAGCATGAATCCGTCAGTGACCAGGCCCTCGTCGTACAAGTCGTTCATCAGGGTGTAGTGCCAGAACGTCGCCCAACCCTCGTTCATCACCTGCGTCTGACGCTGTGGATAAAAATACTGCGCGATCTTGCGCACAATCCGCACGACTTCGCGCTGCCACGGCTCCAGTAACGGCGCGTGTTTTTCGATGAAGTAGAGGATGTTTTCCTGGGGTTCAGCGGGGAAACGGGCGTTGTCCTCCTTGTCGTTCTTGCTGGCGTTCTTGGGAATGGTGCGCCACAAGTCGTTGATCTGCTTTTGCAGATGCTCTTCACGATCTTTCTGACGACGGCGTTCTTCTTCGGCCGATATGGGGTATGGGCGTTTGTAGCGGTCAACGCCGTAGTTCATCAATGCGTGGCAGGAGTCGAGTAAATCCTCCACGGCATCGATGCCATGGCGCTCTTCGCACTGCATGATGTACTGCTTGGCGAACACCAGGTAGTCGATGATCGAGCTGGCGTCGGTCCAGGTGCGGAACAGGTAGTTGCCCTTGAAGAAGCTGTTGTGACCATAGCAGGCATGGGCCACAACCAGGGCCTGCATGCAGATGGTGTTTTCCTCCATCAGGTAGGCGATGCACGGGTCGGAATTGATAACGATCTCGTAAGCCAGCCCCATCTGGCCCCGGGAGTAGGATTTCTCCGTGCTGAGGAAGTGTTTGCCGTAGGACCAGTGGTGATAACCCAGCGGCATGCCCACCGACGCGTAAGCGTCCATCATCTGCTCGGCGGTGATGACTTCGATCTGGTTAGGGTAGGTGTCCAGTGCATAACGTTCGGCGATGCGACTGATTTCCCGGTCATAGGCCTGGATCAGCTCGAACGTCCACTCTGAACCCGTGGAAAGGGGTTGGCGCTTCTGCTCTCTAGCGGTCATGTCACTAACCTGCGCTGGAAGAGTTCACGGAACACCGGATAAATATCACCGGCAGAAACCAGCTGCTGCTGGGCGAACGTGTCGGCGAAGGCCTCACCGATACGCTCGTATTCAAACCACAGCGCCTGATGTTCGCGCGGGGTGATTTCGACGTAAGTGTAGTACTGCACGAATGGCATGATCTGTTTGATCAGAATGTCGCGGCAGATAGGTGAATCGTCGTTCCAGTTATCGCCGTCCGATGCCTGGGCCGCATAGATATTCCACTCGTTGGTGGGATAGCGCTCAGCCATGATTTCCTGCATCAGCTTCAAGGCGCTGGAAACGATCGTGCCGCCGGTTTCGCGGGAATAGAAGAACTCCTCCTCGTCGACTTCCCGGGCGCTGGTGTGGTGGCGGATGAACACGACTTCAATCTTGTCGTAGTTCCGCTTCAGAAACAGGTACAGCAGGATGAAGAAACGTTTTGCGATGTCCTTCGTGGCTTGCGTCATCGAGCCGGAAACGTCCATCAGGCAGAACATGACGGCCTTCGAGCTGGGGTTGGGCTGCTTGACCAACAGGTTGTACTTGAGGTCGAACGTGTCCAGGTAGGGCACGCGCTTGATGCGCGCCTGCAGGCGTTGCGCTTCGACTTCGAGTTCTTGAATATCGCCGAAATTGTCGGGTTCTTCGCGTTTCAGGCGCTCAAGTTCAGCGAGCACTTCCCTGAGCTTGGCGCGGCTGCTGCCGGACAATGCAATGCGGCGAGCGTGCGCCGAACGCAGGGTGCGGATGATATTGATGCGCGACGGGTTGCCTTCGTTGCTGATACCCGCGCGTACGGTCTTGAAGGTGTCGGTGCCAGTCAGGTTACGTTTGACCAGGTTGGGAAGTTCGAGGTCCTCGAACATGAATTCGAGAAATTCCTCCTGAGTGATCTGAAAGACGAACTCGTCCATGCCTTCGCCGGAATTGCTCGCCTTGCCAGAGCCTTTGCCTCCACCGCCGCCTTGGGGGCGTGCGATGTGTTCGCCTGTAGTGAATTCTTTGTTACCCGGGTGGACAACGGTCTGTTTGCCGCCGCGCCCATGGTGCAGCACCGGCTCGTCGATGTCGCGCCCGGGGATACTGATCTGCTCGCCATGCTCCATATCGGTGATGGAGCGGCGACTGACTGCTTCTTCGACTGCTTTCTTGATGTGGTCACGATACCGGCGCAAAAAGCGCTGCCGATTTACCGTGCTCTTGTTCTTGCCATTGAGACGTCGGTCAATCACATAGCTCATAGGGGGCCCCTTCGGGGAGCTGCAAGCTTTAAGCCGCAAGCTGCAAGTTTGATTGCAAATTACCCGCCCCAGGCGGCAGGCCTCAACTCAGCCGGTGCCTCATCCAGCGCACCGGACTGCTTTTGGCTTGCCGCTTGAAGCTTGCAACTTGTCGCTGCTTCTCTGCTGCTTTATTGCGACTTCCTGACGCGCAGATACCACTCGGAGAGCAAGCGTACCTGTTTATCGGTGTAGCCCCGCTCGACCATTCGGGTGACGAAGTCGTTGTGTTTCTGTTGATCCTCTTTACTGGCTTTGGCGTTGAAGCTGATAACAGGCAGCAAGTCCTCGGTGTTGGAGAACATTTTCTTCTCGATCACAACGCGCAGCTTCTCGTAGCTGAGCCAGGTCGGATTCTTGCCGTTATTGTTGGCGCGGGCACGCAGCACGAAATTGACGATCTCGTTACGGAAGTCTTTCGGGTTGCTGATACCGGCCGGCTTCTCGATTTTCTCCAGTTCTTCGTTCAGCGCTACGCGGTTGAGGATTTCGCCGGTTTCCGGATCGCGGTATTCCTGATCCTGAATCCAGAAGTCCGCATACAGCACATAGCGGTCGAAGATGTTTTGACCGTATTCGCTGTAGGACTCCAGGTACGCCGTCTGGATTTCCTTGCCGATGAACTCGATGTAACGCGGCGCGAGGTATTCCTTGATGAAGCGCAGATAACGTTCGCGGGTTTCGGCCTGGAATTGCTCCTGCTCGATCTGTTGCTCCAGCACATAAAGCAGGTGGACCGGGTTGGCGGCCACCTCGTGCGGGTCAAAGTTGAAGACTTTCGACAGGATCTTGAAGGCAAACCGGGTCGACAAACCGTTCATGCCTTCGTCGACGCCCGCGCTGTCGCGGTACTCCTGAATCGACTTGGCTTTCGGGTCGGTGTCTTTGAGATTCTCCCCGTCATACACACGCATCTTCGAGTAGATGTTGGAGTTCTCGGGTTCCTTGAGCCGCGACAGGACCGTGAATTGCGCGAGCATTTTCAGGGTGTCGGGCGCGCAATGCGCCTTGGCCAGCGAACTGTTGAACAGCAACTTGTCGTAAATCTTGATCTCGTCGCTGACGCGCAGGCAGTACGGCACCTTCACGATGTAGATACGGTCGATGAAGGCTTCGTTGTTCTTGTTGTTGCGGAAGCTGTGCCACTCCGATTCGTTGGAGTGCGCCAGCAGAATGCCAGTGAACGGGATAGCTCCCAGGCCTTCGGTACTGTTGTAGTTACCTTCCTGGGTTGCCGTGAGCAGTGGGTGCAGGACCTTGATCGGCGCCTTGAACATCTCCACGAATTCCATCAGGCCCTGGTTGGCCCGGCACAACGCGCCAGAATAGCTGTAGGCGTCGGCGTCGTTTTGTGGGTATTCCTCAAGCTTACGGATATCGACCTTACCGACGAGTGCCGAAATGTCCTGGTTATTTTCGTCCCCCGGTTCGGTCTTGGCCACGGCGATCTGGTTAAGAATCGACGGATAGAGTTTGACCACCTTGAACTGGCTGATGTCGCCCCCGAACTCGGCCAGACGTTTGGTCGCCCATGGCGACATGATGGTGTTGAGGTAGCGACGCGGGATGCCGTAGTCCTCTTCGAGGATCGTCCCGTCTTCTGTGGGTTTGAACAGGCCCAGGGGCGATTCGAAAACCGGGGAGCCCTTGATGGCGTAGAAAGGTATTTTTTCAACGAGCTGTTTGAGTTTTTCAGCCAGGGACGACTTGCCGCCGCCTACGGGGCCGAGCAGGTAGAGGATCTGTTTCTTCTCTTCCAGACCTTGGGCGGCGTGGCGGAAGTACGAGACGATTTGCTCGATGCAGTCCTCCATGCCATGGAAATCCTCGAACGCCGGATAGCGCCGAATGACTTTGTTGGAGAAGATTCTGGACAGCCTGGAGTTGGTCGAGGTGTCGAACAACTCAGGCTCGCCGATGGCCATCAGAAGGCGTTCTGCGGCTGAGGCGTATGCGCTGCGGTCGGTTTTGCAGAGCTCCAAGTACTCCTGTAGCGAGAGCTCTTCCTGGCGTGTCGATTCAAAGCGTTGTTGGAAGTGGCTAAAAATACTCATGACGTCACCTCGCTCGATACGTGGAGCCGGCGGCGGATCGTCAGTCGATGCTGGCTGGCATCTGATCACTCAGAAACCATTACCCCCCAAACACCATAAAAGTAGCTACCGATGACCCACGCGCCGGTGTACCGGCTCTCCCCTGATTCGGATGGCCTGAGGCTAAGGATAGTTCGGATTCGCACACAGAAAGAAGGAAGGCGTATGAATGAAGGGGGACCGTTCGTCAGTTGGACGCGCGAAGCCGCGTAGAACGCGGCCTCGCGTACCGAAAAAATATTTTTCGATCAGCCTTGCGCGGTTTGGCTCGGGAAAGTGTTTTTCCACAGCTCGAATCCGCCATCCATGCTGTAGACCTCAGAGAAGCCCTGACCTACAAGATAGGCTGCTGCGCTCTGACTGGAGTTGCCGTGATAGCAGACGACGACGAGCGGTTTGTCGAGGTCGGCATTGCGAATGAAGTCGGCAATGGAATGGTTGTCCAGATGGTGCGAATCCGGGATGTGATTGCTGGCGAATGTCTGTGCATCGCGAACGTCGACCAGCACGGCGCCTTGTTCACGCAGGGCCTGGGCCTGCTCCGGCGGAATGCGTTTGAAGTCGGTCATGGCGTGGGCTCCTGGGCCGTTGGGTTCTCGGACTGTCGAGAACTAAAAGGGGGATTCTAACGCTGGGCAGCGACGCGGTCGCTAGCGGCTGAATGACCCGATGTGGATGGCGCGAGGTTGCCGCGTTCGTCGCAGTCGCATCGGATCAGCTCGCGGGTGTCGACGTTGAGCAGCGTCATGACGTTACCCCAGACACAGCCGGTATCGAGCGCATAGATGCCCGGTTCGTTGCAGCGGCCTTCGAGTGCGGCCCAGTGCCCGAAAATGATGTTCAGGCCTTTGGTCTTGCGATCCTTGTGGCTGAACCACGGGGCATATCCGGCGGGTGCGCTGTCGAGACCTTCCTTGCTTTTAAGATCCAGTTTGCCGTCGGCGGTGCAGAAGCGCATGCGCGTGAAGTAGTTGGTGATCACGCGCAGTCGGGTGACACCGTGAAGGTCCTTGTCCCACTTGGCAGGCTCGTTGCCATACATGCCGTCGAGAAAGGGTTCGAACAGGTTATCGTCCCGCAGGGCTTCTTCGACTTCCTCGGCACATCGCAGCGCTTTCTTGAGCGTCCATTGAGGCGGGATGCCTGCGTGCACCAGCGCGATGTCCCGCTGGGCGTCGTAATGCAGAAGTTTCTGCTGGCGCAGCCATTCGAGCAGCTCGCTGGCATCCGGCGCTTCAAGAATTTCTCGCAGCGTGTCGCCTTTCTTCAGACGCTCGATATTTCGACCGGCAGCCAACAGGTGCAGGTCGTGATTGCCCAGCACGCAGACCACCGAGTCACGCATCGCATAGAGAAAACGCAACGTTTCCAGCGACTGGGGGCCCCGGTTGACGAGATCGCCCACCAGCCAGAGTGTGTCTTTGCCCGGTTGAAACGACACGCGTTGAAGCAGGCATTTCAGAGGTTCAAGGCAACCTTGAAGGTCGCCGACCGCATAAATCGTCATCAGTGAAGCGCCCCCGGCACCGCCAGGCGGAAGGGAGCAATGATCGCGTCGAAGCGTTTGCCGTCTTCGGCCAACATCTGATAACTGCCCTGCATGTTGCCCACCTTGGTGGTCATGACGGTGCCGCTGCTGTACGTATGGCTTTGTCCCGCTTGAATCAGCGGTTGCTGGCCGACCACGCCTTCGCCGCGCACCTCTTCGACATGGCCGTCGCCATCGGTGATCACCCAATGACGCGACAATAGCTTGGCCGGCAGCTCACCGTTGTTATGCACGGTGACGGTATAGGCGAAGGCAAAGCGGTTTTGCTCAGGCTGCGATTGTTCTGCGAGGAAGCGGGTGACGACGCTGACGTCGATCTGATAACGAGGATCGGACATGCAAGAGGCCTTGAAAGCGAAAGCGGAAAAAGCCGGAAAAGCCCGGTGAGGACTCAGTCTAGGACATGTGGCGGGTAAAAAACCAATCGCTGCCTGGTCCGCCACCTGTCCTGAGGCATTAGCCGACGACAGGCTTTTCGGTGAGTTTGTCAGCCAGACGGACGAATGCGGCCAGGTCCAGTTGCTCGGGACGCAGGCTGCCATCCACGCCTGCCTCGGCGATTTCATCGCTGTTGAGCAGGGCCTTCAGGGTATTGCGCAAGGTCTTGCGCCGCTGGTTGAAGGCTTCGCGGACGAGTCGTTCAAGCACGCGATGGTCCTTGGCCGGGTGCGGAAGCGTTTCATGCGGAACGAGCCGGACAATGGCGGAGTCGACTTTCGGCGGCGGGTTGAACGCGCCAGGCCCCACGTTGAACAAGTGTTCCACGCGGCAGTGGTACTGAACCATGATCGACAGACGGCCCCAGTCGCCGCCGCCAGGACCCGCGGCCAGACGCTCGACGACTTCCTTTTGCAGCATGAAGTGCATGTCACGGATGAGGTGAGCGTTTTGCAACAGATGGAAGATCAGCGGCGTGGAGATGTTATAGGGCAGGTTGCCAACGACCCGCAGGCTGCCGGGGGCCGCGTTCAGGCGGGTGAAGTCGAACTTCAGGGCGTCACCCTGATGCAGGTTGAAGTTCGGCATGGCGCTGAACTGCTGCATGAGGATCGGCACCAGATCCTTGTCCAGCTCTACCACGTCCAGTTGAGCGCCGCTGCTCAGCAGGCCTTCGGTCAGGGCGCCCTGGCCCGGGCCGATTTCCAGCATACGGTCTTCGGTCTTGGCGCGAATGGATCGCAGGATTTTGTCGATCACGCCAGCGTCGTGCAGGAAGTTCTGGCCAAATCGCTTGCGCGCTTTGTGTTGGTATTGCTCAGTCATTGACGGGTCTCAGCCATCTGGTAGGCGGTTTGTAACGCGACCTTGAGGCTGCCGGTGTCGATCTTGCCACTGCCTGCCAGATCCAGCGCAGTGCCGTGGTCCACGGAGGTGCGAATGATCGGCAGGCCCAGGGTGACGTTGACGGCTGCGCCGAAGCCTTTGTACTTCAGTACGGGCAGGCCTTGGTCGTGGTACATCGCCAGCACCGCATCGCAGTGCTCCAGATATTTTGGGGTAAAGAGAGTGTCGGCTGGCAGCGGGCCGCGCAAATCCAGGCCATCGCTGCGCAAACGCTCCAGGGTAGGTTCGATGATGTCGATTTCTTCGCGGCCCAGATGGCCGCTTTCGCCCGCATGCGGATTGAGTCCGCAGACCAGGATGCGGGGGTGGGCAATCCCGAACTTGTTGACCAGGTCCGCGTGCAGGATGCGGGTCACGCGTTCGATCCGCTCCGGCGTGATGGCATCAGCGACGTCGCGCAGGGGCAGGTGAGTCGTCACCAGTGCCACGCGCAGATCGCCGGTGGCGAGCATCATCACGACCTGCCGGGTGTGCGTCAGGTCCGCCAGGAACTCGGTGTGGCCGGAAAACGCGATGCCGCTCTCGTTGATCACGCCTTTGTGTACGGGGGCCGTGATCATGCCGGCAAAGTGACCGTCCATGCAGCCTTGGCCGGCACGGGTGAGTGTCTCCAGCACGAACGCGCCATTGGCTGCGTTCAGTTGTCCGGCAACGACAGGCGCCTGCAGCGGGGTATCCCAGACATACAGGCTTGCGGCAGGTGCGGGGTTGTCAGGCCAGGCGTCTGGCGTAACGGGAATCAGCCTGACGGCCACACCCAGTTGCGCGGCCCGCTCGGTGAGCAGGTCGCAACTGGTGATGGCAATCAGGGGATGAGGCTGGGACTGTTCGGCGAGCAGCAGGCAAAGGTCAGGGCCTATGCCAGCGGGCTCGCCGGGTGTCAGTGCGAAACGCTTGGGTTTCACTTGGCAGCCTGGTCGGCGCCAGGAAGCTTGATTTCCACGTACGCTTCATCGCGGATCTGACGCAGCCAGGTTTGAAGCTCTTCGTCGTACTTGCGGTTACGCAGGATGGTCATTGCTTGTTGCTCGCGCGCCTGGGTGGTGCTGTCGGTTGCGCGACGACCCAGGACTTCCAGCACATGCCAGCCGTACTGCGTCTGGAATGGCTTGGACACGACACCCTGAGGTGTCTCGTTCATGACGTCGCGGAATTCCGGGACCAACGAACGAGGATCAACCCAGTTCATGTCGCCGCCGTTGAGTGCCGAACCCGGGTCTTCAGAGAAATTCTTCGCCAGCTCGCCGAAGTCTTCGCCGTTCTGGATGCGGTCGTAGATGCGCTGTGCCAGCAGCTTGGTTTCTGCTTCGCTACGGATTTCGCTGGGTTTGATCAGGATGTGACGAACATGAACTTCGTCGCGCATCTGGGTCTGATTTTCGCCGCCGCGTTTTTCCAGCAACTTGAGAATGATGAATCCACCCGGTGTACGCGCAGGTGGCGTCACCTGGCCCGGGCTCATCGAGCTGAGCATGTCACCGAACGGTGGAGGCAGTTGAGCGGCTTTACGCCACCCCATGTCCCCGCCGTCCAGAGCGCTTTCGCTGGCCGAAGAGGCGATCGCGATCTGCTCGAAGTTGGCGCCTTGCTGCAGCTTGCCGTAGATGTCCTTGGCTTTGACGGCAGCCGCCTGGATCTGGTCCGAGGTTGCGCTGTCAGGCGTTGGAATCAGAATGTTCGCCAGGTGAAACTCTTCGGAGAACTGCGCCTTGCCCAGGTCTGAGGCAAGGAAGTTTTTCACTTCCTGCTCCGTCACCTGAATGCGCTCGGCAACCCGGCGCTGACGCACGCGGCTGATGATCATTTCCCGACGAATCTGTTCGCGCGCGCTTTGGAACGACAGACCGTCGTGCGCCAGTGCGGCCTTGAACTGATCGACGCTCATGTTGTTGCGTTGAGCAATGGTGCCGACCGCCTGGTTCAACTCTTCATCGGTAATGCGGATACCCGAGCGTTCGCCGATCTGCAGTTGCAGGTTTTCCAGAATCAGACGATCCAGAACCTGCGGCTCCAAAGCGCTGGCAGGCGGAACACCTTGCCCACGCTTGGCGATGGTTTGCTGAACTTCACGGGTGCGCTGGTCGAGCTGGCTTTGCATGACCACGTCGTTGTCGACGATGGCCACAACCTTGTCGATGGGGCGCACTTCAGCGTGCGCCACGGTACCGATGAGTAGCGCGCCCAGCATTAGCGGGCGCAGACAATCAGAAAGCTTGGTCTTCACGTTCACGATAACCTTGGATGCCTTTGTCGAGGAAGCTTTCAACTTTTTGGCCAACGACGCCACCAAGCCCCTTCAACACAATTTGCAGGAAAATGCCGCGGTCGCCTTTCTCGTTCTGCGCAACCTCTTGAGTGGATTCGTCATAGTCAACCCAGTAACGGTTGATCAGACGCAGCTTCCAGCAGCAGTTGTCGTATTCAAAACCACCAAAGGCCTCAAGCGTGCGGCTGCGGTTGTAGTCGTACTGCCAGCGAGCAATGGCGCTCCACTGCGGAACCACCGGCCAGATGACCGAGAAGTCATGCTGCTGGATTTTGTAGTAATCCTTGATGACGGAGCCGTCAGGCAGAACCGCATCGCCGCCGCCTACAGACCAGCGACCGGTTGTCTGGTCGTAACGAACCTGGTCGTTGCGATAGCGGTAACCGGCGTTGATGATCTTCCCTGGCTCGTCTTCAGGCTGGTAGTGAACCATTGCGCTGCCGGAGCGGGTGCTGCGGCTGTCCGGGTCCCAGTTGAAGTCCGAAGTGAGGCGCCAGTCGCGGTTGTAGCGATATTCGTATTCCAGTGCGTACGGAGACACGTCGGACTGCGCATCTTTACGGTCTTCGTAGCTGATGCCTGGCAATTGCACCTTGCGGTCTGCAAAGTAAAGCGCCTGACCGATACTGAAGCGTTGACGCTCGAAGCCGTTGTCTTCGATCCAGCGGTTGGTCACGCCCAGCGAGAGTTTGTTCTCGTCACCGATGCGGTCGGAACCGACGAAGCGGTTATCGCGGAACAGCGAGGCGTAGTTAAACGTTGTCTCACCCGTATCGAAAATCGGGATATCGTTCTGATCTTTTTCAGGCACATAGAGGTAGTACAGCCGCGGTTCCAGGGTCTGGCGATAATCCTTGCCGAACCAGTTGGTGTTTCGGTCAAAGTACAGGCCGCTGTCGACGCTGAAGATCGGGATGGAGCGGTCTACAGAGTTGTCGAAGCTCTGCTGATAACCGGCTTCCAGGTTCCTTTGGGTGAGGAGGTCGGCCTTTCCTTGTCCGTCCAGATCCAGATCATATTTCGTGTAAACGTACTTCAGTTTCGGTGTGACGTAACCGTAGCTGGCGGTCAGCGGCAGACTGATCGATGGTGCAAGGTTGAGTCTGTTGCCGTTGGCACGTTCGATGCCGAAGACGGAGTTATCCAGGCGTGAGCTCGGGAAGCCGTCTTCATCAATGTAATTGCCGGTGCGCAGGTCACGATCAAAGCGAACCAGCTCAGTGTTGTAATCGAACTTCAGGCCACCTGGATTAAATGGAAGGGTCCCATCCAGCGTCAGCTGTGGGAGACGACCATAAGGCGTGGTCTGAGTGACGGTGGTCAACTGATACTGCTGAACGTTCAGACGTGCCTGATAGCTATCGCCGCGATACGTCAGATCACCCTGCTGATTCAGGTAGTCGTGCGTGCTGACGCCTTCCTGACCACTCTTCAGGTCCTTGAAGTAGTAAGGATCGCTGACCTTGGTGTAATCGACATGCGCAGTCAGGCGCTCATCCAGGCCGCTGCGGTTCTGCCAGTTGATCATCCAGCGCGTGTCTTTGTAGTCAGACTGCAGCTTGCGATCATCGTTGTCGTCGTTCAGGTAAGCCGCACCGAACTGACCTTCACTGCTCTTGGTCAGGTAACGGAACTCGCCTTCAAGCAACAGACCACGTTTGGCCATGTACGTCGGGTACAACGTGGCGTCGTAGTTGGGCGCCAGGTTGAAGTAGTACGGGGTGAGCAACGAGAAGCCGGTGTCGCTGCTGGCACCGATGGTCGGTGGCAGGAAGCCGGACTGGCGACGGTCGTCGATCGGGAAATAGATATACGGGGTGTAGAGGATCGGAATGTCCTTCACACGCAAGGTGGCATTGGTCGCGGTACCGAAACCGGTGGCCGGGTTCAGGGTGATGTTGTTGCCCTTTACCGTCCAGGCGTTGCTGTTTGGTTCGCACGTGGTGTACGTACCGTCCTTCAAACGGATGATCGCGTTCTCTGCGCGGCGAGCGTACAGCGCGTTACCCCGCACGTTGGATTTGTGCAGCACGTATTCGGCGTTATCGACCTTCGCTTCGCCGGTGTCCAACTGGACTTCGGCGTGGTCACCGACGATCAGCGCGCCGTTGTCGCGCAGACGGACGTTGCCGTTCAGCTCGCCACGGTTTTCAGCCTGGTGCAGGCTCGCTTCTTCGGATTCGACCTGCATGCTGCCCTGGCGCATGACGACGTCACCGGCCAGGGTCGCGATCTGTTCTTCCTGCTGATAACGCGAAGCCTTGGCGCCGATGAAGGTCGGCGCGTCGCTCTTGGCGGTCTTGTCGTCCATGCCCGGACGAATCGGCTCGATGTAGGCGCCGGAGCAGTAAGGACCGGTTTCCGCCAGTTGGGCAGCGGTCAGCTTCTCGCGTGGAACCCAGTCCAGGTGACTGTAGTCGGCACTGCGCGATTTCAGGCCACGACCCTTGGCTTCGGTGACGAGCATCGTTTTGGGCACCACCTCACCGCTTTCGGTCGTGGTCGTGCCCTCAGTCGCCGTGCTGGTGTTGGACGACACGCTGTTGGCGTCGTGCACCGGCCGCGGAGGCAACTGGGCTGCAGTGGTTTTTGGAGAGCAATCCCAGGAACCTGTTGCAGACACCGAGCAGTCATACTGTTCAGCTGCAACCACGTACTGGGTGGCCAGAGGTTGCATCGCCAGCAAACTGCCGGTTACGAGCAACGGAAATTTTTTACGAAACGCGGGGGATTTCAATGCCATCTTATTAGTCCGGGCTTCCTGCGCGCCATCTGCCCGCGGGGGGGCCGCACGCCTCTCGATGGGCTGAAAAAGATGTCGGATAATAAAGCATGACCCGCTTGACGGCTAGCGCCGTCGGAGACCCTTGTAATGCCAGATCAAGATGTACGCCTGCAACACCTGAAAAGTTGGCTCGATGAGCAGCTGCCGAAGTTGTTTTTGGCGCAAGGCTGGGGCGCCATACCCCCGGCCACGTTGACTGCGGCCAGCAGTGATGCAAGTTTTCGACGTTATTTCCGTTGGGAGGGCGAGGGCCGCACTTTTATCGTGATGGACGCTCCACCTCCTCAGGAAAACTGCAAACCCTTCGTTGATGTCGCTCATTTATTGAGCGAATCAGGCATTAATGTTCCGAAAATTTATGCCGAAGACCTGAATCAAGGCTTTCTCCTGCTGAACGATCTGGGCAGAAAAACCTTTCTCGACGTCATCGATGAACACAATGCCGATCAATTGTTCGCCGATGCCATCGATGCATTGCTGGCTTATCAGCGGTTGCCGATGGACGCGCCATTGCCCAGTTACGATGTCGCGCTGCTGCGCCGTGAGCTTGAGCTTTTTCCTGAGTGGTACGTGAAGCGTCATTTGGGTATCGAGTTCGACGCGGCTCAGCACGCCAGTTGGCAACGGGTCAGTGAACTGTTGATCGACAGTGCGCTGGCGCAGCCTAAGGTGCTGGTTCACCGCGACTACATGCCGCGCAACCTGATGCTCAGCGAGCAGAACCCTGGCGTGCTGGACTTTCAGGATGCGGTATACGGCCCGGTGACCTACGACATCACTTGCCTGTTCAAGGATGCCTTCCTGAGCTGGCCGGAAGAGCGCGTCGCAAACTGGCTAAAAGTGTATTGGGACAAAGCGGGTGGCTTGGGCATTCCCGTGCAAGAGGATTTCAACGAGTTTCGTCGTGCCAGCGATTTGATGGGCGTACAGCGTCATTTGAAGGTGATCGGTATTTTTGCGCGCATCTGCCATCGGGATGGCAAGCCGCGTTACATTGCCGACGTACCGCGCTTCTTCTCTTATATAGAAGCCGTGCTCGCGCGCCGGCCGGAACTGGTGGAGTTGAGCAACCTGCTGACCAGTCTCGGTCAGTCAAAGCAA
Organism: Pseudomonas sp. NFACC02; assembly: GCF_900110765.1. Classification (GTDB taxonomy): domain Bacteria; phylum Pseudomonadota; class Gammaproteobacteria; order Pseudomonadales; family Pseudomonadaceae; genus Aquipseudomonas. The sequence goes on from NZ_FOEO01000043.1 coordinate 34,215, forward strand.
TAAGCCATCGTTTTAAGGAATGGATGTGAAGACTGTCTGGAAGAGGGACGCATGAAAGCGATGATTCTGGCCGCAGGCAAAGGCGAGCGCCTGCGCCCGCTGACCCTGCACACGCCCAAGCCGCTGGTGCGTGCCGGGGGTGTCCCGTTGATCGAATACCACCTGCGCGCGCTTAAGGCGGCGGGCTTCACTGAGGTGGTGATCAACCACGCCTGGCTCGGCCAGCAGATCGAGGATTACCTGGGCGACGGGCAGCGTCTGGGGTTGAACATCGCCTATTCGCCCGAAGGCGAGCCGCTTGAAACCGGCGGAGGCATTTTTCGTGCGCTGCCGTTGCTGGGCGATGAACCGTTTCTGGTGGTCAACGGCGACATCTGGACCGATTGCGATTTCGCGCCACTGAAGGCGCCGATCAACGGTCTGGCGCACCTGGTCTTGGTGGACAACCCGCTGCATCACCCTGCCGGTGATTTCGCGTTGGTGGGTGGCGAGGTTCGGGATGACGCCAGCCTGCCGCGGCTAACCTACAGCGGCATTGCCATTTTGCACCCACAACTATTCGCCGGCTGCAACGCGGGGGCGTTCAAGCTCGCGCCGTTGTTGCGCGACGCGATGGGCAAGGGGCGAGTGACCGGTGAGCATTTCACCGGGCGCTGGGTGGATGTCGGAACCCATGAACGCTTGGCGGAAGTCGAACAGATTCTTGCGGTGAAACCCTAGATGCTCTGGCCTTTTACTGTGATGGGCGGTGGCGTCGGGTATGCGATTGCGAGCATTCCGGGCGCCATGCTGGGGGCTTTGTTGGGGCAGGCGCTTGACCGGCGCCTGCATGTGCAGAGCCTGGCCGAACTGCGTGAGCGCATCAGCGGACGCAGTGTTCCGCGTGACGATGAGCTGATTTTCATCTTGCTGGGTCGGCTGGCCAAAAGTGACGGCCGGGTCGTTGACGGTCATATTCAACAAGCGCGCATCGAGATGCAGCGAATGGACATGAGCGATCCCGCCAAGCGCCGGGCGATTGCGGCGTTCAATCGCGGTAAGGACGGTCGCGATAATCTGCGCGTACACCTGACACGGCTGAAACCGCAGCCAAATGCGGCCGAAGGGGTGTTGCGCGCCTGCTGGCGTATGGCCTGGGCAGACGGCAAGGCCACGCGCGCGGAGCGTGAGTTGATCGTGCTGTGGGGCAAATGGCTGGGCTGGCCTGCCGACAAGGTTGAGGCGCTGTCCTCGAAGGAAGACGAACAGCGAGCGCGTGCGCCGGCGAGCAGTGGTGGCGAGTATCAAGAGGCGTTGCGCCTGCTGGGCGTCAGGGCAGATGCGGAGCCCGCACAGATCAAGCGTGCGTACCGCCGCTTATTGAGCCGTCACCACCCAGACAAGGTCGCCGGCCTGGGTGCCAATCCACTGCAGGTGCGTGATGCGACTGAAAGAACGCGAGAGCTGCACAGTGCCTATGCCGTGATCAAGGACAAGCGCGGGTTTCGGTGAACCTGTTTCCGTCTGATTTTTGAGCCGGATCACACAGTATCGGCGTCGTCCTCATGTATTCGGACCGACACGAACCCTGTGGGAGCCGTCCGAGGTTACGAGGGCCGCGAAAGCGGTGTGTCAGTTGCCATAGATGTTGCTGACCCATTGCATTCGCGAGCAAGCTCACTCCCACCGTATCAGTGGCGTGCTTAGGTATTCGGAACGACACGAACCCTGTAGGAGCTGTCCGAGGTTACGAGGGTATGGGCCGCAATTCGGACGAAGGCGGTGTGTCAGTCACTGTGGATGTGGCTGACCCACCGCATTCGCCAGCAAGCCTTCCGCGAACCTACTGCCCTTCAAGCCACCCGCGCACACGGCGGAACAGTTGATCCTGTTCCATCGCCGGGTTACCTGGAATCGAGCTCAGCGTGACTTGCGTGAAGCGTGCGTTTTTCACGCGTTTGCTTGCATCCAGGCGATCCTGGGCCTGCTGACGCGGGACGGTTCGCTCCTTGTTGACGAAGTCCGCTGTGGCGACTTTCAGGTTCGGTATCAGCTCCAGCAATGACGGCGTATCGTTTCCGGTGTCGACCGCTGTCACCAGCACCAGTTTCTGAATGGCAGGCGAAGCGTGTTCGCTCATGTACCGCGCAGCCCAGTAGGCGCCTGTGCCATGACCCAACAATACGACGGTACGCGCTTTGTTCTGTTGAGCGAACGCCACGGCACTGTCGATACGGGCGAAGATTTTTTCCGCGTGGGCTTTGGTCAGTTCCGCTTGCGCCGCCGCTTGTTCGGCAGCAGCGGCCGCATCGGCTTCGGCTGCGGCGGCTGGATCGGGCGCCTTGGCCTGTTCGTCCTTGGTCTTGTCGGCAGGTGCTTTGTCACCCGTTGGAGCCGGGTCGGCGGCGCGTGCGAAAACGTCGTTGTAGGCGTCCGGCATGCTCAGACTCAAGCTCGACCAACCCACGTCAGGGAACTTGCGACGCAACGGTCCTACGGCGTTGGGCCAGTCAGGCGATTCGTCCGCGCCGGGCACAATCACCACCGCGCCCTTGGGTTCGTCGACATTGGCGGGCTTCCACAAGGCCAGGAAGCGGTCGTCGCCAGCCTGCAACTGTTGTTGTTCGGCTTGTGGCACCGAGCGCTCCAGCGCCAGCGCATCTTCCTGGCTGCGTGAGGGCAGGGGAGCGCGCTCAATAGGCGTTTCGGCGGGCTTGGCATCTTTGGCCGGCGCAGGATCTGCCGCCATCGCGATCTGCGAGCAAGGTAGTATCAGCGTCAGGCAAATCGCGGGAAACATTGCGCGAATGGTGTAGGACATCGGATATTCCAAAAGCCAGAAACAATTCCGGCAGCCTAATGGGTTGATGACGGTTTGTCAGGCCGGTATCGGCGAGCACGTGGGCGACACGCGCGCCACATGATTGAACGAGGATTCAGGGAAGTGGAGATGACGGGTTGAGAATCCACGTGCGGTGCCTTCGGGTTATCGGCGGTGCGAGCGCGCGCTTGATGCTTCTGGTGTTGATCGTCCTCTCTTCACTGGCGCAGGCTGGCGTGCCCACCGCGTCGCCCGACCCGCTCAGCAGTTCGCAACGAGCGTGGCTCAATCAACGTGCCCAATTGCGGGTCGGGCTGGTATTGCAGGCGCCCTATGCGCAATTTGACCGACGGGCGCAGGTGCTGTCGGGCGCCAATGTCGATCTGGTTAACCTGATGGCCAGAACCCTTCAGGTCGAGTTGCTCTGGCGCCACTTTGCGGACCAGGCGGAGCTAGAGAAAGCGCTCGCTGACGGCGAGATCGACTTTGCTCCCGGCCTGACGCAAACCCCCGCGGGTCTTCGTCTCTGGTTGTACTCCGACCCCTATATGCGCGTGCCACAACTGGTGGTCGGCGAGCGCGATGGCTCAGGTGTTGTCGATCTGGAGAAACTGGATAGCCAGGTGCGCGTCGCCGTGCGCATGCCCAGCGCCACCGCGGACTATCTGCGCTCCAACTACACCCATCTCAATTTGCAGGGCGTGCCGATGGAGCGTCAGGCGTTGCAATTGCTGTTGAGCCAGCAGGCACGATACGCAATCGTGGACGAGGCGCAACTCAGTCGCTTGTCCCGTGAAAGCGAGTTCGCAGGCCTGGCCGTGGTGGGGGACATCGGCTTTCCGCAACTGCTGCGGGTCGCCTCCCGGCGCGACATGCCTGAGCTTGCCGAGATCATCAGTCGCGCGCTGAACGTGATCGCGCCGAAGGACCTTGACCAGTTGCATGCCCAGTGGCTGCAGCCCAAGTACCCGCAAGTCACTGACTCCCCGGGCCTGTGGAAAAACATCACGCTGCTCTTGGTGGTGCTGGTGTTGGCGAGCGCGGCCATCGTGTTCTGGCAACGCAAGCAACAGCAACTGCTCGAACGTGAATTGTTGGCGGCCCGTGAGGACATCGCCAGACGTCAAGCGGGTGAGGAGTCACTGCGTCTGGCGCAATTCTCCATCGACCAAAGCACCGTCGGCATTCTTTGGGTCAACTGGGACAGCCACGTGCGTTACGCCAATCGGGCGGCGGAAAGCATGCTGGGGTATGAGCAGGGCGGCGTGGTGGATCGGCCGTTGATTGATTTCGAGCCCGGCCTGAACATGGATCGCTGGCTCAATCTCTGGAAAAACGCACGCTCCAGTGATGAAGCCCCGCAGAGTTTCGAAAGCAATTGTGTTCGCGCGGACGGCAGCATCCTGCCCGCGGACGTGTCGCTGAGTTTTTTGCGCTTTCGCGAGGCTGAATACCTGGTGGTGTTCATCACCGACGTGACCGAGCGCCGTCGCTCGCTGGCCGCGTTGCAGGAAAGCGAAGCCCGCTTGCAGGTGCTGGCCGAGCAACTGCGGGACTTGTCGGCGCACCTGGAAACCGTTCGGGAAGAGGAAAAGGCACGCATCGCCCGCGAGGTTCACGACGAGTTGGGTCAGATGTTGACCGTGCTGAAGCTGGAAACGTCGATGTGCGAACTGGCCTACGCCGATCTCGATCCCGGGCTGCGGGATCGCCTGAACAGCATGAAGCGCTTGATCGCCCAGTTATTTCAGTTGGTGCGTGACGTCGCGACGGCGCTACGACCGCCGATTCTCGATGCCGGCATCGCTTCGGCCATCGAGTGGCAAGCCCGGCGTTTTGAAGCGCGCACGCAGATCCCGTGTCTGGTCCAGGTGCCGGACAACCTGCCGACGTTGCCGGATGCGACCGCCATCGGTCTGTTTCGCATCCTTCAGGAGTCGTTGACCAATGTCATGCGTCACGCCGAGGCGCACACTGTCGAATTGAACCTGAGCCTGAGCAACGGTGTGCTGTGCATGAGCGTGGCCGACGACGGCAAAGGCTTCGATCAACGAGCAGAGCGTCCGGCGTCGTTCGGACTGGTGGGCATGCGCGAGCGGGTATTGATCATGGGCGGACGATTGCATCTGGACAGCACGCTGGGCGAAGGCACAACCTTGCGTGTCTACATTCCGCTGGAACAGGTTGCGCAGGAGCAAGTGCAGTGATTCGTGTATTGGTCGCCGAAGACCACACCATCGTTCGAGAAGGCATCAAGCAGTTGATCGGTCTTGCCAAGGACCTGCAGGTGGTGGGGGAGGCCAGCAATGGTGAACAGTTACTGGAAGGCCTGCGTCATATCGAGTGCGAGGTCGTGCTGCTCGACATTTCCATGCCCGGCGTGAACGGTCTGGAAGCCATCCCGAGAATCCGTGCACTGAATAATCCTCCCGCCATTCTGGTGCTCTCGATGCATGACGAGGCGCAAATGGCGGCTCGCGCCTTGAAGATTGGCGCTGCCGGGTACGCCACCAAGGACAGTGATCCGGCATTGCTGCTGACTGCAATACGACGGGTAGCGTCAGGCGGTCGCTACATCGACCCGGACCTGGCCGATCGCATGGTGTTCGAGGTTGGCCTGACGGACAGCCGGCCGTTGCATTCGCTGCTGTCCGAGCGCGAGTTCTCGGTCTTCGAGCGCCTGGCTCAAGGCGCCAACGTGAACGACATCGCCCAACAACTGGCACTGAGCAGCAAGACCATCAGTACGCACAAAGCGCGCCTGATGCAGAAGCTCAACATCACTTCGCTGGCAGAGCTGGTGAAGTACGCGATGGAGCACAAGCTGGTGTGATCACATGTCTGAAAGCGACCGTTTTCAGCGCCCGTAATGCCCCCTTCGCGGGCAAGCTCGCTCCCACAGAAAGACTACGATCCCCTGTAGGAGCGCGCTTGCCCGCGAATGGGTTTCAACGTGCGAAATCCGTCTGACTGACTGCATGCCTATTCCCGCCATCCGTGTAGGGCAATTCCTACAGAGAACCTTCCACCGCACCTAGGACAATCTCTCCTGCGCCCCGATTTGCGCGGTCTGGGGGCTACTCTAGGCTTGCTCCCACGGTGGATTAAACAAAGGTGTGGGTAATGAGCAACGTCGATTCAAGCGCTGGGGCAAGTGATGTTCTGGTCTGCTTTCGTGGTGTGCAGAAGAGCTACGACGGCGAAGCCCTGATCGTCAAAGACCTCAACCTGGACATCCGCAAGGGCGAGTTCCTCACCCTGCTTGGGCCTTCCGGTTCCGGCAAGACCACCAGCCTGATGATGCTTGCCGGTTTCGAAACCCCGACTGCGGGCGAGATCCTGCTGGCGGGCCGGTCGATCAACAACGTGCCGCCGCACAAGCGCGACATCGGCATGGTGTTTCAGAACTACGCCCTGTTCCCGCACATGACGGTTGCCGAGAACCTGGCGTTCCCGCTGTCGGTGCGCGGCATGAGCAAGACCGACGTCGCGGAGAAGGTGAAGAAGGCGCTGGACATGGTCCAGCTTGGCGCGCTTTCCCATCGTTATCCGGCGCAGATGTCCGGTGGTCAGCAACAGCGTGTCGCGCTGGCCCGCGCGCTGGTGTTCGAACCGCAGTTGGTCTTGATGGATGAACCTCTCGGCGCGCTCGACAAGCAACTGCGTGAACACATGCAGATGGAGATCAAGCACCTGCACCAACGTCTGGGCGTAACCGTCGTTTACGTGACCCACGACCAGGGCGAGGCGCTGACCATGTCCGACCGCGTTGCCGTCTTTCACCAGGGCGAAATTCAACAGATCGCGCCGCCGCGTACGTTGTACGAAGAGCCGAAAAACACCTTCGTCGCCAACTTCATCGGCGAGAACAATCGCATCAACGGCACGCTGCTCAGCCAGGCTGGTGATCGCTGTGTGGTGACCCTGAGCCGCGGCGAGAAGGTCGAGGCGCTGGCGGTCAACGTAGGCGTACCGGGCGCTCCCGTCACCCTGTCGATTCGTCCCGAGCGTGTGCACCTCAATGGCCGGAGCGAGAGCTGTGTCAATCGTTTCTCCGGACGCGTGGCTGAATTCATCTACCTGGGCGACCACGTGCGTGTGCGCCTGGAGGTAGCCGGGAAAACCGATTTCTTCGTCAAGCAGCCCATTGCCGAGCTGGATCCGGCGCTGAGCGTTGGCGACGTTGTGCCCATTGGATGGCAGGTCGAACACGCGCGCGCGTTGGACCCTTTGCAGGACGCGCAGTGATTCATCCGCAGTAGTCGCAAACAGCAGCACCCAGAGGCGACCGAATCGCCCCCAATTGCTTAACCAACATTGTTCGTGGAGAGAAAAACAAATGCTCAAGACATTGAAGCTCACCGCTCTATCGGTCGGCATGACGTGCGCGGCGCAAGCGATGGCCGCCGACCTGACTGTCATTTCCTTCGGTGGCGCGAACAAGGCAGCGCAGGAAAAGGCCTTCTACGCACCGTGGGAAAAAGCAGGCAACGGCAAGATCATTGCGGGTGAGTACAACGGTGAGATGGCCAAGGTCAAAGCCATGGTCGACACCAAGAGTGTTAACTGGGATCTGGTCGAGGTCGAGTCGCCTGAGTTGTCTCGCGGTTGCGACGAAGACATGTTTGAGCAAATCGATCCGAAGCTTCTGGGCAATAAGGAAGACTACGTAAAAGGTGCTATCCAGTCCTGCGGCGTTGGTTTCTTTGTATGGTCGACCGTGTTGGCGTACAACGCCGACAAACTGAAAACCGCTCCGGCCAGTTGGGCTGATTTTTGGGATACCAAGAAATTCCCGGGCAAACGTGGCCTGCGTAAAGGCGCCAAGTACACGTTGGAATTCGCGCTGATGGCTGACGGCGTTGCACCGAATGACGTCTACAAAGTGCTGGCCAGCAAAGACGGTCAGGACCGTGCCTTCAAGATGCTCGACAAGCTCAAGCCAAACATTCAGTGGTGGGAAGCAGGCGCCCAGCCGCCTCAGTTCCTGCAGTCGGGCGATGTCGTGATGAGCTCGGCCTACAACGGTCGCATCGCTGCCGTGCAGAAGGAAAGCAACTTGAAAGTGGTCTGGACCGGTGGCGTCTACGATTTCGACTCTTGGGCTATTCCTAAAGGCGCGAAAAACGCCGAGGAAGCCAAGAAGTTTCTGGCCTACACCCTCAAGCCTGAGCAACAGAAGACCTATTCCGAGAATATCGCCTATGGCCCGGCCAACTCTCAAGCTGTTGCCCTGCTGACAGCGGAAAATCAGAAAAACATGCCAACCACGCCTGAGAATATCAAGGATCAGGTGCAGTTGGACGTGAGCTTCTGGACCGACAATGGTGAGTCGCTGGAACAGCGTTTCAACGCCTGGGCTGCCAAGTAAGTCATCTGCGATAACCCGCCTGGTCAGAACGTGTGGGCGGCTCGCTGGCGAATGCGGAGAATCATTCAACCTCGCGGGGTCTGGTCTGACCTCTTCGCCAGCAAGCCGCACACAGACCGATTTGCGTCCATGCCATTTTTGCGTCAGACCCGGATGTGCCTGCTTTCTCTCATCGATTGAACAGCCGCATCCTTTGTTGAAAGATTTCGGAGTTCGCTATGGCCACCGCCGTGCCCCTGACTGAAGGCGCCAGCCCGACCTTGAAGCAACGCCTGGCCCGTGCCGAGCGCGTCAATCGCTGGAAGGCTCAGGCGTTGATCGCGCCATTGGCGATTTTCCTGTTGCTGGTGTTTCTGGTGCCGATTGCGGCGCTGCTCTACAAGAGCGTGAACAACCCTGAAGTGGTTAGCGGCATGCCGTTGACCGTGGTTGAAGTGTCGAAGTGGGATGGCAAAGGCCTGCCGCCGGAGTCGGTCTACAAGGCCGCGAGTCAGGATCTGGCCGAGGCCCGCAAGAATCAGACATTGGGCGATTTGTCCAAGCGTCTGAACCAGGAACTGGCCGGTTACCGCAGCCTGTTGGCGAAAACGGCCCGCGCGGTTCCGTTCAAGGAAGAGCCTGCTTCTTATAAGGAAGCGCTGGAAGCGGTCGATGAGCGCTGGGGTGATCCTGCGTACTGGCAGGCGATCCGTCGCAACACCTCAAGCATCACCCCTTATTACTTGCTGGCCGCTGTGGACCATCGCATCGACGACCTCGGTGAGGTGGCGCCAGCGACCCCTGATCAGGCGATCTACATCGATATCTTTGCCCGCACTTTCTGGATGGGCCTGGTGATCACCGTGATCTGCCTGGTCCTGGCCTATCCGCTGGCGTACCTGCTGGCGAATCTGCCGGCACGTCAAAGCAACCTGTTGATGATTCTGGTGCTGTTGCCGTTCTGGACCTCCATTCTGGTGCGCGTCGCGGCATGGATCGTATTGCTGCAGTCGAGCGGTCTGATCAACGGTGCCCTGATGGCGCTGGGCATCATCGATAAACCGCTGGAGCTCGTGTTCAACCGGGTCGGCGTCTACATCTCGATGGTCCACATCATGCTGCCGTTCATGATCCTGCCGATCTACAGCGTCATGAAAGGCATCTCGCCGACGTATATGCGCGCGGCTATCTCGCTGGGTTGCAACCCGTTCGCCAGCTTCTGGCGGGTGTACTTCCCACAGACCTATGCCGGTGTCGGCGCAGGCTGCCTGTTGGTGTTCATTCTGGCCATCGGTTACTACATCACCCCGGCGTTGCTGGGCAGCCCGAACGATCAGATGGTCAGCTACTTCGTGGCCTTCTATACCAACACCAGCATCAACTGGGGTATGGCGACGGCGTTGGGGGGCTTGCTGCTGCTGGCGACCGTCGTGCTGTACCTGATCTATAGCTGGCTCGTCGGCGCCAGCCGCCTGCGTTTGAGCTGAGGAGACTGACATGTTGAGCCCTTATTCCTCGCCCATCGAGCGGGTCTGGTACTACGCACTGCGCATCCTGTGCGGGCTGATTCTGTTGTTCCTGGTGTTGCCGGTGCTGGTCATCGTACCGTTGTCGTTCAACTCGGGCAGTTTTCTGGTGTATCCGCTGCAAGGCTTCTCGTTGCACTGGTACCAGGACTTCTTCGGTTCGGCCGAGTGGATGCGTTCGTTGAAGAACAGCCTGATCGTTGCACCGGCTGCGACCCTTCTGGCCATGGGCTTCGGGACGTTGGCGGCGATCGGTTTGACCCGCAGCAACTTCCCCGGCAAGTCGCTGGTGATGGCGCTGGTCATCTCGCCGATGGTCGTGCCGGTGGTTATCGTGGGGGTTGCCAGTTACCTGTTCTTCGCGCCTTTGGGGCTGGGTAACAGCTACACCTCGTTGATCCTGGTGCACGCCGTGTTGGGTGTTCCGTTCGTGATCATCACCGTGTCGGCCACGCTGCAAGGCTTCAACTACAACCTGGTGCGGGCGGCCGCCAGCCTCGGCGCGTCGCCGTTAACGGCTTTCCGTCGCGTGACCTTGCCCTTGATTGCACCGGGCGTGATTTCCGGCGCCTTGTTTGCCTTTGCGACCTCGTTCGACGAAGTCGTGGTGACGCTGTTCCTCGCAGGTCCTGAACAAGCGACGCTGCCACGGCAGATGTTCAGCGGCATCCGCGAAAACCTCAGCCCGACCATCGCGGCTGCCGCGACCTTGCTGATCGGCTTCTCGGTGGTGCTGCTGCTCGCCCTGGAATGGCTGCGTGGGCGCAGCGAGAAACTGCGCACGGCGGTGGAGTGACCGGCTGGAACGCCCACCGCCCCCCAGTGATTGATCGTGCCCACGCTTTGCGTGGGTATGCATGCCGTGACGCTCCGCGTCACACCGACGCGGAGCGTCCAGCCAACCGTTACCACGCAGAGCGTGGGAACGATCAATGCAACACCCCTGTAGGAGCGTGATTCAGCAGCACGCGGCATACCGTCAGATCGGGATCAAGCGTTTATCACAACTCCGCTTCTGCCCGCAGGGCGTAGGAGCGTGGCTTGCCCCGCGATCTGCCGGGAACCGGCAGCAAACCCGATGCATGCGGAGTGTCAGGTATAACCAAGTCGCCTGATTTTGCTGCCGCTGCGCGCCAGATCGTCCGGATGCGGCCCAGAGACAAGCCACGCTCCTACAGGGTGGCGTGCGAAGGATTGATGCACGCATCAAAGAAAGCGAGGAGCGTTAGCTCCAGCCAGCGTTGCTCTTGTACACGACAGTCCAGACACCACAAATCGCGACTTGGGTGCAGGCCAAACGCAGACGACGCGCAGTGGGCCGAGCGGCATGGATGCCGCGAGAGCGCCGTCAGGGCATGGATGCCCGTTCGGCGCGGGC
>NZ_FOEO01000014.1 GCF_900110765.1 Pseudomonas sp. NFACC02
ACTGTTCCGCCTTCGGCGGGTTACTTGAAAGGACCCCCCTCTTTGTTTCAAGAGGCAGCCAAGGGTCCGGCTCCTGGTTAGGCCCGACTTCGTCGGGTACCCGCACTCCGACGACGCTCCGTGGGCCCGCGCCGAACGGACATCCATGTCCTGACGGCGCTCTCGCGGCATCCATGCCGCTCGGCCCACTACGCGTCGTCGGCGTTTGGCCTGCACCCAAGTCGCGCTTTGTGGTGTCTGGCCTGCTGCGGTATGAAGATCAAAAGCCAGAGCGCGCTTTGCGCTGTTTAGATTCAACGCCTCAATCGTTGAATGAACATAAAACCGGTGGGAGTCAGCTTGCTGACGAATGCGGTTTGTCATTCACCTTTGATGAAACTGGCTCACTCCCCTCGCGAGCAAGCTGATTGTTCCGACGCTCCATAGCCTCATCTCTGGCGACAGTTTTGCGTTCAAAATCCCCGACTTGTCCTACTCTCTGTGTCAGACGGTCGCTGTTGTGCGATACCGTGTGCCACGGATCAGGGAGCATTCGTCACACACGGTGGGTCTGAAATCGTGGGCGTCAGTGAGGGTGGGGATTGAGACAAGTAGAAGGAACGGACTTCGACGCCAGGAACAGGCGTCTTAAGCGCATGCCTGTGTTGTGGCTGGCGGGATTCTTTACCGTGCTGGTGTGCCTGTCCATCACCAGCATCACGCTGTGGCAGTTGCGTCAGACGCGCACCCATGAGTTGAAGATGGCCAATACCAACGTGGCCAACCTCTCGCGTTCGATGGCACAGCAAGCCGACGACACGTTCAATCAGGCCGATATTCCGGTGGCGGGTATCGTCGAACGCCTGGCCTACGACGGCTTCGGCGCGGCCACGAGCTCGCGTATGCACGACTACCTGCACGCCACTGCTGCCAGCGTCGAGCAGATTCAGGGCTTGTTCATCTACGACAAAGACGGCAACTGGGCTGCCACCTCGCTGAACCACACTCCCCCCGGCGCCAACAACACCGACCGCGAATATTTCCAGTTTCACAAAGCCATCGACAGCAACCTGCCGCATATTGGCCAACCCATTCGCAGCCGCACCACTAACGACTGGATCATTCCCATCTCGCGACGGGTTAACGACTCGGCAGGTCATTTTGCTGGCGTGGTACTGGCGACCATCGAGCTTGCGTATTTCGATCGGTTCTTCGACCGTTTCGACATCGGCAATCGGGGGGTGATTACCTTGACGCTGGCGGACGGCACCGTCCTGGCGCGCCGGCCATCGCTGGAAAACGTGCGCGGTGCCTCCATCGCCGACGGGGAGTTGTTTCGTAAACACCTTAAAGAGCGCTATGAAGGCACAGCAACGGTGGCGTCGGTCCTCGACCACGAGATACGGCTGTACGGCTACAAACGTCTGGACCGATACCCGCTGATGGCCATGGCCGGCCTCTCGGAACATGAAGTGCTCGACGAGTGGCGGCAGTACGCGTGGCGCTCGCTGGCAATTATTGTGTGCATCGTGGTCGCCAACCTGCTGTTCGGTGTGCTGCTCTTTCAGCAGATTCGGTTCGGTCTCAACGCCGAATCACAACTCAGAATCGCCAGCCACTCGCTGGAGAAACTGGCCTTGCAAGACAGCCTCACCGGACTGGCGAATCGACGTCACTTCCATGAAATCCTCGGACTCGAGTTCCCCAAAGGCCAGCCCAACCAGCACCCGTTGAGCCTGATCATGATCGACATCGATTTCTTCAAGAGCTACAACGACAACTACGGCCATGTCGCGGGCGACAAATGCATTGTCGCCGTGGCCGAGTGCATTCGTGGCAACCTCAACCGGACCGGCGATCTGGCGGTGCGCTACGGTGGTGAAGAGATGGCCGTTTTCCTGCCGTACAGCGAAGCGCCCGGCGCTTATTTACTCGCGGAAAAAATTCGCCTGGCGGTGCTGGCACGCGCCATCGAGCATCAGGGTAATCCGAGCGGCATCGTCAGTATCAGCCTGGGGGTCTACGGCTGTCAGGTCCAAGAATGCCCTACCATGGAAACCTTCGTGGAACGCGCGGATGCGGCGCTGTATATCGCCAAGCATGAAGGACGTAACCGGACCGAAATCTGGCAAGGCGCAACGAAAACCTAGCAGAGCGTCGGTCAGGAACCCGGCTGCGCCTTGACGATATGAGCGACCTTACCGCGAAACAGCTCCAGCCTGTCCGCTGGCGCATCATGCTCGACCACCAGCGCCCCGACGTCCTCACACGGCGCGACCTGATAGTGGGCGATGCTCGACAGTTTCTCATTGATCACCGCCACCACCACCTGCCCGCTGCGCGCCACCACCGCCCGCTTGAACTCGGCCACATCCATGTCGAACGCGGTCACGCCCTTGACGGCGTCCAGCGCGCAAGCGCCCAGGAAACAGAGGTCAAAGTTGAAGTGCGCCAATTGCTGAATCGTCGTGAAGCCGTAGGTGCTTCCCGCAATCGGGCTGAGGCGACCGCCCAGCAGAATCACCTCCACCTGCGGTAACTTCATCAGCTCCACCGCCAGCACAGGCGAATTGGTGGTCACGGTCAGCGCGCTGTGCGGATCGATGGCTCGCACGATCGCCAGATTGGTCGACCCTCCGTCGATGAACACATGCTGTCCGGCACTGATGAGCCCGGCCGCCGCCACGCCCAATGCGCGTTTGCGGTTCGGTTCCTGCTCGATGCGCGCCGTCAGCGGCCCGTCCGACGCCAGCGAAATCGCCCCGCCGTACACCCGCTTGCACAGCCCTGCGGCGGCCAGCGCGCCGAGATCACGGCGAATCGAATGCTCGGACACCTTGAACTCAGTCGCCAGATCGGCGGCAATCACCCGACCGTGCACGGCCAGGCGCTCGGTGATCAGACGCTGACGCTCGCCTGGAAAGGCCTCGGGATTGGCTGACATAAAAGACCTCGACAACAGGCTGAATCGATCATAAACGAGCAGGATCATGCGTGCGTGTCTGCGGGAAAGTCAATCAGGCTGACCGGGCTATATCGGTGGAAGCCGCCGTCAACGTTTGATCGTTCCTCACGCTCCGCGTGGGAATGCATCTTCCGACGCTCCGCGTTGAAAGGACTGACGCAGAGCGTCAGGAAGGCGTTACCACGCGGAGCGTGGGAACGATCAGTGCCCTTCGCGGGACAAATCAGAAAAGCGCTCTGCCCGATCCAGCCTACACTCGCCTGAGCCCAAGCAGATTGCAGCACTCCATCATTCTTTCGACCTCACGGAGACATCGAACATGAACATCGATTTGACCGGTAAAACGGCGCTGGTAACGGGCTCCACGCTGGGCATCGGGTATGCCATCGCCAAAGGTCTGGCTGAAGCGGGCGCCGAAGTGATCGTCAATGGGCGTAAGCAGGAGGCGGTGGACGCGGCGGTGAGTCGGCTGAAGCAGGATGTCCCCGGCGCGATGCTGCGAGGCGTGGCGACTGACGTCGGCACCGCTGCGGGCTGTGAAGCGTTGGTCAAGGCGGTGCCGCAGGTCGACATTCTGATCAACAACGTCGGGATCTACGGTCCACAGGACTTCTTTGAAACACCTGATGACGTCTGGCAACGCTTCTTCGACGTCAATGTGATGTCTGGCGTGCGTCTGTCCCGCGCTTATGCGGACGACATGGCCAAGCGCGGCTGGGGCCGCATTGTCTTCATTTCGTCCGAGTCAGCCCTGAACATCCCGGCCGACATGATCCATTACGGCTTTACCAAGACCTCCAACCTGTCGATCTCGCGCGGCCTGGCCAAACGCATGGCTGGCACTGGCGTTACGGTGAACGCCGTATTGCCCGGTCCGACCTTGTCCGAAGGTGTGGCGGACATGCTCAAGGAAGAGGTCGAAAAAACCGGTGAGTCGCTGGAAGAAGCCGCCGCAGCGTTTGTCATGGCGCATCGCCCCAGCTCGATCATTCAGCGCGCGGCCACCGTCGATGAAGTGGCGAACATGGTGGTCTACGTGTCATCGAAACAGGCGTCAGCAACCACCGGAGCGGCGTTGCGCGTGGACGGCGGCGTGGTCGACACCATCGCGTAAGTCATCAGGGCGGGGATGAAAGGAAGGGAATTTGACTGCAATACGGGAGACCAGAGGCGCACATCAGTGACACCCCTGGTCTTTCTCGGCGGTATCAAAGTGTTTATTCCTCCTCTTCTTCCTCGTCGTCCACAAGCGTGAACCAGGGTTTCAGTTCGCTCAGCTCGAAATTGCCTGACTCCGCTCTGGCCCTCCCAAGACGGGGAAAGTCAGTAGGTTTGAACGACACGGACGAGTCGAAAACCTCAGCGCTCGTCAATACAACGGAGTTGTCAGCCATGTTTGAGCCTCCCTGTCCAAAGATGCGCGTAAGCGCCGGGAAACTATAGACCAGCTCAGTGAACCACTCGTCGATTCACGACCCGCTGGTCATAAAACAAAGCGAACGCCTTAGAATTCAGCGTACTCGGCGCGCATGCGTCCGTTACGTTTGACGACGTACAACAGGGCGTCCACCTTCTCGATGAACGAAACCGCGTTTTCCAAGGCGGAGGGGACGACGGTGCCAACACCCAGACTGAGGGTCAACAACGGTGACACCTCTGATTTTTCATGAGGAATCTGCTGCTGACGAACCAGTTGCATGCATTTTTCCGCCACCCTGCGTGCCTGGTCCTGGGTGGTTTCGGGGAGCAACCAGACGAACTCTTCGCCGCCGATACGGGCGATGAAATCACGCGGGTTATTGGCCGCCTGCGACAACGTCTTGGCGACGGTACGCAACGCTTCATCACCCTTGATGTGGCCGTAGTGGTCGTTGTACTGCTTGAAGTAGTCGATATCCATCATGATCAGCGATATCGGTTGTCTGGTTTCCTGTGCAAAGCCCCATTCACGCTCAAGCACCGTGTCGAACATGCGCCGGTTGGCAATGCCTGTCAGGCCGTCTTGATAGGAAAACGCCTCCAGTTGTTTCTGCAGACGCACCAGATGCTCTTCGGTTTTCTTGCGCTCGCTGATGTCGAACATGAAACCGACCAACGCTTCGACTTCACCGTTCTTGCGCACCACATGCACCACGTCGCGGATCCAGACGTATTCGCCGTCCTTGGTCAATGCGCGGTAATCGGCTTCGTGATCGACACCGGCCTTCGATTGCGACACGCAGAAGTTGACCACGTAATCACGATCGTCCGGGTGCATGCGCTCGACCCAGTCGTTGACGCCCACCCAACTGCCCTGCTCCCAGCCCAGCAATTGCTCGATCTGCGGGCCGATGTAACTGAACGTCATGCTGGCCCAGTCGATCCGCCAGGGGATGGCTTTGGTCGACTCGAGCAGGGTTTTATAGACATCGCTGTCAGTGCCTTGAGGCAGAGATTCGTCACTCATGGTTGCGGTATCCAGAGAGCAAGAAGATGGCAACATCATGTTGCCATCATCCATACCGCGCAAGCGAGGACCGTGGGGTGAATCAGGTTCCGGACGGTCGGCACATTTACGGCAGCAGCGAATACACCAGGGCCGAGATCGAGACCAGACCGACCGCCACGACGAACACGTTGGACAGCTTGCCAGCGTACTGACGCATGGCCGGCACTTTGCGCACGGCGTACATAGGCATCAGGAACAGCAACGCGGCGATCACCGGACCACCCAGGGTTTCGATCATGCCCAGGATGCTCGGGTTAAGCGTTGCCACCAGCCAGCAGACCACCAGCATGAACGCAGCCGTCAGACGGTCCAGCCAGCGTGGCGACGGACGATGACCGCTTTTCACGATCAGTCCTTTCAAGCCTTCGCTGGCGCCGATGTAGTGCCCCAGAAATGATTTGGTGATCGCCACGAACGCAATCAACGGTGCGGCGAACGCGATGGTCGGGTTGCTGAAGTGGTTGGCCAGGTACGACAGGATCGACAGATTTTGCGACTTGGCCTCGGCCAGTTGCTCCGGCGACAAGGTCAGCACGCAACTGAACACAAAAAACAGCACCATGACGACCATCAGCCCGTGTGCGCGAGCCAGGATCTGAGAGCTACGCCGCTCTGCCTGCTCACCGTACTGACGCTTCTGATCGACCGCGAACGCGGAAATGATCGGCGAGTGGTTGAAGGAGAAGACCATCACCGGAATCGCCAGCCACAACGTGTGCACAAAGGCCGAAGGCGCGGGCACACTCGACGCAGTGGAGAGAATGCCGCCCGTCCAGTGGGGGATCAGGAACACCGCCAGGAACAACAACGCGACGATGAACGGATAGACCATCAGGCTCATGGCCTTGACGATGAGTCGCTCGCCACACCGCACCACGGCCAGCAGGCCCAGAATCAGCACGAGCGCCAGCACCGCGCGTGGCGGCGGCTCAACGTGAAGCTGGTGTTCGAGAAAGCTCGTGACGGTGTTGGTCAGCGCGACGCTGTAGATCAGCAGAATCGGGAACACGGCGAAGAAATACAGCAAGGTGATCAGCGCGCCGGCCTGCTTGCCGAAATGCTGCTCGACGACTTCGGTAATGTCCGCACCCGCACGCCCGGACAGCACGAAACGGGTCAGCCCGCGGTGCGCGTAAAACGTCATGGGGAACGCGAGCAAAGCGAGGATCAGCAACGGCCAGAATCCTCCGATGCCTGCGTTGATCGGCAGAAACAACGTGCCGGCGCCGATGGCCGTGCCAAACAACCCGAGCATCCAGGTGGTGTCGTGGCGGTTCCATGCGGTCAATTCCGTCGTCACGCTCGCGGGCGCGGCGTCGATACGTGGTTCGACGCTGTTGGCCTGTTCATTCATCCGGTCGATTCTCCGTTGCCGGTGATAGCTACAAGGTCAAAAGCGCATCGAAAAGCTTGGCAGTCTGCGCCCCTGACCGGTTCTCTACAGGGAAAGGGGCGCGATTGTCCGGGATTAGGGAACAGAATCAAAGGGTTGTCGGAGGGATGGTCGTCGTTTCGGAGGTTTCTCACGCGAACGGCGACAAGATGACCGCGTAGGTTTTCAGTATTTTTTGAATTTTTTCACAATCATCTGGAATGCCTTCGGACCCGTCCCGTTAAGTCACGTCAGTAACAGGACCACAAATAGAACTGAGTTTCTTCCTTAAAAGGCCAATGAATCTGTGGGGCACAGGCCTCCGATCATGCCCAATCCGCCAAATAGCACGTCTATTCAATCCTCTTCAGGTCAGCGTGCGGACGATGGTGTCTGCCCTTTCCCGGAGATGATGTGCATGCGCGCAAGATTACTGATGATTTCAGCCACGCTGTTCGGCCTTGCCGGCCCGATGGCTGCGGTGGTTGCCCCGACGGCAGCGTTCGCTCAGTCGGCAGCGGCAGCGGTTGCGGTAGCCCCGCAATACGACACCACCCATGTGTACGTCGCGCCAGCGGATGTCGATCGTTTCGTTCAGAGCTTCACGGCCACCTTTGGCGGGCAAAGCACGCCACAGGTCGTGGTCAATGTGCTTCCGGTGCCGAGCAGCACCACTTCGCAGCTGATCCAGACCCCAGTGGGCACCGTTTCCCTGTTCGGTTTCAAGACCCCGATTCCGCACCCGTTCGGCCAGGAACGCAATGGTTATCTGGTCAAGGACATGGACCTGGCGATCAAGCAAGCGCGCATGGCCGGTGCTGATGTGATCGTTTCGGATTTCCCGGACCCCATCGGCCGTGACGCCGTGGTGCAGTGGCCGGGCGGCGTGAACATGCAACTTTACTGGCACACCAAAGTGCCGAATTACGCGCCGTTCCAGAGCATTCCGGAAAACCGCGTGTACGTCTCCAATGATCGCGCCGCGGCGTTCGTCAAATCCTTCCTCGCGTTCTCCCACGGCAAAGTTGTAAGCGACGACAAAAAAGCGCCAGGCGCTGAAATCGGTCGCGCTGACGGGACTTACCATCGCATCCGCATCGAGTCGTCGTTTGGCAAAATGGTCGTGCTCGCCACCGATGGCCACTTGCCGTATCCGTTTGGCCATGACAACACCGGCTATGAAGTCAGCAACCTGCAGGACACCCTGAACAAGGCGAAAGCAGCGGGCGTCAAAGTGATCGTCGAGCCGGTCAACAGCCAGGGTCGCACGGCTGCGCTGGTTGAGTTCCCGGGCGGTTACGTGGCTGAAATTCATCAGCTCGCAACAGCCGGTTGACCGATGGCCAGTATCCGATTTGCCACAGGTCTGAGTGGTGTCTGTCTGGTCGTGGCGCTGCCTCTGGTCAGCCCCCACGCCAGTGCTGCTACCGCCGAAACAAGGCCGGCGATCAAGACCAATCGCTGGCAGGAGGATTGGTCGGTACTGGCCGATCCGACGCTCAGAACCGAACCGCTGGACAGCCTGAAATATATCTCGCTGTCCACCGACGATCCGCAGACCTATCTGTCGCTGGGCAGCACGTTGCGTGAGCGTTTCGAGATGAACGACGCCAGCGCTTTCGGCACCCGCAATGTCGCTCGCGATGCCTATCTGTTGCAGCGCTTTCAGGTCCATGCCGATCTGCATTTCAACGAGAACTGGCGGCTGTTCACCCAGCTCGAAGACGTGCGCGCCTACGACAAGACCACCCTCGGCGGCGCAGACCAGAACCGCACCGACCTGCGCCTGGCGTTTCTCGAATACACCAGGAAGCTGGGCGACAATACGTTCAAGGCGCGTGTCGGTCGGCAGGATTTTGCCTTCGACTTGCAGCGTTTCATTTCTTCACGCGACGGGCCGAACGTGCGGCAGTCCTTCGATGCCTTGTGGGCGGACTGGGAAACCGGGCTGTGGCGCTTCATCGCGATTGCCAGCCGGCCTGTGCAATACCAGGACGAGCGGCATTTCGACGACCGTTCCAACCACGAATTTCGTTTCCACATGCTGCGGGCCGAGCGTCTGGTGGGTGGCAGCAACGAGCTGTCGGCTTATGTCGGGCTGTATGAACGTGACGACGCGAGTTACCTGGACGCCACCGGTGCCGAACACCGGAATATCTTAGACGCCCGCCTGGCCGGTGCGGCCGAGGGTTATGACTGGGATCTGGAAGCAATGGGCCAGACAGGTTCAGTCGGTTCCAAGAGCATCCGTGCCTGGGCGGGTGGCAGCCGCGTGGGTTACACCTTTTCCGACGTGACCTGGACGCCTCGAATCGGCCTGCAACTGGATGCCGCCTCGGGCGACAGGCAGAACGGCGATGGCACGGTGGGGACGTTCAATCCGCTGTTTCCCAACGGCTATTACTTTTCCCTGGGCGGCTATACCGGCTACGCCAACATCCTGCATGTGAAGCCGTCGATTACTGTCAAACCCATCGCCAAGCTGAGCGTGCAGACTGCAATGGGTTTGCAGTGGCGCGAGACCACCAAGGACGCCGTGTACACGCAGCCGAACATCGCGGTGGCCGGGACAGCCGGACAGGGCAGTCGCTGGACGGGCGCGTATGGTCAGCTGCGCACCGATTACGCGTTCACCGGCAATCTGAGCGGCGCCATCGAAGCGGTTCACTACGACGTCGGACAGACGGTGCGCGATGCCGGAGGCCATGACAGCAATTACCTGGGCGTCGAGTTGAAGTTCTCCTGGTGAACGGAAGCTGCCTCTGGGCCGGAAGAACACCCTTGCCCCTTAGAACTTCGGGCGAGGGGTCTGACAACGTTTCCAGAACACTCGAACAGGACGTCCTGCAATGGATTGCACGCCGACACTGAAGGCGTCACTGTTGAAGCGCAATGAGACCTCAGATCTGTGACAATCCACCGTCGACCATCAGCTCCACGCCGTTCACGTATCTAGCGTCGTCGGAGGCCAGAAACAATGCCGCACTGGCGATCTCTTCAGGTTGTGCCATGTAGCCCAATGGCGTGATTTGCTCAACATGTTGGCGCAGCGCGGCAATGTCGCTTTCGCTCATTTTCAGACCGTTGTCCATCAGCGGTGTGCGGGTGAAGCCGGGGCTCAGTACGTTCGCGCGGATCTTGCGGTGCTTGAGTTCATTGGCCCACGTGCGTGCAAACGATCGCACCGCCGCCTTGGAAGCGTTGTACAGACTCAATCCTTCCATGCCGTTGCTGGAACAGATCGAAGCGGTCAAAACGATGGACGACGCGTCTTTCATCAAGGGCAGAAGCGTTTGGACGCTGAAGAACACACCTTTGACATTGACGTCGAACATGGCGTAGTAAGCGGCCTCGTTGGTTTCTCCGACCGGATTTTTCTCACAGATCCCGGCATTCGCGAATACAGCGTCCAGCCGGTCGTTCCGTGCTTCGATCGTCGCCTTGAGTGCGTCGAGATCCGCCTGACGCGAGACATCCGACACCACCGCGACGGCCTTGTCGCCGAGTTCGGCAACCGCCGCCTCCAGCGTGTCCGCTGCCCTTCCGGTGATGTAAACGCGCTTGGCGCCCTCGGCGATCAAGGCTTGTGCGATGGAAAATCCGATCCCCGTGGACCCGCCGGTCACCGCAGCAACCTGATCGCTGAATTTACCTGACATGTCTGACTCCTCAGTCGCTGATAAAAGTGTCGTCTGAATCGACCTTGTCCATGGTGACCGTCATCGGAGCAGCGCGGCACTGACACGAATGAACGATGGCCGTGCATTTTTGTGAGGCGAAAGACCAGGCGCGATCCCCTAAATTGGGACCCACCGGCCTGGCACGAGCGGGCGAAACGCTTGCTCGACAGGACCCGGCCGTTCATTCGTCGTGAAACCTGAGTTTCCACACAGGATGCCTGTCATGTCTCAACTCGAAATCGCAGCGCCGGAGCCCCGGCGCTGGTTGATGTTCGCCATCTTGCTGGTCGGTGCGTTTTTGCCACCCCTGGATTTTTTTATCGTCAACGTCGCGCTGCCTTCGATACAGGAGGACTTGGGCACCGCGTCCTCTGCCGAGCAGCTCGTGATTTCGTCCTACGCGACGCTCTATGCCGTGACGCTGATTACCGGCGGGCGACTCGGTGATCTGTATGGTCGCGGTCGGATGTTTTTCCTGGGCCTGCTGGGCTTCGCTGCCGCGTCGCTGATGTGCGGCCTGGCGACGACGCCCTGGATCCTCATCCTTGGACGCGCGTTGCAGGGCGTGACCGCCGCCGTGATGGCGCCTCAGGCGCTCGCCTCGGTGCAAGCGATTTTCCCGGCGTCGGAAAGGCCATTGGCATTGAGTCTGTACGGAGCGGTCTTTGGACTGGCATCCGTGATCGGACAGGCGCTGGGCGGCGTTTTGATTGCAATCGACGTGTTGGGCATGGGATGGCGCGCGATATTTCTGGTCAATCTGCCCATCGCGTTGCTGGTCATCGCGTTCGGCATCCCTGTGCTTAAAGAAACCCGTGCACTGCATGCGAGCAAGCTGGATCTGGTGGGCACGGCGTTGTCGATGCTCACCCTGACCACGTTGGTCGTGCCGTTGATCGAAGGCCGCGAGGCAGGATGGCCGATGTGGGCGTGGCTGATGCTCGCCGCAGCGCCCGTGCTGGCGGTGTTGTTCTGGCGGTACGAAACCCGTCTGCACCTCGCCGGCGGGACGCCTGTCCTCGCCCCCGCCGCACTGAAAGCGCCTGGCCTGGGCCGAGCGTTACTGGTCGCGCTGTGCTTCTACGCCATGGGTGTCTTTTTCCTGCTGCTTTCAAGGTACATGCAAGGCGCACTGCACATGACCGCACTCCAGGCCGGCCTGATCTTCCTGCCGTTCGGCGCGGGATTCCTGGTTGGCCCATTGTCGGTCCCCCCAATCAGACGCATGCTTGGCGACTACGTGAACCCGGTCGGCATGGGGCTGGAAGTATTCGGCTTTCTATGGCTGGGTTGGCTTGTGTCAGTGACGCCGACCACCCTTGCCCCGCCCCTCACCGCCCTGACAGCCATCCTGTTCCTGATCGGGTTTGGGCAAGGTCTGGCCCTGCCGACATTGATGCGCATGGTGACGGGTCGGGTCGCGCCAGCCTATTCCGGGATGATCGCCGGCATCACCAGCGCGACGCTGCAAATCAGCACATCGCTGAGCGTCGCGTTGATCGGCGGCGTTTTCTATACCTTGCTGGGGGAACAGGCGACAGCGGCCAGCATCACTCACGCGTTCACGGTCTCTGTCGTGTGCATTGCGGCCTGCCTGGCCGTGGGAGCCGCGGTGAGCCTGACGTTAGCGAGGCAGCCGGCGCAGGTGCCGGAGGCGTCGGCCATTCGGTCGAACTGACAAGCTGTAACGCGCTAACCCGCGCCGATCATGCTGGAGGCCAGGTCGGCCAGCGCCCGCAGCCGGTCCATCTGGCGCATGTCCTGGTGATAGCCCATCCAGATGTCCCGTCCTGGCGGCGGCTCGTCCTCATCCAGCCGTCGCAGTCCCGACACCGAGTCGCCGAGGACGCGTGGCAATACGGCAAGGCCCAGCCCTTTCGCGCACATCTGCGCCTGAACCGTGCGGCTGCTGCTGGTAAACACGGTGCGGGCCTTCGGATAGCGCTGCTGCAGCCATTGCACGTCCGGGTAATGGGCCTGGGCGATATTCATCAGGATAAGGCCCAGGCCTTCGCCATCCGGGGGCGGCGCCGGGGCCTGCGAAGCGGCGTAGAGCCCGTACGGCAGCGTTGTCAGCTTGCGCTGGACGATGTCCGGTTCGGTGAAGGGCACGATCCGGAAGGCGATGTCGGCATCCCGGCGGGCAAGGTCGAATAGCCGATGCCCGGCGATGACCTCAGGGACGATCAACGGGTAGCGTTGCGCCAGTTCGCTGAGGACCGGCGACAACACATGACAGGCGAACCAATCGGCTGAGGATATGCGCAACAGGCCTTCCGGTTGATCGCCATGCCCCGCCAGGCGACGCTCGATGGCCAGGGCGCTGAGTTCCATGTCCTGCGCCAGACTGAGGATCTTCTCGCCGGTGTCGGTGAGCACCAGTCCCTGGGCAGTTCGTAGAAAAAAAGGTTGCCCGCTGGTTTGTTCAAGCACCTGCAGGCGCCGCCCGACCGTCGGGTGACTCACCCCCAACTGCCGGGCGGCGCCACCGAGCGAGCCGCTGCGGGCAATCGCCAGGAAGACCCGCATGTCACTCCAGTCCATGCCTCACCCCGTACAAAAATGAACGCTGAGGTTGCAACAATGGCAGTCCCGCAGCAATCCCCTGAGCCACATACTTTGAAGCCATTAACAGCATCGCAGGCTTCAACATGAACATCGGGTTTATTGGAACAGGCAGCATGGGGCGCGCCATGATTCCCCTCCTTCTCAAGGCAGGGCATCGCGTCTCGGCATGGAATCGCACTCGGGAAGCGCTCACCGCTCTGGAAGGCGTACGCGTCCTCGCCACACCGGCCGAGGCGTTCCGGGAGGACGTCACCTTCAGCATGCTCGCCGACGATCACGCCGTCAGAGCCGTGCTGTTAGCCTCCTCAGCCCTGGGAACGGCGAAAGAAGGCTGTGTCCATGTGGTGATGTCGACGCTCTCTCCCCCGCTCATGAACGAGCTGCAAGCGATTCATCACGCGAACGGCATTGCACTGGTCGCGGCGCCGGTCTTTGGCGTGCCCGCGGTGGCGTCAAAGGGCGAATTGAACATCATGGCGGCCGGGTCGCCCACTGCGATTGTGACGGTACAGCCCCTCTTTGATGTGCTGGGTAAAAAGACCTGGCGTCTGGGTGATGATCCGGTGCACGCAAGCATTGCCAAGATCGCCGGGAACATGATGATCACCCAGGCCATCCAGTCCTTGGGCGAAGCCAGCGCCCTGGCCGGGCGTCATGGGCTAAGCCCGGCCACGTTCATTGACCTCATGACCCAGACCCTGTTTGCCTCGCCGAGCTATCAACGCTATGGACAGAACATCGTCAACGATTCCTTTGAGCCGGGCTTCACATTGTTGCTGGGGCTCAAGGACATCAACCTGGCCCTTGAGGCAGCCCACCGCGTAAATCTGGAATTGCCCGCAGCCAATGCGGTCCGGGCAAACATGACGGCGGCCGTGACCCGAGGGCTGGGGCACAAGGACTGGTCGATTTTTGCGACCGAGACGGTTACCCGAGCAGCCGATGGCTCCGAGGTCAGGGGAGCAGTGAGTGCGCCCCGGTGATCGATCTCATCGGCGGCGTCAATAAGGCTCGGTGAGGGCAGGCGCTGGGCGACGGCGGACGCCTGGCGCCCCGCTCAGAACAGTATCTTCAACGCATCACGCATGAAAATTTCGACGGTTTTCGGGCCAATGCCTTCGAACGCAGCCAACTGCTTTTCAAACGCTGCCCGATCTTCGCTGGCCTGCCGAATGTTCATGATCTTTCCGCCGTACTCTTCGTTCAGTTTTCTGCTCAATTTGAGCAAACGCTCGGCGGTCGATTCGTCATATCGGGCATAACCGCCCTCACCCAGCATTCTCACCAACTCCCCGTGCGTGCACGCGGCAAGTTTTCTCGGCGTATCCCGCTGATGTTTATCGATGATGACCTTGTAGGCCTCAGCGGCAATCCCCGAGCGAATCCGTTTGCCCATTAAAAAGCTGGCTATCAACCATTTGAACAACGCCTGTTCATCGCCTTTATCCAGATGAATGTTCAAGTCTGCTGCGCTGATGTTTTTGCTCATGACTCACCTGTTTGGGAAGGCGAATTCGGGTTAAAGCAAATGCCTCCACGTAATCGCCTGAGCGAAGTCTGCGTCGATCAGCGATCACTTCGCTTTCAGCGCGTCGATCAACTGCGCTTTGGTCATTTTCGAACGTCCAGAGATACCGCGACTTCGGGCCTCGCTCATGAGGCTTTCCTTGCTCTGCGTTTCAAGTGAAGCCTTGGAGTCGCGCCCATGGCCGCTGCGTGTCTGCGCGGCTCGTTTGCCCGAGTCAGTTTTGGCCCGTTCCTTCGTCGAGTGCGACGTTTTTTTGCCCGAGCCACCAGCCTTTTCACCGCCTCCCGACTGCTTGTTCACCGTTGCCCAGGCGCGAGCCTCGGCCTCACCTTTGGGCGTACCCTTGCGCTCATAGCTCTCTTCGATGTGCTCGGCTTTGCGCTTTTGATCGTCGGTGTACTTATCTTTGCTTCCACGTGCCATGGTAAATACCTCTACGCCGATACTTCTATGCACGAAGGCGCGAGTGAGCCTTCGCTCCTGTCCCAATAAGGAAGCGAATTTTGTCAGGAAAGTTCATCGGATTTTTCCAGGCCCACGTGCCCTGCACGTGATCACCTTGCAGGCCCACCCAACTCGCGGGAACCTTCAGGCTGCAGGTGCCTGAGGCGGGATGCCGTCAGGTTGAAGGGATGACTCGTAGTCAGGAATCGACAACAGGCTGAACCCATTGCGACGGAGAAATCGCTCAAGATCCCGAGCCTCTGGTTCCACGCCGGTAAACATTTTCAAATACTCCGGTACGTGTGCTAACCGCTCTTCAATGCTTTCCACCGTCTTCATGCCGATATAACCAATTTGCGCGAGGTAAATCACACGACCGCGCGTGGCCGCAGTATGAGCGCTATAGCCAAACCTTTCGAACATGCCCCCTAACGCCTGCACCCGTAACGCATCCGCTTCGGCAATGTGTCTGGCGACTTCCTCGGATTGCAACGCCCAGCTTCGCATCGCGAACTCCAGTTGAGAGTCGAAAATACTGGCGTTCAACCAGCAATCAAACACGTTAAGGATCGCTTCGGTTATCGATTCGGCGTACGCCTGAGTCTGGGCGATCAGGTTGTTCGTATTTTTGACCTTCCACATCTCTATCAAGGCAGTGAGGAGTGCTTCACGGTCTTCGAAATACCAATAGAAACTGGTGCGCGCCAGCTTCACCTTTTTCGCCAAAGGGAGCACGCGAACGGCGTCCACACCTGATTCGATCAAGATTTCGTATGCAGCGGCAAGCCAGGTATCGACGGAGCCACGGACGTTTTCGGAATTCGGGGGGGAGGTAGTCATACGGGGATCCTACAACCACTCAGCGCGATGTCGCAACCGCAATGTACACAAGCGACCACCCTGTTGACACCACTGTACATAGGGTCTTATTGTCGTCTCAGCCTGATGACCTGCGTGTGAGACCCCAATGAAAAACGATCCGCTACTTCAGCCATACCAGCTCAAGCACCTGACCCTCAGAAACCGCATCATTACCACCTCTCATGAGCCGGCCTATGCAGAAGACGGCATGCCCAAGAAGTTGTATCGCGCCTATCACGTCGAACGCGCCAAGGCTGGCATCGCCATGACCATGACTGCGGGCTCGGCTGCCATCTCCAGAGACAGTCCGCCCGTGTTCAATAACGTTCTGGCTTACAAGGACGAAGTCGTTGGCTGGATGAAGGACCTCGTGGATGAGTGCCATGAACACGGTGCTGCCGTGATGATCCAGCTCACCCACCTTGGGCGCCGCACGCGATGGGATAAAGGGGACTGGCTTCCTGCGGTGTCTTCCTCGCACAGCCGCGAACCCGCCCACCGCTCGTTCCCCAAACGCATTGAGCACTGGGATATCGAGCGCATCATCAAGGACTACGCAGACGCGGCAGAGCGGATGCACGCTGCCGGTCTGGACGGGATCGAACTGCAAGCCTATGGCCATTTGATGGATCAATTCTGGTCGCCGCTGACCAACACCCTGGACAGCCCTTATGGGGGATCGCTTGAGAACAGGCTGAACTTCACCTTCGATGTGTTGACGGCGATCCGCAAGCGCGTCGGCAATGAGTTCATCGTTGGCATCCGCTATACCGCCGATGAAATCATTCCCGGTGGCATCACCAAAGAGGACGGCCTTTCCATCTCGCAGCAATTGAAAAACAGCGGAATGGTCGACTTCCTCAATGTCATTCGTGGTCATCTGGAGACGGACGCCGGGCTGACCGACATCATTCCAATCCAGGGGATGAGAAACGCCCCGCATCTGGCGTTTGCCGGAGAAGTGAAGTCGCTGACAGGCTTTCCAACGTTCCATGCGGCGAAGATCCCGGATGTTGCCACCGCACGGCATGCGATCGCTTCAGGACTGATCGATATGGTCGGCATGACCCGAGCACACATGACCGACCCGCACATCGTGCGCAAGATCATCGAAGGCAGGGAAGACGACATCCGCCCCTGCGTCGGAGCGAACTACTGCCTTGACCGGATTTACCATGGGGGCGCTGCATTCTGTATTCACAACGCCGCGACCGGTCGCGAGACGACCATGCCCCATGACATTCCCAAGGCGAGCGTCAGGAAAAAGATCGTCGTCGTCGGCGCCGGCCCCGGCGGCCTTGAGGCGGCCAGAGTGGCGGGAGAGCGTGGCCACGAAGTCGTGGTCTATGAAGTCGCTGACAAACCGGGTGGCCAGGTGCGCCTCACCGCGCAATCGGAACGCCGCAAGGAAATGATCAGCATCATTGACTGGCGTATGGCGCAATGTGAGCGTCTGGGGGTGAAGTTTCATTTCAACACATGGGCGGACAGGCAAATCATCACGGACGAAACGCCTGACGTCGTCATCGTAGCGACCGGGGGCCTGCCTCATACGGAGGTGCTCGAAGCGGGTAACGAACTGGTCGTATCGACGTGGGACATCATTTCCGGCGACGTCAAACCTGGAAAGAACGTCCTTGTCTTCGATGACGCGGGCGACCATGCGGGCCTGCAAGCGGCAGAGGTCATCGCGAAGTCTGGCGCGCGGACTGAAGTCATGACGCCTGACCGGGCCTTCGCACCGGAAGTCATGGGCATGAACCTGGTGCCCTACATGCGCAGCCTTCAAAAGCTCGACACGGTGTTCACCGTGACCTACCGACTAAAGTCCGTTGAGCGAAACGGGGACACTTTGCGGGCAAACATCGGTACGGACTATAGCGAGCTCAACAAAATCCAGGAGTACGACCAGATCGTCATCAACCACGGGACGATTCCGCTCGACGAACTCTACTTCGAACTCGCGCCACTGGCAGTGAATGAAGGCGCGGTGGAGTACATGGATTTGATCGCCGGCAACCCACAAAACATCAAAACCAACGCACAGGGGACCTTTCAGCTGTTTCGGATCGGTGATGCTGTTTCAGCCCGAAATACCCATGCGGCCATCTACGACGCCCTGCGCATCGTGAAAGACCTTTAACCATTACTGAAACTGACTTTGTTAAGTGCCAGCGCGTGCCTGACATCGTTTATCACCGTGCGAGGTTTTCATGAACAGTGGTCTTTTCCATGCGAAAAATTTAACCGTGGCGGATGAAAGCGAACTCATCTTTCGAGATGACCCCAGTGTCAGTGGTTATTCGTTGGCGGGAGTCGACTCAGGATTACTCGGCGCCTACGCGGAGATCGATCGAAAAAAACTTCGCACTTACCGCCTGGAGCGCATCAGAGAACAGCTGAGGCTGAATGACTACGCGGGAGTGCTGCTGGCAGACCCGGTGAACATCCGCTATGCAACCGACACTAACAATCTCGGTCTTTGGGTGATGCATTCGCCCAGCCGCTATGTGTTCGTTGCGACCGAAGGGCCGGTCATTCTTTTTGACTTCACCAGCAGCAAGCACAACAGCACACATGTAGAGACCATCGATGAGATACGCCCCGCTACACCGTGGCTGTACTTTCTGGCGGGGCCTCGTGTCGATGAAAAAGCGGCATTGTGGGCCAAAGAAATGGCTGACCTCGTCAAACAACACGGTGGCGGCAACTGTCGATTGGCTGTCGACCGTTGCGACCCGTGGGGCGCCGAGAAGATCAAGGCTCAGGGTATTGAGTTGTTCGATGCCCAACCGCTGATGGAACAGGCGAGACTGATCAAATCCGCTGAAGAGATCCAGAGCCACAGAGTATCGATGGGCGTGTGTGATCTTGCCATTGCCCGGATGAGGGCCAGCCTGGTCCCGGGTATCACCGAGAATCAGCTCTGGAGCATTCTGCATGGCACTAACGTGGCCCAAGGGGGCGAGTGGGCTGAAAGCCGCCTCTTAAGCTCTGGCCATCGCACCAACCCGTGGTTCCAGGATGCCACTGACAAAGTCATCGAAGCGGGCGAGATGGTGTGTTTCGACACCGACATGGTTGGCCCGGGAGGCTACCTCTCGGACATCTCGCGCAGTTTTGTGTGCCCAGGAAAATCGCCTACCGGTTACCAGCGTTCGCTGATGCAGACTGCCGCCGACCAAATCAGCCACAACACAGGGCTGCTGCGGCCTGGATTGACCTTTCGGGACTTCGCTGAGCAGTGCTGGCCGGTACCGCACAAGTATGAACACAACCGCTACATGATGATGCTCCACGGCGTGGGACTGGTGGATGAATACCCCAGCGTGGCGTATGCGGTGGACTTTTCCGAATGGGGTTACGACGGCGTGTTTCAGGAGAACATGGTGGTTTCGGTCGAGAGTTACATCGGGGAAGAAGGTGGCCGCGAAGGGGTAAAGCTGGAAGAACAGGTACTCATTTCTGCCAGCGGCGCGGTCAAGCTGTCGAGTACGCCGCTGGTGGATACCTATCGTTAAAAGAGACTTCTGCATTCAACTGAGGAGTGCAGGCACTCGATAGTCGAACAGGATGAGCAGAAATGAGCGCAGCGACAAAGCTTTCCTCCGTCCCGGCACCTGTCACACGGCCAGACATTCCCTTCTTGAAGGTCGAGTCTCTTTACAAGAATTTCGGACCTTATGAAATTCTCAAAGACGTGACCTTTGAGATGGCAAAGGGCGAAGTGGTGGCGATCATCGGGCCAAGCGGCTCCGGAAAAAGCACCCTGCTTCGCTGTATCAACCAGCTTGAACCCCCCACCAAAGGCCGAGTGGTCATGGATGACATCGTCCTCGACGCAGAGCAGCCGACGCCGCGCCCAGCGTTGCTGAAACTTCGTCGTAGGATCGGGATGGTTTTTCAGTCGTTCAATCTGTTTCCCCACATGACCGTACTGCAGAACGTCAGCCTCGCTCAGGTCAGGACGATGGGGCGTTCCTGGAAGCAGGCCGACGAGCGTTCAATGACGCTGCTGGATCGCGTAGGCCTGGCAGACAAAGCGAAACTTTATCCATCGCGGTGCTCCGGTGGCCAACAGCAGCGCATAGCGATCGCACGGGCCCTGGCGTTAGAGCCTGAACTCATGCTGTTCGATGAACCGACATCGGCGCTCGATCCGGAGCTGGGCCTGGAAGTATTGGCCGTCATGAAAGAGTTGGCACGTGAAGGCATGTCGATGATCGTTGTCACCCATGAGATGCACTTTGCCGAGACCGTATCCGACCGTGTGGTGGTGATGGCAGACGGCAGGATCATTGAGCAAGGACCCAGCGTGGACGTCATGCGGTTTCCTACACATGATCGCGTCATAAAGTTCCTGCGCGCGGTGAGGGACCGATAATGCTCCAGATTCTGGCAGCCCTGCTGGACGGGGTTCTCTGGACGATCTGCGTCACGCTGGGAGCCTTCGCCATAGGTATCGTGCTTGGCGCTCCACTCTGTGCAATGAGGTGTGCCAGAACCCCGGTACTGAGGTTTGTTGCGCTCAACCTTGTCCTGATTCTGCGTTCGATTCCGCCCATCGTATGGCTGTTCTTCATATTCTTCGGAATCGGCGGCGGGTTTATCGAAGTCTCGCCGCTGGCTGCGGCCATGCTGGGTCTGGGGCTGATCACGGCAGCACAAATGTCAGAGGTCTACAGAGGGGCGTTGGGATCGATATCGCCCGGCCAATATGAAGCCGCCCACGTTTTAAACCTGAGCCCTCTGCAGCGTTTTAAAGACGTGATTTTTCCGCAGATGTTCCGGATCGTGATCCCGTCCGCGGCGACCTACCTGATCGGTCTGCTCAAGGACTCGGCAGTGGCTTCAACCATTGGTGTCAACGACATTACCTTCCAGGCGTATCAGGCGACGCAGCAGACGTTCAAAGGGCTGCAGATCTACTCCATGGCCGCCCTCTTATATTTGGCAATGAGCCTGCCGATTGCTTTCTTTTCCCGGTGGATTGGATTCAGGTTAGCGCAGAGGATTGCCCGATGATCACGATTGTTTCCATGTGGGCCGAATGGTTTCCCAGTTTATGGAAGGGTTTCATCCTGTCCCTGCAAGTCACAGCGATCAGCTTGATCATAGGCATCAGCCTTGGCCTCGTGTTTGCGGTGGGCGTGTCGTCCAGATCGATGGTCATTAAATCGTTGACTCTGTTCTTCGTGGAACTTGGACGCGGGGCGCCTGCCCTGATACTCCTTCAATATTTCTACTTTGGCTTGCCCAGCGCTGGCATCACGCTCAGCTCCTTTTGGGCTGCGGCCATTGCCCTCGCGTACTGCACCGGCGCTTATACAAGTGAAATCATTCGAGGCGGCATGGAAGCGATCGATATCGGACAAAAAGAGGCGTCCGAAGTCATTGGGCTGACAACGATGGACTCGTTGAGGTTCGTCATACTTCCGCAAGCGCTGAAAATTGCGATTCCGTCGCTTCTGGGGTTCTCGATCATGATGTTCCAGGCGTCCTCATTATGTTTCACCATCGCATTGCCGGAAATGGTGAGCAAAGCTTCTGCCATTGGCTCCGCGACCTTCGAGTACATGCCGGTTCTGACACTTGCGGGACTGATGTACGCAGCAGTGTGCCTGCCCGCAACCCTCATTGTAGGGACACTGGAAAAAAGGCTGGCGAAGAACCAGTCCTCTCAAAGCTGATAACTGCCGGTTGTTCTCAATTTAATAACCCGTCTGGTGGATACGATGGCAACGATGAAAATGAACTCGAAACGCCTCGCTCTTTCGGTCGTCCTGACCGTGACCGCGTCTCAGGTAGTGGCCGCGGACTGCGTTCCCGCGCACACGTTCGAGACGCTGACACCCCACGTGCTGACCGTAGCGGCGTGGTCGTTTCCGCCGTATTCGATTCCGGGCGCGGGCACCAAACTGAGCGGTGTGGATGGCGAAATAATCAAACGCATCGCAGAGAAGGAATGCCTGACAATCAAGACCACTGCGCTCGACCCTGCTGCGGTGATCCAGTCGGTGGTAGCAAAGCGGGCGGATGTCGGCATTGGGGATTGGTATCGGACGGCCGAACGTAACAAGATACTGGGACTGACGGCTCCGATCTATCTGGACGTCATGGGCATTATCTCTAAAGACGGCGTTACGAAGGTCGCAGACCTTGAAGGCAAACGTGTCGGTACGGTGCAGGGTTACTTATGGGTTCCCGATCTGCAAAAGGTTTTCGGGGATAACCTGGTGCTGTATCCCAACCCGGTCGCGATGGCGCAAGACCTGGCGTCCAATCGCCTCGATGCGGGTGCCGACAGCTATGCAGTCGCCATCGCTGCACAGCAGAAAGGCGGCTTTTCCGGCTACACGATAACGGTGTCCGAACCCGACTCCCGGGTGAAGGCCTCATTGGAACCTGGCCAGACGGCATTCGCTTACACCAAAGGCAACGCCGCTCTGGGAGAGGCCTTGTCTGCCGATATCGATGCGATGCATAAAAGTGGTGAAATCAAAAAAATACTGAAGAGTTTCGGCTTATCTGAAGATGCGTCTGAAGTGGGCACACCTCGTTTAGTGGAGTGAATCGCTGCTTCTAGAGTGGCTGGCGTTCATACGAAAGCCAGCCACTTCACCCTTCACTCAAACGTTGTTCAAAGCGCAACGGCGAAAGTGCTCAGGTTGGCATGCGCCGCAGCGGCATGCTCAACGCCACCCGCAACCCGTCGCTGCGGCTGTCGAACCTCAACGAACACGCACACCGCTGAACGATGGCCTGAACGATCGCCAACCCGAGCCCGGCGCCAGGACTTTTGCCATTGCGCCAGAAGCGCTGGGTCAGCTTGTCCAGGTCGGGTTCCGGAATGCCGGGGCCATAATCACGGACCCGGAAATGTGCCTGACCGTCGAACGTCTCCAGACTCAACTCCACTCGCGCACCGGGTTGCGTGTGGCGCAACGCGTTATCCAGCAGATTACGCAGGGCCGCGACCGCCAGCGCCGCCGGCATTTCCACGGGCGCTGTGGATAACCGTGACGGCAGAATCAGCTCGATACGCTCGCCATCGCCGTGGCAGGCATCGTGAATCGCCAGCCGCGCAACCTTCTCGGCATCACACTGCACGCCATCGTCGAACGAAAGACTGCCCTCCACCCGCGCCAGCAACAGAAGCTGCTCGAGGGTGCGGTGCATGCGGTCCGCGCCCTCTTCGGCATGTGCAAGTGCCGTGTCGCGCTTCTCTCCCTCGGTCATGCGCGCCACTTGCAGATGGGTCTTGATCGCCGTCAGCGGGCTGCGCAATTCGTGCGCCGCATCACCGGTCAGCCTGCGCTCGCGCTCAAGCGTCTGGGCGATGCGCAGGAAAAGCTGATTCTGGCTCTTGAGCAGCGGCTGCAACTCACTCGGCAGGTTGGGCACATCCAGCGGCTCGACAGAGTCCGCGCTATGGCGGTTCAAGGCATCACGCATTCGATTGAGCGGTGCAAGCCCGCGACCAATGCCGAACCACACCAGAATCAAACTGCCGAACAACGCCACCAGCACCGGCAGCGAGGCGGCCAGCAGTACCGAGCGGCCCAGCACGTCGCGTTCGATCTGGCGGTCCGCGGTGCTCACCCGCACGTCGCCGTGCATCATGGTGTACACGCGCCAGTGTTCGTTGTTGATCATCTGGTCGTGAAAACCGCTGGAATCCGCTCTCAACGGCTCGGCAGGCGAACTGTCGGTTCTGGCCAGCACCTGTCCACGCAACGAGCTGAGCTGACAGGCCATGCCGTTGGGAATCCCCAATTCCCCAGCGCGCAACGAACGGCCCTCGGCATCAGTGGGCATCTGAATCTGCTCCAGCAGCCCGGCAACCATACGCGCCGAGGCCTCGAGTCGCTGATCCAGTGACGCCATCATCTGCGCGCGCAGGTCACGCAGCATCCACGCAGCCGCCAACACCCAGATCACAATGAACGCCGAGCCCAGAATCAGGCTCAGGCGTGTTCTCAAACTCATCATCCCTGTTGCTCCGGGGGTTCACTGGCCGGGCCAAGCCGATAGCCCAGGCCACGAACGGTTTCGATAATGCTGCCACCCAGCTTGCGCCTCAGGTGGTGGATATGAACGTTGAGCGCGTTGCTTTCGACCTCATCCCCAAAACCGTAGACACAGTCTTTGAGTTGTTCGCTGGACAGCACGCGCCCGTGGTTGTTGAGCAAAGCCTGAAGCAAGGCCTGCTCGCGCCGGGACAGGTCGACTGACTGGCCACTCAGACGGGTCTCGCGGCTGCTTGGATCGTAGGTCAGGGCGCCGTGCTCGATGACGTTGACGCTGCGCCCGGCCATGCGCCGGACAAGCGTGTGCAGGCGCGCGCTGAGCTCGCGAAGATCGAACGGTTTGAGCAGGTAGTCGTCGGCCCCCGCCTGCAGGCCATCGACCCGGTCGGTGACGGTATCCCGAGCGGTGAGGATCAGGACCGGAATGTCCGTACCATGATGGCGTAATTGACGCAGCAGCTTGAGCCCGTCTTCGTCTGGCAGACCGAGGTCCAGCACCATCACATCGAAATGTGCTGCCGACAGCATGGCCCGTGCGGCCGCAGCAGTGGCGACGCGGTCCACGGTCAAGCCTTGGGCATCCAGACCGGCCACAATGCCGCTGGCAATCAGGTCATCATCTTCACAGAGCAATACGTGCATGACAGGCCTCGAAGAAAAGGCGATTGAAACAACGCGGGATTAACGGCGGATTATGCACCAATGCCAGCTCGTCAGACGCGGTGCGTGCTAACGCCTCAGGGGCACACTTTGCGTCAGCCTGTTTCGAGTGGCTGCGTTTTGAACCAGCGCTGTAGGGAAGCATGAAAACGAACAATCGAATCGTTAATAACGTCTTAATCACCGTTGGCCACTCTTCGCTCATTCATGATCTGTAAGGTGTGCGTATGCGCAAGTGGCTACTGTTGATCCTTCTGTTAATCCCATGGCTGGCACACGCGCTGCCGGGCGGCGACCTCTTCAAGAAGCCTGATTTCCTGCCGGTCGGGCAGGCCTTCATGTTCAGCTCGGAACGTCTGGAGTCCGGCGAAACGCGGTTGTACTGGCAGATAGCAGACGGGTATTACCTTTATCAGAAGCGCTTGAAATTCGAGGGCCTTAGCGCCAGCCAACAGCCTGCGCTACCTGCTGGCGAAGATCACAGCGACGAATACTTCGGCCAACAGCAGATCTATCGCCAGGGACTGGAACTGGTGATTCCGGCGTCTGCCCGCGGTCAGGTCAAGGTCGGCTGGCAAGGTTGCGCTGACGCGGGCCTGTGTTATCCGCCGCAAAGTCAGGTCATTTCTCTGGAGGGGACTCAAGCAGACGTCATCAACGGCCAGGCGCAGGATCAGGCGCTGGCCAGCACGCTTCAAGAACGGTCACTGGGCTGGAGCCTGATGATCTTCTTTGGCTTGGGCCTGCTGCTGGCGTTCACGCCGTGCTCCCTGCCCATGCTGCCGATTCTGGCGGGCGTTGTGGTCGGGAGTGGCGCCAGACCGCGCAGGGGGTTCGCGCTGGCGGGCGTCTACGTGCTAAGCATGGCGATGATCTACGCCGGGCTTGGCGTGGTCGCGGCGCTGCTGGGCGGGAACTTGCAATCCACGCTTCAGCAACCCTGGTTGCTGGGCAGTTTTGCGGCCCTGTTCGTCGTCCTTTCACTGCCCATGTTTGGCTTCTTCGAACTGCAGTTGCCGGGCTTTCTTCGTGATCGTCTGGAGAACGCCGGTCGTCGGCGTCAGGGCGGCAGCCTGGTCGGCGCAGCCGTACTGGGCGCCTTATCGGGGTTAATGGTCGGACCGTGCATGACCGCGCCTCTGGCGGGCGCCCTGCTCTACATTGCGCAAAGCGGAAACGCCCTGCAGGGCGCGCTGGTGCTGTTCGTCATGGGCCTGGGCATTGGCTTGCCGCTGTTGCTGGTGGTGACAGTCGGCAATCGTTTCCTCCCCAAACCGGGCCCTTGGATGGACCTGGTCAAAGGCATCTTCGGTTTCCTGTTGTTAGGCACCGCACTGTTCATGATTCGCTCGCTGCTGCCCGAGTCTCACTGGCTGGCGCTGTTCGGCGCGCTGCTGCTGATCGTCGCCTACAACGCGATCTTTCAAACCCGCATGCTCAAGCGAGCTGCACAGCTATGCGCCCCTCTCGGTCTGATAACGGGTATATGGGGTGCAATGATGTTGATTGGCGCGGGCGGTGGCGGGAACGATCCGTTGCAACCACTGAAGGTCTTCAGCGGATCACCTTCGTACGTCGGCGGCGAACGACACGATGCTTTTCTGACAATCAAGGATCCCGCCGTACTGGACCGTGAACTCGCCTCCGCGAGGGCGGAAGGACAGTGGGTGCTCGTTGATTATTACGCCGACTGGTGCGTGTCCTGCAAGATCATGGAGAGGAACGTCTTCGGTAAAGCCGATGTGATCCAGGCATTGAACGGCGTGCGCCTGCTGCGCCTGGATGTCACCGCCGATAACGATGCCAGCCGGGACCTGCTCAAACGTTATCAGGTGCCCGGCCCACCCACGATCCTGTGGTTGGGCCCTGACGGCAGTGAACGTCGGGCACAACGCATCACCGGTGAAGTCGACGACAAGGGTTTCCTTGAGCAATGGCGAACCACGCAGGAGAACGGCTGATGTTGAGTTTGTCTCTCGGCCCATTCGCCCTCGCGATGAATCATCTGGTGCTGCTCGGCGCGCTGGCGCTGGCAACAGGGGTGGGCTGGATCAGTGGTCGCGGACAACGCGTCAACCCGGAACGGACGCTGTTCGGCCTCTTCGTACTGGGCCTGCTGGTCGCCAGGCTCGCGTTTGTCATCGCGTATTGGCCGCAATACCGAAACAGTCCGCTCAGCATCCTCGACATCCGTGACGGCGGTTTCTCGGTCTGGCCCGGCGTGATTGCGACACTGATTGGCGCCGTCCTGCGTGGCTGGAAGCAGCCAGCACTGCGTCAGTCGATGGGCTTTGGCGCGGCGAGCGGGTTGCTGTTCTGGTGGCTGGCCACTTTGGGACTGAGCGCACAGCGCGAAACCACACCGTTGCCGGACCTGACCCTGCGCAATGCGGCGGGTGAGCCTGTACAACTGAGCCACTATCGGGGCAAGCCTCTGGTGGTCAATCTTTGGGCC
The DNA here is from genome assembly GCF_900110765.1 of Pseudomonas sp. NFACC02. Taxonomy (GTDB): domain Bacteria; phylum Pseudomonadota; class Gammaproteobacteria; order Pseudomonadales; family Pseudomonadaceae; genus Aquipseudomonas. Next base: position 27,031 of record NZ_FOEO01000014.1, read on the forward strand.
ACATGGTGCCCACCCTGTCGACGCGAGATGCCGGTTCTGCAGGCGGCGCAACAGGCCAATCCGGAGGTGGTGTTCCTGTTCGTGAATCAGGCGGAAAGCCCCCGGGACGTCGCGACTTTTTTCGCCAGTCAGGGTCTGCATCTGGACAATGTCCTATTCGACGGCAATGGCGAGCTCGCGCAACAGGCCGGTTCCGCCGCGTTGCCCACCACCCTTTTCTACCGCCCTGACGGCCGCCTTCTGAGCAGCCATCTGGGCGAACTTTCCAACGCGAGTCTGCAGCATTCCCTGGACAGCCTCAGCGAAACGGCAACACCCGATGCCCTACCAAGGAGCCCTCTATGAAGGCGCGTTCCATTCGATTCATGCGCATTTGCGCGCTGGCCGCTGCCGGTGCGCTCACGATGCAGAGCACTCTTCTGCAAGCCGAAGAATTACCCGGCCCGATCAAATCCCTGGAAGCCAAAGGCGTGACCATCAAAGGCAGTTTCGATGCGCCCGACGGTCTCAAGGGCTATGCCGCCGAGTATCAGAAACAGGGCATGGCGCTGTACCTGACGCCCGACGGCAAACATGTACTGGCCGGAAACCTGTTCGACGAGAAAGGACAGGACCTCAGCGAGGCACCGCTGCAAAAACTGGTGTATGAGCCCATGACCAAGGCAATGTGGAGTCAGATGGAGAGCAGCACCTGGATCCCCGACGGCGCCAAGAACGCGCCCAAGGTGATCTACCTGTTCAGTGACGCCAACTGCCCTTATTGCAATATGTTCTGGGAGCAGGCACGGCCTTGGGTGAAGTCGGGCAAGGTGCAGTTGCGCCACATCATGGTCGGGGTCATTCGTGAAGACAGCGCCGCCAAGGCCGCAACGCTGCTGTCCGACGCCAACCCTGAAGTCGCGCTGCAAAAGCACGAGCAGGCCGGGAGAAGCAGCACGCTTAAGGCCCTGGATAAAATCCCGAAGGACATTCAGGCCAAGCTCGACGCCAATATGAAACTGATGGAAGACATGGGGCTGTCTGCCACGCCGTCGATCTTCTACAAGGATGAAAACGGCAATGTGCAGCAACAGCAAGGGGCGCCACGACCTGAAGTACTGGCCAAAATGATGGGGCCCAAGTAAGGGTCTGAACCTGTGACCTTCTGACCAATGGCACACTGGCCCGGAAAGTGGATACTGCACCGACAGCCCATACGTGTAAAAATGTCGATCACCATTTCAAGAGCCATTGTCGGGAGGCGCGTTCAATGCGGTACGCCGAAGATCACAAAGCCCAGACCCATCAGCGCATCCTTCACGAAGCGGCGTCACGCTTTCGGCGCGACGGCATCGGCGCGACCGGCTTGCAGCCGCTGATGAAGGCGCTGGGCCTGACCCACGGCGGTTTTTATGCCCATTTCAAATCCAAGGATGACCTGGTCGAAAAAGCCCTGCGTTGCGCAGTGGACCAGTTGAACGAGTCGCGTAAAGCCAGATTGTCCGGTGACACGTCCGCGAAGGCCTTTATCGACCTCTATCTGTCGCCTCAGCACCGCGCAGAACCTGAACAGGGTTGCCCTCTGCCCACCATGTCGTCGGAACTGGGCCAGCGCGGTCAGCCGAGCGAAATCACCGACGAGCTGATCGGTCGCATGCTGGAGACCCTGGAAGCGGGCATGCCTGCCGGTAAGGAGAACAGCGACAAAAGCGTGATGATGATGTCGAGCCTGGTCGGTGCACTGGTGCTCGCGCGCAGTGCAAAGGACCCGGCACTGGCTGAGCGGATTCTGGAAACCACGCGTACACAGCTCCAGAAGCAAATCAGCGAAGCGTGATAAAAAAAGCCCCTGCCGTTGCTGACAAGGGCTTTGCTTTACAGCATCAAGCCTGGTATCGACGCAATAGCACGCTGGCATTGACGCCGCCAAATCCGAAACCGTTCGACAACGCGTATTCGATCTTCATCGGACGAGCCTTGCCGTGGACGATGTCGATACCGGCGGCCGCTTCGTCCGGGTTCTCCAGATTCAGTGTCATCGGCGCGATCTGATCACGAATCGCCAGCGCGGTAAAAATGGCTTCGATCCCCCCGGCCGCACCCAGCAAATGCCCGATTGCCGATTTGGTGGACGTCACCGCTATCCCGTTCTGATCCCCAAATAACGCCTTGATCGCCGCCATCTCCCCCTTATCCCCAACCGGGGTCGAAGTGGCGTGCGCATTCAGATGCTGAATGTCCGAAGGGTTGATGCCCGCCTGACGGATCGCGGCCTGCATCGCACGCCGGGCACCGCTGCCATCTTCAGGCCCCGCGGTAAGGTGATAGGCGTCAGCGCTGGTGCCGTAACCGACCAGCTCCACGATCGGCCTGGCGCCGCGCGCCAATGCGTGTTCCAGTGTTTCGATCACGACGATGCCGGCCCCCTCGCCCATCACGAACCCGTCACGATCGCGATCAAACGGGCGCGAGGCACGTGCTGGCGTCTCGTTGAAGCCACTGGACAATGCACGTGCAGCGGCGAAACCGCCCAGGGCAACCCGGTCGATACAGGCCTCGGCACCGCCCGCGATCGCAACATCGGCCTCACCGGCCCGAATCATCCGCGCCGCGTCGCCTATCGCTTGTACACCCGCTGCACAGGCCGTCACCGGCGCGCCAAGCGGGCCTTTGAAACCGTGCTGGATCGACACATGTCCAGCCGCCAGATTGACCAGAAACGACGGGATGGTGAACGGCGACAAACGACGGGGACCGCGTGAGTCGGTGGTACGCACCGCGTCCGCAATGGACACGAAGCCACCGACGCCAGAACCGATGATGGTCGCGGTGCGCTCGCGCTCTTCATCGGTCGACGGTGCCCATCCGGCCTGCGCCACCGCTTGCTGGGCAGCCGCAAGCGCGAACAGAATGAACCGGTCCATCTTCTTCTGCTCTTTGGGCGGCGCTGCGGCGTCGGCATCAAATCCCGCCTCGGGATCGTCGGCCAGCATCGGCACGGGTCCGCCGACTTTTCCCGGCAAATCGGCCACGGTGTCATCAGGCAACTGTACGATGCCGGAACGCCCCTCCAGCAACCGGCGCCAGACGGCCTCGACACCGGTTCCCAAAGGCGTCACCAACCCCATCCCCGTCACTACGATGCGACGTTCGCTCATGCGTTCACCTTTTCAACCTTCAGAACATTCACAGGTGCGCACTCAAGCACCCGGCGTTTTGTAGCGGACTGCAGCGTGCTGCAACGACAGGTTCGGACCCAATGCCAGACGCGCATTCATGAACGCGTCCCAGTCTGCGGCATTGGACAGCGATGGAATGGTCACACGTTCCTTTTGATCAAAGCCGGCCAACGCCGCGTCGACCATTTCGTTGACGTCCATCACCATTTCAGGCGGAAAAGCATTGATATCCATGCCAGCGCGCTCCCAGATCTCTGTACGCGTCGCGCCCGGCATCACGGCCTGAACCTGAACACCGCTCTGGCCGATCTCGGCGTTAAGCGATTGCGTCAAGCTCAGCACATACGCCTTGCTCGCGGCATATACCGCGTTAAAGCGCTCGGGAATCATCGGCACGACCGACGCAATGTTTACGATCGCGCCACGCCCCCGGGCAACAAAACCGGCAGCGGCGGCAGATGCCAAATGAGTCAACGCCACGATGTTCAACTGAATCAAACGATCAACCTCGGCCAGGTCGGCCTCTGCCAGCGTGCCATTCGTTGCTACGCCTGCATTGTTCACCAGCAAGGTGATCGATGCGTCATTGCGCAGGCGCTGCTCGAGGGCCGACCTATGTGATGCGTCAGTCAGATCAGCCTTTAGCACCTCGACCCTGGCTGATGTCTTCGAGCGCAACTCGGCGGCAAGCGTCTCCAGCCGCGCTTGATCGCGTGCGACCAGAATCAAATCGAAGCCGCGCTTTGCCAGACGATCAGCGTACGTGGCACCGATGCCTGACGAAGCGCCGGTGATCAGGGCGGTACCTTGAGTGTTCAGGGTGCTCATGAGCATTTCTCCGTGGATATTGAGCGTAGCAACCGGGCCATATTACGCCCGTAATTTAAGCATAATATGATGGTCGACATTTTTTATGTCAAGGACCGCGTGCCTGAATGTCCTGGCCTGCCACAGGCGGGTGTGCCGGTAACCCCGAAGCGCGGCAGGTTAAGCGCTCAAATCGAAGACTGGCTGCATGAGGCGGGCGCTGAACCGGGTGAGCTAAATCTCCACCCCTCTCGTCCCTTCTTGAGGAGTCGCACGCATATTGCGCACTTTCCAGCGGGGAGCCGTTGGCAGGTGCCGGTGAGGGAAACTCGAAGTCATGGGGTTTTGCTCGCCTCGGAACCGCTTGGGCGGTGTGTCACCGTTGAGCTCAATGATATGATGCAGGCCACCTGCCAATCATCCTCAAGACGTGTGATCAGACTGATATGAGCGAGCTATCCAATGACGACATTCAGGCTCAACTTGACGCAGCCATCAGTCGCTCAGCCCTCCTGGGCAGGCCTGGATTCTTGATCCGTCGGTTACAACAAATCCACTACGGCTTGTTCCAGGACGAAACTCGAACCTACAACATCACGCCTGTCCAATACAGCCTGATGACCACGTTGGGCACACATGGCGAGATGGATCAAAACACGTTGGCGCGGGAAATCGGACTGGAGCGCACCAGCGTTGCGGAAGTGATTCCCCGCCTGGAAGCCCGAGAGTTATTGCTGCGTCGGCAGAGCACTCAGGATCGTCGCGTCAAGTTGGTCAAGCTGAGCCGCAAGGGCCTGTACCTGCTCAAGAAGATGGACGCCAGCGTTCAGCGTGCGCACGACCGAACGCTTGAGGGCATCCCGGAAGATCAGCGCCAGTTGTTCTTGTTGCAGATGATCAAGCTGGTAGAAGCCAACAATGATCGAGGCATAGCGCCGTTTCGGCTGGGCAAGGCTGAAGAGTAATCGTTGACCCGCACGCCTACCAAGCTGCGACTGCCCCATCACTGCGAGGATCTGTGCCGCCTTCAAGTAGCCCATCGCGATGACGCACAATCGCGCCGGCGTGCCCCATGCTTTCGTCATAGTCCAGCAGCACTTCGACGTCATGCCCCTTGGCTTTCAATTCGGCAATGCAGGCGTCGGAAAACCGGGATTCGAGCTTCAGGTTATCGCTGGCATTGCCCCATGTACGGCCCAAAAGCCATCGAGGTGCGTCTATCGCCGCTTGGGGGTTCATACCAAAATTGACGATGCGGCTGAACACCGCGCTCTGAGATTGAGGCTGCCCATCTCCTCCCATGTTGCCGTACACAAGCGTGCGACCGTCATTGAGGTACGCCATCGCTGGATTGAGCGTATGGAAAGGCTTTCGCCCGGGCGTCAGGGGGTTTCGGGCGTTAGGGTCCAGGGAGAAGCTGCAGCCACGATTCTGCCAGTTCAAACCGGAGGTCGGCAGCACGATACCGCTGCCAAATTCGTGGTACAGGCTCTGAATGAAACTGACCGATACGCCTTCGTGATCGACGACGCCCATCCAGACCGTATCCGCGGGCCCTACTCCCTTGCCCCATGGCGCTGCACGATCAGGATCGAACGCCGAAGCCATGGCTTCCAGTCTTTCCCGAGTCAGGAAACCCTGCGCCTCTTCAGTCATGTGCGCGGGGTCGGTGATATGACGGTCACGGACACTGAAGGCACGCTTTGTCGCCTCGACGCAAGCATGCACGAAAGGCGCACCCAAAGCGTCCATGTCCGGGCTGAGCAGCCTGTCCAGCTGGCCTAGTATCAACAACGAAACCAGACCCTGTGTGGGTGGCGGGAAGTTATAGACCTGCCCTTGCGAATGATTCAGAACCAAGGCGTCGCGCCACTCAGCGCGGTGGCTTTGAAAATCCACCAGTCGCAGGGGACTCCCCACGGCCTCAAGTTCCGAAGCCATGTTACGAGCCAGATCCCCACCGTAGAAGTCACTGAGCCCGGCATGGGCCAGCCGCTCCAGCGCGTCAGCCAGCCGTGGGTGCTTGAATCGTTGTCCTGGCAGTGGCACGCATCCATTGTCCAGGAACGTCTGGTTGAAACCTGTCACCGAGCCTAGCTCGGCCTTCTTGGCCTCCGTGCACCGGCTCTGACTGCCTGTCACAGGAATCCCGTTACGCGCATATTCAATGGCGTCACCCAGCAGACGCTCCAGAGGGACACTGCCCCCGAGCATTCTGCGCTGCCAATCGAACGCTGCGTCCCAGCCCGAGACGGTACCGGCAACCGTATTGGCGGCTAATCCCCCTCGAAACGGAATATGCTCAAGGCCCCGTTCACGATAACTGTCCAGGCTCGCACCTTGAGCCGCGCGACCACAGGCATCCAGGGCGAGCGGCGTTTCCCCCGGTCTGGCGATCAGCCAGAAACCATCTCCCCCAAGGCTATTCATGTGGGGATACACCACCGCAATGGTCGCCGCCGCCGAGATCATCGCCTCCACGGCATTACCGCCCTCACGCATGACGGCCAAAGCACTTTGCGAAGCCAGCGCATGGGGAGCGACAGCCATTGCGCGCGAACCGCGAACTGGATTGGGGATATGTGGCATCAGAGATTTCCCGCCGGGTCATTGATATGTTTATGGTGTACATCGATCGCGTTTTCGACCGTGAGCTCATCGGCAAAACGGGCGCCTAAAAGCGACATGCCGATCGGCGCACCCTCAACGTTTCGCCATGGCATGACGACTTGCGGCAATCCCGCAAGGCCCGCCATGCACAATAGCTTTTGTGAGCGCACACGAATGTCGTCTATTCGTTCGAGAGGTTCTTCCAGCCATGGCGCGGGGCCAGGCACAGGCGGCATAAGGATCTGACAGTTTTCGCGCAACAAGCCCGCCAGCATGGCTTGGGCCCTTGCCCGCACCTGGATGGCGGCATAGACCTGAGCCTTGTCGACCTTACTTGCGACAGCGAACCTGTGCGCAACGTCAGCCCCGAACGCCGGCATCGATTGCGTGACCCACTCACCGTGTTGTTGCCAGACTTCAGCAGCCTGTAAGGTACGAAAGGCGTCCGCCCACCGGTCCAGCGGTAGCGTTCCGGCTCGCAGGCGTTCATGCGCAATGGCCTGTTCATCAAGCCAGGATTCGAAAGCGATTCGCACCGGTTCGTCGAGCAGGTCCATCACGTCTTCGCTGACCAACAACCTTCCCTCAACTTTCGCCGGCGTATTGACCTGGCTATGCATCAGAATCGAGAGCGCTCCTGCGAGCGTCCCTCCATCACGAGCAAACCACCCCACGGTGTCGAAACTGGGCGCCAAGGTAAAACATCCGTCGGACGCCACTCGACCATGGCTCGGACGGATGCCCCACAGTCCGCAATAGCTTGCAGGTAAACGGATAGAACCACCGCAATCCGTACCCAACGACAGATCTGCATCGCCAGCAGCAACCGCCACGGCCGACCCCGAGGAAGATCCACCCGGCAATCGGTCCGGAGCCGCTGGATTTACCGGAACGCCGAAGTGAGCGTTGATGCCGGCCAGGCTATACGTCAATTCATCCGTGACGGTTTTGCCTACCCATTTGCAGCCCTCAGCCAGGAGCCGCCTGACGACAGGTGCCGTGCCACTGGCAGGTCGTTGCTGCTCAAGCCACACCGGATTGCCAGCGCTGCAGGTCAAGCCTTCGACCTCGAAAACATCCTTCACGGCAAGACGAACGCCATTGAGACCTGCAGTGCCGAGGCCTGAGGCAATTGAAATAGTGCCCCCAAACCCATCGGCCATAAACGCCCCATTCAGGCCCGCCTGTACGAGCCCGCTCATACGTCCATCCAACTGACATGCGCGGCGACGACACGCCAATGTCCATCAATACGCACCCAGCTCTGAGTCTGCCTGCCAGGACGGGCCTCGCCCATGCGACTGAATACCATGTTGGTCACGGCGAAGTCAGCGCCGAAGGTCGTGACAGAGCGCTCCAGGATCTCACGGTCCAGATTCGTCGCAGCGCGTCCCGCACGATAGGACTGGATCGCGTCATAGCCGTAAAGGTGCTCTTTTGCACCGTACCGAAGCGTCTCGGGGCTCTTCCAGAACAGCTCATCGAGCACCGCGACGTCATTTGTCGTAAGGGCTCGCTCGTATCGCTCAAAGGCGGTGTTGAGATCAGAGAGTGTCTGGGGTTGATTGATCGCAAGGCTCCCATCCATTCCGGCACCGAACAACGCCGGATCGGTTTTGCAGACCCCTCGGCCCAACAAGCCCTTCTGGCCAGACGCATCCAGCATTGCGATCGATACCCATGGCGTGGGAAGCATTTTCGAGATCTGGCCGGCGTCGATCGCACAGCCCAATCCAAATGCGGAGAACGCGGGATGGCTTCCAACCAGCCATAATGGCCGCTGTTCGGGCTGAGCAGGCAACCAGCCTGCGACATCCTTTGCGGCATCACGTGCGTAGAACCATGCTTGAGCGCCAAAGCCTGCGGCATCAATCACGCCGCTGTCTCCCAGCATGGGACTGATCGTGTTCTCCTCGTTCGCCAACCTGGGGCCTTGAGGAACATGGGCCTTGGAGATGATCCACTGGTCGGGATCATTGGCCAGACGAACGCCTGCGTCGAAACCATTTCCCGCTAACGCCACGACAAGCCTGGCCTTGTGATTCACATTGCCGGTACGGGTCGCATCCAGCATCAAAAAGCAGGCGGCCATCCACAGTGTCAGAAAAAAAAGCGGTGTTTCTTCAAGCATCTTGTCGACGACGCTGTCGTCCATCGACGTAGCTAGAACGTTGCGCAAATACGCGGTAGCGGCGCTCGTCCGGCTGTGAAGATCATCACCGCCGGCAAGCCCGGCAACCGCGACAGGGATCAGGTCAATCGGGGTGGCATCCAAGGCCGCCCGCAAGACGGGGGCCAGGTGCTCTTCGCGCCAGGCCATACGTTTGAGAACGTCAGGGTTACGACTGCCGAAGCGGATCTGTGGCCCAAACCCCGAGCTCAACATCGACCAACAACCGGGGCCATTCGGTACCGCGGCGTCAATCACTTCGACCAGGCTGCACGAAGGGGAAATGACTGCGGCCAGCGGAGTCACGACTCGATAATCCTGGCTTGGCCGTAACCTGACGCGCCCCTCAGCGATCAACCGTTGCGCGTCAATCTCGTTGGTTGCCCATCCCTCATACACACAACACAGCACGGCAGACGACATTACAGGGGGACTGGGTTGTCGGGGATCATCAAAAGGCGGGCCTGCATGCAGCAACGTCATCGGTTCAAGATTCAGCGCGTCCCTGGCACTGCGTACAGTGCTCCAGACGGGTCGTACGGCCTGCAATCGAGAGAGCGCCGACGTCAGGGCTTGATCATTCACTATCGATTCTGCATTCATGCTTGCGAACTTCCGGTCAGGCTACGCGCGGAACAGGCAGGATTTTTGCCGATGCATCAAACCGCTTGCCTGCACGAAGACAAAACACCGGCTGCAGCATCCGGCGGGCGATCACCTCGGTACCTTCATTGTCACGCAGTACCCAAGCGCCCTCTTGATCGGAGAGCACACTGACATCGGCTTCACGCCCGACACCCAGGCTACCGATCTCATCGCTCATGCCTGCCAGCTTCGCCGCATTGCTGGTCACCATCGGCACCACCTGCTCAAGGCTCAGCCCCAAGGCCATCATGCTGACCATGGCGGAGACCAGGCTGAAACGAGAAGTACCTGTGAACAGATGCTCCTCGTCCGGGTGCTCATCCGGCGTACCCGCCGGCGCAGGAACGGTCGTGTTATATCCGTGCATATCCGACCCCAGCGTATCCGGGACGACGCCTGCGCCGAGCACCTTGGCGGCCATTTTGTAGCTGAAGTGGGACCCGTGTCCGACGTCGACCTTCAAGCCACGTTTGATAGCCTCGCTGACCAACGGGTGCATCTGACCGTTCTGCTCAACGAACCCTCCCGGGTGGCGGCTGAACGGATGGGCCAGCACATCCCCGGGTTTCAGAACCTCCAGCACCTGCGGAAAAATACTGTCTGGATCGACGTCATACGCGGGTTGATCCGGCAGGGGCCAGAGTTGGCCGAAATGGATGTATACCGGGAGAGACGTCAATTCGCCGATCTCGGAGGCTTTCTTCATTACATCCAGCCCCCAACGCGCAAAACCACCCAGCTCGGCGTGGGCCTTGATGCCCTTGACGATATCGCGATTGGCCAGCGCTGACTTGACCGTTGCGGCGACATCGGCACACTCGGGACGATAGAGTTCGGGATAGAAATGCCCCTCCAGCCCCCCCACCAGATAGGCCGAGAGAAACGACAACACTCGACTTTCGGCCGGCTCGACGATGAACTCGCGAAACCCAGGCAACGTCATGCAACTGGCACCGCCCTGGTCAATCAGGGTCGTCACCCCGGAGTGCACGCCACACATATCCGCGTTCAACCCGAATCGACCCGTCACGTACTGATAAACGTGGCTGTGAGTATCGATCAGCCCAGGCAGCACTAACTTGCCAGAACAATCAACCCGCTCTGCGCCGATAACCTGCTCAGTGTCGATCAGTTTCCCGACCGCCTTGATTCGGTCGCCCTCGATCAAAACATCACAGATGGTGTCGATTGAATTTGCGGGATCGATTACGCGACCGCCAAACAACAGGATTTTTTTCATAGGTGTCTTCAACGTGTCAGTGAGTACTGAAAACGAGGCAACCTGCGTGCCAATCATTAATAACAAAACTTCTAAAACGATCTATCTACCTATATTTAAACAAATTAATTTCTTAAAAAAATACGTGGCATACCTTCTTTTTTTGAACTTTTCTCAGTCAACTCTCACCGTGCTCTGCTTGCCCGCCTGAGAGTGCACCACTCACGCGCATTATGGGGCATACCACCTATATTGATGAGCGATGGAGGGGCGGCAGGGCTCATCGTTCCCGGTTGTCCAAGAGTCACTGAATAAAAAGGTCTACCACGCCATTTCACGTGGTAGCTGCGCAAGAACGGGACGGATGGAGATGGAGGCTTTCTTACTTACCGCAGGTCGGGCAGCGCCGCTTCTCTTTCAAACCGAACAGACGCCGCAGTCGGCCAAGCAGCAAAGCCCAAAACATATTGCCAAGATCGAGCGGCGCCTGGGGTTCGGCAGCACCGCGCGCATTATCGGGGATCGGGCTGACAGAGGGGACAGGCTCGACGCCTGAATCTCCCCCCGGTAACGCGTGTACGTGTTCCGCGCCAGGATCGGCAGCGATGGCGGTGTCATTGGCCGCTTCCAGACGCGACTTGAGGTTTTCAGCGAACGCCTCCGTCATCCGGGTGGCCAGCTCACGGACAATGCCGCCCCGTGAAAACTGTGCCAAGGAGCCTGTTATCGAATAATCAACCACGACGTTGACCCGAGTTCCACTTGCACCGTCAGCAAGCAGTTCAAATTGCGCCGTTCCTTTCACCCGCGATCCACTTTTGCGATCGCTGCCCTGCCCGCTCACGACACCGCTGCGCCTGGCCTCATCCAGTGCGATTGCACCCTGGCCTTTAAAGGCAGCGACAATCGGGCCCAGTTTCACCGTCATCGCCAGGCTCAATTGATCGTCGTGCGGGGGTTCAGTGAGCGATGCACCTGGAAGGCAGGTGACGATCCCCTCCACGTCGTGAAAGCTCTTCCAGACAACATCTGGCGAGAATGGGACGCTGAAGCTTTGTTCAATATCCAATGCGTGTTACCTCATCAAGAAGGTTAGGCAGGCAGACGCTCGCGCCGTTGTTTGAGGACGCGGGCAATGGCCTTGACCAGCCCGACATAACCCGTGCACCGACAAAGGTTTCCTGACAGCTCATGCCGTATCCGAACCTCATCTGCGTCAGGAATACGCAGCACGATGTCCCTGGCGGTGGCCAGCATCCCCGGTGTGCAATAGCCGCATTGCAGCGCATGTTCCGCGGAAAACGCAGCGCGCAGTTGGGTCATGACGTCATCGTTATCGAAGTCCTCGATGGTGCGGATCTCAGCCCCGTCACAAGCCACCGCATAAACGATGCAAGACCGCATGGGGGCACCGTCTATCATCAGGGTGCAGGCCCCGCATACACCTTGCTCGCAGCCAATGTTCGTTCCCGTCAACAATCGCTCTTCGCGCAGGAAGTCGGCCAGATGGGTTCGCGCTTCGACATCGGCAGCTACGGCCTTGCCGTTTACGGTGAGTTTCAGCTGGGTCATTAATAGGCTCCTGACAGACGCGAGAGCTGTTGCGCCGCACGTTGAAGTGCAACGAGATGGATGTGGTATTCGTAGGTGCCAGGCTCGATGCCCGCTGCGATCAGCCATGGATCAGCGAGTTGATCCGCCCAGGCATCAATAAGCTCCCCTGCCTGCTCGATCACTTGAGGAGGCCCATCCACAGCGCCAATAACGGCCCGTCGCACACCGCGCAAAGGGTCATCGAGGAATGCGGCAATGGCCTCGGCGAACTCACCTGTCTTGCGGTTGAATTTGTAGTAGCTCCACCGCGCGTTACTGCTGATTTTGGGAATGCGCACGGCGCGAATGATTTCGTCCTCAGCCAGAAGTGTCGTAAACGCCCCTAGAACGAAGTGGTCAGCTTTGACACTACGTTCACCCTCAGGCCCGAGCAACAGCACCTCGGCGTCCAGCAGGGCCATCACATTCACCCAGTCGGCGGCAGGATCTGCATGCGCCAGACTTCCACCGAGGGTTCCTCGGTTTCGGATGGCCCTGTACGCGATCCCGCGCGCCACGAACGGCATGAGGCCTTGGGATGCATCGGCGACGATGCCATCCTCAATCGCGGCATGAGTCGTTGCGGCACCAATAACGATGCTGTCGGCGTCATCCTGAACCCCGTTCAACTCCGCCAGACGCCGAACATCGATCAACTGATCAGGCTGGACCAGGCGAAGGTTCATCATCGGTCCGAGCGATTGACTGCCCGAGACAAGCTTACCCATGCCGTCACTGGCCTTCAGCAACCTCACCGCGTCGACGGCGGTTACAGGGCGCTGGTAATCAAAAGCCACCGACTTCATGACGTCGCCTCCACCGGCCCAGCTGACACAGCCTTGTTCCGTCTGCCCGCCAGCGCGGCATACACGACTCGTGGAGAAAGCGGGAGTTGAGAAACCTCGACGCCGAGAGGGCGCAATGCATCGTTGATCGCATTGGCAATCGCTGCCGGAGACCCGATGGCTCCGCTTTCGCCAATCCCCTTCTGCCCAAAGGAGGTGTACGGCGCCAACGTTTCCATGTGGTCGATACGGATAGATGGCACTTCAGTTGCGCCGGGCAGTATGTAGTCAGCAAGCGTGGATGCGAGGGGCTGACCCTCCTTGCTGTAAACCATTTCTTCGTAGAGCGCCGTACCGATGCCCTGTGCCGCGCCACCGTATACCTGACCGTCCACAACCATCGGGTTGATCAGTTTGCCGCCGTCTTCGACGATGGCGTAATCGAGTATTTCGGTTTTTCCCAGCAGCGGATCCACAGCGACCACAACCGCATGGCAGGCGTAACTAAAGGTTCCTGTATCTCGCTGGGCCTGGTAGGTGGTGTGGACTTCCAGCCCGCCTTCATCCGTATCAGGAGGCAACCGCTGCGGTTGCAGATACCAGATCCGACTCAGCTCGTTCAGATCAATACGGCCTGATGGCCCCACTGCCCCCCCTTCAAGCCACGTCACGGTGTCAGTCGGGTCTTTGAGCAAATACGCACCTACGTGCTGCAACCTGTCGCGCAGAATCCTGCAGCCTTGGCCGACGGCCCCGCCAGCCATTACGATTGAGCGCGAGCCCCAGGTGCCGGTGGAATATGGAGTCATCCCCGTGTCGCCGAGGACAATCCGGACGCGCTGCGGATCTACGCCCAGAACCTCGTTCGCAATCTGCGCCAACGTGGTTTCCATGCTCTGCCCGTGAGAATGGACGCCCACCCGAATTTCCAATATCCCGTCCGGCGTCAGCCTCAACGTGGCAGGTTCCCGACCCGGCACCATTGGAATTCCCCAACCAAAATACACCGACGTGCCATGGGCTCCCTGCTCACAAAATACGGCCATTCCCACACCGATCAGTCGTCCGTCGGACTCTCCCCGTTGCTGGCGGGCACGCACTGCTGGCAAGTCGATCGCGTCAATTGCACGCCGCACCGCCTCAGGGTAGTCACCACTGTCGAAATGCTTGCGCGTGATGTTGTCGTAAGGCATTTCTTCGGGAAGTACGAGGTTGCGCAAGCGCACCTCCGAAGGCTCAAGACCTGCTTCAACCGCTATCGCATCCATCACCGTTTCTATGGCGTAGCACACACCGGTTCTGGCCACGCCTCGATAAGGCAAAATGGGCGGCTTGTTCGTGGCAACTGACCAGGTTCGGCAACGGTAGCGCTCCATTTTGTAGGGCCCGGGCAGAATGCTCGCCACTTGGGCCGCTTCCAGACAGGCCGAAAACGGGTAGGACGAATACGCGCCAGAATCCACATGGGCTTCACAATCGACCGCCAGCAGCCGACCTTCACTGTCGGCATAAGCATGAATGTCATAGTGGTGCTCGCGGCAGTTAGCGTTTGCAACCAGCTGCTCCCGGCGATCCTCGATCCAGCGCACAGGATGATCCAGGTGCATCGCCAGCCAGGCAACGCAGACTTCCTCCGGAAGTAATATGCCCTTGTAACCGAAGCCTCCCCCGACATCAGGGGAAATCACCCTGATGCTGCCCTCATCCAGGCCCAGACAGCCTGCCAGGCCCGTACGGTTGATATGAGGCATCTGGGCGGCGGTGTACACCACCAACTGGCTCAGGCGCTTGTCCCAGTAAGCAACCACCCCTCGCCCCTCCATAGGCGCCATGCTTTGCCGTGCCGTGCGCAGGACGCGATGAACGTGAATGGCGGCGCGTGCGCGGATTTCGGAGAGATCGGCATCAACATGCGTTTTCAGGAAGACGTTGTCCCCCCATTCGTCGTGTACAAGGGCAGACCCCGGCTCGCGCGCGGCAAGCATATCCACTACGGCAGCAAGCTCATCAAAATCAACAAAGGTTGCGCCAGCGATGTCCTCCGCTTCGGCACGAGTGTCCGCCACACACATTGCGATCATTTCGCCCACCTGACGGACTTTCCCGCTCGCCAGGACCGGCTGTGCGGATGACTTGAACCCCGGCAATCCCGAATTGGCAACGATGGGCTTCACCCCGATCAAATCATCGAGGGTGTAGACAGAACTTTCCTGCCCAACAGGTTTCTCGATCTCCAGGATGCGCCCATGTGCAACCGGGCTACGAACAAAGGCAACGTCACGCATCCCCGGAAAGCGAATGTTGGCGATGTAATTTCCCCGGCCACGCATGAAGCGGTCATCTTCCTTGCGCAGCAGTGATGCACCGATACCTTGGCTGGATGTTGGCGGCAGGACAGTCATGGTTCGCCTCTCGATGGCACGACGACCTGAAGGGCGCGACATGCCTGTTGTTGGGTAAAAATCATTAGTGGCCCGTACCGGAAGCATTGTGAAACCGAGACAGGAACTGTTGGGCCCGCAACGTTTGGGGTGCGCCGAAAAACTCTGCAGGCGTGCCACTTTCCACGATGTCACCCCCGTCCATGAACACCACACGACTGGCGACTTGCCGTGCGAACTCCATCTCGTGAGTGACGATCACCATCGTCGCGCCCTCGCTGGCCAGACTACGAATCACTTCCAGCACCTCGCCCACCAACATCGGATCCAGGGCACTGGTCGGTTCGTCAAACAGCAGAATGTCAGGCTTCATCGCCAACGCTCGGGCAATACCCACACGCTGCTTCTGCCCACCTGACAGCTTCGAGGGAAACATGTCGGCTTTATTGGCGAGGCCGACACGGGCCAGCAGCGCGACGGCCTCCTGATGAACCTCCTCACGATTACGTTTCTGAACGAAGACGGGCGCCTCCATCACGTTTTGCAGCACCGTGAGATGCGGCCACAACGCAAAATGCTGAAACACCATGCCGATTCGAGCGCGCATCTGCGCGAGATCGGCGTCATTCATCTTGAGGCCGCCCTTGTGCACGCCCATGCGCTGCCCCTTCAAAATCACATTCCCCGCGTCGGGTTGCTCCAGCCAGTTGATGCAGCGCAGCAAGGTGGATTTGCCGCACCCGGACGGGCCCAGAAGACAAACCACATCACCGCTCATTACCTCCAGCGACACGTCTTTGAGAACGTTGTTGTCACCGAACCACTTAGAGATACCCATGAGTTGCAGCACGTTGGTTTGCGTTTGCGAGGTCACATCGCAGGGGGAGTTCTGAAGTGCATTCACGTTCGACGTTCCTCGGCGTAGCGGGTCAAAATGCTGGTCATGATCTCGATGCAAAGGCACAGCACCCAATACAGCAGTACTGCTGAGAGAAACGCAGCGAAAGGAATGAAATAGGTGGACTGGATGGCATTCATCACGCTGGTCAGCTCTGTAACCGCGATGATCGACAGGAACGCGCTGTCCTTGACGATTTGAATCAACTGGTTGCCCAGGCTGGGAATGGCCCGCATCAGCACGGGGGGCAGGATTATTCTTCTGACCAGATTGAAGCCGTGAAACCCGAATGCGCGAGCGGACTCAATGGATTCCACCGGCAAGTCCTGCCAGGCGCCTTTCAGCAGCACGGCCATGTAGGCAGAGTTGTAGAGCACCAGCGCCAAAACACCACTGCTCCAGTTTGACAGGCGAATTCCCATGGACGGCAAAGCAAAGTAAATGACGTAGACGAACAGCAAGAAAGGTACGCAGCGCATCGCGTCACAAAAGGTGTTGGCGGCGCGAGCAACCCCTGCTCGGGTACTCATCAGCATCGGGGTGAGCATTACTCCGAACATCAACGATGCAACGCCAGCAATACCCACGAGCATCAACGTGTTGAGGAAACCGCTCCAGATATCAGGCCATTGCCCCCCTATCGTCATGAAGTCATTGATCATGCAACCGCTCCACGGCCGTGCCCACCGCGCTCCAGACGACGCTGCAGACGAATCATCAGGTAGACAATCACCCCGTATATCAGCAGCGCGAAAATGAAGGGGGGCAGCGGGTCATACGTGCGAGCGCCGACCCTCTGCGCGGCACGCGTGATCTCCACCATGCCGATGACAGCCACTGCCGGACTTGACTTCAAAAGCATGGTCATTTCATTCACCAGGCCCGGCAGGCTGGAACGCCAAACCTGGGGCAACACGATGTGTCTCAGGCGCAGCCCTCGGCGCATCCCAAACGCCAAAGCAGCGTCGTATTCCTGTTTCGGGAATGCAATCAGCGCCCCGCGCCAGACCTCACAGTTGAAAGCGGCTGTGGACAGTGTCAGGGCCAGAATCCCTGCCGCAGCGGGAGCCAGGGATATTCCGAACTGAGGCAAGGCAAAGAAAATCAACAGAATCAGCGTGACCGCCGGGCATGAACGCATGATGCTGACGTAGAGAAACACAACCTGCCGGGCGAACGGCACCTTGCCCCAGCGCACCAGCGCCAGGCCAAGGCCGACAGGTACACCGACAACGATGCTGGCCAGTGACACGCCTATCGTCGATAGAGCACCTACCAGGATGCTCCAGTAGTCGTATGCCGTCATCGCGAGGCTCAGTTCACGTTCACTGGCATGTTTTCATGGCTTTCACCCAGCCATTTCTTCTGCAGCCGGTACATCTCACCGTTCTTGCGCAGATCCAGCAGCGCTGCATCGACAAGATTGAGCACCCCTGTATTGCCTTTGGCCACCGCCCAGGCCAGATAGGTCGGCTCTCCGATCGGCTGCCCCACCACAAACATGTCTCCTCGTTCCTTGACCAGGGACACAAGCGACAGATCCGTGTTCGCAACGGCATCCAGACGGCCATTTGCCAGATCTTGATAAGCCTCAGGGTAACCGTGGTATTCCACGATTTCTTTCAAGCCTTTGCCCTTGGCTTTGAGTTTTGCATCGAACTCTTTCAAATCCGTGAGCATTGCGCTGCCCGTTTCCGCACCGACCGTTTTACCCGCAAGGTCTTCTGCCTTGACGATCGCACTGCCCTTTTTGGTTGCAAAATAAGTGGTGCTCTGCGCGGTTGGAGAGGTGAAATCAAACGTCGCTTTGCGCGCCGTCGTAACCAGTACCGCAGAGAGCGCCATGTCGTACTTGCCAGTCGTGACCCCAGGTAAAATCCCGGCCCACGGCAAAATCTGCTGGCGGATCTTGATCCCGGTTTTCTTCTCTACCAAGGCAAGCAGTTCGTTGTCATAACCCGTTGCCTTGCCCTCTTCCATAAATTCGAAAGGGCGATAGTCGTCCTCAGTCGCCACGGAAAGGTAACCACGGCTTTTGACCTCATCAAGCGTCGCCGCATGACTCATCGCCATATTCGACAGAGCAGCCGTCATTGCCACAGCCAACGCCACCAGCGACGTTCTTACTCGCACTGAAGTCCGGGAGTTATGCAGTAGAGCGGTCATGGAGATTCCTTACTGAGTCCGTTGGGATTTCGGCCATCAAAGACCTGGGCTTGGTGCGCAAGCAGCGCCAACGAGAGCAAAGCAAGTGGCATGCCACATATTTAATAAACCGCTCTGGACGACTCCACTCCCTCAAGATCCGAGCTGTATGTCTGAACCCGCATCAGCAGGGATCATCCTTGCGGCAATAAAGCGCACCAAAAAAATCCAAAAAATACGTGGTATGCCTCTCAATTGGACGCAACCAACCATGGATCGTATTGCTTCTCAACGGAGCACGTTGGAAGCAACTTCATATAAGTCCTCTCCCATCTGACATTTAACACCATGATTTAAAACAAAATATTTGAGTGATCCTTTGACCTGCCTGAAATCAGGAAACCAGGAAACGCCCACTTCTACGTGGCATACCACATTCTTTATAAGTGTTTTTATAGGGTGATAACCTATTGTTTTAATTGGGTTTAATTTTCAGCTTTTTGCGTTGATGGGTTCTGGCATATCACATGCACTGTCGCTCGGTACCCAACGTCCCATCTGACAATTGAGCCACCTATGACCAAACATCTGACCACCGCACAAGTCGAACACTTCAAAGAGCAAGGCTATGCTTTTCCGTTTCGCGCCATGAGCACCGAGAAAGCTGCCGAATACCGGGCACGCATCGAAGCCTATGAAGCTCATGTAGGGGCGGATGCAAATCTTTCGCTTAAGATCAAAGCCCACCTTGCCTCCCCGGCATTCGTTGAGCTGGCTCGCCATCCTCGCATCCTGGATGCCGTTGAAGATCTGATCGGGCCGGATATCCTGCTGTTCGGCGCATCGGTATTTGCGAAAAATGCCAACGATCCCCGCTATGTATCCTGGCACCAGGACTCGACGTACTTCGGTCTTTCGCCGCATGAGGAGGTGACGGTCTGGGTAGGCTTCACTGATGCAACATCGGAGAACGGCTGCCTGCGAATTTTGCCAGGCTCCCACCTTGAGCCCTCCTATCAGCACGAGGAAACCTTCGCCAGGGAAAACATGCTCGCCAAAGGACAATCGCTCATCGGGGTGGACGACAGCCGTGGCCTGGAAATGCCTGTCTCGGCTGGAGAGTTCTCGATTCACCACGAAAGGACCGCCCACAGCTCGCGGTCCAACAGGACAGATGATCGTAGAATCGGCTTCGCGTTTTTCTACATTCCGACTCACGTGTCATCCACCATTGGCCGTCGACGCGCGACATTGGTACGAGGCGAGGACCGATATGGTCACTGGGACGAGGAGGCACTTCCAACCTGCGACTATGATCCAGCGTCCATGGCGCAACTGCACCAGGCGTGGGGGCAATACCGCGATGGTGAAGTCAAAGGTGGTTGATATCCCTTCGACGCGTCAGCAGATTCGCCGCCTCGCTTGATCATCTCCGCGGCAGCCCGAACCACGTCCATCTCATCGTGACGTGGTCGGCACCGTTGGACCCTGGCCGCCTGCCCCCTTCCCTTGTTAACCGTCCAGGCAAGTCATCTTCCGGGTGAACGCCTGTATCTACACTTAGCGCTCCTCAAAAGGAAAGGCCTCCTGGCACACCGAAATGATGCAATTTCTCAGGCAGCGATGCACCGGATCACTGTCCATCCGGGGATGCCACATTGCCGATATGTGGAAGCGTGGGAGAGGCGCGGGCAGATCGAAGCTGATCAGCTCCGAAGTGGAGCCCCCTAAACGCTCGCTACCCAGACAGGAGCGAGGCACGACAGCGATTAACTCCGATCGACAGGCAATCCGCATTGCGTCCGGATAACCTGGGACTATCACTGTAATTCTTCGCTCAAGCCCACTGGACTCAAGCTCACGCGTGAGCAATTCGATTCCGTCTCCTTCTTGCAAAGCCAGAACATGACTGAATGCGGCAAAGCTCTGCACCGTGACCTTTTGACTCGCCAGGATCGGATGTCCCGCTCTGACGACGCCGACATAAGTGTCACGAAAAAGAAAACGGGTGCGAATCTCCGGGGCTGACGTTCCAGGCAAACCAATATCCAGCTCCACCGTGCCCTCTCGAAGTGGTTGCGCATCTTTCTGCGGGCGAGCTTCGAACCTCAGGCACAGGTGGGGTGCCAGTTGGGTGACCGCCATGACCACAGGCCCAGACAGCCACTCCATGAATGACGGACTGGCCCTGACGGTGAATGTACCCTTGACCGATGCCATATCAACGTCGCTGACCTGGGGTCGCAGGATAGCCTTGGCGTCGCGTGTCAACCCGTGAACCTGGTCACGCATTTCCATGGCGCGTGGCGTTGGAACCAGTCCTCGTCCGGCGCGCACCAGCAGAGGGTCGCCAGTGACCGCGCGCAAACGTGTAAGCGTGCGACTCATGGCCGAACTGCTGAGACCCAACCGTTGAGCGGCACGGGTTACGCTGCATTCTGCAAGCAACATATCGAGGGCCAACAGAAGATTCAGATCAAGGTCACTCATGAACGTCCGGTTTCGAAAGGTCTGTCGGATGGGGCGTTTGATGCAACTATATTGTGATTTTCTTGCGTCTTCCGCTTTTTGTATCTGCCCCCTAGAGTCAAGGTGGTTACAACGAACGGGAGACATGAACGATGTGCACGAATAAATCGATTACCCCGTCCCGCACACTTCTCCTCATCGGCGCCTCACGCGGTATCGGCTATGCCATGGCTGCGGAGTTCCTGGAGAGGGGATGGAACGTCATAGGGACGATCCGCGGCACCGCCAAAACGCCGTTACATGATTTAGCCCTCCAATACAAAGGGCGGGTCGAGATTGAGTCACTGGACATCACCCGGCCCGATGAAATCGAAGCACTAAGGGGCCGCCTGGCCGAACGACGCTTCGATATGCTCTTCGTCAATGCGGGCACTGCCAACAGCAACCAAAACGAAACGATTGCAGAAGTGACAACCGACGATTTCGTTCGCGTCATGATCACGAATGCACTGAGCCCAATGCGTGTGATCGAAAGCCTGCAATCTTTGGTAACCGCCAGCGGGCTGATCGGCATCATGTCGTCAGGACAAGGTAGCGTGAGCAATAACGAGAAAGGCGGCCACGAGGTTTATCGTGGGAGCAAGGCTGCGCTGAACATGTATATGCGCAGTTATGCTGCGCGACACGCTGAAGACACTCGCACCTTGGTGTTAATGGCGCCAGGCTGGATCCGTACAGCACTCGGAGGGCCAGGCGCCCCATTCAGCCTGGAGGAAACAGTCCCGAAGATCGTCAGTACACTACTTTCACAGCAAGGTCAGCAAGGCCTGCGGTATATCGACCGGGAAGGGAAAACCGTCCCGTGGTGACCACTCATCCAAATGCTCCACACCGGGCTGACGTAATACGCGATCCCTGGCATCGACTCCAACTGGACGCCCTCAATCCGGGTACGGCGTTGCATTCAAGGTCGAGGCGATGAGGTTGCGAAGCCACATATGGCCGGGATCTCGGTGCAGTCGTTCGGGCCATAACATGAGCATTTCAAAACCGGGGATGGCGAGTGGAGGTGCCTGGACGCAAAGCCCCGGCTCATCTCGAACCAGTCTTTCCGGCACCACCGCCACCAGGTCGCTGTGCGCCAGTGCCGAGACGAGTGAGTTGAAATTCGACACGGATAACACGACGCTTCGTTCCAGACCCTTGGCCGCCAATGCCTGGTCAGTACTCCCAACGAACCCAGCGCCATTCGGTGACATGACGGCATGTTCAAGACCGCAGAACGCTTTGAGCGATAGCCGGGTCGCCAAAGCGGGATGACCGCGCCGTCCTGCCAGTACATAGCGTTCGTGAACCAAAGACCGCTGGCGTAGTTTGGGCGGAGCGTCATCGCGCGTGTGCAGCGCCAGATCGAGCTTGCCGGTTTCCAGATCATTGGCAAGGCTATCGGGATGTTTGTTCAACAGCGCCAGGCGAGTATGTGGGGCCAGACGCCTCAGCAGCGTCAGCGAGGGCCAGACCAAAGCAGTCGTTGCGTAATCGCTGGCAGCCACTCTCCACGTCTGATTGGACAGTGCGGGCTCAAACGTAACATCAGGACTCAGTGCGCCTTCCAAAGCGACCAGCGCTTCACGCAGTGGCCCGCGCAATTCACGGGCACGCTCGGTCGGCGACATCCCGCGGGGCCCGGGCAGCAACAATGGATCGTCCAGAATCTCTCTCAGCCGACCCAGCTGCAGGCTGACGGTGGGTTGAGCGAGGTTGAGCAATCGCGCCGCCCGTGTAACGTTTTGCTCAGACAGCAGCGCATCCAGCGTGACCAACAAATTAAGATCCAGACGACGTAAGGTATTGTGCATGTAAATACCATATGTTTCGGAAATTCATTTCTATCATACCGGGTTCGTCGCTACCGTGAGGAATACATCCACTCGGAGCCCTTCATGAAACTACTACTGATCTACGCCCACCCAGAACCCCGTTCGCTCAATGGCTCGCTCAGGGATTTCGCAATCGATCACCTGAAAAGCGCAGGTCACGAGGTCAAGGTCTCCGACCTGTACGCTATGCGATGGAAAGCGCTCATCGATGCAGACGACGCCCCAGGCTACGACGAGGAAAAACCGTTCAACCCAGCCATGGAGTCGAAGCGTGTATTCGCCGCTGGCACTCAACCGGCAGACATCGAGGAGGAGCAGGCCAAGCTGTTATGGGCGGACGCCGTGATCTTTCAATTCCCACTGTGGTGGTTCTCGATGCCTGCGATCCTCAAGGGCTGGGTGGAGCGCGTCTACGCCTACGGATTTGCCTACGGTGTCGGCGAACACAGCGAAAGCCACTGGGGCGATCGCTACGGTGAAGGCAGCATGGCAGGTAAGCGGGCGATGTTGGTGGTCAGCATGGGCGGGTGGGAGTCCCACTACAGCGGTCGAGGGGTAAACGGTGCACTGGATGATCTGCTGTTCCCTATCCAGCATGGCGTGCTGTTCTATCCTGGGTTCACCGTCTTGCCGCCCTTCCCGATCTATAAAACCAGCAAAATGGACGCTGCTCGGTTCGACCAGCTATGCAAGGCCTATGCGGCTCGGCTGGATAACCTGTTCGTTGATAAGCCGTTGCCATTTCGTCGCCAGAATGCCGGGGACTATGAAATTCCAGCATTGACACTGAAACCCCATCTCGCGCCCGGACGTCACGACTTGGGAATCCATATGAATGAGGACATGGCGTCTGAGGGGTAGCGTTTCGCTGTCAGAGGGTGACCCTTTTTTAAGGTTAACGCTGAGGCAAAAAAAAAGACCGATCACCGATCGGTCTTTTTTGCCATGGATCCGTCAATCAATGGCGAGCTTCTCACGGTTCTTATCCAGCAAAGCCTTGCCGATGCCCTTGACCTCGATCAATTCATCCACTGAGGTGAATGCCCCGTTCTCGTCCCGATACGCAACGATCGCCGCCGCTTTGCCTGCGCCAATGCCGGACAATTCCTTCTGCAAGGTTTCTGCACCGGCCGTATTGATGTTGACCTTTGCGCCCTGCTCGACGGCCGCCGAGGCAACGACGGGCTGCGCAGCGTTCGCTGGAGCAGCGGGGGCGGCTGTTACGGCAATCGAAGTACTGGTGAGCAGGGCAAAGAGCAGAGAGGAAAGATAGGTTCTACGCATGAGTAATGCTCCATGACATCGTGAGTGGGGAGCAGCTTTTCCTGAGCTGCCACCCAAACCTAGACGATGCTCGGGAAGCGTCAATACACGCAAAGGTGACGAGATATGTGGTGCCCTGAGCCCCTTTGAAACCGGGGCATCACGACCTATGAACGAGCGGTAGAGGTGCGTTAGCAAAGATTTCGGAGGCTAAAAACCTCACGGCTCGCTACGACGTTGCTGGTGAATCCAGTCAACGATATCGCCCTCGGGAGCATATCCGGCCACGGTGTCTCCCAATATCTGGCGGACCTTGGCGTAATCGTCCTCATCCAGCGCCTTGAGCAACTGCGAAAGGCTCTGTTTGAACGCATCCCACGACAGGTAATCTTCCTGGGCGCTCATGATCATGGGATGGCTGGTGACCGCCACGTTATCGCCAATCAGCAACTCTTCGTAGAGCTTCTCGCCGGGCCGCAGACCGGTGAACTCGATGGAGATGTCGCCATGAGGGTTCTTTTCGGAGCGGATACTCAGGCCCGACAGATGCACCATTTTCTCGGCCAGTTCGATAATCCTGACGGGCTCGCCCATGTCGAGCACGAACACATCGCCGCCCTGCCCCATTGAACCGGCCTGAATGACCAATTGCGCCGCTTCTGGAATGGTCATGAAATAACGAGTGATCTTGGGATGCGTGACCGTCAATGGCCCACCGGACTTGATCTGCTGGTGGAACAACGGAATCACAGACCCGGACGAACCCAGCACGTTGCCAAAGCGCACCATGATGAACCGCGTCTTGTTGACTTGATGCACGTTCGCACGATCACCGAACATCACCGGTGCCGCTTCCCGGCTCAACGCTTGAAGGATCAGCTCGGCCAGGCGCTTCGTGCTGCCCATGATGTTGGTGGGCCGTACAGCCTTGTCAGTGGAGATCAGCACAAAGTTGGCGACGCCCGCCTGTAGCGCTGCCTGCGCTGCGTTCAGCGTGCCGACAACGTTATTGATGACGCCCTCTGCGATGTTGTGCTCGACCATCGGCACATGCTTGTACGCGGCCGCATGATAGACCGTGTCGACATGCCAGGTCTTCATGACGTCCAGCAGCTTGGAATGATTGCGCACGGAGCCAAGGATCGGTAAGACCTTCACCTTCAACGACTCTCTCTCGATACGGCGTTCCAACTCGGAAAGAATGGTGTAGAGGTTGAATTCGCTGTGGTCCAGCAATAACAGGGTCGTAGGCTTGAGCATGACGATCTGTCGACACAACTCTGAACCGATCGAGCCGCCCGCCCCCGTCACCAGCACGCATTGGTTCTTGATGCAGTGCTCCAGCAATTCTTCCTGCGCAGGGACGGAGTCGCGTCCCAGCAGGTCGGCGATGTCCACTTCCTGCAGATCGTCTACTTTGACGCGGCCAGCGGCCAGGTCCGAAAAGTTCGGGACGCTGCGGACATGCAGGGGAAAGCTTTCCAGAAATCCCAGAATTTCCCGGCGACGCGTCCTCGCGGACGACGGAATCGCCAACAGAATTTCCTGCGCGCCCGTCACGTCGATCATTTGCTGGATGTGCTTGGGTTTGTAGACCTGCAGTCCGGAGATCACACGATTGGAAATCGAGTCATCGTCATCGATGAAAGCCACCGGGCGCATTGAACGGCCCATTCTCAGCGCCGCCACCAGTTGATTGCCCGCTGCCCCCGCCCCGTAAACGGCCACCTTTGGCAGGCCGTCATCCCGGTTCTTGAACGGCATGTGCTGCGCCGCAGCGAACCAGTCACCCATAAAATACTGGCGCATCGCGAGACGCAGACCGCCAATCATGACCAGGCTCAGCCACCAGTAGTTGAACATCACCGAGCGAGGCACAACGTGCTGGTGATTGCTGTACAGGTACACGACAACGCCGAGGATCAATGCAGAAAGACTGACCGCCTTGATAATGGCAACCAGTGCGTCATTGCCGAAATAGCGCATGACGGCGCGGTACATGCCTATCCGGATGAACAGCGGGATAGCGACGACGGGGGCACTGACAAATAACCAGGTGTGGGTTTCAAGCGGGTTGATAAGGTCATCAACCCCCAGGCGAACCACAAAGGCCATCCACAGTGCAAACCAGACCAGGCAAACGTCGGTCGCCACCTGAATGATGCGCTTCCTACGACGGGGCAGTCCCAGCAGCAAAACGCGTACTCTGTCCATGCTTCCCTCAAACAAGAGTTCAAATTCCTTCTATCGACCCAGACGCCGACGGTTGATTCCTGCCACCCTCGGACAATCTGACCGAATGAAGGAGACACCGGATCCCTTCAATTGTGTTCCAGCGTGCCAGCCTTGAACCTGATGGCCAGGATGACAAGTGGGACATACGCAATAATCAGGCCCAAAGCGCCGTCCAGCCCGAAGCGTGTTACACACAACGCCAAGGGCAATAGCCAGCACAGATTGATTACACCGACTGCGGACGTCACAGGGAGATGCCGACCAAACCGCCGCGAAGCGAACTGATAGGCGTGGCTTCTGTGAGCCTCATAGATCTTGTCGCCTCGAACGAGCCGACGAATGAGGGTAACTGTAGCGTCTACGATGAAAACCCCGAGGAGGATAAGCCATGCCCACATTAACTGCGAGGAAATCCAGGCGGCCTGCAGCGACAAAATGCCCAAAATGATGCCCAGGAAGCCGCTGCCCGCATCGCCCATGAAGATTTTGGCCGGGGGAAAATTCCAGAAAAGGAAGCCTGCCACGGCACAGGCAAACAAAACAGGCAGTCCGATTAATGCCGGAAAACCGCTCAACGCGTAGAGGATCGCCGCCCCCAGACACGCTGTAATCGCTTCTACGCTGGCAATGCCATCAATGCCATCCATGAAGTTGTAGAGGTTCAGCAACCAGACAAGATAGACAGCCGCCAGCACGTCACCCGCGATACCCAAATCCAATTCAGTGCCAAATACCTGAATTGCAGGAAGTCCACCCAGCCAGAAAAGCGCCCACGCCGCAGCGGTAAAATGCCCCAGCAGTCGCCAGCGGGCCGCAATATGTCCGTGATCGTCCAGAAAACCCAGTGCCGCGATGAACACACCCGCGCCGGCCAGCGCCATGAAAGACGACTGGTCAACCAACGCTGCGCCGTACCCATACGCCAGGGCAGCCAGGTAACTTACGACGATCGCAACGCCCCCACCACGCGGCGTCGGGACCGTGTGAGAGCTTCGGTCATTGGGGATATCAAGCAAACTTTTATGCAACGCATACCGCCGCAAGCAATAGGTGAGCACATAAGAGACTGCGATAACGACGACCGCGAACCACCAACGATTCATTTTTGTCCTGCTGTAGAAGGCTGGCTTTACGTCAATGTCCTGATCCGAGGTATCAGGATTACATGAGTAACCAATGGAATTTGAGTGCGCGCCGCACGTCCGATGGGGTTTGCCCAGAGCGTCGGCGGAGGGCAAAAAAGCGCGCGAAAGATACCACGGGCGGGCCTGAAAACAACGCTGCCCAAGGGAAAATCAAAATGGGCACCTGTCGCCCATGGTCTCGACCACGGGCGACAGGTGACTCGATCAAGAAGCCTTCAACAGCGCCTCAATTTCCTTGACCTTGGCCTCTACCAGTTGCGCATCGCCGCGACTTTCCACGTTCAACCGAAGCAGCGGCTCCGTATTCGAGCCCCGCAGATTGAACCGCCACTCGGCAAACTCCAGACTGATGCCATCCGTTTTATCAATGTTCGAGCACAAAGGAGAATAGTGCTCCAGCACTTTGTTCAGTACTGTCTTGACGTCATCGACCTTGTAGTTGATTTCGCCGCTGCATGGGTATGCCGCCATGCGCTCATCGACCAGTTGAGAAAAGGACTTTCCGGACACCGACATCAACGCCGTCACCAGCAGCCACGGAATCATCCCGCTGTCGCAATAAGCGAAGTCACGGAAATAGTGGTGTGCGCTCATCTCGCCGCCATAGACCGCATCTTCTTTGCGCATGCGTTCCTTGATGAACGCATGACCGGTCTTGCACAACACCGGTGTTCCCCCTGCTAGCTGAACCTGGTCAATCGTGTTCCAGGTCAGGCGTGGGTCGTGAATAATCTTTGAACCTGGATGCTGCTTGAGCAACATCTCAGCCAGCAGCCCAACCAGGTAATAACCTTCGACGAAGCGGCCGCGCTCATCGAAGAAGAAGCAACGGTCAAAATCGCCGTCCCACGCCAGGCCTAGGTCACAACCGTGCTTGAGCAAGGCGTCGCGCGTGATGCTGCGATTCTCTGGAAGCAACGGATTGGGCACACCATTTGGAAAATTGCCATCCGGTTCTCCGTTGATAATGACCCACTCAAATGGAAGCTGTGCTTTGATCGCTTCGAGCGCAGGCCCTACCGCACCGTTACCAGGGTCGGCCAGAATTTTCAGAGGACGCAGTTGCGCACCTTCCACATACCCCAAAAGGTGTTTGATGTACGCGGATTTGTCCGGAGCGGACGTAGTGCTGCCACGCTGTGCCGCAACTTCACCGAAATCACCGGCATCGACCCGTTGGCGTATGGCGTCCAGCCCGGTGTCGCCACTGATGGGACGAGACTCGCGCTGGACCAGCTTCATGCCGTTGTAACCTTTCGGATTATGGCTGGCCGTCACCATCACTCCGCCGTCCGCAGCGTAGTGACTGGTTGCAAAGTAGACCTCTTCGGTTCCACAAAGCCCGATGTCAATCACATCGGCACCCGCTTCAAGGATACCGTTCATCAGCGCCTGAGCCAGGGATGGGCTTTCGAGACGCATGTCTCTGCCGACCACGATATTTTTGGCACCCAGTTCCACTACCATGGAGCGCCCAATCCGGTAGGCAATATCAGCGTCCAGGTCATTAGGGACCTGACCACGAATATCGTAGGCCTTGAAGCAACGGGTCTGAATAACGGGATAGTCGGGATTCATGTGTAAAAACCTATGCGACGAAAAAACCCGAAGGTTCCTCTGTTCAGTATGAAGCAGCCCGGCGCACGGGCTGCACGCTACCCTCGCGCATAACAGCTTGAGGCGAGGGTTAGGCAGTAAAAAAGAAGATTAGTTATATACGGAAACATAATTATCTTTAGGACGCTGCAATGACTTTACTGCCCAACGCGTCATGATATCGGATCGCAGCGCAACGGTCGTACTGATCAAGCCAACTTCAAGCTTCGCTGTTTTGCTTCCAGCACCAATCTGAGTCGCCGCTTGGCGCTCTCTTCACCATGCACCAGCTTGATCTCGGACGGCCACACCGGAATGCCCGTTACGAAATCCACCAGCCCCCGTTGATCCGCGTGCGCCGAATAGCCACCCATCGTCTCGATGCCCGCCTTGATCTCGTATCGCTCGCGATCCAGTTCGACGTAACCCCCTTTGGGCCCATGCTGCTGAATGGCGGCGCCGGGCGTGCCTTTCGCCTGGTAGCCGACGAACACCACGTTGTGACGCGGATCGCCCAGCATGGCTTTCAGATAATCGACGATGCGTCCGCCTGCGCACATGCCGTTGCCAGCAATGACGATCGCGGGTCGGCCAGTACTGGCGAGGTAGTTGACGGCTTGATGGTGTTGGGCGGCCGTATCGAGGGTGATCAACTGTTCAAAGCGCAGTGGCTTACGCCCACTCTCTTGCCGGGCGCGAGCGTCGTCGTCCCAGAGGTCATCGAACGACTGGTAGACCTGAGTCAACCGACTGGCCAGAGGCGAATCAAGAATGATCGGTAACTGCGGCCAGTTGACGGGAAGCGAGCAATCCGCAGCGTCGTTTCCGTCTTTTGAGCACGACAGCGACCTGCGGTGAAGGATGTCTTCGATTTCATACAGCAGTTCCTGGGTCCGCCCCAGGCTGAACGCAGGTATCAGCACCGTGCCGTGATCAGCCAGCGCCCTGTCGATGACGGCCTCAAGTCGTTCTTGTCGGGTGGCCCGATCCTCATGCAGACGATCACCGTAGGTGCTCTCCAGCACCAGCACGTCCGCGCGTTCCGGGGACTTCGGACGGGGAAGGATCGGTGTATGGGACGCGCCGAGATCTCCGGAAAAGACCACACGTTGGCTGCGCGGCTCCAACGGGTATTCGACGTCGATCTCGACATAAGCCGACCCAAGGACGTGGCCAGCGCGCTGCAAGCGGATTCGACCATTGAGTGCAGGCGTATTCACCACGTTGAACCAGGTGTCGAACGGAACGGCAATCACCCGCTCCATCACCTGACTGAGATAGCGCTCAATCTGACGCTCGTCACGACCATGCTCAAGCCTGAACGCATCTTCCAGCACTAATGGCAGCAGCTTTGCGGAGGGTTCACTGCAGAGAATCGGGCCTTTGAAGCCAGCAGCGAGCAATTGGGGAATACGCCCGATATGGTCCGCATGGACATGCGTCACGATCAGCATCTTGATCGTTGCCAGGGAGAAGTTGATCACCGAGGCAGATTCGCCAAAGCGTTCCTTGAGATCAGCTTCACGACCCTGAAACAAACCGCAGTCAATCAACAGGCCGTGCTCGGCATCCATCTGCAATTGATGACACGAGCCGGTGACACCCTCGCCCGCACCATGATGGATGATGTCTGGATAATTCATGAAGCTCCCGTTCGATCCGCGCACTAAAAGCCGCGCAGCTTAGTCGCACTGGGCGCCTTGTTCAGCCAATAAGGTTTTGCGGGATTTTTCGGAAACACTTGGGAACAGGTGTTGAACCGAATCGAAAGAGAAACGCGTTCCACCTGAGTGGCGTCGTGTTAGCGCTGCGTGGCCTGAGGAACAGGCTCACGATGAGATGATGCGGTCAGCGGACGCCGTCAGCCCTCACGCCATGCGAGACGGCTTGTTTCGCTTGCGCAGCCGGGCAATTGAAAACAGCACCGGCCCGATCACCATCCCCACCAACAATGCGAGGATCACCGGCACGGCAACCGACATCTCAGGTGCCGACCAGCCAAAGAACACCAGCGCTACGTTTTGCTGGTTTTCCAGGACGAAGACGACCGTCGTCGCCACGATCAGCAGAACGACTACAAAAAAAATCAGGCGTTTGATATTGCGCATCGAGTACTCCTCTGACGGCTATTGGAGCTCGTGCTCCTCCTCTTCGTTCACCCGATCACGCAACTCTTTTCCGGGCTTGAAGTGAGGGACAAATTTCCCGTCAAGGCTGACGGACTGCCCGGTTTTTGGGTTGCGGCCGACGCGAGGCGCGCGATAGTGCAAGGAAAAGCTGCCAAAGCCCCGTATTTCAATACGGTCGCCGGTGGCAAGACATTGCGACATCTGCTCAAGCATGGTCTTGATGGCCAACTCCACATCTTTTGATGAGAGCAGTCCTTGATGGGTGACAATTCGTTCGATCAACTCCGACTTCGTCATATTTTTCCCTTCTTTTTCAAGCAGCTAGGTAAAGCGCTTTGAAGGTTTTAGCATGACCACGACGATTTGAACAGCCCATGTTTCGAGTTATGTGAACACGAATTTCAGGCAAGAAGCCATTACATCGCGTAGCCCTTGCGAATCGCGGCCTGGAGAGAGTGTGCAGCGTATGATCGTCTTCCACGGTAGACGCGCGATTGCCCGCGCCTGGCCCGTATCCGTCGATCTACCTGTGCCTTGAAAGGCATACGAACAAACGCGCCCCGCAGTCAACATGCTGGACGTAAGACACTGCTGACAAAAACTGCGCCCACAAAAAAGGGCGACCGAAGTCGCCCTTTTTCAATGGTCAGACAGAACTCAGTTCTGTTTTTCCATTTGAGCACGCAGCAGGTCGCCCAGAGTGGTCGGACCCGTGTTTTCTGCGGTTTCAGGCTTGCTACGCAGGCTCTGAATGGCTTCTTTCTCGTCCTCAACGTCTTTCGACTTGATGGACAAGCTGATCACACGGCTCTTGCGGTCAACGCTGATGATCTTGGCTTCGATCTCTTCGCCTTCTTTCAGAACGTTACGCGCGTCTTCAACACGGTCACGGCTGATTTCGGACGCTTTCAGAGTCGCTTCGATGTCGTCGGCCAGAGTGATGATGGCGCCTTTGGCGTCAACTTCTTTAACGGTACCGCGAACGATAGCGCCTTTGTCATTGACAGCGACGTACTCGGAGAACGGATCGCTTTCCAGCTGCTTGATACCCAGCGAGATGCGCTCACGCTCTGGATCAACAGACAGGATCACGGTGTCGAGCTCGTCGCCCTTCTTGAAGCGACGTACGGCTTCTTCGCCCACTTCGTTCCAGGAGATGTCGGACAGGTGAACCAGACCGTCGATGCCGCCGTCCAGACCAATGAAGATACCGAAATCGGTGATCGACTTGATGGTGCCGGAGATCTTGTCGCCCTTGTTGAACTGGCCAGAGAAATCTTCCCATGGGTTAGATTTGCACTGCTTGATGCCCAGGGAGATACGACGACGCTCTTCGTCGATGTCCAGAACCATGACTTCCACTTCATCGCCAACCTGAACGACTTTCGATGGGTGGATGTTCTTGTTGGTCCAGTCCATTTCGGAAACGTGTACCAGGCCTTCCACGCCTTCTTCCAGCTCTGCGAAGCAGCCGTAGTCGGTCAGGTTGGTCACGCGCGCGGTTACGCGAGTGCCTTCCGGGTAACGTGCCTTGATAGCAACCCATGGGTCTTCGCCCAGTTGCTTCAGGCCCAGGGAAACACGATTGCGCTCGCGATCGTACTTCAGGACTTTTACATCGATCTCATCGCCAACGTTGACGATTTCCGATGGATGCTTGATACGCTTCCAGGCCATGTCGGTGATGTGCAGCAGGCCATCGACGCCACCCAGATCGACGAATGCGCCGTAATCGGTGAGGTTCTTGACGATACCTTTGACTTGCTGACCTTCTTGCAGGGATTCCAGCAGAGCTTCGCGCTCGGCGCTGTTCTCGGCTTCCAGCACGCTGCGGCGGGAAACGACAACGTTGTTGCGCTTCTGGTCCAGCTTGATGACCTTGAATTCCAGCTCTTTGCCTTCCAGGTGCGTGGTGTCGCGCACTGGACGGACGTCAACCAGAGAACCTGGCAGGAACGCACGGATGCCGTTAACGTCGACAGTGAAGCCGCCTTTAACCTTACCGTTGATAACGCCCTTGACCACTTCTTCAGCTGCGAAAGCCGCTTCCAGAACGATCCAGCACTCAGCACGCTTGGCTTTTTCGCGGGACAGTTTGGTTTCGCCAAAGCCGTCTTCGACCGCGTCCAGCGCAACGTGAACTTCGTCACCGACCTTGATGGTCAGCTCGCCAGCGTCGTTGTAGAACTGCTCGAGCGGGATGACGCCCTCGGACTTCAGGCCAGCGTGTACGGTAACCCAGTCGCCGTCGATGTCGACAACGATACCGGTGATGATTGCACCCGGCTGAAGATTGAGGGTCTTTAGGCTTTCTTCAAAGAGTTCTGCAAAGCTTTCGCTCATTTTAATTCCTGTTGATAAAGGCGAAGAATCCGCCTATCTGCCACGCTCCAGACAACGTGGGTTTCGTTCATATGAAAGGAAGCCTGCGGGACTATGACTGGTCTCCCACATGGCTTCCTGGTCATCCGGCGAGATCGCGAAGTGCGACTTCACTCAGGATGCGTTCAAGCACCTGCTCGATGGACAATTCGGTGGAATCCAGCTGAATGGCGTCTTGCGCCGGCTTGAGCGGGGCTACCGCTCGCTGGGTGTCTCGCTCGTCGCGAACACGTATCTCATCTAGCAGACTCGACAGACTAACATCGTCACCCTTGGCCTTCAACTGCAAATATCGACGGCGCGCACGCTCCTCGGCACTGGCGGTCAGGAAAATCTTCAAGGGCGCGGCCGGAAACACCACGGTTCCCATGTCCCGGCCATCTGCGATGAGGCCCGGAAACTCCTGAAATGCACGCTGGCGTTGCAGCAATGCTTCGCGCACCGCCGGCAGGGACGCCACTTGCGACGCACCACTGCCGACCTGCTCGTTACGGATCGCCAGCGTCACGTCTTCGCCCTCAAGAATGATGCGTTGGCCGTGGTCGTCGGTGGCGGCCTCGAATTGAACGTCCAGATGCGCGGCCAGAAGCTTCAACGCTTCTTCATTCGTCAGGTCGACACCGTGGTTGCGGGCAGCAAACGCCAGCAGGCGATAGAGCGCGCCGGAATCCAGCAGGCACCAACCCAGACGTTTGGCCAACAAGCCAGCCACTGTCCCTTTCCCGGAACCGCTAGGTCCATCGATCGTAATGACCGGAGCTTGAGCTTTCACGATTGCCCCTCTTGCGCTACACGAATACCCACCTGGCGGCAAAGCGCCAGGAAATTGGGGAATGAAGTCGCCACGTTGGCGCAGTCCCGAATACGGATCGGAGCTGCCGCACGCAACGACGCGATACTGAATGCCATGGCGATGCGATGATCGCCCTGCCCGTCGACTTCACCGCCGCCGATCTGCCCGCCTTCAATAATGAGGCCGTCTGCGGTCGGTTCAACGTTGATGCCGAGGACTGTCAGACCGTCGGCCATGGCCTGTATACGATCAGACTCCTTGACACGCAATTCCTGAGCCCCCCGCAGCACGGTTCGACCTTCGGCACACGCGGCGGCGATGAACAACACCGGAAACTCGTCGATTGCCATCGGCACCAGGGCCTCGGGAATGACGACGCCCTTGAGTCTTGCAGCGCGAACACGCAGGTCAGCCACGGGCTCACCCCCGACTTCTCGCAGGTTCTGCACGGAAATGTCAGCCCCCATCAAGCGCAGGATGTCGATCACACCCGTGCGGGTCGGGTTGACACCCACGTGCTCCAGCAACAGGTCGGAGCCTGGCGCAATCGACGCGGCCACCAGAAAAAACGCGGCCGAAGAGAGATCTGCCGGGACTTCAATGCGTGTGGCGGTGAGCCGGCCACCCGCGGACACCGACGCTGTCGCCCCGTTGCCTGCCACAGGATACCCAAAGCCACGCAGCATTCGCTCGGTGTGATCCCGCGTCGGAGCCGGCTCAGTGACGGTCGTGGTGCCCTCGGCGTACATCCCGGCCAGCAGCAGACAGGATTTGACCTGTGCACTGGCCATCGGCATGACGTAGCTGATGCCGGTCAGCGCCTTACCGCCGCGAATGGTCAATGGAGGCCGCCCCTCGGCAGCCGTCTCGATAACGGCCCCCATCTGCCGCAATGGCTCGGCGACCCGGGCCATCGGACGCCTGGACAACGAGGCGTCACCGGTCAACACGCTGTCGAACCGCTGCGCCGCCAAGAGACCGGCCAACAGACGCATGGACGTACCGGAATTGCCCAGATAGAGGGGACCGGGTGCAGGCTTGAGGCCATTAAGCCCCACGCCGTGAATCGTCAGACGCCCATGGTGCGGACCTTCAATGACCACGCCCATGTCACGAAACGCCTGCAAGGTCGCCAGCGCGTCCTCGCCTTCCAGAAAGCCTTCTACCTCGGTGACGCCCTCGGCCAACGAGCCGAGCATGATCGAGCGATGCGAGATCGATTTGTCACCCGGTACACGAATCTGCCCACGAACGCTGCCGCCCGGCTGCGCCACGAATGACAGATCCGCTGCCGCCGATTTTTCGACGTAAGCGCGACGGGCAAGAATGTTGCCGAAATGCTCACGCGCCACCCGCGCACGGGTGAACACGCCCAACAATTGATGGCCGTCTTCGGCGTCCACCGCATCGCGCAACGCATCGAGATCACTGCGGAACGTGTCCAGCGTGCGCAACACCGCATCACGGTTGGCGAGAAAGATGTCATGCCACATCACCGGATCGCTGCCGGCAATTCGGGTGAAATCACGAAAACCACCTGCGGCGTAACGGAAAATCTCAAGGTTTTCGTTACGCTTGGCCAGCGAATCCACCAGCCCGAACGCCAGCAAATGCGGCAGATGACTGGTGGCCGCCAGGACCTCGTCGTGACGCTCCACTTCCATGTGTTCGACGTCGCCCCCCAGCGCCGACCACAGGCGATCCACAAGGGCCAACGCCGCAGGATCCGTCTCGGGGAGCGGGGTGAGAATCACTTTATGACGACGGAACAGCTGGGCATTGGAGGCCTCGACCCCGCTCTGTTCCGAACCGGCGATCGGATGCCCCGGCACGAAACGCGCAGGCATCGCGCCAAACGCCTCGCGTGCCGCGCGGACAACGTTGCCTTTGGCGCTGCCGACGTCCGTCAGCACAGCGTCACCAAGGTCGATATGGGCAAGCACGCCCAGCAGCTTTTCCATGGACAGGATCGGCACAGCCAATTGAATGACATCCGCACCGACGCAGGCAGTTGCAAGATTGTCTTCACAGCGATCGACGACACCCAGTTCGACGGCCAGCGTGCGCGACTGCGGGTCAAGATCGACGCCGACCACTTCGCGACACAGGCCACTTTCCTTCAGCCCCTTGGCGAACGACCCCCCGATCAAACCGAGGCCGACCACCACCAGGCGGCCGATGATAGGCGCCGTCGGTTGCACTGCCGTGACATCAGCCATGACATCAACCACGCGCCAGAACCTTGCTCAGGGCTTCCAGAAAGCGGCTGTTTTCGGAAGGCAGGCCGATGCTCACGCGCAGGTGATTCGGCATGCCGTAACCGGCGATCGGGCGCACGATCACACCCTCACGCAACAGACCTTCGTAGACCGAAGCGCCCTCACGGCCCAGATCCACAGCGATGAAGTTGGCCCTGGACGGAATCCAGCTCAAACCCAGTTTGCGCAGGCCGTCTTCCATCTGTTGCATGCCGGCTTCGTTGAGACGACGGCTCTGGGAAACGTACTCGGTATCCTCCAGCGCCGCACAAGCGGCCGCCAGCGCGAGGCTGTTGACGTTGAACGGCTGACGCACGCGATTGAGCACATCCGCCACGACCGGCGACGACAGCGCATAACCGACGCGCAAGGACGCCAGACCAAAGGCTTTGGAGAAGGTCCGGGACACCAGCAGATTCGGGTAGGCGGCCAGGAATTTCAGGCCATCTGGCAGCTCCGCGCCTTCGGCGTACTCGATGTACGCCTCGTCGAGCACGACCAACACGTCTTTCGGCACGTCGGCGAGAAAATCAGCCAGAGCGTCAGGCCCGAACCAGGTACCGGTAGGGTTATTCGGGTTGGCGATGAACACCACACGGGTGTTGCCGTCGATGGCCGCCAGCATCGCCGGGAGGTCGTGCCCCCACTCTTTTGCCTTGGCGACGCGCGCATCAGCACCCACTGCCTGCGTGACAATCGGATAGATGGCGAAGGCGTGCTCGCTGAACACCGCATTCAACCCCGGCGCCAGGTAGGCACGGGCGACGATCTCCAGGATGTCATTGGAGCCATTGCCCAGCGTCACTTGATTTGCATTGACGCCATAACGTTCAGACAGGCGCTGCTTGAGGTCGAAGCCGTTACCGTCGGGGTAACGGGTCAGCTCCGCCAGCGCATCACCAATCGCCGACAACGCCTTTGGACTCGCGCCCATGGGGTTTTCGTTGCTGGCCAGCTTGATGATGCGAGCCGGATCGATGCCCAACTCGCGCGCCAGTTCGTCCACCGGCTTGCCGGGAACGTAAGGCGATAGTTTTTGCACGCCGGCCTGCGCCAGCGCGAGGAAGTCGCCGCTCATGTAACGCTGTACCTCTGTCAGAGAACCGCTTTCGGGTAGGAACCGAGCACTTTCAGTGCCACAGCCTCCTGGCTGATCCGCTCCAGAACCGCCTTGATCAGCGGGTCACGGTGGTGACCGACGAAATCGATAAAGAACACGTAGGTCCACTTACCGCTGCGTGAAGGTCGCGTTTCGATACGGGTCAGGTCGATTCCGTTCTCATGGAAAGGCACCAACAGTTCATGCAAGGCCCCCGGTTTGTTGCTCATCGACACGATGATCGACGTTTTGTCGTCTCCGGTCGGCGGCACTTCCTGATTGCCGATCATCAGGAAGCGCGTCGAGTTATCCGGACGGTCTTCAATTTTTTCGGCGATGCGCGACAGGCCATACAAACCCGCCGCCATGTCACCGGCAATGGCAGCCGAGTTCCACTCACCCTTGACCCGCTTGGCGGCCTCGGCGTTGCTTGACACCGCCACGCGTTCGACATTGGGGTAATGCGCGTCCAGCCACTTGCGGCACTGGGCCAGCGACTGGGCGTGGGAGTAGATACGGCTGATGCTGTCGGTCTTGGTGTTCTCGCCCACCAGCAAATGGTGGTGAATGCGCAGTTCGACTTCGCCACAGATGACCATGTCGTGTTCGAGGAAGCTGTCCAGCGTGTGGTTGACGGCACCTTCGGTGGAGTTCTCCACCGGAACCACGCCGAAGTTCACCGCACCGGCAGCCACTTCACGGAACACTTCGTCGATGGCGGCCATGGGTTTGCTGATGACGGCATGGCCGAAAT
Organism: Pseudomonas sp. NFACC02; assembly: GCF_900110765.1. GTDB lineage: Bacteria > Pseudomonadota > Gammaproteobacteria > Pseudomonadales > Pseudomonadaceae > Aquipseudomonas. Next base: position 65,445 of record NZ_FOEO01000014.1, read on the forward strand.
GCTTCAGCGCCGCCGCCTGGGTGAAAGTGCCCTCAGGGCCGAGGTAAGCGACCTTGAGCGGCTGCTCCAGCGCCAGGCACGACGACATGATTTCGCGAAACAGACGCGCCATCTCTTCGTTGCTCAGCGGACCACGGTTGCGCTCCATGACGCGCTTGAGCACCGCCGCCTCACGTTCGGGACGATAGAATACCGGCTCTTCGCCCTCGGCGAGATTGGCCATCTTGACCCGCGCGACTTCCTGGGCGCAGCGAGCCCGCTCGCTGATCAGCTCCAGGACTTTTTCGTCCAGACTGTCGATGCGAACCCGCAGCGCTTTGAGTTCCTGTTCAGACATTAGCCGTGTTCCTTCTCGAATTCGGCCATGTAGGCCACCAGCGCTTCGACTGCGTCCAGCCCCAATGCGTTGTAGATCGAGGCGCGCATGCCGCCCACCGAACGGTGGCCTTTGAGGTTGAGCAACGCACGCTCATCGGCGCCGGCCAGAAACGCCTTGTCCAGACGCTCGTCAGCCAGACGGAACGGCACGTTCATCCACGAACGGGCATTGTGGCTGATCGGGTTGGTGTAGAAGTCGCTGTTGTCGATGAAGCCGTAAAGGCGCTCTTTTTTCGCGCGGTTACGCGTTTCCATGGCCTCGACGCCACCCTGCTCCTTGAGCCACTCGAACACGAGGCCCGAGAGGTACCAGGAGTAGGTCGCCGGGGTGTTGTACATCGAGCCGTTATCGGCCGAGACCTTGTAGTCGAGCATCGTCGGGCAGCTGCTGCGGGCGCGGCCGAGCAAGTCCTCACGAACGATCACCACCACCAGGCCGCTAGGACCGATGTTTTTCTGCGCGCCGGCGTAGATCAGGCCGAACTGCGACACGTCGATCGGGCGCGACAGAATGTCGGAGGACATGTCGACCACGAGCGGGACATCACCGGTTTCAGGCACCCAGTCAAACTGCAGACCACCGATGGTTTCGTTGGACGCGTAATGAACGTAGGCAGCGTTCCTGGTGAGGTTCCAGTCGTTCTGACCAGGAATGGCCAGGTAGTCGAGGGGTTTGGCGCTCGCGGCAACATTGACGTTGCCAAAGCGACGCGCTTCATCAATGGCCTTCTTCGACCAGATGCCAGTCTCGATGTAGTCGGCCGTGCCGTTTTCCGGCAGCAGGTTGAGCGGGATTTCTGCAAACTGCTGGCTGGCACCACCTTGCAGGAACAGAACCTTGTAGTTGGAGGGAATGGACAGCAGCTCGCGCAGATCCTGCTCGGCCTTCTCGGCGACGGCCGTGTAATCCTCGCTGCGATGACTCATCTCCATCACTGACAAGCCCTTGCCGTGCCAGTCCAGCATTTCGGCCTGGGCGCGCAACAGAACAGCATCAGGAAGCGCGGCTGGGCCGGCGCAGAAGTTAAAGGCTCGCTTGCTCATATCCACTCTCATCAACTCGTTGAATTCGAAACGGCTGCTGCAGCCAACGGGCGAGGCTGCAGGTGCGCCAAAAGCCAAGAGGGCCCGCGAAGGGCCCTCAAATACAACGTCTATCAGTCCTGCGATTCTTCTTCGTCAGCGCCGTCGGCCTGCAGGTCGCTCGGAGATTCGTCGGCATCGGAGAGGTTCGCAACCTCGCCTTCCACCCCTTCCCCGTCGAACGCCTCGCCTTCCAACTCTTCGCCTTCCACTTCCGAAGGCTCCTGAACGCGCTCAAGACCGACCAGTTTCTCGTCCTTGGCCAGCTTGATCAGGGTCACGCCCTGGGTGTTACGGCCCAGACTCGACACCTCGTCGACCCGGGTACGCACCAGCGTGCCCTGATCGGAAATCAGCATGATCTCTTCGCCGTCCTGCACCTGAACCGCGCCGACCAGACGGCCGTTGCGCTCGTTGCTGACCATGGCGATAACGCCCTGACCGCCACGTTTGTACTCAGGGAACTCGGTGATGGCGGTGCGCTTGCCGTAACCGCGCTCGGAGGCAGTGAGAATCTGGCTGCCTTCTTCCGGAATCAGCATGGAAATCAGCTTCTGCCCTTCTGGCAGGCGCATGCCGCGCACACCGCGGGCGGTACGGCCCATGGCGCGAACTTCGGATTCCTTGAAGCGAGTGACTTTACCGCCGTCGGAGAACAGCATGATTTCCTGCTCGCCATCGGTGATCGCGGCGGAAATCAGGATGTCGCCTTCGTCCAGCTCCAGCGCGATCAGACCGACGCTGCGCTGACGACTGAACGCCACCAGCGGAGTCTTCTTGACCGTACCGTTGGCGGTCGACATGAAGATGAACGGTGCCTTCTTCTTGTCCGCAGCCTTGATACGCGCCTTGCGCTCTTCTTCGGTTTCGTTGGCGTTCTCGATGTCTTCGACATCGGACTCGACACCCTCTGCCTCTTCCTCGTCAGCCCGCTTGCGCATGGCTTCCAGATCGACCGGCAGCATGGTGGTGATGTATTCGCCTTCGCTCAGCGGCAGCAGGTTCACCAGCGGACGACCACGGGCAGCGCGGGACGCCTCCGGAATCTCGTAGGTCTTGAGCCAGTACACTTTGCCCTTGCTGGAGAACATCAACAGCGTGGTGTGGCTGTTGGCGACCAGCAGGTGAGCGATGTAGTCCTCGTCCTTGACCCCTGTCGCCGATTTGCCTTTGCCGCCACGACGCTGGGCCTGATAGACGGCCAGCGGCTGGGTCTTGGCATAACCGCCGTGGGAGATGGTCACGACGCGCTCTTCTTCCGGGATCATGTCTCCCAGAGTCAGGTCGAGACGCGCATCGAGAATCTCGGTGCGACGCACGTCGCCGTATTCGGCACGAATCAGTTCCAGCTCTTCGCGGATGACTTCCATCAGGCGCACGGAGCTGTTGAGGATGCGGATCAGCTCGCCGATCTGGGTCAGGATTTCCTGATACTCGGTCAGCAGCTTTTCGTGCTCCAGACCGGTCAGACGGTGCAGACGCAGTTCGAGGATTGCCTGAGCCTGTTCCGGCGACAGGAAATACTTGCCATCACGCAGACCGTATTGCGGATCGAGGTTTTCCGGACGGGACGATTCGGCGCCTGCGCGCTCGACCATCTCGACCACGGCGCTCGATTCCCACGGCGTGCTGATCAGGCCTTCTTTGGCTTCAGCCGGTGTCGGCGACGCTTTGATCAGCGCGATGACCGGGTCGATGTTCGACAGGGCGACCGCCTGACCTTCCAGAATGTGGCCGCGCTCGCGCGCCTTGCGCAGTTCGAACACGGTACGGCGGGTGACGACTTCGCGACGGTGGCGAATGAAGGCTTCCAGCAGGTCCTTGAGGTTGAGGATCCGCGGACGGCCGTCGATCAGCGCAACGATGTTGATGCCGAAGACGCTCTGCAGCTGGGTCTGGGCGTAGAGGTTGTTGAGGATGACCTCAGGCACTTCGCCGCGACGCAGTTCGATGACCACGCGCATGCCGTCCTTGTCGGACTCGTCGCGCAGTTCGGTGATGCCTTCCAGCTTTTTCTCTTTGACCAGCTCGGCGATCTTCTCGATCAGCCGCGCCTTGTTCAACTGGTACGGCAGCTCGGTGATGACGATCTGCTGACGGCCGCCGACCTTGTCGATGTCTTCGACAATGGAGCGTGCGCGCATGTAAATGCGGCCCCGGCCGGTCTTGTAGGCTTCGACGATACCGGCACGGCCGTTGATGATCGCGGCAGTCGGGAAGTCGGGGCCGGGAATGTACTGCATCAACTCGTCGACGGTCAGGTCGTTGTTGTCGATGAGGGCCAGGCAACCGTCGATGACTTCACCGAGGTTGTGTGGCGGGATGTTGGTCGCCATGCCCACGGCGATACCGCTGGAGCCGTTGACCAGCAGGTTCGGGATACGGGTCGGCATGACCGCCGGAATCTGCTCGGTGCCGTCATAGTTGGGCACCCAGTCGACGGTTTCCTTGTGCAGGTCCGCCAGCAGTTCGTGCGCCAGCTTGGTCATGCGCACTTCGGTGTATCGCATGGCCGCAGCGTTGTCGCCGTCTACCGAACCGAAGTTGCCCTGGCCGTCTACCAGCAGGTAGCGCAGGGAAAAGGGTTGAGCCATACGTACGATGGTGTCGTAGACGGCGGTGTCGCCATGCGGGTGGTACTTACCGATCACGTCACCGACCACACGAGCGGATTTCTTGTACGGCTTGTTCCAGTCGTTACCCAGTTCGCTCATTGCGTACAGTACACGCCGGTGCACGGGCTTCAAGCCGTCGCGCGCATCGGGCAGAGCTCGTCCGACGATGACGCTCATCGCGTAGTCGAGGTAGGACTGCTTCAGCTCGTCTTCGATATTGACCGGGAGGATTTCTTTGGCCAGTTCGCCCATGAGAAGCCTGATTCCTTTTTCTGGTGAAACCTCGACCATCCATCCGGGATGAACGAAGCTCGCCGTTGCCGGCAGTTGCCTGGCAACGACTTACGACAAATCAGCGAGTTATGCCAGGGATTTGCGCAGTAAAGAGGGCTGCAATGCACCCCCTTGGAAACCGCCGGATGTTACCACAATCGCCGTCAGGCACGAAGCCTTTGAGAGCGCTGAAAACAGGCCATTTCGCCAGCAGGCGTCTGAGAAGCGCTTACAGGGCCTGCCAGCGCGTCCCCGACGGTCGGCATTGCTGACGGTGACGGGTTCAGTGAAGGCGCTTACGGCACATCAGTTGCGCCATTTTCACGGTGTCAGGGCGTTCGACAATGCCTTTTTCAGTCACGATGGCGTCGATCAGGTCAGCCGGCGTCACGTCGAAGACCGGATTGAAGGCATCGACCTCGGCGCCGACGCGCTGGCCGCCAACTTCGAGCAGCTCTTTGCCATCGCGCTCTTCAATGGGAATGTCTTCGCCGCTGGCCAGATTCACGTCGATCGTCGAACTGGGCGCCACGACCATGAAACGCACACCATGGTGCATGGCGGCGACTGCCAGCTGGTAGGTGCCAATCTTGTTGGCCACGTCACCGTTCGCCGTGATGCGGTCGGCGCCGACAATGACCCAGGTGATACCTTTGGTCTTCATCAGGTGCGCGGCGGCAGAGTCTGCGTTCAGCGTGACCGGGATGCCTTCGTTGACCAGTTCCCACGCCGTCAGACGCGAACCTTGCAACCAGGGACGGGTTTCGTCGGCATAGACGCGCTCGATCATGCCTTCTATATGGGCGGCGCGAATCACACCCAGTGCGGTGCCAAATCCCCCCGTCGCCAGTGCGCCTGTGTTGCAGTGAGTCAGGACGGTCTGCAGGTTGCCCTGATGCTTGCGGATCAGCTCCGCACCGAGTTGCGCCATCGTCAAATTGGCTTCTCGGTCACTGAGGTGGATGGCGACGGCCTCGGCTTCCATGACCGGGCGAGGATCTTCATGATCCTTCAGGCGATACAGGCGTTCACGCATGCGGTTCAGCGCCCAGAACAGGTTGACTGCCGTCGGGCGAGAATGGGCAAGCAGATCGAAGTCTTCTTCAAGGGCCATCTGCCAGTCGCCGCCGGCCTGATAACGGTCAATCACCGCGAGCACGATGCCGTAAGCCGCGCTGATGCCGATGGCGGGCGCGCCGCGCACGACCATCGTGCGGATGGCTTCAGCCACGCCAGCAGCGCTGTCATAGGAATGCCAGGTCTCTTGGAACGGCAGAATTCGCTGATCCAGCAGATACAACGTGCCATCCCGCCAATCGATGGCCTTTACCTTCTCCGCAGCCAGTAATCGATCGCGCATTGCACACTCCACATGATGAATTTGTTGAGACCTGAGGAACCGGTGCCTGCGCCAACTGCACGTCGGCAATCGCAAGCACGCTCACGCCTGCAGGGCCGCATGACCAGAAACCAGATAGCCAGCAGCTGAAAAAGCGGCCGATTATAGCGAGCCGACCGCCAAGACGCTCGGGTATACTTCGCCGTCCCCGTTATAAGCCACTGGATACCCGCACCATGCCCGACGCCGCTGCTCCGCTCGACCTCCTGCTTCTGCCGGACTGGCTGGTACCGGTCGAGCCCGCTGGCGTCGTCCTGCAAGAGCACGGGATCGGGATTCGCGATGGCGTCATTGCCTACATCGGTCCCAAGGCCGAAGCCTTGCGCCAACAGGCCAGGGAGGTCCGCGAACTGCCCGGCATGCTGCTCAGCCCCGGTCTGATCAACGCCCATGGCCATGCGGCGATGACGCTGTTTCGCGGATTGGCAGACGACCTGCCACTGATGACCTGGCTGCAGGACCACATCTGGCCGGCCGAGGGCAAATGGGTCGACGAGGATTTTGTCCGCGACGGCACCGACATCGCGATTGCCGAACAGCTCAAGGGCGGCATCACCTGTTTCTCTGACATGTATTTCTTTCCAAAGGTCGCCTGCGAACGGGTTCACAACAGCGGCATTCGGGCACAGATCACGGTCCCCGTGCTGGACTTCCCGATACCCGGCGCTCGCAATGCTGACGAAGCCCTGCACATCGGTGTCGAACTGTTCAACGACCTGGCCCATCACGACCGCATCAAGATCGCCATGGGGCCACACGCGCCGTACACGGTCAGCGATGAAAATCTGGAAAAGATCCGGGTCATCGCCGACGAACTCGACGCGATGATTCATATGCACGTCCACGAAACCGCCTTTGAAGTGCAGGAAGCGGTTCAGCAGCGTCAGGAGCGCCCGCTGGCCCGCCTGCACCGGCTGGGGCTGTTGGGCCCACGCTTCCAGGCGGTGCACATGACCCAGATCAGCGATGAAGACCTGGCCATGCTGGTCGAAAGCAACTCCAGCGTGATCCACTGCCCTGAGTCGAACCTGAAACTGGCCAGCGGCTTCTGCCCGGTCGAGCGTCTATGGCAGGCCGGCGTCAATGTGGCGGTCGGCACCGATGGTGCTGCGAGCAATAATGACCTGGACCTGCTGGGTGAAACCCGTACGGCCGCGTTGCTGGCCAAAGCGGTCGCCGGCTCGGCCACCGCACTGGACGCCCATCGCGCCTTGCGCATGGCCACGTTGAACGGAGCACGCGCCATGGGCATCGAAAGCACTACCGGGTCGCTGGAGATCGGCAAAGCCGCCGACATGGTCGCCTTCGACCTGTCGGGGCTGGCGCAACAGCCGATTTACGATCCCGTCTCGCAGCTTATTTATGCGAGCGGCCGAGATTGCGTCAGCCACGTCTGGGTCGCGGGCAAGCCATTGCTTCAAGACAAGCGTCTGACACGCATGGACGAAGAAGCGCTGACCCGAACGGCCAGGGCATGGGGCAATCGCATCGCCGCCGCTGACTGATTGTTGAGCGTTGTCATGGCGAGAGGCCGTGGCCGAATACCGAATTCAAGTTTTAGAGGGATCACACATGAGCAACGTCGACCACGCCGAAATCGCTAAATTCGAAGCCTTGGCCCATCGCTGGTGGGATCGCAACAGCGAGTTCAAACCGCTGCACGACATCAACCCGTTGCGCGTGAACTGGATCGACGAGCGCGTCAATCTGGCAGGCAAGAAGGTGCTGGACGTGGGATGCGGCGGTGGCATTCTCAGCGAAGCCATGGCGTTACGCGGCGCGACGGTGACCGGCATCGACATGGGCGAGGCGCCCTTGGCGGTCGCCCAGCTGCATCAGCTCGAATCCGGTGTCAGCGTCGAATACCGACAGATCACGGCAGAAGCGCTGGCCGAAGAAATGCCGGAGCAGTTCGACGTCGTGACCTGCCTCGAAATGCTGGAGCACGTGCCCGACCCGTCCTCGGTCATCCGTGCCTGTTACAAGATGGTCAAGCCGGGCGGTCAAGTGTTCTTCTCTACGATCAACCGCAATCCGAAGGCGTACCTGTTCGCCATCATCGGCGCGGAATACATCATGAACCTGCTGCCGCGTGGCACCCATGACTTCAAGAAATTCATCCGCCCTTCCGAGCTGGGCGCCTGGAGCCGCAACGCAGGCCTTGAGGTCAAGGACATCATCGGCCTGACCTACAACCCGCTGACCAAGCATTACAAACTGGCTTCCGACGTCGACGTCAATTACATGATCCAGACGCTGAAGGGGGCCTGATCCATGCGCTTGAGGGCAGTTCTTTTCGACATGGACGGCACCCTGCTCGACACCGCCCCCGACTTCATCGCGATCTGCCAGGCCATGCTGGCCGAGCGTGGCTTTGCACCGGTCGACGACAAGCTGATTCGTGATGAAATTTCCGGCGGCGCCAAAGCGATGGTCTCGGCCGCCTTTGCGATGTCGCCGAACGAGCCGGAGTTCGAAGCGCTGCGCCTGGAGTTTCTGGATCGCTATCAAAACGCGTGCGCAGTCCACAGCAAACTGTTCGACGGCATGGCCGAGTTGCTGGCCGACATCGAGAAGGCAAAGCTGATCTGGGGCGTGGTCACCAACAAGCCGGTGCGTTTTGCCCAGCCGATCATGGAGCAACTGGGGCTGTCCGAACGGTCGGCGGTGCTGATTTGTCCCGATCATGTGACCAAAAGCAAGCCAGACCCCGAGCCGCTGCTGCTCGCCTGCAAAATGCTGGACCTGGACCCGGCCAGTGTCTTGTTCGTTGGCGACGATCTACGGGATATCGAGTCCGGCCGTGATGCGGGGACCAAGACCGCGGCCGTGCGCTATGGCTACATTCATCCTCACGACAACCCGGATCACTGGGGCGCGGATGTGGTGGTGGATCACCCGCTGGAATTACGCCGGGTGCTGGATAATGCGTTGTGCGGTTGCTGAGATCGCGTCTGAACACGCGCCTGCGCCTTCGGCAGAAACAGCTGTATGCCGACCGTGCGTTTAGGGAGAACTGAAAGGAGGCTCCATGTTCAAATATTCCGCTCGCCCCGAACTGCTCAAGGACCGCGTCATTCTGGTGACCGGCGCCGGTCGCGGGATTGGCGCCGCGGCTGCCAGAGCCTATGCGGCCCATGGCGCGACCGTCCTGTTGCTGGGCAAGACAGAATCGAACCTCACGGTTATCTATGACCAGATCGAAGCCGAAGGTCATCCGCAGCCCGTCGTCATACCCTTCAACCTCGAGACCGCCCTGCCCCATCAGTACGACGAGCTGGCGGCCATGATCGAGGCTGAATTCGGGCGGCTCGACGGCCTGCTGCACAATGCGTCGATTATCGGGCCACGCACGCCGATCGAGCAGTTGTCCGGCGAGCACTTCATGCGCGTGATGCACATCAACGTCAACGCGACGTTCATGCTCACCGCCACGCTGTTGCCGCTACTGAAACTGTCGCAAGACGCGTCCGTGGTGTTCACCTCCAGCAGCGTCGGGCGCAAAGGCCGTGCGTATTGGGGCGCTTACGGTGTGTCAAAGTTCGCGACGGAAGGCCTGATGCAAACGCTGGCCGATGAGGTTGACGGCGTCGTATCGGTTCGCGCCAACAGCATCAATCCCGGCGCCACCCGCACCGATATGCGCGCTCAGGCGTATCCGGCTGAAAATCCGCTGAATAATCCGACACCGGAAGAAATCATGCCGGTCTACCTGTACCTGATGGGCCCCGACAGCGCAGGCGTAAACGGCCAGGCGTTCGACGCACAGAAAAAGTGAGCGCAATCGGCCCGCGCCGGTTCGATGGCAGCCTTTCGTCTCCTTGGCGGTTTTCCGTCAGCTCTTTGTGGTCCATTGGCCTGTAAACCGGTAGGTTAGTCAACTTCAAGGCGCGGACGCCCCGAGCGGCCGCACTTGAAGAAACTAAGTTTCTGATATTTATGAAGATCCTTAACGGAGAACGAATTGGCACGCGTTTCGCTCTACCGACATCAAGCCCGATGAGAGGCGCAGGAGCGAAAACATGAGTTTTCCGACAACAACCAACGCAATTGATTTTGACAGCGCAAGGCTTCAACGTTTTGGCTTCGCACCTGCGCACGGCTTCGCGCATCAACCGCTGGACTATGAACAACTGCAGCGCCGGCTGGAGCGCCAGCTGCAAACCAGTCTCGAAACGGACAAGATTCTGGCCATGTTCTTTCACAGTGTGCAGCAGCTTATTCCTCTCAAGGCACTGAACTACACGCATGTGGGAACAGACTTGCGTCTGGAGTTCGGGGAGCGTTCGCGGCACAACGCCAGCTACTGCATCACGCATGAAGGAGAACAAATGGGGGAAGTGGCGTTTCACCGTGACCGTCGCTTCGCCGAGCACGAGCTGACGCAGCTCGAAGCCCTGCTCGCCACCCTGCTCTACCCGCTGCGGAACGCTCTGCTCTACCGCAACGCCAACCTGAGTGCGCTGCGCGACCCGTTGACCGGCGCGGGCAACCGTATTGCCATGGAACAGTCATTGACGCGGGAAGCTGAAATTGCCAAACGCCAACAGCAGCCTCTTTCGGTGCTGATGCTGGATATCGACCATTTCAAAGGGATCAACGATACCCACGGACATGCCACGGGCGATGTGGTGCTGAGGGGCGTTGCGGACGCGATCAAGGATCGTCTGCGCAACATTGATCAGGTGTTCAGGTTCGGCGGGGAGGAGTTTCTGATCGTGCTGACCAATACCGGTCGTGAGTCAGCCGCGCTGGTGGGCGAACGCCTGCGTAACGCAGCACTGCAACTCACGTATCCGATCAATGGAACGCCGGTGGAACTGACCGTCAGCCTGGGCTGCTCGACGCTGCTGCCGGGGGAATCCCCCGACAGCTTGTTGCGTCGCGCCGACACGGCCCTTTATGCCGCCAAACGCCAAGGCCGTAACCGGCTGGAAATGGCAGGCTGACAGCGGCTCAGGCGCGAGCCACCAGCCGAGGCTCACGCATCTGCGCGTTTGCGTCCTGCGGCTGCTCCAGCACCATGCACCGTTCCAGAAAGAGGTGCATGTACTCGTAGCTCTTGCACACCGCCATTCTCAGGTCCGCCTGCAACTGCTCGCTGGGGTTATTACCGGCCAGCGTGCAAATGATCTCCAGGGCTTCCCAAGGGTGGGAGTCGTCGTACTGCGCATGCATCTTCAACCACTTCATAGCGCGCTTGCGCTGGTCCGGCGGGAACATATCGGCGTAGGTTTCTTGTGAACACACGACAGCAGACCATTCGCCGGTCGCGCCTTCAATCGCGTAATTAGTGGCTGCAATCGCGACAACCAACGGGTCCGAAGTACAGCTATGCCAGCACCAGTGATTGAGTGCGTGCAATTCGGACGGAACGCGCTGCGCCTGCAGGTCCTCCAGCGTGACCCCATGGGCCGCGCTCCAGTTCACCCAGTAATCGGCATGATTGAGCTCAACCCGAATATTGCGCATCAACCAGCGACGCGCCATGTCTTCGCCCGGATGACGGGCAAAACGGGTTTTGGTCAGGTTATGCGCCATGTAGACCGCAAACTGTTCAACAACAGGCCATCCGCCAATCAGATACTGGCGCATGGTTCTCGAACTGAGCCGCCCATCTCTCATACGTTGATAAAGTTCATGCCCTACCACGCGTGCTTTTGCCTCACTGCAATCTTTGATCAATTGCTGTGCCCAAGCGGGGTAACTGCTGGCATCCATCAGCGGACCGGTTCTTATGAACATATCGATCACTGTGTAGCTCCTTATGTTGTGTTACGTCGGGGGTTGCTCAGCGAAAAGTCCCGGGTGCGCTGAACAACATGGGGGTCTGCCTCGCGGGCCGTGCGTGCAGACATTCGCAGGTGAATAATTGCGGTCGCTCGATAACGTACCCCTGAGCGTAGTCCACACCGATTTCCAATAACGCCTGCTCTATCTGTGGGCTTTCGACGAACTCAGCGATCGTCTGCTTGCCCATTACGTGCCCGATATGGTTGATCACTTCCACCATCGCCCGGTTGACCGGATCGTCGAGCATGTCTTTTACGAAGCTGCCATCAATCTTCAAATAATCCACAGGCAAGTGCTTCAAGTATGCGAATGACGACATGCCTGCACAGAAGTCATCCAGTGAGAAACGGCATCCCAGACTTTTAAGTTCGTTAATGAACCGAATGGCGCTGCCCAAATTGGCGATCGCACTGGTTTCGGTGATTTCGAAACAGATAAGTTCAGGCGGGATTGCGTAAATCTGGAACTGCTGTCGCAAATATTCAAGAAAAGCATCGTCACCGATGCTGGTGCCGGACAAGTTGATTGCACAGGTGGCCATAGGCCCGGTGCGGTGGTCGTCCGCCAGGCAATTGGCAATGATCTTGAAGACGTTCTGCACCACCCAACGGTCCAGCGTGGTCATCATGCCGTAGCGCTCAGCGGCAGGGATGAAGCTGTCCGGCAGGATCATGCGACCGGACTCGTCGCGCAGCCGCAGCAGAATCTCCACATGGCCGCTGCTGTGAGCCGCATCGCGACTCAACGGAGCGATTTCCTGTGAGTACAGGCAGAAACGATTGTCTTCCAGTGCCATATGCAGGCGTTGAATCCAGGCCATTTCTCCGAAACGGGTCGACAACTCAGAATCGTCGTCGTGATAGACCTGTACCCGATTGCGGCCCTTCTCCTTGGCCATGTAGCACGCCATGTCAGCCGCGCGCAGCGACGCTTCAAGGGTGGTGGGCACGTCGGACACATGAACCAGACCGACGCTGACGGTGGTCACGAAGGGCCGGCCCTTCCAGACAAAATGCAGGCTCTCAACCGTCTGACGCAGCCCTTCGGCGATCTTTTCGGCCGCCTCCGGTGAGCAATGCTCGAGCAAGATGCCGAACTCGTCGCCGCCCAGGCGGGCCAGTGTGTCCCCCTCCCGAATGCCCTGCTGCAGCAATGCACAGATGTGCCTGAGCAACTCATCGCCCGCCGCGTGGCCGCTGGTGTCGTTGACCAATTTGAATTGATCCAGATCCAGGAACATTACCGCGTGACGCCCCGGCTGGTAGGTCAGACCGTTCAGCGCCAACTCCAGTCGGTATTCAAATTCACGACGGTTGGCCAATCCAGTCAGGGCATCGTGGGTCGCCTGCCACGACAGATTGGCGATGTATTGCCTCTCCTGTGTCATGTCATGCAGCACCAGCACGGCGCCGCTGACCTTGCCTTCGGTGCGGATGGGCGAGCCGACCAACGCCACCGACACGGTACTGCCGTCGAGCCGCTGGATCAGTTTGGAATTCTCACTGCCTCCCCCCAACTTGCCGCTGAGAATGTGCTCGATCAGGGTGGAGCTGTCTTTCTGATCGTTCTCGTCGAGCAGATTGAACAGCGCCGCCAGAGGAAGCCCGACCGCCTGCTCGGTTTTCCAGTGCGTCATCTGCTCGGCGGCCGGGTTCATGTACGCGATCGCGCCATCGACATCGGTGGTGATCACACCATCACCAATCGACTCCAGCGTGACTTGCGCCCGCTCCTTTTCCGTCTGCAGCGCCATGGCAAAGGCATGGCGCTGCTCGAGCAGTTTGTGGGTGCGCAGCAGCGCCAGGATAATCAACAGCACTGCCGTGGCGAGGTTCACCACCAGCAGGATTCTCAAGATAATCCTCGACCCCTCGCCCAGCGCGTCGCTGAACGCCATGGCCGCGGGCGTAACGGCCTCGTTGATCGCACTGATCCGCTGCCGCCAGGCCATGACATCGCTGTTGGTGGCACTGCCTTCAAGGATGCGGGCGTGCATTTCACGGGCAACCTCGTCGAGCTGGACAAGGTAGTCATCACCGATCTTCCAACGATCAATGGCCTTCTCCAGATAGTTGAAATGCCGGAAATTGAGATAAAGCCAGATGATGCTCTGCGCATCGTCAGGATGGTTACCACCCTGCAGAATGCCTGCAGTCGCGCGCGCAATGTCAGGAACCGGTTGATCCATCGCGACCCGCAGGTCGTGCCCTCCCTGGGGGATGGCAATGGCCTGCTGGTATTTCAGGTAGTCGATCTCATCGCGGCTGTTGGCGTATAGGTTCAGATAGTAGATCGCGTCCTTCTGGCCCTTGGACCAGAGACTCTCCCCACCGACATAGCTGCGCACGGCCGACATCATGTACAGGCTGACGCAGCCGAGCAGCGCCTGTAACAGCACCACCGCGATAAATGGCCAAACGATACCGAGAAGACGAGGCTTCTCCAGGATCCGCTTTTGCTTCATGGTGTCCCTTTCATCAGCACTGCCAGTACTCGCTCCCTTCGTTCAGGTGACCTTCCTGATCCGAAAGGGACTCGGCTAATTTCCACGATGCAGCGGGATAATACTTACATCTTGTGTAAGACCTCAGGTGTTACCACCGGATGACGGAGACGTAAATATGACGCTTTTCACACTTACTTGACATGCAAGGGTCAAGCATAGCCCAAGAATTGACGTGTTCCACTGGCGATACGCCATTTTGGGCCGGTTATGCAAAAAACCGACAGGATGTATCAGAGCTGTTGCAGGTGCCCATAAAGACGCGCATAGAGCCCGCCGTCGGCGATCAACTGCTGACGATCGCCATCCTCGGCGATACTGCCGCCGTCGAACACCAGAACCCGGTCCGCCTGCTTCACGGCCGACAGGCGATGGGCAATGATAAGAGTGGTCCGGCCGGTGAGAAACCGGTTCAAGGCTTGATGCAGGTTGTATTCGGTGGCGGCGTCCAGCGCCGAAGTCGCTTCATCCAGGATCACAACCTTCGGGTCGGCGAGCACCATGCGCGCAATTGCCAGTCGCTGTCGCTGGCCGCCCGACAGACGGACCCCGGATCGACCGACGACACTGTCCAGCCCCTGAGGAAGGGCGCGAATGGTCGCGTCCAGTTGAGCGATTTCCAGCGCCTGCCAACACGCCTCATCGCTACGCTCGCGCCCCATCGACAGGTTGGCCCTGACGGTGTCGTTGAACAGCGCGGGATGCTGCAACACGACCGCCACATGTTCCCGAACGGTTTCGAGTCCGATGTCCTGCAGACGGGCGCCGCCGAATCGAATGATCCCCGCCTTGGGGCTATAAAGACCCAACAGCAATTGCACCAGCGTGCTCTTGCCGCCACCGCTCGCGCCGACGATTGCCACTTTCTCACCCGGCGTGATCGACAGGTTCAGATGATCGAGCACCAGCTCCTCGTTGTAGCCGAAGCACAGGCCACTCACATCAATGCCGACCGTCTCACGTCCCACGAAAGGATTGAGCTGCCCTTCGTACTGGGGCTCATCGGCGCGGGCCAGCAGCTCATTGATACGCGTCAGCGCCCCGCCCGCCGCATAGAACGCGTATTGCAAATTCAGCAGTTGCTCGACGGGACCGATCATGAACCACAGGTAGCTGAAGACGGCGAGCATGTGCCCAATGGACAGGTCGGAAAACAGCACGGTAAGCATCGCTGCAGCCCGAAAGATATCGATGCCGAACTGGAACAACAGGCCACTGGCACGGCCCGACGCGTCGCTTTTCCACTGCGAGGCGACGGCAAAATCCCGCACTTCCCTGGCCCGCAGGCCCAGACGGCCGAGGAAGTAACCCTGTCGGTTGCCCGCACGGATTTCCTGGATGGCGTCCAGGGTTTCAGTCAGCGCCTGGGTGAAGCGCGAGGTGCTGTCGTTTTCCAGCTTTTTAAGGTGCTTGACGCGCTTGCCCAGCTTCACCGTGGCGTAGATCACCAGCGGGTTGAACAGCAGAATCAACAACGCCAATTGCCAGTGCATCCAGACCAGAATCGCCGCCGTGCCGGTCAGCGTCAGCATCGCAACGAGGAATTTGCTCAGGGTTTCGCCGACGAATTTGTCCACCGTATCCAGATCGGTGACCAGGTGTGCAGTCACGGTTCCGCTGCCCAGGCTTTCATATTCGCCCAGTGAGATACGCTTGAGGCGCTCAATCAGACGAACGCGGATGCGATAAACGATGTCTTTGGCCAGCCCGGCGAACAGGCGTGCCTGAATCACGTTGAACAGCAACGCACCCAACCGCAGACACAGGGTCGCGATCAGCATCAAGCCAATGTAACCCACAGGTTTGTGAAGGCTGGCGGGCAGGAACTGATTCATGAATATCAGCGCGGTGTTGCCCTTCCCCAACAACACCTCGTCCACCAGCAAAGGCAGCAGCAAAGGAATCGGCACCGAGCAGAGCACCGCCAATACGGCGATTGCGTTGGCGATCCACAATGCTTTTCTGTGCCGAAGGGCGAGACGGCGAATCTGTGGCCAATCGAGGCGATCCGTCTGTACCGCGTCAGCCGCGTGGCTGGAGCGCTCTATATCGTGGGAATCAGGCACTGGCGGCGCGCTCCAGCCAGCGGCTGAGCATGGGCGCCAGTGTTTCCAGAGGTTGATAGCCGTTGGTCAGCAGGGCCAGTTGACCGTTGCGTTCGGCGAGCAACGTGGGGAAACCGGCGATGCCGAGGTCCTGGACCCAGGAGAAATCAGATGCCGTCGCGGCACGCTGCTGCGCGCCGTCGAAGGCATCGGCAAACTCGATGCGCGGCAAACCGGCTTTTTCCGCCAGTTGCGCCAGCACAGACCCCTTGGTCACATCGCGCCCCTCAAGGTAAAACGCCTGTTGAATCTCCTTGACCAGCTTCCAGGCGATGTCCGGGGCCAGACTGCGCGCCGCGACGATGGCGCGGCAGGCGGGTTCGGTGTCATAGACGAAACCATCGGGTAACGCGCCGTCAAAGCGGAACGCCTGGCCGGTGGTGTCGTGCACCGCCTGCCAGTGTTCGAGGATGTAACGGCGGGTCTTCGGCTCCAGCGCCGCCCCGCTGCCCGTGCGCAAGCCGCCCACGACCAGATGCAACGGCAGGCCCGCCGCCTTCGCCTGCTCGACCAATGCCTCGGCGACGGGCGCAAAACCCCAGCACCACGAACACATCGGGTCCATCACGTAGAGCAGGCGGGCGTGCATGAGTCAGGCCTCGTTGATCTGTTTTTCGGTGGCCTCTGCTTCATTGCCATTGAGCAGACGGTAGTTGCGGCCAATCGGGTGCGGCTGGTTACGCGCCTTCGCCAGCTCGATCTGTTTTTGCCGGTCGATGGCACTGCGACGGGTTTTCTCGCTCAGCGTATCCCAGCAATGCGGGCAACTGACACCCGGCGAATAGTGCTCGCTGGCGCGGTCTTCAGCACTGATCGGCGTGCGACAGGCATGGCATTGATCGTAGTCGCCTTCGGTCAGGTCGTGACGTACCGTCACACGGTTATCGAACACGAAGCAGTCGCCCCGCCATTGGCTCTGCTCCTGCGGCACTTCTTCCAGGTATTTCAGAATGCCACCCTTGAGGTGATACACCTCTTCGAAGCCTTCACCCAGCATGTAACTGGAGGCTTTTTCACAGCGAATGCCGCCGGTGCAGAACATCGCGACTTTCTTGTGCCGGGCCGGGTCGAAGTTGGCTTTGATGTACTCCGGGAACTCACGGAACGTGGTGGTTTTCGGGTCAATCGCGCCCTCGAACGTCCCGATGGACACTTCGTAATCGTTGCGGGTGTCGATCAGCAGCACTTCCGGATCGGCGATCAGGGCATTCCAGTCCTTCGGCTCGACGTAGGTACCGACCGCTTTGTTCGGGTCCACGCCGGCGACACCCAGGGTGACGATTTCTTTCTTGAGTTTGACTTTGGTGCGATAGAACGGCTGCTCGTCGCAATACGACTCTTTGTGATCGATATCGTCCATGCGTGGGTCGTTCTTCAGCCAGGCCATCAGCCCGTCGATGCCTTCGCGGCTGCCGGAAACGGTGCCATTGATGCCTTCTTCGGCGATCAGCAGCGTCCCTTTGATGCCGTTGTCGACCATCGCCTTGAGCAATGGCTCGCGCAGTGAAACGTAGTCCGAAAGGGTGACGAATTTGTACAGCGCCGCGACGACGATGGGGGCGGTTTGGGTCATGTTGCGTCTCCAGGTGGTGACCCTCGCAAAGGGCCTACCGGATGAAAAATTCAGTTTGAAAGCGTGCCGACCCGGCAACGCGGCGCGGATTCTAGCAAAAATCGGAGGGAAACAGGCAGGGCGGTGGATCAGCGGGGCATTGATGCAGATCAACAGAGGCGCGTCAGCCGTGAACCTGACCTGTGTGCGAATTCATTCGCGAAAAATGGAGCAGTCGACAGGGATGCATGGACTGGCGCACTGTCTCGCGAATGAATTCGCTTCCACAGGGGAAAACGCATTCATCCACGAAACGGGCCGAAACCGGGTTATGGACCCGCTCAGTCATGCCCACCGGCACAGGTCGGCGAAGCGGGCGCAGCGCCGAGCTTCGACCATTCTTCCGGGGTGTAGGTGTGCAGTGCCAGCGCATGGAACTCACCCATCAAGCCGCCCAGCAGGCCATAGACCTTCTGGTGACGCTTGACGGCATTGAGGCCAGCGAACTGTTCGCTGACCACCACGGCCTTGTAGTGAGTGTCCGAGCCACGACTGTGCATGTGGCTTTCGTTGAGCACCTGAAGGTACTCGGGCTGAAAGACCGCCAACGCGGATTCGATTCGCTGTTGCATGCTCATGTCGTGAGTTCGCTTATGGCTTCTTGGCAGGGGCAGCCGGGGCGCCTTTGGCGCCAGCAGGTGCCAGTTCCTTGGTCATGGATTCCAGCAAACCGGTCACCACAGGCACTGCAGGTTGCAGTTTTTCCTGGGTCATCTGGAACGACTGCTGGCTGATCTGCGGCATCTTGGCCTGGACTTTCTTGCCCAGAGGCGACTGGTAGAAGGCGACCAGGTCTTTCAGCTCGGACTCGGTGAAGTTATCGGTGTACAGCTTGACCATGTCAGGCTGCAGTTTGTCCCAGCCAATGGCTTTGTCCAACGCGGCATTGGCCTTGGCCTGATAGCTTTCCAGGACAGCTTTCTTGGAGTCAGGCGCTTTGGTTTCGGCGAAACGCTGGGCGAACATTTGCTGCGCTTGCATGTAAATCGGCGCACCCAGCTGATCGGCATGGGCCAGTTTGAGGAATGCTACAGCGCTGGCTTCATGGCTGGCGGTGGCGGCGAGGGCCTGGCCGCTGGCGCATACCAGAGCGACCGCAGCACAGATGGCGCGAAGACGGGTCATCGAGTTTCCTTATCTAGCAGGCGAGGCTGAACCCCAAGGCCGAGCATTCTGCGCCCGTTTTCGCCTTACGCTCAACCCCCGGTGCTACGAGCGGTTAAATCCCCCGCCACACGGCATCGGTCTATCCGAAGGTATAACACGACCAGATCCTGTGTTTTGTCGCACACTGGCGGCTCGTGTTCTTGCCGCGCAGCCGCTGCCGGGAACCGAACCCGCTTCCCGGGTACTAAACTGCGCTAACGATCTTAAGGAGTGAGTCCAGTGAGCCGTACCGAAACCGACAGCATAGGTCCGATCGAAGTCCCCGAAAACGCTTACTGGGGGGCACAAACTCAACGGTCTTTGATCAATTTCGCCATCGGCCAGGAACGCATGCCGTTGCCGGTGCTGCATGCGCTGGCACTGATCAAGAAGGCCGCTGCCCGCGTCAACGACCGTAATGGCGACCTGCCTGCCGATATTGCGCGCCTGATCGAACAGTCCGCCGATGAAGTGCTGGAGGGTAGCCTCGATGACCAGTTCCCGCTGGTGGTCTGGCAGACAGGCAGCGGCACACAGAGCAACATGAACGTTAATGAGGTTATCGCCGGACGGGCCAACGAATTGGCGGGTAAAGGTCGCGGCGGCAAGTCTCCGGTTCATCCGAACGATCACGTCAACCGTTCGCAGAGCTCCAACGACTGCTTCCCGACCGCCATGCACATCGCGGCAGCGCAAGCGGTAAAAGAGCAGTTGCTGCCCGCCATCGCCGAACTGTCCGCGGGCATTGCCGAGCAGTCGTCGCGCCACATGAAGCTGGTGAAAACCGGCCGCACGCACATGATGGACGCCACCCCGATCACGTTCGGCCAGGAGTTGTCCGCCTACGTTGCACAACTCGATTACGCTGAAAAGAGCATTCGGGCGGCCCTCCCCGCCGTCTGTGAGCTGGCTCAGGGCGGCACGGCGGTCGGGACCGGTCTCAACTCTCCGCACGGTTTTGCCGAAGCGGTGGCCGCTGAACTCGCGGCACTGTCCGGACTGCCCTTCGTCACCGCGCCCAACAAATTCGCCGCGCTCGCGGGCCACGAACCCTTGACCGCACTGTCGGGCGCACTGAAAACCCTGGCGGTGACGCTGATGAAGATCGCCAACGACCTGCGCCTGCTGGGTTCGGGGCCGCGTGCCGGTCTGGCGGAAGTCAAATTGCCCGCCAACGAACCTGGCAGCTCGATCATGCCTGGCAAGGTCAACCCGACGCAGTGTGAAGCCCTGTCGATGCTGGCATGCCAGGTCATGGGCAACGACACCACGATTGCTTTCGCGGCCAGTCAGGGCCACTTGCAGTTGAACGTGTTCAAGCCGGTGATCATCCACAACCTGCTGCAATCGATCCGGTTGCTGGGCGACGGTTGCCGCAACTTCAACGAACACTGCATCGCAGGCATGGAACCTGATGCAGGAAAAATGGCGGAGCACCTGGAGCGCGGCCTGATGCTGGTCACGGCCCTGAACCCGCACATCGGGTACGACAAATCCGCGCAAATCGCCAAGAAAGCTTACAGCGAAGGCCTGACCTTGCGCGAAGCCGCTCTGCAGCTGGGCTTCCTCACCGATGCCGAGTTCGACGCCTGGGTTCGCCCGGAAAAGATGCTCGAGGCCGGCAGCAATGGCTGAGCCGATCAGCGGCGCCACCCCGCTGGAAGGGTATGGCAAACGCATCCTGATGGTCATCGGTACGCCGAAGACCATCAGTCTGGGCCACGCGCTGGGCGAAGCCTATGCCCACGGCGCGCGGAGTCAGGGACATGTGGTGCGCGTGCTGAAGCTGGAAGAACTGGAATTCGATCCGGTGCTGCGCGGCGGCTATGAGTCAAGTCAGACGCTGGAGCATGACCTGCTGGAGGCCCAGCGCGAGATTCACTGGGCCCAGCATCTGGTGTTCGTGTACCCGGTCTGGTGGGGCGGCCTGCCCAGTCTGCTCAGCGGGTTCTTCGACCGGGTGTTCATGCCCGGCTTCGCCTTCAAGGCCCACGGCCGTCATCATCCTGCCAACGAGTTGCTCAAGGGCCGGACCGCCGAGTTGCTGGTAACACTGGACACGCCCTCACGCTACTTTCGCTGGGTGCTCAAAGCCCCAGCGCATCGGCAGATGACGAAGGCGATTCTGGAGTTCTGCGGCATCAAGACCACTCGATTGACGGAGTTTTCCCCGGTGCGCACATCGACTGAGGAACAACGCCAGCAATGGATTCACCAGGCTGAAGCGTTGGGTAAACGTTGACGTTTCGTTATTGAAAACCAGTGATCCTTACTAGACCGCAATACCTGTAGGAGGCGTCCGAGGTTACGAGGGTATGGGCCGCAATTCGGACGAATGCGGTATGTCTCCACCATCGATGCTGCTGACCCACTGCATTCGCCAGCAAGCCGGCTCCCACAAGCCCGAGGCCCGGACAGCGATCTGATGGATGCCCCTGGCTGTCAACGACGCCGTCCCTGTGGGAGACCTCCGAGGTTACGAGGGTATGGGCCGCAATTCGGACGAATGCGGTATGTCTTTCACCTTCGATGCTGCTGACCCACTGCCTTCGCGAGCAAGCTCACTCCCACCGGTCTGAGGTCTGGACACAGATTCGAGTATCAACCCGGCCCCTGTGGGAGACGTCCGAGGTTACGAGGGCAGCGAATGCGGGCTGTCAGCCACCGTCGATGCTGCTGACACACTGTCGTTCGCCAGCGAGTCGGCTCCCCCCCCACTTGCGTTGTCCGGCCGTGCTCGTGAGCAATCAGGCGGCCGAAGTCTCGGCGTTCATTTCATTGAACCGGACTGACCGCACTGCATCCAACGCTTGCAGTTCGGAGTAAAGTGTCACTCGGCCAGCCGACTTTTCCGTCTCACGCTGTGGATAAGTTGTTGGACCGCCGGACACAGGTTTAGCCGTCCTGAATCGTTTTCCGACCATCCTCCCCAGCGCGGAGAAGGCTATGTTAAGCAAGCGTGAGCAAGACCCTGAGACCGCCGTGCACTTTCGCAGCGACCGCGTCTCCCGCGTCAATGGCCTGTATTTTTTCAGCACCCGGGAAAACACCCTCGAAGGCCCTTTTTTCAACAAAGAGGACGCAGCGCGGGAAACCGAAGCTTATATTCGGCGCATGCAGGGTGCCCGACCTTCACAGACCGACAGCTCGTCAGGCCCACTCAATGGCTGACTTTCAGGAATGATTGCGGCGAAAGGTTTCCTCCCCCATGGCCGCAATCTGCCCCTCGATCAAGGCATCGAACGGCTTTAGCAGCGACTCGAACGAACGATCCGGCTCCAGCGTGTGCAACGCATGGGTAATCGCTTCCAGCGTAGACAAAGCCTCCACACCGGGTACCTTGCGCAAGCGATAGCGCGAGGGCGGCGGATTTTCCAGCGTGACGCGGGGCAACGCGGCAAGCACTGGATTGAGGTGCAGCAGCTTGCGCGCCTTTCGCCAGGTGCCGTCGGGAATCACCAGCAACAAGGGCTCGACGTCGCCCGTTCGGGCGGTGAGCGCCGACGCGGCCTCCCCCGGGAACAACAGCCGGGCCTGATAACCCGGCACATTGAGCAACGTCTCAAGATTGTGAAAAACCTCCCCCACCACCAACTCGGCATTGTTCAACCCGAGCACCGCCAGACGCGCCGTGTTCAAGGCGTGATTGACCTCGCTGGGGTGCTGCAGGATCAGCACGCGGGTGCGACTGTCGAGGGCGGGAATGAGCGCGCACAAGCAATGATTCTCGGGACGCAGGCAACGCTCACAGCGAGCACGGGACATGACCAGGGCCTCTCAGAGTGGGTTGAGCTGCGCTTTGAGCAGGTCGCGAAACGTCTGAATCAGAGGCTCGCGGCTGCGCCCGCGACGCAGAATCATCGAGAACGGCGCCTGATAGCCAAATGTCGCGGGCAACAGCACACGCAAATGCCCGGAATCGACCCAGGATTGTGCGTAATGCTCTGGCAGATAACCGATGTACGCGCCGGAAAGCACCAAAATCAGCTGCGCCTCCATACTCTCCACGGTGGCAGCACTGTGCTTGAACCCATGCCGGGCCAGTTCCGCCTGACTCCAGTACCCACGTCCGACCATGCGCTGCTGAGTGATCACCGGCTCAGGAATGCGTCGCTCGGCAAACAACGGGTGGCGGCTGCTGCAGTACAGCCAGTGCTGTTCCCTGTACAGCGGCTGATACAGCAAACCGTTCATGCGCGTGGAAAAAGAACCAATGGCCAGGTCCAGACGATTGTCCAGTACTCCGAGTTGCAACTCGTAGGGGCTCATCACCGACAGGTGCAAATGCACGGCCGGATGCTCCTCGCTGTACGCACCAATCACCTCTGCAAACGGCAGCGCCCTGTCACTGACCGTGGAGTCCAGCACGCCAAGGTTCAATGTCCCGCGCAGCTCGCCCTTGAGCGCTGCCGCGTAGTGTTCGAAACCTTCGAGTTCACTCAGCAAACGCAACGTTTCCTGATGAAACAACTCGCCCTTGCTGGTCAGACTGAAGCCGCCGCGACCACGATGGCATAACACAATGCCCAATGCCGACTCGAGTTGGCTCATGTAGGTGCTGATGGCCGACGTCGACAGATTGAGTTCCTGCTGCGCGCTGGCAAATCCTTGATGGCGTACTACACAGGCGAAGATACGCAGCAGTTTGAGATCGGGTAATGCGTTGGCCATGATGTGTCCGGGAAAGGGTGTCGCGGTAGCAATCCGCGAAGCTTACCCGATACTTCAGAAATTTCTGAACTAAGTATTTTGCCTCAGCGATTGTTCGCAAGCCGCCCGGTTCGCAGAATCGGCACAGCTTCTGCAAAGCACAACCGGCTTCTGACACCTACCGATCACCCACCGATGAGGCAATCCCGTGGACAAGATTTTCCACCAACCACTGGGCGGCAACGAAATGCCGCGCTTCGCCGGCATCGCCACCATGATGCGTCTGCCCCACCTGCAATCGGCCGCGGGTCTTGATGCCGCCTTCATTGGCGTGCCACTGGACATCGGCACGTCGCTGCGGGCTGGCACCCGTTTCGGTCCTCGCGAGATCCGTGCCGAATCGGTGATGATCCGTCCGTACAATATGGCCACGGGCGCCGCACCGTTCGATTCCCTCTCTGTTGCCGACATCGGCGACGTCGCGATCAACACCTTCAATCTGCTGGATGCCGTGCGCATCATCGAAGAAGCGTACGACGGCTTTCTGGAGCACGGCATCATCCCGCTGACGCTGGGTGGCGACCACACCATCACCCTGCCAATCCTGCGTGCCATCCACAAGAAACACGGCAAGGTCGGTCTGGTGCACATCGACGCCCATGCTGACGTCAACGACCACATGTTCGGCGAAAAGATCGCCCACGGGACGACCTTCCGCCGCGCGGTGGAAGAAGGCCTGCTGGACTGCGACCGCGTGGTGCAGATCGGTCTGCGCGCACAGGGTTACACCGCTGAAGACTTCAACTGGAGCCGCAAACAGGGCTTCCGGGTGGTGCAAGCTGAGGAGTGCTGGCACAAATCGCTGGAACCGTTGATGGCTGAAGTGCGCGAGAAAGTCGGCGGAGGTCCGGTGTACCTGAGCTTCGACATCGACGGCATCGACCCGGCGTGGGCGCCAGGCACTGGCACCCCTGAAATCGGCGGACTGACCACCATTCAGGCCATCGAAATCATCCGTGGCTGCCAGGGTCTCGACCTCATCGGTTGCGACCTGGTAGAAGTCTCGCCGCCTTACGACACCACCGGGAACACCTCGCTGCTGGGCGCCAATCTGCTGTACGAAATGCTCTGCGTGCTGCCGGGTGTCACGCACCGCTAGTAGTCACGCCGAACCTGTAGGAGCGCTCTTGCCCGCGAACGCAGTGTGCCAGTGCCAGATATTTCACAGGCAAATGGCAATCGCGGGCGAGCGCGCTCCTGCAAAAGCTCATCGCGGCACAACACGATAAGCAGCCTTCACCCGCTGACTGCCTGAGCCGTCTCAGCCGGATGAAGTGCGATTCACTATAAAAACAATGATTGGAGACACCCATGGCTTTAGATATTTGTGTGGTGCTGATTTACGCAGCCGGCATGCTGGTGTTGGGTTGGTATGGCATGCGCAAAGCCAAGACCCATGAAGATTATCTGGTGGCCGGTCGTAACCTTGGGCCCAGCCTCTATATGGGCACCATGGCCGCCACTGTTCTGGGCGGCGCCTCCACTGTCGGCACCGTTCGCCTGGGTTATGTGCATGGCCTTTCCGGTTTCTGGCTCTGTGCGGCACTGGGCGCGGGAATCATCGCGCTGAACCTGTTCCTCGCCAGACCGCTGCTCAAGCTGCGTATCTTTACCGTGACGCAAATCCTCGAAAAGCGTTACAACCCGATGGCCCGCCAGGCCAGCGCGGTCATCATGCTCGCGTATGCATTGATGATCGGCGTGACCTCCATCCTCGCCATTGGCACCGTCATGCAGGTGCTGTTCGATCTCCCGTTCTGGCTATCGGTCGTGTTGGGCGGTGGCGTGGTGGTCGTGTATTCGACCATCGGCGGCATGTGGTCACTGACCTTGACCGACATCGTCCAGTTCGTGATCAAGACCGTCGGCCTGATGTTCATCCTGTTGCCGATCTGCCTGTACCGCGTGGGCGGATGGGACGAACTGGTCGCCAGGCTGCCAACGTCCAGCTTCAACTGGACCACCATCGGCTGGGACACCATCACCACCTACTTCCTGATTTACTTCTTCGGCATCCTGATCGGTCAGGACATCTGGCAGCGGGTGTTCACTGCACGTACCGAAAACGTCGCCCGATACGCAGGTTCGGTAGCCGGCATTTACTGCATCGTCTACGGACTGGTCTGCGCACTGATCGGTATGGCAGCGCATGTTTTGCTGCCCGACCTGAGCAATGTCAATACCGCGTTCGCTGCAATCGTCAAAGCTGCACTGCCAGATGGCATCCGTGGTCTGGTCATCGCTGCGGCACTCGCCGCCATGATGTCCACCGCCAGTGCTGGCCTGCTCGCGGCGTCCACCACCCTGACCGAAGACTTGCTGCCGAAGCTGCGTGGCGGCAAACAATCGAGTCTGGGCATCAATCGCCTGTTCACGGCCCTGACCGGGCTGGTCGTACTGGCGATCGCGCTGGTGGTCAATGATGTCATCAGCGCACTGACGCTGGCGTACAACCTGCTCGTCGGTGGCATGCTCATCCCGTTGATCGGTGCGATCTACTGGAAACGCGCCACCACGGCGGGTGCCATCACCAGCATGACCCTGGGCTTCATCACGGCTCTGGCATTCATGTTCAAGGATGGCCTGGACGCCAATACACCGATCTACTACAGCCTGGCGGTCGGCCTGGCGAGCTTTGTACTGGTCAGCCTGGTATCGACACGCAGTGTCGCGTTGACCCGCGCAGCGTGATTGCGTAACCGTCCTTGCCGTGACGTGGTTGAAACAGATCAGGGCGCCTGAGAGCGCCCTTATTTATGCGCAGTTACAAAAAATCCGCACGACCAAGGCGGCTCCGGCCATGAAAGTTGAACTAGCCTTGGTCAGGACAGCGTGCTGGCGAGTCGCCGTAAAGATGCGTTCACTTCAGGAGCCGTCAACCGCCAGACAGTTACGTCACAACCCTCTGTTTTTGAAGTCGGGGTCATTTTTCGAATACGTCAAATCAGGGGGATTGCCATGGACCGTAACGAAGTCAGACAGCACGTCATCGATACACTCGGAAAAATCCTTGTCGACAAGTCTCTGATCCAGGAGAAGGACGACGCCCTACTCAGCGAGCTGGAGCTGGACGAACAGGATTTCGAAGAGTTCTTCACCACCCTGCAAACCGATTTCAAAATCGTTCTGCCAAACAGTGTCAGGTCCGATATCACGCATTTCAGTGATTCGGCCAATAGCCAATTGACGTTGCAGGGACTGATCGACTTGATCCAGAAGGCAATGTAAGGAGGAAGAATCGCTAAACGCAGATGCGTTAGATTTCGCCAGGAATGGAAGGTGAACAAACATGCCGCCGACTCAATCCGTGGCGGATCGCCTGACCCCCCAAGCAGGAGCTTGAGCGGGCTATCGGAAGATAGCGCCGCTGTCGGTTACGTTGAGGTCGGCCCGAAATCAGCGACGCGGACGACGGCGTTCATCATCGGTTCGCACAGGAACAGGCTGCAATTTTGGCCGCTCGATCAAACCCAAAGCGACACCCACATCATGAAGCCATTCTTGCCATTTGCTGTTCATATAACGCCCCCTTCAGGGAAATACCCGGCAGCCAACTTCTGATCCGCCTGAGCAAATCATAGTGGTAAGTCGCACTTTACGCCTGCTACCGAGTGTCGCGGCAGGAAATTTTTCCCTTTCTTTATGTTAGGACATTTCAAACCCGTTAAAACCCGAGGTCACGCGACCAACGGTAAAGCACCAGACGTCATTTTCGGTCTCTACACCGATGGCGATTTTGACCTCACCGCACGCGGGCGCTGGCCCCACACAGGCCTACTCAGGCAACTTCACCAACCCGTCATCATCAGTCATCGCACGCTCGAGCAAATCCGCCGGGAGGTTCTTGCTCGCCCGGGCACCCAGCAGCTTCAGTTGCTCGCTACGGCTGACAAGGTTGCCACGTCCCTCGACCAGTTTGTTACGGGCCGCACCATACGCTTTGTCCAGTTGCTGCAAGCGATTGCCGACCTCGTCCAGATCCTGGATGAACAGCACAAACTTGTCGTAGAGCCAGCCTGCCCGCTCGGCGATCTCCCGCGCGTTCTGACTCTGACGCTCCTGCTTCCAAAGACTGTCGATGACCCTGAGTGTGGCCAGCAGCGTGGTCGGGCTGACAATGACAATGTTTCGATCAAAGGCCTCCTGAAACAGGGTCGATTCGGCCTGCAACGCCGCCGAAAAAGCTGCTTCTATAGGGACGAACAGCAAGACAAAATCCAGGCTGTGCAGGCCTTCCAGCCGTTTATAGTCCTTACCGGACAGCCCTTTGACGTGATTACGCAGCGACAGGACGTGCTGCTTCAAGGCGACCTGGGCGATCACATCGTCGTCGGCCGAGACATACTGCTGATACGCCGTAAGGCTGACCTTGGCGTCCACAACGACCTGCTTGTCGCCCGGCAGCATGATCAGCACATCGGGCTGGAAGCGCTCGCCATCCGGACCTTTCAGGCTGACCTGCGTCTGGTACTCGCGCCCCTTCTCAAGGCCGGCGTGTTCCAGCACCCGCTCGAGAATCAATTCCCCCCAGTTGCCCTGGGTTTTCTGGCCCTTGAGGGCGCGGGTCAGATTGGTGGCCTCATCGCTCAAGCGCTGATTGAGCTGTTGCAGGCGCTCCAGCTCCTTGCCGAGCGAGAACCGCTCGCGCGCTTCCTGTTGATAGCTTTCTTCGACACGTTTCTCGAATGACTGAATCCGCTCTTTGAGCGGATTCAGTAACTGTCCTAATTGCTGCTGGCTGGTTTCGGCGAAGCGCTGCTCACGCTCATCGAAGATTTTCCCCGCCAGCTCGGCAAACTGCGCGCGCAGCTCATCGCGAGACCCTTGCAGGTCATTCAGGCGCTGCTGATGACTCTCCTGCTGCTCGCGCAGCTCGGCATGGAGTGACGCGCATTGCGCATCCAGACGGCGCAGCTCGGTTTCCTTGTCGTTGCGCTCTTGCCACCAGTCCGCCTGTGCCTGACGCGCGGCTTCCTGCTGCTGACGCAGCAACTCCACTTCTCTGCGCAGCGCTGCCAGATCCGCTTGTTTGACCGCATTGGCCTGCCCCAGGTCGCTGATTTCATCCCGGCAGGCATCGAGCTGCGCATTAAGCCCGTCCTGGGCCAACTGCGCGGTGCTGAGGCGCTCTTCAAGCAACGCCGATTCCGCTTCACGCAGCGTCACCCGCCGCTGCAGCTGCCACGCCAGTGCCAGCAACGGCACCGCCGCTGCGGCCAAACCCAGCAGCAGGCTGGTGAGGTCCAAAGCCATAAACATTTCCCGACTCCACAATTCATGCTGGCGGCATTATGCGCAGAAGCGGAAATGAATTCAGACTCCGATTCACCGATTGCAGCATGAGCGGTGAGCGACGAGGAAGAAAGTGTCGTACGCGTCCGTACGCCTTCGCAAAGCCGCGTACTAGAGCAACGGCTTGGGACAATCCACAGAACCTGTGGATAACTCAGTGGACAACGCCCCTTTAACCCTCGCAAACGCAGATAGAATGGGGCCTGCGTTCAAACTGACGATTTTTTCACCAACAAAAAAAAGCGATGGTTTTCATTGACTTAATAATTCGCCGCCTGAAATCAGGCTGTTACGAGCGAATATGACAGTGAGATGGCAGGTCATCGACCTAATGTGCACAAGTCAATTTCCAATCGCTATAAGTGACGCTTTGGCATTCACGACCAGGCTCTATAAGCGCTCAACAAACCGCCAATCGCCCCGTTGCTCCGGTAATGGCAGCTTTTTTCTGTAAGGCCCTTCCCATGTGAAGGCAAATCCGTTAGCATCGCCGCCGTTAGTACCAAGCTGAAAGTCAATTCTGATCGAACAAATCCCCTGGCCATGATTTGCTGCTGAGCAAAAACGGACTGAAAAAAGGGATCGATCACCTCGATGGTTTCCAGACATGAACCTGCACAACCTGCCGAATGATCGGAGGTGTGAAAAAGCGTCATGGACTGCTCAACCAGCCTGCAAATTGATCAGGATCTTCACCCCGAGCATCGAACCTTTGCTCCTGTTGTGTCGCCTGC
Organism: Pseudomonas sp. NFACC02; assembly: GCF_900110765.1. Taxonomy (GTDB): domain Bacteria; phylum Pseudomonadota; class Gammaproteobacteria; order Pseudomonadales; family Pseudomonadaceae; genus Aquipseudomonas. Next base: position 95,088 of record NZ_FOEO01000014.1, read on the forward strand.
CCTCCGAAGTACCTACCAGTCAGCCCAGCGCCACACGATAACCGCGCTTCAACTGGCTGCTTTTGTTCCAGACAGGTTCTGCGCCCTGCCCTGACTCGCATTCGAGCATCGGTCCGCGTTTACTGGAACGTTTTTATTTTGCACGCCTCTTATTGCGTGTCGATTCAGGAAACACCCTTACATGACTACTCATACCCAGACTCAAAACGCTATTCGCACCCTCACCAACGCCTTCGCACCCATGGACTGCCTGATCATGGCTGCTCGCAAAGGCTGCTTCAGCTTCACCATCGTCAACGAGCATGGAATCGCACGTCACAGCGAGCGCCTGTATCCTGATCAGTACTCCAGCGCTGAACCGCTGCAGGCCGTGATCGACCGCACGCGCCAGGCACTGACGGCCTGATACCGTTCGTCGGCTGAAAAAATCCAGCATCCAGGCCTCACCCTTAAACGGTGGGGCTTTTTTGTGCCTGTTTTCTTTATGAAAATGACCGCAGCTTAATCGCCAGGCGCGCTATAAAGCGTGGCACAAATCGAGAAATATTTTAAAAACAGCCCTTTACACCGCAAATATGACACTACACTTCAAGTCAAGCGGTCTGGGCCGCTTCCGGTGGGCCCGCCCCGATCACCGCTGCCAAGCACCAGGGTCCACCGGCTCAATCACTTCCCGAGGGTGTTATGGGAATCGCCGCCAGTGAACTGTGCCGTCATGTGATCCGCCCCACGCTGATCTATCTCGGCCGCCACCATCCCGGGGCAGAATTCTTCCTGCTCGCGGTTGCGGCCAGCCAGTCCGCCTTGGGTGCAAAGCTCGACACCCAACGAGGGCACGGCCTCTACAGCATCTCCGACACCCTTCATTACAAAGTCTGGGACGAATACCTGGCGAAGGACCCGGACCTCGCCAGCCTGGTCAGGGGCCTGGCCAGCCAGCATGCGTTTCTGAGCGGCCCCGATCTGGAGTTGACCGTCAACCTGCGTTACTCCACAGCGATTGCCTGGCTGATGGTGGAAGCCAGCCACCTCTCATTGCCCGCTGGAGATGATTTGCTGGGCATGGCCCGAATTTGGCGCCGGATATTTCAGCCGCAAGGCCGCCTTCAGGATTTCACGAGGGCCTGGCAACACTCGGTAAGCCCCCTGTTTCAGACCGAGCAGGCCATTTTGTGACTTGACGGTTTCGCTGACGTTCCCAGCTATTTTCTCAGATTGTCCTACAAAAACTGCTCTATCTAGGGCGATTCAGCCTATAGCGCGTTATGAAAAATATTGGTAATTTCCGCGCGGTGATCAACAAGGAGTTCTAACAATGAAAACAACAATGATCAAATCCAGCCTCAGTCTCGCCATTACACTCGCCTCCACCCAGATTTTCGCCTCCGGTTTTGCCCTTAACGAACAAAGCATCAGCGGCATGGGCACCGGTTTCGCCGGTCGCTCCTCTTCTGTCGATGACGCCAGTATCGTTTACGGCAACCCGGCCGGCATGTCGCGCCTCAAACGCCAGCAAGTGACTGGAGGCGTGGCTGCGATCGATGCCAAGACCGACATCTCCGATACAAGCGGCAGAAGCAGCGGTACCAACAAAGGCGACATGGTTCCGTTCATCGCCGTGCCAATGGGTTTCTACGTCAACCCTGTCGATGATCACTGGGCCTTCGGCCTGGGCGTTTACGCCCCGTTCGGTCTGGTGACCGACTACGAAAGCAGCTTCCAGGGCCGTAATTTCGGCAGCAAGAGCATCGTGAAGGTCGTCACCTTCCAGCCGACGATCAGCTACGCCTTCAACGACAAGGTTTCGATCGGTTTCGGTCCAACCATCAACCGTATCTCCGGTGCTCTGGAATCGAATCCGAACCTGAGCGGCATAACCGCTCCAATCACCGGTCGCCCGGCGGGCGACGGTCGCGTTCAGGTGAAAGGGGATGACGTCGGTTACGGTTTCAACGCCGGTATCCTGGTTCAGGCCACCGACACCACCAGCGTGGGCCTGACTTACCACTCGAAAGTCACCTACAAACTCGAAGGCCACACTGAGGTCACGCCGGGTGCAGGCGTTCCTCCAGCGTTGTTGAGTGCAGGGCGTTATGACGCCAAGCTCAGCCTTGACACCCCTGAGTCGGTTGATTTCTCTGTCACGCAGAAGATGAACGACGCGTGGAAGCTCTACGCTGGCGCGACCTGGACTCGCTGGAGCCGTCTGGAAGACATCACCGTCAAGAACTCGGGCGTGAGCGGTGGCGCTCTGGCACCTCGTCTGTTCGGCACCATCACCGAAGAGCAAAACTGGCACGACACCTGGGCGTACGCCATCGGTACGTCCTACCAGTTGAACAAGCAATGGGTACTGCGTACCGGCTTGTCGTTCGACCAGTCGCCAACCAACAACGAGAATCGCTCGCCACGCATTCCGACGGGCGACCGTACCATCTTCAGTCTGGGCGCTGGCTATAGCCCGACTGACGACATCACCATTGACGTCGCGTATTCGTACCTGAAAGAAGAAGACGTCAAGGTTCACGACGTCAGCCCGCTGGGTCAGACGTACAACGCCAAGTATGAAAACAGCGCCAACGGTTTCGGCGTGGGCTTGACCTACCGCTTCTGATGCAGTTGGCGGGACCGGCAGATCACCGGTTCGCCATACAGAAAACCCCGCAGCCAGCGATGGCTGCGGGGTTTTTCGTTATGGGGGGATTAACCTGTCGCTTGAGACTCAAGGCCTGGACGCAATCGCCTTCTCGATCGCCGCGATCAGCTTCGGATCATCCGGCGTGGTGGTGCTCGGAAAACTGGCAACCACATGACCCTTGCGGTCTACCACGTACTTGTAGAAATTCCAGCGCGGCGCATTGCTTTGCTCGGCCAGCACCTTGAACAGGTTGATCGCATCGGAACCGCGAACCGGCTGCGGCTCGGTCATGGTGAACGTCACGCCGTAGTTGACGTAACAGACTTTGGCGGTCTCAGCGGCGTCGCTGGATTCCTGCTTGAAGTCGTCGGAAGGCACGCCAAGCACCTCCAGGCCTTGCCCCTTGAAACGTTGATTAAGGGCTTCCAGCCCTTTGAACTGTGGGGCGAAGCCACAGAAGCTGGCGGTATTGACCACCACCATCGGTTTGCCTGCGAATTGTTCACACAGGTCGATATTCTGTTTGGCCCGCAGCTTGGGCAGCTCGCCTTGCAACAACGGAGGGCAGTCGGCGGCCATCGCAACGCTGCTGACGGCAAACATCAGAAGGGGAAAACAGATCCAGCGAGTTCTCATGACAGCGTCCATTCAAGGCAGGAAGTCTGTCTCACGCTACTCCCTGCCAGCGCGGATGCCTAGCGGATCGGAGTGATTTACACGACGTACCCACCCGTAACGTCCGCTGCAGAAGCAAGCTTGGTCTGAGCGGCATCCCGACGGAAAGCGGTGGCTCAGCAGCATCGCCGGTGTATGACCTACCGCGTTCGTCCGAGTGCGGCCCAGACCCTCGTAACCTCGGATTGCTCCTACAGGTATCGCGGCGTTACCAAAATCGGCGGCGAATCTCGGATTGACCAGAATTTGGATCAGACCGACAGCGCCAACACCACCAGGACCAGCACCTCAAGCAGCTCCAGCGTCGCTCCGGCCGTGTCCCCTGTACTGCCGCCCAGGCGCCGGATCATCAGTCGCCGCAGCCAGAAAAATCCGACTGTCGCGGCCAGCACCGCTGTTACACCCGTCCAGCCGGCGATCAGCACGCAGGCGATGGCAGTGATCCCCAGCACCTTGAACCCCAGCGGCCGCGGCAGGTAATCGGCCAATGCCTGGCCCAACCCGCCCGCGCGCACGTAGGGCGTATTGAGGAATAACCCCAGCATCGCCGCCCGACCGATGACCGGCGCCAGCAGCAATCCCGGACTGTGGTGAGCCTCGATCAAGGCCACCAGCGCCGTGAATTTCAGCAGCAATACAATCACCAGCGTCACCACCGCGATCGGCCCGCTGCGAGGGTCTTTCATGATCGTCAGGGTCCGTTCACGGTCCCCGAATCCGCCGAGCCAGGCATCGGCGCTGTCCGCCAGCCCATCCAGGTGCAAACCGCCGCTGAGCCACACCCAGGCCGCCAGCAACAGGGCGGCGTGCAGCAACAGCGGTGCGCCGTCGAGCAGCAGATTCAGCGCCATCAGCACGGAACCCAACAGCAAGCCCACGACCGGATAGAACAACAGCGATCTACCCAGCTCCCTCTGCGCTGGCATGCCCGGCAAGCGAATCGGCAAGCTGCTGAGAAATTGCAAGGCGATCCAGAACGGCAGCATCTAGACCTCCGCCAACGAGCCGTCAGCCGCGACATCCAGGCTGAACACGGCACCATGACCGACGACCACTTGCAGCAGTTGTTCACGAGGCAGCCCTCGGGCTTGAGCCAGTAGCAGGCGCATGACCCCGCCGTGACTCACCACCAGCATGCGCTCGCCTTCATGGTGAAGCTGCAATCGCGCCACCGCACGCAGGACCCGTTCGGAAAAGGCCAACACGGGTTCGCCATTGGGCGGCGTGAAGGTGTAGGGGTTTTCCCAGAAACAGCCCAGACCTTTAGCGTCAGTCTCCATCAATTGTGCGGTGCCGATCCCTTCCCAGTCGCCGAAATGCAACTCCTGCAGATCGCTTTCCAGGTGCAAGGGCAAAGACAGCCGCATCGACAGCTCTTCAGCGAACCGGGCGCAACGTTGCAGCGGCGAACTCACGATTCGATCCCAAGACCCCGCCTCGGTTACCGCCGCACGCATCTGCTGCCAGCCGAGGTCGGTCAGGGCATCATCCAGACTGCCGCGCAGACCGCCGCTGAGCGCTGTCTCTCCGTGACGCAGCAGGTCAAGGCGCAAGGTCATGCCGGACGGTCCGCCACGGCCGCTTCAGCGAACGTCGCCATGCCGTTGTGCAGTTCACAGGCCAGCCGTAGCAACGGCACGGCCAACGCAGCGCCACTGCCCTCGCCCAGTCGAAGCCCCAGTTCCAGCAGTGGCTCGGCCTGCAACGTTTCGAGTACGTGGCGATGACCTGGCTCGGCGCCACGGTGACCGAAGAACAACCACTGACGACACGAAGGATTGATACGCACCGCCACCAGCGCGGCCACCGTGCAGATGAAGCCGTCAACCAGCACGGCAATACCTTCCTGTGCGCATGCCAGATAAGCGCCCACGAGCGCCGCCATTTCGAAACCACCCATCGCGCGCAGGCTGCCCAACGCGTCCCCGGTCTGTCCAGCGTGCAGTTGCAGCGCCTGTTCGATCACCCTCGCCTTGTGCTGGACGCCCTGTGCATCCAGCCCCGTGCCAGGGCCAACCAGCAACGCTACCGGGCAATTGAGCAGCGAGCACGCCACCGCGCTGGCCGCTGTGGTGTTGCCAATGCCCATCTCGCCGCCAATGAACAACTCGGTATTGGCCGCCTTGGCCCGAAGCACGCTGTCGCGGCCGCCAGCCAGCGCGGCCTCCAGTTGCGCCTGGGTCATCGCCGGCCCGTTGGCGAAGTTGGCAGTCCCGGCCCCCAGATTGAGATGACGGACGCCGGGCAGATTCAGCGGCGACACGGTGCCGAGATCCACCACGTCCAGTTGCGCGGACAGTTGTCTGGCCAGCACGCTGATCGCCGCGCCGCCCATGATGAAGTTGTGCAGCATTTGCCCGGTGACGGCCTGCGGATAGGCCGAAACACCTTCGGCGACCACGCCGTGATCTCCGGCAAAAATCGCGATCCAGACGTTGCCAACGCTCGGTTTCACACGGCCTTGCAGACCGGCCAGTTGCAAGGCCACCGCTTCCAGTTGGCCCAGTGAACCGGTCGGTTTGGTCAATTGTTGCTGTCGGGCCAGCGCCTGCTCGCGGCTGTCTTCGTCGACTTCTCGTGCGGGCGCGAGCCACCAGGCATTACTCATAGTGCGGATCCTTTCAAGGTCATGGGCAGTCCGGCGACGGTGAACACCACGCGCTGGCAACGCTCGGCCAACGCCTGATGCAGCGCGCCGGCTTCATCGACATAACGACGGGTCAGTTCACCGAGCGGCACGACGCCCAGCCCGGTTTCGTTGCTGACGAAAATGATTTTGCCGGGCAGTTCGGCCAGGCAATCGAGTAGAGCTTCGCGCTCCTGCGCCAGTCGCTGCGGATCGTCCAGCATCAGCAGATTGGTCAGCCACAGGGTCAGGCAGTCCACCAGCAGGCATCGGCCCGGCCCCGCGCTTTCCTTTAATACACGCGCCAGTTCCACCGGTTCTTCGATCAACCCCCAGTGGTCCGGCCGACGCTGACGGTGCAGCGCCACGCGTTGATTCATTTCACCGTCCAGTGGTTGACTGGTGGCGATGTACATCACCTCAAACCCGCTGTCGCTGGCGAGCTTTTCCGCCAGCCGACTTTTGCCGGATCGTGCGCCGCCCAGAATCAATTGCAGCATCAGGCTGGCTCCAGTCCGCAGAGTTCACGCAGCAACGGGCCATCCAGATGCTTTTCCACCAGGTCGGCCAGGCGCTCGATGTCTCGCTCGCGCAGGGCGTGGTAATCCACCGTTTGCACGTTCTGCAAACCGGCCCAGCGCAGCATCGCACTGCTGGATGCCGGGTTTTCGAACAGCCCGTGCAGATAGGTACCCAGCACCTGGTCGTCGGCACTGCGTGCACCGTCGCAACGGCCATCGCTGAGTTGCACCAACGGGTTCTCCAGCGCCGGCCCCGTCGTCACGCCCGCATGAATTTCATAACCGCTGACCTCCGCACCTTCCAGAGTCAGGCGGCCGTGCACGTTGCGCAGCTGTTTTTCCTGTTCCAGCACGGTGCTCATAGGCAGTAATCCCAGGCCGGGACTTGATCCTGCTGCGCCCTCAAGGCCCTGCGGATCGTGCAGTTCCTCGCCCAGCATCTGCAACCCACCGCAGATGCCCAGCACCTTGCCGCCGTAGCGCAAGTGACGGCTGATGGCGGTGTCCCATCCGTTATGGCGCAAGTAGGTCAGGTCGCTGCGCACACTCTTGGAACCCGGCAGGATGATCAGGTCGGCCGCAGAAATCGGCTGACCGGGCCCGATGAATTGCAGGTTCACTTGCGGGTGCAGGCGCAACGGGTCGAAATCGGTGTGGTTGCTGATACGTGGAAGCACCGGCACGATAACGTTGAGCACCTGTTCGGCCTTGTCGGTCTGGCGCTGATCCAGGCCGTCTTCGGCCTCAAGGTGCAAATCCATCACATAGGGCAACACACCCACCACCGGTTTGCCGGTGCGCTGTTCCAGCCAGTCGAGGCCCGGTTGCAACAACGCGATATCCCCGCGAAAACGGTTGATGACGAAGCCTTTCACCCGCGCCTGTTCGCTGGGCGACAGCAGTTCAAGGGTGCCGACCAGATGGGCGAACACCCCACCCCGGTTGATGTCGGCCACCAGCAAAACCGGGCAATCCACGGCTTCGGCGAAGCCCATGTTGGCGATGTCACCCGCGCGCAGATTGATTTCGGCCGGCGAGCCTGCGCCCTCCACCATCACCACTGACCAGTGTTCGCTCAACCGTTGATGTGACGCCAGCACCGCTTTCATCGCGATCGCTTTGTAATCGTGATAAGCCACGGCGTTCATGGTGGTCACCGCGCGACCGTGGATGATCACTTGCGCGCCGGTGTCGCTGTTGGGTTTGAGCAGGACCGGGTTCATGTCGGTGTGCGGTTCAAGGTGACAGGCCTGGGCCTGCACGGCCTGGGCGCGCCCGATCTCGCCACCGTCTGCGGTGACGGCGCTGTTGAGCGCCATGTTCTGCGGCTTGAACGGCACGGTGCGCACCCCCTGACGGGTCAGCCAGCGGCACAGCGCGGTCACCAGCGTGCTCTTGCCGGCATCCGACGTGGTGCCTTGCACCATCAGGGTCTTGCCGGTTTTCGGAGTGTTCATGCACGCTCCCGGGAAAATTCGCTCAAGGCTTGTTCCAGTCGCTGCCAGTCAGCTTCTTCACAGGGAAGGCCAAACCTCAGGCTGCTGTTGTGCGGCCCGGCGTTCAGAAAGATGCGCAGCAAAATGCCGCGTTTCGCACAGAACTCATGCAGCTCAGCGGCCAAGGGCGTGATCAACCACTGAAACAGCGCGCAGCCGCCTTGCGGTGCAAACCCGTGAAGCGCCAACAACGTCGCAAGCCGTTGACTGGCCTGCTCCGTTCGCTCGCGCTGCCTGCGATGCCCTTCGGCATCGTCCAGGCACGCCTGCCCTAGCACGCGCGTCGGCCCGCTGACCGACCACGGCCCGATCTGCCTGGCCAGCACCTTGAGAAAGCGCGACTCGGCCAGGACAAAACCGAGACGAACGCCCGCCAGGCCGAAAAACTTGCCGAACGAGCGCAGCACGATCAGCCCGGGACGTTGGGTTTCTGCCGCCAGACTCAATTGCGGCGTGTTGTCCATGAACGCCTCGTCCACCACCAGCCAGCCGCCGCGCTGCGCCAGTCTCGCGTGCCATTCCAGCAGACGCTCCGGTGGCAGGCTCAAGCCCGTGGGGTTGTTCGGGTTGACCACCACCAGCACGTCGAGCGCATCGATGAAGCGCTCGACTTCATGCTCCAGCACCTCGCGCACCAGGAAGCCGCTGCCGCGCCACGCTTCGGCGTGTTCAGCGTAACAGGGCGACAACACGCCGACCTTGCCCGCCTGACGCAGACGCGGCAACGCCTGGATGGCCGCTTGCGAACCGGCGACCGGAAGCAGGTCGGGGGCGCCGTAATACAACCGGGCTGCGCTCTCCAGACCGTCATCGGTTTCCGGGAGACGCGCCCACGCCGACGCGGGGATGGAAGGAATCGGCCAGGCCCACGGAGCGATGCCGCTGGACAGATCGAGCCAGTCGTCCTCGGCAATGCCGTACTTCGCTACCGCACCGCGTAATCGGCCGCCATGCTCAAGCATAGAATTCAGTTCCCAGACAGAGGATCAGCAGCCACAACCAGACGCCGCGCTGCACCAGTTGCCAACCCCGGTCAATGGAGGTTGCGTCGGCGGCTACGCCTTCGCCCAATGTCGGGCGCTGATGCAGTTCGCCGTGATAGACCGCCGCACCGCCCAGCTCGACGCCCAGCGCACCGGCGCCTGCCGCCATCACGGGACCTGCGTTCGGGCTGTCCCATTTCGGCGCCTGGGTCCGCCAGCAGCGCAAGGCAAGCCGGGTCTTACCCAAGAGCGCGTAAGTCAACGCCACAAGCCGCGCAGGGATGTAGTTAAGCAGATCGTCGATCTTTGCCGAGGCCCAGCCGAAACGCTCGAAGCGCTCGTTGCGATACCCCCACATCGCGTCCAGCGTGTTGCTCAGACGGTAGAGCACGACGCCGGGCGCCCCCAGGACTGCGAACCAGAAGATGGCCGCAAACACGGCGTCGCTGCCATTCTCCAGCACCGACTCGGTGGCGGCGCGGGCGACTTCGGTGGCATCGAGCTCAGCGGTCTGGCGACTGACCAGATACCCCACACGACGGCGGGCTTCTTCCAGATTGTCCTCGCGCAATGCCTGAGCCACAGGCTCCACATGCTCGCCCAGGCTGCGCAGGCCGAGCGCGCAGTACAGCGCCGCCACCTCCACCAGCCAGCCGATGTAGGGCAGCCAACTGAAAAAGGTGATCAGCAGGGTCAGCGGAACGACAGCGATGAACCAGGCCGTCACGCCATGGCTGCGCCAGCCGCGACCGCCTGCGTTGAAACGTTGCTCGATGCGCTCGGCGTAACGCCCGAACGCCACCAGCGGGTGGTTTCGTTTCGGCTCGCCGAGCAGCGCATCCAGCGCAACCCCGGCGACGCTCAACAACGCCACACTCATGGACTCACTCCCCATTTGTTCTCGTAAACCAGATCCTGCAGCGGACGCGCCTGCGCCCAGCCCTCCAGTACCAGCATCGGCGCCGGGTAGAAATCCTTGACCGGTCCCAGGCACAGAATCGCCAAGGGTTTTGAACCGGTTGGCATCTCCAGCAATTGGCCGAGGCAAACCGGGTCGAACAGCGACACCCAGCCCATGCCCAGTCCTTCGGCACGCGCTGCCAGCCACAGGTTCTGGATTGCGCAGGACAACGACGCCAGGTCCATCTCCGGCAACGTACGTCGTCCGAAGATGTGTTTCTCGCGGTCATCCATCAACGCAGCGACCAGCACTTCGGCGCAATCGTTGATGCCTTCGACCTTGAGCTTCATGAAGTCGTCGGAGCGCTCGCCCAGCGCTTCGGCTGTGCGCATCCGCTCCTCTTCGACCTGCGCCTGAATCCGTGCACGCAATTGACGGTCAGTGATGCGGATGAATCGCCACGGCTGCATCAAACCGACACTGGGCGCGTGATGGGCGGCTTCGAGCAGCCGTGACAACTGCTCGGGCGGCACCGAGCCACCGCTGAAATGACGCATGTCCCGACGCTCGGCAATGGCCCGGTAAACGGCCGCGCGTTCTTCGTCGCTGAAGGCGTTGTCAGTCATGAGCCTGTCTGCCCGGATGTAAAAATCTGCACTGCCGCCCCCCACAGGGTTTGGGGATTCGGCCGGAAGACAATGTCCCTTGGGAGCTCGAACACTGATTCATGGCAAGAACAGCGCCGCCGTCGCCTGGGGATTGGACGGGAAATAAAAGTGCACGTACGAGGCCGTCAGCCTGCCGTCTCGATAGACGGCTTCGGCGCCACGACCGCCGTTGGGGCTGACGCCTCGGGCAATCGGGGTCAGCTCGGTGCTGGTCAGCGAGTGGTGATAGGTGTGCCCACGCAGCGTGCCTTCCGGCAGTTCCACTGTTTGCAGCGCCAAGGCCGCCAGACGTTTCTGCATCACCGCCTCGCCGTCGAGCAAGCCCACCAGTTCCGCCCGTTGGCCGTCGACATCGGTCAGCGCCTTCAGCAGGTAGAGCATGCCGCCACACTCGGCGAGCAGCGGCTTGCCCGCGCCATGGTGAGCCCGGATCGCGTCGAGCATCGGGACGTTCTGCCCCAGCGCCACATGATGCAACTCCGGGTATCCGCCAGGCAGGTAAAGACTGTCAGCGTCTGGGATCCGTGTGTCCCGAATCGGCGAGAAGAACGAGAGTTCAGCCCCCATCGCACGCAGCACATCGAGGCTGGCGCCATAGGTGAACGCAAACGCTTCGTCATGCGCGACGGCGATGCACACCCCCGCCAGCAAGGGTTCCGCCGGTACGAAATCAGGCGCAGTGAACGTCACGGCAGGCGGCAGCGTCGCATCGCAGGTGCTGGCCAATGCGTCGGCGGCCGCGTCCAGACGCACGTCCAGATCATTCAGCTCACTGGCCTGCACCAGCCCCAGGTGACGGCTCGGCAACTCGATACCGGTTTCCCGCGACAGCGCGCCATACCAACGCAAGCCTTCGGTCAGACTGCCTTCAAGCAGCTGTGCATGGCGCACCGTTCCAACCCGGTTGGCCAGGACGCCGGCGAACGGCAAATCCGCTTGGTAACGCGCCAGCCCCAAGGCGAGCGCGCCGAAGGTCTGCGCCATGGCCGTGCCGTCGATGACGCCCAGCACAGGCACGCCGAAATGCCTCGCCAGATCGGCACTGGACGGCGTGCCGTCAAATAGCCCCATGACGCCTTCGATAAGGATGAGGTCAGCCTCGTCGGCGGCCTCCCACAGCAAACGACGGCTCTCGTCTTCGCCCACCATCCACATGTCCAGTTGGTACACCGGATTGCCGCTGGCGCGCTCGAGGATCATCGGGTCAAGAAAATCCGGTCCGCATTTGAACACGCGAACCTTGCGTCCCTGATTGCGGTGCAGACGTGCCAGGGCCGCGGTGACCGTGGTCTTGCCCTGACCGGACGCAGGCGCGGCGATCAACACCGCCGGGCATTGCCGAGGCAGGCGCTCACTCACAGTTCGATGCCCTTCTGTGCCTTGATACCGGCCTGGAACGCATGCTTCACCACGCCGATTTCGGACACGGTGTCGGACAGGTCGATCAATTCCTGCTTGGCGCCACGCCCTGTGATGACGACGTGCTGCATCGGCGGGCGCGCCTGCAGATCGCTCAGGACCTGCTCCAGGTCGAGGTAACCGTGCTTGAGGGCGATATTCAGTTCGTCGAGGATCACCAGACCGATGCTCGGGTCAGTGAGTAATTGCCGGGTGACGGCCCAGGCGGCTTCGGCGGCGGCGATGTCGCGCTGGCGGTCCTGGGTTTCCCAGGTAAAGCCCTCGCCCATCACGTGATAACGCACTTGCTCGGGGAAGCGGCGGAAGAACAGTTCTTCGCCCGTGGCATTGCGGCCCTTGATGAATTGCACCACGCCGCACTGCATGCCATGCCCCATCGCCCGCGCCAGCATGCCGAAGGCGGAACTGCTCTTGCCCTTGCCATTGCCGGTCAACACCAGCAGCAGACCGCATTCATTCGGGGCGCTGGCGATGCGCTCGTCCATTACTGCCTTTTTGCGCAACATGCGCGCCAGGTGGCGTTCGTCGCGTTCGGGGGATTCGCTCATCTCAGCTCTCCGCTTGAGGGCATGTGTGGCAAACGGAGGGCACAGGCAAAGACTGACAGCAGGCCCAGGAGACAAAGTCCGGACCCGCGCAGAGCACCGCCCTCCGAGATGCTGGTTGAATGGATCAGGCCGGTCTCCGGACTCATGAGTTGAAACACAAGCCACGCGCCTTCCCATGTTCGACGAACACAGTGGCATCGTGCGTGACCTTGACTCATTTACCGTTGCGGAGGCAGTGCCGGGATTGAGCGTGAAATGCGCGCACCGGCTTCCCTGTTTCACCCTGTTGATCGACCGTGGTCGCGGGCACCTGAAACAATCGGCGAAGGTTAGAGGGTTGACTCCAGAGCGTCAATCAAAGCGGCACGCCATGCCGCAATTGAGCGAGCGGTTGAACCCACCGCTCAGCCACGCCTCTATTCCTGTACATGCCTTTGCATGACTGCCTGATGCCTCACTGCGAGCAAGCGGAGATCGATCATGTTCAAGCTCACACCCCAGATGGTGGTTTTACTGTTGGTCGCCGGAGGGCTCGCAGCGTGCGGCGAGTCGTCCAGGTTGCAGGTCTCGGACGGCACCGGCCCGTCCCCCAAGCTCCCGGAACCGAACAAGACCCTGATCCCCACCGTGAACATCGCCCCGGCGGTCGGCTGGGCAGCCGGCGCCAAACCCGTCGCGGCTCCCGGGACACAGGTCGCGGCATTCGCGGAAAACCTCGATCACCCCCGCTGGCTTTATGTCTTGCCCAATGGTGATGTGCTGGTGGCGGAAACCAATGCCCCACCCAAGCCAGACGACAGCAAAGGCATTCGCGGCTGGGTCATGAAAAAAGTCATGGGCCGCGCTGGCGCGGGCGTTCCCAGCGCCAATCGCATTACGCTGTTGCGCGATAAAGACCACGACGGCGTCGCCGAAACCCGCACCGTGTTCATCGATCACCTCAACTCGCCGTTTGGGATGACCCTGGTCGGCAATGACTTCTATGTCGCTGACACTGACCGTCTGTTGCGCTTCAATTACGAACCGGGCGAGACATCAATCAAGGGCGAGCCGCTGAAAGTCACGGATCTCCCGGGCGGCACGATCAACCACCACTGGACCAAGAACGTCATCGCCAGCAAGGACGGCAGCAAGCTGTACGTCACGGTGGGGTCGAACAGCAATGTGGGTGAAAACGGACTCGACGCGGAGGAAGGCCGCGCAGCGATCTGGGAAGTCGACGCCGCCACCGGCAATCACCGCATCTTCGCCTCAGGCCTGCGCAATCCCAACGGCATGGACTGGGAGCCGCACACCGGAAAACTGTGGACAGCCGTCAATGAGCGGGACGAGATCGGCAGCGACCTGGTCCCCGACTACGTGACCTCCGTACAGGACGGCGCATTCTACGGCTGGCCCTTCAGTTATTACGGTCAGCACGTGGATATCCGGGTGTCGCCGCAGAACCCGGAAAAAGTGCAGCAGGCGATACCGCCAGATTTCGCGGTCGGCCCACACACCGCCTCGCTGGGATTGGCGTTCGCGGACGGCAAGTCGTTGCCGGCGCCATTCAACGAAGGATTGTTCGTTGGCCAACATGGCTCGTGGAACCGCAAACCTCACAGTGGCTACAAGGTGCTGTTCGTACCGTTCAAGGATGGCAAGCCGAGCGGGACACCGGTTGATCTGCTGACCGGCTTCCTCGACGCCAACGAAAAAGCCCAGGGTCGTCCTGTGGGTGTGGTCAACGACAACAATAGCGGGGTGTTGGTCGCCGATGACGTCGGCAACAAGATCTGGCGCGTGACAGCGGCGCGGACGGTTCAGGCATCGACCACAGCGCCTTAAGCGGGCAGCGAGCCTGTGCAACTCATTTCCCCTGTGGGAGTGAGCTTGCTCTGGACCGCTCTCGGACGATCTGGCGCGCAGCGGTAGCAAAATCAGGCGATTCGGTTGTACCTGACACACCGCATGTACCGGTTTTGCTGCCGGTTCCCGGCAGATCGCGGGACAAGCCACGCTCCTACGGCTTGCAGGCAGAAGAAAGATCGTGCCTGACCGAACCTGCCCTGCGGGCAGACTCAGTGTCTCGATAAACCCAGGATCGCGATCTGGCGGTATGCCGCCTGCTGCTGGTTCACGCCGAAACTGTAGGAGCGTCCGGGGTGGCGTTCCACCTTGTCCCGCGATCTGGCGCGTAGCGGCAGCAAAATCAGGCGACCCGGTTGTATCAGACACGACGCATGCACCAGTTTTGCTGCCGGTTCCCGGCAGATCGCGGGACAAGGTGGAACGCCACCCCGGCAGCTCCTACGCCTTCGGCAGAATCAAAAGCAGAACTGCAAGCTGCTCCTGCTTTTGATCTTCATACCGAGAAAGTCCAGACACTACAAAACGCGACTTGGGTGCAGGCTGAACGCAGGCGGCGCGCAGTGGGCCGAGCGGCAGGGATGCCGCGAGAGCGCTGCAAGGACATGGATGTCCGTTCAGCGCTGGCCCACGGAGCGTCGCCGGAGTGAAGGTACTCCGACGAAGGAGGAGCCAAGCCAGGAGCCAGACACTTGGTTACTTGGTGTCTTTTCAAGTAACCCGCCGAAGGCGGAACAGTTTGGCCCCCAGGCCAAGCCAAAGCAGCGCCACCACAGATAACGGATCTGCAAACCAGACAATACAGCCTGGCTTTACCGCCTAACCCGGCTTTACTGCCGAGCCAGATTCGAAGGCGTAATCACTCGCTTGGCATTCAACCAGGCTTTCTGCCAATACGGCTTGTCCAGACTGTCCAGTTTGACCGTGCCCCCCGTGGCCGGCGCGTGCACGAAGCGCCCTTCTCCCACGTAGATCCCGGCATGACTGACAGTTGACCCGCCGGCCGTGGCAAAGAACACCAGATCGCCGGTCTGCAACTGGCTGCGATCGATATTCGGGCCGCGCAGGTTAATCATGTCGCGGGTCGAACGCGGCAGGGTGATGCCCGCTGCGCCTTGATACACGTAACCGATCAAACCACTGCAATCAAACCCGGAATCCGGCGTATTGCCGCCCCATCGATAAGGCGTGCCGACCAGACCAATGGCACGCACCAGCACATCGTCCGCGACCGGAGAGGAAAACTGGGAAGGAGCGGATACCACAGGCCTGTAAACGACCTTGGGACGGGAGGGCGGCGGATTGCTGGAACATGCAGCCAGCAATACAGCCAGTGAAGCAACAACCAGGCGAACCGTAAACGACATAAACACAACAACCTTTGCGGGATGCGGCTTACTCTGCCGGGAGCCGGAACCGCGTGCAATCAGGATTTTCCCGGTTGCACGCCCGGTATTAACGGTGTTGGCGCTTGAGTGTAGTCGAGGTCATCGCGGTTGTGGTCTCCGGAACCCTGGAAGGTGCCATGGCCAGCGCGCGCTTGGCTTCGATAAACGTACGTGCCCAATAAGCGTCGTCGAGGCTGTCGACACGAACGCCACCACTGCGACGGCTGCTGGAGTGTATGAACTGATCATCACCCAGATAGATGCCGGCGTGGCTGACGCGACCGCGGCCCGCGGTGCTGAAGAACAGCAGATCGCCCGGCTTGAGGTCGTTACGCTTTACCAGGGGCGCATCGATGTTGATCATCTCCCGCGAAGAACGTGGCAGGCTCATGCCAGCCTCTTCACGGAACAGGTAGCCAATGAAACCGCTGCAGTCGAAACCGGAAGTGGTCGAGGTGCCGCCGAAACGATAGCGGGTCCCTATCAACGACTTGCCACGCTCCAGGATGCTGTCAGCCAGTACCGGTAACTGGTAAGGCTTGTTGTCAGCGAACTGGGCGAGTTCGTCTTCGGTGGCGATTTCGTCATCCAGTACGGAAGTCGAATAACCGGCACGTTTGGCAGCGGTTTGCGCGGTGACAGAATCCTTGAACTGCGGGTTCTGCGACTGCTGTTGCGACGCTGGCATCTGGGCCGCGCAGCCGAACAACAGCGAAACGAGTGCGAGAGGCACGAGGGGTGCGAAGCGATTTAGCATGGGCACGACCGTGGCTAAGGTGTAAAGAAGCCGAGACTATGCCTTCTATTGTCATCATTTGCAAATTCAATCGAATCAAATGTGACTTACCAGGTCCTCCATCTCATCTAAGGCTCTACACCTCAGAAACGCATCCATGTGAATGGAGTGATCGGTCGACGAGGGATTTATCTCGGCGGTAAAGCCTCCCGCGACCCGCGTGCGCAGCATCGGCTCGTGGATATACGGGAAGCTGGCAGTGGTTCCGATGCTGAGAACAGCGTCAAAGCCTTTTGCCATCTCCTCATACAGCACGTTCAATGCCAGTTCTGGCAGCATCTCTTCAAACAGGACGACCGGCGGTCGCAAAACACCGTGGCACTGTGCGCACAACGGCGGTAATGGTCGTTGAAGATGTTCGCTCAACTGCGGATCTTTGGCGCCACAAGACTGACAATAGAGCGGTGCCAGTTGCCCGTGGATCTCGATCAGGCGTTCGGGCGGACTGCCTGCCGCGCGATGATAACCGTCGACATTCTGCGTCAGCACCCAGCATTCAGGCTTGCGTCGCTGCAATTGAGCGATCGCATAATGCGCCGCATTGGGCTGTCCGCCCAGGCAAGCGCTGCCTAATTGGGCAATATATTTCCAGCACAGTGCAGGATCGCGACGCAGCATCGGACCGGACAGCGCCATTTCGATGGGAAGTCCGTCGTCGGTCTGGCCGTTGTAGAGCCCGCCAACGCCACGGTACGTCGGCAATCCGGAATCGGCGGACAGGCCCGCGCCAGTGATGATCAAAATACGCTGGGCGTGCCGCAGGGCCGCCGCCGTCTGCCGCACTAGGGCCGGATCGACAACGGGCTGCTTCATTGAACGCGCCCCACTACCAACCCAGTGTTTCTTTAAGGAACGGAATGGTCAGCTTGCGCTGGGCCTGCAGCGACGCCTGATCCAGCTGTTCGAGCAGGTCGAAGAGCGCGCTCATGCTGCGCTTGCCACGGGTCAGGATGAAATGACCGACCTCGTCGGTCAGGTGCAACCCACGGCGTGAAGCGCGCAATTGCAGTGCGCGGAGCTTTTCTTCGTCGGACAGCAGGCGCATCTGGAATACCAGCGCCATGGTGAGCCGCGACTTCAGGTCGGCCAGCTTGACCGGCAGTTCACGGGGCGAACAGGATGCTGCAATCAGCAAACGACGACCGCTGTCACGCAGCCGATTGAACAGGTGAAACAGGGCCTCTTCCCATTCCGGCTTGCCGACCACGGCCTGCAAGTCGTCCAGACAGACCAGTTCGTACTGTTCCAGGTGGTCGAACAGCTCGACGCCTTCATCAATGACTTCGGCCATGGGCAGGTAAACGGCAGGCTCGCCCATCTGCTCGAAACGCAGACACGCCGCCTGGAGAAGGTGCGTGCGCCCTACTCCCTGCTTGCCCCACAGGTAGATCAGGCTTTCGGTCCAGCCGGCCTCGGCTTCGCACAGCCGCTCGACGTAGCCGAGTGCAGCGGCATTGGCGCCTGGATAGTAATTAATGAAGGTGGCGTCATCACGCAGACGCACACTCAGGGGCAGCTGAACTGGTTTCATGCTGGCTGGGCGGTTCAGTGACGAACCGCCAAGGGGCCTCTGTGTAAAGTGTGCAAAGTTTATACCCGCAAGGCGGACGGCACAATGCGCCAGACCGCCTGCAAAATCAAAGGGTTGCGTCTACGCCGGGCCGGGCCGCGGTTTACGGGGAGAAAGAAAGGCATTAATAGTGAAGACGAGCCCCCATCTCCGCCAGCCGACTCCAAAACCTGCGGGGGTGCGCCGGGTCGGGTTCGTGAGCACGCTCGCCCCCACAAAATCTTGAGCGCCGACCCGGCACATTACAGATCCGGGTCTTCCATCCCGCCATAGATGTCTGAATCCTTGTACACATCATGAACGTGACGCACCAACACCATGATCACTGCCGCCACTGGCAGGGCCAGCAGGATGCCGGTGAAGCCAAACAGCTCGCCACCCGCCAGAATCGCGAAGATCACCGCCACAGGGTGCAGCCCGATGCGATCACCGACCAGCAGCGGGGTCAGCACCATGCCTTCCAGCGCCTGACCGACCATGAACACCGCCACGATGCCCAGCATCGGATACAGGTCGCCGCCAAACTGGAAGAAGCCTGCCAGAATCGCCGAGCCGATACCGATCACGAAGCCCATGTACGGCACGATCGCTGCCAGCCCCGCAATGACGCCGATCAACAGACCCAGTTCAAGCCCGACCAGCATCAGACCTGCCGCATAAATCACGCCCAGCGCTACCATCACCAGCAATTGCCCACGAATGAACGCGCCCAGCACCTCGTGACATTCGTCGGCCAGTGCCACGATCTTCTTCTCGCGGTGACGCGGCAACAGGCTGCGCACCTTGGCCATCATCACGTCCCAGTCACGCAGCAAGTAGAAGCAGACCACTGGAATCAGCACCAGGTTGGTCAACCAGCCGATCAGCGCGAGCGTAGACGTCGTGGCCTGCGACAACACGATCCCGACAATGTCACCTGTCTGGCCCATGTGCTCGGAAATCGCTGCCTTGACCTTGTCGAACTTCCAGAACCCGTCCGCCAGGCCCAGCTTGGCCTGCGTCCATGGCAATGCCGTGTGCTGCAACCAGTCGAGAATCTGCGGCGCCAGTTCGTACAAGCGATACAGCTGCTTGGCGAGCATCGGCACCAGCACCAGCAGCAAGCCCATGAAGATCAACGTGAACAGCACAAACACCGTCACCACGCTGAGCGTGCGCGACATCTTCAGTTTCTCCAGCCGATCCGCCAGCGGATCGCCCATGTACGCCAGCAACAGCGCCACCAGAAACGGCGTGAGGATGGCGTGCAGCAACCAGACAAACAGGCACAGCAGAATGACTCCGCCCAGCCAGAACCAACGACGCGTATCAGTCATTACTGCCCCTTAACCCAGGATGATTGGCTTCGTGCAACGTCGCTATGAACACGTTCACCAGCGGAAGTGCAGCATTTGTTCAGCCGGTTGTTGCGGCGTCGGCGCGGGAGCCGTACCAGGTACAGCGCCCGGAGCAGGCACCTGTCCGGCGTCGACGGGTACACCGGGGACTTCACCGGCGGGCACTTCCTGCAACTTGGCCAGCGATAATTGCGAACGGAGCTGATCCGCACTGCCACTCACTTCGAACACCACGCGGTCCGCGTCCACGGATTTCAAACGGCCGCCAAAAGGCTCCAGCAAACGCCCCAACTGAGCGTAACGCTCCAGGTTCATGCCCTGAACTTCCAGCGCCATGCTCCAGGACGCCCCCGGCTTCACCACAAACCGCGGGGCCAGACGCTGGCTCACGGCGAGCAGCACGGCATCGGCCAGCTCGGCCGAACTGGCGCCGCTGGCGCTGCCCTGCTCCATTTTGTCGCCCAGCCACAGGTGCCATTTGCCCTGCCACTGTCCGCCGTTTTCCTGCGCATGAACGGCCAGGATCGCATCGGAGCCGTAGCGCTCGGATGCCTCCTTCAGCGGCGTCACGTCGTTGCCATCCAGGGTCTTGGCGTTGCCGATCCCCTGCTCGCCCAAGTCAGCCAGCGGCAGACGCAGCGGCAAGCCTCGGTGTTGTGCAGCACGCCGCAGCGGCTCGGCCGACGCCTGACCGTCGCCCACCAGGTTCGCACCATCGGTTGCATCATTCAGCCACCAGGTCATGATCACGGGGCGATTGGAACCCCAGAGCGACAACCCGGCCTGACGAAACGCGCGATCGGTGCTCGCCGGGTCGAAATCCACCTGCAACGACTCGGGCGGGCCAGCGTCATAACCGAACTGACTGATGATTTGCTGTGGGTCCTTGCGCACTGCAGCAAGTCCCGGTCCCTGAGCGGCTTTCGGGTCGCCGGTCAGGCGACCGACCAGCGTTTCCAGCGCGGCTTGCGTTGCCCGGGTTTTCTCGTCCGGGGTCTGGCCGCTGACGGGCTCACGCACCTGATAGAGGTTGTTCACCGTTTCGGCCAGGGCCGGCAGACTCATGAGGGACAGACAGCCCGCGAGCAGGCAGTTTTTCAGGCGCATAGAAGATTCCCAAACGAAGCGTATTAATAGCCGCATAAATGTGACTGGCTCGACTCAGACCGCAGCGCGGCATGAATCGCTCATTCTGGAGACGAAGTTACACCTTTTATAGCCGCCGACGAACGGCGGAACCCTGAACAGGCGGGTTATTTTTTCTTCATGACGCCCCTGCCCGTCGGCCCAAGGATGGCCGCTTGGGCCCAATCCTGATAAAATCGCGCGCCTTCGCAGACCGGCGATGACACGGCCACGCGCCGTTCCGACTCGGTCGTTACCCCGAATCCCCCCTAAAGGCCTGGATAATGAGCAAGCAACCCTCCCTGAGCTACAAAGACGCCGGTGTAGACATCGACGCCGGTGAAGCATTGGTCGAACGCATCAAGAGCGTCGCCAAGCGCACCAAGCGCCCGGAAGTGATGGGCGGCCTGGGGGGCTTCGGCGCTCTGTGCGAAATCCCGGCTGGCTACAAGCAGCCTGTACTCGTCAGCGGCACCGACGGCGTCGGCACCAAGCTGCGTCTGGCACTGAACCTGAACAAGCACGACAGCATCGGCATCGACCTGGTCGCCATGTGCGTCAACGATCTGGTGGTCTGCGGCGCCGAGCCGTTGTTTTTTCTGGACTACTACGCCACCGGCAAACTGAACGTCGACACCGCGGCTCAGGTCGTGACCGGCATCGGCGCAGGCTGCGAACTGGCCGGTTGCTCGCTGGTCGGCGGCGAAACCGCTGAAATGCCCGGGATGTACGAAGGCGAAGACTACGACCTGGCCGGTTTCTGCGTCGGCGTCGTCGAGAAATCCGACATCATCGACGGCTCGAAAGTCGTGGCGGGCGACGCCCTGATCGCCCTGCCTTCTTCCGGCCCGCACTCCAACGGCTACTCGCTGATCCGCAAGATCATCGAAGTCTCCGGTGCCGACATCGAAACCATTCAGCTGGACGGCAAACCACTGACCGACCTGCTGATGGCGCCCACCCGCATCTACGTCAAGCCACTGCTCAAGCTGATCAAGGACACTGGCGCAGTCAAGGCCATGGCTCACATCACCGGCGGCGGCCTGCTGGACAACATTCCCCGCGTACTGCCTAAAGGCGCACAGGCGGTGGTCGATGTGGCCAGCTGGACTCGCCCTGCCGTCTTCGACTGGCTGCAGGAAAAAGGCAACGTCGACGAACACGAAATGCACCGTGTCCTGAACTGCGGCGTCGGCATGGTCATCTGCGTTGCTCAGGAACACGTCGAAGCCTCGCTCAACGCCCTGCGTGAAGCGGGCGAACAGCCTTGGGTCATCGGCCAGATCGGCGTTGCAGCCGAAGGTGCCGCGCAAGTCGAGCTGAAGAACGTCAAGGCACACTGATGCCCGACCTAGCGATGCCTGACGCACCCCAAGCGTGTGATGTTGTGGTGCTGTTGTCCGGCACCGGCGGCAACCTGCAAGCCATGATCGACAGCTTCCAGGACAGTTCCAGCCCGGCACGCATTCGCGCGGTGATTTCCAACCGCGCCGATGCTTACGGACTGGAGCGTGCCAGAAGCGCGGGGATCGAAACCCGCGTTCTCGACCACAAAGCGTACGAAGGTCGCGAGGCCTTCGATACGGCGCTGATCGAGTTGATCGATAGCTTTGCGCCCCAACTGGTGGTACTCGCCGGTTTCATGCGCATCCTCACACCGGGCTTCGTGCGTCACTACCACGGTCGGTTGCTCAATATTCACCCTTCCCTGCTTCCAGCGTATAAAGGCTTGCACACGCATCAACGCGTGCTTGAAGCAGGCGATGCCACCCATGGCTGCAGCGTGCACTTCGTCACCGAGGAACTCGATGGAGGGCCTCTGGTCGTACAAGCAGTTATTTCGGTAGAGTTGCACGACACGCCTGCCAGCCTGGCGCAACGGGTTCACACCCAGGAGCACCTGATTTACCCGCTGGCGATCCGCTGGTTCGCCGAAGGCCGATTGGTCCTGAGCGAACACGGCGCCTCACTGAACGGCCAGCCACTGGGGCCTGGCGGCTATCTGATCCAGGCCACTTAATTTAGCTCTTTAGTCCAAAGACAGGAGATTCTATGCGTCGCGCTTTGCTCTTCGCTTTCGCTCTGTTCGCAATCCCTGCGGTCAATGCGGCAGACCTTCAACCCTTCTCCGCCAGTTACACCGCTGACTTCAAACAACTCCCGGTCGGGGGCGGCAGCGCCACTCGCAGCCTGGAAAAAAACGCCAACGGCACCTGGACCCTGAGTTTCAAGGCGTCGATGATGATCGCCAGCCTGACTGAAATCAGCACGCTGAAATCCGAAAAGGACACCCTGCTGCCGCAGACTTATCACTTCGAACGTGGCGGCCTGGGCAAGAGCAAGAAGGTCGACCTGGTGTTCGACTGGCCCACCAAATTCATCACCGGCACCGACCGTGGCGATGCGGTCAAGATCCCGTTGAACACAGGCATTCTCGACAAATCCACCTACCAGCTTGCGCTGCAGCATGACGTCGCGGCAGGCAAGAAGAGCATGACGTATCAGGTGGTCGACGGTGACGAGGTCGATACCTATGACTTCCGTGTGCTGGGTACCGAGAAAGTCGACACCAAAGTCGGTTCGGTCGATGCAATCAAGGTGGAGCGCGTGCGTGATCCGACGCAAAACAAGCGCATTACCGTGATGTGGTTCGCCAAGGATTACGATTACCTGCTGGTTCGTTTGCAACAGGTTGAGACCGATGGCAAGGAATACAACATCATGCTGCAGGATGGCACGGTGAACGGTAAGGCCGTGAAAGGCAGCTGATTCCGGTTGTATTGTGTCCTTCAAGAACCCCGCTGATTGGCGGGGTTTTTTATTGGGGTTGGAGTTGGCGCTGCTGGCGAGGGGGTGTTTATCCTTGGTCGCTTGTGGCGCTCATGTTTGTTCTGCCTAACGGCAGAAGCGTTCCGCCTTCGGCGGGTTACTTGAAAAGACACCAAGTAACCAAGTGTCTAGGCTCCTGGTTGGGCTCCTCCTTCGTCGGAGTACCTTCACTCCGACGACGCTCCGTGGGCCCGCGCCGAACGGACATCCATGTCCTTGCGGCGCTCTCGCGGCATCCATGCCGCTCGGCCCACTCCGCATCGCCTGCGTTCAGCCTGCACCCAAGTCGCATTTGGTGGTGTCTGGGCTGTCGCGTACAAGAGCAACGCGGGCTGGAGCTAACGCTCCTCGCTTTTTGGGGTTATGCATCCGTTTCCAGCACTCCACTCCTACAGGGACTGCGTCAACCTGCGTGGAAACGATCAGAGATATTTCTGCTGCTGCTCTGCTGTTGCTTTTGCTTTTCGACCTCAATGGTCCAGACACCACCAAACGCGACTTGGGTGCAGGCCGAACGCAGGCGGCGCGAAGTGGGCCGAGCGGCATGGATGCCGCGAGAGCCGCCCCCGGCCATGGATGGCCGATGGCGGCGGGCCCACGGAGCGTCGCCGGAGTGAGGGTACGACGACGAAGGAGTCGCCAAACCGGGAGCCTGACCCTTGGCTGCCTCTTGAAACAAAGAGGGGGGTCCTTTCAAGTAACCCGCCGAAGGCGGAACAGTTTGGCCGTTAGGCCGAACCTAAAATGTCAGTACCACCAGAACTACCCCAAAAGCCCCTTGAGTCACCGTCGCCATTCACCTCACCTAACAAACCAAAACCGCCAGTTTTGCGGCACCGAATGTTCCCCAACCGAACATGAAACTTTCTTCACGCCCTCCAAATGAGTGTGACAAATCGCCGCATCCCCTTTTAAAACAACCCTTTACCCATTCTTTCAAAATCAACAAAAAACCTTTACCAAAATCGTCGGTTTACTTAGCCAGCTACCAAAATCTATAAAGAAACCACTGCGACGTCCTGCCGCAGATTTTAAAAAGTCAGGAGTTTTCAACATGACGGTAACTGTTACTGAACGCGACGACGCCCATATCTCCCACGAAAGCATCGCGGATGGCATTCAGATCTGGGATGTTCGCCAGCAAGACCAACTGGTAGGGATGTTCCACCATGAATCGGACGCACAGCGTTACGCAGCAGAGCTCGCGGAGCTGGAAGCCAAGAAGGCAGCGAGCAACTCGCAATAACGGAATCGCGACAAAACAAAACCCGCTCAGGCGGGTTTTGTTGTTACAGGCTTACCACATCAGATCGTCAGGGATCTTGTAGGCCGCGTACGGATCGTCGCCGTCCGGCTCCTCCGTTGGCTCGGTGAGCAGCACGATACGGCGAGGATCACGCTCCTGCACCTTGAGCGCCGCTTCGCGAGGGATGACTTCGTAGGTGCCACCGTGGTGGACGATCGCCAGCGAGCCGTTGCTCAGCTTGCTTCGCATCAGCGAGTTGACCGACAGGCGCTTGACCTTCTTGTCGTCGACGAAGTTGTAGTAATCCTCGGTGGTCAGCTTTGGCAGGCGCGTGGCTTCGATCAACTGCTTGACCTGAGCGGCACGGGCCTTTTGCTCGGCCTTTTCCTGCTGCTGACGGTTCAGTTCCTGGTCACGTCTGGCCTTCTCGGCCATGGCTTCCTGGGCGGCGCGCTGGCTGGCGTCGTCGGCAACCGCTTGGCCCTTGTGCACCAAACGCTGTTCTTTCTGCTTGGTTTTGGCGACCTGTTTGGCCTGCTTTTCGTTGACCAGACCTGCCTTGAGCAACTGGTCACGAAGGGAAATACCCGCCATTTATCTTCTCTCTCTCAATAGTCAACTCAACCGCAGTTGGGCGTGTTCTTTTCCTGACGCTTGGCTTCGCCCCAGAGCGCATCCATCTCTTCGAGGCTGCAATCTTCGATGGGGCGAGCGGTGTCGCGCAAGGCCTGTTCGATAAAACGAAAACGCCGCTCGAATTTGCCGTTGGCGGCGCGCAGGGCATTTTCCGGATCGACCTTGAGATGACGGGCCAGATTGACCACGACGAACAGCAGGTCCCCAATCTCTTCCTGGATGCCCTCACTGTCGTTGTCGGCCATGGCCTCGAGAACCTCATCGAGCTCCTCGCGCACCTTGTCGACCACGGGCAATGCGGCCGGCCAGTCAAAACCGACTTGCGCCGCACGCTTCTGTAACTTGGCGGCCCGCGCCAAGGCTGGCAGCACGTTTGGTACATCGTCCAGCAAGGACAGCTGCTCGGGCGCGTGAGCCTTCTCGGCACGCTCCTCGGCCTTGATCGCTTCCCATCGATGCTTGACCTGATCTTCGCTCAGACGCGGCGTTTCCAAGGGCGCATACAGGTCGCCCGTGGGAAAAACGTGGGGATGGCGGCGAATCAGTTTGCGTGTGATCCCGTCGACCACGGCATCGAACTCGAACCGCCCTTCTTCGCGCGCCAGCTGGCAGTAATACACCACCTGAAACAACAGATCGCCCAACTCGCCGCGCAGGTCATCGAAATCACCGCGTTCGATGGCATCGGCGACTTCATAGGCTTCTTCGAGGGTGTGGGGAACGATAGTCGCGTAATTCTGCTTGACGTCCCACGGACAGCCGTATTGCGGGTCGCGCAAACGGGCCATGAGGTTAAGCAGATCCTGGAGCTTATACATTGAAAGTCCTGTCGGTACTTCGGATCGAGACATTCGGCGCCTGAACCGCCGCCATCGCGAGCACGCTCACGCCTACAGGACATCGCGTTCCCCTGTAGGCGTGAGCGTGCTCGCGATCAGCGGTTGCCAGAAGCAAGCCCTGATCAAGGCGTACGATTACGCCGCGTCTCGATGATGTTCGGCAACTGAGATATCCGTCCCAACAACCGCCCCAGTGCATCCAGACCCGGAATCTCGATGGTCAGGGACATCAGTGCAGTGTTGTCTTCCTTGTTCGAGCGGGTATTGACGGCCAGCACGTTGATGCGTTCGTTGAGCAAGACCTGAGACACGTCACGCAGCAGACCGGAGCGGTCGTAGGCCCGAATGATGATGTCCACCGGGTAGGTGAGCACCGGCACCGGGCCCCAACTGACCTGGATGATCCGCTCAGGCTCGCGCCCGCCCAGTTGCAACACCGACGCGCAGTCCTGACGGTGAATGCTCACACCGCGGCCCTGGGTGATGTAACCGACGATGGCATCGCCCGGCAGCGGCTGGCAGCAGCCGGCCATCTGGGTCATCAGGTTACCGACGCCCTGAATCTGAATGTCGCCGCGTTTGCCCGGCTTGTACCCGGATGCCTTGCGCGGGATCAGTTCCAGTTGCTCGTTGCCGCGTTCAGGCTCGACCAGTTGCTGCGCCAGGTTGACCAGTTGCGCCAGACGCAGGTCGCCGGCACCGAGCGCGGCGAACATGTCTTCGGCGGTCTTCATGTTGGCTTTGTCCGCCAACTTGTCGAAGTCCACCTGTGGCAGCGCCAGACGGGCCAGTTCGCGCTCGAGCAAGACCTTGCCGGCCGCGACGTTCTGATCGCGCGCCTGCAGCTTGAACCAGTGGACGATCTTCGCCCGCGCTCGCGAGGTGGTGATGTAGCCCAGGTTCGAGTTCAGCCAGTCGCGGCTTGGGGTGCCGTGCTTGCTGGTGATGATCTCGACCTGTTCACCGGTCTGCAGGCTGTAGTTGAGCGGCACGATGCGGCCGTTGATCTTCGCGCCACGGCAGTTATGCCCGATTTCGGTGTGGACGCGATAGGCAAAGTCCAGCGGCGTCGCGCCTTTGGGCAGGTCGATGGCGTGACCGTCCGGGGTGAACACGTACACCCGGTCAGGCTCGATGTCGACGCGCAGTTGCTCGGCCAGACCACCGATGTCGCCCAGTTCCTCATGCCATTCCAGTACCTGGCGCAGCCACGAGATTTTCTCTTCGTAATGGTTGGAGCTGGATTTGACGTCAGTGCCTTTGTATTTCCAGTGGGCACAGACGCCGAGCTCGGCTTCTTCGTGCATCGCGTGGGTGCGGATCTGCACTTCCAGCACCTTGCCCTCGGGACCGATCACGGCCGTGTGCAGCGAACGGTAGCCGTTCTCCTTGGGGTTGGCGATGTAGTCGTCGAACTCCTTGGGAATGTGCCGCCACAGGGTGTGGACGATCCCGAGCGCGGTGTAGCAGTCGCGCATTTCCGGCACCAGTACCCGCACGGCGCGAACGTCGTAGATCTGGCTGAACTCCAGACCTTTGCGCTGCATTTTGCGCCAGATCGAATAGATGTGTTTGGCACGACCACTGATGTCGGCGGTCACGCCGGTGGCCAGCAGTTCATTTTCCAGCTGCGACATGACGTCGGTGATGAAGCGCTCGCGATCCAGGCGACGCTCGTGCAGCAGCTTGGCGATCTGCTTGTACTGCTCAGGCTCCAGGTACCGGAAGGACAGGTCCTCCAGCTCCCATTTGATATGACCGATGCCGAGGCGGTGCGCGAGTGGCGCATAGATGTCGAAGACCTCCCGGGCAACCCGGTTGCGCTTCTCATCGTCGGTGTTCTTGACCGCACGGATCGCGCAGGTGCGCTCGGCCAGTTTGATCAGGGCGACGCGGACGTCATCCACCATCGCGACCAGCATCTTGCGCAGGTTCTCGACCTGCGCCTGAGTGCCCAATACCAACGATTGACGCGGACTGAGGCTGGCGCTGATAGCGGCCATGCGCAGCACGCCATCGATCAGCTTGGCCACCGTGGGACCAAACCGCTGACTGACGTCCGGCAGCGGGATCTTGCCCTCGCGCACGCCCCGATAAATCACGGCCGCGATGAGCGAGTCCTGATCGAGCTTGAGATCGGCCAGAATTTCAGCGATTTCCAGGCCCGTCTGAAAACTCGACGTGCCTTCCGCCCAGAGGTTCTTGGCGGCGTTGTCCTGTTGCTCGGCTTGCCGGGCAAATTCACAGGCCTCTTTGAGCGCCTGTCGGTCCACTGCGAGGTCGACGCTGACCACATGATCAAGCCACGCGTCGAGATTGATACTGCCGTCTGTGTTTATCGGCTGGTGTGCTCTCACCTGTACCATGTTGCTTACCTTCCCTACGGCGCGATGAAATGCGCCATCAGTCGCCAGCCTTCTTCAGCGCACGCACCTTGCGGGCCATGCAAGATCGCATACGCGGGCCAGTCGGATTAAACGAGAGTCCCTGTAAGACACCGGTCCGCTTCCTTGAACCGCACCGTCTCACTTACTCGCTTCAAATAACGCCATTGCCTCGACATGCGCTGTCTGCGGGAACATATCGAGGATTCCGGCACGTTTTAATCGGTAGCCCTGCTTGATCAATTCGACCGTGTCACGCGCCAAAGTTGCCGGATTGCACGACACGTAAAGTAACCGTTCAGCACCCAACGACTTGAGCTTGCCGACCACTTCAAATGCCCCGTCTCGCGGAGGATCGAGCAGTACTGCGCGGAAACCTTCCGCCACCCAGGGCGCCTTGTCCAGCGGCTGCGACAGATCCGCCTGAAAAAACGTCACATTATGCAAATCATTGCCGACTGCGTTGCCGGTTGCACGCTGGACCATCGTCTCGACCCCCTCCACCGCCACCACGTCGCGCGTGATCTGCGCCAGCGGTAGAGCGAAGTTACCAAGCCCGCAGAACAAGTCCAGCACTCGTTCATCTGCACCCGGTGCAAGCCACGCCAGCGCCTGCTGGATCATCGCCGTGTTGACCTGCGCGTTGACCTGGACGAAGTCGCCCGGCCGGTACGCCAGCTCCAGATTCCAGGGTTCCAGACGAAAGCCCAGGTGCGCCGAAGCGTCCACAGGCTGTGGGCCATCCTCGCCGTGCAACCACAGTTGCGCGTCGTGGGTTTCGCAGAAGGCCTGGAGAATGTCGAGGTCCTTGTCCGCCAGCGGCGCGGTATGGCGCAACAGCACGGCGTTGGCCGAACCGCTGAACAACTCGACGTGCCCCAACGCTTGCGGCTTGCTCAAGCGCCCGAGCATCTCCGGTAACGCCGTCATGATCGGTTGCAAGGCCTGTACCAGCACCGGGCATTGATCGATGGCGATGATGTCCTGACTGGATGCAGCCCGAAACCCGACCTCGAGGCGTTTACCTTTCGGGTCCCAGCGAACAGCAACGCGAGCCCGCCGGCGGTAGGCGTATTCGTCCCCCGTCAGCGGCGCGGCCCACTCATCAGGCTCGACACCAGCCACGCGACTCAACTGCTCGGCGAGCATGCGCTGTTTCAGGGCAAGCTGTTCGTCGTGGGGCATCTGCTGCACGCTGCAGCCACCGCAACGACCGAAGTGCGGGCACGCTGGCTGACGACGCAGAGGGCTGGCGCTGAACACCCGCTCGGTGCGGGCCTCGACCACCTTGCCATGCGCACCGAGCACGCGGGCCTCCACCTCTTCGCCGGCCAGCGAGCCCGCCACGAACCAGGTGCGACCGTCGACAAAACCGATGCCACGGCCGTCATTGGACAGGCGCTCAATGGTCAGGCGTTGTTTCTTACCGGTAGGGACCTGCGTTGTCCGGGTGCCGCCACTGGGCTGGAAACGCAGGCCAGCATCACGCCTGGCCATCAGTTGGGCGCATCGTAGACACCGGTCGACAGGTAACGGTCGCCACGGTCACAGATGATCGCGACCATGACCGCGTTCTCGACTTCCCGGGACAGACGCAGCATGCCGGCCACGGCGCCGCCCGACGACACGCCACAGAAAATGCCTTCTTCACGGGCCAGACGCCGCATGACGTCCTCGGCTTCGCTCTGGGCCATGTCCATGATCCGGTCGACGCGGTCGGCCTGATAGATCTTCGGCAGGTATTCCTGCGGCCAGCGACGGATGCCGGGAATCGCCGAGCCGTCCATGGGCTGCAAACCGACGATCTGGACGTTCGGGTTCTGTTCCTTGAGGTAACGCGAGGTGCCCATGATGGTGCCCGTGGTCCCCATGGAGCTGACGAAGTGGGTGATGGTGCCGCCGGTCTGCCGCCAGATTTCGGGGCCGGTGCCGACATAATGCGCTTCTGGATTGTCGCCGTTGGCAAACTGGTCCAGCACCTTGCCACGGCCTTCGGCCTGCATGCGCTCGGCCAGATCACGGGCGCCTTCCATGCCTTCTTCCTTGCTGACGAGAATCAACTCGGCGCCATACGCCGTCATCGCCGCCTTGCGCTCGGCACTGGAGTTGTCCGGCATGATCAGAATCATGCGGTAGCCCTTGATCGCGGCGGCCATGGCCAGGGCGATGCCGGTGTTGCCGGAGGTGGCTTCGATCAGGGTGTCGCCCTGGTGGATCTGTCCGCGCAACTCGGCGCGGGTGATCATCGACAGCGCCGGGCGATCCTTTACGGAACCGGCCGGATTATTGCCTTCCAGCTTGAGAAGCAACGTGTTGCTGGTGTTCCCGGCCATGCGTTGCAGACGCACCAGCGGGGTGTTGCCGACGCAATCGGCGATGGTTTGATACTGCAGGGTCATGGCGTGTTCGCGATCCAGACGTGCGGGGGTCGCCTATCATACCGGCAATCGCTCCAAGCCCATATCACGCAAAGTGAGTTGGATATGGCGAAAAGGAATAAGCGGATCATCCCGAGCAAAACGGTGACGCCATTGCCTCCAACCTGCAGGAGCGCTTGGTCTGCGCCGTATCCGGGCGAATGCAGTGTGTCAGCCGATAAATCTGTCATGGGAAGATCGCATTCGCGAGCAAGCTTGCTTCCACAGAATCGCCGTGCAGCCCGACTCAAACGACCGCATCGACCTCACGCGCTGGCAGTCGCATGATCATCCGCAAGCCCTGCGCCGTGTTCTCGGCCCACATGTCGCCGCCCTGAAGCCGCAGCGAGTTGCGTGCGATGCTCAGGCCCAGGCCGAACCCGCCATCTCCCGGTCGAGCGCCATCGAGGCGAATGAACGGCGCAAAGATCCGTTCCAGATCGCTGTCGTCCACACCCCCGCCCTGGTCTTCCAGCCATAGCAGCCAGTCGTCGCCGTCACGCCGTCCGCCCAAACGAACGATGCCTGCCGGCGGCGAATGACGTATGGCGTTGCGCAGAATGTTTTCCAGTGCCTGGGCCAAGGTGTTCAGGTGACCGCGCACCCAGCACTGGCTGTCCAGGTCGCACACCAGTTGACGGGCAGGCCAGCAGCTTTCGAAGCAGGCGTTGTCGACCAGCATGTCCCACAAGGCCAGTACCTCGATATCCTCGTCGGGCAGTTTCTCCCGTTCGGCATCCAGCCACGCCAGGTGCAACGTGTCATCCACCAGCCGACGCATGCCTTCGACCTCACGGCTCAACCGGTCGCGCAGTTGCGGAAGGCTTTGTTCGCTGTCGCAGGCCACACGCAGCCGACTCAGCGGCGTGCGCAGTTCATGGGAC
Organism: Pseudomonas sp. NFACC02; assembly: GCF_900110765.1. Classification (GTDB taxonomy): domain Bacteria; phylum Pseudomonadota; class Gammaproteobacteria; order Pseudomonadales; family Pseudomonadaceae; genus Aquipseudomonas. The sequence continues at coordinate 126,862 of NZ_FOEO01000014.1, forward strand.
AAATCGCGCAGCAGTTGCTGCTGAATCTGCACCGTGGACTGCAAGCGGCTGGCCATGTGATCGAATGCACGGTTGAGCTCACCCAACTCGTCCTGACGCGACGTCATCTGCGCCGACAGGCGATTGGAAAGGCGGTCGGCACGCCAGGCATTGGCCTGTTCACGCAGTTGATTGAGCGGACGAATCAGCAGACGGTACAGCCCGATGCACAACAACAGGGTGAACAACGCCGGCATGACCACGCTGGTCAGCAGTTGCCAGACCCACGCATGACGTCCCGGCTTGAAGCGCTCGGGCAACTCGATGACCAGACTGCCCGCGCTTGGCAGCTCGGGAAATGGAATCTTCAGCCAAGGCGTTGTCTTCTGGCGCCGGCTCATGGGCCAGTCGACGCCGCGCAAGAAGGTCAGGCGCTGCATCTGACTGTCGTCGAACGGCACGCTGCTCAGTGACTGCAGGTCAGGGCCTATTACCCCGACCCAGCCCTTTTCCTGACTGCGAATCTCTTGCAGCCACCGGTCGATGCCGGGCCGGTTACCTGCATGCCACGCGTGTTCTGCCTCGGCGGCATACCCGTTGAGCACCTGACGGGCATCGGCTGTCAGGTAGGCATTCTGTGTTTCCACATAACGACCCCAGTACCAACTGAGCCAGATCATCAACAAGCAGAATCCCACCAGCAGGACGGCCAGTTTCCAGAACAACGAATGCCTGCCCGGCAGGCGTGGACGGTGCTTACGCATCCGGTTCGGACTCGGTCAGCACATACCCTTTGCCCCACACCGTACGCACCTGATGCGCTTCGTAGCCGATCGCCTTGAGTTTGCGGCGAATCTGGCTGATGTGCATGTCCAGGCTTCGGTCATGCTGCGAATACCCGCGCTGCAAGACATGCTGATAAAGGAAGGGTTTGCTCAGAACGTCTTCCGGATTGCGCCACAGGGTTTCCAGCAACCGGTATTCGCTGGGCGTCAGTTGCGCGGCCTTGCGACCAAAGCTGACATCGCACAGGCCCTCGTCGAACCTGAGGTCGTCCGGGCGGGGCACGGCCGCTGCGACAACAGGGGTCTGAAAGCGGCGCTCAAGCTCGACTCGACGCAGGATCGCTTCGATGCGCACGCGCAGCTCGTCGACGCTGAAGGGTTTGGGCAGATAATCGTCCGCCCCGTTTTGGAAACCCGTGATGCGATCCGCTTCGGCGCCGAGCGCGGACATCAGAATGATCGGCATCGTGTGCCGGCGGCGCAGGCGGGACAGGATGTCCAGGCCGTTCATGCCCGGCAGCAGGATGTCCATGAGGACCACATCGAACGGCTCACGCTGGGCACGCTCGAGCCCTTGCGCACCGTTCTGGCACCAGGTCACGCGGAAGCCGCACCGGTTCAGCGAGTCATGTACAAACGCCCCAAGCACGGGATCGTCCTCAATGGCGAGTATGCTGGGGCGGTGAATGATTGCGGGATTCATTGGCGTCTGCGACTGATTCTCAGGCCGCGATTATTCAAGATTGCGCGGTCACCGGCAATGGCGGCGCAACGACACGCGAGGCCAGGGCGTCTGTCCATCGTCTATTTAGCCGCGATTAGACGCGCGCAAGTGGCTACACTGCGCACATCACCCAAGGCGCTTCGCAGCGAATAACAGGCAACCATGGCGCAGGTCTTGCTGAACGTCCTGGCCATGTGACTCAAGATTGCCGGAGAAAAAAGTGTGCTGAATAAATTGGGCATCAAAGGCCGCGTATTGCTGCTGACCCTGCTCCCGGCCTGTCTGATGGCGGCGCTGCTGGGCGGTTATTTCACCTGGATGCAGCTCTCGGAGTTGCAAACCCAGTTGCTCAAGCGCGGCGAAATGATCGCCAACGAACTGGCCCCGCTGTCGGCCACCGCATTGGCCAGCAGCGACAAAGCGATGCTCGAACGCATCGCAGGCCAGGTGCTGGAGCAGGCCGACGTGCGCGCGGTCTCCTTCCTTGACGCTGAGCACAACCCGCTCGCACATGCGGGTCCGACCATGATCAATCAGGTGCCGACCGGTAACAGCACCCACCTGTTGCAACGTTCCGAGAACGACGCCACGCGGTATCTGATGCCCGTGTTCGGACGCAATCGCCACCTGACCGGTGACGTCGTTCCGGCCGAGGCCGACCGTTTGCTGGGCTGGGTGGAGCTGGAACTGTCCCACAGTGGCACGCTGCTGCGCGGCTATCGCAGCCTGTTCGCCAGTCTGGTGCTGATCGTGATCGGGCTCGGTCTCACCGCCATGCTTGCATTGCGCATGAGCCGCACCATCAATGGCCCTATCGAGCAGATCAAACACGTGGTGGCCCAACTGAAGGACGGCAACCTGGAAGCGCGCCTGCCGCCCATGGGGAGCAACGAACTGGACGAACTCGGTTCGGGCATCAACCGCATGGCCGCGACATTGCAAAATGCGCAGGAAGAGCTGCAGCACAGCATCGAACAGGCGACCGAGGACGTCCGGCAGAATCTGGAAACCATCGAGATTCAGAACATCGAGCTGGACCTCGCCCGCAAAGAAGCGCTGGAAGCCAGCCGGATCAAATCCGAGTTCCTGGCCAACATGAGCCACGAGATTCGTACGCCACTCAACGGCATTCTTGGTTTTACGCATCTGCTGCAAAAGAGCGAGCTGACCCCGCGCCAGCACGACTATCTAGGCACTATCGAAAAGTCAGCCGACAGCCTGCTGGGCATCATCAACGAAATCCTCGACTTCTCGAAGATCGAGGCCGGCAAGCTGGTGCTCGATGCCATCCCGTTCAACCTGCGCGACCTGCTGCAAGACACCCTGACCATCCTCGCCCCCGCCGCCCACGCCAAACAACTGGAGCTGGTGAGCCTGGTCTATCGCGACACACCGTTGTCGCTGGTGGGCGACCCGTTGCGACTCAAACAGATCCTGACCAACCTGGTGAGCAATGCCATCAAGTTCACCCGTGAAGGCACCATCGTTGCGCGCGCCATGCTCGAAGACGAGCAGGATGACACGGTCCAGCTGCGCATCAGTGTGCAAGACACCGGCATCGGCCTGTCCAGTCAGGACGTGCGCGCGTTGTTTCAGGCATTCAGTCAGGCCGACAACTCACTGTCTCGCCATTCGGGAGGCACCGGCCTGGGTCTGGTGATTTCCAAGCGGCTGATTGAACAGATGGGCGGCGAGATCGGCGTCGAAAGCACCCCCGGCGAAGGTTCGGAATTCTGGATCAGCGTGACCTTGCCGAAAACCCGCGCCGACCTTGAAGACCTGCCCGCCCCACCCTTGATCGGCCGCCGCGTGGCGGTGCTCGAACATCACGACCTGGCGCGTCAGGCGCTGGAACACCAGTTGGAAGATTGCGGGCTGCAGCCCATGGTGTTCAACAATCTGGAAAACCTGATCAACGGCGTGACCGTGGTACACCAGACGCCCCACGCCATCGACATGGCCGTGCTCGGTGTCACCGCCCACGAACTGCCGCCCGAGCGTCTGCGTCAGCAGATATGGGACCTTGAGAACCTCGACTGCAAAGTGCTGGTGTTGTGCCCGACGACGGAGCAGGCGCTCTATCAACTTTCGGTGCCCGACGCTTACAGCCAGTTACAGGCCAAGCCTGCGTGTACACGTAAGTTGCGTCGGGCGCTGTCAGAACTGATCAACCCCAAGCAGCTGCGCAACGAGGTGCCCGAACCCCTGCCAAGCCGACCGCCGCGGATTCTCTGCGTCGACGACAACCCGGCGAACCTGTTGCTGGTGCAGACGCTGCTGGAAGACATGGGCGCCAAGGTGCTCGCCGTGGACAGCGGCTATGCGGCCGTTCAGGCGGTGCAGGAAGAAACCTTCGATCTGGTGTTGATGGACGTGCAGATGCCCGGCATGGACGGGCGTCAGGCCACCGAGGCCATTCGTAGCTGGGAACTGGAGCGCCAGGCGACCTCACTGCCGATCGTCGCCCTCACCGCCCATGCCATGGCCAACGAGAAGCGCGCGCTGCTGCAAAGCGGCATGGACGACTACCTGACCAAGCCCATCAGCGAACGGCAGCTGGCGCAGGTCGTGCTGAAATGGACCGGTCTTGCGCTGCGCAACCAGGCACCCGAGCGCCACCATGAGATCAGCCAGGGCGGTGTCAACCTGCAAGTGCTGGATCATGAGGAAGGGTTGCGCCTGGCGGCTGGCAAGGCCGACCTGGCCGCCGACATGCTGGCGATGCTGCTGGCGTCACTGGACACCGACCGCGAAGCCATCCGGGCCGCACGCGAGGCGGGTGATCATGTCGCCCTGATCGAACGCGTCCATCGCCTGCACGGCGCAACCCGCTACTGCGGCGTGCCGCAACTGCGCGCCGCTTGCCAACGCAGCGAAACCCTGCTCAAGCAGGACTCGCCGGACAGCGATGCAGCGCTCAATGATCTGGAGAAAGCCATCACGCGACTGGAAATCGAGGCACGGGTGAGTGCGTGATGTGGATCAGTGCGCAGTCGAAGCGGATGAATACCCTGTAGGCGCGTGCTTGCCCGCGATTCGGTGGTGAATCCAAAACATGTGCATCGGATCGACCGGTCATTCGCCGGCAAGCGCACTCCGACAACAGTGATGGGTCGACTGCGAAACTTTCAGAAAGGAACCACCATGCGCACCCTCCTCTACAGCAGCCAGACCTACGACCGAGAAAGTTTTCTCTCGGCCAATGTGCCCGCCGAGATCGAATTGCACTTCCAGCCTGCACGGCTGACGCTGGACACGGTGGCCCTGGCGAATCAGTACCCGGTGGTCTGCGCGTTCATCAATGACGACCTGAGCGCCCCCGTCCTTGAACACCTGGCGGCGGGCGGCACGAAACTGATCGCGTTGCGCTCGGCGGGTTTTAACCATGTCGACCTGCCCACCGCCCAACGTCTGGGCCTCAGCGTCGTTCGCGTGCCGGCGTACTCACCCCATGCCGTCGCCGAACACGCGGTGGCCTTGATCCTCTCGCTCAATCGCCACCTGCACCGGGCCTGCAACCGCACGCGCGATGGGGATTTCACGCTGCACGGGCTGACCGGGTTCGACCTGGTGGGCAAGACCGTGGGCGTGGTCGGCACCGGGCAGATCGGCGCCACCTTCGCGCGGATCATGTCCGGTTTCGGCTGTGAGTTGCTGGCGTATGACCCCTTCCCCAATCCGCAGGTGGAAGCGCTGGGGGCACGGTACCTGTCGCTGGATCAAGTGCTGGCCGAGGCGCAGATCGTCAGCCTTCACTGCCCGCTCAATGAACACACCCGCCATCTGATCAATCAAGCCTCGCTGCAGCGCATGCAACGTGGCGCGATGCTGATCAACACCGGTCGCGGGGCGCTGGTCGATACACCCGCACTGATCGAAGCGCTGAAGAGCGGCCAGCTAGGCTACCTCGGGCTGGACGTATACGAGGAAGAAGCGCAACTGTTCTTCGAAGACCGTTCGGACCTTCCGTTGCAGGATGATGTGCTTGCACGCCTGCTGACCTTTCCCAATGTGGTGGTGACGGCGCATCAGGCGTTCCTGACCAGGGAAGCGCTGGGTGCGATTGCGCAGACGACGCTGGATAACATCATGAGTTGGGCAGCAGGGACTCCGCAAAACAGTGTCTGAGCGTCGATCCCTCAGACAGCCTCCTGACGTCTTCGCGAGCAAGCTCGCTTCCACACCACAGGGGGGGGACTGCCCCAACGTCTCCCGTTTTCAACACCGCTGGCCGCCCACCGGCAGCGGGCATCGGCGATCTAAAGTGTTAGCATGCGCGCCTATTTGGAGACCCTCATGGCCGAACACGATTTTCGCTACAGCATGCTCACCCCTCACCACACCCTGATCGAATGCCGCAGCCTGGCGGTCGGTCGCTATCAAGTGACCGGCAACGGCGGATCGATCAAGCACGACGACGTGCTGCTGGTGACCGTCAAAGGCAGCAAAGACCTGTACATGCGCCTGAAAGTGGAAAAAGTCCGCCACTTGATCAACCCTCCGGGACAGTGGGTGGCGGTCGCCAACGGCCCTGCGTTTACCGAGCTGGCGATCCATCAATGGAAGGTCAACTGCAACGGTTGCGGCAAAGAGCAAGACATCGAGTTCATGGTCGACGGCAAGGAAGGCAAAAAAGCCCTGAAGCCCGCCGCCACCGCGCGCATTGCTGAACTAGGCTGGAAAACCGTCGGTGAGCACCACCTGTGCCCGGCCTGCGCGAAAAACGCCGCATGAAATCGCTTGTGCTGACCGTGCTCGCGGCCGCCACGCTGGCGGGCTGTGCAACCGACACCGACGCGCTCAAGCGTGATCACGGTTATGTGCTGGAGTGGATTGGCGAACGTCCGCTGATCGACAACAGCCACTTGACCATGACCCTAGGCAATGATGGCCGCGCCTACGGCAATGCGGGATGCAATCACTGGTTCGCGTCGTACCGGCTGGAGGGTGACAGCCTCGGCTTCGGCCCGGTGGGCAGCACCCGCAAACGCTGTGCGCCCGCCTTGATGGAACAGGAACACCGTTTTCTGGATGCCCTGGGCCAGGTTCAGCGGTGGGATGTGTCAGAGGTGGAGCAGTTGCGTTTGTGGCCCGCGCAGGGATTGCCGTTGCGGTTCTGGCTGGAAGAAGGCTAAGCACACACCCCGCGATCTGCCGGGAACCGGCAGCAAAACAGGTGCATGCGGTTTAGTTTTTGAGGTTCGCGGTGGGTGGGTTTGTTGGGTTTGGCATTGGAAGGGTGGGCAGATCCATTATCTCGGGTGGCGCCGATTCACCTTTCCGCCCCTCCGGCGGGTCACTTTTGAAAAGGCACCAAAAGTAACCAAAAGTGCCC
>NZ_FOEO01000024.1:0-23618 GCF_900110765.1 Pseudomonas sp. NFACC02
TCAACCACTTGCGCTTCGTTCGACTTGGCGTCTCACGTCAGCGGGAGGCGAATTCTACAGCGTTACAACCTGCTGTCAACTGCCTTTTTCACCGCTGTCGATTCAGGCATCTGAACCGAAGCCCTTCTTCGCTGCTTACTTCGTCCAACTCGTTGATTATCAAGGAGTTTTCCGTTTCGTCTGCGCCGGAAGTGGGGCGAATTATAGAGAGATTCAGAGGAGCGTCAAGCACTTATTTGAACTTTTCTCAACATCATCCCCAAACGTGACCAGTGAGCAATATATTGCTCAAAGCGTCTTTCTTCAGCATCATGGCGACCTTTGTTCCTGTTTCTCACCGCCCGCGGATCCCTATAAAGAAATGAACCTCAAACAAAGCAGCCTGACTTCGGCCATCCTCCCTGTCGGCATGCTGTTAATCGCCATGGCGTCAGTACAGACGGGCGCCTCATTGGCAAAATCGCTCTTCCCCGTCGTAGGCGCTCAAGGGACTACGACCTTGCGGCTCATCTTCGCCAGTCTGCTCATGGTCTTGATCCTGCGGCCCTGGCGTACGACCTTCACCGCCAGCTCCCTGCGAACGGTGCTTATATACGGCATTGCGCTGGGCGGGATGAACTTCCTCTTCTACATGGCGATCCGCACGATTCCACTGGGCGTCGGCGTCGCGCTGGAGTTCACGGGGCCACTGGCTGTCGCATTGTTTCACTCGCGCAAGATCACCGACTTCATCTGGATTGCACTCGCAGTGACCGGCCTGGCACTGCTGATTCCCGTGGGACAAGCAAACAGCCTTGACCTCACCGGTACCTGTTATGCGTTGGGTGCCGGGGTGTGTTGGGCCGGGTACATCCTGGCTGGACAGAAGGCGGGTGCCGATCACGGCGTCCAGACGGCAGCACTCGGCGTTGTTATCGCGGCGTTATTCATTGCCCCGATCGGTGCGGCACATGCAGGCAGCGCCTTACTCAACGTGTCCCTTATTCCTGTAGCCCTTGGGGTGGCCATCCTTTCTACGGCACTGCCCTATACCCTGGAGATGATTGCATTGACCCGCATGCCGGTTCGTACGTTCGGCACGCTCATGAGCATGGAACCTGCGATCGGGGCACTCTCAGGTTTGCTGTTCCTACACGAAAGCCTGACGTTGACTCAATGGATGGCAATAGGCGCAATTATCGTGGCATCGGCGGGCGCAACGCTGACCGTGCGACCAGAACCGATAGCGCTGATGCCCTCAGACTGATTGATTTTTTCCATTCGTTACACGATGTCACTAGCATTTGTAACGATGTTGCGCCATGTTTACGTCCGAGCCCTCCTCCATGGCGGAGAACCACCCGGACGGGCAAGACTGTTGGCTTCAGGCAAGCGAGCGAATTCAAGGCTAGAGACTGAGCGGATGACTCCGGTCAGGTAAGGAAGTGAATGAAGTACATTTTAATAATAATGGCAGTGCTGACCGTCGCTGGATGCGCGGCCAGTTCCAAGCCAGTCATGAGCAAACGAGGCCTGCACATCAACTGCTCCGGACTGACCTCCTCCTGGGATAAATGCTACGAAATGGCGACCGACTCTTGCGAGTCGAAGCAGTATCGGGTTATTGCCAAATCGGGTGACTCGGCTGAGGATCAGGGAGACTTCCCTTTAGGACTGAACCCCGCCGGCTACACAAGCCGCAGCATGATCATCGTCTGCAAGAAACCGCAAAAGCCTTGATCCGCCCCCCCCAGACCGTTGATCTGCAGGCTCAGCAGGACAACGGCTGCGCCGTCGCCCCACGCCCCTCTCAAATAGCCCCCTTCCGTGTACCCCTGGCGCACGGCGCGTCTGCGATTGCACGCCTGATAAAGACCGGCACCGCCGTTCAGAACGGCGATGCCGGGACAGCAAGTCAGACAGCAGCGGTGCGGACATCCAGCCATGCCAGGGCAGCACCTTCAAGCAGTGGGCTCAAACGCTGTTTGACCTGAGCGTGATAAGCGTTCAGCCAGTCGCGCTCTTCCTGAGTCAGCAAACCCACTTCCAGGCAACGGGTGTCGATCGGACAGAGCGTCAGCGTTTCGAATTTCAGGAACTCGCCAAATTCGGTCTTGCCGGCCTCCTGATTGATCACCAGGTTCTCGATACGCACGCCCCATTGCCCAGGTCGATAGGTGCCTGGCTCAATGGAGGTGATCATTCCCGGCTGCATGGCGGTCTGCGGCGTAGCGGGTGCCTGATAGGCGATGACCTGGGGACCTTCGTGCACATTGAGGAAGTAGCCCACACCGTGGCCGGTGCCGTGGCCATAGTTGACGCCTTCGGCCCAGATCGGCGCGCGAGCGATAGCGTCCAGCAACGGTGAAAGAATGCCACGGGGAAACTGTGCGCGAGACAGTGCGATGACGCCCTTGAGCACACGTGTGCAATCACGTTTCTGCTCGACGGTCGGGGTGCCCACGGGCACCATCCGGGTGATGTCGGTAGTGCCGCCCAGATACTGACCACCGGAGTCGATCAGCAACAGGCCGTCGCCTTCGATCTGAGCGTGCTCTTCTTCCGTCGCACGATAATGCGGCATGGCACCGTTGCCATTGAAACCTGCGATGGTGGCGAAACTCTGCGACACGTATCCAGGCCGCTTCGCCCGGGCCGCACTGAGTTTTTCGTCAATGGTCAGCTCACTGACGGGTTCGTGCCCCAGCGCCGAATCCAGCCAGGCGAAAAACTCACACAACGCCGCGCCATCCTGCTCCATCGCCTGACGAATGTGGGCCGCATCCGCCTCGCTTTTTTGCGACTTGAACAGCGTCGTCGGGTTTAAGCCTTCTACGAGCGTCACTTCGCTGTCCAGATAATCGAGCAGGCCGCAGGTCACCCGCGCCGGATCAACCAGAAGGCGCGCCTCACGTGGAACTTCGCGCAGCGCGGCACCGATGCTGGTGTATTCACGCAAGGTAATGCCATCGCGCTCCAGCGTCTTACGCAAAGCGGGGTTCACCTTTTCAGAGTCCACGAAGAGGCTGACGCTGTCAGGTCCGATCAGCGCAAAGGAAATGAATACCGGGTTATAGGAAACATCTTCGCCACGCAGATTGAACAACCAGGCGATGTCATCCAGTGTCGCCAGGAAATGCCAGTCAGCGCCGCGCTCGGCCAGGACGCCACGCAGCCGGGCCAGCTTGTCGCTGCGCAACTGGGTGGCCTGCGGCGCCATGTGCTCATAAATAGCCTGGGTCGGCAGCGTCGGGCGCTCCTCCCACAACTCGGTCAGCAGATCGAGATCCGTGCGCAATCTGGCGCCCTTCGCATACAGATGACTGGCCAGTGTGCGCGAAGAGGCTACCGCCAGAACGGCGCCGTCGACAGCCACCACCGAATCGGCCTTGGCCTGCTCGGCCAGCCATTCAAGCGGGCCCGGTTGCCCCGGTTGCAGTTTGACCAGTTCGATACCGCTTCCTGCCAGCTCCTTGGTCGCTTGCTCCCAATAACGGCTATCAACCCAGACGCCTGCAAAGTCCTGAGTAACGATCAATGTCCCGACCGACCCATGAAAACCTGACATCCACTGCCGGCCTTGCCAATAACCCGGCAGGTACTCGGACAGATGGGGGTCGGCCGATGGCACCAGCCAGGCATCGATACCCTCGCGACTCATCAGGGCGCGCGCCTGTGCCAGACGTTGAGGCACCATTGCATTGGTTTTCGACTGCGTATTCATTGACTCTCCTGACACGGATTTTTTGCGTCTCACGACCAGATTCAGATAATGGCGGACGCATGGTTCAGGAGCAACCTCGCGCAAAGCGCGCTGGATGACGGACGCTCAAAGAAAAGACAGTACGGTTTTGTGCACGCTGACATACAGACGACATTGCCGGCCACTAAAAGTTGCAAGGACACTTCGTTATTTATTAACCCCAAAAACGGGTAAAACATAAACGAGACAGCGTCTTTATTACATGCATTAGAGCGCGTCGCAGTTTCTAACTTACACACCAACTTACGCATTCAAATAATGAGCGCCATAAATCCGCTCTCCCCCGCCCACGCCCATTTTCTGACGTTGGAAAAATGCCTTTTTGTCATTTTCCGCCGACACCAGGCCCCCCGCAGATAAGCGACCAAAAAGCGTCAGCGCACCGTGACAGGGCATTGATGTTTTTTTGACTGCCTTATAAATCAATGAGTTATCGATATTGATGACCCGCTTATCAAAAACTTAACAGAATGTTGGCGAAATAATTTGACAGAAACCGCGCCGACGTCGATATATATGCATGTCCATTGTTTTCATGTTGTGAGCAGCGTAGCCGCAGAGCTGCGCGCAGAAGACATTGCGATTTCATCACTCTGTACCTGCCAACGAAGTTAATGAACACCACGGTGCGTTGCTTGCGCCGGTGGGCATGTGTTGGCTTTAAGAAAATTCTCAAAATTACTGAAAGTGCTCGGTAGGGCGGTAGCTTTGCCCAACGAATTGATAAGACCGCTTTAACTCAAGCGTCCCTTAAAGACCGGCACTTTCAAAAGAACGGCAGGATCTGCAGATTCGGGCGGTAGCGTGCCTGATGCCAAAAAAACACCCTGCTGTGTCCTTTCCACTTTTCAAGAGGACGCGATGCAATGCCTTTATCTTTCGACATGGATGAGCAGCTGGTGCTACGCCTGGCTGACGAAATCGATAACAACGGCTTTGCAAAACTGAGCGGTGCCGTCACCGAGTCTGACCTGCAGCAGCTGCGCAGCTGGACTGACGAGCAAGCGCGCAAACACCAAGGCGAATACTTCGCGTATCACGGCGAAGCAATGCTCGGGGAAAGCCTGCTGGCGAGTTATTGGACCGATCCGCGCTTCAAGTCGCTGTTGGCCGGCCTCTACAGGCACGCTGCACAGACCGACGCCCCCAGCGACCGAATCTTCCCGGTACTGCGATGCGTACAGGGGAATCAAGGCAAACGTGAATCCAACAGTTTTCACTACGACGCCAGCCTGGTGACGGCCCTTATCCCCGTGTTCATCCCTACCGAAGGTGAAGAGCGCGGCGATCTGATGCTGTTTCCCAACATCCGTCGTGTGCGTGGCTGGGTGCTGTTCAACGTGCTGGAGAAGGCCCTGCTGCAAAACAAGTTCACCCGCAGCTGGATCATCAAGGGCATGCAGCGCAAATGGCTCAAGCCTTACGTCCTGCGCCTGGAGCCGGGCAACGTTTACTTCTTCTGGGGCTACCGCACCCTGCACGCCAATAAGCCGTGCGGCCCTGAGGTCAAGCGCGCTACAGCATTGTTCCATTTCGGCGACCCCCATACAGGAAGTCTGGCGACTCGCCTGATCCTCAGGATCAACCAAGGGCGGGCACGACGCATGAGCAACAAGGCCGGTAACCAGCCATCCGCTCCGACACGACGCTAGCCCGGCTCGAATACGTTCCCGCCTGCCCCATACAAAGCCTTAAGCATTGCGTCAGAAATGGAGAATTCGATGATCAACGTAACCAAAACCTACCTGGGCGATATCGACAAGTTCAAGACTTACGTCGAAGGCATCTATTCCCGCGGCTGGCTGACCAACCATGGCCCGTTGGTATGTGAACTGGAACAGCGCCTCAAGGACTATCTTGGGGTCAAGCACGTTATCCTCACCAACAACGGTACCCTGGCGCTTCAGGTGGCCTATCGCGCGCTGGGCCTGAGCGGCAGCGCCGTGACCACACCGTTCAGCTTTGTGGCCACCAGCAGTTCGCTGCAATGGGAAGGCATTCGCCCGATCTTCGCCGACATCGACGCGCAGACCTGGAACATTTCTCCAGAGCACATCGAAAGCCGCATCGTGTCGGACACCACGGCCATCGTCGGCACTCACGTATTCGGTAACCCTTGCGCCGTTGAACGCATCGAAGAAATCGCCCGTCGCCGCAATCTTAAAGTGGTGTACGACGGCGCCCACGCGTTCGCCGTGCGTCACGCCGGTCAGTCGGTGCTGAATTGGGGCGATATCAGCACGCTGAGCTTCCACGCCACCAAGCTGTTTCACACCATTGAAGGCGGCGCGATCATCACCAATGACGACGAGCTCGCACGTCGCGTACACCTGCTGTGCAACTTCGGCATCGTTGACGTCGACAAGATCGACGGCATCGGCATCAACGCCAAGCTCAACGAATTCTCGGCCGCGATGGGCCTGTGCATCCTCGACGACATCGAGAACATCCTTGAGCAGCGCGCAGAAATCGCTCACCGCTATACCACGCGCCTGGGCGATTACGTCGACCTGCAAAAGCCGGAAGACGACAGCCAGCTCAACAACAGCTACTACCCGATCGCGCTGAGTGACGAACAACAGCTGTTGCGTCTGCGCAGCGCCCTGAACACCAACGGCATCAACCCTCGTCGTTACTTCTACCCGTCGCTGGACACGCTGGAGTACCTGCAACCGCAGGCAGCGCAGACCGCATCGCGCTCCTTGAGCGAACGCGTGCTGTGCCTGCCGATCTATCCGGGCCTGCAACTGGAAGATCAGGAGCGCGTCATCAATACCGTGATCGCCGAGTGCAGTCTGGGCCGCGCGGCGTACCGCGCGCCTAACCTGGCACAGGTCATCTAGTACCCGGCTCTGGAAGATGCCTACGTTTTGGCGAGAAAGGACACCCCATGCAAACCAAGCGCTCAGTCATACGCAACACTGCGTTGAGCTATGCAGGACAGGCCTACACGCTGCTGGTGGGCATCCTGATCATGCCGTTCTACCTCGGCCACATGGGTGCCGAGGCCTACGGCCTGATCGGATTCTTCTCGGTGCTGCAGGCCTGGCTGCAATTGCTGGACGCGGGCTTGTCACCCAGCCTGGTCCGGGCCGTGGCGCATCAACAAGGCGCCGACCTCGCCGACCGGCATGCGGGACGCCTGTTGCGCTCGTTCGAAATCATTTTCCTGCCGCTGGCCAGTCTGTGCTGCATCGCAATGTACCTGGGCAGTGACTGGATCGCGGTGCGCTGGCTCAATGCCAAGGAGCTCTCGACACAGACGCTGGTCGAGTGCATCAGCCTGATGGGCATCGTGGTTGCGCTGCGTCTGTACTCGACGCTTTATAAAAGCGGGATTCAAGGCCTTGAACAACACGCCTGGCTGAACATCGCCAACGTCGTCATCGCAACCTTGCGCTACTTCGGCGGATTGTTCCTGGTGAGCACGATTTCCAGCGACCCGGTGCTGTTTTTCGAATTTCAAGTGTTGGTGGGTGTGGTCGAAACCTTGATCTTCGCCGCCCGCGCCTACCAACAGATGCCGACGCCCTCGTGGCTGACCGGTTTTGACTGGCAACTGGTCAAGCCGATCATCCCGTTTGCGGCGAGCATGTCGGGCACTGCGGTGTTGTGGATCGTGTTGACTCAGATCGACAAGGTGCTGCTGTCCGAGCTTCTGCCACTCAACGAGTACGGTTACTTCTCGCTGGTGGCGCTGATCACCACCGGCATCATGATGTTGAGCAATCCTCTGGCGCAGACGTTGTTGCCGCGCCTGACGGTGCTGATGGCCGAAGGACGCCGCGATGACATGCACGCCTTGTTCCTCGCGGCCAACCGCTTTGTCTGCACGTTCCTGTTTCCGTTGGCGGCGCTGATTGCCTTGCACGCTCACGAGATGGTGTACGCCTGGTCGGGCGACGAACCGGCCGCTCAATGGAGCCGGTCGGTGTTGCCATGGTATTCGCTGGGCAGCGCAATCATGGCGGTCAGCGCCTTCCAGTTTTACCTGCAATACGCGTATGGACAGATGCGGTTGCACGTCTGGTACAGCGTTGTGTCAGCGGCGATCACGGTGCCAACGATGTTCCTCGCCATTCAGTATCAAGGCGCTTTTGGTGCTGCGATCGCCTGGTTCGTCCTGCGTCTGGTGTCGTTCGCCATCTGGCCAATGATCGTTCATCAGCGACTGGCGCCGGGCATTCACAGCCTGTGGCTGCGCGACATCATCCGCATCAGCGTGATGACCGCTGTGGGTCTGGCGATCAGTGAGCCGGTGTTACGCATGATCGCCAGTGAAAGCCGCATTAATACGTTTTTGGGTCTGGCCGTTAGCGGCCTGATCACGCTGATGGTGGTAGCAGCAAGCTACAAGCCACTGGTGACGAGGATTTCCGTCCTGTTCAGCAAACCGAGTCTCTAAACCGAGTACAAAGCCATGGATGCTAATAGCAAAAAGACGAGCCTTTCGCCGTCCGCCGCACCCCTGGTCAGCATTGTCTGCCCAGCCTACAACCAGGAAGCCTATGTCGCTCAGACACTGGAAGGCTTTCTGATGCAGCAAACAACGTTTGACTTCGAGATCCTTGTCAACGACGACGCTTCCACGGACGGAACAGCCCGCATCATTGCTGATTACGTCAAGCGCTACCCGACGTTGATCCGCCCCTTCTATCACGAGACGAACCAGTATTCGCAAGGCAACCCTCCGGTACCGCGCCTCTTCGGCGAGGCCCGCGGCCGCTACATCGCCTACTGCGAAGGCGACGATTACTGGACGGACCCGCGCAAACTGCAGATCCAGGTGGACTTTCTCGAAAACCACCCCGATTACGTCCTGACTTACCACGACGCCATCTCCTTCGACACCAACGGTCAATACGGCATTCAGCTGCAAGGCGAACTGCGCGCTGACGCCACAGCCCTGGCATTGCAAAAGGCGCGGCCGATTTCGACGCTGACCACCGTGTTTCGCAACGTCTTCGACTCACTGCCCAAAGAGCTCTCTGCAGCGCCTTTGAACGATCTGGTCTGGTGGTCGCTGCTGGGTGCCTACGGCAAAGGCAAGTTCATGGGAGAGGTCAAGCCTGCGATGTATCGCCTGCACCCGGGCGGTGTGTTTTCCATGCGCTCGAACAAGCGAAAACTGCACATGGCCTTGCAGACGTCCGGCGCGCTGGCCAACTACTACAACCGCCTCGGGAACGATGAACTCTACGAGTACTTTCTGATGGAGCTCGTTGGCTATTCGCTCTCCGCGATCACCCCTGCGCGTAAGGTCCAGACCCTGCTGCAAGTCGGACGAAATTTCAGCACCAACATCGGCAAGAGACTGATGACGACGCTTAACAAAGGTCATGTTCAGTAACGTACTGGTGGTCTGCGTCGGCAATATCTGTCGCAGCCCCATGGCCGAAGCCATGTTCCGACAACGCGTTCAGAACGACCGCATCGCGATCTCGTCGGCAGGCACTCACGCCATGCTCAGCTCAACCATGGACCCGCTGGCCCGCGCCGTGTTGCAAGTCAACGGTGTCCCGGCTCACCGACACAAGAGCCGCCAGGTGGTGCGGCAAATGCTCTACGACGCGGACTTGATCCTGTTGATGGAGCACCGCCAGACCCAAAGCGTTCTGAAGCTCGCCCCCGAGGTGCGTGGAAAGACGTTTCTGATTGGCAAATGGCAACAAGAACTGGAAATAGCCGACCCGTACCGGCGCCCGAAACTAGCCTTTGAACAGACCTACGAGCAGCTTTCGCGTTGCGTCGACGACTGGCTTCCTTATCTTCAGTCAGGAGATCCAAGATAAATGACCGCTATGAACCGTACTTCCCTGGACGAGGTCCAGGACTCCCGGATCGATTTGGCGACTATCTTGCGCACACTTTTCGATCACAAGGGAATGATTGCATCGATCATCGGTGTCTGCGTCCTGATTGGCGTGACTTACGCCATACTCGCGACGCCGATCTACCAGGCGAACGCGATGATCCAGATCGAGCCGAAGAAAATCGGCATCGAGGGCCGCACCGAGATCAGCGCCAAGCCATTGTCGGTCTCCCAAGCAACCACCGAAATCGAACTGATCAAATCCCGCGCGGTGCTGGGCAAGGTCGTCGAAGACCTGAAGCTCAATATCATTCAGAAACCCAAATACGTGCCGGGCATTGGCGACTATATGGCCCGTCACTTCAAGCCTGATCACGAAGGTGAACTGGCCGCTCCTCTGTTCGGTCTGGACAGCTACGCATGGGGTGGCGAGAAGATCGACATCTTCCAGCTGGAAGTGCCTGACGCTCTGCTGGGCGAAAAGCTGACCATGGTGGTGGACAAGCCGGGCAGCTTCAGCCTGTATGACGAAGACCACAACAAACTGCTCAGCGGCCCGGTCGGTCAAACCGTCGAAGGCAGCGGCGTGAAGATTCAGGTCGCTACGCTCAATGGTCGTCCCGGCACCGAATTCAGGGTGATGCGTCAGCGCACCCTGACTGCCGCGCTGGATTATCAGGACCGTTTGAAGATCATTGAAGCCGGCAAGGACTCGGGGATCGTTTACCTGTCGATTCAGGACGCCAATCCTGCGTTGGCCAAACGCATCCTCAATGACGTCAGTCGCCTGTATGTGCGTCAGAACGTTGAACGCAGTTCGGCCGAAGCCGCGCAGCGTCTGGAATTCCTGCGTTCGCAACTGCCTGCCGTGCGCAAGCAGCTGGAACAGTCGGAAATCGCCTTGAACAATTTTCAGACCAGCGCCAAGTCGGTCGACCTGAGCGTGGAGACCAAATCGGTCCTCGATCAGGTGGTCAAGCTGGAAGGGACGCTGTCTGACCTGAAGATGAAACGCGTTGACGTCGAGCGCCTGTATACACCCGAGCACCCGACCTACCGCAGCCTGATGACTCAGATCGGCCAGGTGGAGGCCCAGAAAGCCGCGCTGCTGAAGAAAATCGAAACCCTGCCTGCCACCCAACAGGAACTCCTGCGCCTGACGCGCGACATGCAAGTCACCTCGCAGACCTACACCCTGTTGCTGGACAAGAGTCAGGAGCAAGACATTCTTCGCGCCGGCAGCATCGGCAACGTGCGCATCATCGACAACGCCGATGCCAACGTCGAGGAGCCGGTCAAGCCGATGAAGAAAATCATCGTGCTGGTCGCCGCCCTTGTCGGTCTGCTGCTGGCCGTCGCCACCGTGTTCGTCCGTCAAGCGTTCTATCGCGGTGTGGATAACCCGGAAGTCATCGAAAACCTGGGCATGCCGGTCTACGCATCGCTGCCGTATTCGCGGCAGCAGGAGCGCCTGGACAAGGCAAGCCAAAGCCGCAGTGGCAGCAAGGAGCCTCGCCTGCTCAGTGTCAGCGCACCTACGGAGCTGGCGATCGAATCCCTGCGCAGCCTGCGCACCAGTCTGCATTTCGCAATGCTCGAAGCGCGCAACAACGTGCTGATGATTTCCAGCCCGACGCCGGGCGTGGGCAAGTCGTTCGTCTCCAGCAACCTGGCGGTGATCATCGCCCAGACCGGCAAACGCGTGCTGCTGATCGACGCCGACATGCGCAAAGGCTACCTGCACAAGCTGTTCAACCTGACGCCCAAGCACGGTCTGTCCGACACGCTGGCCGCCCGTTTGAAGAGCAGTGAAGTGATCAATCACACCGAAGTGCGCAACCTGGACTTCATTTCCTGTGGTTTCGCGGCACCTAACCCGTCCGAGTTGTTGATGCATGACAACTTCAACAAGTTGATCAGCGATCTGTCGCCGCTGTACGACCTGGTGATCGTCGACACCCCGCCGATCCTGGCCGTCACGGACGCCACGCTGGTGGGTCGCCAATCCGGCACATGCCTGTTGGTCACCCGGTTCGGCCTGAGCACCGCCAAGGAAATCGAAGCGTGCAAACGTCGCCTGATGCACAACGGCATCCTGATCAAGGGTGCGATCTTCAACGGTGTTCTGCGCAAAGCCTCGACCGCTGACTATGACTGCGCAGCTTATGGCTACGACTACACCACGGTTCGTAAATGATCCGGTGGTGAAGTCACTGAAAGTTAAAGGAGACGTATTGATGGCCAGGACCATTGCAGTGATGCAACCCTATCTCTTTCCTTATCTGGGTTACTTTCAGCTCATCGCCGCTGCAGACGTCTTCGTCCTGGGAGACGATCTGCAATATGTGCGGTCCGGCTGGGTTAACCGCAACCGCATTCTGCATAACAACGAAGCACGGCTGATCACCTTTCCGCTGAAGAAAGACCGCTTCCAGTTGCAGATCAATCAGCGGCAACTCTGCGATCACTTCAGCGATGAGGCCGAGCGGCTGATTCGCCTGATTGCCGAGAGTTATCAGCAAGCGCCCTACTTCGCTCAGGTGATGCCGCTGGTCGAGCGCCTGATCCGGTTTCCACAGCAGAACATTTCACTGTACGCCGAACATGCAATTCGTGAGATGTGTGCTTATCTACACATCGTGACGCCGATCATGCGCAGTTCTGACCTGATTCTTGGCAGCCCTGTCGACAAACAGGAGCGCATTATCCGCATTGCCCACACCTTTGAGGCAACGACGTTCATTACGCCCGAAGGTGGATCGGTGGTGTACGACCGCGATCACTTTGCGCGTAACCGCTTGCTGGTGAGGTTCTTCCGGATGGATCCGGTGGAGTATCGGCAGTTCAGACAACCTTTCGTCGCCAACCTGTCTATCATCGACGTCCTGATGTTCAACTGCATCGAACAGGTCCAGCACATGCTGACGCAATATCGGCTGGACAAGCATCCGCCCGCTGCCAGGCCCGGTGTGCTGGCCAGACTGACGCAACACCCTGAGTTGGTTTCAACCCTGTCGAACCAGATTGCAGTGGAGTGAAGAATTATGTCTCAAGCCGACAGCATCTCGAGCCGCCCAGCGCGCTGGTATCTGATTCAAACCAAACCTCGCCAGGAAGGCCGTGCTCAGGAACACCTGCAGCGTCAGCACTTCGAATGTTACCGACCGGTCAAGCATGGCGAGAAGAAACGCGGCTCGCGCGGTGCATCCGAAGAAGAGCTGTTCCCCGGCTACCTGTTCATCCGCATGGACCAGACCCACGATAACTGGTACCCGATCCGTTCCACCCGGGGCGTGGCGCGCATCGTGACCTTCGGCGGTCTGCCTGTGCCGGTGAAAGACGAACTGATCGAACAGATCCGTGAACGCTTGCTCGCGCCGCCGCCGAAAGAAGCCTTTCAGCACGGTGACACGGTGCGGATCACGGCGGAGGGCTTCAACGATGTCGAGGCGATTTTCCTTGCCGCCGACGGTGATGAACGCGCGGTGATCCTGCTCAACCTGCTGCAGCGCGAACAGAAAGTGACCTTGCCGGTCAGCAGCCTGTCGCGGATAGAAGCGCGGGTTTGATCTGATGCCTGCGGCCGTCTGGAGCGCATCCAGACGTTTCGCCGCGATACCTGTAGGAGCGAGGCTTGTCCCGCGATCGGCGGGGAACCCGTCGTAAAACCAGAAAATGCGGTTTGTCTGATCCACCGCATGCAAAGATTGACTGCCGGTTCCCGGCAGATCGCGGGACAAGCCACGCTCCTACAGAGCTGCCTTGACAACACTCCAGATTCCCACGGGGCTGACGCTTTCAGCCTCTTGAACCCTCTTCGCCCGGAACTCACCATGACCCACAAGACCACGCTGGTGACGCTCACCTATGGTGATCGTTTCAACTACCTGCACACCCTCGTCAGTCGATCACTGGAAAGCCCGTTGATCGACCGTGTGATCATCGTCAGCAATGCCTCCACCGCGCCACTGGACACCCTGCGGCGGACCTGGCCGGATCAGGTCAGCGTCATCTACCTGCATGAAAACACGGGATCGGCCCGTGGTTATTCCGTGGGTATCCAGGCCGCACTGGATGCGGGCGCCGAGCACATCTGGCTGATGGACGATGACAACGCACCGACGATCAATGCCATTGCGACGCTGCATAAGGTGCTCGAAGAACGCAAGATCATAGACGGCGAAGACAAGGCCGCCGTGCTGGGGTTTCGCCCCACGCATCAGGCCGACATTGCCGCCGGAGTGCCGAAGCGTTTCGCGATTCAACTGCGCTCCAGCTTCTTCGGTTTCCACATCGCGCAACTGCCTTACAAGATCTGGCGTCGGCTGCCATGGGGTGCGCCGCAAAGTCCGCAGCGCAAACTGCCGATGGTCCAGCTGCCGTTCGCGACTTACGGCGGCCTGCTCGCCCACCGCAATCTGTATCGCAGGATCGGTCTGCCGCTGGACGCGCTGCTGCTCTACGCCGACGACAGTGAATACACCTGGCGCATCACGGCCGGTGGCGGTCGGATCTTTCTGGTTCCGGATGCCGTGCTCGATGACCTGGAGAACTCCTGGAACATCAAGGCCCGAACCAACAACATCTACGAAAGTTTCCTGTTGGGCGGTTCGGACTTGCGCGCTTACTACGGCGCACGGAACCAGGCCTGGTTCGACAAGAACATCTGGGCCAACTCGTCGCTGCTGTACAGCCTCAATCGCTGGGTGTTCTTCCGGCTGTTGCGGTTGATTGCCAAACGGCGTGGCGCTGAAGAGCGTCTGGGTTTGATCGAAAAAGCCATCCGTGACGGTGAGTCCGGGGTACTGGGTCTGAATCAGTCGTATCCATTATGAAAATACTGTTCATCAGCAGCCTGTATTCACCTCATGTCGGGGGTGGCGCGGAGATCATTCTTCAGCGCACCGTCGAGGGCCTGCAACAACGCGGCTGCCAGGTCAGCGTGCTGGTGACCGGTCCGGATGCGGGCCTGTCCACCGACACCGTGAATGGGGTGAAGGTCTACCGCGCCGGCCTGCATAACTTTTACTGGCAGTTCAGCGCGCAACGTCCGGGACGCCTGGCGCGCCTGGGCTGGCACCTGCGTGACCGTTACAACGGCGCCATGCGTCGCTATGTCAAGCGCGTGATCAGGGACGAGCAGCCACAATTGGTCGTGTGCCACAACCTCGCAGGATGGTCGGTGTCGGTGTGGGACGAAATCACGGCGGCCAGGCTGCCGATTGTTCAAGTGCTGCACGACATGTACCTGATGTGCCCGGGCAGCAACATGTTCAAACGCGGTCAGTGCTGCCAGCAGCCATGCAGCAGTTGCCAGTCGTTTCGCAAGGGCCACGATGCACGTTCGGCACAGGTATCGGCGGTGGTGGGCGTCAGCCAGTTCATTCTCGACACGCTGCAAAAGCGCGGTTATTTCAGCGCGGCGAAGGCGTATGTGGTGCATAACGCCAGCCCGTATGCCGCAGTGCAGAACTCGCCGAGCAAGCAGCGCCAGCTGGACCCGTCGATGAAAAAGGCGCCTCTGCGTTTCGGCTATATGGGCACCCTGTCCGAGCAGAAAGGCGTACGCTGGCTCATCGAACAGTTTCAGCGTCTGCCGTTCGACGCGACGCTGCAGCTTGCCGGGCGTGGTCAGGCCTGCGATGAAGCCGCGTTCAAAGCGCTGGCGACATCGCCAAACATCCGTTTCGTCGGTTATCAGACACCCGAAGCGTTTTACAGCCAGATCGATGTCGCTATCGTGCCGTCCCTCTGGAACGAACCGTTCGGCATGGTCGCAGTCGAGGCCTGTGCGCACTCGGTACCCGTCATCGCCAGCCGCATGGGCGGGTTACCGGAAATCATCCAGGACCCGCTCAACGGTTTGCTGTGCACCCCGAATGATCCCGATTCGCTGGGGCACGCGATGCTACGCCTGCATCAACAACCGGACCTGCTGGCCCGCTTGAGCAGTCAGGCACGTGTCAGTGTCGCGGCGCTGCTGAATCTGGAGCTGATGCTCGACAGCTACGAGAGCATCTTCACCCAGACGCTACAGGACAACACGGTGCACCGCGACCCGGCCTTGCCCCACACGGTTTGACGACGCCCGGCCAAGCGTTCGCGCGATGCCGATCCATTTGCTGACGGCCCGAGACCTACCTGAGCATGCGCTCCGGACCGTGCCTCTTCATTGAGACAAGCCATGCCCATCAAACGCCTGACGAGGTTACGACGACATTCCGCGTTTCTACTGCTGGGCTGGTTCATCAGTTGCTCGAGCATGGCCGACGAGACGTTCATCATCGGGGTCGATACCCACCTGATGAACAAAAGCACGACGTCAGCCAAGGCGTTGCAATTGCTCGAAGCGGCGGGTGTGGATTCGGTGCGCGATGACGCTTACTGGTCCAGCGCCGAGCCCCGACGAGGTTTGATGAGAATAGAGCCCGCCTGGCAGGCGTACTTGAGTAAGGCTCAGGAACACCATCTGCGGCCGTTGCTGGTGCTCGGTTACGGCAACCCGTTCTACGACAACTACGCCAAACCGCGAAAACCCAACGTGCGTGAGGCGTATGGCAACTACATCAGCTTTGTGACCAGACAGCTGACCGACAGCGTGGATTTCTACGAGATCTGGAACGAATGGGACAAAGAGAATCCCGTCGATCCAGCGTTTGCCAGGGATTACAGCGTCCTTGTCGAAGAAGCGTCCCGACGCATTCGCAGCAATCAGAGACCGATGGTGATCCTGGCAGGCGCGGTCACCAGCCAGGGGATGGATCTGGGATTTGCCGACCGGCTGGTCGAGTCCGGGATCCTCAATCATGTCGACGGCTTGTCGCTGCATCCTTATGTGCATTGTCGCTCGGATGAACGCAACACCCCGGAGAATTGGATTGCCTGGCTCAGGCGGATCAACGAAGACCTCAAGGAGAAGACAAAAAACAAAACGGACGTGCCGTTGTATCTGACCGAAATGGGCTGGCCCAGCAACACAGGACGATGCGGCGGCGACGAGAAGACCCAGGCAGCGTTTCTGGCACGCAGCTTCTTTCTGGTCCAGACGATGCCGAACATCAAAGGCATGTGGTGGAACGGCCTGCTCAATGACGGTCCCGACAGCAGTGACCCCGAGCAGAACTTTGGTTTGCTGACCCAGGACCTGAGCCTCAAGCTGGCTTACCTGACGCTGAAGGCGATCAGCCCGACGCTGCATCAGTTCCGCTATGACGCCGAGAAGAGTCGCGAGATCGACTCGCAGTATCTTCTAAGGTTTGCCCGGGGCTCGGATCAGATAATGGTCGCCTGGACGGCCGGATTGCCCAGGCCCATCAAGGTCGACGCCAGCAGTGTGTTGCGTGGCAATGTGCAGTACATCGACACCCGCCAGCCTCAAAACGGCCAGGTCGACAGCGGCATTCCATGGAACTGCAACGAAGGACGTTGTTCGGCACAGGTACCGATCGACGAATTCCCGAAAATAATAAGCCTGGGCACCCGCCCGGCCCTGTTCGCCTTGCCCTGATTCGCTCTTCATCTTTTTCATGTCCGTATTGAAAGCCCCCCTTCACTCAGGGCGCTTCCGGACCTTTGCGCCGCCTATGACTCATCTATCTCTTCAACAGGTCGCCTACCATGATTGTGATCAATGCACGCTTTCTCACTCAGGAGCTGCGCGGCGTTCAACGCTTCGCAGAGCAGATCTGCCTGGCGCTCAAACAGCAACGTGACGACGTGGTCTTCGTCGCCCCGCATGGCATCAAGATGCACGACAGCGCCAAGGCACTGGACGTGCAGTGCATCGGTCGTAACAACGGCCACCTGTGGGAACAGCTGGACCTGCCGCTTTACTTGAAACGCCATGGCAGCCCGCTGCTGATTTCGTTGTGCAGCACCGCACCGCTGTTCTATGGCAATCAGATTGCAACCCACCACGACGTGACCTACGTGCGTCATCCGGAAAGTTACACCCGCACATTCCGCATGCTCTACCGGACGATGACACCGATCATGCTGTCGCGAATCAAAGCGCTGCTGACCGTCAGCAATTTCTCGAAGGGCGAGATATCGCAGTTCTACAACTACTCGGAAAAGAAAATCTTCGTGGTGCCCAACGCCGTGAGCGGGGCCTTTCAGCCCGGGCCGCCCCTCAAGGATCAGCCGGAATACCTGCTGGCCGTGTCTTCACCCAGCGCGCACAAAAACTTCAGCCGGATGATTCAGGCGTTTCTCATGCTGCGCGACCACGATGACCTGGAGTTGCACATCGTGGGTGGCGCCAGTGACGTGTTCGCCGATGACAACCTGCAACGCCTGGCCAGCCGTGACCGGCGCATTCGCTTTCTCGGCCGGTTGAGCGATGACGACCTGATCGCTCAATACCAGGGCGCCACGGCGTTCATCTTTCCGTCGCTGTACGAGGGTTTCGGCATCCCGCCGCTGGAAGCGCAAGCCTGTGGTTGCCCGGTGCTGGCCGCCAACGCCGCGTCGATTCCCGAAGTGCTGCAGGCCAGCGCCTTGTATTTCGACCCGATGGACGTCACGCATATGGCCTCGGCCATGGAGCGGATTCTCACGGATCTACCGCTTCGTCAGTCATTGCGGCGGCGCGGGCTGAACAATGTGGCGCGCTTTTCCTGGGACGAATCGGCACGGCGCATCTCGCAACGCATCGATGCGTTACTGAACAAGCCCAAGGATCGTCGCGCCAACACCGGCAATGACGCCTTGCGTCGTGAATCCTCCAGCAAGCTTTGAGGCATGCCCATGAAACGTCTGGCCTATCTCGACGCGATGCGTGGCATCGCAGCGTTGATGGTGGTGTTCACCCACCTGTTCTTGCCGGTCATCGGCCATGTCTGGGTCTTTGACTACCTGATCGATCCCGGCAAGCTCGGCGTGCTCTGGTTTTTCATGATCAGCGGCGTGGTGATTCCATACAGCCTCAAGCCGGTACCCGACGGTGCACGGCGTTTTCTGATCTCGCGCTTCATGCGCTTGTATCCGGCGTACTGGGTATCGCTGCTGCTGTTCGTGGTGATGCTGGGCCTGACCGGTGCTCCCCTGCCCCCGCTCAGGCAGATCGTCGCCAACCTGACGATGGTGCAAGCGGCACTGGGTTTCGACGATGTGATCGGTCTGTACTGGACGCTGTTCATCGAATTGGTGTTCTACGGGCTGTGCCTGGCGCTGTTCATCAGCGGCAAGCTGTACGACCAGACGTTTCGCGCCCGATGCTCACTGGCGTTTCTGCTGATGGCATTGGCGATGGCCGTGGTTCGCGCGTTCACCGAACGCAAACTGCCCGTGGCCCTGCCGCTGGCGCTGGCGCTGATGTTCTTCGGTTCGATCTGGCGCCAGTGGTTGCTGGCCGAACACAGCCAGGAACTGACACGTAACCTGAAAATGCTGCTGATTGCCTTCGGGGTGCTGCTGCCACCGACGCTGATCATGGCGTACCACCAGGACATGGGCAACGGGGAAACCTGGGGCCGTTACTGCATCACCTACGCGGTGGCGATCAGCAGTTTTCTGCTGCTGACCCGCAGCGTGCGTCTGGACCACCCCGCTCTGGTGTGGTTGGGCGCGGTGAGCTACTCGCTGTACCTGTTGCACCCAACGATGGGAATGCTGGCCGAGTTCGTACTGGCACGCACCGGGTCTTCGGCGCTGATCATCGCGCTGTTCGCCACGCTGTTGACCCTGGGCGCCGCTCATCTGTGTTTCCAGTACATCGAATCGCCTTTTATCCAGCTTGGAAAACGCCTCAATAATCGCAAAGCCAAGACGCAACCGGTAAGCGTCTGAAGTAGAGCCTGCGCAAATATCAACGCTTTGGGGAAATCCTCGCGAGCTTCGCTCGACGTGCCGGATTTCTGTAAGCCGTTACTGCAGAGAATTCCAATGAAAATCGCAATCGTCCACGACTGGCTGGTGACGTATGCCGGTGCCGAAAGGGTTTTGGCATCGTTGATTAAAATCTGGCCCGAGGCGGATCTGTTTTCCGTCATCGACTTTCTCAGCGACCAGGACCGCGCCCAACTGGGCGGCAAGGTCGCCACCACAACGTTCATTCAGCGTCTGCCCAAAGCCAAAACCAAATACCAGCGCTATCTGCCTTTGATGCCAATGGCGATCGAGCAGCTCGACCTGTCTGGCTACGACCTGATCATCAGCAGCAGCCACGCGGTGGCCAAGGGCGTACTCTGCGGCCCGGATCAACTGCACATCAGTTACGTGCACTCGCCCATTCGCTACGCCTGGGACCTGCAGCACCAGTACCTGAAAGAAGCCAACATGAGCACCGGCTTCAAAGGCAGAGTGGCGCGAATGATCCTGCATTACATGCGCATGTGGGACCAGCGCACCGCTGCGGGCGTGGACGACTTCATCGCCAACTCGCACTTCATCGGCGCGCGGATCACCAAGTCGTACCGCCGCGAGTCGACCGTGATTTATCCGCCGGTCGACACCCGCGGCTTCACGATCCAGGAAGACAAGCAGGACTACTACTTCACTGCCTCGCGCATGGTGCCCTACAAGCGCATGCCGATGATCGTCGAAGCCTTCGCAGCGATGCCGGACAAGCGTCTGGTCATGGTCGGTGACGGTCCGGAAATGGAAAAGGCCAAGGCCATTGCCGCCAACGCGCCCAATGTCACTCTGCTCGGTTACCAGCCGTTCGCGGTGTTGCAGGAACACATGCGCAACGCCAAGGCGTTTGTATTTGCCGCTGAAGAAGACTTCGGCATCAGCCCGGTGGAAGCCCAGGCCTGCGGCACGCCTGTCATTGCCTTTGGCAAGGGCGGTGTGCTGGAAACGGTCTGCGGACTGGATCACCCGCAACCGACCGGGGTGTTCTATCAGGAACAAAGTGTGCCGTCGCTGATTGCGGCGATAGAGACGTTCGAGGCCTCCGGTGATCGCATTACCGCGCAAGCCTGCCGCGCCAACGCCGAGCGTTTCAGCGAAGCGCGCTTCGAACAGGAAATGCGGCAATTCGTCGAACTGCGCCTGAGCGCCTCGCGCCAGGCACGCCTGTCCATGCAGGTGCGGGCGACTCAGGTTCCTCCGACGCTGGTCGCACCGACGTTACTTGCCAACGATGTATCCGCCCGCGTTGTTCCGATCAAATCCGTCTGAGCGAGCAAAGAATATGAGTACACCCCTGCGTGGCATCTTGCATGCTCATCAATCAACGCTGTCCGTCGCCCACCGTTTGCTGGACCTGGCGGTCATCACCCTCGGCGGTTACAGCATCAATCTGTTCACCGACACGCCGATGAGCACCGAAACGTGGATGCAGATTCTGCTGGCCGCCGTGGCCTTTCACTGGCTGGCCGAGTATCACCAGTTGTACGGCTCATGGCGTGGCGAACGCATCCTGCGTGAACTGCTGAAGGTCGCCAACTATTGGGGACTGGCGTTCGTCCTGCTGCTGTTCGTGGACTATATGCTGCTGCAGCCCGACAGGCTGGCGGACAACAGTCAGATGGCCTGGTTTGCCAGTGTTCTGATCGCACTGTGCGGCTATCGTCTGGCCATTCGCAGTCTGCTGCATACGTTGCGTAGCCATGGATTCAACACCCGGCGCGTGGCCATCGTCGGCACGGGCCAGTGTGGCGAACGACTGGCGTTGTCCATTGAACGTGCGCCCTGGATGGGCCTGAACCTGCTGGGGTTTTACGACGAGTCTCCGGAGCAGATGGACCTGGCGCGCATCGGACGACGCATTCCGGTGCTGGGCGATCTGGACACCCTTATCCAGGACGCGCGTGACGGCAAGATCGACAAGGTCTACATCACCCTGACCCTGGGCGAGCAAGCACGTCTGCAGGCGTTGATCAAAGGCCTGAGCGACACCACCGCTTCGGTCTACGTGATTCCAGACGTGTTCATGTTCGAGCTGCTGCACGCCCGCAGCGAAAGCATCAACGGCCTGCCGAGCATCAGCATTTTCGACTCGCCCATGGACGGCGCCTGGAGCATGGTCAAGCGCGTGGAAGACATTGTGCTGTCGAGCGTGATCCTGACGATGATCGCCCTGCCCTTGATGCTGATTGCGTTGGCGATCAAGTTCACGTCTCCGGGCCCGGTGCTGTTTCGTCAGCGTCGGTATGGCCTGGACGGCCGTCCGATCATGGTCTGGAAATTCCGCAGCATGAGCGTGCAGGAAAACGGCGCGGTGGTGACCCAGGCCACGCGCAACGACAGCCGCATCACGCCACTGGGCGCGTTCCTGCGCCGCACGTCACTGGATGAACTGCCCCAATTCTTCAACGTGCTGCGCGGCGACATGTCCATCGTCGGCCCGCGCCCTCACGCGGTGGCGCACAACGAGCAATACCGCAAGCAGGTGTCGGGCTACATGTTGCGGCACAAGGTCAAGCCGGGCATCACGGGCTGGGCACAGATCAATGGCTGGCGTGGCGAAACCGACACGCTGGACAAGATGCAGAAACGCGTGGAATTCGACCTGCAGTACATCGAGCACTGGTCGGTCTGGCTGGACATGAAAATCATCCTGCTGACGCTCTTCAAAGGCTTCGTCAACAAGAACGCCTTCTAAAGCTCGTTAAAAAAAGAATATCTGCCAATAACAACAGAGATGGCCGATGGCTACTAAGCTCGGCGGGAGGTGCTTGAGTGTCTGAACGAATGTGATCCGAAGTTCGGTGTAAGTAAGGGATGCAACGAAATCACTGCGGTGCCAGTACGCACCTTTTAGGATTAAGAAGGAACATTCATATGAAAGTAACGTTAGCGGTAGTGCTGCTTTCCAGTCTGGTTTTGCAAGGCTGCGCATTCGCCCCAGGTCAATACATGTCCCTCGATGATGTAACCGATAAAGACCCGGACGGCCCCGCGGTCACGCTCGTCAATATCACCCCGACCACCCTGGCCCAGCAGCAGAAATCCGCAGCGGCGCTGGCCAAGCCCTTGCCGCCTGAACTGATGAATTACAAGACGCCTGAATACATCGTCGGCCCAGGCGATACCTTGCTGGTCACCGTGTTCGAACACCCTGAACTGACCGCTCCGGGTTCCCAGGATCAGCTCGACGCGAACACCCGGGAGGTGCTGCACGATGGCACCGTGTTCTTCCCTTACGTCGGCCGTATTCAGGCAGGGGGCAAGACCGTTTCCCAGATTCGCGAACAACTGCGCATGGGCCTGGCGCCTCAGTACACCGAGGTCAAGGTCGACGTCAAAGTGCTGCGTTACAACAGTCAGCGTGTCCTGCTGTCAGGTGCCTTCAAAACACCTGGCCCGCAGCCAATCACGAATATTCCGCTGAGCCTGGTTCAGGCCATCAGCCAGGCGGGTGTCGATCTGACCGACGCCAACCTCGCCGGATTGACGTTGCGTCGTGACGGCAAGGATTACGTGATCGACGTCGATTCGCTCAACCGCAAGGATTCGCAGCTGAGCAAGATCTACCTGAAAGACGGTGACTATCTGCACCTGAACAGCAACTCGAAGAACAAGATTTATGTGTTGGGCGAGGTTCAGCGTCCGCAGGTGATCTCGTTCAGCACCACCAGCGTAACGCTGCTTGAGGCGCTGGGTACGTCCGGTGGCTTGAGCCCGGACGCTGCCGACGGTGATGCGGTGTATGTGATTCGCGCGCAGGATGCGACGCATTCGGCCACGGTGTATCACCTGAGTGCGAAAAAGCCGACCGCCTATGCGCTGGCGAAAGGTTTTGAGCTGGCGGCGCAGGATGTGGTGTTCGTGGGGCCTGCGAACATTACCCGTTGGAGCCGTTATGTGAGCCAGTTGTTGGGTTCGAACAACATCATCCAGACCGGTGCGATGTTCCGGAACTGATGGCTGTTTCAAGCGGCAATTTTCGGGTTGTCGGTTGAAAGCAAGACGAAAGCAAAAAATCCCCGCAGTGGCCGACTGCGGGGATTTTTTTTGGGCTTTTGTTGGGGGTGAGGGGCTGGGTTTGGCGGGGTGGGTCGGGGGTTTGGCATTGGGAGGGTGGGCAGATCCATTTTCTCGGGTGGCGCCGATTCACCTTTCCGCCCCTCCGGCGGGTCACTTTTGAAAAGGCACCAAAAGTAACCAAAAGTGCCC
>NZ_FOEO01000024.1:24043-78420 GCF_900110765.1 Pseudomonas sp. NFACC02
CCGCCTGCTGCTGGTTCACGCCGAAACTGTAGGAGCGCGCTTGCTCTGGGCCGCACTCGGACGATCTGGCGCGCAGCGGCAGCAAAATCAGACGACTCGGTTGTACCTGATACACCGCCTGCACCGGTTTTGCTGCCGGTTCCCGGCAGTTCGCGGGCAAGCGCGCTCCTACGCCTTCGGCAGAATCAAAAGCAGAGCTGCTCCTGCTCCCGCTTTTGATCTTCATACCGAGAAAGTCCAGACACCACAAAACGCGACTTGGGTGCAGGCTGAACGCAGGCGGCGCTCCGTGGGCCGAGCGGCAGGGATGCCGCGAGAGCCGCCCCCGGCCATGGATGGCCGATGGCGGCGGGCCCACGGAGCGTCGCCGGAGTGAAGGTACCTCGACGAAGTCGAGGCCAAACCAGGAGCAGGGCCTTTTTGGTTACTTTTTTGGCTCTTGAAAAAAGTGACCCGCTGTAAGAGCGGAACCCTAATCAGCGCCACCCTCAATAATGGATATACACCCGAAACCCAATGCCCACCGTGACACGAGCCGTGAACCGTGAACCGTGAACACCCAAAGTGTTCCCCCAGCAACAGCCAATCAACACTTACCCCCTCCAGAATTGATCCTCCCCCAGAAGCAAATCCCCCCTGCCCCCCCTGAAGCCCCGGTTTTACTGCCGTCCAGACACATCGCCGAGGCTGGCACGCATGCTGCTTTGAACCTCCCAAAGGGTCTATCCGCCCATCCCCATCGCGTTGACCGCGACCTGCACGGTGCCATGCAGCACCTCGGGTGACCGACCCCAAGGACCTACAACATGTTGGTAGTTTCAATCTCAGGCAGCCCCTCCACCCGCTCCCGCTCCGGCGTCGTGCTCAAACACGCCGCGCAATGGCTTACCGCTCATGGTGTGGAAGTGAAAGCCGTTCGCCTTCAGGACTTCAACGCCGAAGACCTTCTCTACGCCCGCTTCGACAGCCCCGAGGTCATCGCCTTCATCGACGCCGTGGCCAAGGCCGACGGGCTCTTGATCGGCACGCCGGTGTACAAGGCCTCGTTTTCCGGCGCACTGAAAACCCTGCTCGACCTGCTGCCAGAACGCTCGCTGCACGGCAAAGTGGTGTTGCCACTGGCCACCGGCGGCAGCATCGCCCATATGCTAGCCGTGGACTACGCCTTAAAGCCGGTACTGTCCGCGCTCAAATGCCAGGAAGTGCTGCACGGCGTATTCGCCATCGACAGCCAGATCAGCTACAGCGATAACGACCTCGGTGGCGAGCTGGATGAATTGCTGACTCAGCGCCTTCAGGACGGGCTGGAGCATTTTCATCTCGGTCTGCAGCACCGCACAAACGCGCGGCACAAGGAAGCGGGCGGGCATTTGAAGCTGGCGCTTTAAATGCCGATCCCCTGTAAAGGCGCTCTCGCCCGCGAAAGCAATGTGTCTGCCCCGAAGGTATTGCCTGACACACTGCAATCGCGAGCACGATCACTGCTCCAGCAACGGATACAACGACAACACCAGTAATGCAGCCATCACCCCGTTAAACACCCGCAACCACAAGGGGTCGCGCAACACGTTGCGCAGCAGGCTGCCAAACCCCGCCCACAGGCTCACGGCGGGCAAATTGACGATGCCAAATACCAAGGCAATGATCGCGACGTTGGTGAAATAACCGTTCATGGGCGTATAGGTACTGATCGCGCCGATCGCCATGACCCACGCCTTGGGGTTGACCCACTGAAACGCGGCCGCGCTCAGGTAACTCATCGGCCGGGCATTGGTCTGCTCGCTGTCGCTGGCTGGGCCGGACGTGGCGATCTTGTGCGCCAGGTACAGCAAATACGCCGCGCCTGCATATCGCAGCACGGTGTACACAATCGGGTAGGCCTTGAACACGGCGCCCAATCCAAAGCCGACCGCCAGTACCATCAGCGCAAAACCGCAGCTGATGCCGAGCATGTGGGGAATGGTGCGGTTGAAACCAAAGTTCACGCCTGAAGATAACAACATGGTGTTGTTCGGACCGGGCGTGATCGATGAAACGAAAGCGAACAGAATGAAAGCGAGCAGCAGGTCGGCAGTCAGCATGATGCGAGTCCAGAAGTGTCTTTGGTTCCTGGCAGCAACGCTATCGAAAGCACCGTCGGAAACACATAGACAGACACGCTGACTTTCAACCATACAGTGTCATGTAAATCGCAAACTTCAGGAAACTGTTACCGCCTTGCAGTAGACACCTCAGCCTTGGCGAGCCCTGGAAGTCGTGTTGACCTGAGCATTGACTTCACCACGGTTATCGAACTCGTGGGCTTGCTGCATCTGTGGCTGAGCCATCAACTGGTTTTTGCGGGCCTGATACTCGTCATAGGACAAACCACGGCGATTGAGGTCTTCGAGGGCAAGCTGGTGAGTCTCTTCAGCGGTGTAAGGACGCAGCTCAGGATGATTGTCCGTGGCACAGCCAGAGAGGACAGCGACGGTAAGCAGCATGGCAAGGGCAAGAAGGCGGTTCATGAGAGACTCCATTCGGCTCGTTTCGGGAATGAGTCAAGGCTACGCCCCGGCCCGTTCGAGCAGAAATCAGTCGTCTCGATAGTCGGTATTGGCTACGTTGACGCGGTCCATCCTGCTTCAGCTGCTTTAACAATCTGAGGCAGACGACGCACGACCTGTAGAAGCCTGCCGGAGGTTACGACGTCACCTCCGACAGCTCCCACAATTGACCGGAGTGTCAGAAAAGCCGTTAAGCCAGCCAGTGCCATAGCAGCAGCGTGCCAATCAGCCCCACCACCGAGACGATGGTCTGCAGCACCGACCACACCCAGATCGTCTGTTTGAGCTGCAAGCCGAAGTACTCGCGAACCATCCAGAAACCCGCATCGTTGACGTGGCAGAAAAACACCGAACCCGCACCGATCACCAGCGCCACCAGCGACGCCTCAACCGGCGCAAGACCGGCCATCATCGGCGCGAGGATGCCTGCGGTGGTGGTGGTCGCGACAGTCGCGGAGCCCGTCGCCTGACGCAACGCCACCGCGATCAGCCACGCCAGCAGCAGGTAAGGCATGTGCGCGCCTTCGGCCACTTTACTGATGGTCTGGCTGACGCCGGCATCCAGCAGGGTCTGCTTGAGGCCGCCGCCCGCGCCGATCGTCAGCAACAGCACCGCGATCGGTGCCAGGCTTTTGCGCAGCGTGCCGCCGACCTGCTCCCGGGAGAGGCCGTTGGCCCAGCCCAGACAAACCGTCGCCGCCAGGACCGCAATGCCCAACGCCACTAATGGCTCGCCGAGGAATTTCAGCGTCAGTGCGACGTTGCTCTCTGGCTCCAGAGCGATTTTGGCGAGCGTACTGCCGAGCATGAGGATCACCGGCAGCAGAATGATCAGCAGCGACACGCCGAACCCAGGCTGACGCGTGACCTCGGGTTTGGCGGAAAACAACGCACCCAGCTCTACAGGTTCTTCAACATGAAGCCGTTTGGACAGCCAGTTGCCGTACAGCGGGCCGGCCAGAATCACCGCCGGCACCGCGATGCAGAAACCCAGCAACATGGTCAGGCCCAGGTCGGCGTGCAATGCACTGACCGCGATCAGTGGCCCCGGATGCGGAGGCATCAGGGCATGCAGGGTGGTCATGCCGGCCAGTGCGGGGATCGCGATTTTCAGCAGCGGCTGGTTGGACTGACGCGCCATGACAAAAATGATCGGCACCATCATCACCAGGCCCACCTCGAAGAACAACGGCAGGCCGATGACCATCGCCACCAGCGCCATCACCCATGGCAGCGCCTTGCCTTTGCCCAAGCCGAGCAAGGTGGACGCAATACGATCCGCCGCCCCCGATTCAGCCATCAACGCGCCCAGCATCGCACCCAGCGCGATGATCATCCCCGCCTCGCCCAGGATCCCGCCCGCGCCCTTGCTGAATGCCTTTGCAACGGCCTCCGCTGGCAACCCCGCGCCTATCCCGGCGATGAAAGTGCCCACCAGAATCGAGAGAAACGGCGGGAGTTTGGTGGCACTGATCAGCACAATAATCGTGGCAATGGCGATCAGGCAGCAGATGATCAACCGGGTGTCATGAAACACCCACGCAGCAGACGACAAATCCAAGCGCAACCCCTTATCGTTCGATTCTTATTGAAAGATGATCTGAAACAATTTGTTTCAGATGGCCAAACGATACCGGATGCGGCAAGACGTCGCAGCGGTTTTTTCGTACAAGGTGGCCGAAACGGCCTGTCATTCATCCATTCATCTAAATGAATCAGCATTTTGGAGGGATAACGCTTCCCTGCGCGCACTCGATCAGCACATCCCGCAACGCCTGAGCCGCGGCGGAGAGCTTGTGATCGGACAGGGTCATCAAGCCGATTCGACGCTCGATTCTGGGACCTTCCAGCGCAATGCATCGGGCGCCCAGTTCTTCCATCTGCTGAATACACAACGACGGCACCGCACTGACGCCCAGCCCATTGGCCACCATGCGCCCGACCGTCGACAGCTGATGACTTTCAAACGCGACCGGCAGTTTTCCGTGCCGGGTTTGCAGGTCCTGCTCCAGCAACAGGCGCACCGCTGACGGCCGTTGCAGGGTAATGAAGTCATGGTGCAGCAGTTCCTCCCATGTCACTTGCGCACGTTGGGCCAGCGGAGAATCCATGGGCACGACCGCGACAAACCGGTCCAGGTAAAACGAGGTGAAGGTCAGGTTGTTGCTCGACTCGGGCTCGAACCCGATACCGAGTTCGACCCGACGGTGACCGACCATTTCCAGTACCTGCTCGTTGATCACGTCATGGACCGCGACATTGACCCGTGGATAGCGCTCGCGGAACACCTTGAGCGCGATGGGCAGCAGATTGCCCGCGAACGAGGGCATTGCAGCCACCGACACCTTGCCCATCTGTAGGGTGAAGCGCTGGCGCAGCAGTTCTTCGGTGTTATCCCAATCGGCGAGCAGTTGCCGGGCCAACGGCAGCAATGCCTCACCTTCCGGTGTCAGGCTGACATTGCGCGTGGTACGCGTCAAAAGCTGCCCGCCCAGATCGTCTTCAAGCGCCTTGATGGTCAGGCTCAGCGCTGGCTGGGAAAGGTGCAGTCGCTCCCCCGCCTGAGCGAAGCTCAAACATTGCGCCACCGCGAGAAACGCCCGGAGCTGCTTTACGTTCATATATTTGTTTTTCTTATCAATCGATGAAAAAAACAAAATTAACAAATCACTGGTGCGGAGAGAAGATGCAGTCAACGCATACTGACAGCCCGATTGTCAGACACAACTACAACGAAGCGGGGTCGCATCATCATGGCTGGACTCGACAAACGCGTAGCAACGTACGAAGAGGCCCTCGCCGGGCTGACCGATAACATGACTGTACTGGCCGGCGGTTTCGGCTTGTGCGGCATTCCGGAGAACCTCATCGCGCAGATCAAGCGCATGGGCGTGAAAGGCCTGACGGTGGTCTCGAACAACTGTGGTGTCGACGGCTTCGGTCTGGGCGTTCTGCTGGAAGACCGGCAGATCCGCAAGATGATCTCTTCCTATGTCGGCGAAAACGCCCTGTTCGAACGCCAGTTGCTCAGCGGCGAGCTCGAAGTCGAACTTACCCCGCAAGGTACCCTCGCTGAAAAGCTGCGCGCAGGCGGTGCCGGCATTCCTGCTTTCTACACCGCGACCGGTTACGGCACGCCGGTGGCCGAGGGCAAGGAAACCCGCCAGTTCAACGGCCGCAACGTCATTCTTGAAGAGGCCATCACCGGCGACTTCGCGATCGTCAAGGGCTGGAAGGCCGACCATTTCGGCAATGTGGTCTATCGCCATACCGCGCAGAACTTCAACCCGGTCGTCGCCACTGCGGGCAAGATCACCGTGGTGGAAGTCGAGGAGATTGTCGAACCGGGCGTGTTGCTGCCAACCGAGATCCACACCCCTGGCATCTATGTGGATCGCGTCATTCTGGGCACGTTCGAGAAACGCATCGAGCAGCGCACGATCAAAAAGTCCTGACGCGCCAAGTCGACTCGAACCCCTTCATTGATTTTTCCGCAGACGACCCTCGAGCCTGCCGGACACAATAAAAGAGACCCAAGACCATGGCACTCTCCCGCGAACAAATGGCACAGCGCGTTGCGCGCGAACTGCAAGACGGTTTCTACGTGAACCTGGGCATCGGCATTCCGACCCTCGTCGCCAACTACGTACCCGAAGGCATCGATGTGATGCTGCAGTCGGAAAACGGCCTGCTCGGCATGGGTGAGTTCCCGACCGAAGCCACCATCGACGCCGACATGATCAACGCCGGCAAGCAAACCGTGACCGCTCGCAAAGGCGCGTCGATTTTTTCCTCCGCCGAGTCCTTCGCCATGATCCGTGGCGGCCATGTCGACCTGACGGTGCTGGGCGCTTTCGAAGTGGACGTCGAGGGCAATATTGCGTCGTGGATGATTCCCGGCAAGCTGGTGAAAGGCATGGGCGGCGCGATGGACCTGGTCGCGGGGGCCGACAACATCATCGTGACCATGACCCACGCGTCCAAGGATGGGGAATCCAAGTTGCTCTCGCGCTGCAGCCTGCCGCTGACCGGTGCCGGCTGCATCAAGAAAGTCCTGACCGACCTGGCCTACCTGGAAATCGAGGACGGCGCCTTCATCCTGCGCGAAACCGCACCGGGCGTGACCGTTGAAGAAATCGTCGCCAAGACCGCCGGCAAACTGATCGTGCCGGACGATGTGGTTGAGATGAAGTTCTGAATGCCGGACTTGCCACGCTTTTTGTAGGAGCGTGGCTTGTCCCGCGATCTTCCGCGAAGCGGAAGTAAAACCAGAGGGCACGGTGTATCAGATACAACTATGCCGCTTGGTTCTGCGACCGGTTCCCGGTCGATCGCGGGACAAGCCACGCTCCTACAATTAGCTCGCGGGCGTCAGCTTGATAAACCCACGCCATTGCGTTGTGCCATTCTGCCTCTTCAGTCATGAAGGGGCTTTGCTGTATCTAGAGCCGGACATTTTTTGCGTCACTGCCCACACTCAAAACAGCTCATTCCAATAACACCCTAACAATAACTCCAAGAGGTAAAACAACGTGGCCGCCGATATCGAAGAAAGCCGCTCCGCCCGATTTGCCCTGCGCTGCGCCAAATGGGCAGAACGCTGGTTCCCTGACTCGTGGGTGTTCGCCGCCCTTGCCGTGGTCATCGTCACCCTCGCGACGCTGGTGATCGGCGCCAAACCCGCTGACACCGCCAAGGCCTTCGGTGACGGCTTCTGGAGCCTGATTCCGTTCACCATGCAGATGGCCTTCGTGGTCATCGGCGGTTACGTCGTCGCCAGTTCGCCGCCTGCGGTCAAACTGATCGACCGCCTGGCACGCATCCCGAAAAACGGCCGCTCGGCCGTGGCCTGGGTCGCACTGATCTCCATGGTCGCTTCGCTGCTGAACTGGGGGCTGTCGCTGGTATTCGGCGGTCTGCTGGTGCGTGCCCTGGCACGTCGCACGGACTTGAAGATGGACTATCGCGCCGCCGGTGCCGCTGCCTATCTGGGCCTGGGTGCGGTGTGGGCGCTGGGTCTGTCATCGTCGGCTGCACAGTTGCAAGCCAACCCGGCCAGCCTGCCGCCGTCGATTCTGGCGATTACCGGGATGATCCCGTTCACCCAGACGATCTTCCTGTGGCAATCCGGCGTCATGCTGCTGGCCCTGGTGGTGATTTCGATCATCGTCGCGTACGCCACCGCCCCGGGTCCGGCCAACGCCCGCGACGCCAAGGAATGCGGCATCGATCCAGCGTTCAGCCTGCCGCCGCTGCCGCCACGCACCCGCCCAGGTGAATGGCTGGAATACAGTCCGCTGCTGATCATTCTGATGGTCGTGCTGGCGTCCGGCTGGTTGTACAACGAATTCAGCACCAAGCCTGCGATCACGGCGATTTCCGGCCTGAACACGTACAACTTCCTGTTCATCATGGTCGGCGCGCTGTTGCACTGGCGTCCGCGCAGCTTCCTGGATGCGGTGGCCCGTGCCGTGCCCACCACCACCGGCGTACTGATTCAGTTCCCGCTGTACGGGTCGATTGCAGCACTGCTGACCACGGTCAAGGGCGGTGATGCGCAAACGGTCGCGCACCATATTTCGACCTTCTTCACCAGCATCGCCTCCCACGACACCTACGCGTTGCTGATGGGCGTGTATTCGGCAATCCTCGGCTTCTTCATTCCGTCCGGTGGCGGCAAGTGGATCATCGAGGCGCCGTACGTGATGCAGGTCGCCAACGACCTGAAATACCACTTGGGCTGGGCGGTGCAGATCTACAACGCCGCTGAAGCGCTGCCAAACCTGATCAACCCGTTCTACATGCTGCCGCTGCTGGGCGTACTGGGTCTGAAAGCACGCGACCTGATCGGCTTCTCGTTCGTGCAGTTGCTGGTGCACACGCCGCTGGTGCTGTTCCTGCTGTGGGCGCTGGGCACCACGCTGGCGTACATCCCGCCTGTGATGCCGTGAAGCTGTAGGAGCGGCCGGGGTGGCGTTGCATCCCAGCCGCTCCTAAAGAGACAGCGTCAGCCTGATCTTTCGGCTTTGTAATTGCGCTCGACCTTGCAGACCCGCACGCTGTAGTGGCGGTACCAGGTCGAGCGACCTCGCTCGCGGATCTCCCGGTGTTCAGCGTTTTCCTTCCACGCCAGGATGGCTGCTTCGCTGGACCAGTACGACACCGTGATCCCCAGGCCATCTTCACCGCGCGCCGACTCAACGCCGAGAAATCCGGGCTGCTCGTGAACCCGTTCGAGCATCCGCTGCGTTGCCTGTTCGTATGCCTCGGCCTCTTGCGAGGTGCGGATCGAGGTGAAGATAACCGCGTAGTAAGGAACGGGAAACGTATCGTTCATCATTTTGATGCTACTCCCTGTTGGGCACACGCCTGCACAAACGCCTTGACCAGCGGCGGTGTGTGACCTTGTAGCGCCGAGCGCTCGGGCTGAAACAGGGTGGCAACGAAGAACGGATGTCCCTGCAGTTCCATCGCGCGGACTTCATCGTCCTCATCGTAGCCACTGACCTTCAGCGGCCCGGCAAAGACGTCTGCCTCGAGTTCCTTGCGCAGCCCATAACGGCAGCGATAACGCTCCTGGGTGTGCAGCGCGCCATAAGCCTCGGCAATCCGTGAACCGGCCAGCAGACGAATCGGCTCGAATGCCTCGACCAGCGAGCAACTGAGCGGCGTGATGATTGCGCGCGCAGAGTCCGGTGCTGTCTCGGCGTGCTCGGCGTCGGACCAGCCCAGGTGATTGCGTGCGTACTCAAGCAACGCGTGCTGGAAACCTCCACACGTGCCCAGAAACGGCACCCTGTTTTCGCGGGCATGCCGTATGGCCGTCAGCGCACCGTTCATGTCGCGATAAGGGCTGGCAGGGACGCACCAGATCCCGTCAAACGCATGAAGCCCGGCACCATCGCCTACGTCCGGCGTCGGCAGCCAGTGATACTCGATGCCGATGCCGGTTTCGTCTTCGACCCTGTCCAGCGCCAAGGGGATCGCCTGATGCGCCGGTACGCGGTCGTCATGGTCACCCACCAATGCAATGCGGATTTCGTGCTTTTGCTTCATGCCTGCTCCCTGATATCAAAACGCTTTGCGATAGATACGGGCCGGACTATAAGCTTGTCGCCATGCAATCAATATAGGCGTTCAAGCAAGTGATCAATGCAGCGGTGCAATACCGACTCAATCACGCCGACCTCGCCCTGATCCTCGCGCTGGTGCGCGGCAGGACACTGGCACGCGCCGCCGAGTTGCTCAGCGTCGATGTGTCCACGGTGTTTCGCTCGGTGCGTCGGCTGGAGGCCTGCGTCGGTACCGAGCTGTTTGAAAAAAGCCGTGCCGGGTATCAGCCCTCCAGTGCAGCGATAGCCCTTTCTCAACAGGCACAAAGCGCAGAACAGGCATTGGCTCTGGCGCAGATCAGCCTTGAGCAGGGTCAACAGATCGTCAGCGGGACCGTCCGGCTGACGTGTACCGAGGCGGTGCTGCAAAGCCTGCTGCTGCCCGCTTTGCGCCGTTTCATGCCGGACTATCCTGGCCTGCAACTGGAACTGAACACCTCCAGCACCTTCGCCAACCTGAGCCGCCGTGACGCGGACATTGCCCTGCGCCTGACCAATACGCCGCCGGAGCATCTGGTCGGCACGCGCCTGGGCACCGTCTCGTATCACGTCTGCGCCAGCGAGCAATACCTGCAGCGCGCCGGACACGCTGTGATCGAAGACATGTGCTGGGTTGCACCGGACGACTTTCTTCCCGACCACCCCACCGTCACCTGGCGACGCCAGCATTGGCCTCGGGTGAACCTGGCGTACCGCTGCAGCTCGATGTTGGGTGTCGCGCAACTGGTCCGTGCCGGGATGGGGGTCGCGGCGCTGCCTGACTTCATGCTGCGCGAAGGCGATCTCCAACGACTGGGCGAACCGCTCGCCGGCTACGACACGGCGTTATGGCTGCTGACGCGTCCGGATTGCCGGGCATTGCGCTCGGTGTCGGCGCTGTTCAGCGAATTGACCAGGAACCTCGCCCTGAGGTGAATGCCTGAACGCTAACCGGCCTGGTTTAACGCCTGACGGCCTGCTCCCGTCGGAATTGCCCTGGTGGAACGCCATGGGCCTTGCGGAAGCGCCGCGAAAAGTACGCTTCATCCGTGAAGCCGCAGATCTCGGCGATGTGGCTCAAGGGCTTGTGGCTGTTCATCAGGTGCGTGCGCGCAAGGCGCATGCGCCGCTCCAGCACCAGTTCCGAGAACGTACTGCCCGTCTCCTTGCGCAGCAGGTGGGTCAGGTAATTCGGCGACAGAAAGGCTGCGGCTGCCGCGTCGGTCAGGGTCATGGCCGGATCGGCGATGTGCGCGCGAATGTACTCCAACACGCGGCCCATCGCATCGCGCCGCCCTCTTCGTTCGGCCTTGTTGGCCGACAAGCCCAGCAACTGAGGCTCGAACAGGTTGCAGACCTTGCCGATCAGTTGCAGCAGGTAACCTCGCAACATCGAGCCCGACCCGAGCTGCCGGGTCTGGTCCGCTTCGCGCATCCGTTCCAGCAGCGCGGTCACCTGCGCGAATTCGGCGTCATCCAGGATGAAGTCCAGATGCTCCTGAAAGCGAAACGGTGCCAGCTCCGGTGCCTCGGCGAGGGAGACATCTTCCAGGTCCATCGGATCGCATGGCAGGTTATGCAGTAGAAATTCCTGAGAGAAATTGATCAGCACGAAGTTGCCGTCTTCAGGGTGCGGAATCACATGCAACCGATGCGGCAGAATGAACGCGAGGGTGTTGCGCGGAAACGGCCTGATGGCGCCACCGATATGTTGCACGGTATCGCCGCCAAGATTGATCTGGATCTGGAAATATTCGTGGCGATGGGGTGATGTCAGGGCCGGGCGAGCGGACTTGTCACGGATGTAAAAATCCATCCGGTCGCTGCGCTGTTGCATGCCATAGGTCGGGATGCGGGACGGGTTAGCCATCGCGGAAACACCTGAAATCACCTGGTTCGATCTGGCGCATGTTAGGGCAACAGCCGCCGTCGAACCAAGGGATTATCAAGGCGCTTAGTGCGTGTAGACGATGTTCGATAGCGGAATCAAACGAGGGTCACGGTCAGCTCGGCAATGCCTTCAATGCCCGCCGTTACCACATCACCGCGCTGCAGCGCACCGACGCCTGCCGGTGTGCCGGTGTAGATCAAGTCTCCAGCTTTGACCCCCACCGATTGCGAGAGGTACGCAATCACGTCCTTGACCGCCCAGATCTGGTCGGCCAGATCGCCGCGCTGACGACGTTCGCCGTTCACGTCCAGCCAGATGGAACCGGTGTCCGGGTGGCCGATCTTGCTGACCGGCAGCAGCGCAGTGGCAGGTGCCGAGGCGTCAAACGCCTTGGCCCACTCCCATGGACGACCCATTTTCTTCGCCTGCGCCTGAAGGTCGCGGCGGGTCAGGTCCAGTCCGACGCCATAGCCCCACACGTGGCTCAACGCGTCTTCCGGATGGATGTCCACGCCGTCCTTGCCGATCGCCACCACCAGTTCGATTTCATGGTGCAGGTCCTGGGTCAGTGGCGGGTAAGCAATGCTGCCCTCCGCTGGCACGACCGCATCGGCCGGTTTCATGAAGAAAAACGGTGGCTCGCGGTCAGGATCATGGCCCATTTCGCGGGCGTGTTCCGAGTAGTTGCGACCGACGCAAAATACGCGTCGGATAGGAAAGCGGCTGGAAGTGCCCGCGACAGCCAGCGATGGCGTGGCAACCGGCGCAATGACGAATTCGCTCATGGTCATGTCCTCGATGGAAGATTGATTGACATGACCGCAGTGTGTGCGAATGGCTGCGCGCAGAGTTGGACAGATCCCATGGGGTTTTGGACGAAACAACGCATTCGTCCGAATTGCGGCCCATACCCTCGCAACCCCGGACGTCAGCCGCGGCCAACGAATGGCATGCTACTGGCCATCACGGTCATATTGAGCACGTTCGCCGACAACGGCAGGCTCGCCATATAGCTCACGGCATCAGCGACATGCTGGACGTTCATCGTGGGTTCCACTTGCAGCTCGCCATCCGCCTGCAACACACCCTTGGTCATGCGATCGGTCATATCCGTCAAGGCGTTGCCAATGTCGATCTGTCCGCATGCGATGTTGTACTGGCGACCGTCCAGCGATGTGCTCTTGGTCAGGCCCAGCACCGCGTGTTTGCTGGAGGTATACGGCGAGCTGAACAGCCGTGGCGTGTGTGCCGAGATCGAACCGTTGTTGATGATTCGCCCGCCTTGCGGCACCTGACGACGCATCAGCCCAAACGCTGCACGCACGCACAGAAACATGCCGGTAACGTTGGTATCGATCACGTTTTGCCACTGCTCGACCGTCAATTCGTCCATCGGCACCGCAGGCGCACCGATGCCGGCGTTGTTGAACGAAACATCCAGGCGACCGAACGTGCTTTCGATCTGCGCGAACAGCGCCTCGACACTGGCCGCATCACGCACATCGGTCGGCACCGCCAACGCCCGCTGTCCCGCGGCTTTCGCCTGCTCGACCAACTCGGTCAAAGGCTCCAGACGGCGCCCCGCCAGCACCACGGCATACCCGTCCTTGAGCAATTGCAGCGCAACCGCGCGACCAATACCACTTCCGGCGCCGGTGACCAGCGCGACTTTCAGGGCAGACGATGAAGACATCGGGGGTTCCTTTTTTGTTAGAGGGGAATTCGTAGCAACCGCCATCAATCGGCTTGGCGTGCCGCCTCAGCTGTGCACCGGGGTCAGCACCGGCTGGCCGGCATAAAACGCCGTCAGGTTATCGGCAACCAACTGCACCGTGCCCCGCGAGGCCTCCGGCGACAGGCCCGCGACATGCGGGGTCAGCACCACGTTGTTCAGGGTTTTCAGCGCATCCGGGACCTGAGGCTCGTCGTCGAACACGTCCAGCGCCGCGCCAGCCAGACGGCCGTGCTGCAGGGCATCGATCAAGGCCTCCGTGTCCACCACGCTGGCCCGCGCAATGTTCAGCAGATAACCTTCCGCCCCCAGCGCGTCAATGGCCGCCTTGTCGATCAAATGCCGCGTTCCGGCGCCACCCGGCGTTGCCACGATCAGAAAATCGGACTCGGCGGCCAGTGCAAGCGGCGTGGCGCAGTAGTGAAAATCGACGTCCGCCCGTGGCGAGCGGCTGTGGTAATTGATCTGCATGTCGAAGCCCAGTGCCCGCCTGGCAATTGCCATGCCCACCGCGCCCAGCCCCAGAATGCCGAGGCGTTTGTTCGCAAACGAAGGCCGCGTGACCTTGCGCCACTCGCTGCGGCGTACCGATGCATCGGCTTGCGGGATATCACGTACCACCGACAACAGCAACGCCATCGCATGATCGGCCACACTCGGCGCGTTGACCCCGGCGCCGTTGGTCACCGTAATGCCGCGCGCTTCGGCGGCCAGCAGATCAACCTGTTCATAACCCGCCCCGATCACACAGATAATGCCAAGATTGGGCAGCGCCGCGATCTCATCGGCCGTGAAACCCAGCGGCCCGCGCGTGAGCACCGCATCGATTTCAGCCCCGCGATTCGCCACCGCCTCCGCCCGCGTCGCAGGCGTCGGCGCCAGAATCAAACGAAAACCGCTCTCCTCCA
This sequence comes from Pseudomonas sp. NFACC02, assembly GCF_900110765.1. Taxonomy (GTDB): domain Bacteria; phylum Pseudomonadota; class Gammaproteobacteria; order Pseudomonadales; family Pseudomonadaceae; genus Aquipseudomonas. The sequence goes on from NZ_FOEO01000024.1 coordinate 38,212, forward strand.
GAATCGGCAAGTACTCGTTCACGCTTTCAACCAGCACCAGCACCGTCTTCGTCATCGTTGCCCCACCGCGGAAAATTTCGATGAGGCAGACAGTAGCGCGAGTCAGAGCGGTTTTCACCCCTGAAAGCGATTCCCGCCAGACTTCTTGGCGCTGTACATCGCCTCGTCGGCATGGCGGAAGAGTTGCGTAAGGTCGGTGGCGTTTTCCGGGTAATTGGCGATGCCGATGCTGGGCTGGATCTGCCACTCATGGCCTTTGAGGACCATGGGCACATTGAGGGTCTTGCAGATTTTTTCCGCGACCTTGCGGGAATCTTCGGCACTGTTGACCCGGTCGAGCAGAATCACGAACTCATCGCCGCCGATGCGCGCCACCGTATCGGTTTCGCGCACACAATGTTTCAAGCGGTGAGCCACTTCCTGCAGCAGCAGATCCCCTGCGGCGTGACCCAGCGTGTCGTTGACCTGTTTGAATTTGTCCAGATCCAGATAAAGCAAGGCCAACCGCCCTTTGCTGCTTTTCGCCCGCTCCAGCGATTGCAGCAGACGTTCCTGCAACAGCATCCGGTTGGGCAACTGGGTCAACTGATCGTACTGGGCCATGCTTTTGAGTCGGTCATACAACTGCTTGCGCTCAATGGCGGCCGCCACCTGGGTCGACACGAATTGCAGCAGTTCCTTGTCGCGTTCGCTGTACTGCGGACAATCTGGATGACTCCTGACCAGCAGCGCGCCAATGATGCCGTGCTGCGTTTCCAGAGGAACCGCCAGCCAGGAAAGGCCATCGTTGCCCTGCATCTGCCTCAGATGTTGCGGGACGGCGTGGCCGGTAGCGTGGCAATCACTGGCCGGCGCCACCAGCATCGTGCGCCCCGTTCCGACGACTTCGGTCGCCAATGCTTCAGCCATCGGATGCGTCAGGGAAGGGTCATGCTCGTCGACGTGATAGGGAAAATTCAGCAAGCCGCTGTATTTGTCGCGCAAGGCGACGAAGAAATTGCGCGCTGGCAACAAATCACCGATGACACGGTGAATGTCTTTGAACAGCGCAGGCAGGTCACTGGCGACATGCGCCGCTTCAGAAATACGGAACAACGCGGTACGCATCGATTCCGCCCGCTTGCGTTCGGTGATGTCTCGGGCGACGGCGATTCGCAGGTGATCGACCTCCGACCAGCGAGCCGACCACATGATGTGCACCACCCTGCCGTCTTTGCGCAGGTAACGGTTCTCGAAACCTACGTTTGGCTGGCCCGCCATGATCTCGCTGGCGGCAGCCAGCGTACGCTCACGGTCCTCGGGATGGACCATGTCGATCATCTTGCGACCGATCAGTTCGTGCGGCAAGTAACCGAAGATTCGCTCCGAGGCAGCGCTGACGAAAACGAACCGACCTTGCGCGTCCACCACACAGATGGCGTCCAACAGCATGTCGACAAATCCCACCAACGCCGCATATGTGTTTGTTTCCATTCAACCAAAGCCACCTGCCAAGTAAAACGGTCATACGCCTGACGATCCAGCGTCATGAAAAATCCTCAAACTCGTCGCCATAGTGCCCAAACGCCGTGCGTTCGGCTATGTACCGATTGAGCAGGCCATCATAACGACCGATCTTTTCCAGCAGCGACATGCCGGTTGCCGGCACCAGACATTGCTGTTTAAGGTCTGAGCGATGCGCCTGGATAAACACTAGCGGCAAACACGCCGGTACGCGCTGCGGTGGTTTGCCGCCTCATGAACGAATCATGCACATAAGGAACGTCATCACCATGTTCAAAGGAATTTCCAGAACGTTGGGCACCACCGCGCTGGCCGGTGTCCTGCTGTATTCAGGCTCAGCAATGGCTGCCGACGAACCAGGCAAGGCGCTTGCCGCCAAGGCCGGCGTGCCATGGCCTGCCGTCATTGCGCATCGGGGAGCTTCGTTCGATGCGCCGGAGGAGACCGTTCCGTCTTACACCCTGGCCCGCGAACTGGGTGCCGATTACCTGGAAATGGACATTCAGCGCACCAAGGACGGCGTGCTGATCGCCTTGCACGACGACACCCTAGGGCGAACCACCAACGTCGCCGACGTCTATCCCGATCGGGCAAAAGACCCGGTGAGCAGCTTCACTCTGGACGAAATCAAACGTCTGGACGCAGGCTCCTGGTTCAACAAGGCCCACCCGGAGCGTGCGCGCGCCAGCTATGCCGGGCTAAAAGTGCTGACACTGGACGAGGTGATCGACATCGCCGAAGGCGGCAAAAACAAGCCCGGCCTGTACATCGAAACCAAGGTGCCAGCGCAGTTTCCCGGCATCGAAGAAGACCTGAAGAAGAAGCTGGAGCAACGCGGCTGGCTGAGTCAGCGCCCCGCCGCGGAAAAAGGCCACGTGAACGTGGCGCACATGCCCGGCCGGGTGATTCTGCAAACATTCGAGAAACCAAGCCTGGAACTGCTGCAGAAGGCGATGCCAAACACGCCGAAAATTCTCTTGCTGTGGCTGGGGGACGGTTATATCCAGGCAGCGTCTGACAAGACCTTCAAGGACTCCGGCGCCAAAGACAAAGCCAGTTTCTATGCGACTCAGCACGTGAAGTCCAAGGAAGAATTCGCGGCATGGATGGATTGGGCAAAAGCGCATGGCGCCATCGGCACCGGCCCTGCGTCGGCCTTGAAAAACGGTGGCGACCAGAGCTACATGGATCTGGTGCAACCGTGGATGAACAAGATGGCGCACGATCGCGGCCTGATCATCCACCCGTACACCGTGGACGACGCGGTGGACTTCAAGGCGCTCAGTCAGCGCGGCGTCGATGGTTTCTTCACCAACCGGGCTTCGGAACTGTTGAAGTTCTATGGACGGCCATCGAAGGAAAGCATCGATTCAATCTTGAAGAGGATCGGGTACTAGGAGCGACGCAGATGTGAATGTGGCCCGCAAGCTGGCTTTCTCACACAGGATCCGCGTCGTTCCAAAGCCATGAGGAAGACACCGATCCTGTGGGAGCCGGCTTGCTGGCGAATGCAGTGGGTCAGCAACATCTATGGCGATTGACCCACCGCATTCGTCCGAATTGCGGCCCATACCCTCGTAACCTCGGACGTCTCCCACAGGATTCGCGTCGTTCCAAAAACCTGAGGACGACGCGGTTGCCGGCCTACAGAACGCGAGTGGACCGCTTACGCCAGTTCTGCAACCACAGCTGCCAGCGCTTTCGCCGGATCGGCGGCCTGGCTGATGGGGCGGCCGATGACCAGGTAATCAGAACCGGCATCCAGAGCCTGACGCGGGGTCAGAATGCGGCGCTGATCGTCCTGCGCGCTGCCAGCGGGGCGAATGCCTGGCGTCACCAATTGCAACGACGGGTGCGCCGTTTTCAATGCCTGGGCTTCCAGCGCCGAGCACACCAACCCGTCCATGCCGGCCTTCTCGGCCAGCGCCGCCAGACGCAACACCTGCTCTTGCGGCTCGATGTCCAGACCGATCGCCGCGAGGTCTTCACGCTCCATGCTGGTCAACACGGTCACACCGATCAACAACGGCTTCGGCCCGCTGCGCTGATCCAGCACATCCCGACAGGCAGCCATCATGCGCACGCCACCGGAGCAATGCACATTGACCATCCACACGCCCATCTCTGCGGCGGCCTTGACGGCCATGGCCGTGGTGTTGGGAATGTCGTGGAATTTGAGGTCCAGAAACACTTCAAAGCCCTTGCTGTTCAGGGTTTCGACAATGCCCGACGCACTGCTGGTGAAGAGCTCCTTGCCCACTTTGACCCGGCAAAGCCTGGGGTCCAGTTGGTCAGCCAGTTTCAACGCGGCTTCGCGGGTCGGAAAATCCAGGGCGACGATGATAGGAGTCTGGCAGGCGGACATGAGCGGGTTCTCTGGCAAGTCGAAATCGGCGCGCATTGTAGCTGAACATCCTGCCGGGCGGGACCCGGCGGTCAGTAAATGGTAGCCGGGCATCCACTGGCAACGCCTAGGGGAGCGACGTTCGCCTTCGCCGTGCCACATTCTGTCTCCGTGTGGCTTCAGCAGCGCACCAATCCGGCACGATCACGTCGAAATCGCCGAACAAGCATCCTGTATACGACCCTCTTCGAAACATTACGACACACCTGCCCCTCACTGGCACGACCACTGCAGCGCGCTTTGTCCCGATGACCCAATCAATCCAGGGAGTGACGCATGAATACGCAACTGAAGCCCACGCTGGGCACGCTGCATTTGTGGGGGATCGCTGTCGGTCTAGTGATTTCCGGTGAGTATTTCGGCTGGAGTTACGGTTGGGGAGTGGCCGGAACGCTCGGCTTCTTGCTGACATCGCTGATGGTTGCGGCGATGTACACCTGCTTCATCTTCAGTTTTACCGAACTGACCACGGCCATCCCCCACGCTGGCGGTCCGTTCGCCTACAGTCGCCGGGCGTTCGGCGAGAAAGGCGGACTTATCGCGGGGCTCGCCACGCTGATTGAATTCGTGTTCGCTCCGCCGGCCATCGCACTGGCCATTGGCGCTTACCTGAATGTGCAGTTCCCGGCACTGGACCCGAAACACGCCGCCGTGGGCGCGTACGTTGTGTTCATGATCCTCAATATTCTGGGCGTCAAACTGGCCGCCACCTTCGAGTTGGTCGTCTGTGTGCTCGCGGTGCTGGAGTTGCTGGTGTTCATGGGCGTGGTTGCCCCGGCGTTCAGCTTCAGCAACTTCGCACTCAACGGCTGGGCCGGCTCAGACACCTTCGGCGCGCCCGCGATTGCCGGCATGTTCGCAGCGATCCCCTTCGCCATCTGGTTCTTCCTCGCCATTGAAGGCGCTGCCATGGCCGCCGAAGAAGCCAAAGACCCCAAGCGCACGATCCCCAAGGCTTACATCAGCGGCATCATCACGCTGGTATTACTGGCCATGGGGGTAATGTTCTTTGCGGGAGGCGTCGGCGACTGGAAAGCCTTGTCGAACATCAACGACCCTTTACCTCAGGCCATGAAAGCCGTGGTGGGCGAAAGCTCCGGCTGGCTGCACATGCTGGTGTGGATCGGTCTGTTCGGGCTGGTCGCCAGCTTCCACGGCATCATCCTGGGATACTCGCGGCAATTCTTTGCTCTCGCCCGCGCAGGCTATCTGCCGGCCTCGCTGGCAAAGCTGTCGCGTTTCCAGACCCCGCACCGCGCGATCATCGCGGGCGGCCTGATCGGCATCGCGGCGATCTACAGTGACGGTCTGATCAACCTGAGCGGCATGACGCTGACCGCGGCAATGATCACCATGGCGGTGTTCGGCGCCATCGTCATGTACATCATGAGCATGTTGAGCCTGTTCAAGCTGCGCAAGACCGAGCCGCTGCTGGAACGCACCTTCCGCGCCCCGGGCTACCCGATCGTGCCCGGCATTGCATTGGTCCTCGCGGTGGTTTGCCTGATCGCCATGGCCTGGTTCAATGCCCTGATCGGCCTGATCTTCCTGGCGTTCATGATGGTGGGATTCATCTATTTCGGGCTGACCGGAAACGCTCGCTCCGCCGCACCAGCCGATTCGATGCTGACCGGGATCTGAGCACGCTCACAATACCTTTGCAGGCGTCGGCAAACCGACACCTGCAAAGGTGCTCCTGGCCTGTACCTGTCAGACCGGACGTCTCCTACAATTGAACCACTGGGCAGCACCGTTGCTCAAAGCGGTATCACAAGAAGGAGAGAGCCTCATGCCCTGGTACGCCTGGTTAATTCTGGTAATTGCAATTGGCTCGATCGTCGGTGGTTTGCTGATGCTCAAGGATTCAGCGAAAAAACTGCCCCTGACCGAAGAACAACTCAAGCGCGTCCATGAGCGCAACGCAGAAATGGACGCCAAGGAAGCCCGCGACCGCTGACCCCCTCGGGCGGTGAACACTCACCGCCCCCCTGCCCCCGTCAGTCCTGCCCGTCCCCCTGATCCAGCGCCACGGGGTGATGACTGGCCTGCGGCGTGACGGCGATCCGGAAAGGCTGGAAGATCTTGAACATCTGCCCGTTCTCACGCAATTGCCTGATCAACTCCCCGAATTTCTCCCCCGTGATCGGCGCGTTGGGCCTTAATAACGCGAAATGCCGATACACCTGATCCACCCGATCCGAGACCAGAAACTGATCGGCGTCCGCGGGATTATTTGACAGAAAGGTACTCAGATATGAACGCGTGACCAGGGCAATGTCCGCCCGGTCCCGTAGCACCATGAGCAGATTGCTGTCGTGGGAGTAGGTCAACGTGGCGTTGTAGTTGTCTGCCAGGAACTTGGGATCGGCGTTGAAATGGGCGAACGCGTAGTGATACCCGCTGAACAGCGCCAGGCGTTTGCCGTGCAGGTCATCGAAAAAGTTTTGCGAGCGACCCTGCACGCGATGCGCGACAAAAATTTCTGCGTCTTCCAGCCCCATGTCGACGTCCTCGTGAGGGATGTCCTTCCAGCCCCAGGCGGGATTCTCGAAGATCGCCATGTCAAAACGGGCTTGCTGGAAATCACGGAACCGGCGGGGAATCGAGGTCGGGACCATTTCGAACCGGTATTGGCTCTGCATGGCATTCAGCGCACTGACCATCTGCGGCAGCAAGCCGGTGTCTTCACCGCGCTCAGGGCGAATCGTGTACGGCGGAAAGTGCGCCGCGCCAATGCGCACCACCTGTGCCGCGCCCGCTTGCCAGGCCCACAGCGTGGCGCTGACCAACAGCAGCGTTTCAACAGCCATCCGCACGGGGGTAGACATCAAGACAAAGCACCTCTGGCGAATCGGATTACGTAAGCTATGCGTTTGCGAACAATTAGACAACGGTCAAACAACGTTGGAACCGCTTTATTCACAACCCGAATCTTTGAGTCACTGTCGCGACGCAATTTAGGCCGAGCATGTCCGTCAGACAAGCCTCTCGCCGGAGATTGGCTCGGCCGGTGCAATAAAAGCAGCGTTCCGGCAAACCATCCTCCCTCATTTGAGTCCCATGCAGCAATGAGGGGTGCGTTCAGGCGTTGGACGCGAACAAGCGAATATGACTACGCTCCATGACGGTGTCACCGATTGAGAAACTGGAGTTCGAGATGCCCCATTGGCTGGTGATAGATCTGGAGGCCACCACCGAAGAGGGCGGTTGGCCGGTGGCAGAAATGGAAATCATCGAGATTGGTGCCTGCGTGGTTAATGACGATGGCCGTGAAGTGGACCATTTCGAGCGTTTCGTCAGGCCCGCGCGCAGGCCGATGCTGACTTCGTTCTGTCGAGAACTGACTCACATACAACAGGCGCAGATCGACAGTGCGCCACTCTTTACCGCCGTCTGGCCACAGTTCGAGCGCTGGCTGAGCCATCACCGGACCCGCCTGCTCGGCTGGGTCAGTTGGGGCGACTACGACCGCCAGCAATTTGAAGTGCAGTGGCAGCAGCACCAGCTCACCAGCGAGCTCAGCGGCCTGGCGCACGTCAATCTCAAGCAGCGCTTCGCCCAGGCGCGTCAACTACAGAAACCCTGCGGACTCAACGCCGCACTGCAACTGGCAGGCATGCATTTCAGCGGGCAGCAGCATCGAGCCCTGACCGACGCGCGCAACACCGCCCGACTGCTCCCGTTGGTCATTCCCGGCTGACCGTGACGCATTTCTCAAAGCGGATGACGGCCTTTTGTACGTTGGGCATACTGTCCGACCTTTTTCAGCCCTTTCCGAGGAGATCAGCCATGTTCAAGGTCAACGAGTATTTCGACGGTACCGTCAAGTCCATCGCCTTCCAGCAAGCCGAGGGCGCAGCCACTATCGGTGTCATGGCTCCGGGAAAATACAACTTCGGTACTGCAGATCGCGAGATCATGCACGTCGTCTCCGGCTCGCTGAAAGTCCTGTTGCCCGGCAGCAATGACTGGGAAACCTTTAATGCAGGCGATCAGTTCCGCGTTCCGGCCAACAGCAAGTTCGATCTGGAAGTCAGCGTTGAAACCGCTTACCTCTGCGAATACCGCAAAGACTGATGGTTCACAAAACGGCGCTCAGGGCGCCGTTTTACTGTCCGCAGCCCCATCCTGTGTCCCCGTATTGAACTGCAACGCCGCCAGCCGTGCATACAGCGGATTGCTGGCGATCAGCTCCCGATGCGTGCCGACCGCCACCAGCTTCCCGTGATCCATGACCGCGATCCGGTCAGCGTTCTGCACCGTGGCGAGCCGGTGAGCGATCACCAGCGTGGTTCGCCCCCTCATCAGCGTCGGCAAGGCCTGCTGGATCAGATGTTCGCTCTGCGCATCCAGCGCACTGGTGGCTTCATCGAGCAACAGGATCGGCGCATCGGCCAGTAATGCGCGCGCGATCGCCAGACGTTGGCGCTGGCCGCCCGACAAGCCCATCCCGCCGTCGCCCAGATGCGTCTGATAGCCCTGAGGCAGCAATTGAATGAACTCGTGGGCGTGGGCGATGCGCGCAGCAGCTTCGACTTGATCGACGCTGGCGACGGGATTGCCGTAGCGGATGTTGTCTTCGACGCTGCCAAAGAACAACGCCGGTGTTTGCGACACCCAGGCGAAGCAGCGACGCAGGTCCAGTGGATCGAGGCGTTGGACAGGCAGGCCTTCAATCAGGATCTGCCCTTGCTGCGGATCGTAGAAGCGCAGCAGCAGATCGAACAGCGTTGACTTGCCCGCGCCAGACGGCCCCACCAACGCCAGCGTCTCCCCCGCCTCAACGGTCAGGCTCAACCCTTCAAGCGCATTACGCTCGGGACGTGACGGGTACGCGAAGCTGACGCCCTCCAGGACCAATCGGCCACTGACGCGTTCCGGCAGCGTCAGCAGATTGTTGTCCGGTGGCGTAATTTCACTGCGCGCCTGCAACAACTCGGTGATTCGCTCTGCCGCGCCTGCCGCCCGTTGCATCTCGCCGATCACCTCACTGAGGGTGCCGAACGCGCTGCCGACGATCAGGCTGTAGAACACGAACGCCGCCAGTTCGCCACCGGAAATGCGCCCGGCGATGACATCCATCCCGCCCACCCAGAGCATCACGCCCACGGCGCCCAGCACCAGCACGATGACCAGCGTGATCAACCAGGAGCGCTGCAGGATCCGCTTGCGGGCGGTATCGAATGCGTCTTCGGCGGTCTGCGCAAAGCGCTGTCGATCCTGCTCCTGATGGTTATACGCCTGCACGGTCTTGATCTGGCCGAGTGCTTCTGACACATAGCTGCCAACGTCCGCGACCCGATCCTGACTCTCACGGGACAGACTGCGCACGCGGCGTCCGAAGATCAAAATGGGCGCAACCACCAGAGGGAGCGCAACCACCACGATGCTGCTCAGCTTGGGGTTGGTGAAAAACAGCAGGATCACCCCGCCGATGACCATCAGCGCATTGCGCAAGAACATGGACAGCGATGAACCGATCACCGATTGCAGCAACGTGGTGTCAGCCGTCAGGCGTGACTGGATTTCCGAGCTGCGGTTGTTCTCATAAAAGCCGGGGTGCAGGCTCACCAGGTGATCGAACACCTGCTTTCGCAGATCGGCCACCACACGCTCGCCGATCCACGACACCAGATAGAAGCGGGTGAACGTCCCCACCGCCAGCGCCAGAACCAGCACCATGAACAGGCCAATCGTCTCGTTGAGCAAAGTGGATGACCGGGTCATGAAACCCTGATCGACCATGAGGCGGATGCCTTGTCCCATGGACAACGTGATCCCGGCGGTCACGATCAGGGCGATCAGCGCACCGAAGGCCTGCTTGCGGTACGGCGCGATCATCCGCAGCGCCAGACGGATGGCATGGCGCTGACGCCCGGAAAACACTGAAGGCATGGAAGGCACCTGATAGACGACTCAAGCGCAGAGCCTACACCGCCCTCCCGATGAACGCTCGTCGACTTTCGCTGAACTCAAGGGGCAGACACCAGTCTGGGTAGAGGTATCCACGACGGCGTGGGGCGGCGTTATGAATGCACGAGTGCGCGTTTAGAGCAGATCGGTCTAACGGGAAGGTGGCGATTTTTACCGTCATCTGTTGGACTGATTGGACGCTCGAAGCGTCCAGGGATGTCATGGCGCAGTCATCGAGCGTGGATAAATTGAGGCGCACAACCTGATGAAGGAGACAGGCCATGAGCTTGCAGAACAGCAGCAATCACGAACCCGTCGTTCGGCCCCAACCCCAGGCGCAACTGGGCGGTGCGATCTTCGATGAAAACGGGAAAGAAGTCCTGATTACTGAAGAGATGGTTCAGGCCGCGTGTCAGGAATGCGAAAAGTACTGGGTCAAACCTGAAAAACAAGACGGATGAGAACACTCAACTGAAACCCGGCCGCGATGCCGGGTTTTTTATGCGGGCAAATCAACAAACATTCCGCAATACATGCCCCACCGAGCCCCCATTGCGCTCAGCCATTTCCTGCGATTACGTCCGGTCCCTCATATCCAGACCATTCAGGAAACCTAACGATGTCCGCTACCCATTACAGCTATACCCCCGCTGAACTCGACGCCATTTACCGCACGCTGGAAACCACCCTGTTCGGCGTTAAACGAGACATCGGGGAGGACGGCCGACCTTCCCCGAAAATCCTCATCGTGGCTGGCGTCCAGGGCTCCGGGAAGACTTACATGCTGAACAACACCCTGCTCAAGGATCCGCGTTACAGCAACTATGTACGCCTCTATCTGGAGAGCTTTCGTGAACTGCATCCCCGTTATGCCGAGTTCGCCGATCAGGACGTGACCAGTCGTTACAAGCACACCGAAACCTTCATCTGGGAACTGTGCAGCCGCATCTTCAGCCACGCGCACAAGAACAAGTTCAACATCATCATGGAAACGGCGCTGGATACCCGTGCCTTCGCCAACGTCATCTCGGGCGAAGAACTGGCCGACTACCAGTTTGATGTTCACCTGATCGGTTGCAAGAAGGATTTCGTCCATCTCTCCACCATCAAGCGAGCGCTCGATGCGCTGGAGAACGGCACGCTGGAACGTTTCGTCGACATTGCGAGCATCGAAACCAGTATCGACAACGCAGAAGTGATCCTGAATGCCTTTGAAACAGCGTGCATGAGGGTCAGCGGTTCAACAATCAGCATGTACGAGCGTGGTTTTGGCGAGCTGAGAAACCGCAAAATGCTGTGCAGCAGCCGATGCGACCAAATCACCACACTGACGCCCAAAGCATTCACCGACGAAAAAGGGACGATCCACTCCGTGCAGGAACAGACTCACCGCATCGTGCGCAGCGAGCAATACCCGGTTCCGTGCAGCTTCGCCAGCTTCACCGCGTTGGTTAACGCGCCAGTCACCGGTCAACAGGATCGTCAGGAGGCCTGGCAGGAAGCGTACTCAGCTTTGGCCCGTATGCGGACCTTCTGGCAGCAAACACCCCCTCGCCTCGCCGAAACCTTGTGGTCCTACATCAAGAAATACACAGCGTGATCACTCACTGACGCACGCTGCACCGAGCGCCGCCACCATTTTGCACAACACGTCGGATTCGCCGTCGATGCGCACGCTCAGGCTGTCGATTTCGCGACGCGGCGGGTAGTGTTTGCGCAGCGCATCGAACGCCAGTCGCTGGGTCGCAGAGTCACCGACCAGGCTGCGACGAAAGTCCGCATCGTCTCGGCGTGGGTCATACACACCCCGGCAAAGCATGTTCAGGGCCCACGCGGGATCGGTGGCTGCATCGAGCGTCACGTGCGCAAGCCAGGGTTTGGGCAGCAGGTCGTCGAGACGGATACTCGGCGATTGCCCCAAGTGTGCGCACAAGGCTTGATAAATCTGTGCGGTGCCGCGCTGACGGCCGTCAAGACTATAACCGGCAATATGCGGTGTGCCGATGACACACAACTCGGCCAGCTCAACATCGACCAGGGGTTCCTGCTCCCAGACATCCAGCACCGCTTGCAGGTCTTCGCGCTCGAGCAGCACTTCACGCAACGCCGTGTTGTCCACGATGGGGCCACGGGCCGCGTTGATCAGCCAGGCGCCCGGCTTGAGGTCCAGCAGACGGGCGCGGTCGAACAGGTGCCAGGTCGGCAGGTCGCCCGTTTTGTTCAGCGGGGTGTGCAAGCTGATCACATCGCAGCGAGCGACGATCTCGTCAAGGCTGACGTAATCGCCGCCCTCTGCGGCCTGGCGCGGCGGATCGCAGACCAGCACGTTCCAGCCCAGCCCCCGCAACACCTTGATCAACCGACCACCGACCTGCCCTGCGCCCACCACGCCGTACGTGCGTTGACGGAGGTCGGCGCCTTCAATTTCCGCGAGGGTCAACAGACTGCCGAGCACATAGTCCACCACGCCTCGGGCGTTGCACCCTGGTGCACTGGACCACTGGATACCCGCTTCGTTGAGATACCCGAGGTCGAGGTGATCGGTGCCGATGGTGCAGGTGCCGACGAAACGGACCGGCGTGCCTTCCAGCAATGCACGGGTGACCCTGGTCACCGAGCGCACGAGCAGGATATCGGCGTCGGCCACGGCTGCGCGGTCGAGGGTACGTCCGGGATAGCGGCGAATCTCGCCAAAACCGGAAAAGAAGGCGTCAAGCAGTGGAATGTTTTCGTCAGCAACGATGCGCATGGTGAGCTCCCTGGAGTCGCGGCAGTGTAGGCGCTCGCACGCGGGCGGGCCAGCGCGGCGCATCGCTGCATCCAGGAACGAGGCGACTCAGCCCTGTTTCTTGCGGATCCAGTACAGGTACACGCCATCGGCGGCCTGTTTTTCAACCAGCTCATGGTCCAGAAAAACACAGAACTTGGGAATGTCCCGCTGGGTCGAAGGGTCGGTGGCGATGACCTTCAGCACACCACCCGCCGGCAGGTCGCGCACCTTCTGGTGCAGCATCATTACGGGTTCCGGGCAATTGAGACCGGTCGCGTCGAGGACGGCGTCGACGGCGAGGCTTTCGATGGATTCAGACATGAGGCGCTCCAAAAACTGGCGGGCATTGTCGCTTAAAAGCGGTGAGGCGCCAAATCCGCCTGATGGATTGCGATCCCTCTGGGGACACGGACCTGTGGAAGCGAGCTTGGTCTGGGCGGCATTCCGAAAAGGCGGTGGGTCAGCGACATCAAGGGTGAATGACACACCGCATTCGTCAGCAAGCTGACTCCCACAGGGGTTATGTTTATTCAACGAGTGAAGTGTTGAAGCTCACAGCGCAAAGCGAGTTCTGGCTTTTGATCTTCATACCGCAGCAGCCCAGACACCACAAAACGCGACTTGGGTGCAGGCTGAACGCAGGCGGCGCGCAGTGGGCCGAGCGGCATGGATGCCGCGAGAGCGCCGTCAGGACATGGATGTCCGTTCGGCGCGGGCCCACGGAGCGTCGCCGAAGTGAAGGTACCCGACGAAGTCGGGCCCAACCAGGAGCATAGGACCCTTGGTTACTTGGGGTCCTTTCAAGTAACCCGCCGAAGGCGGAACAGTTTGGACGTTAGGACAAACCCAACCATCAGCGTCACCCCAAATAGTGGAAATTCACATCATAAGAGCGAGCTTGCCCGCGAATCGGCCACTGCAACACCCTCTGATTCAACCGCTTCGCGAGCAATGTCACTCCCACATGGGCATTGCATTTGGGCATTAACCTTCGGGGTTCACACAGCTCTACTACGCTGCTGCCTACACAGCTTGTAGGATTCTGCGACATCTTGACGGTTGGTGATGCATGACCCGGCACGTATGATCCTTGACATTTTTCCCGCAGATTAGAAGCCTATGTCCCTGATAGTTCTACTGCTTCTGCCCTTCATCGGCAGCTGTCTGGCGGCGCTTTTGCCGCACAATGCACGCAACAGTGAATCCATCCTGGCCGGCCTCATTGCCTTGATCGGTGCGATTCAGGTTGCGCTCTGGTACCCGCAGATCGCCCACGGCGGCGTGATTCGCGAAGAGTTTTTCTGGGTTCCCAGCCTGGGTCTGAACTTCGTGCTGCGCCTGGACGGGTTCGCCTGGCTGTTCTCGATGCTGGTATTGGGCATCGGGACGCTGGTGTCGCTGTACGCGCGTTATTACATGTCGCCGGACGATCCGGTGCCGCGGTTCTTCTCGTTTTTCCTGGCATTCATGGGCGCCATGCTTGGCCTGGTCATGTCCGGCAACCTGATCCAGATCGTGTTTTTCTGGGAGCTGACCAGCGTCTTCTCGTTCCTTTTGATTGGCTATTGGCACCATCGCGCCGACGCCCGCCGTGGTGCCTATATGGCGTTGATGGTGACGGGCGCTGGCGGACTCGCCCTGTTGGTCGGCGTCATGCTGCTCGGGCACGTGGTCGGCAGCTATGACCTGGACCGAGTCCTGGCCTCGGGCGACGCGATTCGTGCCCATGCGTTGTACCCGGTCCTGCTGACGCTGATCCTCATCGGCGCGCTGAGCAAGAGCGCGCAATTCCCCTTCCATTTCTGGCTGCCCCACGCCATGGCCGCGCCGACGCCGGTGTCGGCGTATCTGCACTCGGCGACCATGGTCAAAGCCGGGGTGTTCTTGCTGGCACGGCTCTGGCCTGCGTTGTCCGGCAGTGAACAATGGTTCTGGATCGTCAGCGGGGCCGGCGCCTGTACGTTGGTGATCGGTGCCTACGCGGCCATGTTCCAGACCGACCTCAAAGGCTTGCTCGCCTACTCCACCCTCAGCCACCTGGGTTTGATCACGCTTCTTCTGGGGCTCAACAGCCCGCTGGCTGCCGTCGCGGCAGTGTTCCACATTCTCAACCACGCGACTTTCAAGGCGTCGCTGTTCATGGCCGCCGGCATCATCGACCACGAAAGCGGCACCCGTGACATCCGCAAACTCAGCGGCCTGATCAAACTGATGCCCTACACCGCGACGCTGGCCATGGTCGCCAGCGCGGCCATGGCCGGCGTGCCGCTGCTCAACGGATTCCTGTCCAAAGAGATGTTCTTTGCAGAAACCGTGTTCATCACCTCGACGGCCTGGGTGGAGAGCGCGCTGCCGGTGATTGCCACCGTGGCGGGGACCTTCAGCGTGGCCTATTCCCTGCGCTTTACGGTCGATGTGTTCTTCGGCCCGAAAGCCACCGACCTTCCGCACACACCGCACGAGCCACCTCGCTGGATGCGGGTGCCGGTCGAACTGCTGGTGCTGGCCTGCCTGATCGTGGGTATTTTCCCGGCCCAGTCGGTTGGCCCGTTGCTGGCCGCCGCAGCGCAACCTGTCGTGGGCGGCACCTTGCCCGAATACAGCCTGGCGATCTGGCATGGCCTGAACGCACCCATGATCATGAGTCTGGTCGCCATGGGCGCAGGCATTTTGCTGTATCTGCTGCTGCGCAAACCGATCAAGCGCGAGCGCTTCGCAGGGCCGCCGCTCATCTGGCGCCTGAACGGCAAGCGATCGTTCGAACGCGTACTGATCGTCACGCTGCGTGTGGCACGCACCGTGGAAGAACAACTGACCACCCGACGTCTGCAGGCGCAGTTGTTCCTCATGGTGTCTGTCGCGCTGATCGCTGGTTTCGTGCCGATGTACGAAAACGGCCTGAGCTGGGGTGATCGGCCGAAAATTCCGGGCTCCGGCGTGTTCGTCATGCTCTGGTTGATCGCCATTGCCTGCGCCCTCGGTGCGGCCTGGCAGGCCAAGTACCACCGGCTTGCCGCCGTGACCATGGTCGGTGTCTGCGGGTTGATGACCTGCGTAACCTTCGTCTGGTTCTCCGCGCCTGACCTGGCACTGACCCAACTGGCGGTCGAAGTGGTGACCACCGTGCTGATCCTGCTTGGCCTGCGCTGGCTGCCACGACGTAATGAGAACGTTGCTCCGTCGGGCCGCTCACGAAACCGTGCACGGGTACGGCGGGTGCGCGATTTCATTCTCGCCGTGGGTGTCGGTGGTGGCATGGCGCTGTTGTCCTACGCGATGCTGACGCGCCCGACGCCGAATACGATTTCAGAGTTTTACCTCAGCCGCGCACTGGCCCAGGGCGGCGGCACGAACGCCGTCAACGTGATGCTGGTGGACTTCCGCGGCTTCGACACGTTTGGTGAAATCACCGTGCTGGCCGTGGTCGCCCTGACGGTGTTCGCCCTGCTGCGACGCTTCCGCCCGCCAAAAGAAAGCATCGCATTGCCTGCTCAACAACGTCTGCTGGCGCGCGACGTGGTCACCGACCTGGTCAACCCGCGCCACGCGACCGACACGGCGCTGGGGTTCATGATGGTTCCGGCGGTGCTGGTACGCTTGCTGCTGCCGGTGGCCTTCGTGGTGTCGATGTACCTGTTCATGCGCGGCCACAACCAACCGGGGGGCGGCTTCGTTGCGGGTCTTGTGATGTCGGTCGCGTTCATTCTCCAGTACATGGTCGCCGGCACGCAGTGGGTCGAGGCCAACATGAGCCTGCGACCGCTGCGCTGGATGGGCACCGGCCTGTTTTTCGCGCTCGTCACCGGACTGGGTTCGATGGCGCTGGGCTACCCGTTCATGACCACGCATACCGCGCACGTACATTTGCCGCTGCTGGGGGATCTGCATGTCGCGAGCGCGCTGTTTTTCGACATCGGCGTGTACGCCGTAGTGGTGGGCTCGACCTTGTTGATTCTGACGGCGCTGGCGCACCAGTCGGTCCGTAGCCATCGGCCGACTGCGTTGCCACAGCCGATTGATCCCGCCCCTTCAACCTCGACACAAGGAGCCCTCTGATGGAAGAAGTCATTGCCATTGCCATCGGCGTGCTCGCCGCCTCCGGCGTGTGGCTGATTCTACGTCCACGGACTTTTCAGGTGGTCATGGGCCTGTGCCTGCTGTCGTACGGCGTCAACCTGTTCATCTTCAGCATGGGCAGCCTGTTCATCGGCAAGGAACCGATCATCAAGGACGGCGTGCCGCATGACCTGCTCAACTACACCGATCCCCTGCCTCAGGCGCTGGTGCTGACTGCGATCGTCATCAGCTTTGCGATGACCGCGCTGTTCCTGGTGGTGTTGCTGGCGTCCCGTGGACTGACCGGCAACGACCATGTCGACGGTCGGGAGAGCAGCGAATGAATCTGATGAACCAACTGATCATCGCGCCGATCCTGCTGCCGGTGCTGACCGCCGCGCTGATGCTCTGGCTCGGTGAGAAACACCGACCGCTGAAGGCACGCATCAACCTGATGTCGACCGCGCTCGGTCTGGCGATCTCGATCACGCTGATGATGTGGGTGCAGAAGACCGGCACCACCGGCTCGATTGGCGTCTACCTGCCCGGCAACTGGGAATCGCCCTTTGGCATCGTGCTGGTGGTCGACCATCTGGCGGCACTGATGATGGTGCTGACCGGCATCGTTGCGTTTTGCGCCCTGTTGTTCGCGCTGGCACGCTGGGACCGGGCAGGTGCGAGCTTCCATGCGCTGTTCCAGATTCAACTCATGGGGCTGTACGGGGCGTTTCTGACCGCCGACCTGTTCAACCTGTTCGTGTTCTTCGAGGTGCTGCTGGCCGCGTCCTACGGCTTGATGCTCCACGGTTCGGGTCGCGCGCGGGTGTCAGCGGGTCTGCATTACATCACCATCAATTTGCTGGCCTCGTCGTTGTTCCTGATTGGTGCGGCGTTGATCTACGGGGTCACCGGCACGTTGAACCTGGCTGATCTGGCCGTGAAGATCCCACAGGTTTCACAGGCCGATATCGGGCTTCTGCACGCAGGTGCCGCGATTCTGGCGGTGGCTTTTCTGGCCAAGGCCGGCATGTGGCCGCTGAATTTCTGGCTCGTACCCGCCTACTCCGCCGCGAGCGCGCCCGTTGCCGCGTTGTTTGCGCTGATGACCAAGGTCGGTGCCTACACGCTGCTGCGTCTGTGGACGCTGCTGTTCAATGGGCAAGCCGGAGACTCGGCCTTCTTCGGCGGCGACTGGTTGATCTGGGGCGGCATGGCCACGCTGGCGGTGGCGGCGATTTCCGTGGTCGCCGCCCAGCGTCTGGAGCGTATGGCGAGCCTGAGCATTCTGGTGTCAGCGGGTATTCTGCTGTCGGCCATCGGCTTCGGTCAGCCGAGCCTGACTTCTGGCGCGCTGTTCTACCTGGTCAGCTCGACGCTGGCGCTGAGTGCGTTATTCCTGCTGGCAGAACTGATCGAACGTTCACGCTCGGCCAATGAAATTCCCCTGGAAGACGACGCCGACCAGTTGCCGAAAACCGTGGAATCGTTGCATCCAGTACCGGGTATCAATCTGGATGACGAACAAAAAGCCCTCGTCGGCCAGGTGATTCCCTGGACGATGGCTTTCCTTGGACTGAGCTTCATCGTGTGTGCGCTGCTGATCATCGGCATGCCACCGCTGTCGGGCTTCCTGGGCAAACTCACGCTGATCAGCGCCCTGCTCAATCCGCTGGGTCTGGACGTGGCGAAAGACGAGGCGATTCGCGTGGACAGCTGGACGCTGGTCGTACTGCTGATCGTGTCGGGCGTGGCGTCACTGTTCGCCTTCGTCCGGGTGGGTATCAAGCGTTTCTGGACCGCGCAGGACCGGCCGTCGCCCGCGCTGCGTCGTAACGAGTGCATCCCGATCACCTTGCTGCTCTGCGCGTGCATCGTGCTCACATTCAAGGCACAGGCGCTGTTGCGCTACACCCAGGACACGGCTCAGGCGCTGCACGATCCTCAGCAGTATGTGCTGTCGGTCATGGCCGCCAGACCGATTCCCGGCCCCACTACTGCCGCAGCGGAGGTGCAGCCATGAAGCGTCTGTTGCCAGCGCCACTGTTGTCAGTGTCGCTGTGGGCACTGTGGTTGTTGCTTAACCTGTCGCTAAGCGCCGGCCATCTGCTGTTCGGCGCGCTGCTGGGGCTACTGGCCCCGATCATGTTCGCCCCC
Source organism: Pseudomonas sp. NFACC02 (assembly GCF_900110765.1). GTDB lineage: Bacteria > Pseudomonadota > Gammaproteobacteria > Pseudomonadales > Pseudomonadaceae > Aquipseudomonas. The sequence continues at coordinate 57,012 of NZ_FOEO01000024.1, forward strand.
CTTCGTCCTCTGCCTGCGCGCATCCGCAAACCGGCCGTGGCATTGAGCTTGTTCTTTCTGGTCGGACGAGATGTGGTGCTGTCGAATCTGCAGGTGGCCTGGGGCGTGTTACGTGCTTGCCACACATCACCGCGCTCGGCGTTCATCAAGATCCCGCTTGACCTGCACGACGCCCACGGTCTGGCGGCGCTGTCGGTGATCTGCACGGTGATACCCGGTACGGTGTGGTCGGAACTGGCGCTGGATCGCAGCGTATTGCTGCTCCACGTCTTCGATCTGGGCGATGAGGTGCAGTTCATCGAGCACTTCAAGACCACCTACGAACGTCCGCTGATGGAGATTTTTCAATGAGCCCGCTGCTCAGCCACGCGATCCTGCTCAGCTTGTCCCTGTTTACTGCCGCGATGGTGCTGACCCTGATTCGACTGTTCAAAGGCCCCTCTGCACAGGATCGCGTCCTGGCACTGGACTACCTCTACATTCTGGCGATGCTGATGATGCTGGTCCTGGGGATTCGCTACGCCAGCGACACCTACTTCGAAGCGGCGCTGTTGATCGCGTTGTTTGGTTTCGTGGGTTCATTCGCCCTGGCGAAGTTCCTGTTGCGCGGCGAGGTGATCGAATGAATTCGTTGTACGTATTGCCGTTCTGGGTCGAGGTGCTGACGGCGGTACTGCTGGTGTTGAGCAGTCTGTTCGCGCTGGTCGGTGCGGTGGGGCTGTTGGGGATGAAAGATTTTTTTCAGCGCATGCACCCGCCTGCTCTGGCCTCGACCCTGGGTGCGTGGTGCGTGGCGCTGGCGTCGATCGTCTATTTTTCGGCAACGAAGGAAACGCTTGTGCTGCACGCCTGGCTGATTCCGGTTCTGTTGGCGATTACGGTGCCGGTGACGACCTTGCTGTTGGCCCGGACGGGGTTGTTTCGCAAGCGTATGGCGGGGGATGGGGATGTGCCGCCCGAGGTTTCCGAGGGGCGGCGTGAAGGGAAGTGATACGGCGCTGGGGCCTGGGGGCTGGGCTTTAGGCTTTGATCGTTCCCACGCTCCGCGCGGTAACGCAGCGACTGACGCTCTGCGTCAACGCGGACACAGAGCGTCCTGGATCACTCGCTGGCCTTGAACACCAGTTCGCCCTTGCGCCATTTGGCAGCCTTGGCCGTTGCGGACTTGAGCACTTTACTCAACCCCAGCTGGATCTGTTCATGGGCAGCAAACACCATGAACACGCTGTTCGATTCCTTGAAAACAATACCGTGGCCTTCGGGCACATCGACAAAGGCATACTCGCCCAGACCGTAGAGGGTCATCTTGATGTCGCGAAACCTGATCTCGAATTTGCCGCCTTCGCGACTGGGCAATACGGCGGCGCGAAAGTGATCGCCCACTTTCAACTCCAGGCGCGGTTTGTCATCGACCACCAGTGCGGTTTCGGTGTCGATTTCAGACATGTAGATGCCTTCAGGGGACTGCTCGATGACGTAAACGAAACGTGCCTGGAACTGCTTCACCAACTTCGCGCGCAAATCGCCGAGCACGAACAACGCATGGGTATCCAGATTACTTACTGCCAATGTACAAACTCCCAACCTGATAAGAGCTCGCCCGGCCACGGGGCCAGGCAAGAAAAATACGAGAAAAACGGTACGCCCCGATTGCCGGGGACTGGCATGGCTGTGGATTCTACCGGCTCAGAGTCTATACGGGATATATGCCTTTCGTCCGTTATATGACCATTTTTGTACATGGGCGCCCTGCCGGGGGCTGTGTCCAGTCGCCTGGACATCGAACGAAGGGTACTGAATCGTTCAGGCAAACAGTTAGAACTCTTGCACCCTGAACGGACTCACATGCATCACACGCTCCACCCATGCCCACGCCAACCCGGGTTTTTGACCCGCCAGGGAGACACTATGGAACTTACTCCACCGACACTTGCGACATTGTTCGAACAGTTGGGCCTTGACTCCGATCAAGCGAGCATCGACGCGTTTGTCAGTGCCCATTCGTTGCCCGACGACGTGAAGCTCATTGACGCAGACTTCTGGACACCGCAACAGGCACGTTTTCTAAAAGAGGAGCTACGGGTAGATGCCGAATGGGCTCCTGTCGTGGACGAGCTCAATGAACTGCTCCATTCGACCAAAGCCAGCTAAGCGAAGGCCTTGAAAAAGATGGCGGCCACTCAGGCCGCCATCTTTCCTTACATAATCGGTAATGCCCTCTAACAACCCCTGATCACAACCGGGCCGGGCTAGTGCGGATACCCCGACTGACTTTCATTTGGAAACCGCAGTCTCCCATCGGCTGCCGGAGCGTGGAGAAAGAAGCTTTCAACCAGCCTGCCGCGCCGCCCCAACGTGTTGTTCCAGTGCGCCGAACAGTGAATGTATCGTTGGTACAGCATCTTCAGCTCGCTGTCGCTCAGTGACACGTCTTCCCCGCGCGCATAAGCGATCAGTTTAACCGCCACCTCCCGTAGCTCCGGTGGCAGACTCAGGTCCGGCGACTCTGGGACAGGTTGAAACGGTACACCTTCGTCGCACGCCAGTGCGTGCATCACCCGCAGGTAAACCCTGGACAGATGGCCGAACACCCGACGCTCCAACATCACGGTTGCCACCACGCTCTTCGTCCCTGAACCGCGCTGCGCGACGCGTTCGATGCACTCCACCCCCATCGATGCCGTATCGTCCAGCGGATCGATCCATCGCTGCGCCTCCAGGCGGACCATCTCGGCGTGCGTTTCCAGCCAGGCATCGGTGGTTTCGAACGGCGTGTTGGCGCTGACCTGGCTGCGACGCGGCCGGCTCAGCGCAATCTTCTCCACCGATTGAGCGTGGTAACCGCCGCCGACATCCGAATGGCTCCCTGGTACCACGATTTCTCGCGGCCAGTCAGGCGTCACACTGTTCAAGGCGAAATTACGTCGATGCTCGTCGGCCGCCACCAGGTGCAGGACTTGCTGCGCACACCCCGGCGGCAAAAACAGATTGACCCGCGTGTTGACGGCATCGCGAACATTACCCAGATCGGAAATCCCCCCCACTGCCGCCACGGTGTCGAAAAGCCCGATCACCTTCAGGCGTATACAACCGCTGCTCCAGGAAAAATCTGCTGCCAGCGGCAGCTTGCGAGTATTGAGGATCGGCTGGAGGGCACCACGCGGTCCCTTGAGCACTTCATTGGCGAAATGGCGGGCGGATGCTGCTCCGCGGCTGAAGCCAAAAAGGTCCAGTTCGAGGGCCGCGATCACGCACGCTGGATTGTCGGCTTCAAAAGTATCGAGTACATCGCCAATCTTTTTGACGCCTCTATACACTTTCGCGACGACGCCCGTATTACCTCGCCCAAAACCCTGACCCGACACTCTGGAATCACGACCGCCAGAAGTGGTACCCACGCCTCCGACATAAACGGCGTGATAAACCCGCAATCCGTCCCCCGCATTCCGGGCTTTGGGCTGACACCGATATAAGTCGGCCAGTCGGGCAATGTTGGTGAGGTCATTGCTATAACTGCTGCCGGGATCGGAATGCCGACCCCCGCATTCCTTGATATGTGCATTGTTATAAACTTCGGCCATGGCCTGGCAATCGGCGCCAATCTGGCTATTGACGCGGTTATTGCCCGTTCCGTCGAAGAACACGCCAATGCGAACAGTAACGCTCAACGCGCTGGCCGCGGAGCTTGAAGTTGTGTGTGTATGGAAAGCTTTCATAAGCAGAGCACCTGTGAGGGCTGACGATCATCCGGACATGTTGCAGCCGGACCTATAACTCACAGAATGCTCACGCCTCTGACAGCGTCAACGGGGAGAATGGAACTTCAGAAACTTCCCACTCATCTATCAGACAATTAAAAGACTTATGCTCATTTATCCCTCTGATTCGGAGATTATCTTCGCCGTCTTCAAGGCGAAACTAAACAAACAACGCGTAAATAAACAACCTTTAGATACGACAACCCGTCATTAATGGGCAGACCTGATTCGGGTCCGCGCTTTCAACACACGGTGATCACTGCATCAACCGGATTGAACAGCTCCGCCTTCGGGCCTGTACCCCAGGCGCAGACCGCCCCAATGCCTGCCTCTGACCATGATGGGCACCGACAGATCGTGCATCAGTTCGCCGGTGTCTCGGGTATAGGTCTGCAGCAGCACCGGTTGCTGATGGCTGCCGCAGCGAATGCCCGTACGGTCCTCGAATTTGCGCTTGGTCCGGTTGGCCACGGCGTCGACCGCAGCATCACCGGTCAAGGGCTTGCTGAACGCCTGGTTGTGGGTTGGAACATACCCCTGCTGTGTGCAGGCAATCGCGAACACAAGGCCCTCATGACGCGACAGCAACGGCTCTTGAATGGCCGGCAGCACCTGATCGGTATAGCGGTCGAAGCGAGTCTGGTATTTGGTCGGAGACGTGTTGGCGATGGGTTGATAAGCGCGGTCGAACAAGTCCTCCAGACTCACTCGCCGCTGGTCGAGGTCGCGCTCGAACTGTTGCGCGATCTGGCTGGCGCCTTCGCGCGCGAGGTCATAGACGCGCTGGTGATAATCGTCCAGACCGACCTCCGCCAGGCGTTCACTGATCGTCTCGGCCTGCCCTTCCATTTGCACCGCCGACCTGGCCAGTTGGCGCGTCTGATCGTCGCTGATGGCCAGGTCACTGCGCATCTGCTCCACGGCCACGAACAGGCTGCTCAGTTGCGCCTGGTTGGTCTGCGCGCCCAAAGCAATTTCATTGACCTGCCCCTCCACACCCGCAGCCAGTCGCGCGATGCTGGCGAGCTGCTGCCCGGTCAGTTCTACCTGCTCGACACCACCATTCAGGTCGCCGGACAACTGGCGGATCTGCTCGACCACCTGCGCGGTGCGTTGCTGAATGTCGGCCACCATTTCCCCGACCTCGCCGGTGGCCGATGCGGTACGTCCCGCCAGCCCCCGTACTTCATCGGCGACCACGGCAAACCCGCGACCATGTTCACCGGCCCTGGCCGCTTCAATCGCGGCGTTGAGCGCCAGCAGGTTGGTCTGGCTGGCGATCGACTGAATCACCGCCGTCACCCGCTGGATATCTTCACTGCGCTGGCTGAGTGCTTCGATCAGGTGCCGGCTGTTGTCGGCGCGCTCACTGAGTTGGTGCATCAAGGTGATGGATGCGTTGAGAACGCTCAGCCCCGCATCGCTGCTCTGCCGCGCTTCGCTGGCGGCGCTGAGGGCTTGCTGACTGAGCGAAGAGGTCGCCCGCTCGGTGGCGATCATCACGTCGGCACTGCTGACGATCTGCTCGGCAGCATCGACCTGGGATTGCAGCTTGCCCGCCAGTTGCCTGACCGAATACGCAACCGCCGCCGCCGACAGCGCATTGTGGCTGGTGCTGCGGGACAGATCGCGGGTCAGTTTGCCAAGGGCGTCTTCCTGGACGGCCTCGGGCGCGGGCACCCCACGGGCCGCGAACAGACGTGGCAACCACAGGACCAGCAGGCTCAACGGCAAGCAGACATACACTGACACCCCGCCCCAGGCCATCGCCCCCAGCACCAGGCACAACGCCATGCTCTGCAACAACGGCATCAGCCAGCGCGATCCCCTGACGGACGTCGGAGCGCTCGCCTTTGGCAGTTGTGGAGGAAGCGTCGCGGTGTAACGTCCATTCGCAGCCATATCCGTGAACCTGCTTATCATTATTTTGAAAGCATTAAACGCCACATAGAGGCCTTGCGCCATGAGTCGATGGTGGTAGTCGGTCGGATTTACGAAAGAAAGTGCACCTGAGGCGCATCAGTAAACTGCAGGCGACAAAAAGCCCGACTGCCTGGAAACAGGCAGTCGGGCCTTGACCATCCTGTCGGCCGGATCAGGCCTGACGCTGGTGGCGGTCGATCTGTTCGTGGCGTTCCTGGGCTTCGATGCAGTACTTGGTGGTCGGGCTGATCAGCAGACGCTTCAGGCCGATAGGCTCACCACTGTCATCGCACCAGCCAAACGTGTCTTCGGCGATACGGGTCAGGGCCATTTCCAGCTGTGGAAGCATGCGCTGATCGCGGTCGATCACATTGACCAGCCAGTGGCGCTCTTCTTCGACGGAAGCAGCGTCAGCAGGATCAGCCGGAGTGTCCAGGCTTTCGATAGCGATACGGCTCTGCTCGATGCGCTCGTGGATTTCCACTTTCATGTCTTGCAACAGCTTGACGAAGAAAGCGTGTTGCTCCGCGTTCATGTAGTCATCGGCCGGCATCGCCAGCAACTTTTCCTTGGTCATTGATTTCTCTATAAAAAAACGTGCATTAAGGCGAATCAAGGGAGCGCCTTGGCCCGAGTTTAAAAAGCGCCGTAGTCTCCAAGCGCCATCGGGCACTCAATTTACGAGGGGCGGCAGTCTAAGGCCGGTGTTCGTACTCGGCAACATAATTGATCAGCAATCGCTCAACAAGCCCTCAAATGCCTGCTGGCACTGGACGAAACCGGGGTTCGGGCAAGTCCCGCACCGATCGGTCGCCGGCGCGCGCCTGCTCGCAAAAGGAATGCTGCGGTGCATCAGGCACCCCGGATGATCCTTGATCAGGGCCAACGCGCGCCTACAAAAACGCGCCGACGGTGTCTGACCCGTCACGCGCGTCTGCGTTCAAACCCATAAAACAAAAGGGTCGGATTCGCCAACTGGCCGGCGCCCCCAATTCCGACACAGTGCGCGGTCCGTTACAGGACCACCACTCGCCCTTCCAGCGCGCTGATCCTCGCGGCATCCAGCACCTTCGCCGACGCCACGGCATCCCGGGCGTCCACTGGATTACGCCCTTTATTCACCACCGCGTCCTGCAACTGCCGATAAAACGCCGGCCAGTCGCCGCGTTCGGACGGCACTCGCTCGCGGTGTTCGCCGTGCTCGAACCAGCCCCAGCGACGATGTTCCTCCACGCCCCAGCGCTCGCCTTCGGATCCGGGAGACAACCCTGCCAGTGCCGCTGCTTCCTGGCCGTCGAGGCCATCCACGGTATAGCAGCCTTGCGACCCGTTGACCCGAAAACGCGGACCTTGAGCGTTTTGCAGGCAGTTGCCCCACAGATGCGACGTCATGCCGCTGGCGTGAATCAGTGAAAGGAAGAAGCCGTGATCGACGTTCTGCGCTGGCGTGGCGAATTCAAGCTCGGCATAGACACGCTTGACCGGCCCGAACAGTTGCATCGCCTGATCCACCAGGTGACTGCCCAGATCACGCAGGATCCCGCCGCCGCTTTCCTTGCCCACCGAGGAAGGCGAATAACGCTCGATGCGGGACTCAAAGCGCCTGACGTCACCCAATACGCCTTGATCGATCAGCTTGCGCACGGTGAGGAAATCCGAATCCCAACGACGGTTCTGGTAAACACTCAGCAGCACGTTCCGGCGATCGGCGGCGTCGACCAGTTGCTGTGCCTGTGTTGCGTCGGGCGCGAAGGGTTTGTCGCTGACCACCGGCACGCCCTGTTCGATGGCCTCCAGGATCAGTGCCCGTCGTGACGCCAAAGGGGTAGAGATCACTACCGCGTCGACGCCCGCCGCAACCATGTCAGCCAGGCTGTCGAAGGCCGGAACCTTGGGATAGTCCTTGCTCAGCGCCTGGCGACGTTCAGGCGAGCGCGTTACAACGCCGGCAAAGCTGGCGCCGATCAGGCTGGCGAGCAGCGGTGCATGAAAGAAGCGCCCGCCCTTGCCGTAGCCGATGAGTCCGATTTTCATAACGCTTCCAATCCTTATCTGGATGAACAGCCCCCGGTGGTGGGAGATTCTATGGTTCTCGGACCGGTGGTGTCAGTCCGGTTTTGAGAGTCGCAACGCCTGCCAGCATGCGCCACATCCCGGATGACGCAGAGCGTCATTGAATGTGTTACCACGCGGAGCGTCGGAACAATCAGCTTGCTCGCGATGGGAGTGAGCCAGTTTCATCAAAGGTGAATGACAAACCGCATTCGTCAGCAAGCTGACTCCCACCGGTTTTATGTTTATTCAACGATTTCGGTGTTGAATCTAGCAGCGCAAAGCGCGCTCTGGCTTTTGATCTTCATACCGCAGCAGGCCAGACACCACAAAGCGCGACTTGGGTGCAGGCCAAACGCAGACGACGCGCAGTGGCGCCGAGCGGCATGGATGCCGCGAGAGCGCCGTCAGGACAGGGATGTCCGTTCGGCGCGGGCCCACGGAGCGTCGTCGGAGTGCGGGTACCCGACGCAGGAGGGCCAAGCCGGGAGCCCAACACTTGGTTACTTGGTGTCTTCAAGTAACCCGCCGAAGGCGGAACAGTTTGGCCGTTAGGACAAACCACACCGTCAGCGTCACCCAAATAGTGGAAATGCGCACCCTACAAGCTGGCTTGCTGGCGAATGATTCTGCGCAAAAGGGATGCGTGACGTCAGGCGAGAATCCAGGCCAATGAACAGTTACTTGTACAAAACCGACGAGCTGTACAACTTTTTCGTAGCTTTTTGATATCACTTTTGTGATGATCACTGCACTGCCAACGGAATACGCAGCTGAGCATTGTTTTCGCTCTTCAGGCCATGGAACGGAAAACCCTGCCGTTCCACTTGCCTGAGCCGCCATCATGTTTTTCGACGCCTCCAAGACCAGACTCATTCAGCAACTTCAGTCGACCGTCGCCCTTCAAGCTGGTCTGCTGGAAGCCATCAACCGCTCCATGGCCAGTGTGGAGTTCGATGTCAATGGCATCGTGCTCAGCGTCAACGATAACTTTTGCACCACCCTCCGTTATCGCCCCGAACAGGTGATCGGGAAAGCGCATAGCATGTTCTGCACCCCCGAACATGTACGTAGCGCCGAGTACGCGCAGTTGTGGTCCCGACTGCGCAATGGCGAATTCGTGTCGGCGACCTTTCAGCGCGTGGCGGGCAACGGCAGCACGGTCTGGCTGGAGGCGAGCTATAACCCGATCAGGGATGCCAACGGGACGGTGGTGAAGATCGTCAAATACGCGTTGGACGTCACTCAAAAGCTACAGTCGGAGAGTGAGACCCGCAACAAATTGCAGGCAATCGACCGTGCGATGGCCGTGATCGAGTTCGACCTGGAAGGCCGCATCATTGGCGCCAACGATAACCTGTTACGCCTGCTCGGTTACAGCCGCCAGGAGTTGCTGGGCAAGCACCACAAGATGCTTTGCCCCTCCGAACTCACCAGCAGTCCGGAGTATCAGGACTTCTGGCGCCAGTTGAACAAGGGGGAATTTTTCAGCGGTCAGTTCAAACGCGTCGGCAAGCACGGTCGGACGGTGTGGCTCGAGGCTTCCTATAACCCGGTGTACGACGCCTGCGGCAAGCTGCTGAAAGTCGTCAAATTTGCCTCAGACGTCACCGCGCGCATCGAGAAACATGAGCAGGATTCCCACAGCGCGGCGCAGGCCTATCACATCTCCGTGCAGACGCAGAAAGTCGCCGAACAAGGCACTCAGGTGATTCAACAGGCGGCCAGCGAGATGCGCCAGATCTCGCGCAACATCGACGACTCGTCGCGCATCATCGGCCAACTGGGCGAACGGTCGGAGCAGATCACGACCATCGTCAACACCATCCACGGCATCGCCGATCAGACCAACCTGCTGGCCCTCAACGCCGCCATCGAAGCCGCAAGGGCCGGTGATCAGGGTCGAGGGTTCGCCGTGGTCGCCGACGAGGTGCGCCAACTGGCCGGGCGTACCAGTCGCTCGACGCAGGAGATTTCCGAGATGATCCAGTTGATCCAGACCGAAACCCGTCAGGCGATCATGAGCATGGACAACACCCGCACCAATGCGGCTAAAGGGGTGGAGCTGGCCGATCAGGCGGGCTCGGCGATCGTGCAGATCAGTAACGGCACCAATGATGCTGTGGATGCGGTGCGGATCTTCGCAGGGGCCAATTGAAAACCCCACGCCTCTAGATGCCTTTACCCTGCACCTACAAGCGCTCAACGGGCGTTGCGCGCTTCATTCTTGCTGCGCAGGGCCTTGGCGCGTTTCTCCAGCACCAGATACACCACCACCGCCAACATCAACGGGATCAGAAAGTAGATGACCCGGTAACCAATCAGCGCTGCCAGTAACTGACCCTTGCTGAACTGGTGCTGCATCAGGGTAATGAACACGGTTTCCAGCACCCCGAGCCCCGCTGGAATGTGCGCGATGACACCGGCGATGCTGCTGATCAACAGAATCCCCAGCACCGCCGGGTAGAAGGCCTTTTCCGGCAGCAGTATGAAGATCAACAACGCCATCAGCCCCCAGTTCAATGCCCCCAGCAACGCCTGCCGCAGTGCCTGATTGAGCGACGGCAGCACCAGTTTCTGCTTGCGAATCGTCCAGCTCCGGCGTTTTGAAAACCGGCACGCCAGGAAATACCCGAAGCACAGGGCCAACAATACGAAGCCGATCAGTTGCAGTGTGGTATCGCCGATCTTCCAGCCTGCGGGCAGGTCAATGAACCCGCCAGCAAATACAAACCCCGCGAGCAGCATGTAACCCAGCCAGTTGGTGACCAGGCTCAGGCTCAGAATCCGGGTGATGGTCGGCACATCGAGCCCGAGGCGCGAATACAACCGATAACGCAGTGCGATGCCGCCGACCCAGGAACTCAGGTTCAGGTTGAAGGCATAACAGACGAAGGTCACCGGGACGATCTGCGTCACTGACAGCTTGTGTTCGGTGTAACGTCGTGCCAGGACATCGAATCCGCAGTAGGTCAGGTAGCTGCCAGCAGCGACGACAAAACCGAGCGCCAGTGTGCTTGCCTTATATGACTCCAGGGCGTGCGCCACCTCATTCCAGTCGAGATTTCTGACCAGCATGAACAGCAAAACCGGCACGGCAATGAAAAAAAACACCGTGAATCCACGCTTGGCCCACGTCAGCCAGACCTTGTGCTTGCCCGGCGCGGACGTTTTGTCTTGCCCGGCGGACGCTTGCGAAACTCCGTTCATAGCGTTTTCTCCTGATCAGGCGACAGCTCGCGCTTGAGTTCGCTCGCTTGAGGAATCACGTCCGGCGCGCGCACGGGTTTCAAGCGCGGTCCGTGTACCGGAAACAGACCGGCAATCGCCGGAAAATGCCGCAGAAAGTGGAAGCTCAAGAAAATCATGGGCGCCCGCCACCACTGTCCTTTCGCCAGACCTTTCAGGCTGGCCTGCTTGCTGTGGGCAGCAGCCAACTCCTTGAGATGCTCGTGCAGTTGCTGGTTCAGCGCGTGGTCGCGGATGAACAGGTTCGCTTCCAGATTCAACGCCAGGCTCAGCGGATCAAGGTTACTGGAGCCCACCGTGGACCATTCATGGTCGATCAATGCGACCTTGCCGTGCAGCGCGCGCTGCTTGTACTCATGGATCACCACACCTTCGCGCAGCAGCCAGGTGTACGTCAGGCGCGAGCACATGCGCACGAACGGCATGTCCGGCTGGCCTTGCAGGATCAGCGTGACCTTGACGCCACGGCGCGCGGCATTGCGCAGCTCGCGCAGAAACCGGTAGCTGGGGAAAAAATAGGCGTTGGCGATGGTAATGCGTTGGGTAGCGCCGCGCATGGCCAACAGGTATTGCTCTTCAATGTCGGTGGTGTGCTGGCGATTGTCACGCTCGGCCAGCAGCATGCGCGCGCTTCCTGCCTGGCGGGTGACCGCTTTGAGCGGCGCGAAGGAGCCACGCAGCGCAGGCCCAAGCATGCCCAGCGTCGAGCGATAAATGTCGGCAACGATAGGGCCGCGCACCAGCACCGCGTAATCCTGTTTGGCAGTCACGCCGGTGTCGGACATGTGATCCACGCTGTAATTGATGCCCCCCATGAACGCCAGTTCGGCATCGATCACCACCACTTTGCGGTGCAGCCGGCGAAACAGGTTGGTGCGCATGCCCATGAATTTCGGGCGCGGATCGAACAACTGAATCTGCACACCCGCGCTGACCATTTTCTGCACGAACGCCGTGCTCAGGTCGCTGGTGCCATAGTCATCGACCGTAATCACCACGCGCACACCGCGGCTGGCCGCCTCGATCACCGCTTGCTGCAAGCCTTCCCCGATGCGGTCTTCGAAAATGATGAACGTCTCGATCAACACCTCGCGCCGCGCCGCGCGAATGTGCTCAAAGACGCTGGTGAAGAAATCCTCGCCATTGATCAGCAGTTCCACGGAATTGCCGTCTTGCCAGATACCACATTGATCATGGAACGCCTTCATAGTGTGACCTCCACCGCCAACGGCGCATGATCGGAAAGGTGCGACCAGGGTCGGTTCGACAGCACCCTGGGCGCCCGGGGACGGGCATTGCGCACATAAATACGGTCCAGACGCAGCAACGGGAAGCGCGCCGGAAAACTCTTGGCCGGGGCGCCGAACGATTCGACGAACACTTCACGCAAACCGGTCGGCTGTAAGACAGCGTCGGCCTTCTGCCGCCAGTCGTTGAAATCCCCGGCAATGATCACCGGCGCGTCCTGCGGCAAGCGCGACACCAGCTCCGCCATTAACGACAGCTGCTGTTGACGGTGCATCTCCTTGAGTCCGAGGTGCACGCAAATGGCGTGGACCTCGCCAAAACCCGGGACCTGCAACACGCAATGCAGCAAGCCTCGTTCTTCGGTGCCAAGGATCGAAATGTCGAGGTTTTCATGACGAACGATCGGATATTTCGACAACAACGCATTGCCATGATGACCGTGGGGGTACACCGCATTACGACCGTAGGCGAAATCGTTCCACATGCTGTCGGCGAGAAACTCGTACTGCGAGGTCGTCGGCCAGTTCTTCACCTTCTGTGCATGGTTCTGCTGCTCGCCATGCACCTCCTGCAGGAACACCACGTCCGCCGACACGCTGCGCACCGCATCGCGTAATTCCGGGAGGATGAAGCGTCGGTTGAGGAAACCGAAGCCCATGTGCATGTTCATCGTCAGCACGTTGAGCGTGACCTCGGTTGAAGCCTTTTGCCGGCGGTTGGCGATGCCTTCGGGAATCAGGGCACTGGTCAAAACTTCACTCCTTGCAGATCGCCAGGGGCGACTTCCAGGTCGGCGGTCAGGCCAAAACGCTCCAGCAACGAACGGGCGTCATAAGGCGCCCTGACCTTGATGTCGTTGTCGAAATAGCAGTAGACATCCCGCGACTTGCGGGCACGGGGCGATTTGGCGACGGTGAGATGCGCGTCTTCAGGCTGCGATCCCTGCTGCCACGCCTCGATACGGTCGCCCCAGCGTTTGAGCGCCTTCGAGCTGTAACCGCTGGCGTACAGCGCCTTATCGCCGTGCAGGCGCAGGTAGACGAAATCGCTGGTGAGGTCTTCCAGATACGGCCATTTTCCTGCCGTGTCAGCGATCACCAACGCGACGTTGTACTTGCGCAGCAACGTGATGAACTCGGCAACGGCAAAACTCTCATGACGTATCTCCACGGCGTGACGCAGTCTGGCTTTCGCCGGGATGTCCAGATAACCCGGCTTTTCCATGCGCGGGGCGCACTGTTTGGCACACGCCTTGGCCGCTTTGCCATCGAAGGGCAATAACCGCAAAAATGCTTCGAATTTCTCGGCGTCGAATTTGAAGCTGGGTGGAAACTGCCAGAGAATCGGGCCCAGCTTGTCCCTGAGTTGAAAGATGCCCGAGGCAAAGAAATTGGCCATGGGCTCTGCGATGTCGTTCAAACGCCTGACGTGGGTGATGTAGCGAGGGCCTTTGACGCTGAAAACGAAGCCCTTGGGCGTGTCGCCATACCACCGCGCGTAAAGATCCGGCGACTGCAGGGAGTAGAACGAGCCATTGATTTCAATGCTGTTCACCGCTCTGGAGGCGAATTTGAGTTCATTTTTCTGAACCAGACCTTCCGGGTAGAAATCACCGCGCCACGGCACGTAGCGCCAGCCCGAGATGCCGATACGGATATCGCTCATGCAAGTGCTCTCTGTGCTCTGCGCCACGACCGGTGTCGCGACTGCCTTGAACAAGAGATAAGAAGCTTGGGAAACAGGCAGGTTCCCTGGTTTTTGTTGCTGGGGGATCAGATACCGCGTTTTTGCGGTTCGGGGTGGCCATCATCAAAAAGCAGAGCCGCATTGCGATCGTGCCAGCGCTCCGCGTGGGAACGATCAAGCACACGCATCAGGACAGCGAAGCGCGTTAGCGCCAGCCTACGTTGCTCTTGTACGAACGCCGGGCCTTTTCCTTGGCTCCGCACACATTCATCTGGCACCACCGCCGACGCCCATTCTTCGACGTGTCCACGAACAACCAATCGCAATCGGGCAATGCACACAGCTTGAGCTTCGCCAGGTCGGGTGAAGTCAGCAACGTTGCTGCCTGTACCGCGATCCGCCCCATGAACCCGGCGGTCATCCCATCGAGCGTGTCGCATGGACGCCAGGCCCAGACGACCCCGACCGGCGTTGAAACCAATACGCGCTGCGAAGCCGTCGAAACCAACACTTCGTTCAACGCATCAAGCTCGCCGGCCGTTGCCGGATTTCCCGAAGCGATCGCCAGAAACAACCGATAAAGCGACTCACGGAAATCGATCAACTGCTTGAAGGCCGTCAGTGAATGCCAGGACGACTGCTGCACCAGGTCCACACACCGCGCGTGCTCATCCTCGCCGATCAGCCCGGCGTGAAGAAACCAGTGCACGATCTCCTCAAGGTTCGAGAGCTTGTCCACCACCGCCACCAGCGACGTGCCAGGCCTTCGACCATCACACGTATTCAGAAAATCAAGCACACTGACCCCGCCGATCAGACGGATAGCGTTGATCTTCAACTGACCGATGGACATGGCCCGTCCCCAGCATTGGCAGAAGCTTCAATAATGGCAGAGATGGGCCAACACGCCGGACTTTCTGACAACCTGGTTCGATGCGCTTCAAACCATGCGGAATTGGCGCCTCAAAAACCTCGCGAATGACGTAACCAATCGTCAATCGCCTTCACCGCTGCCGCCACGCTGACCTGATCGCTGCGAATATGCACCTCCGGAAACACTGGAGGCTCGTACACCGAATCGATGCCCGTAAAGCCACGAATTTCACCCGCCCTGGCTCGCCGGTACAAACCTTTGGGATCACGGTTTTCGGCGACCGCCAGCGGCGCATCGACGAAGACCTCGACGAAGCGTTCAGTGCCGATGATCGAACGCGCGTAATGCCGCGCGGCACGGGTTGGCGAAATGAGCGCCACCATGACCGTCAGGCCGGCGTCGGCCATCAATGCCGCGACCTCCGCCACACGTCGAACGTTTTCATCCCGGTCCTGATCCGTAAACCCCAGGTCCCGGCACAAACCACTGCGCAACGAGTCGCCATCCAGGATGCAGGTCTTGAGACCGCGTGCCTGCAACACCGGGTTCAGTCCGTCGACAATGGTGGATTTTCCGGCCGCAGACAGGCCTGTCAGCCAGATCACACAGGACGCGCGTTGGCCCTCAGGCGCAGCGCCAGACTTGAAGTCGTGGGCGAACAGGTTGCCATGCAAAGGTTGCGGTTGCCGTTGCATATCCATGGGGACACCTCCTTGTGTGACTTAAACATGCGCCTGATGAATGATGAAGTCGGCGCTCATCGGGTCGTAGACAGGTTTGAAATCGCCGTAGCTTTGCTGCACCTCAAAACCGGCCGCTGTCATTTCGGCTCGCAACCGCCCCGGCAAAATGGGGAACACGCGCAAGCGATAGCAGGCGCCATCGGCAAAGGTGTACACGAACTCGCACAAAGAGTCGTGCAACTCGCCCAAGGTGACCTTCGCGGTTTTGCCGCAGTAGTAATAGCGCCCGGATGACGTGAACTGCCCGGCGAGAATGGCCTGGAAATTACGCTGATCAACCAGCAACACGCCGCCCGGTCTGAGGAGTCGGCGGAACCGCTTCAACACTGCGATACGCTCGGTTTCCTCGAAAACATGGCACAGGGAGCTGCCCAGGCACAGCACCGCATCAAACATACCCAGCTGTCGAGGGTCGAGTGCGTGCCAGTCGCAACACAGCGCAGGAATCTGCAGTTGGTGACGGGCAAAGTTGGCCTTGGCCTGCCTGACCATGGTCGGACTGCCATCGCTGGCCGTCACATCAAACCCCGCGCGGCGAAGCTGCACCGAATGAAAACCGCTGCCGCAGGAGGCGTCGAGTATCCGGCAGGCGCCGGCCTTCAGCAGCAGTTGCGAAAAGAATGCCCCCTCCCCCTCCGCGCGCTTGTTCCAGTCGATCAGTTCGTCCCAGCGACTCACAAAATCGGCGTTGTATTGCTCGGTGTAGGCTTGATGGGGCAAGGCCTGACAGGCACCGTTCAGATCAGGGCAATCAGCCGAACTGACGGGCAAAGATGCGTTGCTGGGGAACATGGCTTACTCCCTGTTGGCTGATGTTGAGCGCAAACGCTTGATATTTGCGGCCTAGCTCATGGGCGCATTCGGCCGCGTCCTGGACCTTCATATCCGCTACGAAGTAGCCGAGCATTTGCTCCATCACGTTCATCTGCGCGCGCCCGAACAGCACGGTGCCGTCCGCCAGGATCGACTGAATGCCGTCCTGTCGTTGCCCGGCCTCATTGATCAGAATGGCTTCATCGCGCCTGACCCCGTAAGGCAGACCTAGCAGCACCTGGCCCATCCCGACTTTCACCGGGTAACCGCCCGGCAAGCCGTGGGGCCCGGGCGCATGGACATGCACCTCTTCATCGGCGAACAGGTTTTTCAGGACAGTGATGGCTGACATCGCCGTCAGGTACTGTCCATCGACGCCGCCCAGGCGACGGAAATTGTCCGCCACGCTGCGAAAGATCACGTCTGCACTGAATTCGTCAGTGCGTTCCCGGCCATCGATCCAGTAAGACAAGTTGAAATTCGCCTCTTGCGGCAGACCATGGCGTGGCACGTAATGGCTGAAGAAGTGTTGGCCAATCAATTTGACGCAGACCTGCAACGGCTCGCACCGCCCAAGCCGGGCGATGGCGCAGCGCGTGGCAGGAATCAGGTTCGCGATATTCCCCACGCCGACATCCGGCGCCATCCCGACCTTGTACAACACGGCGTTGACCGCGTCGGGGAACGCCGCGTTGATCACCAGGCTCTTGGGGCAGGATTGTTTGACCGCACGCATCAACGCGTAGGCTGGCGCCAGGTGCATCGGCAGCCAAGGGCCCAACTGCGCTTGATCCAGAGCATCGAACGACGCCTTGGGCAGTTGCGTAATGACCCGCCAGGACTGCAAAGACGCGCAGTTAAGGATGACATCCGGTTTGATCCGGGACAGCGTTTCGGCGTTGCGGTCGATGGCCGACTCCGTCAGGTCCATCTCCCATGCCTGAATACAAACCGCCACGTCCAGTTGCAATGCGCCCAACCTGACCAGATTGCACAAGCGGGTCGCTTGTTCCAGGTTGCGGCTTGCCACATGAAAGTCGAACAGATTGCGGGGCGCGAGGATTTGCAAGACCTGCAGACACAGGTTGCCGCCGCCCACGATAAGCAATTTTTTCCGTTGCATGATTCCAAACTCCCTGAGTATCCAGACCCCGCCTCAACGGGGGTAAGCACCGTTATCCACGGGGATGACTTTGCCGGTCAGGTGGCGGCTCTGTTCGGACAGCAGAAACAGGATCACATCGGCGACACCCTCCGGTTGAATCGGCGTATTGAGCACCTCCTGCCGCTCGTACTCCTTGCGCCGGTGTTCGGGGATCCGTTCATGGATCGAAGTATTGCGGATCAACGCCGGCGAAACGGCATTGACGCGTATGCGCGGCGCGAAATTCCAGGCGTTGGCCTTGGTCAGGCCGATGACGCCGGCCTTGGTGGCGCCATAGAGCGCATCCATGCTGCCGACCTCACCGGCCACGGACGTGATGTTGACGATGCTGCGCGCGTGCGGCGCTTGCAGTTCGTGACGGGCGAAGTCCCTTGACAGGAAGATCAACGATTTGAGGTTCACCGCCCACATTTCTTCCATTTCCTCATCGCTGTATTCGAAAACACTTTTGCCGTGATACAGGCCCGCGTTATTCACCAGGCCTTGCAATGCAAGGCGATCGTCATGCTGGTAAAGGTCACTGATGAAGGACTGATACGTGTCGGGTTTTGAGAAGTCGGCAAAATAGGCCTCCAGCCGATGAGAGGGCAGAATGTTCTGAAGGTCACGCAAACCCTGTTTGTCCTTGTCGGCGGCAATGACGTTATAACCGGCTTCCACGCAAGCAATGGCCGTCGCTCTGCCTATGCCGTTGGCAGCGCCGGTGATGAGGATTTTTTTCATGAGCGTCCCTGCTGAGTGAATTGATTCATGCGTTCATAGAACGGCCGGTGGGCGTGGTAGTACCCCATCAGGTGCGGTCGGGACGTGAGTTGTCGCTCGTCGAAATCCTTTGTCGCCGCGACAATGTGCGTGCTGCGTTCGGCGTCTTTGTGCCAGCTGCGCCAGGCCTGCCACTGCGGCGGGCAGGACGGCGTCCAACGCAGTGCCTCGGGTACGAATTCCAGTTCCAAGTGATCGCAGAGTCGGCGCAAGGTGTCTTCCGGATGGTTCGCCAGAACATCACCATTGATGACATACGGAATCTTGCCGGTGAGCTTGGTGACCCGGCAGAAGATTTCGTACAGCGCCTTGTGACCGATAGCGTGCAAGGGCATCTGGGCAAACATCGCGAAGTGCGAAACGATGGCACGCCCCGGCTCGCGAATGATGAACACATGCTGCTGTTCAAGCAGGAATTCGGCGTCCGCTTTCAGGTCGTCCACGCAGTGGTAACACATGTCCTTGTGAAAAACGTGGCGCCTTTCCCGCGCACTGCGCAACAAAGCTTTGATCCCTTCGTAGCTACGCGGCAGATCACCTTCCAGATTGTCATGGGGAATGGCCGAATGCTTATCGAAGGCCATGTAGGCGAAGGGTTCGTGGAAGACCTCGAAATCCCCTCGTTCGATGAATACCCGTTCCAGCACCGTGGAACGCGAGCGCGGATGGGCCCAGAGCGCGATCATGCGGTTCATGACGCACGCCCCATCGCCGCATCATTCCTGACGCGATCGCTCAGGGGTGTCATGGCGGGAAGCGGCGACCTGTTGCCTGCGCCTTTTACAAACGCAAGCAGGCGCTCCTGGCCTTCCTGGGCGTCGTGGCTGGCCGTGACGAAGGCCGGATGAAGAGCGAATCGGGTCGGCGCAAGCTCCCCTTCGAAGTAGGCTTGATTGAAGTAGGGAATCGCCATCAAACGGTTCAGGACACGCTGG
Organism: Pseudomonas sp. NFACC02; assembly: GCF_900110765.1. Taxonomy (GTDB): domain Bacteria; phylum Pseudomonadota; class Gammaproteobacteria; order Pseudomonadales; family Pseudomonadaceae; genus Aquipseudomonas. Next base: position 76,220 of record NZ_FOEO01000024.1, read on the forward strand.
GGGACCTGCACCCATTCAGTGGCTGGCGTCACAGGCTGATTGCACTGCTGACGGCGGATGAGAAATTCCAGGATATCCGGCGTCAGCGTATACAAGGTCGTGTCCGCACCCGTGCGCTGCAGGTGCCAGCAATGCTCGCGTCCGCGTCCATCCGTGTCGACCTTGAGGCTGCACAGGAGCAGGCGCGCCGGTGTCTGCCAACGGCGCAATAGCGCCTGCATTGCCTGGTAGACAGCCAGTTCCGCCCAACGCCGGTCCGCCGCCGTCAGGCACAGCCGTTGCAGTGAGGCCTGACGTTCAAATTCATGCTCAGCGCCCAGTCGCCCTATCATGAACGTGATGACATAGCGCGCCCGATCCGTGTTCACACCTGACATGCGTGCGCGCAGACGACCGCTGTGGATGGCCTGGAGGCAGGCCACAAACTGCGAAACGGTGAAGCAGAATGTGTTGTTGATCGAACATCCCTGAGCGACCAGTTGCTCGATCGCCCGATACCCTTGCTCGCTACCCGGCACTTTGATCATCACGTTGGGGGCCAGACTGGCCAGTTGCAGTCCCCGTGCGACGAGCGGGTGCTCGTGCATACGTTCGCCGCCTTCGATCTGTGCAGACAACCAGCCTTGACGTTGTTGCGTGGCGTCCCATAACGCGCGAAGTTCCCGCGCGCCTTCCAGGATGACATGGTCGTAGAGCTGACGCGCTTTTTCGGCCTCCCCCAATTGCGGGCGAAAGCAATCGGTAAAGGCTTGCCATCGCCGAGGATCTTCAAGCACAGCGCGTGCAACCAGCCGCGGATTGGTAGTTGCCCCACTGATACCTGATTGACTGGCTGAAAAGTTATCGGGAAGCCAACTCTCAATCAGATGAAACATGTTCGGGTACTTTAAAATCATTCGATCTTTAAACGCGCCATAAAGGGTCGGCGAAGAATCCCACCAGACTTCGGAATCCATATTTTTCTGTTTCAACAGGCGAGCGAATCCGGGGACTTCCATGAGATGAGTCCTGTGTGCAGGTGTCCATTGATGGTGAAGAGGGTCCCAGCCCCGCCAGGCAAAATGCCAGTCCGATCAGACTGAGAGTCAGAAAATCTGAACCTTCCGGGGGTAACGATGGATCCAAGGGGATGACCTGTCAAATCCGTTTTGATGGTTTAGCAATCACGAATAATTATAAAAAACCTTGATCATATGACCAAGGTCACGAATCCAAACGATCGCTTTTCATACCCTCGTTTGAATACGCTCATTAAATAGCGAATAAGAAATGTTTCGATGTTTATAGGTATAACGTCGTACCACTCATAGTGTTCTTATGAGCATCATTCACGTTATATGAGGAACTAACGATCTTTAAAGCGCAGTTCCAACTGTCCCCCCTTGCGAAAGGCACGCGGCACGGAAATTGAAGACGCTATGCGCAGGCCTGCTGAAACCTGTGGCACTCATCGTGTTCTTATCGCGGACCTGTTTAAATCAGGCCAGAACATCAAAAACCGAGGGAATTGACCGTGACCGTACCATCGAATACTGAACGCTACAGCTACCGAGCTCGCTGGTTCCATTGGGTGATGGCTGCCCTGATCGTCCTGGCGTACATCCTGATACTCAGTCGCAGTCAGTTCGCCAAAGGCACTGACCTGCGAACCTTTGTGGTGCAATCGCACTTCTGGGTGGGGATCGTGGTGCTGATCATGGCTTTTTTCCGCGTGGCAGAACGGCACCGTCATGCACCGCCCCACATTACTCCGCCGCTGGAAGGCTTTCTCCGGCTTGCCGCTACGGTGTCGCATTATGCGTTGTATGCGTTTCTTTTCGCGCAGCCGTTGCTGGGGCTGTTCACGGTCCTGTTGGAACGCGGCGCATTGCCGGTTCCTTTGACCTCGCTGGCGATCCCGGCGCCTTTCGATATCTCCAAGGACACGGCTGAAACCCTGGAACACTACCATGTGTTGCTGGGGACGATCTTCTACTACGTCATTGGCTTGCATGTGGTCGCTGCGGTCTGGCATCACTTCGTGCGCAAGGACAACACCGTACGGCGCATGGTGTAACCGCGGAGCGAATCCCAAGAGCGAGCTCGCTCTGGGCCGTACTCGATGGGCAGATCCATTTTCTCGGGTGGCGCCGATTCACCTTTCCGCCCCTCCGGCGGGTCACTTTTGAAAAGGCACCAAAAGTAACCAAAAGTGCCCAGCT
>NZ_FOEO01000076.1 GCF_900110765.1 Pseudomonas sp. NFACC02
GACGGCCGCGTCGGTGCGCCCGATTCGCAGCACGGTGCCATAGCTGTCGCGGATCTCGGTCAGGGCGCGCACCTCCTTGAACACCTCGTAGAACAACTCGATCTTGTGGCCCTGCGCCGAATAGATGGCGCTGGGCAAGGCCACGCCGTCCGGGCCGCCGGGTGTCAGGTGCTCCACCAAGCCGGACTTATGCACCACCCAGTAGAGCGGGCCGGTGTCACCCTGTTCTTCGTAGAAGTGAAAGCTTTCGATCTTCTGTTCGCGGATGGCCGGCTGCAATCCGCTGCCGGTGACCTTGAAGGATTCGCCGGTGCTCAGGGAGAGCATTTGGGTCGTCGGGTTGTACTGCGAAAGCGCCAGGCTCCAGCCACAACCGAAGCCGCTGTTGCGGTCCTTGCTGTTCAACTGGGTGGCGAGCGGGTTGAAGCTCAGGCGCAGTGGCAGCGCGGGGCCGCACAGGGCATTGCACTTGAGTTCGGGCAGGCTGATGGAGCAGGTGTACTGACCGGTGCGAGAGTCGACCCCGGCTTCGACAAAGCTGAGGAAGTTGAAGGCATTGGAATGAACGGCAGACGTGGCCATGGATGAACGCTCCCTGAGTATTCAGATTCACAAGGCGGGCAACCACCTTAAAGACCGCCCTTCCCTGTGGCGTAACAGGTCATACATAAAACATAAAAAATGCATCAGGCCTCAACTGTCGGGCCCCGTAGAACGTTCTATCTTGACGCAGGATAATTTGTCTTTAATTTGCCCCTGATCATTTTCGGTATTGACCATGATAATGCCGGGGGCAATGACTTCATTGGGATTTTTCTTTGAGGCCGCCGTCAAGTCAACAGGCGTCTCGGTATTAGTTGGATGCTTGACGGTTTTCATTTTTATAATGAAGTTGTCATGAGAGGCACAGTCGGGCGCATCGAAAAATGTAATAAAAGCGGCCGACGGCACATCGATCAACTTGAACGCCGACGCGTTATCGTTATTACAATCCTCCATGTTCTTGAATGGAAAATTGCCATTATCGAAAGGCAAACTGCAATTAAGTGCATTGCCTTCATTTCCACCATAAATCTCCAGACGCCCCTGATAGACGGGATCACTTCGCTCTGCCCCTACAGCCTGTTGCCCGCCAGCGGCCAAGAGCAAAAGGGATGACGACAGTATGATCAATCGATAGACGTTCATCATGTTTTTACCTGGGTATTGAACCGATCACGGTCGCGCGGTTGGCGGCCACCCTTGAACCCACGCTAGCACTTATGAACCCCGCTTGAACCTATCAGTCCTGCTAGGTTACAGCGCCGAATCAAGCGCGTAGAACGGGTCGCACGTCTATCTACGCGCTTATACAGGTGATGGCCATGGCCACTAAACCTCCTCCCAGTATCCCGACGCTGCAGGGCGACACGATTGACCTGGTTGAACTGGGTGATAAGGACCTGGAGGCTTATATCCGATACGACACCAATGACAACATGGACGGTGACAGTGTCACGCTGTCCTGGACAGGCCGTACGCCAGCGTCGGACGCATTGGACTTCGAGTCTCTTAAAGTCCGAATCGACAAAGACACTCTTCAGCCCGAAGGGCTGCTCATGAAAATACCCAACGACGTCGTAACAGGCATACGTGACGGGCAAGCCTTTTACTCGTATACCGTGGAAACCTCGTCCGGTGTGACAGATGAGTCCAAACGCCTGCTGGTATTCGTGGGGCAACGTCCGCCCCCGCTTTCCCGGTTACCCGTGCCCCAGGTCAAAGATGCGCATCGCGGACATTTCGACCCCGACCGGCCGAACGCCGCGCGGTCGATTGTGCCGCCTTACTACGCCATGTCGGCAAATGATCAGGTCGCATTGACCTGGCAGGGCTATCAGCCTGACGGCACGCCACTGACGAAGTACCGCAATACCAAAACGCTACGCGACCAGGACGTCGGGCGTCCTTTGAACTGGACGATCGCCGATACCTATTTCAGCGGCGCCAAAGGCGGAAGGATCGAGGTCAGTTACACCGTCACCTACCAGGCAACTGGCCAGACCGAATCGTCGCGACTGCAGCTCAATGCCCTCGCGCCCACAGTGCCGTGGCTCGAAGCCTTGAAGGTCAGGGACTTGACCGGCGACACGCTGGACCCTTCAGCATTCCCCGCTGGGGCGTTCATCGACATCGCGCCCTATGACGACATACAGGTGGGCGACGACCTGCTGTTTTACTGGAGCGCCAGCCGGGAATCGAACAACGACATCCAGCACGCACGTATCGACCAGTCAAATATCGACAGTGGGACAATCTCTTTTCATGTGGATCGCAGCCTGCTCGATGCCAACATCGGCACTGACGTCAACCTCACGTATCAATTCGCTCGTGTCGGCGCTACCGCCTCTTCCGACACCCTGGCGTTAACCATCGCCACCCCGCTCAAACTGGGTGAACCTTCGGTCCTCGAGGCTCGGCCGGTAGGCGGTGTGTCGACGCTGGATCCCCTGTCCGTCACGCTTGTCGGCGCCACGGTCAGGGTGCCCGCCAATCCGGGCCTGGGGCCGAACGACGAGATCAATGTTGTCTGGGACGGCCTCGGTACGACGGGTTACTTCGAAACCGCAACGCCATTGGCCGGTAGCGAGTTGGACTATCGCATTCCTGCCACCGCCATCCCTGCCAATATGGGACAAACCATTGATGTGTACTACACCGTCACTCGGCCAGGCATGCCATTGGTCACGTCCGACATTCACCGATTATCGATTGAGAAAATACCGATCGGGCGCCTTTCCCAGCTCCAGTGCCAGGAGTCCGCAAGCACACCGGGAAAACTCAGTCTCAAGACGGCAACGGCGGCCGGTGGCGCGCACTTGTCACTGGAGCCCTGGGTATATATAGCGGCGGGTCAGACCGTGAGCATGCAGCTATCGGGCGTGGGTCACGACGGCAGCTCGGCCGTGGAAGACGACATCCTCAGGGATTACGAAGTGACCGCTTCCGACGTCGTCAGTGGTGTGAACAACGCCGTGTTGCCCATGGCGACGTTACTGAAACTGAAAGTGGATGAAAGCTTCGACGTCTCTGTCGATGTTCGATTTGACGATGCCCTATCCGCTACGCAATTTCCAACCTTGATACTCCAACTGATTGATTGACCCCGGCCAACAGCGTGCGAAGGCGCGGCTGAAGAGGTGCACCATGGGAAACAATTCTCGGCAAAGCATCATCAACGCAATGAAGGCAAAGCCATCCACCTTCGATTGGGATGCCGTCGTTTGCTATAGCCGCAACAAGGTCAATGCATTATTGGCCCAACAATACCTGGCGCGTTACAGACAAAATGACGCATTGCCTCCACTGGACGGTGTCGTGCAAATCGGCGATACCACCATTACGTTGAGCAGTGTGACGCTGAGTGCACCCAGATTGTCATTCGAGAATGCCAACCTGGACAACTCCCAGGCTCGACTGACTTACGGTCTGCTGGGGGCCAAGATCGTCGATACATCAGAGCCGGACAGTTCTTTCAAACGTGTCACGAAAATCACCAATGCCAATGCCGCAGCATTGCTGACCGGTCCAAAACTGTTGATGGACATTACCCTCAAAACAAACAGTGGGGGCGTGGACTCAGCAGGTGAGGTCTATTTCAATATCCTCGACGGCTTCAACTTCAGAGGCGATTTTGTCGACAGCGAGGAAGAGCAACTGCTGATAGGCAGTTTTTTCAGGGACTGGTTTGAAGGACAGGAAGAGAAGTACCGCCGTTATTCACTGGGCCAACTAGACGCCTTCAGCAACGATGTCATGACACCGCAAGGCTTCAAATTATTAACGCAACCTGACCCTCACGAGAGTGGTTCCGGCGCGGTGGCACTGTTCATTGTGCTGCGAGACGGTCAATACATGGGGCTGCCCACCCAGGAGTCGGGCATGCCGTATTTCATTCCCGACGACGTCGATGCCAACGGGGATTCCCTTTATTCGGCAGCTGCGGTGTTTTCCAACGAGCTGATCTTCAATCGGGTAATAAAACCCCAGGTCAACGCCGACATGGGGTCAGGACTGATTCTCGGCAATCCGAATGCCAGTGGCGCGTTGGTGGCTGAGCAAGGAGAACTTTCTTACAAGAACTTTGAGCACAGGTACACGGTCAGGTCTGGCGATTTCGATGCCAAGTTCTGGGTCGAGACTCTCTCGCTGCCCTTTTCCGCCCCGACGGCGACAAACGCATTCAGCGTTTCGCCCGCTGACAACCTGCTCAGGGTGTCATGGAACAACCAACCCCGATCACCTTGGGGCAATGTGATCGAGTGGACCCTTCCCACAAAGCCGGAATATCAATACGGTGACCTGATCGTCACACATGCTTTTTCAGTGGACTTTATACCGTCTATCGACCCGGTAACGCATGTCGTCAGTTTTGAGCGCAAAGCCGGTTCGTCATTCACGTTGTCAGAATCAGGCTATGAGCAACTGGATTTCTTTGATCAGCCCAGCATAGAGATCCACAACAAGCTGGACGCGCTGATCCGGCCCGAACTGACCCACAAGTTCAACACGATCAAGGCACCGGACATCAACACCTTCATGGTCAACAATCTGTTGTTTCCAGAAGGCAACACGCTGCGCGTCATGGCCGTCGACCTGCCGTGTGACATGGCTGTATTCGGTCAGCTGGCGCCCGATCTGACGTCGTTTCAGATCTCGCCTCTGGAGACCAGCATGCTCGCTGGCGCAACCCTTCAATTTGTGGTTAACGCCGTTGAGACTCGGCGTGCCCAGGATCTGGAGTGGAGCGTGGCAAGTATCGACGGGGTCAACGCCGGCGTGGGTGTCATTGACGCTGCCGGACTGTACACCGCCCCCGCTGCCGAGGATTTGGGCCAGTCCTTCGTGCGTGTCCTTGTGACCGCTAAAGATACGGGCGGCACGGCAATGGCCTCGGCCCTGGTCACCGTGGTGGCCTCATCGCTGAGCGTCAACCCTGTCTTCCAGTCATGCGGGAAGGATCGCAGTACGAACATTCAAGTGGAAAGCCTGGGCGCCAGTGAACTGGACGTTCAATTGATCTGCACGGTGGATCACGGCGCCACACTGACGGCCGATCCAGGCACCGCCGGCACTTACGTCTATCAACCCGGGACGACAGTGCCCGGGCATCAGATCACGGTCGACATCGCAGAATTCACCGATAAGGCCAACGGGGTAAAAACCCGTGCCTACGTGCTGGTGAGCTGGCTGAACCTGAGCGGTGAAATGGTCATCGATGAAAATGCCGGTGTTGAGGGGGTCCAGTTGGTCCTGATGGACTCGGGCTGGGGGGATCCGACACCGATTGAATCACCGCTTGAGTGGGCGTTGACAGGCGAAGGGAGCGTCGACCAGAACGGGATCTTTACCGAACCGGCGCAGGACGAGATCAACGACGGAATCGCCATCATCACCGCCAGGGAAGGATCAAGTTCCCGGGATCTTTTCGGTTACCTCGTACTGCCGCTGCCGTTGGAACGTTTTGCCCGGCACGCGCGTCGTTATCGCCCACAACTTCCTGCCCTTCAAATCACGCCTGAGTCCTTAGCGATGTCTTCAACAGGTGCCCGGACAAGCAAAGGCAGCAATTCACGGGACACGCTGCTGAGCTGGATGCAGGGTAAAACCGTGACCTATGGATGGAACGCGGTCATTACCTACAGCCGCGCCAAGATCAACCGTTTACTTGAGCAGCAGTACGTTTCCAAGTTCAGCACCGACAGTTTCCTGCCGCCGATTTTCGGGACCGTATCGCTTGATCCGACCGGCAATAACCGTGAAAGGCTCGAACTGGCGGGGTTGGTGCTCAGTGCACCGCGGATTTCTTTTGAAACGTCGGATCTGCTGGATTCCAGAGTCGTGGTCACGCTGGATATTGTCTCGGGGTCCGTGGCGTATCAGTCTTATCCGGACGCCAGCCCTCCTTACCTTAAATCCAGCTTCAACATCAGTATCCAGCAGCAGTTCAAGGTGCAAATGGAAGTCGACCTGGCGGCGGTCACGGGTGAAGTCGACAAAGAAGGCAATGTGGTGGTCGATCTGGGAGAAGGCTACAACTTCACCAGTGATCTGGTCACCCAGGAGTATCCACAAGCGCAACTGGGGTTGTTCTTCAAGAACCTGTTCAAGGCTCAGCCCGCTTCAGCCCGGACTTACTTGCTGGGAGTGCTGGATTATGTCGGTGACGACATGCTCACGCCGAGTAACTTCTACATTCGCACCCAGTCAGCGCCCAGCGGCAAGAACATCAACTCCAGCAGCTACGGTGACGGCGGCGTGGTCTTGTTCATCAGGACTCGCAATGACTTCTACGATGGAACACTGCCGACCCCGGAAAACGCCGCCAGCTTCCGTTATCTGATCCCGGACGATGAGGCGATGGTCAGCGGGCAACCGGATTATTCAGGGTCCATTGTGCTGTCCAGCCGGATGGTCTTCGAGAATGTCCTCAAGCCCTATCTACAGCGTTATATCGCTCGGGGATTGAGCCTGTCTTCCAGCACGACACCCGGATCGAGCGCGATATTGAAGGCAACCAACGGGAGGTGGAACTCGGGGAATGTGCATTTTCAAAAGCAAGCCGATATCTGGGGCGACGTCGTTCACGAACTGATGTTGTTTGACATCTACTTTCCGTTCAGTCCGAGTCTGGCGGTGCAGGTCAGTGCCGACGCCCGGGAGCTGTCGATCACGATGAGCGAATCGATCACACACCCTTACCATTACAAGCTCAACAGAAAAAACTGGGAAGACTTCAATATTCGGGACAATGCCGACTTTACCTACATGCTGACGTTGACGTATGCAATAAACGTGGACGCAGCCCTCAATAAAATAAGCTTCTCACTCACCGGTTCATCGTTCGACCATACGATGCAACTTCAAAATTTCGAGCCCCGGTACGATGAAGAAAATGCCGAGGTCGTCCATACCCAGCTCAAAGACTTCATCCAGTCAGAGATGCAAAGGCTCAGGGACCTGTTCTTCAACATCGAATTACCGGAACTTGATTTCAAGGCCCTCAATCATTTGCTGTTTCCCGGTCAGAATGTCTTTCTGGCGACCGAAGCCTATGCGCCAGGGGACGTGGTGCTGTTCGGGCAGATCGACCCCACCCGGACCTCGTTCACACTGGAACCGTTGCACTCGATCATCAAGGTCGGCGACCGTCAGCGCTTCGAGGCGCGTCAGTTGACCCGGGCGGCTGTGCCGATGACCTGGACCGTGACCTCCATCGACGGCAGTCGCGCTCAGGGCGTGATCGATCAGACGGGCGAGTTTACCGCCCCGCCGCTGCACACGCTTGAGGGCTCTGCGGTGCGCAACGTGATCACGGCCAGCTATGACGACCCTGTCACCGGTCAATCGCGCTCCGCGTCGGCTCTGGTGACGGTGGTGGCCGAATCCATGGCGGTTGCGCCCGCCATGTCCACCCTCAGTATCCGGAACCCGAAACCGGTTGAGTTGCGGGCGTCGAGCCTGGGCGCAGGCCCCCTGCAATGGCGGTTGCTCGATTCGGCGCCCGGCACCCTGGACGTCGCAGCCGATTCACTTACGGCCGTGTACACCGCGCCGACTCAATCGTCCGAAGAAATGCTGCCCGTGTTGGTCGAAGTCCAGGACTCGGGGACCGGCGAAATGGTGATCTCGACGATATTGCTCCTCAGCGGCAACTACAGCCTTGAGGTTGAACCTGTCTTCCACCCGGGGCTTGCGCGCACTGCCACCGTGCAACTTAGCGTCAGCGAGGACGATGAAGAGGATTTCACCTACCAATGGAGCGTCGCGACTGGGGAAGGCACTGTGGACGACACCGGACTGTTCACGGCGCCTGACGATATCTCCATGCCCTACAGCGTTATCCGGTGCCAGGACAAGGATCATCCGTCCTTCAGCGGCTACAGCGTCGTGCATCTGTCGAATATGGCGTCAAGGCCTGGCTGGTCTGACTTCACGACCTTCACCATCAAGCCGGAATCGCCCACCAAAATGGCCTATGCCAACGGCCTGCAACAGGTTCAGGTGCGGATCGCCATCAAAACCAAACCCACCGATACGGGTGAGGAAACCGCACTTACACCCGCTGAGCGCGCGAGCCTGACGCTGGTCGTAGCGGACACCAAAGAGGTGCTGCCGCAGGTGGACAGCGAAGGTGTGCCGATCAGTGATAACCCTCTGCAGTGGGGCGTAAACGCCAAGCGTAACGAGTATGACTTCTACACCAGCCAGTTTCCGCCCGCCGAAGCGCAGGCAACCCCTCTCGACCTGGACGGCGACGCCAAGACGCTTTACATACAGACCCGTAGCGATACCGAGTTGCGCATCGCGGCACGGGTGACGCGAGCGGACAATACATTTTTCTATTCGACCGATCATTCCGGGTCCGAAGAAAACGACGCCATCATTGTCATACAGCCACTGCCTGTGCCGGTCTATCAGGAGAGCGAGTACAACCTGGATGTCAGACGGGCGCAGGGTGATGGCGATCCGAAGGAAGACGCCGACTTCGATTGGTACCTGACCACCGTTGACTACTACTACCTGCGGCTGTTGCGGGAGTCGACGCGCGAGCCCATCGCTTTCAAGACCATCACTTTCGAGCGCGCCTTCTCGGCCGTGCAATGGGAAAGTCGGCAGTACGCCGAAGAAGTCGGCAGCTATACAGGCTATGCGCTGCCGAAGAGTTCCGAACTCAACTTTGAATTCCAGCTTTACAACGGCATACCCGACGCCGTGAAGCCTGGCAAGGTGGTGAGGGATGGTTACCAGGGGGCTGACGGAGAATTCCTGTTCAGTTTGCACCGCCGCATCGACTTCCCTTTCGATGAGAACAGCGAACTGGCGCAACCCATTCGTATGCGTCTGCTCGATCGGTACGGCAACCCGCATCGTCTGCAACTGGAGTTCGCGGGGTTCAACAATCGGAACAAGCTCGTCATCAAGCGCATCTCCAACGATTAGAGATGCTACTGCCTGCCTTGAGGCTCGCTGGCCTCAAGGCAGCCTTCTTTATGCAAGGAGCGCCCCCCATGGCCACGTCTGCCGTTCATTCCAATGCCTTCAACTTCCTCAGCTTCGTCGAAGCCGGGGTCGACTCTCGCACCGGTCAGTACACCTGCTCCATCAGCCTGCCCGAACTCAAGTGCAATGCCCTGTGCGGACCCGCGCTGCCACTGCGCCTGAGCTTCAACCCGCTCGCCACCCAGTTGAACAGCAAGGACCGAAACAGCGGCTTCGGTTGTGGCTGGAGCCTGGCGCTGTCGCAGTACAACCCGACCACGCAAATGCTCTCCCTGAGCACCGGCGAATCCTTCAAGGTCACCGGCAGCGGATTGCAGCCGGCCATCCGCGAACAGAAGATCGAAAGCTTTCACTTCTATGAAGAACAGGGTGACACCGGCCCGCTCTACTGGGTGGTGCACAAGTCCGGCCTGGTGGAGCACCTGACACCCGGCGGCCCGGACGGCGTAGCCTTGCCCAGCGCCATCTATTCGGCGCAGGGCCACAAGATCGAGTTGTTCTACGAGGTGTTCAAGGAGGTGCGCGCCCTGACCGAGATCCGCGACAGCTATGGCACCGTGCTGCGAATCGGGCGCACCGACGCGGCCGTC
>NZ_FOEO01000009.1:0-158092 GCF_900110765.1 Pseudomonas sp. NFACC02
GTGGGCCCGCGCCGAACGGGCATCCATGCCCTGACGGCGCTCTCGCGGCATCCCTGCCGCTCGACCCACTACGCGTCGTCTGCGTTTGGCCTGCACCCAAGTCGCGATTTGTGGTGTCTGGACTGTCGCGCATATAAACAGCGCGGGCTGGAGCTAACGCTCGTCGCTTTCTTGATGCATGCATCAATCGTCCGCGCTGCATTCTTAACTGTAGGAGCGTGGCTTGTCCCGCGATCTGGCGCGCAGCGGCAGCAAAATCAGGCAACCAGGTTATGCCTGACACTCCGCATGCACCGGGTTTGCTGCCGGTTCCCGGCAGATCGTCCGAGTGCGGCCCAGAGCAAGCGCGCTCCGGCCTCCAGCCAGAATCAAGAGCAACGGCATACCGTCGGATCGCGATCCTGGGTTTATCGAGACACTGCTTCTGCCTGTAGGGCAGGTTCGGTCAGGCACGGTCTTGCTTCTGCCCACCGGGCGTAGGAGCGCGCTTGCCCGCGATCTGGCGCGCAGCGGCAGCAAAACCAAACGACCCGGTTGTGCCTGACACTCCGCATGCACCGGATTTGCTGCCGGTTCCCGGCAGATCGTCTGAGTGCGGCCCAGAGCAAGCGCGCTCCTACAGGTTCGGTGCCTGGGTCGTCGAACGAGGCGTTTGCGATATCGCCCCGCTGGACGTCACTGCACCGGGGTCGCCGCCTCGGGCGTTGGCTCGCTGGCAGGCGCCAGATCCTGTGCAGGGGCAGGTGTCGATGTCGGCGCAGGCGCAGGTGTCGACGCAGGCACAGGTGTTTCAACGGGAGCGGTGGTTTCGGCCTTCAGCGGTTCAGGCTCAGCGGGGGCCGGCATGGGTTCACTGCTCTGCTCGGTAGCCGCCGCTGGCGTGGTAGACGGAGTGGCCAGCGGTGCAGGCACGGCGGCCGGCGCTGCAGAAGGTGTTACAGCAGGCGCCGCGGCAGGCTTCTGCTCGGTCAACGCCGCCGCTTTCGCGGCAGGCGCAGGTTCCGGCATGCCCATATCGGCCTTGGGTTTTTCTTCAATGTGTGCGGCTTTCTTCACTTCAGGTGGCAGGAAGTTTTCCACCAGCGCGAAGAAACGGTCATAGAACTTGGGGGACGCAACGGTTTCGCTGGCGACCTTGACCATCGAGTCGTCCGTCGAGCCAATCGGCATCGACACCGAACCCAGTACACCGACGCCCAGGCTCGCCGAGTTGTTCACCTTCTTCAGGGCATAACGGTCCTGAAGGGCGTTGGCGAACATGGTGGCCTTGGTGTCCGAGCTGCCATCCGCCGCGCAGACCACATTGAAGCTGATCTCCATGTGGGTCTCGCCAGTCTGCTGGAAGCTCTTGTGGCCGCTGATGATCTTCGGATCGCTGCTGGTGATGATGTAGCCCTGACTCAGCAGCGCACGACGGCCCGCCTCGCAACTGGCGGCATCGGATACCGGGTAACTGCGAGAAAACGTTCCGGCGTCATCGAAGTTTTCATGCTCGTAGATAGCCTGCTTCTTTGACGAGCAGCCTGCGGCGGCCAGCAGGGCAACCACCCAGCACGCGGTACGAAAGCTCAGTAATTTAGACATCAAACATCCCGGGGAAAAAGGTCGACAGAACAGTGGACCGGAGAAATCGCCGGTTAGTCTGCAACAAGCCTTGCATCGGATCAACGCAGAGTTTGCAACCAGGTGGATACATCCAGACTTGCATAAGCACGCGACAGAGCCTGCAACGGGCTTCGTGGAGGTTTTCCCAGCCGTCCGGCTCACCTGTCAGCACAAACGGAAAAACGTCCGGCGGGCATGAGAATCGACTGACGGTCGTCGTTCTCAGGCCCGCCCCGAGGCAACCGCCTTCAGATTTCGCCGTGCTCCATCCGCACGCCGAGGAATTCAAGGGCTCGCCAGTACCCCGGATAGGTCTTGCCCACGCAGTCAGGGTCCTGAATGCGCACGCCCGAGACTTTGAGCCCGGCCAGAGCAAAACACATGGCGATGCGGTGGTCTGAGTGCGTGTCGATCAACGCGTTGCTGGCGGTTCCGGCCAACCCCGGATCCGACGCTACCAGCAAGTCATCGCCTTCGACTGTCGCCAGGCCCGGGCGCACCTGATTCAGACCGTCGTGCAGGGCCTGAACCCGGTCGCACTCCTTCACCCGCAAGTTAGCCAGATCGACGAAACGCACCGGCGTTTCATTGAACGCGGCCAGCACCGCCAACGTCGGGATCGCATCCTGCATCTGCGAGCCGTTGATGACCGCCGGCATGTTCGGGAACTGTGCGATCACGTCCATTGCCTTGGCGTCGGGCTGGGTGAATGCCTCGGCAGCGACCCCCAGATCGATCTTGCCTGCGGTCAGTGCTTCGGCCGCCCACAGATAGGTTGCGGCTGAAGCATCCGGCTCGACCTGATAATCGCAAGCGGTGTAACCGGTTGGCGATACACGCCATAGCGCGTCGTCGACAACCTCCACCTCGGCACCGAACGCGCGCATGCAGGCAATGGTCAGGTCGATGTATCCGCGAGCGCCAATCTCCTTGCCAGTCAGCGCCACTTCAATGGGCGCATCGCCACAGGCGGCCACCATCAACAATGCCGAGACATACTGACTCGACAGACCGCCATCAATTTCAAAGCGCGAGGCCTTGATCGACCCGCTGCCGTGGATGATCACCGGCGGACACCCCGTGGCGCTCTCGGCGTTCAGACCGCCCTTGCGCAAAGACTCCAGCAGCGGACCGACAGGACGCTTCTGCATGTAATGGTCGCCATCCAGCGTCACGCTGCCGTTGACGGTACACACCGCGGCGGTGAGAAAGCGCACGGCCGTGCCGGCGTTACCCAGGAACAGCGTCCCTTCAGGCACCTGCAAACGGCCACTGCCGGTCACCACGAAACTGGTGTCGTCCGGTTCTTCGATGGTGACGCCCATCTGCCGCAGGGCATTGGACATGTGGCGGGTATCGTCGCTTTTCAGGGCGCCGCGCAGGTGGCTGGTGCCCTTGGCCAGCGCAGCCAGCAGCAACGCACGGTTAGTGATCGACTTGGAGCCAGGTGGCGCGACATGCCCCGTCAACGGAACACCCGGTGGAATCACAGTGATGGTTTGGTTCATGCCCATGGGTCCAGCTCTCCAAATTCGAAGTCAGTGCCGCTTTAGCGAGCCGGCAATGATGTCATTTATCCGTGCACTCTGCAGTATCGAGTGAGTGCTCACCGATAAAAGCTCGACCGACGCTATACCGTTTTTCTGGAATTCGCCCGGTATTGCCGACCAACTTCTCTCAGGGATCGCAGCGTATCGGGGTCAGGCTGATAGCCCAGCATCTCTCTGGCCTTGGAGCCGTCAATGATCAGCGAGCCGCACAACTGCGTAGACATATCCTGCTTGCCGACCCGTTTGAGCAACCAGGCCAACAGTCCGGGTGGAACCGGTATCGACCATTGTCGCTGCTGCATGCCTTGGGCAAGCGCACTGAGTATCTGCGGGGTAGAAACGTCAGTGCCGTCGCTGGCGAGGAAGAGATGCCCGGCGGCGTCAGGGTGTTGTGAAGCCAATGAGATCAGGCGTGCCAGGTTATCGACGGACACGATGCTCCGGGCATTGCGTACCGCGCCAAACGGGCTGGGAATGCCCTTGTCCACCACGTTCAGCAAGGTGCTGAAGTTGCCGGGCGCTTGCGCGCCATAGACCAGGGGCGGGCGAATAACCACCAGTTCCATGTCCCCTGACTGGACCAGCGCGTGCAGCCCCTGTTCGGCTTCCAGTTTTGAGCGGGCGTAAGGCGCGACCGGTCGCGGCACAGAGGTCTCGGTGAAACGCTCGTCCCCGGACTCGTTGCCGTTGACCCCGATCGAACTGATAAACACGAAGCGACGGACACCCGCGGCCATCGCCATGCGCGCCAACTGCAAGGTCGCATCGCAATTCACTGCCCGATATAGATCGGCAGCGTCACCCTGCTTGTTCAGCACATGCGCCCTGCCCGCGAGGTGCACGATGCAATCGACGGAAGCGAGACAATCCTCGACCGCGCTCGCGTCAGTAAAGTCGGCAGCACGGTAGTCGACACCCGGGACGCTTCCTTTTCCGGACCTGGACAGACCGATCACGGAATGCCTCTCGCCGACTAGCAACTCACACAACCGGGTGCCAATGAATCCGGTTGCGCCCGTAACAAGAATCCGCATGGTTCGAAACTCGATATCCCTAAATGGTGCGCATGATAAACGCAGAACGCGTTGCGATACGGCTGCCCGTTTTTCGCAGGCACAAAAAAGCGACCTGACACATGAAAGTCGTTCCGACGTGCAGGCCGCTCCTACAGCTCCGATGTTTGATGCGCAACGGGCCGGTGCCTCAAAGATGCCTCCGCCTGAACGTCAGCGGCGAGCGATGCCGATGCCGATGCCGCCAGTTCGGCGATCCACGTCAGGCACTGTTGCAGCAGCGCCGACTCATCCCCAGCCCGATAACTGACGATGATCGGCGAGGTCGCCAAAGGGTCCAGCAAGGGCGAGTAGCCAATATCGTCACGGTGCAAACGCTGCACCGAAGCCGGCACCAGGGTAATGCCGATACCCGCGGCCACCAGTCCGATGGCGGTCTGCAGTTCGTTGGTCATTTGCGCCACGCGGACCTTCAAGTCATGCCGGGCGAATAGTTGCAGCACATGGTCGGCATAGCTGGGGCGGATATTGCCGGGATAGAGCACAAAGGGTTCGAGGGCCAACTGCTCCATGCTTACCGCCGCGCCCAACAAGTGGTGCCCGGCGGGCAGCGCCACCACCAGCGGATCCTGATGTATCACTTTTTGCACCACGGCGGCGTCGTCGATGTGAATGCGCCCGAAACCGATATCGATACGCCCGCTTTTCAGGGCTTCGACCTGCTGCAACGTGACCATTTCCGAAAGACCCAGCTCGATACCGCCATCGCTGCGCAGGCGTCGGATAACTTCAGGCAGCGCACCGTACAGCGTTGACGGGGCAAACCCGATCCCCAACCAGCGTCGTTGACCCTGAGCAATACGCCGGGTGTCATCGCAGACCCGCTCCAACTGCTCCAGCAACTGCACCGAGTGCTCATAGAAAAACCGGCCCGCGTCGGTCAGGCGCAACGGCCGGCTGCGCTCAAGCAGCGCAACGCCCAGTTCTTCTTCCAACTGTTGAATCTGCCGACTCAATGGCGGCTGGGCCACGTGCAACTGCATCGCCGCACGCGTGAAATTGAGGGTCTGCGCGACCGCGCGAAAATAACGCAAATGACGCAGTTCCACGATACCTCCCAGGTATAAAACCAGACTCATTCAATATTGGACCCCAAGCCTGTCGCGATGCAATCTCTCAGCACTATAAATACAAACCCAAGGGATATTGGCTTGCGCAGCCTTTCCCGATCAGGATCCGCCTATGATCAGCATCATCAGCCTCGATACCTACATCGTTGACTTGCCCACCATCCGCCCTCACAAGCTGGCGATGCACACCATGCAAAACCAGACGCTGGTGATTTTGCGCCTGCGCTGCAGCGATGGCATCGAAGGGCTCGGTGAGGCCACAACCATTGGCGGCCTGTCCTACGGCAATGAAAGTCCGGAAAGCATCAAAACCAATATTGACAGCCACATTGCACCGCTGCTGATCGGCCAGGATGCGAGCAACCTCAACGCGGCCATGTTGCGCATCGAGAAAGCGGTACGTGGCAACACCTTTGCCAAATCGGCAGTGGAGACGGCCTTGCTGGACGCGCAAGGCAAACGTCTGGGCTTACCGATTGCCGAATTGCTCGGCGGTCGAGTTCGCGATGGCCTGGAGGTCGCCTGGACTCTGGCCAGCGGCCACACCGAAAAAGACATCGAGGAAGCCGAGCGGATGCTTGATATACGCCGCCACCGGATTTTCAAGCTGAAAATCGGGGCTGGCGAACCGGCCAAGGATATTGCCCATGTGGCGGCGATCAAGCGCGCCCTGGGTGACCGGGCCAGCGTGCGGGTCGATCTGAATCAGGCCTGGAGCGAAGCCACGGCGATTCGCGGCTGTCAGATGCTCGGCGACGCTGGCGTTGACCTGATTGAACAACCGATTCCACGCCAGGATCGCGAGGCCCAAGCGCGGGTCAGCGCACGCAGCCCGGTCCCCATCATGGCTGACGAAGCGATTGAAAGCGTGGAAGACAGCTTCGCTTTGGCCAAGGCAGGTGCCGCACCTGTGTTTGCCCTTAAAATCGCCAAAAATGGCGGGCCGCGTGCCGTGTTGCGCACCGCCGCCATCGCCGAGGCCGCCGGGATCGCACTGTACGGCGGGACCATGCTCGAAGGCGGTGTCGGCACGCTGGCATCGGCCCATGCCTTCGCCACACTGGGCCGCATTGAATGGCACACAGAGTTGTTCGGTCCTTTGCTACTGACCCACGACATTCTGGTCGAGCCGCTGATCTATCGAGATTTCCAGCTGATGATTCCCACTGCGCCCGGCCTTGGGATTGCGCTGGATGAAGAGCGCCTGAAACGCTTCCAGCGCGGCTGAACATCTGCTAGCCGCACCCGCCCACGGATCAAAAAAGAGAGCGTTGAACCATGCTGTTTCAAGTACGCATGACCGTAAAACTGCCCCATGACATGCCCGCCGATCAGGCGGCGCGACTCAAGGCTGACGAAAAAGAGCTGGCCCAACGCCTTCAACGCGAAGGCACCTGGCGGCATCTCTGGCGCATCGCCGGACTGTACGCCAACGTCAGCATCTTCGATGTGGCCGACAATCAGGCGCTGCACGACACCCTGATGCAACTGCCGCTTTACCCGTACATGGACATCGAAGTCACGGCGCTGTGCCGTCACCCGTCTTCGATACACAAAGACGACCGCTGAGGCTACGCGGTACAACTGCCATAAAAACAAGACGATGAGGAAACAATCATGAGCGTACGTATTGCGCAAACGGCCCCGGTGCAGCAGTTCTTTGAACAAGCCAGTGGTATCGATAACGACCGGGGCAACCAGCGGGTAAAAGCCGTGGTGCATCGGGTGTTGACCGACTCGATCAAGATCATCGAAGACCTGCAGATCAGCCCTGAAGAATTCTGGAAGGCGGTCAACTACTTCAATGAGCTGGGCAGCCGTCAGGAAGCCGGTCTGCTGGTGGCCGGCCTGGGTCTGGAACACTATCTGGACCTGCTGATGGACGCCGAAGATCAGGCAACAGGCCTGGTCGGCGGCACACCCCGGACCATCGAAGGCCCGCTGTATGTGGCCGGCGCACCGTTGAGCAAGCATGAGGCGCGCCTGGATGATGGTACGGACAACGGCACGGTGTTGTTCATGCAAGGACGGGTGCTGGACACCGATGGCCAGCCGCTGAGTGGCGCCATTGTCGATGTCTGGCATGCCAATACAGGCGGCACCTATTCGTACTTCGACGCCTCGCAATCTGAGTTCAACCTGCGTCGTCGCATCGAGACCGATGCCGAAGGCCGTTACCGTTTCCGCAGTATCGTGCCGTCAGGCTACGGCTGCCCACCGGACGGTCCGACCCAGCAGTTGCTCGATCAACTGGGCCGCCATGGCCAACGTCCCGCTCACGTGCATTTCTTCATCTCTGCGCCTGGATATCGGCACCTGACGACCCAGATCAACCTCGCGGGGGACAAGTACCTGCACGATGACTTCGCCTATGCAACGCGCGACGAACTGATTGCCAACATCAACTTCTTCGACGATCCGGCCAAAGCCCAGGCGAAGGGTATCAGCGGCCGCTTCGCTGAAATCGAATTCGACTTCACCCTGCAAACCGCCACAGATCCGAAGGCGCAACATCGCCACGAACGGGTCCGCGCGCTGGAAGACTGAGCTGCCCCAGGCACTGGATCTAACCCGCATCACAGCAGACCGCATCCACGTGGGCGCTGCCGAAAGCTGCGAAAAGCGCAGACCATCCTGCGCTTTCGCAGCAGTCGTATCCTCCATCTGTTGTGTGATGCCATTGGCCATGTTCAAGACATCGCCAAGTGCGTAGCACAACAGCGCATCCTGATCGGTGTTACTGATATTCCCGCTGATCTGCACGCTATCGCTCAGGTGCATTTCGGGGAGGCTGGAGCGATACACTTTTTCCACGCTCGCGGCCCCGTCACAACGATCTTGACCTGATTGCCTGTGCATTTCATAAGGCGGGAACGCCGTGCATTCGCGACACGTTCAGATTTCTGAACCTGTATCCCAACACCTTTAGCTGTCATTCCGATCCCGCCGACAGTACACGCGCGATGGTCATCTCGTCGTGAGGAAGCGGCGCGTAAATTGCTTGAATCCAGCCATACCGAGAGTTCGCCCCATGAGTCGTACTCCTTTTTTCGCCTGATGTGCCGTTCGTAGGTTTCCCACTATGGAATTGTCTAAATTTTCGACGTCCCTGGACTTTCAGGATCAACGCTTGAAATACCTCTTTCTCAGCTATCAGCTAGGATCGATGCGCGCCGCCGCAGACCAGCTTGGGATTGCCGCTTCTTCGGTCAGCCGGCAAATCAGTTTGTTGCAGTCAGAATTGAGCATCGATCTGATCGAGACCGGCACCCACCGTATCCGTCTCACAGAAGCTGGCATGGCCACGGTGGATTACTATCGTGCACGGGCGGGTCAACATGAGGCACTTATCAACCGCCTGAACGAATTGCGCGGGCAGCATCTCGGCAAAACCACCGTGGCCGTTGGTGAGGGATTGTTCGGCGCGCAGTTGATCGGCAAGCTACAGAGCTTTTTCAACGCCTACCCTGGCCTGCACACCGAGATCCTGATTGCGCCGACCCTGGAGGTCCAGCATCGGGTGATGGAGGATCAGGCGCAGATCGGCGTGCTGTTCGCGCCGCACCCCAACCCCGGCTTGCGCCGCCAATTCGGCATCAAACAGCCGCTAAGGGCTATCGTCCATCCCGATCATCCACTGGCCGGCCAGAAATCGATCACACTGGAACAACTGTCGAGCATGGAACTGGTGTTGCCCAGCCGAGGCTATCGGGTGCGTGAGCTCGTCACCTTATCCTGCAAAGGCAAGCCGTTTGTCATCGAGCCAACGATCACCGCAAACTCGCTGCAGGTGATCATCGACTTCGTCAAGGCGAACATGGCCAGCACCTTACTGGCCGAGGTCATGATCCAACCGGAACTCAAGGCCGGGACGCTTGTGGCACTGGAAGTGGAATGCCCGGAGATGAACAGCACTGAACTTCAAATCATTCGCCGCCAGTCACGCAAACTTCCGCCGGTGACCCAGGAACTGATTCGCCATCTGGCGCGATCGATCAGCAAGTTGAGCATGACTGACTGAGACCTGCCCATACAAAAAAGGCGGAGGGCATCTAGCCGTCCGCCTTCGTGGGCAGGTGACCTTAACGCGGTAGATCAGGTTGGCGGCGGATGCTGAATAGCGTGCCGGTGGTGATCAGGCCGAACACAATCAACATCACCGAAACCGGCCATGCCGAGTGGAAGGCGCCGAACAACGCTGTCGCCGCCAACGGTGCGAGCCCGCCGGAAAAGATAGACGCAATCTCATGCCCCAGCGCCATGCCGGAGTAGCGCACGTGGGCCGGAAACAGCTCGCCCATCAGCGCCGGCTGGGTGCCGATCATCGCGCCGTGGCAGAACGCGAGACCCACCAGCAGTGCCACGTAAACAAAGCCACTGACGTGGGTGTCGATCAGCCAGAAGAACGGAAACGCAAACAATACAAGGCTGATCGAGCCAATGGCGTAGACCGTGCGTCGACCGATGATGTCCGACAGCCAGCCCCAAAAAAGAATGGTAAAGGCCTCGACGATCATCGCGACCATCACCCCGCCCAGGACTGTCTGGGTGTTCAAGCCGGTGAGTTTCGCGTAAGCCATTACAAAGGCAAGGAAGATATAGGCGCAGCTGTTCTCCGCCATGCGCAGGCCCATGGCCTGGAACACCTCCTTGGGATGTTTGCGCAGCACTTCCATCGCCGGTGGGTGTTTGACCGTCGCCCGTTGCGCGGCGGCATCTTCGAAATCCCGGCTCTCCGGCAGGTTACGGCGAATATAGATACCGACGCCGAAGACCAGGACACTGGCCAGGAACGGCAGGCGCCAGCCCCAGCTCATGAAGTCTTCATGCGGCAACATCTGCACCAGGTAGAACGCTGCCGCAGAGAGTACGAAACCGCCGGAAACACCCAGTTGACTCCAGGCCGCGTAGAACCCGACGCGATTGGCCGGCGCATTTTCGCTGATCATCAGCACGCCACCGCCCCACTCTCCGCCAGAGGCAATCCCCTGGGCAATGCGTAACAACACCAGTGTGACGGGCGCCAGATAACCCGCTTGTTCGAAGGTTGGCAATAACCCCATCAGGAAGGTCGAGACGCCCATGATGCTCAGGGTCATGACCAGTGCTTTCTTGCGCCCGTTTCTATCGCCGATATGGCCGAAGATGATCCCGCCCAGCGGCCTGGCGAAAAACCCTACCGCAAAACCTGCGAACGCTCCCATGGTGCCGAGTACCGGGTCCGTGCCGGCCGGGAAGAACAAAGGGCCAAAGATCAGCGCCGCGGCCGTGCCGTACAGAAAGAAGTCATACCATTCCAGCGCGTTGCCGAATACTGAGGCGATAACGATTCGGCGCATGGTAGAAGAGCTGGGTGTATGGGTAACGCCTGTCTTGAAATTACTCATTTACTTCTCCAGACCGAGCCCGGCGGCTCACCAGATTTTCCAGGTGTATGAAGTGACGAAACGGTATTCGTCATAGTTGTTCCCGTACTTCTGCTTGATGTTGAAATTCTTCAAATCAAAGCTCAGGTTTTTCAGTGGGCCGTCCTGCACCACATAGGAAAGGAAAATATTGCGCTCGCTTTCCTGGTCGTGACTCAATCCTTCACCCCGATCGATATCGGTGCCCTTGATGTAACGCGTGAACAGCCGCAGGCCGGGTAACCCAAGGGGCGCGAAGTCATAGCCGTAGCGCACCGACCAGGAACGCTCGTCCGGACGGATAAACGGCAGTCCGGCCCAGTTCGGCAGGTACGGTTGCGGCACGTAGCCATTGAGCGTGGGGAACACCGTTTCACCCAGCATGCGTTGATAGCTGACACCCACCATGTGTGCGCCTTTATGCAGGGTCAGCAGGCCGCTGTAAGATCGGTTGTCGACATTGCCCGCCAGGGCGCTGCCATTTTCGCTATTGTTGAAATAACCCAGGTCGGTCTTCAGAACGTAGCCATCACCCAGGTCAAGCGAATGCTTCAGGCCGGCATAATGCTGTTGGTAAATATCGTTGAGCACTCCGTAAAAGTAAGTGACCCGAAGCGCTGGCGTGAGGGAATAAGTGGCGCCACCGAAGTCCAGCCCCTTACTGTCCAGATCATCGGTGGAGCCGTACTTGTACAACTGCTCATGATTGGACGATTGCCGGGTGACACTTGACCAGAAGCGCCCACCCGTCAATTCCAACCGGTCGATTTCACGACTGTTGACCACTGCACCTTGATAGATGGTATCGAGCTGACGACTGGGGTCATTGGAAGCGACCGGCAGATCAGGTTTCTGATCGCCGATCTTCAGTTCGGTTTTCGAGTAGCGTAACTTGAGCGTTCCCCCGGCTCGGCTGTAATCATTGGCCGTCTTCTGGTCTTGCACGCTGAAGGGTAATGACCCGTCATTGCCGGTGGCGTCCAGTCGCACTGCATATTGGGCGTTGGCATCAAAACCGATGGCCAGCGGGCTGTCGGTATAACCGGACCGGAATTGCAAATCGAATCCTTGAGACCAGTTCCCGACCTGGGAGGTGGGTGCATCGCTGTTTGTGAAGTTACGGTTTAAATAAAGGTTTCTGAAGTTCAGGGACAGTTGGCTCTCATCCAGCAGATCGGCATGTGCCGCCCACGGAAGCATGAACCCCAACAAACCCGCGTACTGAATTGCATGCACAGGCAAAGCCAGCTTTGACATGGTTACATCCGTTCTGAATAGCCACGATTGGGAGCAGAATTCCAAAGACATGGCAGTGAATGAACAGCGCGGATCTGACGCCCGCTGCTGTCAGCTTTTTTGTATTTATTATTTTTCAGATATCCAGAACCAGGCGCTTTGAGCGCGACCTGGAACAGCACAACAACATCTGGTCGTTAGCCGAACGTTCCTCCTCGGTCAGGTAGACATCGCGATGGTCAGGCTGCCCTTCAAGCACATCACACAGGCAGGTTCCGCACACGCCCTGTTCGCAGGACACTTCGATTTCGATACCTGTTTCGGCAAGGGCCTGTACGATGCTCTGCCCCGCCTGCACCTGGACGGTCTTGCCACTGCGGGCAGCGTGTACTTCAAAGGCTTCGCCCGAGTTGTCGACCTCGACTTGAAAGTATTCGCGATGTATCTGCTCATCCGGGTAGCCCGCCGCACGGGCGCCACCGATCACCCAATCCATGAAGCCGGACGGGCCGCAGGTATAGACATGAATGTCATTGACTGTGGTGCCGAGCACACTGATCAGGTCCAGCTTGCTGGCCGGCTCATCGTCGAAGTGAGTGGTCACTCGATGGGCAAAGGGCGCCGCAGCCAGCTCCTCCAGAAAGGCTGCGTGGCTGAGTGAGCGGCCGCAATAATGGAGTTCAAACTCAGCGTTTCGAGCATGAAGGGCATAGGCCATGGCGATCATCGGCGTGATGCCGATCCCACCCCCGATCAATAGCGAGTGCCGCGCGTTACGGGCGAGTGGAAACAAGTTGCGGGGTGCGCTGATCGTCAGGGTTGTGCCTTCACGCAGCGTCGCATGCACCGCTTGCGAACCGCCACGCGAAGCCGGGTCTTTGAGCACTCCCAAGCGATAGCGGCCGGTATCGGCCGGATCGCCACACAGCGAATACTGACGGATCAATCCACCGGGCAAATGCACGTCGACGTGCGCTCCGGCCTCGAACACCGGTAACCGCTCACCGCCGGATGAACATAAATCGAACACCAGCACTCCAGCCCCCTGCTGGTGAACGTTGCGCACCACGACATTCAATAGGACATCTTTCATCGGTTCATTCCCGACCATGATCAAAGGATGTAACCGATACCCGCGAGGGTATCGTCGGCGTTGATCAGACGGATCAGCTTGCGCTGAATCTTGAAGCCGTCACCGTCACGCTCCAGTTCGTAAACAATGTCAGCGCTGTAGTGCTTGAGTGACTCCTTGCGAAACTCGCGCACGTTTTGCGCGCAGCGCACGGTCACGTTTGCTCCACGCTCGGACAGCACGCGAAAGCGCGACAGTGTTCGCACCGTACGTGGCTGAGGGCTGGTGGAAATCGACTCACCACCGGTCAGGCGCTGGACGCGCAGTTCCCGCATGTGATGATCGTCATAGGCGTAATTCAGGCTGTTTTCGAAATCCTGTTCTTTTGGGTCGATAGGGATGACGTACGTGCCCTTGCCAGACCAGAGGCTCAACCAGTTTTCGAATTCGCCATGGTCAAGCATGTCGCCTTCCTGCCAGATGAAAGCGGTGACTTCGTTCAGCAATTTCAGATTCATCAGAGTCCTCCGCCGGTTATGCCGACATCATTTTTTGCCATTGTTTGTAGGCCGCGCGCATTCCGGTCTCGGCACTCACATCGCTGCGCAAGCCGTCTTGCGTAGGGGTTTCGCCTGGCAAACCACGGTTGAGCATGATCCACAGGTCCTCTCCGGCGCTGGCCCCCTTCTGTACGCGCTCCCAGGCCTCGGAATCGTCCGGCGTACCGAAACCCATGGGGCCCTGGAAGTGCTCATGCAGGCGCAGGCGATAGCGATTGGCGACTGCCGGGCCACCGTCCATGGTGATCACCGAGTGATGGATTTCGGTTTCGGTGACCGAGATCGGTTGCAGTACCCGAAAGAACGCCATGGAGCAGGCAACATTGGGAAACAGGTTGAGGTTGAAACCCGAACCGCCCACCGCACGCACGATGCGACGCACCTGTTGCTCTTCGATACCCTCGTCACGAAGCTCTGCGGCCAGTCCTTCGAAGCGTTCCGGGATGGGTTTGTCCAGATCGGCTTCAAGATCCACAAGGTCAGGGATCATCACCATCACGCTGTGACCATTGCCGAGGTCTTCCACATAGCCAGGCCCGGTGACAAAGTCGAAGAGCTTCAGGGTCTCTTCGTCCACCGATGACAGAAACGATTTGTGTACCAGCGGAAAGTGATAGGCGTCGGTGGTGTTTTCCAGCTGGATTTTCCAGTTGCCAGGGAAACGAAAACGATGCTCGCCCGGAACCTTGATCGGGTAACCCGCGCCCTGCTTCATGAACAGGTCCATCCACTTTTTCGCCGGGCCAAGGAAGTCCACCAACGGCTCGATATCGGCCTTGAACGTGGCGAATAACATGCCGGCATACTCTTCGACACGCAGGCTCACGAGGGGCAATTCAGCCTTGTCGAGGCAATCACCATAGCTTTCCGGATGTGGCACACCCCGCAACGAGCCATCCAGGGCGTAACTCCAGCCGTGGTAGGGACACACGAAACTGTTGGTCTTGCCCTTCTTGTGTTCACACACCGTGGCGCCGCGATGGCGGCAGCGGTTGAGGTGCACATGAACCTGTTTCTTGCGGTCGCGCACCACGATCACCGGCTGTTTGCCAATAAAGGTGCTTTTGTAACTGCCCGGTTCGGGGATCTCGCTGACATGCGCGACCCAGACCCACGTGCTGTAGAAAATCTTGTCCAGTTCTGCGTCGAACAACTTGGCGTCGGTGTACAGCGAGGTGTGAACACGGTCGGACTGGACCAGCCCGGCAGGGCTGACGTCCAGGTTCACAGCGTCAATACGGTTAGTCACGGTAATGTCCTGTTATTGATTTCAAGCGTCGGCGTTGTGATTCAGGGAGACCGCCGCAATGGCGCAGAGCCGTGCGTCGTCGCCCTTGCGCCCGATCAGTTGCAAGCTGGTTTTGATGGAAGAATCCGGATAAGCAATTGGCACGCTGAGGGCCGGATGGCCGCTCAAGTTGAATGGCCGCAGATAACGGGTCAGATCGATCACCGACTCGCCTTGTCGCACATCAGCCAAAAGCGGAGGCAGGCGCGGCAAACCTGGCAGGACAAGCGCGTCGAAATGTTCCAGCAACTGGTCGACTTGCTGGCTGAACGCCAGGCGTATTGAATCTGCTGCAAGCAGTGCTTCTGTGTCGGTTGTCGCTGCTTTCAGCAGACGCGCTTCAACGTCCGCACCCAACAGGCCCTGGCCGGTGTATTGGCCGAAAGCCGCCCAGGTTTCGGCATTGATGACCGTCAGTGCAGCGTCGAATGCCGGGTCAAGAAGCGGCATCGAGACGGGTTCCCACGTCCAGCCTCGATGCGTCATCGCATCACGTATGGCTGTATCAATGGCTGGATCACAGGCCACGCCGACCAGACCAACGCGCACGTGCTCAGGCGGGCTCTGCGCAACGAACGTGCCGTCCATTGCAGACATGGCAGCCACAAGCGTGTCCAGGTCCCGAGCCATGGGGCCAACGCAATCGAGAGAACTGGATGCCGGATACACGCCTGCACGGCTCAAACGGTTGAAGGTCGGCTTGAGTCCAAACACACCGCAACAGGCCGCGGGCATCCGCACAGAGCCGCCTGTGTCAGTACCCACCGCCACATCCACAGCACCCTGAGCGACAATTACCGCCGAGCCGCTGGAAGAACCACCCGGTATCCGTTCGGGTGCCTGCGGATTGATCGGCGTCCCTGCCCACTCGTTGATGCCGGATACGCCGAAGGCCAACTCATGCAGAACAGTCTTGCCAATGACCTGCCAACCACTGTCGAGCAGTGCCTGCACGACCGTTGCGTGTTTCTGCGCCGGCGCCGCCGTTTCAAAGGCGCGACTGCCACAGCGGGTTGGCCAGCCTGCAACATCCAGCGTGTCCTTGATGGCGACGGTCAGTCCCTGACCTCCCAGGCAGCCTTCGATGATCAGCGGGCTCATGCTTGCGCCCCCTGAACATTCTCGAGACTGCATGCCTCAAGGCGTTCGGTGGTAAAAGACGAGATGAGCCAGGCGCCTGCCTCCCGGATAAACTCCAGGTTGAGTGCGGCAACGATTAATTCGGCCTGGCCCGAGTCATAGCGGCTGATTTGCTGCATCAACCAGCGGCCCTTGGCCTGATGACCGTCAACCGTGATCTGTTCGCCGGAAAGAAAATGCGCATTGAACTGAAAATGACGATTGGGCGGTAGGTACCCCATCAGCATCGCAACGATTGCCTCACGCCCTACCCTTCGCCCGAACTTGGCGGCATATCCCGATCCAAGTCCCTGCCATACCGCGTCGTCACAGAACAGCTGAGCCAGTGCATCGGCGCGCTCGTCGGGGCCAGGAACGTCGCACAACGCCATATACCGATTCAGTAAAAGACGAATCGCCGACTCAGCCTCAAGCACCCGAATGCGCTCGACTAACACCGTGATGTCGGAAGTGGGAGGGTTCATGGGTGGGCTCCTGTCAACGTTTCAAAGCGATGACAGGAAATTAGCGTCAGGCAGACAGGGCAACAATCACAGGGATTGACGGACATGTTGCGTTTTACGCAACAACTTTATCTCCACTTGCCCCGCGTGAAGCGCCGCAGCAGGCTCAACAGGCCTTCGACGCTTGTCCCAGACGATGGTAGGCCCGGTTGAAATACACCAACCCCTCATCAGCACCGCTCTGGCGAATAGTCTGGATCTCACAGTAGAAAATACTGTGGGATCCCACTTCGTGGACCTGCGCGATACGGCAATCGAAATTCACCAGCGCATCGAGCATCACCGGCGCACCGCTTTCCAGCGTGGTCCACTCGGTCACGGCGAAGCGTTCATCCATCGTCAACGTACGGTCGGCGAAGGCGCCGGACAGTTGTTGATGATCACCACACAAGGTGTTCACGCAAATCGAGCCATTGCGCTTGAAATGCGCGTTGGAGTGGGAGGAACGGTTCATACACACCAACAGCGTGGGCGGTGAGTCGGTCACGCTGCACACCGCCGAGGCGGTAAAGCCGAACCGTCCCGCCACGCCATCAGTGGTGATGACCGACACGGCACCGCCCAGCATGGCCATTGCATTGCGAAAGCTGCTTACGTCTACCATGGTCGTTCCCCTTAGATATCCAGTACGAGTTTTTTAGATTTGGCTCGTGAACAGCACACTAGAATTTGATCGTTGCCGGCCTTCTCATCGTCCGTCAGGTACACGTCACGATGATCCGGCTCACCTTCGAGCACATCGCACAGGCAGGTGCCGCACACACCCTGTTCGCAGGAAATCTCGATCTTGATTCCGACCTGTGCCAGCGCGGCGAGAATGCTCTGCCCTTCTGCCACTTCAACGGTCTTGCCACTGCGTGCGGCAACCACTTCGAAGCTGCCACCCGAGCTGTCCACTTCCGCCTGGAAATATTCCTTGTGGATGTGCGCCTCGCTGTAGCCCTGGTCGCGGGCGCCCTGAATGACCCAATCCATGAAACCCGCGGGACCGCAGGTATACATGTGTACACCGGCCATGCCCTTGCCCAGCACCTTGGGCAGGTCGAGCTTCTGTTCGGTCCCCTCATCATCGAAGTGAGTGAACACGTGCGCGGCGAACGGTGCGCTTGCCAGCTCCGCCAGAAACGCACTGCGACCGCGCTCACGTCCGCAGTAGTGCAGTTCGAAAGTCTGGCCGGCCGCGTGCAACGCATAGGCCATGGCGATCATCGGCGTGACACCGATGCCGCCACCCAGCAACACGGAACGCGTCGCCCCGGCGGCCAGTGGAAACAGGTTGCGCGGCACGCTGATCTGCAACTCGCGGCCTTCGAGCAGGGTTTCATGCACGCCCACCGAACCTCCCCGCGAGGCCGGGTCCCTGAGGACACCCAGGCGATACAGGCTCGGGTCGGCAGGATCGCTGCACAGTGAGTACTGGCGCACCAACCCCGGAGCGATATGAATATCGACGTGCGCACCGGCATCGAACATCGGCAGGGGCGCGCCGTCACGACGGCTCAGGTCCAGGACGACAACGCCGTCCCCTTGCAGTTGGCGCTTGCGCACAACTACATCCAGCAGTTCTTCAGTCATGGTCGTTATTCCATGGAATTTGCAAAGGCCGCCGTAACAGCCGCTATCCGTCAGCGCATCAACAGGCCGCCATTCACGTCCCAGGTCGCCCCAGTGGTGAAATAAGCTTCGGGCCGTGCCAATTGCACAATCAGGTCACCCAGAAAATCCGCATCGCCCAGACGATGCACCGGGATATTGGCCAACAGGCCTGGCAGGCGTTCGGCCGGAATCGCCGCTCGCACGGCCGCCGACTCGATAGGGCCTGGCGCAATGGCGTTAACCGTCACCCCGCGTGCGGCAAATTCCTTGGCGAATATCTTGGTCAGCGTCACGATGCCGCCCTTGCTCGCCGCGTAATGTGCGCCGGTCGCGGTGCCGCCGTTCTGCCCCGCCAGGGACGCCATGTTGATGATGCGCCCGTATCCCGCTTCAGCCATGTACGCGCCCAGCACCTGACAGCCGAGAAACACGCTACGCAGGTTCAGGCCCACCACGGCGTCGAACTCCTCGGGACTGATCTCCATCAGCGGCGTGGTCCTGGTCACGGCCGCGTTATTGACCACCACGTGCAGCGCGCCGAAACGCGCCAGCACCTGTTCCAGCCCCGCTTCGAAATCGGCCTTGCTGCCGACGTCCAGTTGCAGCGCAAGCGTTTGCTCCCCGGACGGGTCCAACTGTCTGGCGCAGGCTTTTGCGGCTTCAAGGTTGACGTCGGTGACGACCACCACGTACCCGGCCCGCAGCAGGCTGGCGCAGAAATGCTGCCCAAGGCCCTGCCCCGCGCCCGTTACCAATGCGATCTGGCTCATGTCAGCGCGCCTTAAAGGATGTAGCCGATACCGGCAAGGGCATCGTCACTGTTGATCAGGCTGACCACTTTGCGCTGGATCTTGAAGCTCCCCTCGCTGCGGATCAGTTGGTAGGTAAGGTCGGCGCTGTAGAACTTCAGGCTTTCCTTGCGGAACTCACGGATGTTCTGCGCGCAGCGCACCGTCACCTGCACGCCGTCATCGGCCAACACGCGGAACCGCGACTGCGTACGCACCGTGCGCGGTTGCGGGCTGGTGGAGATCGATTCGCCGCCGGTCAGGCGCTGCACCCGCAGTTCACGCATATGATGGTCGTCGTAGGCGTAGTTCAGGGTGTTCTCGAAATCGGTTTCCTCGGGGTTGATGGGAATGATGTAGGTGCCCTTCCCGGTCCACATCTTCAACCAGCCGTCGTACTCTCCGTGGTCGAGCATGTCGCCTTCCTGCCAGATGAAAGCGGTCACTTCTTGCAGTAATTGCAGGTTCATAAGGTTCTCCAGGGATCAGGCCGACATCATCTTTTTCCACTGCTGGTAGGCGGCGCGCATACCGGTTTCGGCACTCACGTCGGATACCAGCCCGTCTGCACTGGCTTGCTCACCGGGCAAGCCGCGGTTGAGCATGATCCACAGATCCTCACCGGCGCTGGCGCCCTTCTGTACCCGTTCCCAGGCTTCGGAATCGTCCGGCGTGCCGAAACCCATCGGCCCCTGGAAGTGTTCATGCAGACGCAGGCGATAACGGTTGGCCACGGCCGGACCGCCGTCCATGGTGATCACCGAATGGTGGATTTCGGTCTCGGTCACCGAGATCGGTTGCAGCACCCGGAAGAACGCCATCGAGCAGGCGACGTTGGGGAACAGGTTGAGATTGAAGCCAGTGCCGCCGACCGCACGCACGATCCGGCGCACCTGCTGCTCTTCGATGCCTTCGTCACGCAGCTCGGCCGCCAGCCCTTCGAAGCGCTCGGGGATGGGCTTGTCCAGGTCGGCTTCAAGGTCGATCAGGTCGGGAATCATCACCATCACGCTGTGGCCGTTGCCCAAGTCCTCGACGTAACCGGGCCCCTTGACGAAGTCGAACAGCTCAAGGGTCTGCTCATCCACCGATGACAGAAAGCTCTTGTGTACCAGCGGGAAGTGGTAGGCGTCGGTGGTGTTTTCCAGCTGGATCTTCCAGTTGCCGGGGAAGCGGAAACGGTGCTCGCCCGGCACCTTGATGCCATAACCGGCGCCCTGCTTCATGAACAGGTCCATCCATTTCTTCGCCGGGCCGAGGTAATCCTCCAGCGGTTCGATGTCGTCCTTGAAGGTGGCGAAAATCATGCCGGCATAGCTTTCGGTGCGCAGGCTGACCAGCGGCAGCTCGGCCTTGTCGATGCAGTCGCCGTAGCTTTCCGGGTGCGGAATGCCGCGCAGCGAGCCATCGAGCGCATAGCCCCAGCCGTGATAGGGGCAGACGAAGCTGTTGGTCTTGCCTTTCTTGTGTTCGCACACGGTGGCGCCACGGTGGCGACAGCGGTTGAGCAGCACATGCACGTCTTTCTTGCGGTCACGCACCACGATCACCGGCTGCTTGCCGATATAGGTGGTCTTGTAGCTGCCGTTGTCGGGGATCTCGCTTGCGTGGGCGACCCAGATCCAGGTGCTGTAGAAAATCTTTTCCAGCTCGGCGTCGAACAATTGCGGGTCGGTGTACATCGAGGTGTGGACGCGGTCGGCCTGCACCAGGTCGGCGGGGTCGACGTCAAGGTTTACAGCGGGAATCAGCTTGCTCATGGAAGTGTCCTCGTCGGCATCAAGTACGCTGAATAATCAGTTCGCGCCCAACCCGGGCTTCAACCTTGGTGTAGCGCCACAGCTTGTACGGGCCATCGCCCACCTGCGTTGTGCGAAACAGGTTGCAGGCGGCATGCACCGTCTCGACATCCGGCACATCGGCCAGCAGGTAGGTGGTCCAGGGGAAGCCATCGGACGGCCCGACCATGCTCTGGTCGTCATCCATATTGCCCAGCACCTTGACCCCGGCCAGGTCGTGGATGCCGTTCCACATTGCGCTGAACGCTGCCCACACCTGCAATTGTTCGTCGCGCGGGGCATCGAAAAAATTCTGGTTGATGCCCATGCAAAACAGCACGCGCAAGATCTTCTTATCGCTCATTCGGGTTTTCTCGACGGTTAGAGGTAGCCAGGCAAAGGCTGTTTGCCGAAGAACATGGCTCCGGCATTTTGATAGGTGATGTCGCCCATGAAAGCGTGCTGGGTCACCACCTGGGCGTCGTTGACGCAACGGGCCAGCGGGCTGTCGTTGTACACGCCGCTCATGCCCGAGAGCATCTGCGCGGTGCGCGCCACATCGGCAGCGACGCGGGTGGCATGGGTCGACGACAGGCGCAGCAGGTTGGTGGCGTCCACTGGCACCGCATCGCCGGCCAGTACGTAGTTCCAGGCGCGGTCGATGGATTCGTAGAAAAACGCCCGCGCGGCGCGCAGCTCCGCTTCCGCCCGGGCAATGTCGACCTGGGCCAGTGGCCGGTCGGCAATCGCCGGGGCGCCGGTAACCGAGACGCGCCCGCTGGCCATGTCCGACAGGACATCCAGTGCCGCGCGGGCGACCCCAAGGCCTACGACCGAAAGCACTTGGGTGGCGAATGACAGCGACGGGTAACGAAAGAACGGCTCGTCCAGGTTCGGCAGGCCGCCGCGCACGAAGGTCCACTCCTCGCCCACGCGCACGTTTTCCACCACCAGGTCATGGCTGCCGGTGCCGAGCAGGCCGACGGTGTCCCAGGTTTCGTCGACGCGTATCTCACTGCGCGGCATCACCGCAATGCGTGGCAGGCCGAAGGTGTCGCCACTCTTCGGGGCGATGCCGACGCCGACGATATCGGCGCCCAGGGAGCCGCTGGAGTATTTCCAACGACCATTGACCACAAAGCCGCCTTCGACCACTTGCGCCGGTTGCGGCGGAAAGATGCCACCGGCGAATACCCGGTCAGGGCCATCGGCATACACCTTGGCGATGCTGTCCAGCGGCAGCGCAGCAAGGTACACCGGGCTCATGCCGAAGCTGGCAACCCAGCCGGCGGAGCCATCGGCCTGGGCAATACGCTCAATCAATTGGCAGAACTCGGCTGGCGAGCACTCCAGGCCACCGAAGCGCCTGGGCACCAGCGCCCGGTAAACGCCGTGCTGTTTGAAGGACTCGATCACATCCGGCGAGATGTGGCGCTGGCGGTCGAATTCACCGGCCCTGGCACGCTCACGCACATCGACAAGCAAGGCGTCGAAGGCCGGGCCGCTGGCCAGCGAGCTCACGGTATCAACCGCTGGTTTTTTTAGCGAATGCATACATTTACTCCGTTGTCAGGAACGGTATGGGGCAGAGCGGGAAAGTCGTGCCGAGCCGGGACGGAACGGGAGACGGAACGAGGGCGATGGATCGGCATGGGGTTACCTTTGTTTTTGTGGGTGCCGTTGAGGGAAATTTGAGCGTCAATACGTGAATTGTCAATTGATTTATCACGATTAAAAACAACACTAATCACGTAATTTAGCAGGGTAAAACTCAGGAAAAACAACGACAACACCTTGTATTTACTGGAATAAATACATTAATCGAGGGAAGCTTCCCTCAGGATTTATTAAAAAATATTCGTCCGATTATCGAACAATAAAAATAGTTTTTATCAGCGAGGTTTCAGCGCAAAGGCGAAAACGGCGCCGGCGGGTAAACCGTGGAATGCATCTGTTTGCGCTGCGGCGCCGAATCTTCAGGTGGTCAGGTGCGGTCGACCACGGGGCGGGGATGTGCTTCGAGGCGCTACTCCATCGAGCGGCAGGGGCAGACAGGCGGATAACGCGGAATCGGCCCGCTGGTGGCACAGAAGGCGGCGGTCTCCAGGAGCTACGCGCACGGCGCGACCGCCCTTGTCGGGCAGTCGCTAAAGCATGCAAAACGGGTGGGGGGAGTGAGTGCTATTGCCGAGGCACCGGTAACTCGGCGTCGCTGTTCCAGGCCTGTACCGGGCGGCTGAAGAGGTTTTCGGTCTGAAAATGCGCCATGCGCCACTGCCCGTCTTCCTCGGCAAAGCGCACGCTCAGGCGCGCGGCGTTGAGGTGGGAGGCGCCGCTGGCGAAGGTGGACGTCTGCAACATCACCCAACTGCCGAGCACGGCATCGTCCTGCACCTCGATCAGCTCACTGGTGAGGAAGTGTACGTTGAGGGCAAAGTGCGCCGGGGTTTTCATGTATCCGGCGAACATGGCGGCAATCGCTTCGCGGCCACGATAACCACCGAAGCTCTGGGCGTACTTCGCGCCTTTGCCTTCCCACACCGCATCAAGGGTGAACAGACCGGCCAGTTCGTGGAGTGGCGTGTGTTCATCGAGCGCATCACACAGCACCATGTAGCGGTTCATGCAGGCACGGGCGCTGGCTTCGATTTCAAAACGGCGCAGGCGTTGCTCCAGGTCTGCTCGCGGAAGGGTTGTGTTCATTTCAGGCCTCTCCTCCGGCATACAGACGTTCGAGCACGCGGCCGGCAATGGCCAGCACTTGCTCATCGGCACCCTTGGCCCCCACCAGTTGCAGGCCGACCGGAAGTCCTTCGGCGCTGGCCAGCGGAATGCTCAGCGCCGGATGCCCCGACAGGTTGAAGGGGCGCACGAAGGCAGTCATTCCGAGCACGGCCTGGGTGTCAGTTGCCTCGGCCAGGGTCAAGGGGAAGTGCGGCATGGTCGGCAGTACCAGCACATCGACGTGCTGCAAGGCGGCGTCGACTTCGGCGGTGAACTGTCTGCGCACCCGCTCGGCTTCGGCCAGCGCGGCCGCCGTGGTATTACCGGCGGCGGACAGGCGCGCAGCGATGTCGGCGCCCACCTTGCCGGTTTCCAGCAAGTGGCCGCAGGCATCGAAGGTTTCGCGGTTGATGACCACCATGCCGGCGTCATACGCCGCTTCAAGGCTGGGCAGCGTAAGGGGCTCGCTGGGCAACCGGCTGCCGGCGATGGCCGCGTCGATCACACGCTGTACCGCTGCGCTCGCCTGCACCATGACGATGCCCAGGCGTGGCGAATCCGGCGCCGACACCGGTTTGAAGGTGGCGTCGATCGCCTGCATGGCCGTGACCAGCATCGGCAGGCTCGCGGCAAACGGGCCGACGCAATCGAGGCTGCTGTGCGCCGGCATGACGCCACGGCGGCTGACTCGCCCGAAGGTCGGCTTGAAGCCGAACACCCCACAGCAACACGCCGGGATGCGCACAGAGCCGCCGGTGTCGGTGCCCAGGGAAAAATCCGCCAGCCCGGCCGCCACGGCCGCTGCCGAACCGCTGGAGGAACCGCCCGGAATACGCCCGGGGAAACGCGGGTTGGGCGCGGTGCCGGTCCAGCGATTGATGCCCGTGGTGCCGAACGCCAGTTCGTGCAGGCTGGTCTTCGCCACCAGGCGGCAGCCTCTGTCCAGCAGGGCCTGTACCACATCGGCGTGGGCCGTGGCCGGCGCGGCATCGGCCAGGGCCTGACTGGAAGCACGGGTCGGCAGGCCAGCGACATCGATGGTGTCCTTGACCATCACGGTCGGCCCATCGCCGCCAAGGGAAAGCTGTTCAATCACCAGGGTCATGTCACGTCTCCTTCAGTGCGAATGCGGAATCGGGACGCCCGATGCGCCCTTGTCTTTTTTTCACACTCACCGAATATTACGTGAATTGTCAACTATATTTCAGCGCACAACCCTGCCTGTGACGCGGTCAAAAACCGTGCCGAATTCACGAGAAAAGTCTATGATTGCTCGCCTCCTTCGACACGAGCACACCATGAGCGCACCCAAAAAACACGCAGGCCGCTACGACCCCGGCAGCGAAGACTTTCACAAAGAGGATTTTCCGTTTTACTGGTTGGCCATGGTGCATGGTCGCTACAGCCAGTACATGGAAAAGGCGCTGAAGAAAATCGGCCTGGATATCCCGCGCTGGCGGGTGCTGTTCATTCTCAAGGAGAACGGCCAATCGAGCATTTCCGAAATTTCCACCCACGCCATCGCCAAGCTCTCGACCATCACCAAGACGGTGTATCGCATGAAGGAAGACGGTCTGGTGGACACCGCGCCCTGCGAGGACGACGGCCGCGTGACGCAGGTGCGCATCACCGAACAAGGGCGCGAGGCGATCGAACGTATCCAGGTTGCCACGGGCGACGTGTTCAAGCGCAGTTTCACCGGCATGACCGAAGCGCAGATCCAGCGCCTGAACCGCATGCTCGAAACGGTGTTCGATAACCTCGGCGAACCCTAGGTCAGCGGCGACCCGATCTGTCAGGCATATCCAACTTCCTGGCAGGCTCGAACAAGCCGCCATGCGTGCGTCGGTTTCTAATGCAAAGGTCTTTCGAGCCCCCCCGGGGCGCGACGAATCCTTCATTGGAGCGCCACCATGCACATTGCCCTGCTGCCCTCGGTCGTTGCCTTCCTGGCTCGCGACCACTCCAACTTCATCGATGGCGCCGCGCACACCAGCGCCTCCACCCGGCGCATCGGCGTGGTCGATCCCGGAACCGGCGAGACCGTCGCCCAGTTGCGTGACGCTCAAGCCGAGGATGTGAACCTGGCCGTCGACAGCGCCAGAACTGCCTTCAAGGGCGCCTGGGCGCAAGTCACCCCCTACCAGCGCGGCGTTCTGCTTAACCGCCTGGCCGATCTGATAGAGGCCAACGGCGAAGAACTGGCGCAACTGGAAACCCTGAGTTCCGGCAAATCGATCAACCTGTCACGGCATATCGAAGTGGGCCAGAGCGCCGTATTCCTGCGGTACTTCGCCGGCTGGGCGACCAAGATCGGCGGCCAGACGATGACCCCGTCGTTCCCTTCCACGGCCGGTGAGCAGTACAGCGCCTACACCCTGCGCGAGCCGGTGGGCGTGGTGGCGGCCATCGTGCCGTGGAATTTCTCGCTGATGATCGGCGTGTGGAAGCTCGGCGCCGCGCTGACCACCGGCTGCACCGTCGTGCTCAAACCCAGCGAATACACGCCGCTGTCCCTGCTGCGCCTGGCGGAGCTGGCGATCGAGGCCGGAATTCCGCCAGGCGTGGTCAACGTGGTCAACGGGCGCGGCCAGGTGGGCCAGCAGTTGATCGAACACGAGGCCGTGCGCAAGGTGTCATTCACGGGTTCGGTGCCCACCGGCATCGCAGTGGGCAAGGCGGCCATGGCCGCCGACCTGACACGCGTCACCCTGGAGCTGGGCGGCAAGAATGCTGCCGCGCTGATGGCCGATGCCAATATCGATGACGCCGTCGCGCGCTTCGTGCAATCGGCCTATGTTCACCAGGGCCAGGTGTGTGCGGCACCCGAGCGTTTGTTCGTGCACCGCTCCATCGTCGAGCAGGTGACGCAGAAGATGGCGGCGATGTTGTCGCAGATGGTCATCGGCTCGCCTCTGGATGAACGAGCTCAGCTAGGCCCGCTGTCGAACAAGCCACACTTCGACAAAATCCTCGGTTTTTTCGACCGCGCCCTGCAGAGCAACCAGGTGGTATGCGGTGCGCGCGCCGTGGACCGTGCCGGTTACTACGTGGAGCCGACGCTGATCATCGCCAACGGCAAGGATGATCCGCTGCTGCACGAGGAAACCTTCGGCCCGGTGGTATGCGTGCTGGCGTTCGACGATGAAGCAGAACTGCTCACCTTGATGAACGACAGCCCGTTTGGCCTCACGGCCAGTATCTGGACCAACGACTTGTCCAAGGCCTTGCGCCTGATCCCACGAATCGAGGCGGGTACGGTATGGGTCAACATGCACACGTTTGTCGACCCGAGCGTGCCGTTTGGGGGAATGAA
The DNA here is from genome assembly GCF_900110765.1 of Pseudomonas sp. NFACC02. GTDB lineage: Bacteria > Pseudomonadota > Gammaproteobacteria > Pseudomonadales > Pseudomonadaceae > Aquipseudomonas. The sequence continues at coordinate 26,705 of NZ_FOEO01000009.1, forward strand.
GGCGTCGGGCATGGGGCGTGAATTCGGCAGTGCGTTTATCGATGGCTACACCGAGCTGAAGTCGGTGATTCTCCGCTATTGACTACCCCGTACTTGTGGCGAGAGAGCGGGTTCCCGCGCCGCGACCAGACTCAGTGGCCGCGGCTGCGATAATGGCTCGGAGTCAGCCCCGTCTGCGCCTTGAACGTCTTGGAAAAATGCGCCGAATCGGCAAAACCCCAATAGCTGGCGATGTCGGTGATCGAGCGATGCGCGTAAACCGGATCGCGAAGGTCCTGCGCAGCCTTCAACAGCCGCTCACGCAGAATATAGCGGCAGACACTGTCGCCGCTGGCTTCAAACAGCCTGTAGAGCTGGCGGCTGGAAATGCCCAGCTCTTCGGCCAGCGATGCCGGTGAAAGCCTCGCTGAGCCGAGCCGCTGCCGGATGATGGATTGCACTTCATGCAGCTGCCACCCGGGGCAATGGTCGTTCGCGCGATACTCCAGTACCGAGGCCAGCAAGGCAACCAACGCCCTTTGCACACCATCACCATCCTGCGGGCAAGACCACTGGGCCAGCTCGCCCGCAGCCACCTGCCGTACCAGCATGCCAAGCAGTTGGCCACACACACCGGTGGTGGACAGCTTGCCGAAGCGGCTACGGTCCAGGCCCTTGAGCAATTCACCCGGCAACGGGATCGACACATGGGTGAACAATCCACCGGGAGTCATTTTCACCGCGCCGGAAAAGTCCAGCAAAGCCAGGTCGCCTGCGTGCAGCTCAAGCGCCTCGTCGCCCAGTTCAATGACCATCGAGCCCTGCTGCTGTAACACAAGAAAACACCGACCCGATGAGTCACGCCCGCTTGCGCGAGCGGCCTTGGCAATCACACTGGCATTGCTGCGAATGTGGGCGACCGCCGTGGTGCCCACCAGCGTCTGGTGCATATCCCCGATGAAAAGGCTCTGGCAATGGTCGTAGTGCGTGTCGAAGCGACCGCAAGCCGCATGTACACGTTCGTTCCAGGCTGTCAACGCTAGACCGCGCATGGGTATGTCCCCTCGTCACTCGCTCACAAACCGGACATAACGACCGTGCCTGAAACGCGGATGCGCTGGAACGTCAGTTGGGCTCGCATCACCGCCGCACCGTAGATGGCCAGCACCGCCACCGAACAAACGCCCGAGAACCACAGCACCGACGAATAGCCGAACGCCTCGATCAGGACGCCACCGATGGCCGGCCCGAACGCCGCACCCAGGGACAGGCACAGCGCGCCCAGCGCGACAAGCTCGCCCGACAGGTCGAACTCAGCCATGACGCCGAAGGTATACGCCAGCACGAAGCCGATCGAGAAGAGAAAGCAGATGACGCCTGCGACGTAGGTCACCAGGGAAGAAAATTGCGCCAGTGCCACCAGGCCCAGCAACTCTGCGAGGATAATCACCGCCACCGGCATGAAGCGCCCCACCTTCAGGCCGATTGCCGACGCGATGAAGCCGCCGCCGGCATTGATCAAAAAACCCAGCGCCAGCACCATGCCGATGGTGTCGGAGGCCAGGCCGGTCTTTTTCCCCATCAGTTCAAGGAACGCCCACACCGACATGATGCCGGTCAGGAAGACCAGGCTGGCCACCAGGCTCAACCACACGATGATGCGACTCTCGGTGCTGGCAATCCGCACGGCGGTACCGGACACCTCCAGACGCCGCTCGCTGCGGCGCGGCACCCAGGGCAGCGGCAGGATTCCCATCACCACCATGGCAATCGCAATGGTGATCAGCATGCCGTCAAAGCCCCACACCGGTGCTACCGCCACGGGTAACACGATGAGCAGGAAGGCGCCCGGCACTGTCTCGATACCCAGCTTGAAACCAAACGCACGTTCAGGCTGCGAACTGTCACCGAAGATCGTCATCGCCAGGGCATACAAGGCACCTGTACCGGCGCCCGCCAGGGCCATGATCGCCAGCAGTGCTTCATAGGAAGGATCGCGCAGCACAAACATGATCGCACCCGCCACCAGCGCCGACGACAGTGCCGAAATGACCCGCCAACTGAGCCGGTGAATCCACAGCAGCGACGCTAGCCCGAATGCGCCAAAGCCCAGGTTCATGGCCATGGCGAGGTTGCCCAATTGTTGCTCACCGAGCCCGAAACGCTCGGCAAACGCACCAAACAGCACGGGCAGCACGTTCAATAACAAGGCACCTGCGCCCGAAACCAGGCCTGCACACACATAAACGGAGGGTGTATCGATCGGATTTGTTTTTGGAGTTTTCATTCGAATTTCCTGGTTTTTACACTGCGGCTCACGCTTGCTTGACGACGGCCGTCACGGCACCAGGCCGGGCAGGCGTGCGAAGGGCCACGCCATAAGCGACCAACGAGCCCAGCCCGCAACACCCCACCACCACGCACATCGGCCAGGCGCTGCCATCCGCCAGATGACTGACCCACATGCTGGCCAACGCCCCGGTGGCAAACTGCACCGAAACCCCCAGCGCCACGCTCGCGCCGGCCTGGCGGGGAAACAGCATCATCAGGCTGGCCATGCAGTTGGCGCCAATCAAACCGGTCACCCCCATGTACAGCACCATGCAGCACACGATGCTCGCCAGCCCACCCCATTCGGTATACCCGACCAGCATCAGCGCCAGCCCTGCCCCGCTCACCAGCACCGCCCCCACGCCGAGCATGCGCTGCGGCCCGTAACGGCCCACCCAGCGCGCGTTGATGAAGGTCACCAGGATGATGCCGAGGATGTTCAGGGCGAACAGTGCGCTGAACACCCGTGGCGAGACACCGAAATACACGACGTACACAAACGGCGAAGCGGTGATAAAGGCGAACATGCCGCCAAACCCCAGGGACATGCACAGAATCAACGCCACTGCCCTGGGTTGCCGGGCGATGCTCAGGTAGGCCGCGAAGGCGGCCCCAACGGACGCGCCGCGATCCTGCACCGGCAAGCTTTCCTTCAGGGTCAGGGCCACCAGCAACAGGCACAGACTGGACAGGATGAACAAGGTGGCAAAGATCGTGCGCCACCCGTCGATCAGCACCAGCCAGGTGCCGATCATCGGCGCGACCAGTGTCGCCATCATCGTCAGCACGTGCATCCACGACAGCACTTTGGCGGCCTCCACCAGGCCCACCCTGTCCCTGGCGACGGCGCGCGCCAGCACCAGCGCGCCCGCGCCACCCAGCGCCTGGAAAAAGCGCCAGGCAATCAGTTGTTCGACGCTGGCGGCAAACAGGCACCCCAGGGTCGCTGCCGCGTACAGCACCAGGCTGCCCAGCAGCAACGGGCGACGGCCGTAGCGGTCAGACAACGGGCCGTAGCACAACATGCCCACGCAGAGTCCCGCGAGAAACGCGCTGATGGTGTGTTGCACCTGCGCGGTAGTGGTCGACAGGTCCTCGGCGATCTGCGGAAAACTGGGCAGGTAGGTATCAATCGAAAACGGCCCGAAGGCCGTCAGCGACGAAAGCAATACAATCAGGCGTGCCCGCGCTTTCATCGGCCGGGGATCGCGAGGCTGTCGAGAAACGCGATGACGAGCCGGTTGAACGTCTCGCCCTGGTCGTCATGCACATAGTGGCTGGCGTCCGCGACTTCAGCGGTGCGCACGTACGCATTGCTGTCGCGCATGGCTTGCAGCGTCGCCGCCGGCAGGAAGTCCGAGCGCATACCGCGAATGAACAACGTCGGACAATCCAGGGCGCGTACCGCCGGCCACAGATCGGTCGGCTCAATGCTCAGCCGTGCCTCGGCGATGCCTTGTTGATCGTGGCGCCAGGTGATCGCGCCCGCGCTTTCCTGCATCGAGTGCGCCAGCCGCGACGCCAGGCCCTGGGGCGACAAGCCTGGACGCGATGCCTGCCAGAACGCGCGGGCGGCGTCCCAATTGTCGAACCGCAGCGGCGTCTGGTTCATCTCGCGACGAATGCGCGCCGCACCGTCGCCCTGGCTGGAGGAACCAGGCCCGATGTCTTCGATGATCAGGCCGATCAAGCGCCCCGGTTGCTGCCGTGCGTACTCCAGCGCATTGGCGCCACCCAGCGAGTGTCCCAGCAACACGAACCGCTGCACGCCGACACAGGCGACAAAGTCCTGCAAATCTTCCACATACGACTGCGTGTGGTAGCTGGCGGCCGGTGCCCAGTCACTCAGCCCGCGTCCGCGCTGGTCCAGGGCATAGATGCAATAACCATCGCCCAACGCCTCGACCAGCGACTCCCAGGTCTGGGCATAAGCGCGCAAGCCATGCAGCAGCACCAGCGGTACACCGCTCGGCTTGCCCCAGCGTAGAAAATGCAGACGCAACCCTGCGCGATTGGTAAAAAAAAGGCTGTCTGGGGTCATTGTCTGGCTCCGCCGCTCAGTAAAGGAGAAACACCGCTTTTCTGGGACCGTTGCGGTGCATGCGACCTAGAAACGATCAAATCGATAAGGGCTCGGGTCGATGATCGGGGTATGCCCGCTGACCATATCGGCGGCCAGGTGGCCCGCCGCCGGCGAGGTGCCAAAGCCGTGTCCGGAGAAACCGGTGGCCACGGTCAGACCGGGGATTTGCGCGACCGGCCCGATCACCGGGTTCGAATCCGGCGTCACATCGATCGTGCCTGCCCAGGCCTGGGCAATCCTGGCTTGTTCGAACACGGGCCAGGCCGCCTTGAGGTTGTTCATCGCGTCGTTATTGAGCCGAGGGTTGGCCGCCGGGTCCTGTACGCGCACGCGTTCGAACGGGCTGACACTGTCGGCCGACCAGCGTCGCGAAAGCGCCAGGTCCTTGAAGAAATACTTGCCCAGTGACACGTTCAACACGCTGCGCTGCGCACGAAATTGCGGCATGTACTGCTTGGCCAGCAACAGGTGATCAAGGGTCAGGAAAGCGTCCAGTTTGCCGCGCTGGGTAATGATGAAACCGCCGTCCTTGTGCTTGCGAAACGAAAAGTCCGGCGCACCGACGGCTATTTCGGTGGGGCCTTCCATCGGATGGGTGCGCATCACCGAACAGGTCAAGGCCAGCGTCGGCAACGACACACCGAGGTTGCCCAGAAAACGCCGCGACCACATGCCGCCAGCCAGTAACACCTGGTCGCAACGAATCTCGCCATTTTCGGTGACCACACCACTGACCTTGCCGGCGGACATCTGCAGCGTACGCACCGCGCACTGCTCGATGATCACCACGCCCAGGGCCATGGCGGCCTTGGCGATCGCGCTGCTGGCCAGGGTCGGCTCCGCACGCGCATCTGACGGCGTATAGATGCCGCCGGCCCAGTCACCCTTGCCGCCCGGCACCAGCGCCTCGATCTCGCGCTTGCTCAGCAATCGCGAGTCAAGCGACAACCGCTCGACCGATCTGAGCCAGCCTTCATGCATCGCCATTTGCGCCTCGTTGCGGGCGACGAACATGATGCCTTCCTGGCGGTAACCCACATCCGCACCGACGCGCTCGGGCATTTGCGCCCACAAGCGGTCAGCGGCGAGCGCCAGCGGAATATCGTGGGCGTGGCGACTGGTCTTGCGTACCCAGCCCAGGTTGCGTGATGACTGCTCGCCGGCAATACGGCCTTTTTCCAGGACCACCACCGGGATATTGCGTTCGGCCAGTGTCAGCGCAGCGGTCAAGCCGATGATGCCGCCGCCGATGATGACGACGGCGGTCGAGGAGGGAAATTCGGTGGACGTATTCACGGGCGCAATAGTCGGGGCCATGATCAAGACTCGCAAAACAATGGAGATCGGCCGCGCGAGCGCGCGGCCGCATAACGGGTCACTGCGACAGACGAATCACTTCGACCTGAGCCTTGGAGGCGTTGCGATACGCCGTCACTTCCAGCTCCACCTTGTACACCGTCGAACCCAGCGGCGGGCAGGTGACGGTACTGGCCGGGTCGACACCCCGGAATTTCTCGCCGATCAGGCCCATCACCGCTGGCACGTCCTTGGGGTCCTGAATGAACACCCGCGAGCACACCACATCGGCCAGGCTTGCATCCACGGCCGCCAGTGCGCTTTCAATGTTGGCGAACACCTGGTGCGTCTGCTCGAGGATGTCCTCCGGGATCAGTTTGGTCTGCGGGTTGCGCCCGGCGGTATTGGACACATAGATCCAGTTGTCCACCACCACCAGGCGCGAATAGCTGGCCTGATCTTCAAAGGGTGAGCCGGTCTTGAGCTTGATGATTCTGGTCATGTCGTGAGTCTCGTCAGTGGGTTAAAGGATGGCTTAGCGCAGGACGGGGGTTTCCCACAGGTTGAGCTTCACGCCGATGCCCTTTTCCACGGCATTGCGATACACCACGGTGCCCCAGGCCACGTCTTCCACAGGCATGCCGCCCACCGACATGATGATGATCTCTTCATCGTTGCGGCGGCCCTGGGCATCACCGGCGACGATCTTGCCGATGTCTTCCAGCTCTTCGGGCTGCATCGTGCCTTCGGCGATCATGTCCATGAATCGCACGCCGATCACCGGCACGCAGTGGTGCGCGGGCTTGGGCAATTCTTCGAACCAGGCTTCGTAGAGACCGGTGTTGTCCAGCACCTTGCGCACGTCGGCGCGCTCCATCCCCGCGTCCAGCGAGCAGGATGCCGGCATGGCCATGAAGCAACCCGGCTTGACCCACTCACGCTTCACAATTGGGTAGTTCGAGGGGTCGCCTGTCTCACCGGAGCTACAATAAGTAACAAGGTCGGAATCACGGACCACCTCTTCGAGGCTGTCGACCACCTTGATCGTGGTCACCTGTGGGTAGGTTTCCTTCACCCAGCCAATAAAATCATTCAGGCTTTTCTCGCCACGGCCCTTGATCTTCAAGGTATCGATATGCGGACAAACGGCGATGAAGGCGGCAAGCGTGGTCTTGCCCATCACGCCTGGGCCGAGCAGGCCGACGACTTTGGAGTCCTTGCGCGCCAGGTGGCGTGCGCCCACGCCGGGGATCGCACCGGTGCGATACGCCGACAGCAGGTTGGCGGACATATGCGCCAGCGGGGCGCCGGTGTCGGGGTCGTTGAGGGTGAACATCAGGATCGAACGTGGCAGGCCTTTTTCGCGGTTGGCGATATTGGAGCCGTACCATTTGACGCCTGCGGTGCAGAAGCTGCCCCCCAGGTAGGCCGGCATCGCCATCATGCGGCGGTCAGCGGTGGGCTTGGGCATGTTCGGGAACGGCGAATCCTTCGGAAACACCACCATCGCGCCGTGGGAATCGTTGTTTGGCCCCGCCATGCGGTAGTCGCCGCTATAGAGCAGGCCGAACATCTCCTCCATGGTATTCACACAGGCAAGCATGTCGGTTACGCCCGCGCGGATCATGTCCTGCTCGGAGAGATAGATGAAGTCAATTTTTGTGCTAGTGGACATTATTGTTCTCGACTGAAAATGAAGTCGCTGCGGTAGGCGCTGCTCCCACGCTATCGAGGTCGAGTATCAGTGAGTGTTTGAAGGCGGTATTGTAAATTTCGGACATCAAGGTTCGTCCCCACCCGCGGAGTTGGCGCGAGAAATGCTTGAATATTCCCGCATATTCCACTCCAAGGTCCGGCCATGCCCAACCTGTGTTCATCGCCGTTGCGGCAGACTGCTTACGAACAACCCTGGTTCGTACTCAACTCCTCACAGTATTCGGTCATGCCTTCCGAGCACCCGGCGATTTCGCATTTCTACGCCTTCGATGTCGCTCACTCGGCTGATCTGCTGGCGGTGCCGGATGGCTGCGTGGATATCGTGTTCGACTGTGACGCAACGCGCCCAAGCGTGAGGATTTGTGGTACGCCGCTGGAGGCGCAGCAGGTCGAACTGCTGGAGGGTCACCACTACTTCGGCGTGCGCTTTGCGCCGGGGGTCATTCCAGGTTTCATCAACGTCGTGGCCGAGGACCTGACCGAACAGGAATGGAACCTGCTGGAAGTATCGACCTTTGCCCAGCGCATTTTCGAGAGCATCGTCCAGGCCCCGCTGCTGCAGGAGCAGATCAAGCTGTTCAGCGATTACCTGGCCCCGCGCCTCATCGGCCGAAGCTCGAAGCTCACGACCATGGTCATCCAGCACGCGCTTGCGCATCGCGGGGACCTGCGTATTCAGCAGCTCGAAGAACTCAGCGGGTACACCAGCCGCACCATTCATCGCCAGTTCAGCCAGGACACCGGCCTGTCGCCCAAGACGTTCTGCCGGATCATTCGCTGCCAGGCGGCGCTGGAAACCCTGAACACCCGGCAGGACGTATCGTTCTCAGACCTGGCCCTGGACCTGGGCTTTTCCGATCAATCGCATTTCCTGCGCGACTTCAAGAAGCTAGTCAGTACGACGCCCTGCGATTACCAGCGAAAAATGCTGCAGAGCGCCTACGCCGAGCGCATCCGCTTCGCTTGAATGCTTCGACCGGCCGTTGATGCGGCGACCTACGAAAGCGCATGGCGCGCTTCGCTTTTGATCTTGATCTTCATACCGCAGCAGGCCAGACACCACAAAGCGCGACTTGGGTGCAGGCCAAACGCAGACGACGCGCAGTGGGCCGAGCGGCATGGATGCCGCGAGAGCGCCGTCAGGACATGGATGTCCGTTCGACGCGGGTCCACGGAGCGTCGTCGGAGTGCGGGTACCCGACGAAGTCGGGCCTAACCAGGAGCCGGACCCTTGGCTGCCTCTTGAAACAAAGAGGGGGTCTTTTCAAGTAACCCGCCGAAGGCGGAACGCTTCTGCCGTTAGGCAGAACCAAAAATAAGCGTCACCCCAAATAGTGGAAATACGCACCTACAAGCCTGGCCAGTTCCCGCTTTGGCGCGCTTCGTCGTATCAGGACGACGCCCGGCGCGTTTCGGACGGCGACTCACCGAACAGCTCGCGGTAATGCGTGGCGAAATGGCTCAGGTGAAAAAAGCCCATCGCCACGGCGATCTCACCGATGTTCTTCTCGCTCGCAGGGGTTGCGATCAACTGTCGCCTGACGGCGTTGAGGCGCAAGTTGCGCAAGTACTCGACCGGTCGCATATCGGTGACGGCCTGAAAACTGTTCTGCAGGGTCCTGCGGCTGACGCGTAGCTGTTCACACAGATCGAGAATGCTCAACGGCGTATCGCCACTGGCAATGATCAACTCCTGGCTGCGCCGGACCAGGTAGGCGCTGACGGCGAAATTGCCACGCCGGCAACGCACCTCGTCGCCGGCATGGCTGAACAGATCGAGAAACGCACCCAGCAATTCGTCTTCCAGCATCTTTTCCGAGACTGGGGTTATAGCACCCGCATGTTCCAGAAAGTGACGAAACAGCGGGTGGATGCGCTGGCGAATGCGCAACAGTAACGTTTCATCCACGCTGAGCGCAGACACGCTGGTCAAGCGTTTGAGCTGGTCGCCAGAGAGTTCGAAGGCGGCCAGTTTGGCAAAGCGCAAGGCGTCGACGTTGAGTGCAAAAAAATGCGTGCCTTGCGGCGCATGCAACACGAACTCTTCGCCGTCACGCAACAACACCACGCTTTGCGCGCTCACCTGCTGGCCTTGAACCACCGGCGGGCTGCCCAATGACATGGCCGCACACAAGCGGCCTTTGGGCGAGCGGCCATGCTGCACAACACGTTTATCCAGCACCTCCTGGAAGATCTGGAAACGATCGCCGGACAACTGCCACAGTTCGCTGTTCAGGCAACCACGACCGAGTTGGTCATACACCTGCTGCCAGCCCTGGATCGAGCCGGCGTGCTGTTGAGAGTCATTGAAGGTACGGACTTCGGCGAGCATATACGTCATTCCTCGGCGGCCAGCTTATTGTTCTTGGCCTGCAGGCGGGCTCAGTCATCCATAACAGTCGCGGGTGATTGCGCAGGCCCGAGGCCTGCGTGGAAATCCAAAGCCAGTTCCGTGCCAAGCATGCGCAAGCGATAGGCGCCCGGTTGTATGTCCAGCGGTGCCAGCAATGCACCGGTCAGCACCACCTGCCCGGCGTCCACGCAATGACCGTCTGCCAACAGGCGCCGCACCAGCCAGCACAGGTTGAACAGAGGGCTGTCTTCGCGCGCCAGGGTATCACCGCCACCGAGCAGCGCGCCCTCATGCTCCAGGCGATAGTCCACGCAGGCATGCCGCACCGCATCGAACGGCACACGCGGCCCGACGCAGTAAAGCCCTGCGGCGGCGTTATCGGCCAGGAACGCGCCAAGCCCGAAAGCCCAGCCCTGCCAGCGGCAGTCTGCGATTTCGAAGGCCGGGGCCACCTCGGCAATGGCCGCCAGAATCTCCATGTCAGGGTAATCGCCCGGCGCCAGGGTCCGCCCGAACACCAGCGCCAGTTCAACCTCAAGCTTGGGCTGTATCAGCCGCTCGAACGGCACCGCGCTGCCCGGCTCGACCGCCATGGCAGACGTGAGCGCGCCATACACCGGTTCGTCGAGGCCAAAACGCGCCTGCGCCGCCCGGCCGGCGAACGCCACCTTCCAGCCGCTCAGGCGTTCGCCATCCGCCAGGCGCTGAGCCAGGCCCTGGCGCAACAGCGCATACCCTTGCTGTTTGTCCAGCGCCTCGGGCGGCAACGGTGCAATGGCCCGGGCCCCGTGCCGGGCCTCGTGCAGTCGGTCGAGCAACGCGTCAGCGCCACTCATGACAGTTGCTCCGCCAGCTTGCGCAGCACGCCGTCAAGCCGCTCAGGCGTGGTGATGGCGGCAACGAAGCGGTCCGGACGCACTACAACGATGCAGTCACGCACCTTGGAGAACCATTCGCCCAGGCGGTTATCCACGTCTTCCACACTCCGGGCACCATTGGCGGTCAACGGCTGGTTACGCCCCACGCCGCTGCGCGAGCGATTGACCTGGATGAAACGTGTATCCCACCGCGTCCAGTACTCGGCCATCGGTTCGCTGAGGTGCTCGCGTGGGTTCACGCGATAACCCAGCACGGCATACCCCTTGCCGAGCACCTCGTCCAGGCGCCGACGCTGACCCTGGTCGTCTTCGATATTCGGCTGGATGAACAACTGCCCGACCAGGTCATCCTCACGCAACTCGGCACGCTCGTGATGCACCAGCCCCTTGGTGATGGTGGCCTTGGGTTTGAACTTGAATTCCAGCAAGTGGGAGCGCAGGTTATCCACGCTGTTGACCGCCTGGAACAGCCAGTCGCGCACGCCGGCCATCAGCGGGTTGGTCAAGCCCAGTACCGCACCCATGTTGTCGGCCAGCGCCACCAGTTCGGTCGCGTGGCCACGCCGCTCCTGATCGTAGGTCGCGAGGATCGACGGCGCCGCGCGGCCCTGAATGATCGCTGCCAGTTTCCAGGCCACGTTGGCCACGTCGCGCAGGCCCGAGTTGAGACCCTGCCCGGCCCACGGCGGGGAGATATGCGCGGCGTCGCCCACCAGTGCCACACGCCCCTCGACAAAGCGCGCCGCGACCCGCGAGTGGTGGGTATAGGCTCGGATACGGATGATGTTGAGGTTGTCCACGGCATCGCCGATATGCCCGTGGATCAGTTTGCGAATCGTCGCCTCTTCGCACATCTTCGATTCGTCTTCGCCCTCCATCAGCATGAACTCCCAACGTCGCTGCTGGTAAGGGAGGTAGATGCACACGAAGGGCCGCTGCGGGTCGGCATGCAGCGCCGTGTAGGGCGCATCCAGTGTGTCGTTGGCGGTGTCGACCACCACCCATTTGCGCGGGTGGGTCAGCCCGAGCAGTTCGATGCCGAGCTTTTTGCGCACGGTGGAGCGTCCGCCGTCGGCCCCGATCACATAGTCGGCCTGCAGCTGGTAGATTTCACCGTCGGCATCGCGCACCCGCAGGGTCACGCAGTGCTCGTCCTGCTCCAGTTCGAGCAGTTCATGGCCTTGGCGCAACGCCACGCTGGCATGCTGCCCGAGGTGTTCACGCAGCGTACCTTCAAGCAACTGCTGCATGAAGATGTTGCGCATCGGCCAGCCGTAATGCGCGGTGCTTGGCTTGACCTCGGCGAAGCACACCCCACGCGCGTTGTAATAGCGCAGCGGTACGTCGCAGATCATGTCGCGCACTGCCAGCTCGGCGATGCCGATGCCCTGCAGCACACGCAACGCCTCATCGTCCATGCCCACTGCACGGGGATAAGGCAGGATGCCGTCGGCCAGCTCAAGGACGACGCAGTCGACACCGTACATTCCCATGTAGTGCGCGGCCGTAATGCCGTTGGGGCCACCGCCCACGATGACAACCTGGGTCTTCTCCTGCTTCATCACTGTCCACCGCTTTTTTGTTGTGATTTGAGTCCGGCACCGCTTGAGCCTGCGCGTTTGTCAGTGCAGACCGTCCAGGCCTTTTACGTCTTCGGCTTTCAGCCCGCCCAACCGCGCATGCAGGCGTCCGCGTGTGGCGAAGGCCCAGATCACGACGATCTCGTCCGGCGAAGGGCCGTCGCCGAAGGTCAACGAGAAACTGTCGTAATGCGAGCGCACGTACAAGGCGTCCTTGTGTGCCAGCGGCACGTCGATGGTCGAGCCTGGACCGCCCCGCTTGCCGGTGGACGGCACCCACGATTTGCCACCGCCCAGGGCGACGCGGATCGGGTCGGCGGCCGGGTTGGTCAGCAACGCATTACCGTGCTCGTACTCGCCTGCGCTGCCCACCAGGATGGCCTTGCCGTAGCTTTGAATCTGGCGCGAACCGGCCAGGGCCTGGATGCGCCGGCCGAACTCTTCGCCCAACAGCGGCGAAGGCTCGATCAATTGCGAAAGGTCTTCGCTGTAGCCGCCGGCATACGGGTTGGCGATCACCGCGGCGACGGCGTATTTGAACACCGGTTCACCATCGGCCAACCGGCCGGTTTCATTGGCCAGGGTCTCTTCAACGAAGGTGTACCATTTGCGGATGTGATAGCTGGCGAAATTTGCGGTTTTCATCAGGTCTGCCTCTGTTCAAAGGGGGTCGAGCGGGTCGAGCGTGATGTTGCGACTCGGCGCACCGGCGGCCTTGAAGCGGGCCTTGCCGCACGCGTCGTCATGCTCGGTTTCGAGAAAAAACTCCATGCGATTGCAATCGGGATCGTTGAAATACAGGCCGTTGCCGATTTCATGATCGGTAATTTTCACCACCTCGACGCCCTTCTTCAGCAACATGCCGTAGAGCTGGCGCAAGGTGTTCATGTCACCGGCGATTTCCAATCCGTAGTGCTGCAGGCCCAGCCCGCCCTGATGGGCGCCGGGCTCTGCGCGAATCAACGCGATGTCGTGATGCTTGGTGCCAAACGCCATCATCACCCAGCTCTCGCCGCGGGCACTTTCGTGCATGCCCAGAATGTCGGCGTACCAGCGCGCCGACACATCAGGATCACTCACCCAGAGCGATAAGTGAGTTCGAAGGATTTCGACTTTCATCACCGTTTACCTCAGTTTTTCTTGACGATGGATTGATGCCCGGCCTTGATTTGCGCCACGGCGGGCGTCCACAGCACATCGGCGATCTCGCTGAATTCGCGCCAGTGCTTCTGCCAGCCATCACCGCCGTTGTCGGACGTAAACAGGTGCCCATACTTGGTGCCCGCCACAATCTGGCGCGGGTTGGCCGGGTTGAAGGCAATCGCCCATACACAGGAATTAGGCTGCTGTGGCAGCGGCAACACGTTCCAGCTGAGCGCGGCATCACGGGAGACGAGGATCTTGCTGGTGGTGCCCGGCGTACCATCGGAAATGCTCAGGTACAGCTCGTTTTGCGTACCCAGCGGCGCATTCATGGCGCGCACGTAGTACAGGCCGAAGGCTTCGCGACCGATAATGCCGGTCCAGGTCAGTCCTTCGTCCAGGCTGCGGTAGACCGCATTGACGCAGACCACCACGATGACTTTATCACCGTGATTGGGCAGTACCAGGATGTTGTGGATGTCCGAGTTGTAGTCCCACAGCAGCCGGTCGTCGATGCGGGTCCAACTGTCGCCGCCGTCACGGGAGTGGAACAACCCGCCCTCCTCCAGGCCGAACCAGAGCTGGTTGCGGTCGGTGGGGTCATACGCGAAGGCCAGCAGGCGAGGACGACTGACACCGTCGCAGAACTCGGGGATCTCCACCGGCGCGCGGTCCCAATTCAGACCGCCGTCCAGGGTGCGCCACAACACGGCACGCGAAGGCGCGCCGGTGCCGACGAAAATCCGCTGTGCATCCTGCGGGTCAACCGCCACTTTCCACACGGTCTGCCCGTTGAAAGGCGAATCGATGCGCTGCCAACGCCCGCCGGTGTCGTGGCTCACACACAAGCCCACATCGGTACCGGCGTAGATCCGCTCGGGCGTGTCGGGGTGCAGGCTCAGGGATCGGGTGATGGCATCGAACTCAAGGTCCTGCCCCAGGCCCAGGCGATGCCAGGTACGGCCATCGTCGGCACTGCGGATCACCGCTTGCCCGACGGTGGCGACCAAAAGGGTTCCGTTACTCATCTGTGACACTCCTCAGATATAGATGCCACGGGTCAAACCGCCGTCGATGCCGATCGACTCACCCGTCACCGCCGCCGCTTTGGGCGACGCCAGGAAACCGATCAGCCAGCCCATCTCAATCGGTGCGAGGGTGCGGCGAATCGGCGTCGCATCGATGTAGGCCTGCTCGACCTGTTCCGCGGACTTGCCTTGCTTGACCGCTTCACGGTCGTACAGCTCCTGGATGTGCGGGGTGTCGACGACGCCGGGGTGAATCAGGTTGACCGTGATACCCGACGGGCCAAGCTGGTCGGACAGGGTCTTGGTCATGTGCGCAATCGCCAGGTTGCGCATACCCGAGAGCACTTTGCTGCTGCGCCCGGTGAGGCCGCCGATGTTGATGATGCGACCGAAGCCGCCCGCCTTCATGTGCGGGGTCACGGCCTTGGCGCAACGGAAGTAGCCGATCACCTTGGTGTTGAGGTCCGACAGCAGCTCATCATCGCCGGCGTGTTCGATGTCATTGCGCACCACACCCGATGGCGCCGCCGCACCGTTGACCAGGATGTCGATGCGGCCGAAATGCTTGTGCGCAGCCTCGACCATCTCCGACACGGCATTCATGTCGTTGGTGTCACAGAACAGCGGCAGCACTTCATTGCCGGTCTGCGCGCTGATCTCTTCGGCCGCCGTTTGCAGGAACGCCATGCGCCGCGCGCAGATCACCACCTTGCAGCCTTCCTCGGAGAGAAAACGTGCGACTTCCTTGCCGATGCCCATGCCGCCGCCGGTGACGATGGCCACGCGGCCTTTCAATTCCAGATCCATAGCTATTACCTCTTGTGATTATTCAGTTCAGGCCAGATCGACAAACACGCTTTTGGTCTCTGTGTAGGCGTCGATCACGTTCTTGCCCATTTCCCGGCCCCAGCCGGATTGTTTGTAGCCACCGAACGGTGAAGACGGATCGACGACGTTCCAACAGTTGATCCAGACCGAACCGGCCTTTAGCTGCGCCGCCACGCGGTGCGCCGAGCGCAGGTCGCGGGTCCACAGGCCGGCGGCGAGGCCATACGGCGAATCGTTGGCGCGCACTACCAGTTCGTCGATTTCGGTCCAGCTCATGACAGTGAGTACCGGCCCGAAGATCTCTTCGCGGGCCACGCAGGCGCGCTCGGCACGGTCGAGGAACACGCTCGGCTCGATGAAGTGCCCACGCTCCAGGTGCTCGGGACGGCCGCCGCCGCAGATCAGTTCGGCGCCTTCTTCCAGGCCCCGTTGCAGGTAGCCCTGGACGGTGCTCAACTGACGCGCGGACACCAGCGGGCCCATGCTGGTGGCGGGGTCCAGGCCATTGCCAAGGACATGGGCGGCGGCATGGCGCTGGAGTTCTTCAAGCACCTGGTCAAGCACGCTGGCATGCACATACAGGCGCGAGCCAGCCGTACACACTTGGCCCTGGTTGTAGAAAATCCCGTCGGCGGCGCCCTTGGCGGCGCGCGCGATGTCGGCGTCGGGCAGGATGATGTTCGGCGATTTGCCGCCCAACTCCAGCGAGACCTTTTTCATGTTGCGGGTGGACGCCTGAGCGATCAGCCGCCCGACCTGGGTCGAGCCGGTAAAGGCGATCTTGTCCACGTCAGGGTGCTGCGCCAGCGGCGCGCCAGTGTCGATGCCCAGGCCGGTGATCAGGTTGACCACGCCCGCGGGGAAGCCGGCAGCCTCGATCAACTGCACCAGACGGATCGCGATCAGCGGCGTCTGTTCGGCGGGCTTGAGCACCGCCACGCAACCGGTGGCCAGCGCCGGGCCGAGCTTCCACACGCACATGGTCAGCGGGAAGTTCCACGGCACGATCAGCGCGCAGACACCGACCGGCTCGCGCAAGGTGTAGTTGAGCATGGGCGCGCCGCTGGCCGGCGATACAGGCAGCGTGCTGCCTTCGATCTTGGTGGGCCAGCCGGCGAAGTAGCGAATGATGTTCGCCGCGCTGGCCGCTTCTCCGCGGGCGTTGGCGATCGGCTTGCCGTTCTCCAGGGTGATCAGTTGCGCCAGCTCCTCGCGATGCTGGTCCAACAGATCGGCCAGGCGAAACAGCAACAGGCCGCGCTGCGCAGGTGACTGCAAGGCCCAAGTGCCGGTGAAGGCTGCGCGGGCGGCGGCAACGGCGGCATTCACATCGCGTTCATCGCCTTGGGCGACTTCGGTCAGGGCCTGTTCAGTGGCCGGGTTTTCCACGACAAAGCGGCGACCGCTGGCGGCGTCCTGCCAGCTACCGCCGATGAACAGGCGGCCGGGCTGCGCCAGGAACGCCTGGACGGCAGGTAACAATTCAAGCTGTTGCATCGTCGACTCCCTCACAGCGCCATTTCGATCAGGCAAGGACCACGGTCGGCCTTGGCATTGGCCAGTGCCCGTTGCAGTTCGGCGTTGGTCTGTACCGTGCAGGCCGGGACCCCGTAGCCTTTGGCCAGGGCCTTCCAGTCGATACGTGGGCTGTCGAGCATGGTCAGGCGCAGGGCTTGCGGGTCCATTTCGGTCATGCCGAAACGGCGCAGCTCGTTCTGCAAAATCGCGTAGCGATGGTTGGCGGCAATCAGGATCACCACCGGCAACTGCTCGCGGGCGATGCTCCACAGGGTCTGGATGGTGTACTGGGCACTGCCGTCCGATTGCAGGCAGAACACGCTGTTGCCGCGCTCCGCCAAGGCGGCACCGAATCCCACCGGAATACCCTGACCAATCGCGCCGCCGGTGTTGGTCAATACCCGATGCCGCGCGGCGCGGGCCGAAGCGGTGAAGAAGGGATAGCCACAGGTGCCGCCTTCAACCGAGACAATGCTGTCGTGGGGCAGTGACGCGGCCAGCACCTGGCCGACGGATTGTGCCGTCAGCTCGGCATGGCCGGGCGGCAGTTCGATACCCTCCGGGGTCGGCACATAAGCCGGTGCGTTCAGGGCATCGGCCAACGCCGTCAGCGCGCTGGCGACATCGTCACCGACTTCGGCCAGCGTCAGCAGGCGTTCACGTTCGGCGAGGCGCGACGGGATGCCTTCGTAACCGAAGTAACTGATGGGCTCGGGCACACCTGCACAAATGACCAGGTCGTACTGCTCAAGAATTTCAATCGCCACTTCCGGGAAATACGGCAAGCGATCCAGATCCGGCAGACCACCGCCACGGTAGCTCAGGCGCGGAAAGGTCTCGGCAAACAGGCGCACGCCGGGCAGTTGCGCCAGGCGCCCCGCCGCTTCCAGGCCCGCAACCGACAACCCCTCATCGCCGACGATAAACACCAGCCGCTTGCCGTCACGCACGGCCTGCGCCACGGTTTCGACCCGGTCTCCGGCGAATCGGCGCACCGGCGCGCGCAACGGGGCGAACACACCGTCATGCGTCACGGCGTGGGCTTGCAGGTCCATGGGCAATATCAGACTGGCGATCTGACCTTTGGCCTGCCATGCCGCGCGAACGGCTTCCTGCAAATCCTCACCGATACCCGACGCCGTGCGCGAGGTGCGCACCCAGCCGGAGACGGCACCGGCCAGGGCCTGGATGTCGCTGGCCAGGGGCGGATCGTAGTTGACATGCCAGGAGGCGTGATCGCCGATGACGTTGACGATGGGGGTATTGGCCCGACGCGCGTTATGCAGGTTGGCGATGCCATTGGCAAACCCCGGTCCCAGGTGCGTCAGGGTCATCGCCGGTTTGCCGGCGATGCGGCCGTAGCCGTCCGCCGCACCGGTACATACCCCTTCGAATAACGACAACACCGGCTTGAGGGCAGGTGCGCTGGCCATGGCCGCCACCAGCGGAATCTCGGTGGTGCCCGGGTTGGCAAAGCAGTACTCGATACCGCTTGCCGCTGCAGCATTCACTATCAGTTGCGCGCCATTCATTGTCAGCCCTCTCGCTTGAGCGTTTTCTTTGGTGAGATTTATCACACAAAATAAATAACCAAACAAGAATTATCTGAATTAAATCTCTTATTTTGAGATTTATGTGACTTTTACCTGCCAATGATTTAGCGTGTCGACGTAGGACGGCCGGGCTTGCTTGCGACTGAGGTTTGTCAGTAACGTCCCTCGCTGGCTTTCGCGAGCAGGCCCGCTTGTGGGGTGTGCATTTCCACTATTTAGGGTGCGCTGAGGGTGGTTTGTCCTGACGGCCAAACTGTTCCGCCTTCGGCGGGTTACTTGAAAAGACACCAAGTAACCAAGTGTCTGGCTCCTAGCTTGGCCCTCCTGCGTCGGGTACCCGCACTCCGACGACGCTCCGTGGACCCGCGCCGAACGGACATCCATGTCCTGACGGCGCTCTCGCGGCATCCATGCCGCTCGGCCCACTGCGCGTCGTCTGCGTTTGGCCTGCACCCAAGTCGCGCTTTGTGGTGTCTGGCCTGCTGCGGTATGAAGAACAAAAGCCATAGCGCGCTTTGCGCTATTTAGATTCAACGCCTCAATCGTTGAATAAACATAAAACCTGTGGGAGTTAGCTTGCTGACGAATGCGGTGTGCCATTCACCCTTGATGGAACTGACTTACTCCCATCGCGAGCAACCTGATTGTTCCCCCGCTCCGCGTTTCAATGACGCTCTGCGTCATCCGGGATGTGGCGCATGCTTTCCGGCTTTGCACCCCTCAAGAAACGGACTGACACCACGGGTTCGAGAACCCTAGAATCTCCCACATTGGATCTGCGCTGTTTTCGCCTATAGTGCGTACCCGCGTGCCATCCCTTCGCTAGGAACGAAATGAGCAGCCTGAGTAAATTGCTGAATGTCCTGGACCTGTTCGGTCCAGCGACGTTGAAGATCGACCCGGACACCATCGCCGAGCGCATGGGTCTGTCGCGCGCCACCGCGTATCGTTATGTCAAGGAATTGTGCGACGCCGGCCTGCTGACACGCGTGGATGCCGGCCACTACGGGCTGGGGCCGCGGGTGATCGAGCTGGACTGGATGATGCGTCAGTACGACCCCATCCTTCTGGCGGGGCGCGAGCTGATGCACGAGCTGTCGGCGCAGACCGGCCTGGCCGTGTTCGCCAGCGTTTTCTACGACGGGCGCATCATCAACACCTACATCGCCGAACCCACCGACACGTATCACTTCTCCTTCGGGCGCGGGCATCCGCTGCCCTTTTTTCGTGGCGCGCAGTCCAAGGTATTGATCGCCTTCCAGAAAGGTCGTCGCCTGCAGCGCCTGTTCGAGGAGCATATGGCCAACGACCCGGACAGCCCCTACGACTGGGCCAGCTTCGCCAAGGCCACAAAGAAGATTCGCAAGGACGGGTACTGCATGACCCATGATGAACTCAACCTCGGCCTGACCGGCATCGCCGCGCCCATCATTCAGCCGGATATCGACGAGGTGATCGGCAGCCTGTCCGCTGTCGGCAGCACCCAGAGCTTCAAGCTGCTGCGACAGGAAACCGTGATTGAAATGGTCATGGACACCACCCGCCGGATTGCCGAGAACCTGCGCAATCCAGCAGGCGCCGCCGCATCCTGAAGTTCAGGCGCGACCGCTGCAGTGATGGGTTAAAACGGCACGGCGACGGTCAACTGGCTGTAAACGTTGGTGCCGTTGCCAGCGACCTGGTTGCCGCCGGTGGTGGCGTCCTGCTTGGGCTTGTAGAGGCCGAACAGCGGCGTGACGATCAGGTGCGGACTGACAGCCCACTCGGCGTATACGTCCAGCTCCCGAGCATTGAGGTTCAGCGCATTGCTCTTGCGCACCGTGTCGAAGTCGAAGTACAGCGCCCCCAGGGTCAGGTTTTCCAGAGGCGTGGCCTTGAGGGCCACGTGCTGGATGCTGGTGTTGCTGTTGAACGGCCCGGCATAGTTGCCCGCGACTTCGCCTTGCAGCCACGTGCCATAGCCTGCGCTCAAGCCAGTGAACAGCGGATCCCACTTCTGTGAGTAGCGGGTGTAGCGATAGCTGACCTTTGGCGCCCAGGCGACATCGGCAAAGGTGTAGCCGGCTTCGCCGTACCAGGCTTTTTCGGGACCGGTGTCCTTGTCCTGCCAGGCGTATTCGAACGCCAGATTGACATTCGGCAGGCCTGCGTCGCCTTCACCGCGCACGCTGTAGACATTCATGCCCTGGCGCTGACGCTGGAAATCACTGGCCCAGCGATCGTTCACATCGATGCCATGCACCCAGGTCAAGCCCAGCGTGCCGGGTGTGGTGGTGTAATCCAGGGTACCGGCGGCCATTTCGGTTTCAGCCTGGGCGCGGTTATCGGACTTGAGCCACAGCAGGCTGCCGTGCAGGCCATCCTTGCCGCCCAGGCGCAGGAACGCGGTTTGATCGAAGGCGTGCCGCGCGGCCAGGTAATACGCACCGCCGCGGTTCATCGTGCCATCGGCCGGGCCCTTGCCCAGGTTCGGCCCGTCATCGTTGATCAGGAAGCCACTGCCGAGCTTGACCACCTGGCGACCGCCGGAAATGTCCACGCCGTCCTTGCCCAGGGTCGGAAACAGATCGCCCGAGCGCCAACCCAGGTAAGCATCTTCGATCTTGGTGGTGCGTTCGCTGCCCAGCGTATTGCCGCCCGGGTCGCCGTCACCCCAGGTCGCGGAACTGACCAGCGCGAAGGCGCCATAGGCGGTGCCATTGCCGGCCAAGGACTGGTCGCCGCTCAAGCCATACTTGATGAAACCTTCGCGCCAGGTCGAACCGCCCGGCTCCCCGTCATAGTTCTTGCGGCTGTTGAACATGCCGAACACGGCAGTCATGTCGGCATTGAGATGCCGGCTCTCATCGCTATACAGCTCATAGGCCCGGGCCTGGCCGACGGCGCAAAGTGTCAACGTACAGGCCAACGTGCCGCTGAGAAATGACGCGCAGGGATAGCGCATGATCGAAGCTCCTTGGGGTGCGCCTTTGAGAGGCTGTCTTAGTGGTTGAGGCATTATTCGGCTGCGCGTTTGTTGACGAACAACAACTGCTGGCCGGTGAATTCCAGTAATCCTTCCAGGCCGAACTCGACGCCGAAGCCAGACATCTTGCTGCCGCCGAACGGCGTGTTGGGCTGAATGCGCGCGTGGCAGTTGACCCAGGCCACGCCACTCTCCAGACGGCTGGCCAGTGCCTGCGCCTGCTCCACATCCGGCCCCCAGACCGAGCCGCCCAGGCCCATGTCGCCGGCATTGGCGCGGCGCAGCACATCCTCGACATCCTGATAAGCAATCAGCGGCAATACCGGCCCGAACTGCTCCTCGTCGACCAGACGCTGGCCATCGGTCACATCCGCCACCAGCGTGGGCGGATAGAAGAAACCGGGGTGATCCAGGCGTGCGCCGCCACACAGCACCCGCGCACCCTGTGCCCGCGCGTCGGCAATCAGGTCATCCACCAGTTGCAGTTGATCAAGGTTCTGCACCGGGCCGAAGTTGACGCCGGGCTCCAGGCCATCACCGACCACCTGGCGCTCGGCAATCCGCGTCAGGGCCTCGGCAAACGCCTGGTACTGGGATTCGTGAATGTACAGGCGCTTGAGTGCAGCGCAGGTCTGGCCCATGTTGAGGAAGGCGGCCTGGAAAATCTCTTCGGCCACCTCGTCCACCGCCGTACCGGGCAATACAATCGCCGCGTCGTTGCCGCCCAGTTCCAGGGTCAGGCGCTTGAGGTTGCTGGCGGCACCGCGCATCACGCTCTGGCCGGTGGCGGTGGAGCCGGTGAACACAATCTTCTGGATCCCCGGGTGCGACGTGATTGCGCTGCCGAAACCCTGCTCGCCGGTCACGCAGTTGATCACACCGTGGGGCACATGACGCCCGATGATTTCGACCAGGCGCAACGTGCTCAGCGGCGTCAGGCTCGAAGGCTTGCTGATCACACAGTTACCAGCGCGCAGTGCCGGCATGATGTGCCACACGGCGATCATGAACGGCCAGTTCCACGGCGTGATGGACGCCACCACACCCAAGGGCTTGCGGTGCAGTTCGATGCGCTGGGTCGGGGTTTCTTCCACCAGCTCCACGGCGATCTCCTGCCCGGCGGCGTAGCGGGTCCAGGCGGCGGCGCCCATGACCTCGGAAAACGCCAGCTCAAGCGGTTTGCCTTGTTCCTGCACGATCAGCCGGGCCAGTGCATCTGCGTCCTTTTCGATCGCATCGGCAATCGCATTGAGGTGCTCACAGCGCTGCCCATGGGTACTGTGGCGCCAGGTCTTGAAAGCGGCCTGAGCGGCGGCCACCGCCTCGTCCAGTTGGGACAGCGAGCCGGCCGGGCAGTGTGCGAATGCGGCGCCGGTCGCCGGATTGATCACGTCGAACTGGCCGTTTTCACCGGCAACCGAAACGCCGTTGATGAACATCGTGTAATGGTGCATATGCAATTTCCTTTAACGCAGACAAGCCCTGCCGCACACCGGCAGCGAACGATTCACGGAAGAGAGGTTTGGTGGAACCAGGCTTTAGAGCTTGTGACTGCCCAGGGCCAGGAACCGCTGTGGCGACACCTTGCGCAGGCGCGCGGCGAGATACAGGCCGCCCAGCAGGGCTGCGGGAATCACCGCGCACAAGCTGTAGGACAAGAGCTTGCTGGCCCCCGTAAGCACATCGAAATGTGCCACCGCCAGTACCAGCACGCTCAGCAAGGCGAGGCTCGACAACACCGGCAGGATGCGCCCACGCAGCAGGCCGACCTTGAGCTCGGGATGCCGATGGAAATACACGCAGATCGCGATTGAGGTCATCGCCATCAGCAGGATCACGCACAGGGTTGCCAGGTTAGAGAACCAGGCGAACAGTTGCAGGATCGGGTCGGCATCCATCGCGGCGAAGATCAATACCACCACGGCCGCGATCAGGCTCTGCAAGGCAGACCCCATGTGCGGGCTCTGGTGTACGCGGTGGGTGGTGCCGAGCACGCTGTGCAGCAAGCCGTCACGGCCGATGGCGTAGAAGTAGCGCGCTGCCGCGTTATGGAATGCCAACAGTCCGGCGTAGATGCTGACCATGAACAGCACGCGGATGACCTGGGTCAGGTATGGGCTGACGAAGTGATCGGACATGCCGTAGATAAAGGTGGTGGGGTCTTGCATGGCTTGCAGCATCGGCACGATCTTGTCCGCGCCCACCCCCACGATCATCGACCACACCGACAGCGCATAGAACCCACCGATCAACAGCACCGAACTGTAGGTCGCGATCGGGATGGAGCGCTTCGGGTCTTTCGCTTCTTCACCGTAGATGGTGGTGGCCTCGAAGCCGATGAAGGCGGCGAAGCAGAACAGCAGGCCAATGGACGGGGTGCCGCTGAACACATGCTGGCGGGAGAACGAGTCAAGGTTGACGCCGCTGTCACCCCCGGTTTTCAGAATGGCAAAGTCGAGGATCAGGATCGCCAGGTATTCAGCGATCACCACCAACGACAGGACCCGCGCCGAGAGGTCGATCTTGCGATAGCCGAAAAACGCGATACTGGCCATGGCCAGCAGCGAATAGGACCACCAGGGCCATATCACACCCGCCACGCTCTCCATGGTACCGGCGACCACACCACCGAACATGCCATACAGGGCGATCTGCAAGATGTTGTAGGCGAACATCGCCAGCACGCCCGCCGAGCCGCCGGCCAGGCCGCCCAGGCCACGGGAGGTGAAGGCGTAGAAACCGCCGGCGTTGGTGACGTGGCGGGACATGGTGGTGTAACCCACCGAGAACGCCAACAGCACCAGCAAGGCCAGCAGCAATAACGCTGGGGTGCCGGCACCGTTGCCCAGCATGATGCCGATCGGGAAACCACCGGCAATCACACTGAGCGGGCTTGCCGCCGAAATCACGAAGAAGATGATGAAGCCGACACCCAGGGCGCCACGCTTGAGCTCCGTAGAGCTGTTGACCGGGAGAGTTACGCTCATGTTATTGACCTTATTCTATGAGGCAGTCGCTGTGGGGGGCCCGATCCAGCCGCTATCGGAGCCGGGTAGCGCTTTTATTCTTGAGGTTGCACGCTGGATTCGATCCTATGCCCGCCCATGTAACCCTCGCTATCCCAAATCGGTAACATCGCGGCCAGCGCCCCAAAACAGGTCAGAGCCGACTTATTCCCCCG
This sequence comes from Pseudomonas sp. NFACC02, assembly GCF_900110765.1. Classification (GTDB taxonomy): domain Bacteria; phylum Pseudomonadota; class Gammaproteobacteria; order Pseudomonadales; family Pseudomonadaceae; genus Aquipseudomonas. The sequence goes on from NZ_FOEO01000009.1 coordinate 51,137, forward strand.
CCGATTTGGGATAACGGCGCGGGTGCGCGCTCGTGCATGCTAGGTTCCCCGTCCTGTGCCTGCCTTCAAAGTGCCGGGGCAGGCCATCCAATTATCGAGCCGACCCTATGCCCTCCAAGCGCCGCTGGCTGATCCTGGCCATTATTTCCAGCGCATTGCTGCTCATCGTCATTGATATGACCGTGCTGTACACCGCCTTGCCCACCCTGACCCGCGAGCTTGGCGCCACGGCCTCGCAAAAGCTCTGGGTTATCAATATCTACGCGCTGACCGCCGCCGGCCTGCTGCTGGGCATGGGCACGCTCGGTGATCGCCTGGGGCATAAACGGCTGTTCCTCGGCGGGCTGAGCGTGTTCGGCCTGTTCTCGCTCATCGCTGCATTCTCGCCCTCGGCCAATGTATTGATCGGCGCCCGTGGTGGCCTGGCGGTCGGTGCGGCAATGATGATGCCCGCCACCCTGGCCCTGATCCGGCTGACGTTCAGCGACGAGCGCGAACAAGGCATGGCATTGGGTATCTGGGCGTCGGTGGCCTCCGGCGGTGCGGCGCTCGGCCCGGTCGTGGGCGGCTGGCTGCTGGAGCATTTCTGGTGGGGCTCGGTGTTTCTGATCAACGTTCCGATTGTGCTGGCGGCGCTGCTGCTCGGGGCAATGCTGATCCACGACCATCCGGGCAATGCCCAGCGGCACTGGGACTGGCTGGGGTCGCTGCAGGTCATGATCGGGTTGATCAGCCTGGCCTATGCCGTCAAGGAACTCGGCAAACGGTCGCCCTCCTTCGCTGCCATGCTGGTGGCGCTGCTCCTGGGGGCGTTGTTCATGACGCTGTTCATTCGACGTCAGCGCCGCGTCGCGCAGCCGATGCTGGAGCTATCGCTGTTCGGCACGCCGCTGTTCAGAAATGCCGTGATTGCAGCGCTTGCCTCAGCCGCCGCATTTATTGGCATGGAGCTGGTGTTCAGCCAGCGCCTGCAATTGGTGCTGGGGATGTCCCCCCTTCAGGCGGCCCTGTTTATCCTGCCGCTGCCACTGGGTTCCTTCGTTGCCGGGCCACTGGCCGGCTACTACCTGTCACGCCTGGGCAATCGACGCATGTTGTTCTGGACACTGCTGCTGTCGGCCGCCGGCATGCTGGCGTACGTGTTGCTGTGCAACGCGGCGGTGCCGCTGCAGGTTGCCAGCCTCGCGCTACTGGGCATGGCCATGGGCGCGGCGCTGACGGCAGCGTCCAGCACCATCATGCTCAGCGTTCCCACCGATAAGGCAGGTATGGCCGCCTCCATCGAGGAGGTCTCCTTCGAGCTGGGCGGTGCCGCCGGAGTGACGCTGGCAGGCAGCCTGTTGTCGGCGATTTATGCCAGATGCGCCAGCCTGACGATCCCGCCGCGACTGGGCGTGCCCCCCTTGACGTTCGAGAGCCTGGACGACGCGATGCTGGTCTCGGCAACGTTATCGACCGATGACGCGGCGCTGCTGACGGGGCTGGCCCGTGCGGCGTTCGATGCCGGCTTCGTGGCGGTGCTCGCCGTGCTGACAGCCCTGTTGTTGGGCGCGGCGGTGCTGGTCAAGTTCAGCCGGCAGACGCCCGTCCTGACGCGATAACGACAGAATTACCGAACCGGCCTCGCTAACCTCCGAGACCGGCCGATATATCAAGTACCCAATAAGAAGTCAGTGGCCCTGGCCAACTGATGCTCAACCAGCACGCTGTTCACCTGCGAGATACTCCGATGCTCGACGCCCTCTCCATCCGCTTGAAAATCATCCTGCTGTCCGGCTTGTGCCTTCTGGGCGTGATCGGCCTGATCGTCAGCCTGAACCTCTATCAGGGCAACCAGAACAACCGGCTGATCAGTTCCTCCAGCAACAAGATGCTGACCGAGAGTGGCCAGGCCCTGCTGCTGGCCAAGGCCGCCGAGCAGACGGACAACCTGCAGCGGATCTTCGGCAACAGCCTGCTGCTCATTAACGCGCTGTCCGACCAGGCGAACCATTTGCGTAACATGGCCGCCCAGCGCGGGTGGCCGGCCGCGACGTTGCGTGAGGAACTGAACCAGAGTCTCAAGACGACCTTCGAGCGCAATCCGCAGATACTCGGGCTGTGGCTGGTTTTCGAGCCGAATGCGCTGGCCGGTCAAGACAGCGTATTCGCCAACGACGCCGCGCGCGCCTCCAACGAAACCGGCCGCTTTGCCAGTGCGTGGAACCGGGGTGCCGGCGAGTCGGTGAACATCCTGATTCCCGAAAGCGATTTGCAGAAGACCGAGCTCAGCATCAGCGGCACCCCCTACAACAGTTGGTACACCTGCCCGCGAGACACCCGGCGCACCTGCCTGATGGCGCCCTACGCCGACACCCAGGCCGGGCAGGTACAACTGATGACCACGCTGTCGATACCGTTGATTGTCGATGGCAAGGTGATCGGCGCCCTGGGCGTGGACCTCGCACTCGGCGCCCTGCAAGCGGCCGCAAGCGATGCCCAGCGCGCGCTGTTCAATGGCTCGGGAAGCATGCTGATCGTGTCCGACAGCGGCGTACTGGCGGCCTCCAGCAAGGATGCCGGCCAAATCGCCAAACCGCTCAGCGCCGCATTGGGCGAGGACGGCAAGGCGATACTCGCAGCGTTGACACAAAACAAACCGCTCGTGCTGGCCCGGAATGATTTGATCCGCGCGGTCTACCCCGTCGCGCCAATCCCCGACGCGCCGGCCTGGGGGGTCGTCATTGATTTGCCCAAGCACGTATTACTGGCCGACTCGGTCGCGCTTCAGACCTTGCTGGATCAGACCCAGACCCGCGACACGCTCAAGTCATTACTGGTGGCCATCGGTGCCGGGCTGCTGGGCCTGCTGCTCATGTGGTTCACAGCCTCCGGCGTGACGCGCCCGATCAACAGTGTCGCGCAGATGCTCAAGGCGATTGCCAGCGGCGACGGTGACCTGACCCAACGCCTGGACTACCGCAAGAAAGATGAACTGGGCGAACTGGTGAACGGGTTCAACCGTTTCCTCGACAAACTGCAGCCGACCGTGGCGCAGATCAAGCAAAGCATTACCGATGCGCGTGGCACCGCCGACCAGTCTTCGGAAATTGCGCGGCTGACCAGTGAAGGGATGCAGGTGCAGTTCCGCGAGATCGATCAACTGGCGACCGCGTCCAACGAAATGAGCGCCACCGCCCATGAAGTCGCCCACAGCGCCTCGAGTGCCGCGCAGGCAGCGCGCGGTGCCGACCAGGCGTCCAGGGAGGGCATCACCCTCATCGAGCGTAGCACCCAGGACATCCATGCGCTGGCCCGCGAGGTCAGCAAGGCCGTGACGGAAGTCGAAGCCCTGGCGGTCAACAGCGAGCAGATCGGTTCGGTGCTGGAAGTGATCCGCAGCATTGCCGAGCAAACCAACCTGCTGGCACTCAACGCCGCGATCGAAGCGGCGCGCGCCGGGGAAAGCGGCCGAGGTTTTGCGGTGGTGGCTGATGAGGTACGCAATCTGGCCAAGCGCACCCAGGACTCCGTCGAGGAAATCCGCATCGTCATCGAACGCATCCAGACCGGCACGCGGGGCGTGGTGGCGACCATGCATTCCAGCCAGACGCTCGCCCAGGACAACGCCGGGCAGATCCATCAGGCCGTGCAGGCCCTTGGCAAGATCAGTGACGCGGTAACGGTGATCAGCGACATGAACCTGCAGATTGCAAGTGCGGCGGAGGAGCAAAGTGCGGTGGCCGAAGAGGTCAATCGCAACGTCTCGACCATCCGGGGTGTGACCGAAACCCTGACTGAACAGGCCGCCGAGTCGGCGCAGATCAGCAGTCAGCTCAACGCACGGGCCAATCAACAGATGAAGCTGATGGACCAGTTCCGCGTATGACCTGCGGCGGCAGGGCGGCGCGTGATGTCTGGGAGGGTAATTCGGCGAACAGCGCCTGGTACTCCGCCGCGAAATGGCTGAGATGGAAGAAGCCCCACTGGGCCGCGGCATCGCCAATCGAGAGATGCGCGGCCTGGGTGGACATCAAGGTGCGGCGTACGCCATTGAGCCGGACACAGCGCAGGTAGTTCAGCGGCGTGGTCTCGGCCACGGCGCGAAAGCTGTTCTGCACGGTGCGCCGGCTGACCTGGAGGCGTTCGCACAGTTCGAACACACTGGGCACGTCGAACTGCCCGGTGGTCGCCATGCGGTGGCATTTCTCGACGATAAAACTGCGCGTGGAACTGCTGGTGCGCTGCTGCTTGTCGCAGGCCGGATCGGTCATGAGCTGCACCAACTCACCGAGCATGGCCTGCTCCAGCGCCTCGTCGTGCTGCCGAGCCTGCACGCTGTCGTGAGTATCGCTGGCCATCGCATGGGCGAACACCGCGAGCAAGCGCCGACGGGCATCGGCGAAACGCTGGCTGGAAACCCTGATCACCGGCTGACGCAGCAGCAGGCTGACATCCTTCGCCGAGGCCGTTTGCGCCAGCGCCTGCTCGAACAATTCTCGCTCGAACGTGATGGACAGCAGTTGCATGCCCATCGGCATATGAAACATGAACTCCTCGCCACCGTGCAGGAAGAACAGGCTGCTGTCGTCCACCTCCCGCCCCTGCATCCGCATTGAACCGGGCACATTGATTGGCACCGCGAAGCACATCTTGCCGCGCGGCGCGACGCCGTGCTGCACGACACGCTGGTTGATCTGCTCAAGGAAAACATGGCAACCGCCGGTGAGCAGCTGCACCAGCGAACTCTCGGTCGAGCCGGCGGTTAACTGGCTGTAGTCCTGGTTCCACTGCTGCACGTTGGCCGCATGAACGTGTACATCCTTAAAATGACCGACACTGTTATTTCTCATAATGAGCGATATCCTCCGGTATTTTTTTATTTTAAGGCCGCTTTATTAGCCAATATTCTCACATAACGAAATTAATGCAAATTTCGTGACAGTCTTTGAACATGCACACTCACCTGGGTCGGCGCACCCATGTGCCGATTCGGGCTACCGATCTGACCCACGTCACGCAGATGATCAGGCCACATCAATCAACATCGCAGAGATCCGTCATGAGTGAAGCCAAGCTTGCAGCCCTGCATTTCGCCGATGCACCGCACATCGTCTCCAGCACGCTCCCCGGCCCCAAAACACGCGAGGCCCTGGCGCTTTCGGCGCGTACCGAGTCGATGGCGCGCGGCGGCGGACGCATGCCGATCGCCATGGACAGAGCCTTCGGCGCAACCTTCAAGGACCCCGACGGCAACACCTACATCGACCTGTCCGCCGGCGTCGGTGTCAGCAGCGTAGGCCGCTGCCACCCCAAAGTGGTGCAGGCGATTCGCGAACAGTCCGAAGTGCTGATGCACGCCCTGGAAATCAACAGCACCCGGCGCACCGAACTGGCCGCCAAGCTGTCCGACATCGCGCCCGAGGGATTGCGTGGCGACTGCATCACCTTCTTCACGCAAAGCGGCAGTGATGCACTGGAAGCCGCGATCAAGTTCGCCAAGCGCATCACCGGGCGGCACCAGATCATCGCCTTCCACGGCGGCTACCACGGTGTGTGGAACGCTTCGGGTTCGCTGACCACCGGCACGGCCTACCGCAAGGGTTTTGGCGCGCAGATGGGTGGCGTGATTCACGCCCCCTACCCTTACGCCTACCGCTTCCCCTTCGACACCGCCCACAAAAGCGCCGAGCAGATCGCCGGTGAGTACGTCGACTACCTGTTGAACACCCCGTACACCGCTGCCGATGACGTGGCTGCCGTGATCGTGGAACCGGTACAGGGCGAAGGCGGCTATGTGCCGCCGTCGCCGGAATTCCTGCAATTGCTGCGCCAGGCCTGCGACCGCAGCGGCACATTGCTGATCGTCGATGAAGTGCAGTCCGGCGCCGGTCGCACCGGCAAGATGTGGGCGGTCGAACACTCCGGCGTGAAGCCCGACATGCTCACCTTCGGCAAAGGCATCGGCAGCGACCTGCCCATGGCTGGCCTGATCATGCGCTCGGACCTGGCGGCGCAGATCCCCGACGGCTCCATGCCCAACACCTTCGCCGCCAACTCGTTGTCGGCTGCCGTCGCACTGACCAACATCAGCATCCTCCAGGACCCTGAACTCGACCTGCTCAACCGTGCCCACACCCTGGGGCTGGAAGCACAGGCGAAGATTCGCGGCTTCAACAACCCGCTGGTCGGCGAGGTGCGCGGGCGCGGCCTGATGATCGGTATCGAACTGGTCGAAGACCCGCTCACCAAGGCGCCCCTGGCGGGCGACAAGATCGGCCGACTGATGGGCTATCTGCTCAACCACGGCGTGCTGATGATTCCCTGTGGCCGCTACAGCAACGTGATGCGCGTCATGCCCTCACTGACGATCTCGCGCGAGCTGTTCTTCAAGGCACTGGACATCTTTGGCGACGCCCTGGCTTCGCTCAAAGCATGATCTTGCCCATTACTGGAGGACCGCAAAATGACTGAGCACTTGAATCTTTTCATCGAAGGTGCGTCCTGCGAAGCCTTCGACCGTCGTCGTATAGACCTGGTCAACCCCGTGACTGAACAGGTCTACGGCAGCTCCGCGCGGGGCACTCGCGAGGACGTGGACCGTGCCGTGGCAGCTGCACGCCGGCAACTTGAAGGCGGCGACTGGAGCCAGCTCGACGGCGCCGGACGGGGCCGACTGCTGTCGAAGCTGGCCGACCTGGTCGAACGCGACAGCGAACTGCTGGCCGATATGGATGCCGACGCCATCGGACGCTCGCCGATCGAACCGCGTCGAATGGACCTGCCCAATGTGCTGGCCAACCTGCGCGCCGCCGCCGGCTGGGCCAACCAGCTCGAAGGTCGGACCATTCCGAGCGGCGGTTACTTCGGTACCCGAACCCTGTCGTATACGGTGCGCGAGCCCGTGGGCGTGGTCGGTGCCATCGTGCCCTGGAACTCGCCGCTGATGATCACCGTGTGGAAGCTCGCCGCCCTGCTGGCCGCAGGCTGTACCGTGGTGGTCAAGCCTTCTGAAGAAACCCCGCAATCGGCCCTGCACCTGGCGCGGCTGGCCCAGGAGGCCGGCTTCCCGGACGGTGTGATCAACGTGGTCACCGGCTACGGCAATGAAGTGGGTCGCGCCCTGTGCGAACACCCGGACATTGCCAAGATCAGCTTCACCGGCAGCCCCGAGGCAGGCCGCGAGATCCAGCGCACCGCCGGTGTGTTGTTCAAGCGTGTGGCCCTGGAACTGGGCGGCAAGAGCCCGCAGATTGTGTTCGACGATGCTTCTTTCGAGGACGCCCTGCGCGGCTGTACGCTCGGACTGTTCGCCAACCAGGGCCAGGTGTGTGCGGCCGGTTCGCGAATCCTGGTGCAACGCAGCCTCGCCGAACGGTTCGGCGCCGCGCTGGCCGAGGCGGCACAGGCGGTGAGCGTGGGCAATCCTCGCGAGCCCGGCGTACAGATGGGCCCGGTGGCCAAGAAGGCGCAATTCGATCGCGTCAACCGCTACATCCAGCTGGGCATCGACCAGGGCGCCACCCTGTTGGCCGGCGGCGTCTCGGCGCCCAAGCAGGGCTGGTTCGTGCGTCCGACGATCTTCGCCAACGCCCGCAACGACATGGAAATCGCCCGGGACGAGATCTTCGGTCCCGTCGGCACGCTGATCACGTTCGACAGCGAAGAAGAAGCGATTGCCCTGGCCAACGACAGCAGCTACGGCCTGGCGGCCACGGTCTGGACCCGCGACCTGGTCAGGGCGCACCGTGTCGCGGCGGCGGTGAAAGCCGGCGCCGTGGGTATCAACTGCTGGAGCCCGTTGGACGCCAACCTGCCGTGGGGTGGCGTCAAGACCAGCGGGATCGGGCGTGAAGGTGGGTTCAGTGGCGCACTGGCCTACACCGAGGAGAAAGTCATCACCGTGCTGCTGCCGGTCTGAGCACAGCCCCTGTCCTGACGGCGCCATCCTCCAGCGTGGAGGGTGGCCATTGATCCGTGCATCGCTTCGTGGAGAGCCTGATATGAACCCAATAGATCAACCGACAATCGATCGGTACCCGACCTCCCTGCGCGTGTTGCACTGGGTGCGTGCCGTGCTCGTCCTGGGCCTGCTGTGGGTCGGCTGGCACATGACCGGAATGAATGATGAAGTGGCGAGCAAATACGAACTCTATTACCCGTGGCACAAGTCCTTCGGGATACTGACGTTCCTGGTGGTCCTGACTCAGCTTGCCGTGCGCTTTCGTACCCCCAGGCTGCCGCAGCCGCTGGAAACCCTGGCGGGGTATGAAAGGTTCCTGTCACGCCTGACGCAGCGCGTCATGTATGTGCTGCTGGTGATCGTGCCATTGATGGGCTACTCCATGTCGAGCACCTACACCATGAGCGACGGGGTGTTCTTTTTTGGGGTTAACCTGCCCGAGCTGTTGCCAAAGAATGACGACTGGTTCGCCGTGTTCCAATGGCTGCACAAAGTCCTCGCCTATAGCTTGCTGGTCCTGATCGTGCTGCATGTGGCGGGCGCCCTCAAGCATCGCTTCTACGACCGCGACCCGCGTAACGATGTGTTGCGCCGCATGCTCTGAATGGATGAGGCGTTGACGCAAAACGTCAACGCCTGCCAAGACCCGCCACAACCCTCAATGACGACTCAGCACGTCATCCAGACAATGAACTGCATACATGCGTTGGTCGACGCACCGCCACTCGGCACGACGAGTGATCGGGGATCGATATGGTTGGCCACCAGCGCACGTGCAGCCTCTCTCCGGTGACGAGCTTCCTTGAGAATCACGTCGGAATAAACGCAGAACGCGTGGCGATACGGCGGCTGTACACTTTTTCGCAGGCACAAAAAAAGCGACCTAAGGTCGCTTTCTTTGTCGCTTCAAGGCGTTCAAGGGCCTTGAAACTGTGTATGGCGCAGCGGACGGGACTCGAACCCGCGACCCCCGGCGTGACAGGCCGGTATTCTAACCGACTGAACTACCGCTGCGTGTCGCACAGACTTGCATCTGTTTAACTCTGTTGAAACTGGCTTAAGTAAGCCTGCTTCGTATAACACTGATTGATTGCATTAGCTTTCAATCTCAAACCTGACTCAAGGTCAGATCTGGAAAATATGGCGCAGCGGACGGGACTCGAACCCGCGACCCCCGGCGTGACAGGCCGGTATTCTAACCGACTGAACTACCGCTGCGCAGTGGTGGACTTGCGTCCTGCTGAATCTCAGTAACCTTCAGCGTGTCTTTCAAACGTCGTAGCGTTAGCTACTCAGTGCTCAACGATGGTGGGTGATGACGGGATCGAACCGCCGACATTCTGCTTGTAAGGCAGACGCTCTCCCGGCTGAGCTAATCACCCTTTGCTTCGCTGAGGCCGCGAAATTTACGCAGGTACCGAACCTAAGTCAATAGCCTGCTTGAAGTTTTTTTTCAAAGAGCCGTTTTTCGCTAAAAGCTTCAGGCGGTGAGCCAGGAACGAAAAAGCGAGCACAAGGCTCGCTTTTGATTTCACTTGCAACTCAACGCTTGAAACTTACCGCTGCGCCTAATCCACATAAATCATTTTCTTGCTCATGCCGCCATCGACCACGAACTCCTGCCCGGTGACGAACCCTGCGTTCTTCGACAACAGCCAGGCGACGGTCGCCGCAACATCCTCCACCGTCCCTACCCTGCCCGCCGGATGCTGGGCGTGATCGGCCTCGGACAAGGGTTGCGCACGGCGCTGCGAAGGATCACGGGCATCGATCCAGCCCGGACTGACAGCATTGACCCGCACCTGAGGCGCCAGACTCATTGCCAGCGCGTGCGTGAGGGCCAAAAGCCCGCCCTTGCTCGCCGCGTAAGCCTCGGTGTCAGGCTCGGACTGCCGCGCACGTGTCGAGCTCAGGTTGACGATGCTGCCACCATGCGCCCGCAGATAAGGCGCGCAGTGTTTGGCCAGGAGCATGGGGCCCGTCAGATTGACGGCCAGCACACGGTTCCAGTGCGCCAGATCCAGGCTTTCCAGAACCGTATTGCGAGGATCGGCCACCGCTGCGTTGCACACCAGCGCGTCCAGACGACCGAACATGCCCAGCACTTCGGCCACACCTGCGGCCACCTGCTCTTCGCTGGAAACGTCCATGGCAATGAAAGAGGCATTGTCGCCCAACACACCGGCGACAGCTTGCCCGCGCAGACGATCGACATCGGTCAACACGACCTGCCAGCCTTCGGTAATCAGCCAGGCAGCGATGCCCAATCCGATACCGCGCGCAGCGCCCGTCACCAAGGCGACACGGCCATTGTGCATGCCGGCGGCTTCAACCACTAACTCACTCACAGCGCAGCCAGACCACGCGCCAGATCGGCCTTGAGGTCGGCAACGTCTTCCAGGCCCACGGCAACGCGAATCAGGCTGTCGCGAATCCCGGCCGCCTCACGCTCCTGCGGCGACAGACGACCGTGGGACGTGGTGCCTGGGTGAGTGATGGTGGTTTTGGTATCGCCCAGGTTGGCCGTGATCGAAATCAGACGGGTCGCATCGATGAAGCGCCAGGCGCCGTCTTTGCCGCCCTTGACTTCAAAACTGACGACCGCACCGAATGCTTTCTGCTGACGTTTGGCGAGGTCGTGCTGCGGGTGGCTTTCAAGGCCGGCGTAATGCACTTTTTCGATGCCGTCCTGCTGCTCCAGCCATTGCGCCACTTCCATTGCGCTCTTGCAGTGCGCACGCATACGGATGTTCAGGGTTTCGAGGCCCTTGAGGAACAGCCAGGCGTTGAACGGGCTCAGGCTTGGCCCGGCCGTACGCAGGAAGCCAACGACTTCTTTCATCTGCTCGCTACGCCCCACCACGACGCCACCCATGGCGCGACCCTGACCGTCGATGAACTTGGTCGCGGAGTGGACGACCACATCCGCGCCCATGCGCAACGGTTGCTGCAGCGCCGGGGTGCAGAAGCAGTTGTCGACGACCAGCATCGCACCCTTGGCGTGAGCGATCTCGGCCAGCTTCGCGATGTCCACCAGTTCGGCCAGCGGGTTGGACGGCGACTCGACGAACAGCAACTTGGTGTTGGGTTTGATGGCCGCGTCCCAACCGGACAATTCGGCCAGCGGCACGTAATCGACCTGCACGCCGAAGCGCTTGAAGTACTTCTCGAACAGGCTGATGGTCGAACCAAAGACACTTTTGGACACCAGCACGTGATCGCCTGCGCTGCACAGGCTCATCACCGTGGCCAGGATCGCTGACATGCCCGTGGAGGTCGCGACTGCCTGCTCGCCGCCTTCCAGCGCGGCGATGCGCTCCTCGAAAGCGTGCACCGTCGGGTTGGTGTAGCGCGAATAGACGTTACCCGGCATGTCACCGGCGAACGTGGCGGCCGCATCGGCTGCCGTGCGGAACACGTAGCTCGACGTGAAGAACAATGGATCGCTGTGTTCGCTCTCCGGCGTACGGTGCTGACCAGCGCGAACCGCGAGGGTGTCGAAACCCACGCCTTCCAGATCGCTGTCCAGTCGACCGGCATCCCATTGCTGAGTCATGCCGCCTACTCCTTGTCTGAATTAATTGTTGTACAGATCGATGATCGCACTGACTGCCTGAGTCTTGGCCTTGGAAGCGTCGTTACGCGCCTGCTCGATCCTGTTCAGGTAGTGTTCGTCGATATCACCGGTCACGTACTTGCCGTCGAAGACCGAGCAATCGAAGTTATCGATCTTGATCTTCTTGCTGCCGCTCACCGCTTCGATCAGGTCACTGAGGTCCTGATAGATCAACCAGTCGGCACCGATGAGGTCGGCCACGTCCTGAGTCGAACGGTTGTGAGCAATCAGCTCGTGAGCACTCGGCATGTCGATGCCGTAGACGTTAGGGAAGCGGACCGCAGGCGCTGCGGAGCAGAAATACACGTTCTTGGCGCCGGCTTCGCGGGCCATCTGGATGATCTGCTTGCAGGTGGTGCCGCGCACGATGGAGTCGTCCACCAGCATCACGTTCTTGCCGCGGAACTCAAGCTCGATGGCGTTGAGCTTCTGGCGCACCGACTTCTTGCGTGCTGCCTGCCCCGGCATGATGAAGGTCCGGCCGATGTAACGGTTCTTGACGAAGCCTTCGCGAAACTTGACGCCCAGGTGGTTGGCCAGCTCAAGAGCGGCGGTGCGGCTGGTGTCCGGAATCGGGATGACCACGTCGATGTCGTGGTCGGGACGCTCGCGCAGGATCTTGTCGGCCAGCTTCTCGCCCATGCGCAGACGTGCCTTGTAGACCGAGATGCCGTCGATGATCGAATCCGGGCGCGCCAGATAGACGTGCTCGAAGATGCACGGGGCGTATTTCGGATTTTTCGCGCACTGACGGGTGTGCAGCTTGCCGTCTTCGGTGATGTAAACCGCTTCACCCGGTGCCAGGTCACGGATCAGCGTAAAGCCCAGCACATCGAGCGCGACGCTTTCGGAGGCGATCATGTATTCGACGCCTTCGTCGGTATGACGCTGACCGAACACGATCGGGCGAATGGCATCCGGGTCACGGAAGCCGACGATGCCGTAACCGGTGATCATCGCCACGACGGCGTAGCCACCCCGGCAGCGGTTATGCACGTCGGTCACGGCCGCGAAAATGTCTTCCTCGGTCGGCTGCAGCTTGCCACGCACGGCCAGTTCGTGAGCGAAGACGTTGAGCAACACTTCCGAATCGGAGTTGGTGTTCACATGGCGCAGGTCTGATTCAAAGATCTCCTTGGCCAGTTGCTCGACGTTGGTCAGGTTGCCGTTGTGCGCCAGCGTGATGCCGTATGGCGAGTTGACGTAGAACGGCTGGGCTTCGGCCGAAGTCGAGCTGCCTGCCGTTGGATAGCGTACGTGACCAATGCCCATGTGGCCGACCAGACGCTGCATATGGCGTTGGTGAAACACATCACGGACCAGACCGTTGTCCTTGCGCAGGAACAACCGGCCGTCATGGCTGGTCACGATACCGGCAGCGTCCTGGCCGCGGTGCTGGAGGACGGTGAGCGCGTCATACAGCGCCTGATTGACGTTCGACTTGCCGACGATACCGACGATGCCACACATGCGACACAACCCCTACTTAGTGGAACTGGATTTACCGAGCACTTCCTGCGGCGGTGTAGGCGGCAGGAGGTGATCCTTGAACGGGATATCAACAGGTACGCTGACTCCGCTGGCTAGCCACTTGCTGGACATCCCGAGAATCAGGTTTTTCGACCAGTCAGCGACCGTGACAAATTGTGGAAGCAGCCTGGACTGCTGCCACCATTGATCCTGTTGCACCGGGCCCAGGCTCAACAGCCCGGCCGCGATGACGACCAGCAGGCCTCCGCGCGCCGCGCCGAAGACCATGCCCAGAAAACGATCGGTCCCGGAAAGGCCGGTGACGCGAATCAGTTCCCCGATCAGAAAATTGACCATGGCGCCGACCAGCAGGGTGGCGACGAAAAGAATAGTGCAGCCGGCAATCACGCGGGCCGAGGGTGTTTCGATGTAATTGACCAGATACTGCGAGAGCGATCCGCCGAACATCCAGGCCACCGCACCTGCAATGATCCAGGTCAGCAAGGACAGCGCCTCTTTTACGAAGCCGCGCTTGAGACTGATCAGAGCGGAGATGGCGACAATCGCGATGATCGCCCAGTCAACCGGAGTAAATGCCACGTTGAAGCCTGCAGACCGATAAGGCGGCGCATTTTAGCAGAGCGCTGGCCCGGCGGTAAGCAGGGATTACGGATGGTCGCCAATTAACGCGAACTATTGGACTTTGGCAGGCACCCAGCCAGGAAATCCCGCGTCCCGTCGCCGGGCAAGCCCACCCATCCCGCTGTGGGCGGGCTTGCTCGCGAAGAGGACCTGCAACCGACTGAGGATTACTTCCGCTCAGGCACGAAACGAACGACGATGCCTTTGAGCTTCTGTTGCTTGTCGAGCTGGTCACGCAAGCGATCCGCTTCCGCGCGCTCGATGAGCGGGCCGACAAACACCCGGTTCACGCCGTCAGACGTACGGATGTAGGCGTTGTAGCCCTGAGTGCGCAGGGTCTTCTGCAGGTTGTCGGCATTGGCCCGATTGGACAGGCTGGCGACTTGAACCGCCCAGGTGATCGACAGACCGTTGGCATCGACCCGATTCGGCTCAGCGGCAGGCGCTGCGGTGGCCGGTGCTTGCGCTGGCGCCGATGCCTGTTTTGCCGGAGCCGGCGAAGGTGCCGCCTTCGCGGCCGGCGCAGACGCAACAGGTTTGGCTGGCGCGGGCGCGATGGGCATCGATGGCGGTTGCTGATTGACCGTCGGCTGGCTGGGATGCGCCAGCTCTTCATCGGTCGGCACCGGCTCCTGGGGCAGTGGCTGCTGCTCCGGAACCGGCACCGGCTCAACCTTGACCTGAGAAACGGCAGGGGCTTGCGGGGCCGCCGGGGCGTCCACCTGCACATGGCGTGCTTCATCCTGACGCGAAAACAGCATCGGCAGGAAAATCACCGCGATGGCAATCAGTACCAGCGCGCCCACCATGCGTTGTTTGTACGCCTTATCCAGCAAAGCCATGTGTCACTTCCTCCGTGACGCGCCAGCAAGCCATTCCAGGGCCTCGGCTACGCAATAAAAAGACCCGAACAGGACAATTTCGTCGTCCGCCGTCGCGAGCGCACACTGTGCCTCGAGCGCCTGCGCGACACTGGGGTAGGACGTCACGGTCGCGCCAAGGTTCTGTAACGCCTGAGCAATTTCCTGCTCCGAGCGACTGCGCGCGGTCGGCAACGGCGCCACCGCCCAATGGCTGAAGCAATGCGTCAGCTCGGTCAGCACACCGTTCAGATCCTTGTCATTGAGCAGGCCGAACACCGCCAGGCGCTTGCCCGCGACAGGCCGCTGATCCAGACGCTGCGCCAGAAAGACAGCCGCATGCGGGTTATGCCCGACATCCAGCAACACCTGCAAGCGCTTGCCCTGCCATTCGAACGTCCGACGATCCAGCCGTCCGGTCACACGCGTATCCAGCAAGGCCGCACGTATAGAGGCTTCATTCCACGGCAGCCCCATCAACAGACAGGCCTGCAACGCCAGCGCGGCGTTCTGCATCGGCAGGTCGAGCAACGGAAGGTCACGCAGCTCGACACGTTGCCCCACGGCGTCGGTACCGAACCAAGTCCAGGACGCCGACTCGACGGACAGATCGAAATCGGTGCCGCGCAAGGACAGCGGGCAATTCAGCGCTTGCGCGCGATCCAGCAACGGTTGCGGTGGATCAAGATCGCCACACACCACCGGACGACCTTCACGGAAAATACCGGCCTTTTCGAACGCCACCGACTCGCGGGTGTTGCCCAGCCATTCGGCGTGATCGACCCCGATACTGGTCACCAGCGCCAGGTCGGCATCAATGAGGTTGACCGCATCCAGACGCCCGCCCAGACCGACTTCCAGCACCACCGCATCCAGCGCCGCCTGCTCGAACAGCCAGAAGGCCGCCAGCGTGCCCATTTCGAAGTAGGTCAGGGAAATGTCGCCGCGCGCCTGCTCGATGACCTCAAAGGCCTCGCACAGTTGCTCATCGGTGGCTTCTACGCCCTGCACCTGCACCCGCTCGTTGTAGCGCACCAGATGCGGCGAGCTGTAGACGCCAACCTTCAAGCCCTGCGCTCGCAGTAACGAAGCGACAAAGGCGCAGGTTGAGCCTTTACCGTTGGTACCGGTGACGGTAATGACGCGAGGCGCGGGGCGGCTCAGACCGATGTTCTGCGCTACCTGTTGCGACCGGTCCAGCCCCATGTCAATGGCAGACGGGTGCAGTTGCTCCAGGTAGCTGAGCCAGTCGCTCAGAGAGCGTGCGGTCATATGTTCGCCGGCGCAGGAGGAACCACGATCGGCTCAAGTTTCGGGGCGACGAATTTGGGGGTCGGCAGGCCCATCATCTGCGCGAGCAGATTGCCCAGACGCTGACGCAGGTCCTGACGGTGAACGATCATGTCGATCGCGCCGTGATCCAGCAGGAACTCACTGCGCTGGAAGCCTTCCGGCAGTTTTTCGCGCACAGTCTGTTCAATCACGCGAGGACCGGCAAAGCCGATCAGGGCCTTTGGCTCGGCGACAATCACATCACCCAGCATCGCCAGACTCGCCGAAACACCCCCGTAGACCGGGTCGGTCAGTACGGAAATGAATGGAATACCTTCTTCACGCAGGCGCGCCAGCACCGCCGAGGTCTTGGCCATCTGCATCAGGGAAATCAGTGCTTCCTGCATGCGCGCGCCACCGGACGCGGCGAAGCAGATCATCGGGCAACGATTTTCCAGCGCGTAGTTGGCGGCCTGAACGAAACGCTCACCCACGATCGCCCCCATCGAACCGCCCATGAACGAGAATTCAAAGGCACTGCACACCACGGGCATGCCCAGCAGCGTACCGCTCATGGAAATCAGTGCATCTTTCTCACCGGTCTGTTTCTGCGCAGCGGTCAGGCGATCCTTGTATTTCTTGCTGTCGCGGAATTTCAGGCGATCGACAGGCTCCAGATCAGCACCGATCTCTTGACGACCATCGGTGTCGAGGAAAATGTTCAGACGCGCGCGGGCGTCGATGCGCATGTGGTGGTTGCACTTGGGGCAAACGTCCAGGGTCTTTTCCAGCTCTGGCCGGTAAAGCACCGCCTCACAGGACGGGCACTTGTGCCAAAGACCTTCAGGTACCGAGCTTTTCTTGACCTCGGAACGCATGATCGAAGGGATCAGTTTGTCTACCAACCAGTTGCTCATGCTTTCTTTCTCCAGTACCGGTGGCCGAAACGCGACGGCGATCAATGCCACGCGCATGCCTAATCAAATTTCGTCTGCGGTCTGGCAAACCGTCGCGCAACGATCGGCGCCCTGGCCTGACCTGCTGCAACGACACATTCGTCCATGACCGCGTTCAACTGCTTACTGCGAGACGCCCGGGCGTCTTCGCCTGTTCAATCTGGTCGCCCACAATCCGTGGTCGCAGGCTAGTGGACGGCGACCGTTGGTCTTCCGTCACATCAACGGGCCGCACCGTCGGAAAAAACGCTCATGCGCCGTGTACGGCACTCATGAAAGCGCGGATCTTGTCGTGATCCTTGATGCCTTTGACCTTTTCCACACCGCCGCTGACGTCCACCGCATAAGGCCGGACCTGCGCAATGGCTTGAGAGACATTAGCCGACGTCAGGCCACCGGCCAGAATGATCGGCTTGCTCAGTTGTTTTGGAATCAATGCCCAATCGAAAGTTTCGCCCGTGCCGCCGGGTACACCTGCGACGTAGGTGTCCAGCAGAATGCCGCTCGCCTTCTCATACAACGCGCAACTGGCCGCGATGTCGTCACCGGCCTGCACACGCAACGCCTTGATGTAAGGGCGATGGTAGCCGTCGCATTGCGCCGGGGTTTCATCGCCGTGAAACTGGATCAGGTCCAGTGGCACCTCGTTCAGCAACGCCTTCAGCGCTTCCCGCTCGGCGTTGACGAACAACCCGACGGTGCTCACGAACGGTGGCAGTTGGGCAATGATCGCCTGAGCCTGCTCGACGGTAACGGCACGCGGGCTCTTGGGATAAAACACGAAGCCGATGGCGTCCGCCCCCGCTTCGACAGCGGCCAACGCATCTTCTATGCGGGTAATCCCGCAGATCTTGCTGCGAACGGCAGACATGTAGTGAAGACCTCAAGCCTTGCGAAAGTCCCGGATGGTAGCAAATGCTGTTCCGGGCGTCAGCCTTCCAGTTCGGTGAAGCCGGTAAGGAAGTGCGGACCGACATAACGCTCCGGCAACGGGAACTCGTCCCGGTATTCGACCTGAACCAGATAAAGGCCAAAAGGATGCGCAGTCACGCCGCCTGTACGCCGCACGCGACTTTCAAGCACTTCACCGGCCCACTCGATCGGTCGCTCCCCTGCCCCGATGGTCATCAGCACACCGGCGATGTTGCGCACCATGTGGTGGAGGAAGGCGTTGGCGCGAATATCGATGACGATCATCTTGCCGTGCCGGGTGACACGCAGGTGATGAATCTGCTTGATGGGCGATTTGGCCTGGCATTGCCCGGCACGGAACGCACTGAAGTCGTGAGTCCCCACCAGACAGTCAGCCGCCAGCGCCATGCGTTCGACGTCCAGCGGGCGGTGATTCCAGGTGATTTCCTGCCCCAGATGCGCCGGACGGATCTGGTCGTTATAGATGACATAACGATAGCGACGGGCAATCGCCTTGAAGCGCGCATGAAAATGCGCCGGCATCTCTTTCGCCCAGGTCACGCTGATGTCATGAGGCAGGTTGATGTTGGCGCCCATGGTCCACGCCTTCATCGTGCGCACGGCCTGGGTATCGAAATGCACGACCTGCCCACAGGCATGCACGCCCGCATCGGTGCGACCGGCGCACATCAGCGAGACGGGCGAATCGGCCACTCTGGACAAGGCGTTTTCCAGCGTTTCCTGAACCGTCAGCACGCCAGTCGATTGCCGCTGCCAGCCGCTGTAACGCGAGCCTTTGTATTCCACACCCAGTGCGATTCTGGAAAAACCTTCGGCGGCCATTTCGGTTGCCGCGGTTTCTGCCTCTGTGTCTGTCGTTGCCAAGAGCTTGAAGCCTTTCGAGATGCGCAAGGGCGGCCATTATACGGATGCCGGGAAAAGACGCCATTGGCAATGGTCGCCCCACCGGATGACTGCCACCGTTTCGTGCCCCAAACAAAAACGACCGCCGAGGCGGTCGTTTTCGATGAGAGACATGTCCGGATCAGGCGAGTCGCGACAACATCTCGCGGGCCTCGGTTTTCTGCCCGTCATCCCCTTCCGCCACAACCTCATCAAGAATGTCACGAGCGCCGTCGGCGTCGCCCATTTCGATGTACGCACGGGCCAGATCCAGCTTGGTCGCCGCTTCATCGGTGCCCGAGAGGAAATCAAACTCAGGCTCGTCATCGGCCAGCAGCGCGTCGTCTTCCGTGAAGGTCGGCGTATTGTCGAACGGCTTGGCGATGGCAGGCTGCTCCAGGCTCTGCGACAAACGCTCAAGCTCGGCATTCACATCATCGATCTCGGATGCAAACGCTTGCGAAGCCTGTTCGCTCTCCATTTCGTCGGCCAACGACAGATCGAAATCGGCCGGCAATTCAAGGTCGTCTTCGGAGGCAGGTTTGCTGGCACCCAGATCCGCCGTTTCGTCGAATGCCGGCAGACCGTGTAAATCATCTTCTCTACCCAGCAGGTAATCATCCTCGGCCTTCAGACCAGGCTGATCTTCCGACAGGTCCAGGTCGAAGTCCGCCAGATCGGCCGGCTCGGCATTTTTCGCTTCCGTCTGTTCCCGCAGGATCGAATCGAAATCCAGGTCGTCCGCAGTCGACCCGCCGAACGGTGCATCCAGGTCCAGATCATCGTGCGTGCTATCGGCGACGTGTTCAGACTGATCTTTAGCCGCGGCAGGCGAAGTGGGCTCCAGGTCGTCCAGGCTCAAATCGAACGCGGTGTCGAAATCATCGGACGTTTGCGCGACAGGCTGGGGCGCCGGGTCAGTGTCCACGACCGGCGCAGGCTCGTCCTTGTCGCTCAGCAGATCTTCTACGTACTTCGCATCCATTTCAGCCGCCAAAGCCGCCGCTGCCGCAACACCCGCCGCCGCTGCAGCAGCAGCTGCCATGGCGGGATAACGGGTTTTGAGCTGTTCGACTTCAGCGTGGTTCTTTCCCGTGGCAATCAGTTGCCGCTCCTGGGCAACAAATCCTGCCTGGTTATTCTGCTCGGCGTAGATCTCCATGAGCTTGAGGCGCAGATCGCTACGCAGAGGCTCTTCTTTGATGGCTTCCTCCAGCAAGGCAACGGCCTGATTGACGCGGCCATAAGCGATGTGAATTTCGGCTTGCACCAATACATCAGCGGGGCGTTCGCGGGTCGGCTCGACGATCACGGCCGCCAGCGGTGCCATCTTTACATTGGGCGGAGGTACCTCCAGGCCCTCGAAACTGCTTTCAGGCATGTCCAGGTCAGACGCGAAGTCAGACTCTTCCGACAAGGCACGAGCCATTTGTCGATGTTTCTCAGCCTCGATCAACGCATTGCGACGGCGGGCCAACAGCAACAGAAGCAACAGCAGCACCAGCAACGCGCCACCTCCGATCAGCCCCATGAGCATCGGACTGGCCAGAATCTTGTCGAGGGCGCTCTGGTTGTCAGCATCGGTCGCGGCAGGGGTCTGCGGTGCAACCGATGGCTGATCAGGTGTGGCGCCGGTAACCGTGGCGCCCTCGACCGGCAGCGCGTCTTCCGGCGCAATTTCATTCGGTGGCTTGCCTGCGGCATCCGGCGCTGCAGGCGGGGGAACGATTTGCGCAGGCATTGCCGGGTTGGCGGCGTTGTTAGGGTTGGTCACGCTGTTGGGGCTGACGGTGCTGTTCGCGTCGGCGGCAGGCGGCGGAACCGCCGCGCCAGCGGCCTGCATCTTGGCCAACTGATCATTTTTGAGCTGGATCAGGCGGTTCAGCTTGTCCACCTGGCTTTGCAAGTCGCTCATGCGGCTTTTCAGCTCGGCATTGTCGCGACGGGTGCTGTCCAGGCTTTCCTGGGTCACCGCCAGTTTGTTGCTGAGCTCGGCGGCATCGCCGGCCGCCCCTTTTGCACCCGGTTTGGCATTGGCCGCCACCAGGCTCAGGTTGTCCTTGGCTTCAATCTGGGCAGGTGTCGCGTCGGTACGATCGCGACGGGTCGCGTCGACCTGGCGCGCGCCGGTCGGCATGCGGCGGCCTTCACGCCACGCGCGATTCTGCTCGGCAACTTCAGCGATGGCTCGCGGCTGCGGTGTCGCGCTGACCTCCTGCGGCGAAGGCAGGCGCAACACCTGGCCTTTCTTCAGACGGTTGATGTTGCCCGCGATGAACGCGTCCGGATTGAGTGCCTGAATCGCAAGCATGGTTTGCTGAACGGTCCCGCCGTTTCGCACACGCTCGGCAATTTCCCACAACGTGTCGTTGTTGGCCGTGGTGTATTCGCTGTATTTCGGCGATGCCGGTGCAGCCGGTGGCTGAGCAGGCGCCTCCACCGGTGCTTGTGCGGTCGGTGCCTGCGCCGGCGCAGTGCCAGGCGCAATCGAAGGCAACTGCGCAGCGGCAGCCGGCGCCTGAGGCGATAACTTCGGCGGATCGAGCAACAGGCTGTATTCGCGGAGCACACGGCCATTGGGCCAGAGCACTTGCACGAGGAATTTCACATAGGGGTCGCGGACCGGTTTGGTTGAGGTAATCCGCAGCACGCTCTTGCCGCCGGGATTGACCACCGGGGTAAAGGTCAGATCATCGAGGATCGGCGTACGGCCAACGCCCGCTTGCGCGAACTCGGCAGAGGTGGCCAGACTCGGCACGACTTGCGCCGCGTTGAGGTCCTGGACCTGTGTGAGTTCGATTTCGGCCACCAGCGGCTGATTCAGGGTCGACTTGACGGTCAGACCGCCGAGGCCGAGCGCCTGGGCCGTACCGGATGACAGCGCCGAAGCCGCAGCGATTGCTAAAACCAGTTTACGAACCTGAACCATAGCCCATCCCTTGTTTAGAATTTCCCCGGCGACCGAGAAGATAAAGCCTGCTAGGGCGTAGGGCGTTTCGACACGCCGCAGCTAGAATGATTCTTTGAATTGTTGGCAAGTATCTTTTACACAACGTCTTTTATCAACAATTCGGCCACCTGCACAGCGTTCAGCGACGCGCCTTTGCGCACATTGTCCGACGTGACCCAGAAATTGAGTTCACAAGGATCGTCGATACCACCGCGCAGGCGTCCTACATAGACAGCATCCTGGCCAACGGCATCGCCGACCGGCGTCGGATAATCCCCCGCGTCGACCAGGTCAATTCCTTCTGCCACATCGAGCGCCGCAGCGACCGCTGCCATGTCCACGGGCGCCGAGGTCTGCACCGACACGCTCAGGCTATCGCCAAAAAACACCGGCACTTGAATGCAGGTCACACCGACCTTGATTAAAGGCAGCGACAGCAACTCTCGCAACTCGGCGACCAAACGTTTTTCCAGCGGAACATGACCTTGCGCGTCAGGCGTACCGACTTGCGCCAATACGTTGAACGCCATCTGCCGGTCGAACACCTTGGGTTCCAGCGGTCGCACATTCAGCAACTCAGCAGTTTGCCGCGCGAGTTCGGTCACACCCTCGCGCCCCAAGATCGACACCGCCATGCACGCGGTGACGCTGATTCGCTGGACGTCGACGAGTGCGCGCAGTGGCGCCAGAACGACCGACAAGGCCGCTGCCGCAGGGCTCGGGCAGGCGATCTGATAAGGCTTCGCCAGACGGGTAAGCAACGCGGCATTGACCTCAGGCACAACGTTTGGCGCCTGCTCGACCGGCAAACCGCCAGACAAATCGATCACTGCACAACCTGCTGCCGTCGCACGCGCGGCGTAACTGCGGGTCACGGCAGGACCGGCGGCGAAGAAAGCGACTTTCACTTTGTTGAAGTCGAACCCGTCGACCTCACGCACGCGCAGGTTCTTGCCACGGTACGCGACCGAGCTGCCCGCCGATTCAGCACTGGCCAGGACGTGCAACTCGCCCACCGGGAAATCGCGCTCCTCAAGGATCTGGACGATGGCTTCGCCGACAGTACCGGTGGCGCCGATCACGGCGAGATCAATGGACTGGCTCATGCAAACACCTCAGAGAAATCGGGGGGCGGCACTTTAACCGCGCCAGAGGTGCCAGGCAAATGACCTGGCAGAACAGGCTGCAGCACGGTCGATCCGTCAGGGCTCAAGCCCGATCCGGAAGAACTCGCCCTGACTCCAGACGCCCATCCAGCGTTGACCGTCGATCTCGCGGGTGACCGCCAGATCAACCAGTTGATAGAAGACATTCCGATGAATCAACGCCTCAAGATTGCTGCGCACGTGAAGATAAGGCGCAGGTTCCTGGGTGGCCGGGTCGAGCGCAACGCGCAACGGGTGCTCGGCGCCCGCTTCTACGACGTCCTCAACGTTGGTGGTGAAACGCAACACCTGCGATTCGCCCTCGCCCTGCACGTCCAGCAGCACGGCAACGAAGGGTGCATCATCGACCGTGATCCCGACCTTCTCGACCGGCGTGATCAGGAAATAGTCGTCGCCGTCACGACGAATGATGGTGGAAAAGAGGCGGACCATGGGTTTGCGACCAATCGGCGTTCCCAGATAAAACCAGGTCCCGTCACGGGCGATCCGCATGTCGATATCGCCACAGAAATCCGGATTCCACAGGTGTACCGGTGGCAAGCCTTTGCCGCTCTTGGGGATCTGCGCCAGCAAGTCGTTGGCCTTGCCCGGATCGCTCATACGCTACTCCTCAGCGGGCTTCGACGCCCAACAGACTGCGAGCGTAATCCTCCATCGGGGGACCTAGCAAATCTTCGGGCTTGGTGTCGTGCAACGTCAGCAAGCCGCCACGGCTGTGAATACGCGCCGAATCGATGAGATAGCGGGTGTTGGTTTCGATCAGCATCAGCTGAATTACACCGCTGTCGATGCCCAGACGGTCCAGCGCTTCCTGGTCGGACCATTCGTCGAAATTGCCAATACGGTCGTCCGCTCTGGCGAAACGGGTGTAGAGCAGATAATGCGCGCCAGCGGCACGCGCTTCGTTCATCGCCTCATCCAGACCTTCCGGTGCGCGCGCTCGGCGAACCATGGGGAAATATTCGATAAAACCGTTGAAGGCTTCTTCGGCCACCACGTTAGGACGCGGATAAGCGCCACCCGGCGGCGCGAATGCGCCCTGAGCGATATAAATGAAGGAGTCCGGCTGCAGGCGGAAATTATTGATTCGACGCGTTGAGCTATGGTCCAGCAGCCCCGCATCGCTGAGCTCGTCGTGGGCGCCTTGTGCCAGATCGCTGACGTGCATGCAGCCACTCAATGCCAAGAACGTCAGCAGTAAAATCAGGCTCCGCATTATTTCCTCCAAAGTCCGGCGACAGAAAACCGGCGAATGGCCGGATAATGCAGCTTTTGCGCCATGTCTGGACGAGATGAAGCGAACCGTTGAGATTTTTCCTGGCAACCGCGACGCCTGGCGCGCAGCAGGGAACGGCATCGGCAGGCCAGTTGAGCGGACCTGCTGATGCCGCTTGGATCAGCTCCCGGAGATTTCCGGCTTGAGGTCATGACCGGTTTCGGGGTCGCGCTTGCGCTTGTTCCCCATGCGCACCCCGATGTCCATCAGGAACTGAAAGAAACCTTCCTGATCTTCCAGGACATTGCTCCAGAACGGCGAGTGGTACAGCGCCACCGCACCGTGCACCAACGCCCATGCTGCGCAATAGTGGAAGTAAGGCGGCACGTCTTCGAGCTTGCCTTCGGAGATCCGGCCTTTGATGAGCAACGTCAGGTGCTCGAAGTTGGAGGCACGGATCTTGTGCAACTGCTCGACCATCTCCGGGACCTGGTTGCCCTTGACCACCTTCTCTTCCAGACGGTCGAACAGGCGGTACCGCTGCGGATCTCGCATGCGGAATTCAAAGTAGGCGCGCGAGAGCGCCTCCTTGTCCTTGTCGACATCGGCCGAGTGAAGCAACTCGTTCAAATCGCGCTCGTAGTCGAGCATAAGGCGCAGATAGATCTCCGCCTTGGACTTGAAATGCTTATAGATGGTGCCTTTGCCAATACCCACGGCATCAGCAATCATCTCGACAGTGACACTGTCTTCACCCTGTTCGAGAAACAGCTTGAGCGCGGTATCGAGAATTTCTTGCTCACGGCGCCGAAACTCACGGACCTTACGAGGTTCTTTCTGCATAGGAAGAGGCTGTGGGTTCAAAATCGAAGCCGCACATTATGCCTAACTTGCAGCAAATTGCACGGATCATCCGACCATGTCGACGTTTCATGACGAATTCGCCCAAGCCCCCGATTTGCGATATCTCAACCACGCGGCGGTCGGCCCCTGGCCAAAACGCACGGCCGCCGCAGTCCATCGATTCGCGCAAGAGAACGTTTTACTGGGCGCGCGCGACTATCCGGACTGGATGAAGGTCGAACGTCGCCTTCGTGAACGACTCGCCAGGTTGCTGAACGCACCGTCGACCGAAGACATCGCCTTGGTCAAAAACACCTCGGAAGCCCTGTCTTTTGTCGCTTTTGGCCTTGACTGGAAGGCGGGCGACAACGTGGTCATCAGCGACGAAGAATTCCCGTCCAACCGTGTCGTCTGGGAAGCCCTCAAACCGCAGGGCGTCGACGTGGTTTACGTCAGTTTGAAAGGCCGGGATCCCGAAGGGGCATTACTGGCGGCGTGCGGGCCGCGGACACGCCTGCTTTCCATCAGCTCAGTGCAATTCGCGACGGGAACGCGCCTGAATCTCGAACGCCTGGGCCACGGCCTGAAGCAACGCGGCGTGCTGTTCTGCATCGACGCCATTCAACAGATCGGTGCCCTGCCGTTCGATGTCCAGGCCAGCCAGTGTGATTTTGCAATGGCGGACGGTCACAAATGGATGTGCAGCCCGGAAGGACTCGGCGTCTTCTACTGTAGCGCCGCGCTAAGGCCCCAATTGAAGCTGCATGAGTTCGGCTGGCACATGCTCGAACACTCGGGCGACTATGGGCGTGAAGAATGGCAGCCCGCCGCCAGCGCTCAGCGCTTCGAGTGCGGCAGCCCGAATACACTCGGCGCCATGGCGCTGGACGCGAGCCTGTCATTGCTTGAAGAAATCGGAATGGAACAGGTCGGGCACGCCGTTCTGGAACGCGTGAAATGGCTTGAAGAAGGACTGAGCGCGGTCAGCAGTGTGGTGCTGCATTCATCCCGCGACGCCGAGCGCCGCTCCGGCATCCTCACGTTCAGCATGGATGGCCTGCAGGCAAATACCGTCTGGCAGCAGTTGATGCATAACCAGGTGGTGTGCCTGCCCAGAGGACCTGGCATCCGGTTTTCGCCGCATTTCTATACCCAATCACGGGTGATCGAGGAGACATTGGCCATTGTGCGCCGTATCGCCTCGCAATGAGGTATCAGCAGCGGTCTGATATTCCAAAACTGTTTAAAAAACGTACAGCCTGGCGCTGGACGCCACGGGATTATGACCAATACTTACATTCGCTGATGCGACATCTCCCCCAAGTGTCGGCATCGGTAAAGGCACCGACGGATAGCGTGTCTTTGTTTTACTCCTAATGGTCTTAACCCGGATTCACCCCCCAGAACCCGGGTTTTTTTTGCCTGCGATTCAGCACGCCAGCGCTTGGCGTGTCAGCAGCTGCAGCCCGGAACCAGGCGCCTTAGGCGGCCTGCCTGACCCGAGCCTGCGCGAACAGGCGCTTGAAGTTATCAGTGGTCTGTTCGGCAAAACGCTCGTAGCTGACGCCTCGCAGCATCGCCAGAAACTCTGCCACTTCACGTACGTACTGCGGCAGGTTCGGCTTTCCACGGTAGGGAATCGGCGCGAGATAAGGCGAGTCGGTCTCGACCAGCAAACGGTCGGCAGGCACCTTGCTCGCCACGTCGCGCAGGGCGTCGGCATTGCGGAAGGTAACGATGCCGGAGAGCGAGATGTAAAACCCCAGGTCCAATGCGGCTTTGGCCATGTCCCAGTCTTCCGTGAAGCAGTGCAGCACGCCCGCCTGGGGCAAGGCGGCGTCACGCAGCAGGGTCAGCGTGTCCTCGCGAGCGCCCCGGGTATGCACGATCACTGGCTTGCCTGTGACGCTGGCCGCCTGTAAATGCAACCGGAACGACGCCTGCTGCAGTTCGGCGGCTTCTGGTTCGTAGTGATAATCCAGCCCCGTCTCACCGATGGCCACCACACGCGGATGGTTGAGTTCGTTGAGCAACCACTCCATTGCAGGCGTCTCGCCCGGCTTGAGGTCCAGCGGATGAATGCCGACCGAGCAATCGACGTCATCGTAGCGCTCTGCCAGCGCCTTGACCGCGCCGGCATTGTCGGCGCTGACGCCGATGCACAGGAAATGACCGACGCCACGGCCACGCGCTGCCTCGAGGGCGTTATCCAGTGAGCCGGCATGTTGAGTGAGATCGAGACGATCCAGGTGGCAATGGGAATCTACAAGCATGGGATCGCAGCTACTTACATCGTATGGGTCGGACGGTCGGACTTCAGAGCCCCGGCCAGGTAGGTTTCAATCATGTTGCGCGCGGTGTTGTCGCCGTCATTGAACTGCACGCCGACACCCGCGGCGCGGTTGCCCTGGGCGCCTTTTGGTGTGATCCAGGTCACTTTGCCCGCGACCGGAATTTTCTCCGGCTCGTCCATCAGGTTGAGCAGCATGAACACCTCATCGCCCAGTTTGTAGCTCTTGCTGGTCGGAATGAACAGTCCGCCGTTTTTGATGAAGGGCATGTAGGCCGCGTACAGGACCGACTTGTCCTTGATCGTCAGGGACAGGATGCCGTTACGTGGACCCGGGCTCAGTGGCACGTTCATCTCAACTTCCTCGAACAATACTGATGTGATGCAGACGGCCAGTCTAACCCTGTCCGGTCAAGGATGCCCACTGCACCAATAAGGCTTCGAGCAACAAAACGCGATTCAAGTTCGCTTTCGACAACACCTTTTGACGCTGCAACAGCACCCAGTCCTGCATGGCCAGCACGCTGGACTGACGCGACTTTTGCGCCAGGTACTGCAGCACCTTGCGCATATCAGCCAACCCAAGGCCGCTTTCGTCCTCGGTCAACTGGTACCGCAGCACCAGATTCGACCAGTCGCAGAACCAGTCGAACAGCAACAACAGCGGGATGTCTTTCCAGCCTTCGGCGAGTTGCGTCGGTGATTGCTGACCTTTCAGCAGTTTCTTCACCCCGTCCACCACTTGGGCGCGCTGCTCTCGCACGCCTTGTGCCTGAAGACTGACCGCCGCCAGTGGAGAACCGGCGGCGAGGGTCAGCAGCTCGACGCGCTCCTCCTCGGTGCATTCCGGCAAGGCCTCCGCCAGCCACGCCACACTCGTGGCTTCGCTGGGCAGCGGACAGGCCTGCTGCACGCAACGGCTTTTGATGGTGGGCAACAGACGGCTGGGCTGGTGACTGACGAGCAGGAGCACGGTGTCCCCGGACGGCTCTTCGAGACTTTTCAGCAGGGCGTTGGCGGCGTTGATGTTCATCGACTCCACCGGCTCGATGAGCACCACCTTGCGCCCGCCCATCTGCGCGGTCTGAACCACGAAACTGACGAGATCACGCACCTGGTCGACCTTGATCGCCTTGTCCGCTTCTTCCGGTTCCAGCACGTAATTGTCGGGATGACTGCCTGCGGCCAGCAACGAACAGGACTTGCAGTGACCGCAGGCTTCCAGCCCTTGGGGCTGCTGGCACAACAACAAATGCATCAAACGCTCGGCGAGCGCCCGCTTGCCGATGCCCGCCGGGCCGTGCAGCAAGTAGGCATGCGCGTGCTGGCGACGGCCGGCCAGTTGCTGCCAGAGCGCGTGTTGCCAAGGGTAGGCCTCAGCCATGTCGGCGTGCCGCCAGCAGGTTCAGCAGATCGGGCAGCAGCGCATCAAGGGATGCTTGCACCTGATCCAGCGGCAGCGCGGCATCTACTCGCCGGTAACGCTCAGGCGCAGCTGCAGCACGATTCAGGTAAGTCGTGCGCACGGCCTCGAAGAACGCGCGGCCTTCCTGTTCAAAGCGATCCAGACGACCCCGCGCCGCCGCACGCGACAGGCCGATTTCCACTGGCAGATCGAACACCAGCGTCAGATCCGGCCGCAGATCGCCCTGAACGAAGTCTTCCAGTGCGGCGATACGCTCGACCGACAGGCCTCGGCCGCCACCTTGATATGCGTAGGTCGCGTCGGTGAAACGATCGCAAAGTACCACCGCACCGCGCGCCAAGGCCGGCCGAATCACGCCCGCCAGGTGCTGTGCACGGGCCGCGAACACCAGCAGCAGTTCGGTGTCGGCGTCCATCGTTTCGTCGCTGGGCGCCAGCAGCAGTTCGCGAATGCGTTCGGCCAACGGCGTGCCTCCGGGTTCACGGGTCAGCACGACATCGACGCCGTGGCTGCGCAGGCGCTCGGCCAGGTACTCGCGGTTGGTGCTCTTGCCCGCACCTTCGGGACCTTCCAGCGTAATAAACAAACCGGTCACAGGCAGTCCTTAATCAGATTCATTGCGGGCTCTGCTCGCCCTTCTTCTCAATCTTGTCACTTGAGTCGGTCGGTGCATTGGCGGGTTCGGCCGCTTCAGGCTCCGGCGCCTTCTGTTCAACCGGTGGCATCTCAGACGACTGTGGCTCAGCCGACTCAGGCACTGGCGCCGTGTCGGTCGCAGGCTTCTCGGTCGCCGGTGCAGCCTCGACGGCAGGCGTCGGCGCAACAGGCGCAGGGCTGGAGCGGTAGTCGGCGCGACGCTTGAGCTGAAATGCCTTCACCGCCGCATTGTGGGCGTCCAGATCGTCCGAGAACACGTGGCTGCCGTCACCTCGCGCAACAAAGTACAGACTGCTGCCTGCCACGGGGTGCATGGCCGCATGAATGGCTTCACGGCCGACCATGGCGATGGGTGTCGGTGGCAGACCGGAGATGACATACGTGTTGTAAGGCGTGGCTTCCTTCAGAAAAGCACGGGTGATCTTGCCGTTATAGCGCTCGCCGAGTCCGTAGATGACGGTTGGATCGGTCTGCAACAACATGCCCTTCTGCAGCCGTCGCACGAAAACCCCCGCGATCTCCCCGCGCTCCTGCGGCACGCCCGTCTCTTTCTCCACCAGCGACGCCATGATCAACGCCTGATAGGGATCGGCATAAGGCACATCCGCCGCTCGCTTGTCCCATTCTTCCTGAAGCACCGCATCGAGTCGGTTATACGCCTGCTTGAGCAATTCGGCATCGGTCATGCCGCGAACGTAGCGATAAGTGTCCGGGAAGAAGCGACCTTCGGGGAAAACGTTGGGGTGACCCAGTTTGGCCATCACCTCACTGTCACTGAGGTTGCTGAGGGTCTGTTCGAGCTTTGGCTGCTTGCCGAGTGCCGCGCGAACCTGACGGAACGTCCAGCCTTCCACCAGCGTCAGGCTGTACTGCACGACCTCGCCCTTTTCCCACAGCGTCAGCAACGACTTCGCCGTCATGCCCGGCGTCATGCGGTATTCACCGCTGTGCAGCGGCTGACCGGACAGATTGAAGCGCCAATATAGGCGCAACAGGAATGCATCCTTGATGACGCCGTCGGCCTCCAGGCGGTTGAGCACGCCTGTCGGGGACGAACCTAAGGGCACATCGAGCAATTGCTCTTGTGTCAGTTTCAAGGGTTGCTGCAGCGCGCTGTTCTGCTGCCAGAAAGCCAGACCCAGTAACAGCCCCGCCAGAATCACACCGGTTTCCAGCAAGACAAATAATTTTCGGATCACGAATCAGATATCCAGAAGCCCGCGAACGAGGTTTTGCAGTTTACGGGTGACCGTTCCAACCGGCCAGTTCAGTTGCTCGAACGCGCGGACAGGCCAGATACCGTAGACGCTGTTACAGACAAAAACCTCATCGGCCTTCTGCAGGTCGGACATGTGCAGATCAAGCGCGCGAGCCGGCATGTTTTCCTGCTCGGCCAGGGTCAGCAATTCGGCCCGCATCACGCCCGCGACCCCGCATCGCGTCAGGTCCGGTGTCAGCAGCACGCCACCCTTGACCATGAACAGGTTGCTGTAGACCCCTTCGACAACCCGGCCCGCGGTATCACGCATCAGGCCCTCGGCATGCTCTGCGTCGCTCCATTCTGCGCGCGCAATGACTTGCTCCAGGCGATTGAGGTGCTTGAGCCCTGCCAGCAGTGGCTGTTCGGCCAGTCGGGTTTTGCAGGGAAAAAGACGAACACCCTGTTCGGCATTCGCCTGGGGGTAGAGAGCCAGCGGGCTGCTCTGCAGGATGCGCCGAGGCTGGGCGTCGACAGCGGGCGCATAACCGCGCACGCCATCGCCCCGGGTGACGATCAACTTCATCACGCCTTCGTTCATCTGCACCGCAAATGCCCGACACTCTTGCTCTATCAGCGCCAGATCGAGGTTAAGCGCCAGACGCCGCCCGCCCAGCGCCAGACGCTGCAGGTGACGTTCGAACAGCAATGGCTGGCCCGCCCTGACCAGCAGGGTCTCGAACAGGCCATCGCCGTAGGCCAACCCCCGGTCCTTTACGGGCAGAGCGTCGGCTGGCGCGCCATCGATCCAGCACGCGGTCATTCGGCGTACCGGCGAAACACCAGCGAGCCATTCGTGCCGCCAAACCCGAACGAGTTGGAGACGACAACGTCGATGGGCATGTTGCGCGGTTCATGGGGCACAAAATCCAGATCGCAGCCTTCGCCCGGCTCATCGAGGTTGATGGTCGGTGGCGCCACCTGGCCATTGATTGCCAGCACACTGAAGATCGCTTCGATGGCGCCTGCCGCTCCCAGCAAGTGCCCGGTCATGGACTTGGTGGAACTGACCGCCAGCTTGTAGGCGTGATCGCCGAAGACCGACTTGATCGCGTTAACCTCTGCCAGATCGCCCGCTGGCGTCGATGTACCGTGAGCGTTGATGTACTGGACCTGATCCGGCGTGACTTTCGCATCGCGTAACGCATTGGTGATGCAACGAGCCGCACCCGCGCCATCTTCCGGTGGCGAAGTCATATGGAACGCATCGCCGCTCATGCCGAAACCGATCAACTCGGCGTAGATCGTCGCACCACGGGCCCGGGCATGTTCCAGTTCTTCAAGGACCAGTGCGCCTGCGCCGTCGGACAGCACGAAGCCATCACGGCCTTTGTCCCAAGGGCGACTGGCGCGCGCAGGTTCGTCGTTTCGGGTCGACAAGGCACGAGAGGCACCAAAGCCGCCCATGCCCAGACCACAGGCGGCCATCTCGGCACCACCCGCAATCATCACATCCGCCTCGTCGTACGCGATGTTGCGCGCGGCCATGCCGATGCAGTGCGTGCTCGTGGTGCAGGCCGTCGCGATGGCGTAGTTCGGCCCCTGTGCGCCCAGATGGATCGACAGGAATCCGGAAATCATGTTGATGATCGACCCGGGCACGAAGAACGGGGAGATCTTGCCAGGGCCTTGCTCATGCAGCAGGCGACTGGTGTTTTCAATATTGGTCAGCCCCCCGATACCGGAGCCCATCGCCACTCCAATCCGCTCACGGTTGGCGTCGGTGATTTCGATACCCGCATTGCGTACCGCCTGAAAGCTGGCAGCCAGGCCGTACTGAATGAAGAGATCGAGACGGCGCGCCTCTTTGGGCGACAGATACTCCTCGACCTTGAATCCTTTGACCGAACCGCCGAAGCGGGTCGTGTAAGCCGAAAGGTCCGTGTGTTCGATTAGGCCAATGCCACTCTGGCCAGCCAGAATGCCTTGCCAGGTACTGGGCACATCGTTGCCCAATGGCGTCAGCATACCCATACCGGTGACCACGACGCGTCTACGCGACACAGGACTCTCCTTTTTTCTATTGACGAAACACTGCCCTGCTTAAAGAAAAAACCGCACGCCTGGGGCAGTGCGGTTTTTCCATGACAGCGCGCTACGATTACAAAATCTTACGCCTGATGGGCAGTAACGTAGTCGATAGCAGCTTGAACAGTGGTGATCTTCTCGGCTTCTTCGTCAGGGATTTCGGTCTCGAATTCCTCTTCCAGAGCCATTACCAGCTCAACGGTGTCAAGGGAGTCGGCACCCAGGTCTTCAACGAACGAAGCGGTGTTGACCACTTCCTCTTGTTTGACGCCAAGTTGCTCGGCAACGATTTTCTTGACGCGTTCTTCGATGGTGCTCATACCGTGTGTTAACTCCTAGTGGACAAATTCAGGCAGCTGGCCGACGGGTAAGTGTATAGAAGAGGTTTTGCGTATTTCAAGCTCAACGCAATTCCCGCTACGCCCATCGCCCCTCAACCCATTAATAGATTTCAGCTTTATAACGGATTTTAGACAGCCCGTATGACATTTTTTCGATACGGGGAGTCACATGTACATGCCGCCGTTCACGGGGATTGTAGCCCCGGTAACGTAGCCTGCACCTTCCGAGGCAAGAAAAGCGACCACGTGCGCGATCTCTTCTGCCTGCCCCAGTCGACCCAGAGGAATCTGGCTCGTCAGTGAATCACGTTGTGCCTCTGGCAGCTCGCGGGTCATGTCGGTGTCGATAAACCCTGGGGTTACCGAGTTGACAGTCACTGCTCGCGAGCCGACTTCACGCGCCAGCGCGCGACTGAAACCTTCCAGCCCCGCTTTCGCGGCGGCGTAGTTTACTTGACCTGCGTTGCCCATGGCACCCACTACGGAGCCAATGCTGATGATGCGGCCCCAACGGGCCTTGGTCATGCCACGCAAAACGCCTTTGGTCAGGCGGTACAGGCTGGTCAGGTTGGTATTGATGACGTCATGCCATTCGTCGTCCTTCATGCGCATCATCAGGTTGTCACGGGTGATGCCGGCGTTATTGACCAGGATCAACGGCGCGCCAACGCGCTCCTGAATCTGCGCCAGAACCGCACTGACCGACTCGTCGCTCCCGACATCGAGTGCGATGCCGAAGCCTTCGATGCCGTTTTCCTTGAAGTAGGCAGTGATCTTCTCGGCACCGGACTCGGTCGTGGCAGTCCCCACCACCGTGGCGCCGTTACGGCCCAGTTCCAGGGCGATCGCCCGACCAATGCCACGGCTCGCACCGGTGACCAGTGCAACTTTACCCTGACTCATGCAGGTTCTCCTTATCAGGCCAGCGCCGCGAGAGTGGCGGCGAAGGCATCCGGGGTATTGAGGTTGTGGGTGTTCACGCCATCGGCGCAACGTTTGTTAAGACCCGCCAGGACTTTGCCCGGGCCGCACTCCACCAACTGCAGTGCACCATTGGCGGCCAGCGCCTGAATCGACTCGACCCAACGAACCGGCTTGTACAGCTGTTGCAGCAAATCGGTTTTCAGCGTCTCCAGGTCCGAAACCACGCTGGCGCTGACGTTCTGTACCAGAGGGATTTGCGGCGCTTGCCAGTCGATGGCAGCGACGGACTCGGCAAAACGCTCGGCAGCAGGACGCATCAGCTCACAGTGCGACGGCACGCTGACCGGCAATGGCAGCGCGCGCTTGGCACCTTTGGCCTTGCAGGCTTCAATCGCGCGGTCGACGGCCGCTTTGGCACCGGCGATCACCACCTGACCCGGCGAGTTGAAATTCACGGCACTGACGACGTCGCCCTGAGCCGCTTCGGCGCATGCTGCAATCACATCGGCATCGGTCAGACCGAGAATGGCGGCCATGCCACCCTGCCCGGCCGGAACAGCCTCTTGCATCAGTTGACCACGACGTTCCACCAGCTTGACGGCATCCGCCAGCGACAGGCTGCCAGCCGCTACCAGCGCGCTGTATTCACCCAGGCTGTGGCCGGCGACGAACGCGGGACGCACGCCGCCTTCTGCCAGCCACAAACGCCACAAGGCGATCGAAGCCGTCAGAATGGCCGGCTGGGTTTTGTCGGTTTGATTGAGGTTTTCTTCCGGGCCCTGCTGGGTCAGCGCCCAGAGGTCATAACCCAAAGCGTCGGAGGCTTCTTTAAACGTGTCCAGGATCACCGGGTACTGCGCGCCCAGCTCGGCAAGCATGCCGAGGGACTGCGAGCCCTGACCTGGAAAGACGAATGCGACGGAAGCAGACATTAACAAGCCCCTGATTATTGTCGTCGAAAAGAACGTCCGGACGGACCGAACGCAAGGTAATTCAAAGTGTTGCAACTGGCCAATTGGATGACCCATCAGTCACAAGGGTCACATTCTAGCGCAAGACGCGCTACAGCAACGCCTCCAGACGCCCATGCAGACGCTCGGGCAGATTCTCCTGGATTTCGATCAGGGCCCGCTGAATCGCGCTTTGAAAGCCCTGAGCACCTGCAGAGCCATGGCTCTTCACCACAATGCCCTGCAACCCCAAAAAGCTTGCGCCGTTGTGACGCGCAGGCGCCAGATCAGCCTTGAGGCGGTTGAGCAGCGGCATCGCCAGCACGCCGACGGCCCTGGACAGCACATTCTGCCGGAACAACCCTTCGATCCGCTCGCCGATCATGGTGGCCAGGCCTTCGCTGGATTTAAGCAGGATATTCCCGACAAACCCGTCACACACCACCACATCAGCCTCGCCGCGATACAGACCGTCGCCTTCAACGAACCCGACGTAGTTGAGGCCCGGCGCGGCCTGCAACAAACTGGCTGCCAACTTGACCTGCTGGTTGCCCTTGATGTCTTCGGTGCCGACATTGAGCAGCGCAACCTTGGGCCGCGCCACGCCGAGCGCTTCGGCCGCGACGGCTCCCATGACGGCGAACTGATAAAGGTTCTCGGCACTGCAATCGACGTTCGCGCCCAGGTCCAGTAACTGACAGTAGCCACGCTGGGTCGGAATCGCCGCGACCATGGCGGGCCGGTCGATGCCTGGCAGGGTCTTGAGCACGAACCGCGAGAGCGCCATCAACGCACCGGTATTTCCGGCACTGACACACGCCTGCGCCTTACCGTCCGCCAACAGACGCAACGCTACACGCATCGACGAATCCGGCTTGCCGCGCAGCGCAAGCGAGGGCCGATCGTCCATGGTGATGACTTCAGTGGCATTGACGACGAGCAGGCGCGACCGATCAACACCGGCATGGTGTGCGATGAGCTCTTCAAGAAGGGAGGCTTGACCGACGAGGGTCAGATGAAGCGAGGGCGTAGCGAGCAGGCAGGCAATGCTGGCCTGAACAATGCTGCGGGGACCGAAGTCCCCGCCCATTGCGTCGATCGCGATGACCGGAGCGGACAAGAAATTACTCGTCAGCGCCCTTGTCGATCACTTTACGGCCACGGTATACGCCTTCTGGCGATACGTGGTGACGCAGGTGAACTTCACCGGTGGTTTTTTCTACAGACAGAGTGCTAGCCTCGAGAGCGTCGTGCGAACGGCGCATGTCACGGGCAGAGCGGGATTTTTTGTTCTGCTGAACAGCCATAATTGATTAACTCCTAAACGTTTGGGTCACGCTTTAACTGCGCCAATACACTGAACGGGTTGGACCGCGTTACCTCGTCCACGCTCGGCTCGGGCTCATCGAGGCCCGCCGGCTGCTGGCATTCTTTCGGATCATGAGTTGGCACAATGGGCAAGGCGAGCAAAAGCTCATCCTCGATCAACGCCAGCAAATCCAATGGATCTTCGCCGAGTTCCAGCACGTCATAGCCTTTCGGCAACGACTGGGTATTTGCACCCTCCTTCACCACGGCATAACTGCATTCGCTGTGGATCGGCAGGGTGACCAGCTCAAGACAACGCTGGCAAACCATTTTGACTTCAACGTCAATCTCACTGTGGATAACCACAGCGCGCTGTTCGTCTCGTTCAAAAACGAATTTCGCCTGCACTGTACCGAGATTGTCAGCAAGCGGGTCGCAGAGTCTCTCCAAATCAGCCAGCGGCATCTCTCCCTGAAGAGTGGTGCCACGATCAGCTAATTTGCGCGGGTCAACGTGAGGTGGAATCGGGTCATTCAACATAGGCGCAGCATTCTAGGGACGAGGTCCTCGACTGTCAAAGGAAATTCAGGGCTGTTCGCAACCTGACCCGCTGATTACACTCGACTTTCATGTTTTGGAGAACCTCATGCTGCCTC
Source organism: Pseudomonas sp. NFACC02 (assembly GCF_900110765.1). Lineage (GTDB taxonomy): Bacteria > Pseudomonadota > Gammaproteobacteria > Pseudomonadales > Pseudomonadaceae > Aquipseudomonas. Next base: position 87,723 of record NZ_FOEO01000009.1, read on the forward strand.
TGCTCCTTGCTTCCAGCTCGCCTTATCGCCGGGAATTGCTCGAACGACTGCGTTTACCGTTCGTCTGCGCCTCCCCCGACATCGATGAACGTCATCACCCTGGGGAGTCCGCGACGGCGCTGGTAAAACGTCTGGCACAAGAAAAGGCAATCGCGCTGGCCGCGCACTTTCCTAAGCACCTGATCATTGGCTCGGATCAGGTAGCGGTGCTGGGCGAGCAGATTCTTGGCAAGCCGCACACCTTTGAGCGCGCGCTGGAGCAGCTCAGCGCGAGCAGCGGGAAAAGCGTGAGCTTCCTGACCGGCCTGGCCCTGTACAACAGCCAGACGGGGCATTGCCAGGTCGACTGCGTGCCGTTCACTGTCCACATGCGCGAACTCAGCGCGCCGCGCATCAGCCGCTACCTGCACGCCGAGCAGCCGTACGACTGCGCAGGCAGCTTCAAGGCTGAAGGCCTGGGCGTCAGCCTATTTCACAGCACAGAAGGCCCGGACGCGACCAGCCTGATCGGCCTGCCTTTAATAAGGCTGGTCGACATGCTCGCCGCAGAAGGTGTTGAAATCCCCTGACCAAGCGGATTAGCCGTTACAAAAAACCCGACCAGCGGCCGGGTTTTCTGCTTTCAGAGGCCTGCTAGCGCAGCGTAGGACCTTTGAATCCGGCCCACATGGCAATCTGCTCGGCCACGCTGGAACCCAGCTTCTTCGAGAAGCGATCGAACGGCGACTCCTGAACGGTGTAGTCGACCATTTCCTTCTCACCGATCACGTCACGCGCGACATAACTGGCGCTGCCCAAACCGTCCACCAACCCCAAAGCGACCGCCTGCTCGCCCGTCCACACCAGGCCGGAGAACAACTCTGGATGGTCCTTGTCCTTCAAGCGGTCACCGCGCCCCGCTTTCACGCTGGCGATGAACTGCTTGTGCGTCGTGTCCAGCACGCCCTGCCAGAAAGCCGTCTCGTCAGGCTTGGGTGGCTGAAATGGATCGAGAAAGGCTTTGTGCTCACCCGAGGTGTAGGTGCGGCGATCCACCCCCAGCTTTTCCATGGTGCCGACAAAACCGAAACCGGCCGCCGTGACGCCAATGGAACCCACCAGACTCGCTTTGTCGGCGTAGATCTGGTCGGCAGCGCTGGCGATGTAGTACGCGCCCGAGGCGCCGAGGTCGGTGATCACCGCATAGACTTTGATGTTCGGCTTCTGCGCGCGCAGGCGACGAATCTCGTCATAGATGTAGCCCGACTGCACCGGGCTACCGCCCGGACTGTTGATGCGCAGGATCACGCCTTTGGTTTTTTCGTCCTCAAAGGCGGCCCGCAGACTGCCCACAATGTTGTCGGCACTGGCAGCCTCGGTATCGGCGATCATGCCCTTCACGTCGATCAGAGCGGTGTGACTGTCCCTGCGCGACGCGCCTTTTTCGAAATCCATCAGCGGCGAAAACATTGCGAGCATCACAAACAGATAAGCAAACGTCAGGAGCTTGAAAAAAATGCCCCAGCGCCGGGCACGACGCTGCTCCTGCACGCTGGCCAGCAGGGTCTTTTCCAGAAGCTGCCAGCTTTTCGCATCGGCCTTGCGCTCGCCGTCATCCTGCGCAGACGGCGCTTTCCATTCATCCGACATAGATCAATTACCCCAACAACGAAGATTCGGCATTCCGCACACCCAACCAGGCGCGCAACTCGGAAAAATGCTTGATCGCCAGACGCGGCTCGTACTGCAGCAGAGAATCCAGCGCCTGGGCACCGTAACCCACCGCCACCGAATCCATGCCAGCATTGCGTGCCATCAGTAGATCGAACGACGCATCGCCAATCATCAGCGCCTTTTCAGGCCTCACGCCACAATGCCGCAGAATTTCATTGAGCATCAGCGGATCAGGCTTGCTCGCCGTCTCATCGGCAGCACGCGTCGCATCGAAGTAATCGTGCCAGCCATGGGCCTTGAGCACACGGTCCAGACCGCGACGCGCCTTGCCCGTCGCCACCGCCAGACGATAGCCCTGGGAGCGGAACGCCTCCAGCGACTCATGCACACCGTCGAACAACTTCGAAGGCTCGACATCCATGGCCATGTAGCTGTCTGCGTAGCGCTGACGGAAATCGATCAGGTCATTGGCGGTGATGTCGGGGTACAGCGTACGGATGGCTTCCGGCAACCCCAGGCCGATGATGCCCTTGATTGCCAGATCATCTCGTACCGGCCGGCCGGACAACTCGGCAGCAGCGCGCATGGCCTCGACAATGCGACCGATGGAGTCGGACAGGGTGCCGTCCCAGTCAAATATCAGCAGCTCGTAATCAGGGCGCACTCAATCGCTCCACGGTCTTGGCCCACATGTCGTCGACAGGCGCCTCCAGCTTCAACTCGCCGCCATCGGGCAGCGGCACGGTCAGCGCGTAGGCGTGGAGGAATAACCGTTTGCCGCCCAGATCACGAATTTCGCGGGTGAAATCCTCATCGCCATATTTACTGTCGCCAGCGATGCAGTGCCCGGCATGCAGGGTATGCACGCGGATCTGGTGGGTACGGCCCGTGATTGGACGGGCCTCCACCATCGTCGCGAAGTCGCCGAAGCGGCGCAGCACCTTGAACATCGTCAGCGCCTCCTTGCCCTCTTCGTTCACCTCGACCATGCGCTCGCCCGAGCGCAGGTTGCTCTTGAGCAAGGGCGCACGCACCTGCTTCTGCGACGTCGGCCAGTTCCCGCGAACCAGCGCCATGTACCGCTTGTCGACGCCATCACCGCGCAACTGCTCATGCAGGTGACGCAACATGCTGCGTTTCTTGGCGATCATGAGCAGACCCGACGTGTCGCGGTCCAGGCGGTGGACCAGTTCCAGCTCCTTGGCATCGGGGCGCAACTGACGAAAGGCTTCGATGACACCGAAACTCAGGCCGCTGCCGCCGTGAACCGCGATGCCAGCAGGCTTGTTAAGGACAATGAGGCCTTTGTCTTCAAAAACGATCGCCGCTTCAAGGCGTTGCAACAGACCTTGTGCCACAGGCACAGGCTCGTCACGTTCAGGCACGCGAACGGGTGGAACGCGCACGATGTCGCCCGCCTGAAGCTTGTACTCGGGCTTGATCCGGCCTTTGTTCACTCGCACTTCGCCCTTGCGCAATATGCGGTAAATCAAGGTCTTGGGAACGCCCTTGAGGTACGTGATCAGAAAATTATCGATGCGTTGACCGGCAAGTTCCGGCGCAACCTCTACCAGCTGAACGCCGGGGGTTGGGGGGGTGATATTCGTCATGGCGCAAATCATAACAATTTTTTATGGATTTGAAGCACTTAATGATTGCTGCTATAGTCGCGAACGCCGCCAAAAGCGGCCTGGACAGCGGACAAACGGTATGACAGCCGGCCCTGCCCAACGCAATTCACGAGGGCGCGAGGCCGCCCTACGGGGCTTTCGGTGACAACGGAGCGTCAGCAAGCGTAACGAGCGCAGGTGACATGAGGCCTGAAACAAGCCCGATCGCAGAGTGAGTCACTCGCCATCGAGGCCCATGTTCATGGCCAGTTCACAAAGTGCAGTCGCTGGCAGACACACCGGGCGAATGCTTCGGAAACCGAAGCCTTAATTTGAGCCATGACGCGTGAACTTCCCATCGAAGATCGCGTAAATGCAAACCCGCTGCGGATTCAGCGCGCGGCAGCACCCGAATTATCAGGGATACGTGTGGGGTGGAGACGCACAACCGTCGGACTGTGTAGCACAAGGCTTTATTCAAGACGCTTCATATCGTCCGCTACCGATGGTTGATTCCTCCTCCTGACAAAGCTTTTGCTGACAGGGTGTCATTTGTCACCACAGCAAGCAGGAAACGTCGTCGCGACTACGGCCCCGCTGGCCGGATATCGCTAGACACTGGAGTGTCCAAGCACTCCTGACGCGCCCTGACACCGACCGTGAGAAGTCGTGTGTGCCGAACGCCGTTTCCGGCAGCCCGGAAACCGACGGTACTACATGAAAAGAATGCTGATTAACGCAACTCAACCCGAAGAGTTGCGTGTTGCGCTGGTAGACGGCCAGCGCCTATACGACCTGGACATCGAATCCGGGGCCCGCGAACAGAAGAAGGCCAACATCTATAAAGGCCGGATCACGCGTATCGAACCCAGCCTTGAAGCCGCGTTCGTCGACTTCGGCTCCGAGCGTCACGGCTTTCTGCCGCTAAAAGAAATCTCCCGCGAATACTTCAAGAAGTCCCCGGAAGGTCGCGTCAACATCAAGGACGTCCTGAGCGAAGGCCAGGAAGTCATCGTGCAGGTCGAGAAAGAAGAGCGTGGCAACAAGGGCGCCGCCCTGACCACGTTCATCAGCCTGGCCGGTCGTTACCTGGTGCTGATGCCGAACAACCCGCGTGCCGGTGGCATCTCCCGCCGCATCGAAGGCGAAGAGCGCAACGAACTGCGCGAAGCGCTGAACGGCCTGATCGCCCCTGCCGACATGGGCCTGATCGTGCGCACCGCCGGCCTTGGCCGCAGCAGCGAGGAAATGCAGTGGGACCTCGATTACCTGCTGCAACTGTGGACCGCCATCAAGGAAGCGTCCCAGGATCGCGCCGCACCGTTCCTGATCTACCAGGAAAGCAACGTCATCATCCGCGCGATTCGCGACTACCTGCGCCAGGACATCGGTGAAGTCCTGATCGACAGCGTCGAAGCTCAGGAAGAAGCCCTGACCTTCATCCGCCAGGTCATGCCGCAGTACGCCAGCAAGATCAAGCTGTACGAAGATAGCGTTCCGCTGTTCAACCGTTTCCAGATCGAAAGCCAGATCGAAACCGCCTTCCAGCGCGTCGTCGAACTGCCTTCCGGTGGCTCCATCGTCATCGATCCGACTGAAGCGCTGGTGTCCATCGACATCAACTCGGCGCGCGCCACAAAAGGCAGCGACATCGAAGAAACCGCCCTGCAGACCAACCTTGAAGCGGCTGAAGAAATCGCCCGTCAACTGCGTCTGCGAGACATCGGCGGCCTGATCGTCATCGACTTCATCGACATGACGCCGGCCAAGAACCAGCGCGCCGTGGAAGAAAAAGTCCGCGAAAGCCTGGAAGCCGACCGCGCCCGCGTTCAGGTCGGTCGTATCTCGCGCTTCGGCCTGCTGGAAATGTCCCGTCAGCGCCTGCGCCCATCGCTGGGCGAAAGCAGCGGCATCGTCTGCCCGCGTTGCAACGGCACCGGCATCATCCGTGACGTCGAGTCCCTGTCGCTGGCGATCCTGCGCCTGATCGAAGAAGAAGCCCTGAAAGACCGTACCGCCGAAGTCCGCGCTCAGGTGCCGATCCCGGTCGCTGCGTTCCTGCTCAACGAAAAACGCAACTCGATCACCAAGATCGAACTGCGCACCCGCGCACGCATCATCATCCTGCCGAACGATCACCTCGAAACGCCGCATTTCGAAGTTCAGCGCCTGCGTGATGACAGCCCGGAAGCCCACAGCCTGCAGTCCAGCTACGAAATCGCTGCGGCCGCCGCCGAAGTGGAAGAAGTCCAGCCAGCGGCAGCGACCCGCACCCTGGTTCGCCAGGAAGCCGCGGTCAAGACCGCACCGGCACGCGCCAACGCTCCGGTGCCTGCCGAAGTCGCCGCACCGGCAGCGCCAGCACCTGTTGCCCACGAGCCAAGCCTGTTCAAAGGTCTGGTGAAATCGCTGGTCAGCCTGTTCGCCACCAAGGAAGAGCCAGTCGCACCGGCGGCCGTGGTTGAAAAACCGGCTGCCGAGCGTCCGGCCCGTAACGAAGAGCGTCGCAACGGTCGTCAGCAGAGCCGCAGCCGTAATGGCCGTCGCGACGAAGAGCGCAAGCCTCGCGAAGAACGCGCTCCTCGTGCAGAGCGTGAAGAACGCGCGCCACGCGAAGAGCGTGCGCCGCGTGAAGAACGTGCCCCTCGTGAAGAGCGCGCACCGCGCGAGCCACGTGAGACCCGTGACGAAACAGCAACTCCACGTGAAGAACGTCCGGCACGCGCACCGCGTGAAGAGCGTCAGCCGCGTGCTCAGCGGGAAGACCGCAAGCCGCGTGAAGAGCGCGTGCGTGAACTGCGCGAGCCACTGGATGCCGCACCAGCCGTCAACGTGCCGCGCGAAGAACGCCCTGAGCGCGCACCGCGCGAAGAGCGTCAGCCACGTGCGCCGCGTGAGGAGCGTCAACCGCGTGCCGAGCAGGCCGCAGCAGCCGTTGAAGACGAAGCACTGTTGAACAACCAAGAGCAGCAGGACGAAAACGGCCAGGAACACGCCGAAGGCGACCGCCCTCGCCGCCGCTCCCGTGGCCAGCGTCGTCGCAGCAACCGTCGTGAGCGTCAGCGTGACGCCAACGGTGATGTGATCGAAGGCAGCGAAGAGCATCAGGCCGAAGCCGGTCAAGACACTGTTCGCAGCGAAGGCAACAGCACTGAAATCGCCGCGGGTCTGGCCGTCACCGCCGCCGTTGCAGAAAGCGTGATCAGTGCCCCGGCTGAAGCCGACGCTCACCGTCAGGCTGAGCGTGCAACCGCCTCTGTCGAGGCGCCCGCTGCTGAAGCCGCACCTGTCGAGAAAGCCGAAGCGCCTGTCGTCGAAGCGCCCGCCGTCGAAACACCGGCTGTACCCGCCAAACGTTCGATCATGCCGGAAGTGGAAGTCGCGCAATTCGACGCTTCTCTGAGCCCGTTCGAGCGTCAGGTGAAAGCCGCCGCTCAGGCTGAGCTGTTCGAAACCCCGGCTGAAGTTGAAGCACCTGCCGTTGCTGAAGCGCCTGCTCCAGCACCGGTCGTTGAGGCACCTGCTGCGCCTGTTGCACCGGTCGAAGCGCCGAAAGCCGCTGAACCCGTGGTTGAGACGCCCGTCGTCAAGAAGCCAATGGTTGCCGAGCCTGTGGTTGCACCGGCTGAACTGGCCGCTCCGGAAATCGTTGCGGCCCCAGTGGCTGTCGAACCAGCGCCTGCGCCTGCTCCTGCGCCTGCGCCAGTTGCGACTGAAAAGCCAGCACTGCCGATGGCCAGCACCGGCCGCGCGCCGAACGATCCTCGTGAAGTTCGCCGTCGTCGCCTGGAAGCTGAACGCCTGCAGAAGGAAGCTGAAGCGGCCGCAAGCGCTGCGCCACAAGCACCAGCGGCTGCAGAGCCAGCACCTGTTGCCGTCGAAGCCGCTGCGAGCCCTGCCCCGAGTGTTGACGACCACGTCAACACGAAGGAAGTGGTGACCGAGCACGGTGAAGAGCTGGAAGAAAGCAAAGAGCCCAAGCCGCTCGCGTAATCTTCAGTGAATGAAAAGCCCCGCCTGTTGCGAAACAGGCGGGGCTTTTTTATGGGCGCGGATAGAGCCGGTTAGGGTCGGCAGATCCTGATCCCGCGCCTTCTACGATCTGAAATCCAGCGCCGCCGGCACATCCACATCCCAAAGAACCCCGGGGTCTTCAACCGGTAACTCAATGACCCTGGCCCCCTGAAACAGCCGCTTGGCCCCCTTCTCGCCCGCCAGAGACCGCAGGGCGGAACCAAACCCTCGACCGAAACCGACAGGATGGCCAGACGCGCCGTCGTAAACAGGCACACTGATAGCGTCATCCTCCAGCGAATTGACCACCCGCTCGAGGGTATCCGAATGGATGAAAGGCATGTCCCCGAGCACAATCAGCCAACCGCGATGATCTGGCTCCGCCGCCACGGCGGCGGCAATGCTGTCACCCATGCCTGGGGACTCCAGCACCACAACCTCACAACCCTGCTGCAACCCCAGTTCGGTGACACTGCAATAATGAGGACGGGTCAGGAGCACAATCTTGTCGACAACGGGCCTCAGCCCGACGAGCACATGCTCAAGCACCGAGCGCTCGATACCGTCACGCCCCGTGCATTGCGCCAGTAACTTGTTGCGATGGGCCCCGGCGATCTGCCGGTAACGGCTGCCAAGCCCTGCTGCCAGGACGACGGCGCACACGGTGTCACTCATGCCCAACCTCGGTTTGAAGATGTCTCGCATTGGAAATGCAAAGGCCGCGCCATCCCTTCAGCCTCGTGAAAGGCTGAAGTGTAATGGGTTTTGAACAGACGAGCGTGGACGCGAGACACACCTCAATAGAGGTTAGGCTCCATCTCCAGCGTCACACCGAAACGTTCGAGGATGTCGGCTTGAATCCGCTGCGCAAGGGTTAGCAGGTCGCGCCCGGTGGCCGAACCGTAGTTGACCAGCACCAGCGACTGCAACGCATGAACACCCGCATCGCCTTCCCGAAAACCTTTCCAGCCTGCCTGCTCGATGAGCCAGCCTGCCGCAAGTTTCACCTGGCCGCCAGGGTGTGGATACGCCACAAGGCCCGGATGCGTCTGCTTGATGCGCTCGGCGAGCTCAACGGGGACAACCGGATTCTTGAAGAAGCTGCCTGCATTGCCCAACACGGCAGGATCAGGCAGTTTCTCACTGCGGATCTCACAGATCGCCCGACTGACATGCATCGGCGTTGGCTGGTGAATGCCCTGATCCTGAAGGCGCTGGCGCACCGGGCCGTAATCCAGATGCAACCTGGCGGCGAAACTCAGTTTGAAGCGCACCCGAAGAATCAACCAGCGACCGGTCTGGTGCTTGAACACGCTGTCGCGGTAACCGAACGCGCAGTCAGCCAGGGAAAACTCGCGCAATTCGCCGTTTTCCCGATCCAGCGCCACCAGACTATGGAACACGTCTTTCAGCTCAACGCCATAGGCGCCGATATTCTGCATCGGTGCTGCACCGACCGTACCCGGAATGAGGCTGAGGTTTTCCACGCCCGACAGACCGCGCGCCAGCATTTCCTGGACGAACGGGTGCCAGGGCTCTCCTGCCTCAGCCTCGACGATCGCATCGCCGCAGTCTTCGTGGAGGATGCGAATGCCCCGACTGGCCATGCGCAGCACCAACGCGTCAAGATCCTTACTCAACAGCAGGTTGCTGCCGCCGCCGATGACCAGCAGTTCAACCTTGTGCGCCGCCGAGTACGCCAGCGCCTCGCGGACATCACTGTCGTTGTGCGCCTCGGCAAACAGCCGGGCACGCACATCGACACCAAAGGTGTTGAACGGCTTGAGTGAAACGTTGGATTGAATCTGCAGGCTCATGCAAGCACCTGCCTGAAGACCACCTGAGCATGACACCCCATCACCGTTAAACCTCCATTAAACGCCGGACGCGTTCCAGGTCTTCGGCGGTGTCGACACCGGCGGGCGGCGCTTCCACTGCATCGGCGACGTGAATCCGCACGCCGTGCCACAGGGCTCGCAGTTGTTCGAGGTTTTCGGTGTTTTCCAGCCAGCAAGGGCCCCAACTGACGAAGTCATGCAGGAAACCGGCGCGATAGGCGTAGATGCCAATATGTCGACGGTACGGAACGCCTTCCGGCAGTTCGTCACGGGTTTTGGCCAACGCATCTCGCGCCCAGGGCAGCGGCGCGCGGCTGAACGTCAGCGCCAGGCCATTGAGGTCGGCACAGACTTTGACCACGTTCGGGTTGAACAGCGCTGTTACGTCGTCGATCGGCTCGGCCAGCGTCGACATACGTGCTTCAGGGTGTGCGGCGAGGTTATCGGCGACCTGATCGATCACGGCGGGAGGGATCATCGGCTCGTCGCCCTGAACGTTCACCACGATGGCGTCGTTGGCGAGCCCGAGCAGCGACGCCACTTCGGCCAGCCGGTCGGTGCCCGAATTGTGATCGTCGCGGGTCATCAACACTTCAGCGCCGAACGCCAGGCATGCGTCGACGATGCGCTGATCGTCAGTGGCAACCACGATACGCTCCGCGCTGCTTTTGCAGGCCTGCTCCCAGACGTGCTGGATCATCGGCTTGCCAGCAATGGTTTTCAGCGGCTTCCCGGGAAAACGGCTCGAACCATAACGCGCAGGGATAACAACGGTAAACGCTGCGGTCATTTGTCCAGACGCTCATCGGTGGTCAGGGTGCGCGCTTCGCTTTCCAGCATCACGGGGATGCCGTCACGGATCGGGTAAGCCAGACCGGCGCCCTTGCTGATCAGCTCGGTTTTGTCGGCGCTGAGCTTGAGCGGACCCTTGCAGATCGGGCAGGCGAGGATGTCGAGCAATTTGGTGTCCATAAGAAATCCTGAGCGTGTCATGGCAAAAGCCGGGTTAACTGCGAATCGAACCAACGGATGAAGGCCGGAGAAGGCACGGCTTCAACGGCGAGGTACCACCAGTCGGGGGCCGCGAAAGCCGCACATTTCACGGCATCTTTTTCGGTCATGACCAAGGGCAGGACCGGCGTGAACGCCAGCGCCTGTGCACTGAACACGGCATGATCGGCGAACGCATGCGGAACAGGCCGCCAGTGTAGTCCTTCGAGGGTGTTGAAGAAACGTTGCGGGTTACCGATCCCCGCCACTGCGTGCAGCGCTTGTCCGGCCGGAAAGTAATCCACGGGGCGGCGCTCGCCGCTCAGCAGGTTGACCAGCGCGGTGGGTTGCAATCTGAACGCGTAACCGTCGTCGCGATCTTCGCTGGCGCCGTTGTACAGCAAGGCGTCGACGCTCTGCAGACGCTCGACCGGCTCACGCAGAGGACCGGCCGGCAGGCAGCGGCGATTGCCCAGCCCGCGCGCGGCGTCGATCAGGACCAGCTCTAGGTCCCGGGCGAGCCGGTAATGCTGCAGGCCGTCGTCGGACAGGATCAGATCGAGCGGTTCTTCTGCGAGCAGTCCGCGCACGGCCTGCGAACGATCAGGGTCGATCATCAGCGGCACGCCGGTGCGTTTGACGATCAGCAGGGGCTCATCCCCCGCCTGATCGGCACTCTGCTCAGCGGTGACACGCCACGGAAAGCTCGGCGGTCTGGCGCCATAACCTCGGCTGACCACACCCACGCGCAGCCCCCGACGACGACAGTCATCGATCATCCAGAGAATCAGCGGGGTCTTGCCGGTGCCGCCCACCGTAATGTTACCCACCACGATCACCGGCACGGGCGCTGTGTAGATGTCGCCCTGCCCGGCCACGAAACGCGCGCGTTTGTTATTGACGACGCGACGGTACAAGGCTTCAAGCGGACGCAGCAGCGTCAGCGCCGGATGGCCTTCGTACCATGCGTCCAGCAAGCGATCAGTGAGTGCCATCAGTTAGCCGAGGCGGCCTCGACGGTGGTCATGCGCAAGTGAGCGAAACCGAGCTTGCCTGCGGCGTCCATCGCGGTGATGACCGACTGGTGAGGGGTCTTGCCGTCAGCGCTGATGGACAACGGCAAGCTGGTGTCCCCGCCCGATTCCTTCTGCAAGGCATCGATCAGGGTTTCCAGTTTGCTGTCGGCCAACAGCGTGTTGTTCACCGAGTAGGCACCTTCGGCGTTGATCGTGATATCGACGTGCTTTTTCTCGACATCGTCGGCCGACGCGCCGGTGACCGACTGCGGCAGATCCACGCGCATCTGGGTTTCGCGGGTAAAGGTCGTGGTGACCACAAAGAACAGCAGCAGAATGAACACCACGTCGATCAGCGACACCAGGTTGATGTCGATGGTCTCCCGAGGTTTGCGGCGGCGGAATTTCACTTCTTGCGGCCCTCGCCGCGGGCGGCAGCCTTGAGATCAGGCTTGGCATCGGTCAGGTCCACGTCACGGTCGCCCTGCACCACTTCCACCAGTTTGATCGCTTCCTGCTCCATGCCGACCACCAGTTCGTCGACGCGGCTTTGCAGGTAGCGATGAAAGAAGATGGCCGGGATCGCGACCGTCAAGCCGGACGCCGTACAGATCAGCGCCTTGGCGATACCGCCGGCCAACATGCCCGCGTTACCGGTCATGCCGGTGCTGGTGAACGAACTGAAGATGTCGATCATGCCCAGCACGGTACCGAGCAGGCCCAGCAACGGCGCCATGGCGGCGATGGTCCCGAGGGTGGCGAGATAGCGTTCCAGCTCGTGAATCACCCGCGCAGCGGCTTCCTCGATGCACTCCTTCATGATCTCGCGACCGTGACGGGAGTTGGCCAGACCGGCCGCCAGAATCTCACCCAGCGGCGAATCGGCGCGCAGTTCCTTGAGCTTGTCGCTGCTCAGTTGCTTGTCCTGGATCCAGCGCCACACCTGGCCGAGCAGGTGCGGTGGCGTAATACGGCTGGCACGCAGGGTCCACAGACGTTCGATGATGATTCCGACGGCGGCAATGGAACTCAAAATGATCGGTAGCATCATCCAGCCACCCGATTTGACCAGCTCCCACACAGCGACCACCCCCTGAAAAAAAGTGGCGCCACTCTAACATAGGGCGGTCGGCTCGCCGAACCCGTCGACGAATATCCGACCATTCACTCACGCCAGAAGCGTCTTTCCCTGCGTTCGGCCTCAATGCCCTTGAAGCTGCCCAATCGCAAAGTGATGGCACCTAGTTCTGCACTGTCGTAGGTTTCAACGCCGAACCAGCGATAGCGGGACATCACCAGCGGATGCGGGTGACCAAAGGCATTGTTTCGGCCTCGGGAGATGAGCACGCCTTTCGGCGACACCGCCTGCAACAGCGCTTTGGACGATGAGCTTCGGCTGCCGTGGTGAGGGGCTTGCAACCAGTCTGCGCGAACGTCAAAACCCTGCTCCAACATCGCCCGCTCGGCGGGCACGTCGATGTCTCCCGTCAACAACAGGCGCTCGCCCTGCGCGTCGACACTCAGCACACACGATGCCTGGTTGCCCTGGGCCGCGTGTTCCCAGATCCAGGTGGAAAACGTCACCTCGTCCCAGGTCCAGGTTTCACCATTGCGGCAGGACTCGACAGGCAACTCAGCCGGCATCCGGGCAGCGTCGCCCGCCAGGACCCTGCCCACAGGCAACGCCTGATGAATCGCCGGCGCGCCCCCCGCATGATCGGCATCGGCGTGACTGAGCAACATCATGTCCAGACGCCCTATTCCTGCACGACGAATCGCAGGCAAGACCACACGCTCGCCGATGTCGAACTCGCCAAAGCGCGGTCCGGCGTCATAGAGCAAGGTGTGTTCACGTGTGCGTAGCAAAATCGCCAGCCCCTGCCCCACGTCGAGTTGCAGCACTTCAACTTCGCCTTGGGGAATGCGCTTCTGCGGCACAAACACGCAGAGCAGCAACAGGGGCCAACCCAACGCGCGCAATGGCACGCCGTTGGGTAATAGAAGCAGCAGCGCTCCCAGCAGGCTCAACGGCCACACCCAGAACGGCGTCGCCGAGCCGATCCATGCCGGTGCGGCCTCGGCGGCGAACGCGAGAACGAGGAACAACGCGTTCATCGAACCGCCGGCCAGCCAGAGCAGGCTTTCGCCTACCCACGGAACGGCCAGAAAGAACGTGCCGAAGAGCGCCAGAGGCAGGATAAAAATACTGACCCATGGCACCGCCAGCAGATTGACCAAAGGGCCGCTGACACTGACCGGCAGGTTCAGCGCCAGCAAGACCGGCAAGAGCCCGAGGGCGATCAGCCATTGCGCCCGCGACCAGCTTTGTAGCCAGCGCCAGGCGCCCAGCCGTCCGCCAAAGATCACCATCAGAATGCCAACGGCCACGAACGACAGCCAGAAGCCCGGACGAAGGCTGATCAAAGGCTCGACGATCAGCACCAGATTCAACGCGATCAGCATCGGCCAGATCACCCCCAAGTGCCGAAAGCGTAACCGCCACAGCAACACCAGCCCAAGCATGACGCAGGCTCGCTGCACCGGGACGTCGAAACCGGCAAGGAAGCCATAGAACACGGCGCCACTCAACGCAAGCAGGCACGCCGACGGCAACCAGGGGAGAAAACGCGGCCATAACCCCCAACGCGCAAGCCCGGCCACCAGCCCATATAACAATCCGGCCAGCAAACCGATGTGCGTGCCGGAAATCACCAACAGATGGACTGTCCCGGTGTCCTGCAACACTTGCCAGTCGGCGGGACTCAACCCCGAGTCGTCACCGAGCACCAACGCAGCCAGACCGCCTTGCCTTCCTTGAGCGTCGACGGCCAGCAGGCGTTGACGAATCGTGTCGCGCCACGAATGGGTCGTCGCCCTGATTAACTCGCCGTCGACCACGGTGCCTGTCGCCCCGATGCGCTGCGCCAACAGCCACGCTTGATAGTCGAACGCGCCGGGATTGGCTAGACCGCCCGGGCGCTTGAGTTTCACCGCGAGCCGCCAGTGCTCGCCACTTTGCACGACGGGGCCGTCGTACCAGGCAATGCGCAGTTGCCCGGGCAGCCGGGTTCGGCGGGACACCGGGTCTTGCAACTGAAAACGGACCACCCCGTCGACGGTATGCGGCAAGCCGACGACCTGACCTTCCAGCCAGAGCGTCTGGCCATCCAGACGCTCTGGGAGCCGATCATCCAGCGCCGACTTGGCCGACACACAGGCCCACGTCACCCCGAAGAGAAAGAACGCGACTGGATACGTGCGAAATGGCAACAGCATCAGGGCGACAACGGGCATCGCCAGCATCAACCAGACCGGCGGTAATGCCGGTAAAAAACGCAGGACGAGCAGTCCCAGTGCAAGCGCCAGCATCCCTGTGCGCATAAGGCTTTCCTTGTCGACAGATGAAATTCACCCTCAATGACTTAGCGCACTGACGAAGGCGCGCATTTATTAATTGTCACAATGTCTGAATTTCCATCCGTCACTATCCATGCATACTTGCCCGAGTTTGCCCGCCCAACCCCCGGAATCCCGTATGCCACGCCACCTGATCAAGCGGTACATGCCCGATCCGAACAGCATCCGGGAACATAAATCCTTACGTTTTCTTGGCCGTTTGCTGCATGACCCCAACCTTTGGCACCTGAACAGGCACTCCGTCGCGAGGGCCATGGGGGTCGGGTTGTTTGCCGCATTGATGCCGATGCCCCTGCAGATGCTACTGGCCGCGGTCCTGGCAATTCGCGTGCGCGCCAACCTGCCGATTGCCGTCAGCCTGTGCTGGCTCACCAACCCGCTGACGATGCCGCCGGTGTTCTACTGCACGTACAAGATCGGCGCCCTGCTGATGGGGTTGCCGCCCCGCCATTTTCCGGACGAGATGAGCTGGGACTGGATCAGCGGGCAGCTCTCGACGTTGTGGCAGCCCTTTCTGCTGGGATCGTTGGTGGCGGGCGTGGTGCTGGGCGTGGCGGGGTATTTCGGGACGATGGCGTATTGGCGCTGGTGGGTCGGACGGCAGTGGAAGCGGCGTAGGGCGAAGCGCGGATAGCGCGAACACTGGAAACACCTGTGGGATTAAGCCCTCCGGGTAAATCTGAACGTTTCATGGCAATTCATTCACCCGCTTGCCAGTAGTCGTGCGTTGCAGCGATCTCCCGATATACATTTACAGTCTTTGAGACACCCTCCGAGCAATTCAATGTTCGATAGAAAAATGACCCTGCTAGTAACAATCAAGGACAGGCAGAATAAAACAGAAAGTGATAGAAAACCTGACTGGACTGTGCCATTGGGATGCTCACTCCTTCAGTCGCTGCTCTGAAATACCATTTGATTCATCTCAACACCGTCAATCAGCACCGTCCGCTGCCTATTTTGTATCGTCGGCAGATGAAACCCAGTAAAGCAAGGGCAACAGCTCTCGAATGGTGAACTGGAAAATCTTATTCACCTCTTTCTTTTTTTGACTTGACATTTATTTTGGTTAGGTCGTTTCTATCACATACCCCAAAATCATCAACACTAATAGATTCAAGGATAGATGCGTGTAGAGAATCCATAGTCGAAGCTTAAAATGATAGGGGACTCTGAAGTTATCATTTTCCCTTATATAACCTCGGCGACACATGGCAGAAGGAAACGTTACGGCTAAAAAGATCATATTTATGCGCATATGCCTTCCTATTACCCCGTCTCCCCATATCCCTTTAGTTAGCGCGATACAAGGGCTGCTTGATAGACAACCCTCCAAAAAATTGAGGTTTTTTAATGCAAATATCACGAACATGACAATGTTGAACCATAAGCTCAGTAAAAGTGCCAGCCCAACCGCCCCGGTCGCAGTGGCAGGCATCAAGGCCTCCACTCATAAACGAATTCGCCGACGTCTGCACCCACGACCTCACCTTTCACACCGCCTGCGTATCCACCTATTAATCCACCCACCAGGCCGCAACCGAGCACCGAAAGCCCTCCCGAAGGCACTGAAAAGACGACCATACATATCGTCGTGGTAACGGCCACACCAAAACCACTACCTGCTGCGCCACCCGCAATACCAACACCTAATTTGAAGCCCTCAATATAATGGGCTTTCCTGCATACGTCGCCTCTTCCAGTGGAGCAAGCCTCTTTAACTTCCAGAGCACTGGACAAAATATTCATCCCTATGCCGACAGCTGTACCTTGTTTAAGCACGTTGACCGCTTTCGCGATTCCTCCGATTTTCCTCGCATACCCTTGTATCTCACCTGTATGCAAATAACTCTTTGTCGAAATCCCAAGCATCTTTTTAATCGATCCTTTCTTTTTCAGCTTCGTGCCCCAGCGGGCAATGCCTTCCAGCTGGGTATCGAGTTTGGCGAAGAGGACCTTTCGCTGATTGAGGAATTCCTGGCGAGCGATGGGAGTACCTCGGGTGAGCGACAATTTGTACAACCGCTCGATATCAGCCAGTGTGTTCTGAACGCCTTTCAGGTGGGCACTCCAGCTTCCTACTGCTGCACCCAGCCCCAACGACCCATACCCGAGCATCTGCTGCAGAAGATCGTAGTTCTTGATGACCTGTCTGTCGGCGCGGGCCTGATGCTGGCTCAGTTGTCTGCGGACGTTTTTGGCGTAGTTCATCAGCTCGACTTCTTCGCCGGTCAAGGTGCGCGTGGTGAGATCGCCCATGATCACTATCTGGCCGGGCATGACCACGACATTCCGAATGTGCTCGTTGAGCACGTCGAACTTTGCGTTGCCCCCGACACGGTTTTTCAGCGTGGCGTAGGATTGCATTTGCCCGTTGATGAAGACGTACGGTTTGGTCATGTTCGCCGTCTCAGCTAAAGCGTTTGTTGGCGATCCGATCCCAGCCGCCGGAGATGTTGCCTGCGGCTCCGCCATCACTGCGTTTCTGCTGGGTGTAAACGATGTTGATGCGACCAAAGTTGATCTGAACTTCTTCCAGCGGTTCGCCGCTTTCGCCATTTTGCGAGAAGTCCGAGATGATGACTTCTTCGAGGCGTACTTCGTAATATTTGAGTTTTTCACCACCGGCGCGGTAAAGGCACAAAATCAGCTCTTTAATGTGCTCACCCGAGCAGCTGGCTTCAAAGAGCCGAGCGCTGGATTTGTCCAGGCGCTTGGTAAAACTGAAGTCGGTCAAGCTGGCCCGACCCGAGCCCGCGCCCCCATTTGAACTGGCACTTGCCGACGTACTCTGGTTGACGCCGAAGTTATAGGCAACGATTTCTATCCAGTCTTTGTGCCGTTGATCCAGCGACTCGCCCGCGATGCCGTCCAGTTTGATAAATCCATCAAATGCCATGTCGCTGATTCCTCGCAGAATGAAGTGCTGGCAAGGATAGGGGCAAGTCATTCGGCCGAAGAAGGAAGGCGATGCAGCAAGTTCGCAGTTTCAGAACGGTCCTACGCGAGGAGCATTGTGTGCCTTACGGAGGGTTCCGAAATCCAGCGAGGACTGGATCAGCGGGCAGCTCTCGTCGTTGTGGCAGCGCTTTCTGCTGGATCGTAGTGGAAGCGGCGTAGGGCGAAGCGCCGCTAGCATAAATGCAGGGAAAACTACTGTGGGAGCGAGCTTGCTCGCGAAAGCGGATTGGCGGGGTACCGTTAATGTGACAGATGTACCGGCCTCTTGATCGAAACGCCGCTCAGACCAGGCTCGCTCCCACAGGAGCGAGCCTGCCCGGCAACACCATTGGTTTACTGGCGCATCCCGCGACCACTCACCAGCAACCGCGCGCAACCCAGATACAGGACGATGGTCGCCACGACCATGAACGTCAGGGCGATGCTGATCTTGATGTCGGACACACCCAGGATGCCGAAACGGAACGCGTTGACCATGTGCAGCACCGGGTTGGCCAGCGAAACGGTCTGCCAGAACGGCGGTAACAGGTTGATCGAGTAGAACACCCCGCCCAGGTAGGTCAGCGGTGTCAGCACGAAGGTCGGGATGATCGAGATGTCGTCGAAGTTGCGGGCGAAGACGGCGTTGATGAAACCCAGCAGCGAGAAAATCGTCGCTGTCAGTACGACCACCACAATCGTCACGCCCAGGTGATGCACCTGCAGGTCGGTGAAGAACATCGACAGGATGGTCACGATGACGCCCACCATCAGGCCCCGCAGCATGCCGCCCAGGGTGAAACCGATCAGGATGGTGTGCGGCGAAACCGGCGACACCATCAATTCCTCAATCGAACGCTGGAACTTCGCGCCAAAGAAGCTGGAGACGACGTTGCCGTAGGAGTTGGTGATCACCGACATCATGATCAGGCCCGGCACGATGTACTGCATGTAGGTGAACCCACCCATGTCGCCAATCTGGCGACCGATGAGGTTACCGAAGATCACGAAGTACAGGACCATGGTGATGGCCGGCGGCAGAAGCGTCTGCGGCCAGATGCGCATGAAGCGGCGGACTTCGCGATAGACGATGGTGTTCATCGCGATCAGGTTGGGACGTAGCTCCGAACTCATACGGCCACCTTCGACAGGTTTTTTTCGACCAGACCCACGAACAGCTCCTCGAGGCGGTTGGTTTTATTGCGCAGGCTCAGCACCTGCACGTTTTGCAACGCCAGTTGACCGAACAGCGCCGTGATGCCGACGGTTTTATCGACCTGCACTTCGAGCGTGTGACTGTCCACCAGCCGCGACGGATAACCGGCCAGTTGCGGCGCAGTCTGCATCGGGTCCTTGAGGTCCAGCAGGAAGGTTTCGACGTGCAGCTTGTTCAGCAATGTTTTCATGCCGGTGTTTTCGATGATGGTGCCGTGGTCGATGATGCCGATGTTGCGGCACAACTGCTCAGCCTCTTCCAGGTAATGCGTGGTGAGAATGATGGTGATGCCTTTCTCGTTCAGCTCGGTGAGAAAGGTCCACATCGAACGGCGCAGCTCGATGTCGACACCCGCCGTCGGTTCGTCGAGGATCAACAGGCGCGGTTCGTGAATCAGTGCGCGGGCGATCATCAAGCGGCGCTTCATGCCGCCCGACAACGAACGCGACGGTACGCTGCGTTTGTCCCAAAGCCCTAACTGGGTCAGGTATTGCTCGGCGCGCTCCTTGGCGATCTTCGGCGGGATACCGTAGTACCCGGCCTGGGTCACTACGATGTCGAAGGTCTTTTCAAACTGGTTGAAATTGAATTCCTGCGGAACCACCCCGATCGAGCGCTTGAGTTGCGCGGGGTTACGATCCAGGTCGTTGCCGAAGATGTTCACTGTCCCCGTGGTCTTGTTGACCAGGGTAGAGATGATGCCGATGGTGGTGGATTTGCCGGCTCCGTTAGGGCCAAGCAACGCGAAGAAATCACCCTCGGCGACGTCCAGATCGATGCCCTTCAGGGCCTGGAAACCGTTGCCGTAGGTCTTGGTTAGCTGCCGGATGGACAGAGCTGAACTCATGACTGAAAACACACCCATAAAAAGGAATAAAGAAGGAAGAACCGAATACAAAAGCGTGACCGCCACACCGCTCTCGGTGCCAGGCAACGTCTAGCCTTGAAACAAGATGTTGCAAACGCGGCGCACAAAGCAATGTTGCTTGCCGACGCCGCGCAAGTACAGCGAAGTCTATCGATAGTACTTATTACTCTAACGCTTGCGGCTTCAGGTCAGTGCGGTCATCACCGCAGCCCGATAGGCCGGTCGCTGCTGTAAACGCTCGTACCAGGCTTTGAGGTGAGGCAAGTCCGTGCGTTCAATCGGCATTTCGAACCAGGCGTAGATAAAGCTGCCAAGGGGAATGTCTCCCGCCCCGAATGACTCGCCCGACAGATAGGGCTGTACCGCCAGCGTTCGCTCAACGATGCGCAACAGCCCCTCTATCGTGGCCTTCGCCGCATTGATCTGGGCCCAGTCCTGCTGCTCGGCTGGCGTGCGCAACACACCCCAGAATACGGTTTTGAAAGGCGCAGCGAACGTCGACGTGGTCCAGTCCATCCATTTGTCTTGCTGAGCGCGCGCTTTAGGGCTGGCCGGGCAAAGGGCAGAATCCGGCGCATATTGAGCCACCAGATAACGGACGATGGCATTGGACTCCCACAGCACGAAGTCGCCGTCTTCAATCATCGGCACCACGCCGTTGGGATTTTTCGCCAGGTACTCAGGCTGATTGTTGAGACCGAACGCACCGCCTGCGTTGATCGCCTCGTATTCGAGGCCCAACTCTTCTGCGGCCCATAACGCTTTGCGGACGTTGGACGAATTCTTGCGGCCCCAGATCTTCAACATGGTGCGGATTCTCCTGTGCGGTGCGCGACGCGCTGGTCATGGATCAACGGGATTAGTGGCATATGCCTGTGGGTCGCCAGTCTACCCCGAGAAGCGGGCGTTCGAGCCACAACTTCACGCACATCGGCCAGCCCTCGAACTCCCATGACAGCGCGGGGTCACTATCGATGCGCGGGCCAGAGCGATTGCCCGGCTTTTCGATGGCGTTCACCTTCGCCATCTTCATGGAGGGCTGTTTATGCTGTTGTTGTGGATCGTGGTTCTGGTGATCGGCGTGGCCTGGCTGGCCCATCGGCGTGTCGCCCCCTTCCCTGCCCTGGGCATCGTGGCGGTGTATCTGTTGGCGATGGGCGTGTTCAGTCATGCTCATGGCTGGATGATCATCCCGTGGGTCCTTTGGTTGGCCGTGGCCGTGCCATTGGCCCTGCCTGACCTGCGTCGCAAATATTTCAGTGCGCCGATGTTCGCCTGGTTTCAAAAAGTTCTGCCGCCCATGTCCGACACCGAGCGCGACGCCATCGACGCCGGGACTGTGTGGTGGGATGGCGAGTTGTTCAGCGGCCGCCCGAACTGGAACACCCTGCTAAGCTACCCGAAAAGCCAGTTGGCCGAAGAAGAACAGGCCTTCATCGACGGTCCAACGGAACAGCTTTGCGCCATGGTCAGCGACTGGGAAATCGGTCAGGCCATGGACCTGCCGCCTGAGGCCTGGGCGCACATCAAGGAACACGGTTTCTTCGCCCTGATCATTCCGAAGGAGTACGGCGGCAAAGGTTTCTC
The DNA here is from genome assembly GCF_900110765.1 of Pseudomonas sp. NFACC02. Taxonomy (GTDB): domain Bacteria; phylum Pseudomonadota; class Gammaproteobacteria; order Pseudomonadales; family Pseudomonadaceae; genus Aquipseudomonas. Next base: position 108,872 of record NZ_FOEO01000009.1, read on the forward strand.
AGCCTATGCGCACTCGCAAGTCGCGATGAAACTGGCGACCCGCAGCGGCGACCTGGCCTCCACGGTCATGGTGCCCAATTCGCTGGGTCCTGCCGAACTGCTGCTGCATTACGGCACCGACGAACAACGCAACCATTACCTGCCGCGCCTGGCCCGCGGCGATGACATTCCCTGCTTCGCGCTGACCGGTCCTTTGGCGGGTTCGGACGCGGGCGCGATGCCCGACACCGGGATCATCTGCAAGGGCGAGTGGAAAGGTCAGGAAGTCATCGGTCTGCGCCTGAACTGGGAAAAGCGTTACATCACGCTGGGACCGGTTGCCACCCTGCTCGGTCTGGCCTTCAAGGCGTACGACCCTGAGCATTTGCTGGGCGAAGAAGAGGATCTGGGGATCAGCCTCGCGTTGATTCCTACCGACACCCCGGGCGTGGAAATCGGTCGGCGCCACCTGCCGCTGGGCGCGGCTTTCATGAATGGTCCGAATTCGGGCAAGGACGTGTTCATCCCGCTGGAGTACCTGATCGGTGGGCAGGACATGCTCGGCAAGGGCTGGATGATGCTGATGAACTGCCTGTCGGTGGGCCGTTCGATTTCCCTTCCGGCGGTGGGCACCGGTGCCGCGAAATACACCAGCCTGGTGACCGGTCAATACACGCAGATCCGCGAGCAATTCAACGTGCCACTGGCCGCGTTCGAAGGCATTCAGGAGTCTCTGGCGCGCATCGGCGGTAACGCTTGGCTGATGGACAGTGCGCGCATGTTGACCGCCAACGCCGTGGACCTCGGGGAAAAACCGTCTGTGCTCTCGGCCATCCTCAAGTATCACCTCACCGAACGAGGCCGCGAGTGCATCACGCACGCCATGGACGTCCATGGTGGCAAGGGCATCATCATGGGCCCTAACAACTACCTGGGGCGTTCATGGCAAGGCGCGCCGATCTTCATCACCGTGGAAGGCGCGAACATTCTGTCGCGCAACCTGATGATTTTCGGTCAGGGCGCGATCCGCTGCCATCCATTCGTGCTCAAGGAAATGGCCCTCGCCGGACGTGAAGACAAAGAGCGCGCGGTCGTCGAATTCGATGATCTGCTGCTGCAGCACATCGGCTTCGCCGTGCGCAACGCGGCCAGCACGCTGGTGCTCAACCTGGGCTTCGGTCACTTCGAACAGATGCCCGGCGATCGCCTGAGCCAAGGGTATTTCCGCGCCCTTAATCGTCAGGCCGCCGCGTTCGCGATGCTCGCCGATTTGAGCATGATGCTCCTGGGTGGCGAACTGAAAAGACGCGAGCGTCTGTCAGCGCGCCTGGGCGATGTACTGAGCCACCTGTACCTGGCGTCCGCCGCGCTCAAGCGTTATCACGACCTGGATTATCCGGAATCGCTGGTTCCGCTGTTTCGCTGGTCCATGGAAGAAGCCCTGGGCGAATCGGAGCGCGCGCTGGACGAACTGCTCAGTAACTTCCCGAACCGGGTGCTTGGTGGTCTGCTGCGCGTGATCGTATTCCCGCTGGGTCGCCGCCACAAAGGCCCGTCGGACGCACTGGATGCTGAAGTCGCCGGGATCCTGGGCCGTGGCAAAGGGGATCCGGCGCTGGAATCGGTGCTCGCCGGTTGCTACCGCCCGACGTCGGCAAGCGACCCGGTGGGCGCGTTGCAACATGCAGCGGACCTGCTGACCGGCGCGAAAACGCTGCACGGCAAGCTGCATCATGGGGTCAAGAGCGGTCAGGTCAAGGCAGCGGGCGGCGAGCACGTCATCGATGCGGCGTTGAACGCAGGCGTACTGCAACCCGCCGAAGCCGAAAAACTGCGCGCAGCGGAAGCGGCGCGACGCAAGGTGATCGACGTGGATGATTTTGATAAGGAAGAACTGAAGGCGGCGGAAGGCAAAATCCGCTAAATATTCCGTTTACTTAAGCGGCCAGTGCCTCTGAGCTGTTTCGGGTTCTGGCCGTTGGCCTTGGGAGCACTGCTTTAAGGCGATCTTCCAGGAATGTGAAAGGAATGCTGAACATCACAGGCTACCCCGTTCGGATTCATCGGTGCAGCCCCGCTGCCTTGCAGGCCTGCGCAAAGGTCATGCCTTTTTTACCCATGGCGTCTTTCATCACCGCGTTGGCTTTCTGCAACGCGGCACTGGGCTTGACCCATTGCTCGGGCGGAATTGGCCGGGACCAGGCCTGCACCTGCTCGGGCATCTCGGGCCGGCCTTTGCGGTGGGACCACTCGGCGAACAGATAAGGGAGTTTCCAGAAGGTCAGGATGCGGCGCAGGTACCAGAGGCGCAGGGGCCAGCGGTTGGGTTTGGAATAGCCGAAGCGTTCTCGCTCCGCGCGGGTCAAGCCAACTGCACCGCTGTCCAAGCCACCCATGAAACGGGCACTCCGCCGCTCGATATCGAACGTATGCAGCCCCTCATAGGGTTTGAGTTCATCTTCGCCCAGCGTCAAACCCAGCAGTTTGATCCACGGACTGGGGGTATCCACCCACTCTCCTTCTTCCATGTAATTGCGGATCGCTGTCCACATGCCCAATGCATGCGCATCACTGGGCTGGGCAAGCAGGAGAAACTGCACCGTGTCCTGCTCTTCGTCCTCCAGGCCCATGCCAAAGGTGTAGTCGCGCAGGGCGCCGTAGCTGCTGACACCCTGAATGTTGACCACCCAGGCCACCACGTTTTCCCACGGAACGATCAAGACACGTTGAGTTTGATCATTGACGTAACAGACCTCTCGGCGCTGGCGATTGAAACGCACCGGATAACTTCGGGCGGCAATGCGCACGTTGCGCAGCATGCCGTAGACGTAGCCGCCAAGCGGGAAAACACTTAAAAGTGCGTAAGTGGAAAAAACCTGGATCCCCAGCCACAAGTCTTTGAGAGGCGTTGGGAAGTTCTGCGGGTAGACGATCACTCCGTACAGCACGATAAGGCCAGGAACAACAAACGCCAGGAGCAACATAAGCAAAACGCCAAATGCCAACCTCTTTGCCACATCAACCGTGCCAACGTTACTGCCTCCCAACTCCAGGAAGGTGTCATTCATTTGCGAGAAATTGCGGCGACCCATCTGCACCTGCCCGGTGAACACCGGCAACGGCGACAGGAACAGGGTTTCGTTCAGCCCCCTCTTGCGGATCTCTCCGGCGCGGGGGCGCTGACTGCGAATATCCTCACCCGACTGTTCAGGCGGCGTTTCGTGCTTGCGTTTGAAGAGGTTTTTAAACATCGCAGGCTGCCCCGTGCAGATTCATCGGTGCAGCCCCGCTGCCTTGCAGGCCTGTACGAAGGTCATGCCTTTTTTTCCCATGGCGTCTTTCATCACCGCGTTGGCTTTTTTTAACGCGGCGCTGGGTTTGGCCCATTGCTCGGGTGGGATCGGCCGGGACCAGGCTTTCACCTGCTCGGGCATCTCGGGTCGGCCTTTGCGGTGGGACCACTCTGCGAAGATGTAAGGGAGTTTCCAGAAGGTCAGGATGCGGCGCAGGTACCAGAGGCGCAGGGGCCAGCGGTTGGGTTTGGAGTAGCCGAAGCGTTCTCGCTCCGCGCGGGTCAAGCCAACTGCACCGCTGTCCAAGCCACCCATGAAACGGGCACTCCGCCGTTCGATATCGAACGTATGCAGCCCCTCATAGGGTTTGAGTTCATCTTCGCTCAGCGTCAACCCCAGCAGTTTGATCCACGGACTGGGGGTATCCACCCACTCCCCTTCCTCCATGTAATTGCGGATCGCCGTCCACATGCCCAATGCATGCGCATCACTGGGTTGGGCAAGCAGGAGAAACTGCACCGTGTCCTGCTCTTCGTCCTCCAGGCCCATGCCAAAGGTGTAGTCGCGCAGGGCGCCGTAACTGCTGACACCCTGACTGTTGGCCACCCAGGCCACCACGTTTTCCCACGGTACGATCAAGACGCGTTGAGTCTCGTCATTGACGTAACAGACCTCTCGGCGCTGGCGATTGAAGCGCACCGGATAACTTCGGGCGGCAATGCGCACGTTGCGCAGCATGCCGTAGACATAGCCGCCAAGCGGAATGATCGACAGAAGAGAACCCAATGCGAACACACTTGTAATATCACCAAGCGTATTGAAGAACTGTCGCTCAATCCCTGACGAACTAAAAAATACAAACTTTAAAGAAATGAGCAGGGGAACAACAAAAGCGGTACACAACATGAGCAACACACCAAACGCCAACCTCTTTGCCACATCAACCGTGCCAACGTTACTGCCTCCCAACTCCAGGAAAGTGTCATTCATTTGCGAGAAATTGCGGCGACCCATCTGCACCTGCCCGGTGAACACCGGCAACGGCGACAGGAACAGGGTTTCGTTCAGCCCCCGCCTGCGGATCTCTCCGGCGCGAGGGCGCTGACTGCGAATATCCTCGACAGACTGCTCAGGGGACGTGTCGTGCTTGCGTTTGAAGAGGTTGTTAAACAGCATCGTCAAGGGCCATTTCATCGCGGGTGAAGTGCCAGAACGCATCGGTGTCCTCGCCACAGGGCAGGGTGTCGACCGCATCGATTTCAAATGTGCCGATTGTCGGGATGCGTGCGTATTGCACCGTCGCGATACGCAGATCGTCCAACACAAAGCTGGTGCGGTGGAACAACTCGCGGTGCGCCTCCAGTTGATAGGCGACGGTAAAGGCCAGGGCGAAATCCGAGGTCTGCAGCGCTTTGGGGATGGGCAGATGCAGGGTCAAGGCGTGCTCATCCGTGCTGGCCACCAAGGCGCAAGCCGCCCAGGCCGCACTGCTTTCCCGCCAATACCGGGGTGGCAGACGCGGGTTATAAGGGCCGGTCTGATAGCGGTCGCGGGTTTGCTGGTACACCCGTAAACCCAGCCGGCGCCGATCCATTTCCAGCGTGCGAACGCCTGGCAGCACCAGCTTGAGGTACGTGCGCTGGGCATCACGAATCAGGGTGCAGGTCGGCTTTTGCACCACACTGGCCAGGCGACTCCAGTCGTCCTGCAAGGTACCCGGCTGGGCATTCGTGCCCCAGGCACTGGTGTGCAGCCACTGTTGCAGTTCGTCCAGATTGAAATAGTTGTAAAGCCCCTCACCCAGCAATTGCAGGGCGGTGCCGATCAGCCCGATCACGTTGGCGCGGGCCGCAATGCTCAACAGGCGAGGACTGGCTTCGGCCCAGGCCAGGGCGCGCAGTTCAACAGGATTTTTCAGGACCGAGCTGATAATCGAACTGGTGTGTACGAAACCCCAGGTGTTGGTGCCCAGCAGGATGCCATCACCGGCGATCTGGAGGCTGGCGGCGCCCAAGCCCTTGTAGTCACCTTGGGCAAAGGCCCGGCCCCATTGCCGGGAATGCTTGCCCCCATCAATGGCGGCCGCCAGCCCCCCGAACAGGAAAGCGCCAAACCCTGAATAGGCGGCCCAGCGTCCAAGACGGCTCATGCTGTTGAGCTTGCCGGCCGCACTTTCCATCCGCTCGATATGGGCCTGAAAGATCGTCACCGAGAGGCCCTGTATTGCTGCGAAGCCAGCGGATGACATAACGATAAAGTTTTCAAAAAGCGACCAGTGTTCGGACGATTTGCTGGCTTTCCTGTCAAGGGTTGTGAACACCTCAACAAACTTCTGCGCATGAAACAAAAACAACACCAACGCCAGTCCGTCTCCGGCGGACTTGAATGCGCTGTTGAACGGCTGTCTGAACGTCCCGGTGGCGCGGTAGTCACGTACGGTCTTTTGCATTTCGTCGCGCAGTTGCGAGGACAAACCCTCGACCACCGTGCCTATCTGCCCTGGCCCGGTACTTCCTACCGTCAAGGCGCGGGTGAGGGTTTCCTCAATAGGCTCCAGCGCGGTCTTGAGTTGATTGATCCGTTTGTTATGCGCAACTTCGCTGCCTTGGGGTTCCAGGCCATAGATTTGCCCTAACAGCGCATTGGAGCGTAATTTGTAGGCCGCTTTGAGCTGGGTGCGCAGATAGAGCGCGTTGTCACGCGCGTGGGTGAATGCCTCTATCTCCTGCGCCGAAGCAGCACGCAAGGTCAGGCCGTGGCGAGAGAACGCCCGGAGCATTTTCAGGCGAACCGGTGGGCCTATGTTACGAATGAAATTATCAGGGCTTATCTGCTGCTGACTTTTAAAAGCGTTATGTGCGCTTTCCAGGTCACTGGCAGCTCTCAACTGATGCGCCGGATCGTAAGCCCCGTCCAACAAGCTCTGCAGCCCCGCGAAGCGTTGATTCAGGTTGTCGTAGTTGGGCAACCGCTCCCGCATCAGGCTGTTGAACTGGTTGGCGAGCGCATTGACGCTCACCGCTGTTTCCTGAGCGGTCATCGCCTTGATCGAGAAGCTGCTCAGGTCCGCGAGTTTTTTGGCCACATCGAGCTGGTCGTCAAGCGTCAGCGTCTCCAGCCCAGGCACCACGGTGAGCAGGTTGGCGTCCAGGAATGCGGCCAGTTTCTCGGTGGCTTCCCGGTTCCAGCACAGGGCCGCGACACACACGAACTCGGTTTCCAGACGGTGCCGGACCTGCACATCCGACTGAAAGTCGTAGTACCAGGCCGCCCGATGAAAATGACCAGCGGTGATCATCTTCAGGCGATCGTTGCGCACACGCTCCAGCCGTTGGTGCCAATGGTTGAGCAGGCGTTGTTGCTGGCTGACAAAGGTCTGCATGGCGGTCCGCTGGACCAGGTGGTCGACTCCGCGCACGCCGATCTGCTTGCCGTGCAACGCTTCCCAGGTCTGCAGGCTAAGTGCGGTGATCGTGTCTGAGTGTGTCTGGTACCGCGCATCGCCGAGCGCATCCACCATGTCGACAAATGCGCGGGCATACGGATCGGTCCTGGCCGCTTCCCGCCAATGGGCTTGCGACCCGTACATGGCGTTGCCGGGTTGATCGCGGCGAACGCGCAAGTACTCATAAATGCTGTCGCGCTGCTCGGCGCTCGTCTCATCCAGCAGGCGTTTGATCGCGGGATCCGTCGCGCTCGCGGTTTGCAGGTGGGCCTCGTCCACGGCATACATCGACTGGATATAGGCGCCGGTCAGGTAGTGCCGTTGACCGGACTCATCGGCACTCCATTGCCCGATCCAGTCGGCGATCTGCAGTTGCGCATTGGCCAGGTCGCGCATGACGCCGAAGTCATCGCGCAAGACCAGAAACAGGTAGTCATTCTGGTAAGGGCCAAGGACGTTGCTGGTAAGCGCCTCAATGGCCGTGTTCTGAAACAGGGGCGGGTCTTCCCAGTGATACGGCCGGGTTTCTTGTGGATTGACGCCTTCAGGCAGGGCCCTGATTGACGCTTCGTGGGCACTGGCCACGGCATCGGGCTCGGCGACCTCCGCCAACCATTTTTGCGCCTGCCGTCTGGCCAGCAGATGAGGGCCGCCTTTGGACGCACAGGCACTGCCCAGATCGATGCGCTGCATGAGACGTTGGCGCTCGCCCTCACTTTTCAACACCTGGGAGCACTTGCGGGCCGTCCACTGGATTTCCGAGTAGCTGGCATACAAAGTGTGCTGGCGCGCAAAGATCAAGTGAGGCTCGCCGACCGACGACGTCCGCTGGTCGTTGGCGACCTCGTTGCTGCTCCAGAGGAGCTTGGAAATCGCCCCCTGCTCAATCGCGTATTCGTGTAAATAACCGGTGTCGTTGTCGATGATGTACAGGTATCCATCACGCAACAATCGCAAACCCAGGGGCTGACTTTCCAAGGTCAGTGGCATCTGGTGTTCGGCGCGGGGATCGAGGTGTTCGACCAGGCCATACCGCAGCGGTAACAGTTGGAGTTTCTTGCCCATGAGGGGACAGAGCCCGACGGGTGAACGGGCATCCTTGACGCTTTTGGTCATGGCGACGGTGTTTGCACTGATGTTCGTGCGCGTGGAGGTGGTCACGACGGGCGTCCTTGTTGCGGTGTGGCACGGTCTTCGGCGAGCTTGGCCGCGCGTAGCACGCGTGAGAGATGAGTCCCTGACGAAGGATTGGTCAGCAGGTCGAAAATGTCCGGGTGATCCGTCATTGCCTGACCCGCCAGATAGCCCTGCACATTGGCGTAGAGCGTCATTTGCTGCTCACAGGTAAACCCCAGGTCATAGGCCTGTCGGGCGATCTGATCAATGAGCTGCAGCCGTTGGCGTGCAGTGCCCGACGCGGCGTAACCGGGAAATGCTGCCTGCATGTGGCGGGTCAAATTCAGCACCGAGCGTCGGAACTCGACCTCACCGAGCGCTGTGAACTCCTGCTCAGTGAAGCGATAGCGTTTGAGCGGGTGCGTACGAACGTCGGCCGGACATTGATGGCGCAACCACATGCCTTGCATCGCATCGGGCAGGCAGACGTGAGAGACAGGCCCGAACCAGCGCCCACTGCTGGCTTGCTCCGCCAGGCTGAACAACGGGTGCATGACCGCTGGATCGGCAATGCGCGGCATCACTTGTACGCCCCCAGGGTCCTCGACCGTCAGCAGATTTCGCCAGTGATCACACAAGCTCTGCTTCGTGGCGTGACTGAACAGCAGATAGCCCCATTCGTGGGCGGCGTTCTCCAGAAAATGCAACAGCAACGGATCGTCGGCAGTCGGCACCGAGATCAGGCAGGGTGAAATGTCAGCGAGTTCGTGCCAGCGCGTGTTGCTGTACAGGCAATGGGCGGGATTGCCCCAGTTGCGCAAATGCGTGACGAGGTAGGGAGCACTGACCCCGTCAATCAATAAATAAGCGGGTGTCGTCCAGGGCAGATCACCGGGCAGTGGGGGCATCTCGAGCAAGGTGGTTCTCTCTTTACTGTTGAGCGTCTTCGCACACGGCGCAGACCGGATGCTTGTTCATCAAGGCCTCACGCTGGGCTTGCGGCAACAGACCTGCCTGAATGGCCGTCAAGGCAGCCGGCGCAAGCGGCGCGGCCTGAAGCGGCGCGACACCGACCCTGGGCACGCCTCCCAGTTGAATCGGCGTGCTGCTGTAGATGCCGTCGGGCCCGATCACGATGTACTGACCGCCCGCCTGGAGTGTCAGGCTCATGTCAGCACTGATGACCACGTTGGTGGCGGTGACGTGGGCCTGCGCCCCTGCCTGAACCACCACCGTGCCGGCCGCCATCACGCTGCTGTTGCCGGTGATGCTGATCACCTCGTCACCGCCGATAACGGTATTTCGCTGGCCCTGGGTGGTATGCGTTTCATCACCCTTGATCAGGCTGGACCGGTTGCTGCCAACCTGTTCGAAGCAGTCATTGCCAATCAACGTGTGGCTGTCGTGAGCGACCTGTTCGCGACAGTCATTACCGATCCGGACGTGGCTGTCGTTCAGAATCAACTGCTCGATGTCACGCTGGGCCCGCAGGTAGATCAGCTCCTGACCGGCCCGGTCCTCGATGGACAGCTCGTTGTATCCGCCACTTGAGGGCGAACTGTGGCTGCGCAGCACGGTTCTGGTTTTATTCGCGGGCAAGGGATAGGGGACCGCCATGACCTTGTTGGGCACGCAGCCCGTGATCAGTGGTCTGTCAGGGTTGCCTTCCAGAAAGGTCACCACCACTTCCATGCCGACACGCGGAATGGTCAACGAGCCAAAATTGTCCCCTGCCCAGCTGGACGAGACCCGTAACCAGCAACTGCTCCTGTCGCTACGAAGCTCGGCTCGATCCCAGAGAAACTCAACCTTCACCCGTCCGTATTCGTCGCAGAAAATATCTTCGTCAACGGGGCCGGTGACACGGGCGGTCTGGCTGACTAATGGCATTTTGCGCGTGACCAGAGCCGGCCGGTAGAACGTATCCCAGGGCAACGCGCGGAAGCTGTTGCGGTAGCCCTGGGTAAAGCCGCGCTCAGGCGCTGACTCATGGCTGATGAACTCCTCCAGCGCCTGAGGTTGCTTGCCGGAATGGGTCACGCTGAGCAACAGCCACATGGCGTTGCATTGCTTACGTGGATGCTCCGTCAGTGTGAACATGTGCCCGCTGCGCAGCACGGGCTGATCACTTTCTCCTTCCGCTAACTGGTAGTCGGCGCGATGCCGCTCAAGGGCCAGACGGGCGTCCTGGTTGCGCGACCGCTCATCCGTGCCCATCGTCGGGTAGCGGTAGTCTTCAAGTGCGGGTCTGAAACCGGTAGTGAGCTTGCCCTCCAGCCGAAGGCCAGGGCGCGCCAGGTTATAACCACGCCGAGTGGCCACGCTGGTCCGGGTGCTCAAGCGCATAGCGAACTGATTGACGACCGGATGATCGGGCACCTGACCGTTGTCTTGGTGATAAGGCGTGTCACCGAGCAAGGGGAAGTAGGTCTGGGCGTCAGTGAAGATAAGCCGATGACCCTCCCTGCTGTGCTGGTGATGCCAGGAAATACCGTCTTCGCTGCATAATCGCTGGATGAACTCAAAGTCGCTCTCAAGGTATTGCGTACAGTATTCGCGCTCCGGACTGGTGGTGACATAAAAGGTGTAAGCGTTAGCGAATATGCCATGTCCCTCGAGGACTTGAGCGATGATCTGCGGCACCGTAAGGCGCTGGAAAATGCGTTGATCGTGGCTGAACTGCAAGTAGTACAACGCTGGCACCAGCGTCACGTGATAGTGCGTCAAACGCGTACCGCACTTTCCCACGCGCACATCTTCTATATGCCCGTGCAGGCCCTCGCCAGTGAAACCGAACCTCAGAAACGCCGGCTGAGCGAGCAAGCTTTCAAGGTCCACGCGAGCGTTTTCACTGACCAGCTCGATTTCGATGCCATAAAGGGTGTTGATCGCTTCGGTACCGGTAAAGGCCAGTACCTTGAAATCGTTATGCACAGTGGGGATCAGAAGCGAAAACTGCGCGGTGTCGGCGGATGCGAACATGCGCTTATCCTCAGGCGGTGGGCGGAGAGAGAGAACGCGATGCCCACCGCTTGGTCGGTGCAGACAAATGCGTCGATTTGCGGGCACGCTAACAAGGACGGAAAAAAATTTATGCAGGAAATTTCCCAAAACATCGACAGATCTGAGAAGTACTTAGGTGAGGGCAAGCGTCTGTTTTTTGCAGAGAACTAAGAACGTTGCCCGGCTTGTACGGCTCTAGCCTGCACATCCCCGCAACCTGTCCTACACTCCCCGGTAACAACAAGAAAACACCAAGGGGACGCACCATGATCGATCACCGCCTGACTCATCGCTGCCTGCTGGCTGAAATCGCCTCGGGGGAGGACCTTCACAGCGGCAAACCTACACAGACCCTGCAAACACTTTTGCTCATTGGCTTCATCACGCGCCAACCCAGTCCCGACCGTACGTTCTCTCACCTGGCCCTGACCGAGGCGGGGCACCGTTACCTGGCCGGTTTATGGCACTGAGCTGACGTTCGGTCGACAGATGCGTCCAGCCCTGTCGACCGCCAGTCCTCATTGGGGTATCGGTCGCCGCCGTCGGGAACTATACTCGCGCGCCTGTTTTTGCCTCTGAGGACTTCATCATGGCCGACGCCAATCTCGACCGCACTCTCAACCTGCTGGCGCACTTGCGCAGCATTCTGGTCGCGCTCGGTGAAGCCGAACAGGTTCCCGAAGAAAGTCATGCGCTGTTTCTGGAGCGCTACGACGAGCTGACATTGCTGCTGCCGGTGGAGCCCATCGAAAGCCAGTACCTGGGTCAGGACCTGCTTTGCCAGGTGATCCAGCGCTACCCGCAAATTGCTCACCTGGTGCCACGCGACCTGCTCTGGTACTTCGGCGGCGACTGCCTGCACTTCATGCCCGACGAAGAAATCGACCTGTACACCGCGCTGGAAGAGCGTCGCTTCGAGGCTGAGGAGAACGAAGAACCGTTCGACTGGGACCAGGAGAAACAACTGCTGGCAATGGGTCAGGACGGACCCCGGCACTGATGGGGTCCGGTGATCGGTGTTGGCGGCGACAGGACGGACGAAGCACCTGTCGGGCGCCGCGGTTCGGCACGTAGGGGGCCGCTACTGAACCAGCAGCTCCGGCGGCACAAAAGCGGTGATCGCCGGTAACTCGCCCTGCCACTTTTCCACCTCGACGGACGCCGTCTGTGCCGAGCAGCCTTGCGAAAGTCGCGATGAACCAATGTCCTCTGTGACCACGTTGGGATTACCGTGTTTTTCGAGGCCGTGCGGCTGCCCTTTCACCAGTGGGTCGAACCAGGCACCTGTCGCGATCTGGGCCACGCCCGCCCGGATGTCGTCGCAGAGGATAACCCCGGCCAGAAAAGCCCCCCTCGCGTTGAACACCTTGACCACATCGCCGTCGGCGATGCCTCGTTCCTCGGCATCCTGTCGGTTGAGGGTCAGGGGCTCACGCCCACGGATCTTCGACGCCTGACTGCAAGCGCCATGATCGTATTGGCTGTGCAGGCGCGTTTTGGGTTGGTTCGACAGCAAGTGCAGCGGGAACTCGGCGGGCGGCTTATCCAGCCAGACCGGATGCCCCGGGCAATCCGGGTAGCCGAAACCGGCAATCCGCTCGCTGAAAATTTCGATCTTGCCGGAGGGTGTCGGCAACGGATGGGCCTGCGGATCGTCACGGAATGATTGGAGCAGAACGGTTTCCTGCGCCGGGTAGTCGATTTCGAACACGCCGTCGCGCCAGAACTGCTCGAACGCTGGCAGATCAATGTCGAACTCCTCAGCCCGACGCCGCGACGCTTCATAGAGAAACCGCAGCCACTGCCCTGCGTCACGACCTTCGGTGAAGGTCTCTTCAAAACCCAGACGCCGCGCCAGTTCCGCCAGAATCGAATGGTCATCCCGGGACTCGCCAATGGGCTCGATCGCCTTCTTCATGGCGATCATGTACCGATCTGACGCCGCGCTGCCAATGTCGTCGCGCTCCAGCGCCGTGGTCACCGGCAGGACGATGTCCGCGTATTTGGCCTGCGCGGTCCAGTATTGCTCGTGAACCACAATGGTTTCCGGACGCTGCCACGCCACCAACAGGCGATTGAGGTCCTGATGATGGTGAAGGATGTTACCGCCCGCCCAGTACACCAGCCGGATGTCGGGGTAGTGCAACCGCTGGCCGTTGTAATCGAAGGGTTCGCCGGGGTAGAGCAACATGTCACAGACTCGCGCCACCGGAATGAACGCCTTGACCGGGTTAACGCCCTGGGAAAGGCGCGGGCCGGAAAAGGCCTTGCGACCGCTGCCCGTGTTGTTCAGGCAACCATACCCCAAGCCGAATCCACCGCCCGGCAAACCGATCTGCCCCAGCATGGCGGCCAGGGTCACGGTCATCCAGAAGGGTTGTTCGCCATGCACCGAGCGCTGGAGCGAATAGGCCACGTTGATCAGGGTTCGCTTGCCGGCCATCTCTCTGGCAAGACCAATGATCCGGTCCGCCTCAAGACCGGTCAGTGCAGCGGCCCACTCAGGCGTCTTGGCCACGCCGTCGAGATGACCACGCAGGTACGTGATGAATCGCTCGTGGCCCACGGTGTAACGCCGAAGAAAATCCTCGCTGTACAGCCCTTCGTCTACCAGCACCCAACACAACGCCATCATCAGCGCCGTGTCGGTGCCGGGCCGTACCGCCAGCCACTCATTATGCTCAGGACCTTGCAGGTCATCGCGCAACGGGCTGACGTTGACGAAGCGCACGCCCGCCTGCGACATCCGCTCGATAGCCCCCGCCACCTGATGGTCGCTCGCGCCGCCCGGACTGCACTGGGCGTTTTTAATAGGCAAACCGCCGAATGCCACAAACATCTCACAATGTTTTGCCAGGTTCTCCCACGGGGTGTGAGCCGCCAGCAGCCAGTCCATGCTGCCGACGACGTGCGGCATCACCACGCGCCCGGCACCCAGGCTGTAGCTGTCGACGCTGGAGACGTAGCCGCCGAATCCGTTGAGGAACCGATGCAGTTGACTCTGAGCATGATGAAAACGCCCGGCACTGCCCCAGCCGTAACTGCCGCCGAAAATCGCAGCGTTGCCATGCTCGCCTTTGACACGCGTCAGTTCGCGGGCAACCAGGTCGAGCGCGGCGTCCCAAGACACTTCGACAAAGGCCTCCTGCCCCCGCAGGTGCGGGCTTCTCAATGCCGGATGATCGGCAAAACGCTCAAGAAAACCGCGCCGAATGGCGGGGCGGCGGATGCGGGTCGGCGAATCGATCGCGCCGGGGATCGACGCGCCTATGGGCGATGGATCGGCATCCCAGGAAACAGGCTCCATCGCCTCCAGCCGCCCATTCACCACCCGCGGGCGATACGCCCCCCAATGCAACGACGTGAAGCCCATAATGCTTACCCTCCCGATTTCGCTGTCGAAGGCACCGGCGAGCACGTCGCTGCCACCGGCTCGCCCTTGCGGTCGCCTTATATCCGCGTTACGCATCAGTGCTGTGCTTGTGCCAACCGCCTGTCGTCAGCACCCGGCTCTGCGATGAAGTCGTCGAATACAGTGGCAGCCGGACGCCATTTAGTCAGCCCCTCCTGGTTGAAAAAATCATAGGTCAGACGACAGTTCAGGCAGATGCCTTGATCAGTGTCGGGGAGGAAGTTCGACAAGCGCCGCCGTCTGGTGAAAAATACGAGCTTTGCCTGAGGATGAGCCACCGCCTCCCGGGCGACCGCGTGTCCAATGAGGTCCAGTATGCTGTTCACCCAGTCCCACATCCCCGACCCTCTACCGGATAACTGCATGAGGGTGTTGTTTGGTTTAGTGACCTCGTTTCCCGGCAAGGGTAAGACGTCGTTGCTCAAACTCTTGCGGGCGATGGGCGTGTCGGACTTTCACGGCAAGCTGGTCGACGCTCCTGCGCTGGTGAAGATGCTGGAGTGGCTGCAGCACGAAGAGTGGGTGGTGCTGGATCAACAACCTGAAGGGCAATACTTCAGCGTCGCCCCGGCACGCTACAACCGCGTGTTGCTGGACCTGTTGAACGCGCCGGACCGTGATCAGTGGCTGCACGAGATCATCTCGGGATTGCCTGCGCTCAGTGCCTGGCAGACGCCCGCCCGATCACGCATATTGCAAGACCTCTGGCTCAGCCTGCTCATCGGCGATACAGGCGCACTGGATCAATCGCTGCAACTGGCCACGTATATTTTTGTCCACCCCACTAACGCCGCACCGCACCCCATGCACGTGCTGCAAGGCAGCCCGGAAGGTCTGGAGGTGTTTGCCCGACTCGATGACGCCGCGCGAGCGCTGCTGGTGGAAGACCACCTCAATCTGCTCAACGCTCGGCTCGGCCCGGCCGGTCACACCTACGAGCTGGCCCTGCGTGAGATGGAGGTCCAGCCCTCCTTCGAGCTGGCAGTGGAGCTCTCGCTCCAGGCGCTGTGGCGTGGCGACTGGGACATGCTCGATTACCTGGGCGCGAATGAGCTGGAGCTCATGCACCGAACCATCAACCTGATGCTGCGGGGTCAGGTGACCGAGACACTGCTGCTCATGCGCAGTTGGCTGACCGAAATGCGCAGGGTCCTCAAGAAGCGCAAGATCGACCTGCCTCCGGTGCTCAATGCGTTTTACTGCCTGGCACTGTTCGCCGAGAACGATCCGAAACAACAGGCGCAGCTCAAGCAAGCCATCACCTTGGGGGTGAAAGAGAATTACGGCGCCGCCTATGACGTCCTTGAACATCTGCTGGAACAGTTCAAAGGTGAAAAGTCGTCCATGTCGTCGTCGCGCCTCCCTGCCACATTGAATGGCATGGATGGCTTGGTACTGGCGCTCGCGCTGTACTGGCTGGACGCCCCCCAGGCGCGCCAGGAAAAATGGCACACGATGCTGGAGGATTACCGCGATCAACTTCACCGGGAAGGCTATGCCTGGCTGGCGGCAGAGTTCGACGCGCTGATCGCCGTGCAATTCGGATCGCCCCGGCAATTTACCGATGTACACCTGAGCGCCGATCTCCAGCCGCTGGTGTCCCTGCTGTATCGCCAGGAAGCCTGGCAGCATGCGCTCAATGCGCTGAGTCAGCTGAGGCCCGGAACGGTTGCCGCAACCGCCACCGCCGAAGAGAAACCCACGCGTCTGGCCTGGCTGATTTCGTTGAGCACCTACCATGTGCAGGTCGAGCCACGCGAGCAAAAGCGCAACGCCAAGGGCCAATGGAGCAAAGGTCGCACCGTCGCGCTGAAACGCCTGATGGACGACGGCGCGATCATGGATTTCCTCTGCGAGCAGGATCGCCAGGCCATCAGCGCCATTGTGGTCAGCCATTACCATTACGGCAGCGTTGAGTACGAACTCCCCGCTGGCCTGGCCTTGCCTCGGCTGGTCGGACACCCGGCGCTGTACTGGCAGGACGCGCCTGATGTGCGGATCGACCTGCAAGCCGGCCAGGCCTCCCTGAACCTTCAGTCCCGTGGCGGGCAGATTCACCTCCAGCTTGAGCCGCAGGGCATCGTCGGCGCAGAGGACGTCTACCTGCACAAAGAAACGCCGACCCGTCTTCTGGTTTATCCCATCAGCCGTGAACTGCGCAAAATCGCCGAGATCGTCGGCAAAGGTTTGAACGTGCCGACGGAGGCGAAAGCGCAATTGATCGAAGCCGTCAGCGCCATCGCCCCGCTGCTGCCGATTCACTCGGACATTCCCGAGCTTACCGGGCACCTCGATCAGGAACCCGCCGACACCCGCCTCTACGCCCACTTGTTGCCTCTGGCCGAAGGTGTCCGTTTGCAATTGCTGGTGCGTCCACTGGCGGACGGCAGTTGGTTCCGTCCCGGCCAGGGCGCCGAAAACCTGCTGGGCGAGCGCGGCGGCAAGCCCCTGCAGGTCATCAGGAATCTGGACGCTGAACGGCAGGCGCTGCAGCATGTGCTGAACGCCTGTCCGGGACTCGCCTATGCCGACAGCGATGGCCAGGAGTGGCAACTGGATCAACCTCAGCATGCCCTGCAACTGCTCAGCGAATTGCACGCGCTGGACGGCGAACAGCTTCATTGCATCTGGCCGGAAGGCGAACGCATGCGCATCAAGGGCCGCTCCGGCCTGAGCCAGCTCAAACTGGGACTTCGTCAGCAGGGTGACTGGTTTGTCCTGCAGGGCAGTATCACCCTGGACGACGGCAAGGTGCTCCAGTTGAAACAGATGCTGGAGTTGCTCAAGGCCAGTCCCGGGCGCTTCCTGAAACTCAACGAACACGACTGGCTGGCCCTCGACGACAGCCTGCGCAAGCGCCTCGATGAACTGGCGCACCTGGCGGACCGGGTCAACGACCAGGGACTGCGCCTGAGCACGCTAACGACGCCGCTGCTGGCCAGTCTTGCTCAGGAGGCCGGGGAGTTCGAAGCCGATGCGGGGTGGCAAACGCACCTCGACAGGCTGGAATCGTTGCGCGATTACCAGCCTCAGGTGCCGGGCACCCTGCAAGCCGACTTGCGCGATTACCAGCACGAAGGCTTCGTATGGCTGGCGCGTCTCGCGCAATGGGGCGTGGGCGCCTGCCTGGCCGACGACATGGGCCTGGGCAAGACCGTGCAGACATTGGCGTTGCTGTTGCAACGGGGGAGTCTGGGGCCGCAACTGGTGGTGGCACCGACCTCCGTCACGCTGAACTGGCAAGCCGAAAGCGCCCGCTTCGCGCCCAGCCTGAAATTGCGGCTGTATCAGCAGAACCGCAGCCTGGACGACCTCGGCCCAGGGGATCTGGTGGTCGTCAGTTATGGCCTGCTGCAACAAGAGACCGCTGCGTTCACCGCGCAGCACTGGAGCAGCGTGGTACTGGACGAAGCGCAAGCAATCAAGAACGCACAGACCAAGCGCTCCCAGACGGTCATGGCACTGAACGCCGATTTCCGCATGGTCGCCACCGGCACGCCACTGGAAAACCACCTTGGCGAATTGTGGAACCTGTTCCGCTTCATCAACCCCGGCCTGCTGGGCAGCCAGGACAGTTTCGCCGCGCGCTTCGCAACCCCCATCGAGCAAGGCGATGTCGCGGCACGACGAGCGTTGAAGGCATTGATTCAACCGTTCATTTTGCGTCGCCTGAAAAGCCAGGTGCTGGAAGAACTCCCGGCGCGCACCGAAATCACCTACAAAGTGCCGCTGTCGGACGAAGAAGCCCATCAGTACGAGGCCCTGCGTCAGCAAGCGGTCGACACGCTCTCGCGCATCGATCCGCAGGCGGTCAAATCCATGCAGGTGCTGGCGGAAATCACCCGTCTGCGGCGCTTCTGTTGCCACCCGTCTCTGGTCCTGCCGGGCTCGACGCTGCCCGGCAGCAAGTTGCAAGCCTTCAAGGAGATCGTCGAGGAGTTGCTGGAGAACCGTCACAAGGCGCTGGTGTTCAGCCAGTTCGTCGATCACTTGAGCATCGTGCGGGCATGGCTCGACCAGCAGGGCATCGCCTATCAATACCTGGACGGCGCAACTCCGGCCAAGGAGCGCCAGAAGCGCGTCGAAGCCTTCCAGGCGGGCGTGGGCGAAATCTTCCTGATCAGCCTCAAGGCCGGCGGCAGCGGTCTCAACCTGACGGCAGCCGACTACGTCATCCACCTGGACCCTTGGTGGAACCCAGCGGTTGAAGACCAGGCCAGCGACCGCGCCCATCGCATGGGCCAGCAACGGCCGGTGACGATCTACCGGCTGGTCACGGAGAACAGCATCGAAGAACAGATCGTCGCTCTGCACGGGCGCAAACGCGATCTGGCCGACAGCCTGCTGGACGGCGGCGAGATCAGCGCAAAACTGGACGCCGACGCGCTCTTGAAGTTGCTTAAAGGCTGAATGCGACGAGGTGGGCCTGAGACGTTTTTCAGGCCCCCCGGGTATGGAATTGCGTGGCAAGTACACGCTGTCCGCGGAAGGTTGCCCCTTCGGCGCTGTCGCACTGACCCTGTGAGGCGCACCATGCAGCAGTTCAGAAACGAGGATGGACGGGGCCTGGCTGCAACGGGCGGGGATCCTGCACACCCTCCCGTTGTGCTGCTGCATGGTGGAGGACAGACCCGGCATAGCTGGAATAACGCGTTCGATGCTCTGGTGACAGCCGGGCACTATGTCATTTCGTTCGATGCGCGGGGCCATGGTGAAAGCGACTGGGACCCGCGCGGCGACTACACGCTCGATGCCATGGTTGCAGACTTGCATGCGATCCTTGCCCACCTGTCGTCCCCGCCTGTTCTGGTGGGCGCCTCAATGAGCGGTCTGACCGCGCTGGCGGCGGCGGGCGAAGCGATTGCCCCGATCGCTCGCGCCTTGGTGTTGGTGGACCTCACACTCCACATCAATGCAGAGGGCGCCGAAAAGATCATGACTTTCATGCGCAGCCACGTACAGGGTTTCGAAAGCCTGGACGAGGCCGCTCAAGCCGTGACCGCGCGTGCGCCTTACAAACCGAAACAGATAGGGTGGATAAAATGACCTCTGGTCCTCTTCAAGGTTTGAAAGTGGTGGAGTTTGCCGGCATTGGGCCCGGCCCGTTTTGCGCCATGGTGCTCTCGGACATGGGCGCGCAAGTGATACGTATCGATCGTCAAGCCAGCACGGCGATGAACCCGGCCGTCCACGTGGACGGACGCGGTCGTCGCGCTATCGTGGCAAACCTGAAAGACAGCCGGTCAGTCGAAGCGTGCCTGGCCCTCTGCGACCAGGCGGACATCGTCATCGAGAGTTACCGACCGGGGGTGATGGAACGCCTCGGCCTCGGCCCGCAGGTCATGCTGGCGCGCAATGCGCGTCTGATCTACGGCCGAATGACCGGATGGGGTCAGCACGGCCCCTATGCACAGCGGGCGGGTCACGACATCAATTACATCGCCATTACCGGCGCGCTTGCGGACATCGGCCCCCGTGACAAGCCTGTACCGCCGTTGAATCTGGTCGGGGATTACGGCGGTGGAGCCATGATGCTCGCGGTCGGGCTTCTGGCCGGCGTACTGAATGCACGTAGCACCGGCCAGGGGCAAGTGGTGGACGCTGCCATCACCGATGGCACCTGCTACCTGACCGCGATTCTCTACAAGCTGCGCGCACTGGGTCAGTGGCAGGAACAGCGCGCGGCCAATCTCCTGGACGGGGGGGCGCCCTTCTACGATACGTATCGCTGCGCGGATGGAAACTTCGTAGCCATCGGCGCGATTGAACCTCAGTTCTATGCCTTGCTGTTGGAGAAAACGGGCCTGGCCGATACCTTGACTCAGCCACAGATGGACCGCGCGTCGTGGCCGCAGATGAAAGCCGTATTCGAGCGTACATTCGCCAGCAAAAGCCGCGCGGAATGGGTTCGGGTGATGGGCGATGCCGATACGTGTTTTGCCCCGGTACTGAATGCCGCAGAGGCCGCCATGGACCCGCATAACATCGCTCGCGAGACGTTCATCGAACTCGACGGCGTTCATCAGCCGGCACCGGCCCCTCGCTTTTCTCGAACCCCGAGCGCGGTGCAAGCTTCCTTGCAGGGTGATGCCGCACGCGAGACGCTGGTCGACTGGAATGTCGACGCCGCCGCCATCGACTACCTGCTGAACGGCAGAGCATCGGATCAGCCCCACTGAGCGGCGCAACGATCAGGGCGCGGGCATGGCTGCTAGCGCCCTGTAAACATCGCCCGACGCTTTTCCCGGAACGCCGCCACACCTGCGGCAAAGTCCAGCGTCGCGCCCGCCTGACGCTGGCTGCGACGCTCCGCCGCCAGGGATTCGGTCAGCGAATGATCCAGCGCATAGCGAAGACCCCGACGGATAAGCGCGTACGCCCGGGTAGGCCCCGCCGCCAGACAACAGCGCGGCGAACGCTACTTGACCGTACAAATTGTGAGGGCTGACCTGAGGAAACCGGGTCGGGGCACTTCGTAGCTCGCGGCAATGGCAACACCAGCGACCAGGGTCGATCTCCTTGCCTGATAGGCGAAGTTGCTTAAGGGCTGAATGCGACGAGGTGGTCTGAGACGTTTCAGGCCCCTCTCGGTCCGCACGCCCAAAAGTGAGACTGGAACTAAAAAACGCACAAACAAAAACGCCGCTCTGGTGAGCGGCGTTTTTGTGAATTTGGAGCGGGAAACGAGACTCGAACTCGCGACCCCGACCTTGGCAAGGTCGTGCTCTACCAACTGAGCTATTCCCGCAATATGGCGTCCCCTAGGGGACTCGAACCCCTGTTACCGCCGTGAAAGGGCGGTGTCCTAGGCCACTAGACGAAGGGGACACTGCCTGAAACACCATGGTGTTGTGTTTCAGTTCCAGAAATCCATCCGAAGAGGCTTTCTGGTTTCACTCAGCTTCGCTTTAAAGCGAAACTGCTTAAAATTGGAGCGGGAAACGAGACTCGAACTCGCGACCCCGACCTTGGCAAGGTCGTGCTCTACCAACTGAGCTATTCCCGCAATGGCGTCCCCTAGGGGACTCGAACCCCTGTTACCGCCGTGAAAGGGCGGTGTCCTAGGCCACTAGACGAAGGGGACACGCTACAACATTCACTCCCTGCCGCGCTTCGCTGTGTGCTTTACGCTGCAAGTGGCGCGCATTCTATGGATGGTTGGAGGGGTCGTCAACCCCCCAATGAAAATTTATTCAAATCAATGACTTCGCCCTCTATTTCGGTAATGGACGGCCGATACAACGTTGTCAGTGCACACGGCAATCAGTAGGCATCTGACCATTACCCTTTCCGCGATAGTGCATAGCCACTACACTCGGCGCAAATAACCTGAATTGAGGCTAGTACGGTGACACCACTCTTTATCACCCTGTTGGTTGTAGCCGGCATCGTACTCCTGATTGCGGTTGGCTATTTGAATCACGTGGCCGAAAGCAAGAAGGTCGAGCGCGCGCGCACGCTGGTTGAGCTCAACGATCGCCTGCGGCGTTGCAGCGAGCTGTCCGAAACGTTCCCCGGCCAATTGATGACCCCGGCACTCAAGCTCTTGCTGGTGCGTCTGGAACTGAACGTGGTCAAGCGCCTGATTGCCCTGGAGAGAAGAAACAACCCCGGCCTGCAGGAACGCGAGACCGAGCTCGAAGCACTGGTGGCCCAGGGCGATGCCATCAAGGTCACCAACCCGGCCAGCCCGATTCAGACAGAAGCCAAGGCCAAGGACGTGCGCTTTCTTCTGGAAGCCATGCATGGACAGGTCACCCGCGCGGCCCATGACGGCGCCTTGCAGACCGCCGAAGCCAAGCACTGGATTCGTGAGATCCGCAACATGCTGGTGCTGCTGCATATCGAGTTCTTCAACAACCTGGGGCAGCAAGCCTTGAATCAGGAACAGCCCGGTCAGGCGCGTCTGGCGTTTGAACGCGGCGTGCAATACCTGAAGAATCAGGCCGAACCTGCGCCGTGGAAAAACCACTTGCAGGCGATGGAACGGCAACTGGCACGGGCCAATGCGATGGTGCTGGACACCATTGCGCCGACGGAAGATGACCACAACGAGCTCACCGAAGGCCTCAAAGCCGACGACGCCGATGCCGAATGGAAAAAGAAAGCGATCTACGACTGATGTTCCCGGGCTGCGGAGCGAATGCAGTCGCTCCACAGCCCGACGCGTCTCAGCAGTCAGTGGCTTTGAGGAAAATCGCCGCCAATTGCTCGATACCCGCCTGATCCGCCTCGCTGAAACGCGCCAGACTCGGACTGTCCAGGTCCAGCACACCGATCAAACGCCCTTCCTTGACCAACGGCACGACCAGTTCACTGTTCGACGCGCTGTCGCAGGCGATGTGCCCCGGAAACGCGTGCACGTCGAGCACGCGTTGCGTCTCACGGCGTTGCGCCGCCGTTCCACAGACCCCCTTGCCGAACGGAATCCGTACACAGGCGATTTGGCCCTGGAACGGACCCAGCACCAGTTCTTCGTTACGGCTAAGGTAAAACCCCGCCCAGTTCAAATCGTCGAGCTGGGTATAAAGGAAGGCAGAAAACTGTGCGGCGTTTGCGATGAAGTCGCGCTCGTCGGCCAGCAGGGATTCCAGTTGCGCAGCCAGCAGGCGATAGCCGTCCA
This sequence comes from Pseudomonas sp. NFACC02, assembly GCF_900110765.1. Lineage (GTDB taxonomy): Bacteria > Pseudomonadota > Gammaproteobacteria > Pseudomonadales > Pseudomonadaceae > Aquipseudomonas. The sequence continues at coordinate 131,743 of NZ_FOEO01000009.1, forward strand.
GCCCCTCGCCCGCTGCATTCAAATCGATCATGGATGTTGCTCCAGCATTTTCAAACCAACCCAATAACGGGCGAACTGATAGGCACACCGGCCATTTCGGTTGCCGCGACCGGTCGCCCAGCGCACGGCAAGGATGTCGAATTCAGGGTCACGCTGCCATTTCAGACCGGCCTTGGCGGCCAGCTCGCCGACCCAGTGCTCTACCACGTCAAGGAAGTGTTCCTGCGTGAAGGGATAGAAGGACAGCCACAAACCAAAGCGGTCAGACAGGGCAATCTTGTCCTCCACCGCTTCACTCGGATGAATCTCGCCGTCGTCGCCGCGCTGCCAGTGCGCATTGTCGCTTTCCTTCTCCGGCACCAGATGACGACGGTTCGACGTGGCGTACAGCAAAACGTTGTCCGGCGCCTGCTCCAGAGAACCATCGAGCACACTCTTGAGCACGCGATAATCGCCTTCACCGGAATCGAACGACAGGTCGTCGCAGAACAGCACGAAGCGCTGCGGCAACTTCTGCAATTGCTCCACGACCCTTGGCAGGTCGCCCAGGTGATCGCGCTCGATTTCAATCAGACGTAAGCCCGCCTTGGCATGCTCCGCCAGCAGCGCGCGCACCAGCGAAGATTTGCCGGTACCGCGCGATCCCCACAGCAGCGCGTGGTTGGCGGGCAGACCGTCGATGAACTGCTGGGTGTTGCGCCCCAGCTGTTCACGCTGATGATCGACGCCGATCAAGTCGGACAGGCGCATGTCCAGTGTCACATCAAGCGGCATCAGGTAACCGACGCGACCTTCACGCACCCAGCGCGCGGCCAGTGCCTTGTCCCAGTCCACCGGCTCGCGCACGGCCGGCAACAAAGGCTCGAGGCGCGCCAGGACCGATTCGGCGCGTTCCAGAAATGCGTTCAACCGAGAATCCACAATGTCTCCTTGATTTAACTGGTTAAAGCCGGTGTGCGATCAGCTATGCTTGACCGCGACGGACACATGAAGTGCAAGTGCCCTCTGGATCAAATGCCCTTATGGATATACCAGTCACACACCGATTGTCGTTCAAACAGGCCCGTATGACGGTTCTGATCGGCTTCTTGTTGGGAACCCTGCTCAGCCTCGTCCAGATTGCGATCGATTATGCCAGCGAAGACGCCTCCATCGATCGTGAAATTCGCTCCCTGCTGCAAATCAGTCATAACCCCGCTTCGCGCATCGCCTACAACATCGACGCCGAGCTCGCACAAGAGCTCACCATGGGCCTGCTTCATTCGCCCGCCGTGGTCGGCGCCCGACTGATCGACAACAACAACGTTGTCCTGGCGGCCGTGTCGCGCCCTCCGGCGCAAAGCCCCTATCGCATGCTCAGCGACGGACTGTTCGGCAAAAGCCGTCAGTTCGAGGATGTGCTGCACCTGGACCATATGCCGAACGAGGCGATCGGTACGCTGTACCTGGATGTCGACACCTTCGAATTCGGCAGCCACTTTTTGCAGCGGGCCGAAATCACGATGCTCAACGGCTTTGTCCGCAGCCTCGTGCTTGCCGCGATCCTGATGGGCTTGTTTTACCTGACCCTGACCAAGCCATTGACCGGTGTCATCCGGGCACTGGCCCAGCGGGATTCGCGTAGCCCCAGGCAGGTTCCGCTGCCCTGTCCCGCCGGGCATGAGAACGACGAAATCGGTGTCCTGGTGCGGGTCGCCAACCAGCAGTTCGACAATGTCGCCTCTGAATTCGGCCGGCGGCTGGACGCCGAGAACCGGCTGACCGATCACTTGAACGAGCTTGAAGACATCGTTTCGGCCCGCACCCTGGAACTCAAGTCCAGCAACGCACGCTTGAGCCAATCCAACGAAGAGCTGCAGATCGCGCGCAGCACCGCACTGGACATGGCCCACGCGCGCTCGGCGTTCCTGGCGCACATGAGCCATGAGATCCGCACGCCACTCAATGGTCTGCTGGGCATGCTGGCGTTGTCACTGGACGGACCGCTGAGCGCTGAACAACGGCAACAGCTGTCGATTGCTCACGACTCCGGCAAAGTCCTGGTCGAGTTGCTGAACGACATCCTCGACCTGTCTAAATTCGATGCTGGCCAGCTCGAACTGGAACGCATTCCCTTTGACCTCGCCACACTGATCGAGGACACCGCCAACCTGCTGTCGCAGAATGCCGCTCCCAGCGTCGAGCTCACCTGCCTGATCGACCCTCGCTTCCCGGCGTTGCTCCTCGGCGATCCGACACGGGTTCGTCAGATCGTCAGCAACCTGTTGTCCAACGCGCTCAAATTCACCCGCGAGGGCCGCGTCGACGTGCGTTTGAGTCAGCACGAGGACATGGTCCGCATCGAAGTGCGCGACACCGGTATCGGCATCGCCCAGGATGCGCAGGCGAAAATCTTTCAGCCGTTCACACAGGCCGAAGCGGCGACCACCCGTCAGTATGGCGGCACGGGCCTGGGTCTGACCCTGACCCACAACCTGTGCGAAGCCATGAACGGTCAGTTGAATATCGAATCCACCCCGGGTGTCGGCAGCCGGTTCTATGCCGACCTGCCCCTGCCGGAACACGCTCCGCCCCCCGTCTGGCCGGGACTTAACGGGCGAGTGGTGGTGGTCAGTCCGGCGAACAGTGGTCTGGTTGAGATGTTGAGTCGGCTGCTGCCGGAATGGGGCATCGAGTATCGGCACTTTTCAGCCAGCGACCCCCACCCGGAACTGCCACCGGATTTGCTGATCACCGACTGCCCTGAATGCCTGATCGGCGTCCGTCCGGCCACAAAGATTCCCATTCTGCTGGTCACCGCGTACGGCAACTTCATGCCTGCCCAGCAAGTGGTGGCGCTCGCACCGCTGCAACAACAGGCACGGCCGTTGTCCCGCAGCGTTTTGCATCAGGCGCTCAAACGGGTGTTGCTCGTGGACGAGCAACAGGCCGGCGATCGACCCACGAGCGGGCTGCCCCAGGCCCATCGTGCGCGCATTCTGCTGGTGGAGGACAACCCGGTGAACCAGTTGGTGGCCAAAGGCATGCTGGGCAAACTGGGTTGCGAGGTGGTCGTCAGCAGTCACGGCGGTGAAGCTTTGCAGCAACTGGAACGCGGCCGTTTCGATCTGGTGCTGATGGATTGCAACATGCCAGTGATGGACGGCTACGCCGCCACTCGCTTGATACGTCAGAGCGGGAAATGGCCAGACCTGCCAATCATCGCCCTGACGGCCAACGCGATGCCGGAAGAGCGCGAACACTGCAAGAACGCCGGGATGAACGACTACCTCGCCAAGCCGTTTCACCGCGAAGAACTGGTGAATCTGCTGGATCAGTGGATCACGGCGGCGCCCATCAAGCCGTAAGGCACACGCTAAGCACGCCGCAGTCGCTTGAGGCTTGAGACTGCCCCTATTTCAACAACGCTTCGATGTCGGACGTCAGCTCTTCGGGCTTGGTCATCGGTGCATAACGCTTGACCAGCTTGCCGTCCCTGCCGATCAGGAATTTGGTGAAGTTCCACTTGATGCGCTCAGACCCCAACAGGCCCGGCGCCTGTTTCTTCAGTTGCACGAACAGTGGATGGGCATCGCTGCCGTTCACGTCAATCTTCTTGAACAACGGAAAACTCACACCGTAGTTCAACTCGCAGAACTCGGAAATCGCCCCTTCGTTGCCCGGTTCCTGTTTCCCGAACTGATTGCACGGGAAACCCAACACCACCAGCCCCCGATCCTTGTAGGTCTCCCAGAGCTTCTCAAGACCTTTGTACTGAGGGGTGAAACCGCATTTGCTGGCGGTGTTAACCACCAGCAATGCCTTGCCAGCGTAGTCGGCGAGCGTCTTCTGCTCGCCGTTGATGGTCTGCACCGGAATGTTCAGCAACGTCTCGCTCATGGCGATGCCTCGAAAAGGATCAAGCGGCCAAATTAGCGCGCCGTTGATTGGCGCGCTATCCAATTATCGACGGTGATACCGGGCCATACGTTCCAGGCACACGCTCAGGCTGCGCGGGGTACCAGGTCCAGGCACACCGAGTTGATGCAATAACGCAGACCTGTCGGCGGTGGACCGTCAGGAAATACGTGCCCCAAGTGCGCATCGCATTTGGCGCAGACCACTTCGGTACGGATCATCCCGTGACTGACGTCGCGCACCTCTACCACGGCACTGCCCTCGATCGGCGCATAGAAGCTCGGCCAGCCGCAGCCCGAATCGAACTTGGTGGTGGAATCGAACAGCGCTTCATTGCAGCACACGCAATGGTAGACGCCATCGGTTTTGGTGCTGTTGTACTTGCCTGTGAAAGGCCGCTCGGTGGCTTTGAGGCGACAGACGTTGTATTGCTCCGGATCAAGCATCTGTTTCCATTCTTCGAGGGTTTTTTCCAGCTTTTCCACGGGTACACCTCCACAACTGAAAAAGCCCGATCTGTGTCTTTTCCACGGATCGGGTGGCACGTATGATTGCGCCTTCGTTAGACGCCAGTCTGTCACCCGCGTTTCTCGCATACAAACCCATTTTGATGGCGTAGTGCTTAACGGTCCGCCTTCTTCGTTTACCGCGGGTCGTCCATTTTCGGGATCAATCACCATGCAGTTCAGCAAATCGAACAAGCTTGCCAACGTCTGCTACGACATTCGCGGGCCCGTGCTCAAGCACGCCAAGCGCCTGGAAGAGGAAGGCCATCGCATCCTCAAGCTGAACATCGGCAACCCGGCGCCGTTTGGTTTCGAAGCGCCGGACGAAATCCTGCAGGACGTGATCCGCAACCTGCCAACGGCGCAAGGCTACAGCGACTCCAAAGGCCTGTTCAGCGCGCGCAAGGCGGTGATGCAGTACTACCAGCAAAAGCAGGTCGAAGGGGTCGGCATCGAAGACATCTACCTGGGCAACGGCGTCTCCGAGTTGATCGTCATGTCGATGCAGGCCTTGCTGAACAACGGCGACGAGGTCCTGGTTCCCGCGCCTGACTATCCGCTGTGGACCGCGGCCGTTGCACTGTCCGGTGGCAATCCGGTGCATTACCTGTGCGACGAGCAAGCCAACTGGTGGCCCGATCTGGATGACATCAAGGCCAAGATCACCCCCAACACCAAGGCCATGGTGATCATCAACCCGAACAACCCGACCGGCGCGGTGTACTCGAAAGAAGTGCTGCTGGGCATGCTGGAAATCGCCCGCCAGCACAATCTGGTGGTGTTTTCCGATGAGATCTACGACAAGATCCTGTATGACGACGCCGTACACATCTGCACGGCATCGCTGGCGCCGGACCTGCTGTGCCTGACCTTCAACGGTCTGTCCAAATCCTACCGGGTGGCCGGTTTCCGTTCGGGCTGGATCGCGATTTCCGGACCCAAGCACAACGCCCAGAGCTACATTGAAGGCATCGACATTCTCGCCAACATGCGGCTTTGCGCCAACGTGCCGAGCCAGCATGCCATCCAGACCGCACTGGGCGGCTATCAAAGCATCAATGACCTGATCCTGCCGCCGGGCCGCCTGCTGGAGCAGCGCAACCGTACCTGGGAACTGCTCAACGACATTCCCGGCGTCAGCTGCGTGAAGCCGATGGGCGCGCTGTACGCCTTCCCGCGCATCGACCCGAAAGTATGCCCGATCCATAACGATGAAAAATTCGCGCTGGACCTGCTGCTCTCGGAAAAACTGCTGATCGTTCAGGGCACCGCGTTCAACTGGCCATGGCCGGACCATTTCCGCGTGGTGACGTTGCCGCGTGTGGATGATCTGGAACAAGCGATCGGACGGATCGGCAATTTCCTCAAGTCCTACAAGCAGTAATGCTGCTTGCGTAGAAGCCGGCTTGCTGGCGAAGACGTCGCGTCAGGCACCTCCATGTTTCTGCCCTGACGCCTCTGCCAGCAAGCCGGTGCGAAGCGATTTAGAGAACCACCGCTCTACCCTCACCCTCTCGCCAATGGCCCATAATTGCATTGGCGACGCTAAACGACACAGTTTGAAATAGTCGACCGGTTGAATACGCACAGACATCACCTTATATACCCCGCAACACGTTACACATTCTTCACGAGGAGACACTCCACACCATGATGCGCATCTTGCTGTTTTTGGCCACTAACCTTGCGGTCGTGCTGATTGCCAGCATCACCCTGAGCCTTTTTGGCTTCAATGGGTTCATGGCGGCCAACGGGGTTGATCTCAACCTCAATCAGCTGCTGATCTTCTGCGCCGTATTTGGTTTCGCCGGCTCGCTGTTCTCGCTGTTCATCTCCAAGTGGATGGCGAAGATGAGCACTGGCACCCAGATCATCACCCAACCCCGCACCCGTCATGAACAATGGCTGATGCAGACCGTAGAACAACTGGCCCGCGAGGCTGGCATCAAGATGCCGGAAGTCGGTATTTTCCCGGCCTATGAGGCCAACGCCTTCGCCACCGGCTGGAACAAGAACGATGCACTGGTTGCCGTCAGCCAAGGCTTGCTGGAACGCTTTTCGCCCGATGAAGTGAAGGCGGTCCTGGCCCACGAGATCGGCCACGTCGCCAACGGCGACATGGTGACGCTGGCGCTGGTGCAGGGCGTGGTGAACACCTTTGTGATGTTCTTCGCGCGGATCATCGGCAACTTCGTCGACAAGGTGATTTTCAAGAACGAAGAAGGCCAAGGGATCGCTTACTACATCGCGACCATCTTTGCCGAAATCGTCCTGGGCTTCCTGGCCAGCGCCATCGTCATGTGGTTCTCGCGCAAGCGTGAATACCGTGCCGACGATGCCGGTGCCCGACTGGCCGGTACCGGCGCGATGATCAGCGCTCTGCAGCGCCTGCGTTCGGAACAGGGTGTTCCGGTACAGATGCCCGACAGCCTGACCGCGTTCGGTATCAACGGCGGGCTGAAGCACGGCCTTGCTGGTCTGTTCATGAGCCACCCGGCTCTGGAAGATCGTATTGAAGCCCTGCGCCGTCGCGGTTGATTGACCTGCAGCTACGAGAAAGGGCGACGCGAGTCGCCCTTTTCTTTCGCCAGAAATTAACGGCGAAACATTCGGTACGCCGACTCGATCAGCCGGCTAGCACCAGCGTCCAGAAATTTGCGGCTCTTTTGCAGCACATCTTCGTCGGCAATCAGCTTCACTCGCCACTCGGGCGACAGCAATTGCATCACTTCGTCTTCAGGGACCGAGAATGGTGGACCATCGATCTCCGACTGCTCGTAATCCAGAGAAATCAGGAGGCCGCGGCAATCGGCGGGCAGGACGCGATTAAGGTGCTCGACATAGCGCCAGCGCATGTCAGACGGCAGTGCGATCAGCGCGGCGCGGTCGTACAGCGCTGAACAATTGCCAATATCCTTGGCGTTCAGCGCAAAGAAATCACCGCACCAGATCTCGCAGGCCCCATGGCTGTACACCTTGAACCGGCCCTTTTCTTTCACCCATGGCTCGACTTGGGCCTCAGTGAAAAAATCCTGAACGGCCTTCTCGGAAAGTTCGACCCCCACGACATGAAGGCCCTGCTGGTTGAGCCAGTGCATGTCGATGCTTTTACCGCACAAGGGCACGAGCACCCGCTCGCCCGCCTTCAGGTTCAATTCCGGCCAGAACTTCTGAAGGTATGGATTCACCTTTGACTGATTGAAACCTATCTGATTGATCGCCCAGCGCTCATGCCAAAACTGCGGCTCCATACATGCTCCTGATAATTCGATCAAACGGCACGAAAACTTATATTAGATTTAGATCAATGATCTGCCTGATCATGCTGCTTATCTTATACGCACAGGACGTCCGACATGTTCCCCAGCCTGTTCATTTCTCACGGCTCACCGATGCTCGCGCTGGAACCTGGCGAGAGCGGCCCGGCGCTGAAGCGTCTGGCGAGCGAATTGCCGCGGCCCAAGGCCATTGTGATCGTCTCCGCCCACTGGGAAAGCAGCGAACTGCTGGTCAATGGCAACCCGCAACCGGAAACCTGGCATGACTTCGGTGGTTTTCCGGCCGCGCTGTTCGCCGTGCAATACCCGGCGCCCGGCCTTCTGGAGATGACCCGTCATGTGATGGAATTATTGGCCGCTGCGGACCTGCCTGCCCAAATGGACACGCGTCGTCCGTTCGACCATGGCGTCTGGGTGCCGCTGTCGCTGATGTACCCAGAAGCCGACATCCCGATTGTTCAGGTTTCGCTGCCGTCACGCATGGGGCCGGCCCTGCAAACCCGCGTGGGTCAGGCGTTAAACCGCCTGCGCCAAGAAGAGGTCCTCGTCATAGGTTCGGGCAGCATTACTCACAATCTGCGCGAACTGGACTGGCACGCCGGACCGGAGAGCGTCGAGCCTTGGGCATTGGTTTTCCGGGACTGGATGGTCGAGAAACTTGCCGCCGATGACGAAGAGGCGCTGCACGACTACCGCCGCCTGGCACCGAATGCCGTGCGCAATCACCCGACGGACGAGCATCTGCTGCCGCTGTACTTTGCACGCGCCGCGGGCGGTGCATTCAGCATCGCGCACCAAGGCTTCACCATGGGCGCATTGGGGATGGATATTTACCGGTTTGGGTGAGGCCTTTAGCTGCGCCGAAGCGGTCAATACCTGTGGGAGACTCTATCGCTCTCAAATCAGTGGGGTCAGTAAGTTTCTTGAGGGTCGCAAAGCCTGACAGCATTCGACACATCCCGATGACGCAGAGCGTCATTGAATGTGTTACCACGCGGAGCGCGGGAACCATCAGCATCTAAACAGCGCAAAGCGCGCTCTGGCTTTTGATCTTCATACCGCAGCAGGCCAGACACCACAAAGCGCGACTTGGGTGCAGGCCAAACGCAGACGACGCGCAGTGGGCCGAGCGGCATGGATGCCGCGAGAGCGCCGTCAGGACATGGATGTCCGTTCGGCGCGGGCCCACGGAGTGTCGTCGGAGTGCGGGTACCCGACGCAGGAGGGCCAAGCCAGGAGCCAGGACACTTGGTTACTTGGTGTCCTTTCAAGTAACCCGCCGAAGGCGGAACAGTTTGGCCGTTAGGACAAACCAAACCATCAGCGTCAACCCAAACAGTGGAAGTACGCACCATACAAGCGAGCTTACTCACGAATAATCGATGGCAGCTCCCTGCAGACTGAGTGGATGCACTGAAGCCTTCGAGCAAGCTCGCCCCACCTGAACATCCAGACAAAAAAATCCCCGAACCAGTCGGGGATTTTTTTGTTCAGACGATCAGCTCAGCGCCAATCAGTCTTCGCGATAACGACGCAGTTTCAGCTGCTTGCCGGCAACGCGAGTGTCTTTCAGCTTGGCCAGCAGACGCTCGAGGCCATCTTCTGGCAGCTCGACGAGGCTGAAGCTGTCACGCACCTGGATGCGACCGATCGCTTCGCGAGCCAGACCACCTTCGTTGAGGATGGCGCCCAGCAGGTTTTTGGCAGCGATACCGTCACGCGCGCCCAGCGCGGTACGGCAACGCGCACGGCCTTCAGCCAGCGGCATTGGCGCACGACGCTCGCGATCACCACGATCAGGACGGTCACCCGACGGACGATCGGCACGATCACCACGCGGCGCGCTGTTCGGCACCAGTGGACGTTCTTTCTCGATGGCAGCCAGGGTCAGGGCCTGACCGTTGGTGGCCTTGCGCAGCAGCGCAGCAGCGAGTGCACGCGGGGTGCAGCCGATGTCGGCGGTCAGGCGGTCCAGCAGATCACCGTGGCTGGCTTCAGCGTCGGCAACCAGCGGCGCCAGGCTGTTGGTCAGTTTCTTGATGCGGGCATCGAGAACGGCTTGCGAATCCGGCAGACGAACTTCGGCAACCTTCTGACCGGTGACACGCTCGATCACTTGCAGCATGCGGCGCTCACGTGGAGTCACCAGCAGCAGCGCACGGCCTTCGCGACCGGCACGGCCAGTACGGCCGATACGGTGTACGTAGGATTCCGGATCGTATGGCATGTCGACGTTGAACACGTGCGTGATGCGCGGAACGTCAAGACCACGTGCGGCCACGTCGGTCGCGACAACGATGTCCAGACGCCCGTCTTTCAGCGAGTCGATGACGCGCTCACGCTGGTTCTGGGCGATGTCGCCGTTCAGTGCAGCGGCCTTATAGCCTTTGGCTTCCAGCGCGCTGGCCAGATCCAGAGTGGCTTGCTTGGTGCGGACGAACATGATCAGGGCGTCGAAATCTTCGACTTCCAACAGGCTCAGCACCGCAGAGGTCTTCTGGTCAGCGTGAACCAGGAGGTGGGCCTGCTCAATCGCGGTAACGGTCTGGGTCTTGCTCTGGATCTTGACGTGTTTCGGGTCTTTCAGGTGACGCTCGGCGATGGCACGGATCGACTGTGGCAGCGTGGCCGAGAACAAGACGGTCTGGCGGGTTTCCGGCATGGCCTTGAAGATGACTTCCAGGTCATCCATGAAGCCCAGCTTGAGCATTTCGTCCGCTTCGTCGAGCACCAGGTGGTTCACGGTTGCCAGGACTTTCTCGTCGCGACGCAGGTGGTCGCACAGACGGCCCGGGGTCGCCACGACAATCTGGGCGCCGTTGCGGATCGCTTTCAGCTGTGGGCCCATCGGCGCGCCGCCGTAAACAGCCACAACGGTAACGCCTGGCATCTGCTTGGCGTAGGTTTCGAACGCGGTGGCCACTTGCAGGGCCAGTTCGCGAGTCGGCGCGAGAATCAGCGCTTGCGGCTCGCGTTTTGCCGGGTCGATGCGGTTCAGGATCGGCAGGGCGAAGGCGGCGGTTTTACCGGTGCCTGTCTGCGCCTGACCAATCATGTCGTGACCGGCAAGAATAATCGGGATCGATTGCTGCTGAATGGCCGAAGGCTCTTCGTAGCCGGTAGCGATAACGGCTGCAACAATATTCGGATGAAGGTCGAGAGCGGCGAAGCCGCCGGTTTCCTGGGTCATGGGTCTGCCTCTGAGTGCATCCGCAAAGACCCATGCTTCAAAGCTGCGCGTGCCGTGTAAGACCCTAGAGTCACCCTGGCTGCTTTGTCGGCGGGGATTTGCGAAAACGTATTGATGAATGGATCGTCAAGGATAGTTCGTAACCGAACCGGCTTGTGAAGAAGGCTTCGCAAACCCATACCGTGACGAGGGCCCTATGAAAGGCCGGCGCGCACTATACCGGAATTGCCGGAAAAAGTGAGGATTTTTTTCAGAGAAAGAAGACCTTGCGTCCAACTGTCACAGGCTTTGCGCAAACCTGTGTCAGTGTCTATTTTCCAAGAGCCCGGTATTACTGGCGGCGGAGGCTTAAACGATTCACCTCATCAGTCAGGCAGCCCACCCTCTCCTTCTACTCTGCACGCAGGAATTCGGACATGACCTCTTCGACCAAAGGCCACGTCAGCCGGGAACAGCGTGGTCCTATCATGCTTATCGGGCTCGATCGGGTCGCCAAACGCAACGCCTTCGACATGGAGATGCTCAACCAGCTCAGCCTTGCCTACGGTGAGTTCGAGCGCAACGAACAGGCGCGGGTGGCGGTGGTGTTCGCTCACGGCGACCATTTCACGGGCGGACTGGATCTCGCCGAAGCGGGTCCGTCACTCAGAGGAGGCTGGAAAGTGCCGCCGGGAGGCTGCGATCCCTGGGGTTTGTTCGTCGGCCCGAGGGTCAGCAAACCCGTGATCGTCGCCGCCCAGGGTTACTGCCTGACGCTGGGTATCGAACTGATGCTCGCCTCCGACATCAACCTGTGCGCCAGCAATTCGCGTTTCGCCCATCTGGAGGTGCAACGCGGCATTTTCGCGTTCGGTGGCGCGACGCTGCGTCTGCATCAGATCGCCGGATGGGGCAATGCCATGCGCTGGCTGTTGACGGGCGATGAGTTCGACGCGCACGAGGCCTGTCGCATGGGGCTGGTACAGGAAGTGATGGCGCCCGAGGAATTGCTGCCCTCGGCGCTGAGACTGGCGCAGCACATCGCCGATCGGGCACCGCTGGGCATTCGCGCCACGCTGGAGTCGGCGCGGCAGGCGCTGCTCGAAGGCGAGGAAGCGGCGGCGCGAGCTCTGCCGATGCGGGTCAAACGGATCATCGACAGTGACGACGCCAGAGAAGGCTTGAACGCGCTGCTCGAAGGCCGTAGCCCGGTGTTCAAAGGGCGTTGATCAGGTCGCCGGGCGCAGGGTCTTGATCAGGGGAAGCAACGAGTAACCCAGTTGCGGCGCCAGGCCTTCGGCGCGCTCGATCAACGCATCCATCTCCAGGCTCTGCTCAAGGTCGGCGGGCACGATGAGAATCACGTTGCCTTCCTTCACCGGCAGCTCCCAGTAATGGCGATGATAGAGGCCGCGCAAGAGCGCCGCGCCCAGTGGTTTGCCGTCATCCGAAGCCCATTGGTTGATGATCAGCCAGCCACCGGGGTTCAGGCGTTGCTGGCACATCTCCAGAAAGCCCCACGCCAGATGCCCCACCGCAGGGCCGGTGTCGGTGTACAAGTCAACGAAGATCAGGTCGGCGTTTTCCGCCGTCGGCAGCAGCTCCAGCGCATCGCCAATGCGCACGTAGAGCCGGGGATCGTCTTCCAGACCCATGTACTCCATCGCCAGGCGTGGCACGTCAGGCCGCAGTTCGATGGCTTCAACATCGTCCAGCGGCAGGAACTTCAGGCATGCCTGGGTCAGCGTGCCTGCGCCGAGCCCCATGAACAGCGCGCTCTCCGGCGACTCATGGCACAACGCACCGATCAGCATCGCCCGGGTGTAGTCATACTCCAGCCACGCCGGATCGGCCGTGAACGTGCAGCTCTGCTCGATGGCATCGCCAAACTCCAGGAAGCGATAATCGTCCACTTCCAGCACGCGAATCATGCCGAAGTCGTCATGAACTTCAGCCAGCACGCGCTCTACACGCTCCTCGGTCATTGCTGCTCTCTTGATAAATCGGATTTGGCGCGCGGATTGTCAGGCATGCAGCCCCGGCAGGTCACGCAAATTATCGGGACGAGCTGCTAACATGGCCGTCCGATCGCATGGAATTCGAGTTCATCATGAGCCAACCCTGGAGCCCCGACAGCTGGCGGGCGCTGCCTATCCAGCAGCAACCTCAATACCCCGATGCCGAACACGTGCTGCGTGTCGAGCAGACCCTGGCCAGCTACCCTCCGCTGGTGTTCGCCGGTGAAGCGCGCGAGCTGCGCCGACAGTTTGCCGAGGTCACCGAGGGTCGTGCGTTTCTGCTGCAAGGTGGCGATTGCGCCGAGAGCTTCTTCGAATTTTCCGCCGCGAAAATCCGCGACACCTTCAAGGTGTTGCTGCAGATGGCGATTGTCATGACCTTTGCGGCGGGATGCCCGGTGGTCAAGGTCGGACGCATGGCCGGCCAGTTCGCCAAACCGCGCTCTGCCAACGACGAAACCGTGGACGGTGTGACGCTGCCGGCCTATCGCGGCGACATCGTCAACGGCATCGGCTTCGATGAAAAGAGCCGCGTGCCGGACCCTGATCGTCTGTTGCAGGCCTATCACCAGTCCACCGCGACCCTGAACCTGTTGCGTGCGTTCGCGCAGGGCGGGTTTGCCGACCTGCACCAGGTGCATCAGTGGAACCTGGATTTCATCGCCAATTCGGCGCTGTCGGACAAGTACAGCCAGTTGGCCGACCGTATCGACGAAACCCTGGCCTTCATGCGCGCCTGTGGCATGGACACGTCGCCGCAATTGCGCGAAACCAGTTTTTTCACCGCCCACGAAGCCCTCCTGCTGAACTACGAAGAAGCCTTCGTGCGTCGCGACAGCCTGACCAATGATTTCTATGACTGCTCGGCCCACATGCTGTGGATCGGCGACCGCACGCGTCAGGTGGACGGTGCGCACGTCGAGTTCCTGCGAGGCGTGAAGAACCCGATCGGGGTGAAAGTCGGCCCGAGCATGAACACCGACGACCTGATTCGCCTGATCGACATCCTCAATCCGGACAACGATCCGGGTCGTCTGAACCTGATCGCGCGCATGGGCGCCAACAAGGTCGGCGATCATCTGCCAGGGCTGATTCGTGCGGTGGAGCGCGAAGGCAAAAAGGTGCTGTGGAGTTCGGACCCGATGCACGGCAACACGATCAAGGCGAGCAGCGGCTACAAGACCCGCGACTTCGCGCAGATCCTGGCCGAGGTGAAGCAGTTCTTCCAGGTGCATCAGGCAGAAGGCACGTATGCCGGCGGGATTCACATCGAGATGACCGGACAGAACGTCACCGAATGCATCGGCGGCGCGCGTCCGATTACCGAAGACGGCTTATCGGACCGCTACCACACCCATTGCGATCCTCGGATGAATGCCGATCAGTCGCTGGAGTTGGCGTTTCTGATTGCCGAGACGTTGAAGCAGGTGCGCCGGTAAACACGCACCCTTGTAGGGGCGTGGCTTGTCCCGCGATTGCGGTGGGTCAGACAAAGGACCCGTTACAGACAGATCGCAATCGCGGGCAAGCGCGCTCCTACAGGAACGACGCAAACCTCCAACCGTTACAAGTGCCCTAAGCCCCGGGAGAGAAACGCCACCCGCAAGCGCGCCGCACTGGCGCGCTGGCAGTTGATCAACACGTCCGGCAGCCCTAGCCAATCCGCCAGTTGCCGCAGATTCGCCGCCAAGGCGTGCATCCCCTCCTCGTCCAGCCCTGGCTCTTCTTCGTGCACGGCATGCACCGCCAGCCTTCCCGCCGCTCTTTCCGCCCGCAAATCGATGCGCGCGGCGATGCGTTCGTTGTGCAGAAACGGCAGCACGTAATAGCCGTACACACGCTTGTGCGCTGGGGTGTAGATCTCGAGCCGGTAATGAAAATCGAACAGTCGCTCGGTGCGCGAACGCTCCCAGATCAGTGAATCAAACGGAGAAAGCAGCGCGCTTGCGGTGATTTTTCTCGGCACCTTGAGTCCGGGCAGCGCGTACACCGATTGTTTCCAGCCCTGGACCTGAATCCTCTCAATCGCCCCATCTTCCAGGAGTTCAGCAAGCCCGGTCTTTGCTGGCGCAGGGTCCTGGCGAAAATAATCGCGGATGTCTTTTTCAGTGCCGACGCCCAATGCCGTGATCGCCCGCAGCAATAACCCGCGCTGCGCATCGGCCTCGTCGATTTCGGGGTGATGGATGATCGCGGACGGCAGCACCCGCTCAGGCAAATCGTACAGCCGCTCGAAGCCGCGCCGGCCTGAAACCGTGACCTCGCCTGCAGCGAACAACCATTCCAGCGCGAGCTTTTCAGCGCTCCAGTCCCACCAGGGTCCTGCGCGCTCCTGACGCGTGCTGAGGCTGCCTGCCCCCAACGCGCCCTGGTCGCGGACAGCTTGCAACACCCTGGCGATGGTCGATTGTTCCTCACGCCCGAATTTGGCGAGTTGCTGGTAGATACCGTCGCCCCGCGACGCGCGCTGCATGCGCCAGCGCATCAGGGGATACAGCGTAACCGGCAGTAACGAGGCCTCGTGCCCCCAGTATTCGAAAAGCTTGCGTTGAGGGCCCTGACTCCACGCAGCCTGATCCAGCAGCTTCTGCGGGTAGTTGCCCAGTCGTGAATAGAGCGGCAAGTAATGGGAACGGACCAGCGCGTTGACCGAGTCGATCTGCAGAACGCCGAGGCACTCGATCAACTGCGTGACGTGGCTGGAGGTGAAGGTGAGCGGTGGCTGACGGCCATTGAAACGCTGGGCCGCCAGCGCCACACGTCGTGCTTGTTTAAGCGACAGCTGTTGAGTCGACAGTTCTGCGGGCATTCAGGACCTCCTGATCGATTCGCAAAACTACCCGATCACACCCTGCCCTGTCAGCGCTTCATTGGGTCGTCCCAGAACGGCCGGTCGGCCTCCCCGTAGACATCGGCGCGGCTCAGGCCGATGTCCTTGAGTGCGTCGTCGCTCAGGCTGGCCAGCTCGATACGCTCGCGATGCAGGGTGCGCCAGCGGGCAATCCGCGACGTCGCAGCGCGCCAGGCGCGCTCGAACGCCGAATCGCGGGACAGCGTTTTCAGTACCAGTACATAACCTTTTTGACTTTTCATCATCTTGCCCTCCAGGTGGGGATGGCTAGATTCTCCGCGCAGGGTTAAGATCAATCCAACGAATGTTTCTGATGCAACGCATCTGGGAGATTGATGCAATGGCCACCTATCCAAGTATCGACAGCGAGCTCTTGAGGACCTTTGTCGCCATTGCCGATCAAGGCGGTTTCACCAAGGCAGGTGAAGTGGTGAACCGCACCCAGTCCGCCGTGAGCATGCAGATGAAGCGACTGGAAGACGACGTCGTTCAGCGGCCGCTGTTTCAGAAGGACGGTCGCACCCTGAACCTGACCGCCGAAGGGCAGGTCCTGCTGGGCTACGCGCGACGCATCCTCAAATTGCACAGTGAAGTGTTCAACACCCTGCGCGAACCGCACATGATCGGCACCGTGAAGATCGGCACGCCGGACGACTATGTCATGCGTTTTTTGCCCGGCATTCTGTCGCGCTTCGCTCAGGCGTATCCGCTGATTCAGGTGGAGGTGCATTGCGAATCATCAGCACAGCTGCTGCAACGCCAGGACCTGGACCTGAGCATTGTCACCCGCGAGCCAGGCAAGGAGATCGGCCAGATTCTGCGTCAGGAGCGCTTCGTCTGGGCCGAGGCCGCAGGGTTCTGCCCCCACGAGCAAACGCCGCTCCCGCTGGCGATGTTCAACAGTGACTGTTTTTGCAGGCAGTGGGCGAGCAATGCGCTGGATGCAGCGGGTCGGGAATATCGCGTGGCGTATACCAGCGCCAGCCTGTCGGCGATCATGGCGGTGGTCAGCGCGGGACTCGCGGTGACGGCGCAATTGCAAAGCCTGATCACCTCGGACCTGCGTATTCTGGGAGACGCCGAAGGGTTGCCGCAGTTGCCCTCGGCGAGCATTGTCTTGCTGCGCAACCCGAATAATCCTTCGCCCATCACGGAGTGTCTGGCCGATCACATCGCCGAGGGCTTCACGCTGTAGCCTGCGTCAAACCCTGAAGCACAGCATGATTGCGCAGATCACCAAAAACACGCAGAACAGCGAACGCAGCAACCGCTCCGGCAGGCTATGAGCCAGCGCCACGCCCCAACTGATGCTGGCCAGACCGCCGATCGCCAGCGGGATGCCCATCGGCCAGTCGACGTGGCCGTGCGCCGCATACGTCGTCAGCGTGATCACGGTGGCGGGGGCCGCCAACGCCAGCGCGAGGCCCTGGGCGACCACTTGGGTGGCGCCGAAAATACCCGTCAGGATCGGCGTCGCAATCACTCCGCCTCCCACGCCGAACATCCCCGCCGTGACACCAGACCCTACGCCGAGCAACCACAGCCATTTGCGATGACGTAATTCAAGGCCTGCATCGCCCTTGCGCCAGTACATCTGGATCAGGTTGAAGAGCGTCAATACCACGAGGAAAGCGACAAAACCGATGCGCATGCTTTGTGCGTCGACTCGCACCGCCCAGAGCGAGGTCAGCCACGACACGATGAAACTGGGGCCGATCAGCATCATGGCGTTACGGACCGAAATCCGGTTGCGCTGGTTATACCGCCATAACGCGAGCAACACATTGGGCAGTACCATCAACAGTGCCGTGCCCTGCGCCAACTGCTGATCGAGTCCGAACAGCACGCCCAGCGCAGGAATGGCAACAAGCCCGCCGCCAATGCCAAACAGCCCGCCCAGCGTGCCCATGGCAGCGCCGAGCAGCAAGTAAATCAAGACATCTACCGTCACGCGCGGTCCTCAGTTTAACCCTGCGCGCATGCTACGCAGTCGCAGGCCGCAGGGAAATCCGCAGACGAACATTAACTTCAACGGATCGTGATCAGACGATTCACGATCCGTGTCTCAAGGGATCCGAGCCAGCCGCTCCCATCGGCGATAGAAATACACCGCGCCACTCATTACCGAAATTATCTGGTGCAATAAAGATCAGGGCACTAAATTAGCAGTCACTCCCGATTAACCGAGGAACACCCGATGAACGCCGACGAGAGCTCGACCACGGCGGGCGCTGGCAATTGCGACGCGTTGCTGCTGGATAACCAACTGTGCTTTGCCCTGTACTCCACGTCATTGATGATGACCAAGGTGTACAAGCCACTGCTTCAGGAACTGAATCTGACCTATCCGCAGTACCTGGCCATGCTGGTGCTGTGGGAGCGGGACGGGTTGACGGTGGGAGAAGTCAGCACACGCTTGCTGACAGACCCGGGATCGCTCACCCCCCTGCTGAAACGGCTGGAAGCCGAAGGCTTGATCAGCCGCACACGCAGCAAAGAGGACGAACGTGTCGTCCTGCTGACATTGACCGAACAAGGCAGAGCGTTACACGCCAAAGCGCAGCGCATTCCGCAGTGCATTCTGGCTGCCAGCGGCATCAGCGTTCAACAACTGCAAGCGTTACAGAAAGATCTGCTGGGGTTGCGCGAGAACCTCCACAGCAGCATTTGATTTCCCGTTTCCACTCCAGGCCAGCCGTGTTGCTGGCCTTTTTGTTTCAGCCGAACCCCAAATCTCATCGGGGCCGAAGAGCTTGTTTCACCTGCAGGCCGAGCAACGCCGCAACCTGTAGGAGCGCGCTTGCCCGCGATTGGCCAGTGGGTCCAATGCATCTTTGTCGGTAGAAAAATCGATTCGCGGGCAAGCGCGCTCCTACAGGTTCGGTGGTAACAGGGCGATAGCGACAGGCCTGATGGTGGTTGCGGACTTAGGGCGATTTTGCTCGCGGACAGGACCGCTAAAAAGCGTCAACGCTTCGGCGAAAATTCGCTCAAATAAATCTCTATTTATCAATGAGTTAAACAAATTAACCCTGGTCGAACGTAATTTTTCTGGAAAAATCTCAAAAATTTATCTTGCGCACTAAACATTAGCGCAGTACATTTCACCTCACTTGTTTAGCGCACAAACTTTTAGCGCTAAACACAACCGGCTCGAAGCCAACATCATCTAGTGAGGAAATATCATGCAAGCACTCTATACCGCAGTCGCAACCGCAACCGGTGGCCGTGATGGCCGTGCTGTTTCCAGCGACAAAATCCTGGACGTGAAACTCGCCACCCCGAAAGAACTCGGCGGCGCCGGTGGCCAAGCCACCAACCCTGAGCAATTGTTCGCCGCCGGTTACTCGGCCTGCTTCATCGGCGCACTGAAATTCGTCGCCGGTCAAAGCAAACGCAGCATCCCTGCCGACGCTTCGATCACTGCCCACGTCGGCATCGGCCAGATCCCTGGCGGTTTCGGTCTGGACATCGACCTGAACATCAACCTGCCAGGTCTGGAACAGGCTGATGCTCAAGCGCTGGTCGACGCGGCTCACCAGGTTTGCCCTTACTCCAACGCCACTCGCGGCAACGTTGACGTACGTCTGCACGTAACCGTCTAACTCACCCGACCCCGTAGGAGATAAACATGAACACGTTCGGCAAGATTCTGGCTGGCTCGCTCCTCGCCTTCTCGGTCGGCAACGCTTTCGCAGCGACCGACACTGGCGTCGAGCACAACACACAGGCGTTCCTCGATGCGCTGAACTCCGGTGGTGGCAAGCCGATCGAACAGCTCTCGCCTCAAGATGCACGCGCCGTACTCACCGGCGCTCAGGCCGGGGTCAAGCTGACCCTGCCCAAAGCCGATGTCAGCCAGAAGACCATTTCGGTCGACGGCCAGAACATCAGCCTGACCATCGTGCGTCCGGCGGGCGTAAAAGGCACCTTGCCTGTGTTCATGTACTTCCACGGCGGCGGGTGGGTGCTGGGTGACTACCCGACGCACGAACGTCTGGTCCGGGATCTGGTAGAGGGTTCCGGTGCGGTGGCGGTTTTCGTCAACTACACCCCTTCGCCTGAAGCGCACTACCCGACCGCGATCAACCAGGCTTACGCGGCAACCAAATGGGTGGCTGAGCATGGCAAGGAAATCAACGTCGACGGCAAGCGTCTTGCGGTCGCGGGCAACAGCGTCGGCGGCAACATGGCGGCGGTCGTCAGCCTGATGGCCAAAGACAAAGGCACCCCTGCGATCAAGTATCAGGTCTTGCTGTGGCCGGTGACCGATGCCAATTTCGATACCGGTTCGTATGAGCAGTTCGCCGAGGGTCACTTCCTCACCCGCAACATGATGAAGTGGTTCTGGGACAACTACACCACCGATCCCAAGCAACGCGCCGAAATCTATGCCTCACCGCTGCGCGCCACGCTGGATCAGTTGAAAGGCCTGCCGCCTGCGCTGGTGCAGACCGCCGGTGCCGACGTTCTGCGTGACGAAGGCGAAGCGTACGCTCGCAAACTGGATCAGGCCGGCGTGCCGGTCACGGCAGTGCGTTACAACGGCATGATTCACGACTACGGTCTGCTGAACGTGATCAGCCAGGTGCCGGAAGTTCGGTCTGCGATGCTGCAGGCTTCGCAAGAGCTGAAGGTCCATTTGAAGTAAGACGAAGCAGGTCGGATGGATCTTCAGCGATTCATCTGACGCCATCGCGGGCAAGCGCGCTCCTACCAGGTATCGAGTCACCTGTAGGAGCGCGCTTGCCCGCGATGGCATCGGTGGGTTCGACAAGCAATCCTGCGAATGGAGACATGTGAGATGGACAGGTAACCGACAAACCCATCGCCCACAAAAAAGCCCGACTCACTGGTCGGGCTTTTTCGTACTCGGTGTTACGAAAGCAATGCTTATTTAGCACGGCCTTTGTAGGAACCGCCTTCACGGGTATCGATCTCGATCATGTCGCCGATTTCGATGAAGTCAGCAACGCTCAGCTCAGTGCCGTTTTTCAGCTTGGCTGGCTTCATGACTTTGCCCGACGTGTCGCCACGCGCGGAGCCTTCGGTGTAGTCAACCTGACGCACGATGGTGGTCGGCAGTTCTACGGAAACCAGACGGCCTTCGAAGAATACGGCTTCGCAGACGTCGGTCATGCCTTCTTCGATGAAAGGCAGAACGCTTTCGATGTCTTCGGCGTTCAGTTCGTACATGGTGTAGTCAGTGGTGTCCATGAACGTGTAGGAGTCACCGCTGATGAAAGACAGAGTGGCTTCTTTACGGTCCAGGATCACGTCGTCCAGCTTGTCGTCGGCGCTGTAGACGGTTTCAGTCTTGTAGCCGGTCAGCAGGTTCTTCAGCTTGGTCTTCATGATCGCGCTGTTACGGCCCGACTTGGTGAATTCAGCTTTCTGAACCAGCCAAGGATCGTTGTCGATACGGATCACGGTGCCGGGTTTAAGCTCTTTACCAGTTTTCATTACGAGTATCCGAATTTGGATTGAAGTTCTTTCTAAGCCCTGTACGAAAAGCCACTTTTCGTACAGGGCTTAATACAAGGCCGCGTATCATATCCAATTTCGGTAAAACGTTACCAGCGCAGTCGTCAGATCGTCCTGCAAGGCCTGTTCCAGACACCACCGTTCGGCATGCGCGGCCAGCTCGCCACGGTGCTTTTCAAGCGCATTCCAGCTTTGAGTCATCGACTGACCCGCGTTCCAGTGGCGCCAGACCTCGGTCAGCGCCTGCCCCGCCTCTGTAGACAATCCCGCCAGATACAGCTCGAGAAACGCGTCCAGCTTGGCCCAGTGGGCATCGTCGTCCTGCGCGTAGATGTGCCAGATCAGCGGACGCCCCGCCCACTGCGCACGGACAAACGAATCTTCGCCACGCACGACGTTGAACTCGCAACACCACAGCAGCCGGTCGTAATCTTCCTGGCGCACGAACGGCAACACCTGAATCGTCAGGGCATTGCGCTGATTCAAATCGCCCGTTTTCAACGCGTCGACGCCTAGCCAGCGCTCCAGGTCTCCCAGAATCCGCCCTTCCGGCACCAGCAAATGGGTTTTGCGATCAGAGAACGCCAGACAATCCAGCCACGAGCCCAATCCCGGGTGTTCGTAGGCGAACAGGGAAATCAGCCGCGTCTGCCCAAGCGCTGCATCCTCCTGTGGATAAATACCCAGGCTGGCCAGGAAGGCCTGCTTAGCGGCCGGATTCTGCTCGAATGCGTGCCGACGTTCGATCAGCCCGGCTTCACGGAGCAATCCGCCGGTGCTGGTCCGGAAACCCGGGAAGAAAAAGAACTTCTGGATGCCGCTGGACTGCAACGATGGCAGGCCATGGCAACCTGTTACCCACTCCTCCGCACTGAGGTATTCCAGGTTCAGCCACAACGGACGCGGGTTGCGCGCCTTCATGGCGTCGATGTAAGCGGCGGGCAGATGACACGCAAAGGCCTCGATGACCACGTCGGCAGGCTCGGCCGGTTGCCAGTCTTTCGCCCAGAAACAGACGTTGACGCCGTCATGCCACTGTTGCCGTGCATCAGCGTCGGCACCGGGACACAGGCGCGCGAACGCCGACAGGTCGTCGACCCAGAGACGCACGTCCATCCCGTGTTCGGCGACCAGTTGTCGGGCCAGACGAAATGTCACGCCGACATCGCCGAAGTTATCCACAACGGTGCAGAAAATATCCCAAGAGGCTTTCATCCGGGCTCCCTGAGGATGTTCAAAAAAGCGGATTGTCCTTCATAACAGCGCAGAATCACCAGCCCCGGTCGTGCGACAATCGGCGCCAACGTCATACAAGCCGGGAGTCTGCTATGCACGTCAACCATCGCCAGTTGTCCGTTACGCTCCAACCGCTGAAGCTGATCGTGTCCATTGCCGCCGGCATCTGGCTGGGTTGCCTGGCCGTGGGCCTCACAGGCTGGCTGATTTACAAAACCCTCCCCGCCGAGCAGAGCCAGGCGCTGGGCAATGCGGCCAGTCAACTGACGAGCCCGCCCGCCGCCAAGGCAAAGCCTGAAAGTGACAATCCGATGTTTGACCAGTACCGGCAAATATTGCGCGACAGCGAGGCCCGTCAGGCGCAGGAAGCCGAACAGGCCGAGCGCCAGCGAAGCTTCAACGGCCCGAAATGCCAGTTCTGGATGCAGCAGAACCAGACCGCGCCCAGCGAGAAGAGCCGCGCCGCGATCTATCAGTTCTGCGGTTGATTCCTTCCACGAGACAAGCAGCACTCATGAACAAGCAGCAGATCCTGCAACGGATCATTGAAAAACTCGAGGTCGATCTGGACATCGCCATTCGCGCCGCACAAACCGCGTACGAAACCGCGACCCATGAAGAGAACATCGCCGAGAACAAGTACGACACGCTGGGCCTGGAGGCCTCGTATCTGGCTGCCGGACAGGCGCGTCGCGTGGAAGAGATTCGCCAGTCCCTGACGCGGTACCAGAACCTGGTGCTCAAGCCGTTCGACGAAACACGGGGTATTCAGTCGGGCGACCTCATCGTCCTGGAATCCGCGAGTGGCGCTGAGCAGCACCTGTTCCTGGGGCCGGACGCGGCAGGCTTGAAGATCCGCGTCGATGACACCCTGATCACTGTCATCACCGACCGAGCGCCCTTGGGCCAGAACCTGCTGGGCAAGTTCGATGGCGATGAGGTGCAGATCAGCGTCAATGGCAGCCGGCAATCGTTCGAAGTCATTCACATCCTGTGATCCATTGATCATTTGCAGGGTTGAAGGGTCTGACTTTTTGTGGGTAAGGTGCGCAGTCGCACGACATACGGTGAACCCGGAAGATGGAGCCGGGCACACGGATTTAACCAAGGAGATATTTCATGACGAACGTCATCACTTTCCCTGACGCCCATGAACGTGATCGCCTCAAGTCCAGTGACCACCAAGGGTTGAGATACCTGAACAATAAAGAGCGGCAACTGATCGATCGCCTGCGGATGACCAGCCATGCAGGCCGCCAGTACGTGTACGACTACGCCAACATCATGTCGCGGTCCAAACCGTTGTATCCCGATCCGATAGATTGAAGCGCAGGTCGATATCAAATCGGTGGGAGCCCGCTCGCTCCTGCCGTCATACGCGGCGCCAAAGTCGGTTGATCTGGGCCTATAGTGGGCAAATGTTTTTTGCCTTCAGGAAACCGCCATGCCCGTTGCCACCCCTGACACCGTCAAAGCCGACGTGCCTAGCACTGCGCCCGTAAAAGCCGATCATCTGCGTTTCCACAAAGCCCATGCCCATCTGGCATCCACGTTTGGTAACGATGCCTTCGCGCTAAAGGCGGAAGCGTTTGCGCGTTTCTTCGGTACACCGACGTTTCTTGGCGCCCAGACACTGATCGTGCTGCTGTGGGTAGGCGCCAACATCAGCGGCCTGGTGACCTTCGACCTGTACCCCTTCATTTTGCTTAACCTGGCGTTCAGCCTGCAGTCGGCCTATGCCGCACCGCTGATCCTGCTCGCGCAGACACGCCAGTCAGCGCGTGACAAAGCCAATGCCGATGCCGACGCGCAGCACCGGGAAGACCTGGCCGTGGCCAATGAAGAGCGCATGGCCCGTGCAGCAGAGCACACTGCACAGATGCTCGAACTGCTGGAGCAGAACACGCGCTTGACCGAAATGACCAAAGTGCTCACCGAACGCGTCGAAGCGCTGACCGCCGATATGCACAAGCATTTTGTAAAGAGGGACGGGCACGCTTGATACGCTGAGGATCGACTTCGGCCCGGAGGTGCAGACGCCCGGCTTTTTTCGATCTGACACGCACCGGCAGTGGATTCGGCAAATGCGGTGTGCCAGACATGGCCAAGGGTCTGATTTTACCGCCGGTGCCCGACCTATGAGCGCTTTAGCCATTGGTGGACATTTATGATATTGCGGTTGTCATGGAATGGCGGGATTATGACCGTAATTTATTTCCACCAACGACCTGATTCCTGGAGCGACGCCATGCAGACCACCTCTCGCGAAGAAACCCTGGCCCTTTGGCTGACTCAAGAACAAGCCATGCGCGCTCGTCTCGGTAAAGCCGATAGCATGAGCCTGCTCGACGTAGCGCAGCTCACTCCGCAAGAGTTCTTCGACGGGATTGGCAACGGTCTGTATCCGCACCCGCCAATCGGCGAGTTGATGGACTTCGTACCCATCGAATGGACGCCCGGCCGCTTCGTCTTTCAAGGCACGCCCGGTCCACAGCACTACAACCCTCTCGGCACCGTACACGGTGGCTACGCCGCCACCCTCCTCGACTCGTGCATGGGTTGTTCGATTCACACCCGACTGAACAAAGGCCAGGGCTACACCACCCTCGACCTGCGCATCAGCTACATCCGGGCGCTGACTCAGAAGACCGGCCCGATACGCGCCGAAGGCACGGTGGTGCACGTCGGCCGCTCCACCGCACTGGCCGAAGGCAAAATCTACGACGCCGAGGGCCGTCTGTACGCGACCGGGACCACCACCTGCATGATCCTCGACATGAACCGCTAAGCCTTCGTTGGGTGCCGTCTGTCCATTGCATTCATGACCTGCGGTCAAAAGTCCCTTTCTCGTTTTCCGGTTTTTCCGCAGGGAACCAACCGGGATACTGGGCTTCAGATTTTCTACCCTTCGCAATGGAGAACCCCATGACTGTTCCTGCATTTGGCCTTGGCACCTTTCGCTTGAAAGATCAGGTGGTGATCGACTCGGTCACCGCTGGCCTTGAAGTCGGCTACCGTGTGATCGACACCGCGCAGATCTACGGCAACGAAGCGGAAGTCGGCCAAGCCATCGCCGAAAGCGGCGTGCCTCGCGACCAACTGTTCATTACCACCAAGATCTGGACCGACAACTTCGCCGCCGACAAGCTGATCCCCAGCCTCAAGGAAAGCCTGGCGAAGCTGAAAACCGACTATGTCGATCTGACCCTGATTCATTGGCCATCGCCGCAAGGCAAGGTGCCCGTTGCCGAGTTCATGGGTGCGTTGCTGGAGGCAAAGCAGCAGGGCCTGACCCGCGCGATCGGCGTCTCCAACTTCACCGTGGCACTGATGAAAGAAGCGATTGAAGCGGTCGGCGCCGAGAACATCGCCACCAACCAGATCGAGCTGCACCCGTACCTGCAAAACCGCACCGTGGCGGATTTCGCTCGGCAGCACGGCATCAAGATCACCTCGTACATGACGCTGGCCTACGGCGAAGTGCTGAAAGACCCGGTGATCCAGCAGATCGCTCAGCGTCATCAGGCAACGCCGGCACAGGTGGCGCTCGCATGGGCGATGCAGCTGGGCTACGCGGTGATACCGTCCTCGACCAAACGCGCGAACCTGGAGAGCAACCTCAAGTCGGTGGACCTGAAACTGACCGATGACGACATGGAACAGATCGCCCGGCTGGATCGCGGCCATCGCCTGACCAGTCCGGCCAGTTTGGCGCCGCAGTGGGATTGACGAAGGCAGCGAACGCGATGTGTCAGTGATTGTTGATGTCGCTGACCCACCGCATTCGCCAGCAAGCCGGCTCCTACACAGGTCTGCGGGCCGAACACAAGTGCATGCATCACCCCGGAACCTGTGGGAGACGTCCGAGGTTACGAGGGTATGGGCCGCAATTCGGACGAAGGCGGTATGTC
>NZ_FOEO01000009.1:158265-174468 GCF_900110765.1 Pseudomonas sp. NFACC02
GGGCCGAACACAAGTGCATGCATCACCCCGGAACCTGTAGGAGCCGTCCGAGGTTACGAGGGGCGCGAATGCGATATGTCAGTCACTGTGGATGTTGCTGACCCAGCGCATTCGCCAGCCGGCTCCTCACAGGTCTGCGAACTGAACACAGGTGCATGCATCAACCCGGATTCTGTAGGAGCCGTCCGAGGTTACGAGGGTATGGGCCGCAATTCGGACGAAGGCGGTATGTCAGTCACTGTGGATGTCACTGACCCGCCGCATTCGCCAGCAAGCCGGCTCCTACACAGGTCTGAGGGCCGAACACAGGTGCATGCATCAACCCGAAACCTGTGGGAGACGTCCGAGGTTACGAGGGCCGCGAATGCGTTATGTCAGTCACTGTGGATGTCGCTGACCCGCCGCATTCGCCAGCAAGCGCCTCTCGTGAGCACGCTGCCTCCGACTGAAAATTCCGATGCCCTTTTTAAACTGCTGAACCCTATCCAGATTTCCCGACCAGTTGCTCTCCACCGCCGTGCTGCGCGCCGGCGGTGTCCGGTTCTCGCCCAAGGGGGTAGGAGTACGGTCATAAAACCTTGCCATTCCCTCACCTTGGGCGCACCACATTCGCCGGTCCTTCCAGTACTGCAACGCAGCAGCCACGAATTGCGCCCCGTAACAAAGCACCCGAACCATAATCAGGCATCGGCGTAACATCCTCAAAAAATTGGTTCACCTACCCCCTGAACCAATGTCACCTCATCCCCTGAACCAACCTGACGAACCTTTAGCGATTGGCCCAAGCAGCCGCAATCAACGGCCTTCCCTTGTCTTGGCCCTTAATTCAGAGAGCGAACCAATTTTCATTGGCATCGCTATTGCACTCATCCACGCATCGTCGCTCGCGGTTCACGCTGCCAGCGGCCCTCTGTTTTCATCCTGTCACGAGAGACCATGATGGAAAGGTTCGAGACTGATGCGCCCCACGACAACTCGTCGAAAATGGCGCTGGATGCGCTGCGTCAGATGGTGGCGCAACACGCGGCGTTCCCCCAGCGCGCATTGCCGACCGAGCGTGAACTGGCAGTGGATTTCGGTGTAAGCCGCCGGGCCATTCGTCGGGCGCTGGCGGTGCTGGAAGCCGAAGGGCAGATCTGGCGCCGGCAAGGTAAAGGCACATTTGTTGGGCCAACGCCGCCCAGCGCGTCGATGAGTTTTGCCAAGCTGTCGAGCCGGACCAATTTCAGCGAGGTCATGGAGGCACGCCTGTATCTGGAACCCGCGCTCGCCTCCCTGGCCGCACTGCGCGCCAACGGCGAACAGATGGCGATTCTGCGCCGCCTGGCTGAGCGCACGGAGCGCCAGCAGCATGCGACAGAGATCGACGCCGAAGGCATCGAACTGTGGGACAGCGCGCTGCATCGCGGAATCGCCGAAGCGGCGGGCAATCGCCTGATGCTCGACATCTTCGAGATGCTCGACGCCATCCGCCTCGACCCCGCCTGGCGCGATCTGC
Organism: Pseudomonas sp. NFACC02; assembly: GCF_900110765.1. GTDB lineage: Bacteria > Pseudomonadota > Gammaproteobacteria > Pseudomonadales > Pseudomonadaceae > Aquipseudomonas. The sequence continues at coordinate 159,764 of NZ_FOEO01000009.1, forward strand.
GTCAGCGCGCGCGCAATGCCGATCGGCTGGACACCTACAGCCATGATCACGACGACATCGTCAGCGCCATCGAAACCCGTGACCCGATCAAGGCCGCCACGGCCATGCGCGGCCATTTGCGCGCGCTGCAGCAGGCGCTGGACCACGTCATCCAACGAGACCTCGAGGCCAGCGTATGAACAGCAAGGACCCGCGACAGCCCGTGCTGAGCGTCAGCGACCTCACCGTGCGCTTCAAGGAGGCGCCCGCCAATGTGGTCGATGGCGTTTCGTTCTCTCTTCAGCGGGGCAAAACCCTGGCCATTGTCGGCGAGTCCGGGTGTGGCAAGAGCGTGACGTCCATGGCGTTGATGGGCCTGCTGCCTGACACCGCCACGGTCGCGGCCAGCGCTTCCAGCCTGCTTGATGAGCCCTTGCTCGGCATGTCCGATGAACGCCTGCTGGACGTGCGCGGCAATCGCATGGCGATGATTTTTCAGGAGCCGATGACCTCACTTAACCCGGTGTTCACCATCGGCGAGCAGATCGCTGAAAGTGTCATCCGCCATCAGGGAGTGTCTGCCAGCGCCGCCCGCCAGCGTGCGCTGGAGATGCTGGAAAAAGTCCGCGTGCCGGACGCCGCTCAGCGTCTGAATGCCTACCCTCATGAACTCTCTGGCGGCATGCGCCAGCGCGCGATGATCGCGATGGCACTGGCCAACGATCCGGCGCTGATCATTGCCGACGAGCCCACCACCGCACTGGACGTCACCATTCAGGCGCAGATCCTGTCACTGATCGCCAGCCTGCAAGCGGAAACCGGCACCTCGATGATCCTCATTACTCATGACCTCGGCGTGGTCGCGGAAGTCGCCGACGAGGTGATGGTGATGTACGCCGGTCGTGTTGTGGAGAACGGTTCGGTGAAGACGCTGTTCGACGACCCACAGCACCCGTACACCATCGGCCTGATGGGCTCGATGCCTTCGGTCGGGCCCCGCGAGGGACGTTTGGCGACCATCCATGGCCGCGTCCCCACGCCAGCTGAAATGCCCAGCGGCTGCCGCTTTGCCAGCCGCTGTCCGTTCGTGATCGCAGCCTGTCGCGAAGCCCGACCGCCATTGTTGGAAATCTCCAAAGGCCATTTCGCCGCCTGCATTCGCGCGCCACTTGAACAGCACGTGGGAGTCAGCGCATGACCCCGTCACAGAACGAGATCCTCAATGCCCCCGCGCTGGAAAAACCCATTCTGGAAAGCATTGCGGTCAGCAAACATTTCCACAGTGAAACCGGCCTGTTTCAACGCAAGAAACCGCCTGTGCAAGCCGTCAATGAAGTCTCGCTGGCCGTGCGCCGTGGCGAAACCCTGGCGTTGGTAGGCGAGTCGGGCTCCGGCAAATCAACGTTGGGCCGGGTGCTGTTGAACCTGCTCAAGCCGACGGCCGGGGACGTGATCTACGAAGGGCGCAACCTGGGCAACCTGTCCGCTGACAAACTGCGCCAGGTGCGTCGCGACCTGCAAATCATCTTTCAGGACCCGTTCGCCTCGCTGAACCCGCGCATGAACGTTGAGTCGATCATCGGCGAGCCGATCTGGCTGCACCGCGATGACAGCCGCAGTGCGCGTCAGGAGAAAGTCGCCGAGCTGCTGCGCACGGTCGGACTGGCGCCCGAGCACGGCAGCCGTTTTCCTCACGAGTTTTCCGGCGGCCAGCGGCAGCGCATCGGCATCGCGCGGGCGCTGGCGTCCGAGCCGCGCCTGATCCTCGGCGACGAACCGGTGTCGGCGCTGGACGTCTCGGTGCAGGCGCAAGTGGTCAACCTGCTCGAAGACCTCAAGCATCAGTTCGGCCTGACCCTGCTGATCGTCGCCCACGGTCTGGCGGTGATTCGGCACATGAGCGACCGGGTTGCGGTGATGTACCTCGGGGAAATCGTCGAGCTGGCGCCCGTGAACGCGTTGTTCGAAACGCCTTTTCATCCCTACACCCAGGCGCTGATGGCCGCCGTGCCCGTCAGCCACCCTGACCTGCGCCGCCCTCGCCCGTTGCTCGGCGGCGACATGCCAAGCCCAAGCAAGCCGCCGTCGGGTTGCCGTTTTCATACCCGTTGCCCGCACGCCAAACCTTTGTGCCGCGACCTCAAACCGACATTCGAAACCGTCGACGCGGGACGCCAGGTCGCCTGCCATTACTGGCGTGAAATCGCCAACGCCGGCGCCGGTTCGCTGATCGTACCGACGCCCAGCGCCGCCTACAGCCAACGCCTGAATCTGTTCAAAAGCCATCAAGCCCTTTCACTGGAGAGTCAGCCATGAAGTTCGCCCACCTGATGACCACCACGTTGTTGCTGCTCGCTGCGAATGCGGCTGTCGCTGAAACCACGTTGCGCATCGGCATTCAGGACGACCCTGATGTGCTCGACCCGCATCGCTCGCGCACCTACTCCGGTCGCCTGGTGTACACCGCGCTGTGCGACAAGCTGGTGGACATCAGCCCGGACCTGACCTACGTGCCGCAATTGGCAACTGCCTGGAACTGGAGCGAAGACGGCAAGACCCTGACCATGACCCTGCGCGACGGCGTGACCTTCCACGACGGCGAAGTGTTCGACGCGGCCGCCGTGAAGTTCAACCTGGACCGCGCCCGCACCCTGCCCGACTCCTTGCGCAAGAGCGAACTGTCGTCGGTGGAAAGCGTTGACGTGATCGACGCAAAAACCGTGGCGATCAAGGTGAAGCAACCCGACGCCACGCTGATTTCCCAGCTGTCCGACCGCGCCGGGATGATGCTGGCGCCCAAAGCGTCAGCGACCGATGTCGGCTCGAAACCGGTGTGCTCAGGCCCCTACAAATTCGTCCAGCGGGTGCAACAGGACCGCATCGTGCTGGAGCGTTTCGATCACTATTGGAACAAGCAGGCCTACCACTTCGACAAGGTAATTTTCCTGCCGATTCCAGACACCTCCGTACGCCTGGCCAACCTGCGTTCAGGCGATCTGGACATCATCGAACGCGTGGCCCCGACCGACGTGAAAACCGCCAAGGCCGACAGCCACGTGCAAGTGTTCAGCACGCCGGGCCTGGGTTACATGCAGCTGATGTACAACACCAACAATGGCGACAAGGCCAACAACCCGCTTGGCAAGGACAAGCGCGTGCGCAAGGCGTTCGAGCTGGCCATCGACCGCGATGCGATCAATCAGGTGGTGTTCGAAGGGCTTTACGCACCCAGCGCGCAGCCGTTTCCGAAAAGCAGTCCTTACTACGACAAGGACCTGCCGATCCCAGCCCGCGATGTCGAGGCCAGCAAGAAACTGCTGGCTGAAGCCGGCGTGAAAACCCCGGTCAATGTCGAGTTGAAAGTGGCCAATAACCCCATCGCTCAACAGGTCGGCCAGATCATCCAGGCCATGGCCGAAGAGGCCGGTTTCAAGGTCAACCTGATTGCCACCGAATATGCGACGTTGCTCAGCGAACAACAGGCCGGCAATTTCCAGATCGGCATGAGCGCCTGGTCCGGACGCCCCGATCCGGATGGCGACATCCATCAGTTCGTGACCTGCAAGGGCGGCCAGAACGACGGCCACTTCTGCGACCCGAAACTCGACGAGCTGCTGAACAAGGCGCGCACCGTCAACTACCAGGCCCAGCGTCAGGCACTGTACTTCGAAGCCCTGCGCCTGCTCGCCGAGGACGTGCCGACCAGTTACCTCTACTTCGATCCGCGCATCATCGCCATGCGCAGCAACCTGACCGGTTTCGTACCGAACCCCGATGGCCTGATCCGCTTGAACAACGTCGCCTTCAAATGATCACGGCCCCTGTGGATAACCGCTTCGGCCGCGAGGAATCGCCATGCTGATTTTCATTCTGCGACGTTTGCTCAGCGCCATTCCGACGCTGATCCTGGTCTCGCTGTTCGTCTTCACCCTGCAAAAGCTGCTGCCGGGCGATCCGGTGCAAGCCATGGCGGGCGAAGAGCGCGACCCGGCGGTGATGGAATACCTGCGTGAGAAATACCGGCTCAACGACCCGGTGCCGCTGCAGTACGTTCACTGGGTCGGCAATGTGCTGCAAGGCGACTTCGGCACCTCGCTGCGCACCGAACAGCCGGTGACCACGCTGCTGGCATCCAAGCTGCCGGTGACCCTCGAGCTCGCAGTGCTGGCGTTGATCATCGCGCTGCTGATCGGTATTCCCACCGGGGTGATTTCGGCGGTGCGCAAAGGCACCGCGACCGATTACGCAGCCAACGTCTTTGCCTTGTCGGGCATTTCCATTCCGCACTTCTGGCTGGGGATTCTGTTGATCATGATCTTCGCCGTGAAGCTGCAATGGCTGCCTGCCTCGGGCTTCGTACCGTTGGGTGAGGACCTTGGGCAGAACCTCAAGACGCTGATCCTGCCCGCCTTCGTGCTCGGCGCCGGCCTGTCTGGCGTGCTGATGCGTCACACCCGAAGCGCGATGCTGGAAGTGCTGCGGGCCGACTATGTGCGCACGGCGCGGGCCAAGGGTCTGTTTCCACGCACAGTGATTCTCAAGCACGCGTTGCGCAACGCGCTGATGCCCATCGTGACCCTGACCACCCTGCTGTTTGGCGAGTTGCTCGGCGGCGCGGTGCTGACCGAACAAGTGTTCAGCATTCCGGGCTTCGGCAAGATGATTGTCGATGCCGTGTTCAACCGCGATTACGCCGTGGTGCAAGGCGTGGTGCTGTGCGTGGCCATCGGTTTCCTGCTGCTGAACCTGCTGGCCGACGTGCTTTACCGCCTGATCAATCCACGCCTGAGGACGGCCTGATGACCTCGATTGCCGTTAATCCCGCAGTGCCCCACAAAGAGCCGCTGAAACCACGCACTCGCTCGCCGTTCGTGAAGAAATTCTTCGCCAACAAGGGCGCGGTGATCGGCGCGGCGGTGTTGTTCGTGTTCATCCTCGCCGCGCTGCTGGCACCCTGGATTGCCCCTTACGACCCGCTCAAAGCCAACTTCCTCGCGGTGCGAAAAGCACCGTCGATGATGTATTGGCTGGGCACCGATGAACTGGGCCGCGACCTGTTCTCCCGACTGCTGTGGGGTGCGCGCAGTTCACTGCTGGCCGGCGGCGTTTCCGTCGCCATCGCCATGGTGATCGGTGTGCCGCTGGGCCTGCTCGCGGGCTACTTTGGCGGCAAGCTGGACGCCGCGATTTCTCGCGTCATGGAAGCGCTGTTGTCCTGCCCGTTTCTGGTGTTGGCGATTGCACTGGGCGCGTTTCTCGGCCCTAGCCTGACCAACGCGATGATCGCCATCGGCCTGTCGGCGATGCCGATTTTTTCCCGCCTGACCCGTGGTCAGGTGCTGGCAATCCGTCATGAGGATTATCTGGAAGGCGCGCGCGCCATCGGCCTGCCGGACCGCTGGATCATCCTGCGCTATGTCCTGCCCAACGTGCTGTCGCCACTGGTGGTGCAGGCGACGCTGACCATTGCGTCGGCGATTCTGGCCGAAGCCAGCCTGTCGTTCCTCGGCCTGGGCCAACAACCGCCCTCGCCGTCCTGGGGCTCGATGCTCAACACCGCGAAAAACTTCATGGAGCAGGCACCGTGGATGTCGATTGCGCCCGGCGTGGCGATCTACATCACGGTGCTGTGCTTCAACCTGCTGGGCGACGGGCTGCGTGACGCACTCGACCCGAAAAGCTGATCAACTGCCGAAGAGATACATTCATGTTCGACGATCTGGATTACAGCCAACCTTACGCGTCCGCCCGCTCGCCGGTGATGGGCAACAACATGGTCGCCTGCTCGCAACCACTGGCCGCGCAGGCGGGCCTGGACATGCTGCGCCGTGGCGGTAACGCCGTAGACGCCGCCATCGCCGCCGCCATGGTCCTGACCGTGGTCGAACCGACTGGCTGCGGCATTGGCAGCGATGCCTTTGCCATCGTCTGGGACGGCAAAAAACTGCAGGGCCTGAACGCCTCCGGTCGCGCGCCGCAGGCCTGGACGCCGGAGCACTTCGCCGGGCAATCAGAAATGCCGCAACGCGGTTGGGGATCGGTGACCGTGCCGGGCGCCGTCTCCGCCTGGGTGGCGTTGTCCGAGCGCTACGGCAAACTGCCGTTCGCCACCCTTGCAGGCCCGGCGATTGGTTACGCGCGCAACGGTTATCAGGTCACGCCGATCATTGCCGAACTGTGGCGTCGCGGCGGCGCATTGCTGAAGGATCAACCCGGCTTCGCGAACTGCTTCCTTCCCGACGGCAAGGCACCGGCCGCGGGCGAAAAAATCACCCTGAAAGACCACGCCAACACCCTGGAGCTGATCGCCGAAACCAAGGGCGAGTCGTTCTATCGCGGTGAACTGGCACAGGCCATCGTCGCCCACGCCAATGCCAACGGTAGCGTCATGAGCCTCGACGACCTGGCGAACCACCGCGTCGACTGGATCGACACGATATCGGTGCCGTACGCCGGCGCCGTCGTCCACGAACTGCCACCGAACGGCCAAGGCATCGCCACACTCGCGGGCTTGACCATGCTCGAAGCCCTCGGCGTGGGCGAACATCCCGTGGACAGCGTCGAGACCGTGCATCCGGTACTGGAAGCGATGAAACTGGCCCTGGCCGACCTTAATCATCACGTCGCCGACTTCGACCACATGCGCGTCGCGTCCGAGCACCTGCTGGACCCTGCGTACCTGATGGAGCGCGCTTCGCGAGTCACCGAACAGGCCGCCGACCCGCAACACGGCTCGCCCAAGGCCGGCGGCACCGTATACCTGTCCGCCGCCGACGAGAGCGGCATGATGGTCTCGTTCATCCAGTCGAACTACATGGGCTTCGGTTCCGGCGTCGTCGTACCGGGCACCGGGATCAGCCTGCAAAACCGTGGCGCCGGCTTCAGTCTCGACCCCGAACACGTGAACGTCGTCGCGCCCGGTAAGCGCCCGTTCCACACCATCATTCCGGGTTTCGTGATGAACGCCGACGGCACACCCTTGATGTCATTCGGCTTGATGGGCGGTCCAATGCAGGCCCAAGGTCATCTGCAAATGATGATGCGCATCCTGCGTTACAAACAGAACCCACAAGCCGCCGCCGATGCACCCCGCTGGAGGATCGAAGCAGGCCTGAAAGTCGCCGTGGAGCGCTCGTTCGATCGTCTGGTCGTTGAAGAACTGCGCGCCAAAGGCCACGAAGTGGACATCGAAGACCCGAGCGGCGTGTTCGCCTTCGGCGGCGCACAGATCATCCAGCGCACCACCCATGGGTATGTCGGGGGGACCGATCCGCGGAAGGATGGGCTGGTGGCGGCGTATTGAAGCAACCCTACCACCAGCCAGACCGATGCAAGAACTGTGGGAGTGAGCTTGCTCGCGAAGACTCAGTCTCATGCGCCGGAGATGTAAAGGGTGCATCGGTTCCTTGATCTGATGGCGGAGTTGAGCAGGCTCACTCTAACGGGGTAGGTAGTGGGCTGAAACACTTTGAAAGACCGAGGATTCAAAGGACTTCGCGGTGTTTCAGCATCACACCAACGACACGCCAATGCAGCGATGCCCTCGGCCCGCCACACGTTCAGCGCACCCGAGGGCGATTGTCTGATCGGTAACGCAACTGGTCGGGCGCCCATCGGCAATGACGAACTCAGCCATCGGGCTTGTTTGACGATCGTCAAATCGCTGGCCGGAAACAGGGAGGCTTATGCAGACACCACCGCATAGATGCCCACCACGCTCAGCACCATCACCGTCCCTCCCAACACCACCACCTCACGCAGCGGCGCCGGGATACGTTCGTTCTTCAGCCCTCGGGCACTTTTGCGGTAGCGGGAATTGAGCGCGATCTGGATCAGCAGGCTGGCCGCCAGCGACACCATGATCGGCAGGAAGGCGATCAGGCTGAAATGAGGAATCCAGCGCAGGAAGATCGTGCAGACGACGATCAGGGTGAGCAGCGTGCGCCGCCACGCCAACAGCGTGCGTTCAGGTTGTAAACCCGGATCGTCATGCCCCAGGGAGACGCGACTTCGGCGACTCACGACGCGCCATATATAAGGAAGACGATCAATCCCGCCGCCACCAGCGCCCCGCCGAGCGACAGAATCGGCATCAGCACAGGCAAAGGCAGCGGCTTGCGCTGACGCATCGCGCGCTCGACTTTCAGCCAACGGATGCAGGCGCTGGCGCTGACCAGCATCGCCAGCACCAGAAGCGACAATGCCACCGCGCGACGCAGGCCCGGGCTGAAGACATCGCCGGTGAACGCCTCGACGGCAATCCCGCCAGCCAGGAACGCCAGCGACGTGCGAATCCACGCCAGGAAGGTTCGTTCGTTCGCCAGGGTAAAACGCGGGTCGGGCTCGCAACCGCCGCCCAGCAATGACGCAGAGAGGCGGTCACGGTCAGGAACGGGAGTTTTGCCAGGATCCGGAGAATTCATGTCGCACCGAGGTCGGGTAGATGATCGCGATCATACCGGTCATCACCCTGAAACGCCCATATCGGCAGCGACATTGGTGTGCCTATTGACGTTGCGCCATATCCACCCACACCGGCCCGTTGGGGTACTCATAGCGCTCCAGCGTTTCGGCGGTCATCTCGATGCTGTAACCCGGGCGCTTGGGTGGCATATATCGGCCACGGCGGATGACCACCGGGTCGAGGAAGTGTTCGTGCAGGTGATCGACGTATTCCAGCACGCGATTGTCCAGGGAGCCGGAGACCGCGATGTAGTCGAACATCGAGATGTTCTGCACGTATTCGCACAGCCCCACGCCGCCGCCGTGCGGACACACCGGCACGTTGAACTTGGCCGCCATCAGCAACACGATCAGCACTTCGTTCAGGCCGCCCAACCGCGCCGCGTCCATCTGGCAAAAGTCCAGCGCACCGGCCTGGAACATCTGCTTGAACATCACGCGGTTGTGGCAATGCTCGCCGGTTGCTACGCCAATCGGTTTGATACGCTCGCGAATGGTCGCATGCCCGAGAATGTCGTCCGGACTGGTGGGCTCTTCGATCCACCACGGCTCGAACGCCGCCAGCCTGCGCATGTTGCTGATCGACGCTTCGACGCTCCAGACCTGGTTGGCGTCCATCATCAACGTGCGGTCCCAACCCAGTTCGTCGCGCAGAATGGCTGCACGACGCAGGTCCTCTTCGATGTCCGAGCCGATCTTCTGTTTGATATGAGTCCAGCCCTCGGCCACGGCTTCGCGGGCCAGACGGCGCATTTTCTCTTCGGAATACCCCAGCCAGCCCGGCGCGGTGGTGTACCCCGGATACCCTTCTTCGAGCAGGTGCGCTTCGCGTCGGGCTTTTCCCGGTACTTGCCGACGCAGCAGTGCGATGGCTTCTTCCGGCGTGATCGCATCGGTGACGTAGCTGAAATCCAGGCATTTCACCAGTTGCTCGGGCGTCATGTCGGCGAGCAGTTTCCAGACCGGTTTGCCTTCGACCTTCGCCCACAGGTCCCAGACCGCGTTCACTAACGCAGCCGTGGCCAGATGGATCACGCCTTTCTCCGGTCCCAGCCAGCGCAACTGGCTGTCGCCTGCGGTGACGTCGTGCCAGAACGCGCCCATGTCAGCGGTGATCGCTTCCAGGCTCAACCCGACGATACGCGGCGCGAGCGACTGGATCGCCGCCACACAGATTTCGTTGCCACGACCGATGGTGAAGGTCAGACCGTGCCCTTCCAGGCCGTCTTGGGAATCGGTGTGCAGGACCACGTAAGCCGCCGAATAGTCCGGTGCGCTGTTCATGGCATCGGAGCCGTCGAGGGACAGTGAGGTGGGGAAACGGATATCGCGGATGGAGACGGAGGTGATTCGCATGGGTGGACTCTTGTTGTTTTCGATGTCGTTTCAGGCGCTGAACCCTCGTTGGCGCGGTGCCCACGAAGACGTTGGTACGTCTGGAACAGGTGTGGCGGCTGCCCGTCAGCCATCGCGGGCAAGCGCGTTCCTACAGGGTTTGCGCACGCCAATGAATCCGACTGTAGGCCGATCACCGATACAGGCATAATCGCGAAATCCTAACGATTGATATCAAATTCGATATGTCAGAGCTGCCTGAAAAATTTGCCACGCTGAAAATCTCCAGCCGTCAGATCGCGTTGCTCAATGCATTGGGCGAGCTGGGCAACCTGCGCAAGGCAGCGTCGGCGATTCACACGACGCAACCCGCCGCGAGCCTGCTATTGCAGCAACTGGAAGAACGGTTGGGCGTGCAACTGTTCGAGCGGCTGCCGAGAGGCATGCGGCCGACGCCGTACGGAGAGGTGATGATCCGTTATGCCCAGGGCGCGCTGCATGAGTTCGAGTACGCAGAAGCGCAGATCGCCGAACTCGCACGCGGCGCCGCCGGCATGGTCCGCATCGGCACGGTGACGGGGCCGGTGCCGACCTTGCTGACGCGGGGTGTGCTGGCGTTCAAGGCACAACACCCCAAGGTGCGGGTGGCCATCGAGGTCGGCACCAGCGACACGCTGCTGCCCGCCTTGATTCGCGGGGATTTCGATCTGGTGCTGGGACGGCTGCCGGATCAGCAGGACAGTCAGGGGCTGGACATTCAGTTATTTGAGCAAGGTGAGCACATGCGCATCATTGCTCGTCCCGGCCATCCGCTCGCCAACAGACTGAATACGCGTCTGGCTGATCTCGCGCCGCTGACCTGGATCCTGCACCCCATCGACAGCCCGATGCGGCGCCAGGTGGAAAACGCATTGAAGGCCGCGCAGTTGATCCAGCCGCTGGACATCATCGAAACCCGCTCGATCCTCGCCACCACGGCCATGCTGGAGTCTTCCGACATGATTGCCGTGGTGCCCAATGATGTGGCCGATCACTACGCCCGGTACGGAATGATCACCGTTTTGCCCGTGGAGTTGCCGCTGGCCATGGCCAATCTGGGCTTGCTGACCTCGAAGGCGAGGCCGATGTCGGCGGCGCTGAAAGCGCTGTTGAAATTGCTCAGCGGACAGGCGCAACAGCCCCCTCATCTGGCTCATTCTCACAACCATGACCAGTGAACGGAACTCATGACGTTTTGATAACCCGCCGTTATCGATCAATCCAAACCTTTCATTGGGAAATTATCAACACGCTTCATAGAGTGACCCACAGCCGGGTCGGTCGGCACCCACTCCGCTCCGCCCGATATGAATAACAAGAACACTGGCCGCCTGTAACGGTGTCGTTCCCACTCCGGGAGCCGTCGTGCTGTGTCGTCGATCTGTCACGACGCAGACGCAGGGGGCAACCGTCCTGAGAGGCTGCATGGAACTCATCGCCAAAACGCCAGCGTTCGACAGTAGCGCGCTGGTCATTCGTCTAAATCCTCTCGACAACGTGCTGGTTGCCCGACAAGCGCTGAGCGAGGGCACGCGTCTTGAAGAGGAAGGCATCACCGTGCAGCAGGACATTCCCTCCGGACACAAGGTGGCAACGGTACGCGTCGAACAGGGTCAGGCGCTGCGCCGCTACGGTCAGATCATCGGGTTTGCGTCGCAGCTCATCGAGGCCGGTCAGCACGTGCATGTGCAAAACGTCGAGATGTCGGATTTCTCTCGTGATTACGCCTTTGGCGTAGACGTTCACGAGACGCCGAAAACCGAGGCGTTCTTTCAAGGCATCGTGCGCGCCGACGGCCAGGTTGCCACGCGCAACTACATCGGCATTCTGACGTCGGTGAATTGCTCGGCCACCGTGGCCCGGGCAATTGCCGACCGGTTTCGCCGCGACATTCACCCCGAAGCCCTCGCCGATTACCCCAACATCGACGGCGTTGTCGCACTGACCCACGGCTCAGGCTGCGCCATCGACGCCAAGGGTGAGGCCATCGATCTGCTGCGTCGCACGCTCGCGGGTTATGCCGTGCACCCCAACTTCGCCGCAGTGCTGGTGGTGGGGCTCGGCTGCGAAACCAATCAGATTCAGGATTTGCTCGACAGCCAGGGGCTCAAAGCATCGGACCAACTGCGCGCGTTCACCATCCAGGGCACGGGCGGCACGTCGAAAACCATCGCCAGCGGCATCGAACAGGTGAAATCCCTGCTGCCACAGGCCAATCAGATCAAGCGTGAAACGGTCAGCGCCAGACACTTGATCGTCGGCCTGCAATGTGGCGGCTCGGACGGCTACTCGGGCATTACCGCCAACCCCGCACTGGGCGATGCGGTGGACAGGCTGGTCGCAGCAGGCGGCACCGCGATTCTGTCGGAAACCCCCGAAATCTACGGCGCCGAGCATTTGCTGACGCGTCGAGCGGTGAGCCGCGCGGTGGGTGAAAAGCTCGTTCAGCGGATTCATTGGTGGGAAGACTACTGCAAGCGCATGAACGCCGAACTGAACAACAACCCGTCCGCCGGCAACAAGGCAGGCGGCTTGACGACCATTCTTGAAAAGTCGCTCGGCGCCGTGGCCAAGGCCGGTTCGACCAACCTGATGGGCGTCTACGAATACGCCGAAGCGGTGCGCGCCCAAGGCCTGGTGTTCATGGACACGCCAGGGTACGACCCGGTTTCCGCAACCGGCCAGGTCGCCGGCGGCGCCAATCTGATTGCCTTCACCACTGGTCGAGGCTCGGCATACGGTTGCGCGCCGACCCCGTCGATCAAGCTGGCCACCAACACCCGCGTGTTCGAATTCCAGCAGGAAGACATGGACGTCAACTGCGGCAGCATTGCTGATGGCAGCACCACGATTGAAGAACGCGGCGCGTACATCTTCCAGATGATGCTGGACATTGCTTCGGGCGCGCGCAGCAAAAGCGAGCAACACGGCTACGGGCAGAACGAGTTTGTGCCATGGCAGATTGGCGCGATCACCTGATTCACGCGCTCTTCGGCGACACGGGGTAAAAATCCGCGGCGGCCTTGTGATCCGGGGCAGCCGCCAGCAACCTTAACAACAATAAAAAAGGTGCCTATGAAAACCCTCAAGACCTACCAGACCATCACCGTCGTCTTTTTGATGCTGTTCGGGATCGTCAATTACCTCGACCGCAGCGCCCTCTCAATCGCCAACACCTCCATTCAGAAAGACATGCTGATCAGCCCTTCCGAGATGGGCATTCTGTTGTCGGCGTTTTCACTGGCCTATGCGTTCGCGCAACTGCCGATGGGCATGATCATCGACAAGCTGGGCAGCAAGATTGCGCTGGGCGGCGCGCTGTTGGTGTGGTCGGTGGCGCAGACGGCATCGGGCTTCATCAACAGCTTCAGCGGCTTCTTCGGGTTGCGGGTGTTGCTGGGGATCGGCGAAGCGCCGATGTTTCCGTCAGCGGCAAAAACCCTCAATGAATGGTTCGAAGAACACGAACGCGGCACGCCGACGGGGATCGTCTGGTCGGCGACCTGTATCGGTCCTTGCCTGGCCCCCCCGATCCTGACGCTGTTCATGGTCAACTTCAGCTGGCGCGGCATGTTCATCATCACCGGCGTGCTCGGCATCGTCCTGGCGCTGTGCTGGCTGATGTTCTACAAAAGTCGTGCGCAGTACCTCAAAGAACTGGAAGCGCGCGGTGAACAACCGGTCAACGCGGCCCGCGAGCCCGTGGTTGTGGACGTGGCGCCCCGTGGCTCGTTCTTCGCGGGCTGGCTCGACCTCTTCAAGCATCGCAGCACCTGGGGCACGTTCCTCGGTTTCATGGGCGTGATCTACATGCTCTGGCTACACCTGACCTGGTTGCCGGGTTACTTCCAGCGCGAGCATGGTCTTGACCCCTACTCGACGGCCTGGGTCGTGTCCTTCGCCTACGTGTTCGGCGCCATCGGCACCATCGCCGCCGGCCGGATCTGCGACCGCCTGGTGAAGCGCGGCGTCGGCGTGCTCGACAGCCGTAAGTACACGGTTATTGGCGGTCTGGTGTTCGCCGCGGTGTTCACCTTGCCTCTGACCTTCGTCACCAGCCTGGGCGGTTGCATCGCCCTGCTCTGCCTGGCGCTGTTCGGTATCAACTTGTCCAGCGCCACGGCGTGGATGGTGGTCAACACGGTGGTCGATACCAAGCGGGTGGCCTCTCTGGGTTCGATCCAGAACTTCGGCGGCTACATCGCAGGCTCCGTGGCACCGATCGTGACGGGGTTCAGCGTGCAGTACTCGGGCACCTTCGCCACTGCATTTGCCGTCAGCGCCATCGTCGCGCTGCTCTCGGCCGTGGCGTATTTCGTCCTGCTCAAGGCGCCAATCCCGGTGCACACCGCCCCCACGGGGCAGAAGAACTGGCAGTCAGAGGTGGAAGAGGTGCAAGGGCGGCAGGTTTAAGAATCCTTTCGGGCGTGGAAAGCTGACAGTGTGGTTTGTCCTAACGGCCAAACTGTTCCGCCTTCGGCGGGTTACTTGAAAGGACCCCCCTCTTTGTTTCAAGAGGCAGCCAAGGGTCCGGCTCCTGGTTAGGCCCGACTTCGTCGGGTACCCGCACTCCGACGACGCTCCGTGGGCCCGCGCCGAACGGACATCCATGTCCTGACGGCGCTCTCGCGGCATCCATGCCGCTCGGCCCACTACGCGTCGTCGGCGTTTGGCCTGCACCCAAGTCGCGCTTTGTGGTGTCTGGCCTGCTGCGGTATGAAGATCAAAAGCCAGAGCGCGCTTTGCGCTGTTTAGATTCAACGCCTCAATCGTTGAATGAACATAAAACCGGTGGGAGTCAGCTTGCTGACGAATGCGGTTTGTCATTCACCTTTGATGAAACTGGCTCACTCCCCTCGCGAGCAAGCTGATTGTTCCGACGCTCCATA
>NZ_FOEO01000036.1 GCF_900110765.1 Pseudomonas sp. NFACC02
CTCGGCTTTGGCGCCCAGGGCCTGATCTGGAGCGATGACGGTCAGGACAACCTGTACAAGGTCAGCATCCCCTATCAGTACACCACCACCGAAATCCTTTACGACAACGTCCAGAAGCGCGACGTGCGGCGCATTCACCGGGTCTTCAACCGCTTTCACCTGCTGGTCAGTGAAGAAACCCGGCAGAACGACAACGTCCTGCTGCTGGAAAACAGCTACTACGCCGACCAGAGTCCCAACCTGAGTTTCGATCAGCAGCCGGCCCAGTGCCAACTGGTCACCGAAGTGCGCAAGACCTGGTACCTGCGCAGCAGCTCGGCCAACAAACGGGTGGAAACCACCCTCACCGAGTTCGACGCCTACGGCAACCTGCTGGTGCAGACCCTGCCCACCGGCATCCGGGAGATCAGCAGCTATTACCCCAAAGAAGGCGCCGACGGCTGCCCAGAGGACCCGGACGGCTTCGTGCGCACACTGAAGGAAAAACGGGTTGAACCGGCCAGCACCCGGCATGACCTGCGGCTACGCGACACGCGCACGCATTGCGTGGTGGCAGGCCTTCAAACCGCCTTCACCGAGTCCAGAAAGGCGAAACGCGACTTCGGCGTTCCGGCACCGACCCTGCTCAGCGTCTACCGCTACAGTGAAAAACCTACCCTGGGCAGCACGCTGAGCAAGTGGCTGGCGCTGGACAGCGAAACCCTGCTGCAAGTGGACAGCAACGGTGATATCGAACTGCAACGCACCGAAACGCAATACATCGATGATGTGAGTGAGCCGTTTCTGTTCGGGCGTAAGCGTCTCGAGACAGTGACCGTCAACGGGTTCGCGAAATACACGGCCTTCGAGCACAGCAAACCGGCGAACCGCCCGGAAGCCCGGCGCTTTGCTGGCGAATATGTGCAACGGACCGTGGAAACCATCACCACCAGCGTGGACTCTGCCCAAAAAATCATCACCTCCGAATATTCGCTGCTCAGTGGCGAACCGCTGCTCACGCGTGACGATAACGATGTCGAGATTCGCTATAGGTACGATGTGCTCGGTCGCGTGGTCGAGGAGAAGGTCGCGCCGGGCACCGACTACGAAGCGAGTCGTCTGTACAGCTACGTCCTGAGCGGGGCATCCGGGGGAGGGGCGCAGCAGGAGTCGACTGACGTTAAAAAAGTCAAGACCCGGACCTGGCTGGATGGACTCCACCGCACCATCCGCGAGGAGCGTCAGGATGTCGATGCGGTTGTCTCGGATGAGGCGCCAGTGTGGCGTCCGACGTACCGTGCCGAACACGATCTGCTGGGCAATCTCGTGCAGGAAACCGAATACGACTGGATCGACGGCGACATCCCTTACGTCAGCACGTTCGACTACGACGACTGGGGTGAACAACGCTGCGTGACCGGGCCGGATGGCATTCAACAGCATCAGGTCAAGGATCCTGTCGCCTTGACCCTCACCGAGTGGCGCGCGTCTGCGCAGGGGCTTGAGTCGGACGTGACCGAGACCGCGCACAATGTGTTCGAAAAACCCTTGAAAGTGCGGCGCACGGATGCAGAGGGGAATCAGTCTCTGCATGAGTACATTTATGACGGACTGGGCCGCAGCGTTGAGGAGTACGACGCCCTTGATCGGCGCACGCTCTACAGCTACGACGCTTTCGATCGCATGATTGAAACCGAGCTCGCAGACGGTGCCTGGGTCAAGCGTGACTACGCGCTTCACAGCAGCGAAGACTGGCCGGTCCGCATCGCTGTCAATGACGTCGTTCTGGGCGAACAGGCCTTTGACGGTCTAGGACGCAGGATCATGGCCAGAACCGGTGGTCGTGAGGAGGCCTTCACCTACCTCCCTGGCCAGAATCAACCGCAGAGCGTGAAACGCCCCAGCGGCAATGTCATCCAATACCAGTACAACCCTCAGTTGGGCGATGAGCCGCAGAAGCGGGTCATGACGGCCATGACCGCGGACTATTCGTACGATAACCAGAACGCGCGTTTGATCAGTTGCACCGAGAAGGAGGCCGGCAAGCAGGACGAGCCGGGTGAGTACTTGAAGCGTGAGTATTTCAGTACCGGAAAACTGAAGAACGAACAGCGCATCCAGAGCGGCAATAACTACGAAGCGCATTATCGCTACAGCCTGCGTGGCCGCCTGCTGGGTTTCACCGACGTTTTCCAGCAAGACCAGCTCTGCGAATACGACCCCGCCGGACGGCTGATCGCGACGCATCTTGCAGAAGTGAGCACCACGCTCACCTACGATGACCTGGGGCGCACTGCCAGTATCCAGACCCTCGATGCGGCAGGAGGCAATCAGGTCTTGATCACCCTGGCCTACGACGGTTTCGGCCGCGAGGCGGTGCGCACCTTTGATTTCGGCAATGAACGCCAGCAATTGACCCAGCACTATGACGAAGTCGACGCGTTGATCCAGCGCACGCTTACCCAGGTGGACAGCGACGGTGTGGTCACTGAAATCCTGCGCGACGAACGCTATGAGTACGATCAGCGGGCACGTCTGAAGCACTATCGCTGTACCGGCATGCAATGCCCTGTCGACCCTTATGGGAAAACCCTTAAAGAGCAAACCTTCGGTTTCGATGCGTTGAATAACCTCACCACCGTGACCACCACCTTTGTCGACGGCGATTCGGACGGCCAGAACGTGGCGACTTATTTGTATTCCAACGTCGACCCGACCCAGTTGCTGACCGTGGAGAATGTCAGCACCGATGAGAGTGCGTATCCCAAGCAGATCGACCTGAAGTATGACGCAGATGGAAACCTGACGGTCGATGAACGGAAAAGGCATCTCAAGTACGACGATATCGGTCGCCTGATCAGCGTCAGCGTCAGCGAGGTGCCTGACCAGAGCGACAACGCCTATCACTACGACGCTCTGGACACGCTCAGTGGCCGCAGCGATGCGTTTACCGCTGAACAGCGCTTCTACCTGGGGGCCCAGTTGGTGAGTCAGCAGGAATCGAATGGAAGTCAGCTGAGCTTCATGCGCGCTGGCGATCACCTGCTGGCCGAACGGAGTCTTGGCGCGGAGGATTCGCCGGGAAAGAACCTGCTGCTGGTCACTGACAGTCGAGACTCGGTGCTCGCCGAAGTGGATCAGCAGCCTGTACAGACTCATGCCTACACCGCTTACGGCCATCGCGCCCAGGCAGCGCAATCGGCCAGTCACCTGGGCTTCAACGGTGAACGCTGCGAAGAGGCGGGGTGGTACCTGCTGGGCAAAGGCTACCGCGCCTACAACCCCGTGCTGATGCGCTTCCACAGCCCGGACAGCCTGAGCCCCTTCGATGAAGGCGGCTGGAATCCGTACGCTTACTGCGTGGGCGATCCGGTCAACTTCGTCGATCCCACCGGGCACTTGCCGAGCTGGGCCATGATGGCGATAGGCATCGCTGGCGGTATAGCACTGGGCGTGGTGTCCGGTGGCGTCGGAACCTTGGTGGCGGGCTCGCTGGCGGCAAGCACCGCAGCCGCGGTAGGCAACGCTTCGATGGTCCTCGGTGTGGGGCTGGAGATCGGCGCTGTAGGAACAGGGGTCGCGGCGGAGGTGGTGGGCGGTGAGGAAGGAGCCCTTCTAGGCAAGATCAGCATGGGGCTCGGGTTAGCTGCCGGTGCTGTGGGCGGGTTTGGGGGAGGAATGAGGGTGGGGGCGGGGCAGATGGATGTTTCGCATAAAGTTATTGGAGCATATAAATCCACCCGAGATCGTACGCTCGGATCAGACCTGAACTTCTCTGAGGGCGCGAAGTTTTACAAATCTATTTATTTTAGAAATCTGAAGGCATCAGGTGGCGCTGGGGAATTTGCACTTAAATCCTCGGGAAATCCCGTAGTGGAGCGGGGAATAGCCTCGGGGGGAAGAGGTGGGCGGTATAAACTTTCTGCGGTGCCTGAGCGTATAGAAAAGAAGTTAAGAGCTTCAAAAAAAGCTCCTGGGCCTACGGCACGTGACAGAATAACCGCGAAACTTGGTCCTGGAACAAAAGAAACTTGGGATGATGAAGTAAGGTATTGGCAAAAAAATTTCGAATACGTAGACGCAAGTCAGGGACCGCATTGGCCAAAACTTCTTTATCCCTCAACTGTTCGAAAACGCTAAACCGGGCATCGTCGCCCCGGCATTCTACAGGGGCCTGCCGGGTTGCGCTTTCTGAATAATTTGATATCAGTCGAAAGGCAACGAGCGGGCCTCGGTCAGCAATGCGTCAGCGTACCGGGGAGTATCAGATGTTTTCTGTAAAGCAGCTCATACCCACCGATAGGCAAGTTCGCTAGCGAGGTCTCATCGATGATGACGTCTGAATGTTTGCACTTACACCCTTATGAACGTGAGGGGACTGACCCTTTTGCCGGCTCATCGCCGTCGCAGCCAGATCCGTTGCAGCCGCTTCACGGCAGCAAGGGTCGCCTGCCTCAGGTTGGCGGGACCACGCAACACTCGGCCATGCAAAGCAATAACGGTCTACCGCCCCGACAGCAGCCTGACGATCCGCCCTGGAAGGCCACGCTCTTGGGGACGGATCAGCGACGTACTGTGTTGCACAAGAGCGCGTTGCAGGATCAGACAGACTTTGTTTACACGCCATATGGCTATAGCCAGGACACGAATGGTTTGACCAGTGTGCTGGGTTTAAATGGCGAACGCCGCGAGGCTGTGACGGGGCATTATCTTTTGGGCGCCGGTTACCGGGCATTCAATCCGGTGCTCATGCGCTTCAACAGCCCGGACAGCCTGAGTCCTTTTGGTGAGGGCGGTTTGAATCCGTATGCCTATTGCGTGGGCGATCCGGTCAACTTCGTCGATCCCTCCGGGCACCTGCCGGAATGGGCCATGACGCTGATCGGCATCGGCGGAGGGGTTTTACTGGGTGTGGTGACCGGTGGTGTCGGAAGTCTGGTGGCTGGATCGATGGCGGCAAGCACTGCGGGCACTGCCGGTAGCGTTTTGTATTCCCTTGGCATGGGGCTGGAAATCGCCTCTGTCGGGACGGGAGTTGCGGCCGTGTCGGAGGGCGGAGAAAAAGGTGGTCTGTTGGGCAAGATCAGCATGGGGCTCGGGTTTGCTAGCGGGGCCCTGACCGGTGTTGGGCTCGGGATGAAGTTCACAAGTGTCAGGATGAAGTCGATTGATGCTTTGGAATTTCTTACCGACTTTAGAGCCACCCGAAAAAAGTTTGCTGTTGCAGGGCGCAGGCGGCAGTTCGATCAGAGGTTTTTTGATCGCTACAAAGAAATGAGCAAAGAGGACCAATTACTAGCTGACCCCAAATATGAGGAGACTGCCCTGGCTTGGGCTGGGGCCAAAGGACGCCGGGGTAGGGTGCCTACAATACCGCTCTCGGAGCGTCGCACTATGCTCGAACTCCACCTAGCGGCAAATCCCGGGACTCGTCGAACCAGTCTGGAAGTGCATGTGGAGGGAGTTCGGCGCACATCTCAAGCTCTAGATCTTCGCGCCAGGAAATCTATATAAATACGCCTGATCGATAGCCAATCATTGATGGCGCTTGGTGCTGTCAAGTTTGTTCCAGCTTGAGAAATAAGTTGCATCAGCCAGGCAACTCATCGTACCGACAGTCAGGTCTGAACAATGACAAGGTCTAAATGTTTGCACCCATACCTTAATGATGAAGTTGAAGCAATTGACCGTCTTGGCGTCTCATTGCCACCCCAGGCAGATCCGGCGCAGGCGCTTTGCGGCAGCGACGGTCTTTTGCCGGACGTTGACGGGACTGCGGAACATTCGGTGCAGAGCCCTGACGAAGTGGCGACCCGACAACGGCTTGAGGATCCGCCCTGGAAGGCCACGCTCTTGGGAACGGATCAGCGACGCACTGTCTTGCACAAGAGCGCGTTGCAGGATCAGACAGACTTTGTTTACACGCCATATGGCCATAGCCAGGACACGAATGGTTTGACCAGTGTGCTGGGTTTAAATGGCGAACGCCGCGAGGCTGTGACGGGGCATTATCTATTGGGCGCCGGTTATCGGGCATTCAATCCGGTGCTCATGCGCTTCAACAGCCCGGACAGCCTGAGTCCTTTTGGTGAGGGAGGTTTGAATCCGTATGCCTATTGCCTGGGTGATCCGGTCAACCGCATTGACCCATCGGGGCATTTGCCATGGCAGTCGTCATTAGGCTTGGGGTTGGGGCTGTTGGGTATCATCGGAGGGCTTTTCAGTGCAGGTGCATCAACCCCGCTGGCGGTCGCCGGTTTAGCCACCGGATTGATCTCCGAAGGGACTGCGGTAGCCTCTGCGCTTACCGAAAGCAGAGCCCCCAAGTGGTCTGAAGGGCTGATGTGGGCCAGCGCCGGCTTGGGACTAGCGGCTGGGGGACTGGCTGGCTTGAGTTTTCTGAATAATTACAAAATCAGTCGGAGGATATTGAACCGAGGTCTCGGTCAGCAACACGGAAGCGTGCTGGGGCACGCAATGTTCACTGAGCGCGACATCACCGCTCATGGCTATCCTTTCACAACCGCCACAACGAAGCCCCGTTCAGGAGTGAGCCTGGCGCGGCAGCTTCAAAACGTAGAGTGGAAAACTGAGGCTCCGGTGCGGCTGATTTCCTGTTTCAGTGCCAATGGAGGCTCATACGCTTCTCAGGCGCAGGTTTTGGCCAATCGGTTGCAGCGTAATGTGACCGGATATTATGGTCTGGTCACCGCGAACCGGGCCAGCGACACTGTTAATGGAACTTACCGCATCTTTTCTCCGCAAACCGGGTTGAGGGCAATCAGGACCGCTGTCTTGAACACCACACTGTCCTACCTTTTCAGGCCTGTGTATCTCATGAGAAATCCGGCCTACTTCTTTTAAAACGTCGACCTCCATACTCCTCAGGCGCAGTGTTCAAACGGCCCATTCCTTTGCCATGCGATGCGGTGCGCCAGTCGATCGGGACACTTAATTGAGCCCCAGTGCACGTCCATACTCGATCAAACCGCTGTCGTGGACGAGCCCCAGTTTCTGCATCGCCGTCCGTTTGTGGCGGCTGACGGTTTTTTCGCTGCGGTTGAGGCGTTCGGCGATTTGGCGCCCTGACAGTCCCTGGGAGAGCAGCCGCACCACCTCCACCTCGCGCAGGGACAGTGCGGCATCTGTGGGCGTGTCGCGGGCAAGGGTGTCCAGCTTGTTGCCAATGCTCGGGCTCATATAAATGTGCCCTCGGCTGACGGTGTCCAGCGCGCAGTCGAGCTCGGTGAGTGGATCGTGTTTGTCGAACAAGCCCCGAACCCCCAGGTCGAGCAGGTTCCTCAACAAAACGGGGCTGTCGAGCATGCTCATGACGATGATATCCAGCGCGTTGAAATGACGACGTATATAGCTGATCAGCGCCAGGCCGTCGGGTCTGTGGCTGTCGGGCATCGAGAAGTCAGTGATCAATAGCTCACAAGGGCGATGGTGAAGGTGTTCGATCACCTGGTCGGCGTTGTGGGCATCGCTGAGGACGGCATCGTGATACCGGCCTGTGCTCAACAACATGCGTGTTCCCAGCAATACCACCGGGTGATCGTCTGCCAGCAGGATATGCCGTGGGATTGATCGGGGGCGTAGCGCTCGTGGGTGGGTAGTCATGCTAAAGGCTCAGGCGGCGCAAAGGTTTGACAGGCAGTGAGCGATGGCGGGTATAGGCAGCGCCGTTTTCAGGCGCCACCTATGAAAGCGCCGGCACTTTAGCAAGGGCGTGTAGGAATTCTCTGTACGCTAATCGTGTTTGTTTTGTAGGGGGATTCCTAATTGTCAGTGGGTTTTGGATATTCAGAGCACCCGCGCAGGTTCTGCTCCAATATTCATTCGTCGATCAAGCCCATCTCCGCCGCTTTGCGCAACGCGAGCCAACGGGAACCAACGTTGAATTTGCGGCGGATGTTGGCGAAGTGGAAATTGACGGTGGCCTCGGTGCAGGCGAGGATTTGCGCGATCTCCCATGAAGACTTGCCTTTGTTTCCCCAGTGGCTGACCTGCTTCTCCTTGGGGGTCAGGGTCACAGGGTGCGTCGAGGTTGCCGACAGGTGCGAGGAGGCGGATTCCTGCATGCCGGGGTGGTTGTGCAGAGGTGCGTGCATGGCAAATGTGTCCCTTTTGATTGACTCATCCTTTTGAAATGACGGGCCCGGTGCCAGAGAGGCCCTCTGCGGCTGGCGCAGCTGTAGCGTGTTGTGCCGCTACCCGGATTTATAAACCTGCCGGGCCTTTTTGAAAGCTGTCAGAAATGACAGTAAGGCGGTATTTCCGATGAGCTGCATCGCGAGGCAGTACTTGACGACACACACCTGCGCGACCGGCTAGAGCGCCTGAATCGAGCCTGCGACCTGCGCCCCGGGAGGCCGGGGATATTCGCCACACGCCGTGGGGTGACTTCTTGTGTTTGACCCACTAGAATGCTTGCCCTTGATTCTGGGGTCGGGAATGGCCGGCTATCGTCTGTGCAACGAGGAATATCCATGCAAGTTTCTGTTGAAAACACTTCGGCTCTTGAGCGCCGCATGACCATTGGCGTGCCTGCCGAACGCATCGAGACGGAAGTCAACAAGCGTCTGCAGCAGACCGCACGCAAAGCCAAGATCCCGGGCTTCCGCCCTGGCAAAGTGCCTATGAGCGTGATCCGTCAGCGTTATGAAGACGGTGCTCGTCAGGAAGCCCTGGGCGACCTGATTCAGGCAACTTTCTACGAAGCCGTCGTAGAGCAAAAGCTGAACCCGGCCGGCGCACCTTCCGTCGAGCCAAAAACCTTCGAAAAAGGCAAGGACCTCGAGTACGTCGCCACCTTCGAAGTGTTCCCTGAATTCTCTGTTGCCGGTTTCGAGTCCGTGTCCGTCGAGCGCCTGTCGGCTGACGTGGCTGACTCCGATCTGGACAACATGCTGGAAATCCTGCGCAAGCAGAACGTTCGTTTTGAAGTGACCGACCGTGCTGCCCAGAACGAAGACCAGTTGAACATCGACTTCGTGGGCAAGATCGATGGCGAAGCCTTCGCTGGCGGTTCGGCCACCGGCACTCAGCTGGTGCTGGGCTCCGGTCGTATGATCCCGGGTTTCGAAGACGGTCTGGTTGGCGCGAAAGCGGGCGAAGAACGCGTGTTGAACCTGACCT
Organism: Pseudomonas sp. NFACC02; assembly: GCF_900110765.1. Taxonomy (GTDB): domain Bacteria; phylum Pseudomonadota; class Gammaproteobacteria; order Pseudomonadales; family Pseudomonadaceae; genus Aquipseudomonas. The sequence goes on from NZ_FOEO01000036.1 coordinate 9,121, forward strand.
TCCCGGAGGATTATCAGAATCTGGAACTGGCGGGCAAAACCGCAGAGTTCACCGTGACCGTCAACACCGTATCGGCACCGACCCTGCCTGAACTGAACGAAGCGTTCTTCAACCAGTTCGGTATCAAGGAAGCGACCCTGGAAGGTTTCCGCACCGAGGTTCGCAAGAACATGGAGCGCGAACTGCGTCAGGCCATCAAGTCCAAGGTCAAGAATCAGGTCATGGACGGTCTGCTGGCCGCCAACCCGATCGACGTGCCTAAGGCTCTGCTGGAAAACGAAGTGAACCGTCTGCGCGTTCAGGCCGTTCAACAATTCGGCGGCAACATCAAGCCGGATCAACTGCCCGCCGAGCTGTTCGAAGAACAGGCCAAGCGCCGCGTTGAGCTGGGTCTGATCGTTGCTGAAGTCGTCAAGCAGTTCGACCTCAAGCCTGACGAATCCCGCGTTCGCGAGCTGATCCAGGAAATGGCTTCCGCTTACCAGGAGCCTGAGCAGGTCGTGGCCTGGTACTACAAGAACGAACAGCAAATGAACGAAGTGCGTTCGGTTGTGCTGGAAGAGCAAGTTGTGGATACTGTTTTGCAGAAAGCGAGCGTGACCGATAAAGCGGTCTCGTACGAAGAAGCTGTCAAGCCGGTAGAAGCTCCACAAGCCGACTGATTTCTTTCTCTCGTTCGAAAACACCATAAGCCAGCCTTCGTGCTGGCTTATGCGTATTCAAGACATGACTATTTGGGAGCGAATGCGAGACATGTCCCGCAATTCTTATATTCAGCAGAACTCTGACATCCAGGCCGCTGGCGGCCTGGTCCCGATGGTTATCGAGCAGTCCGCCCGTGGCGAGCGCGCCTATGACATCTATTCCCGCCTGCTCAAGGAACGCGTCATTTTCCTGGTCGGTCCGGTTGAAGACTACATGGCCAACCTGATCTCGGCGCAGCTGCTGTTCCTTGAAGCGGAAAACCCGGACAAGGACATCCATCTCTACATCAACTCCCCTGGTGGTTCGGTGACCGCCGGCATGGCGATCTATGACACCATGCAGTTCATCAAGCCGGACGTCTCCACGACGGTCATGGGGCAGGCCTGCAGCATGGGCGCGTTCCTGCTGGCGGGCGGTGCCAAGGGCAAGCGCTTCGCGCTGCCGAACTCCCGCGTGATGATTCACCAGCCACTGGGCGGTTTCCAGGGGCAGGCGTCGGACATCGACATTCACGCCAAGGAAATCCTGTACATTCGCCAGCGTCTGAACGAGTTGCTGGCCCACCATACAGGCCAGTCACTGGAAACCATCGAGCGCGACACCAACCGCGACAACTTCATGAGCGCCGAACGCGCTGCTGAATATGGTCTGGTGGACTCGGTGCTCGACAAACGTCAAATGATCAAATGATTGCTTGACAGGCAGTAATCCCGGGCGGTCCCCACGACCGTACCGTCTGCGGGCTTGAAAAAGCCCGCAATTGCCTTCATCTTGTGTTGCAAGCCTACCGGATTGGATCGATCGAATGACTGACACCCGCAACGGCGAGGACAACGGCAAACTGCTTTATTGCTCCTTCTGCGGCAAAAGCCAGCATGAAGTACGCAAGTTGATTGCCGGCCCCTCGGTATTTATCTGTGACGAGTGCGTCGACCTGTGCAATGACATCATCCGCGAGGAGGTGCAGGAAGCACAGGCAGAAAGCAGCGCGCATAAATTACCATCGCCGAAAGAAATCAGCGGCATCCTTGACCAGTACGTCATCGGTCAGGAGCGTGCCAAGAAGGTTCTCGCAGTAGCGGTGTACAACCACTACAAGCGTCTGAACCAGCGCGACAAGAAAAATGACGACGTTGAACTGGGCAAGAGCAACATCCTGCTGATCGGCCCTACGGGCTCCGGCAAGACCCTGCTGGCAGAAACGCTGGCACGTTTGCTCAACGTACCGTTCACCATCGCCGACGCCACCACCCTGACCGAAGCCGGTTATGTGGGTGAGGACGTGGAGAACATCATCCAGAAGCTGTTGCAGAAATGCGATTACGATGTCGAAAAAGCCCAGATGGGTATTGTCTACATCGACGAAATCGACAAGATTTCGCGCAAATCCGACAACCCTTCGATTACGCGTGATGTGTCCGGTGAGGGCGTGCAACAGGCCCTGCTGAAACTGATCGAGGGCACTGTGGCTTCCGTTCCGCCGCAGGGCGGTCGCAAGCATCCACAGCAGGAGTTCCTGCAGGTGGACACGCGCAATATCCTCTTCATCTGCGGCGGCGCGTTCTCTGGCCTGGAAAAGGTCATCCAGAATCGCTCCACCAAGGGCGGCATCGGCTTCAACGCCGAGGTTCGCAGCAAGGAAGAGGGCAAGAAGGTTGGCGAATCCCTGCGCGAGGTGGAGCCTGATGATCTGGTCAAGTTCGGTCTGATTCCAGAGTTCGTGGGCCGTCTGCCAGTATTGGCGACCCTGGACGAGCTGGATGAAGCTGCGTTGATGCAGATTCTGACCGAGCCGAAGAACGCCCTGACCAAGCAGTACGGCAAGTTGTTCGAGATGGAAGGTGTGGACCTCGAGTTCCGCACCGATGCGCTGAAATCGGTTGCTCGTCGTGCGCTGGAGCGCAAGACCGGTGCCCGTGGTCTGCGGTCCATCCTCGAAGGCGTGCTGCTCGACACCATGTACGAAATCCCGTCGCAAACCGACGTGAGTAAAGTGGTGATCGACGAAAGCGTGATCGAGGGTACGTCCAAGCCGTTGTTGATCTACGAAAACAGCGAACCACCCGCCAAGGCGGCTCCCGACGCGTAAGCCGTAAGGCTTCGTACCGGGCGACTGGAAAGAAGGGGGCCCTCGGGCCCCTTTTGCGTTTCACGGTTTCGTTCGCATTAACTCAAAGCGACGCTTGTTTTTTTGGGTATCTACCCCCATCTTGATTTTCAGCTTATTTCTATCTGTCCATGGCCTTAAGGCCGCCGTAGAGGCGAAATCATGAAGACGACCATTGAACTGCCTCTCTTGCCATTGCGCGATGTCGTGGTGTATCCGCACATGGTTATCCCGTTGTTCGTGGGGCGCGAGAAGTCCATCGAGGCCCTCGAGGCCGCGATGACCGGCGACAAGCAGATCCTGCTGCTCGCGCAAAGAAACCCCGCAGACGATGATCCTGGTGAAGACGCTCTTTATAGCGTGGGTACGATTGCAACTGTATTGCAGCTGCTGAAGCTGCCTGACGGCACGGTTAAAGTGCTGGTGGAAGGCGAGCAGCGTGGCTCGGTAGAGCGTTTCATCGAAGTCGACGGCCATTGCCGTGCGGAAGTGGCGCTGATCGACGAAGCCGACGCGCCTGACCGTGAATCCGAAGTGTTCGTGCGCAGCCTCCTGGCGCAGTTCGAACAGTATGTGCAGTTGGGCAAGAAGGTCCCGGCTGAAGTCCTGTCGTCGCTCAACAGCATCGACGAGCCGGGGCGTCTGGTTGACACCATGGCAGCGCATATGGCGCTGAAAATCGAACAGAAGCAGGAAATCCTCGAAATCATCGACTTGCCTGCGCGTGTCGAGCACGTGCTGGCGCTGCTGGATGCTGAAATTGACCTGTTGCAGGTCGAGAAGCGCATTCGCGGTCGCGTGAAAAAACAAATGGAGCGCAGTCAGCGCGAGTACTACCTGAATGAGCAGATGAAGGCCATTCAGAAGGAGCTTGGCGACAGCGATGAAGGCCACAACGAGATCGAGGAGCTGAAAAAGCGCATCGACGCTGCTGGCCTGCCAAAAGATGCGATGACCAAAGCCACTGCCGAGTTGAACAAGCTCAAGCAGATGTCGCCGATGTCCGCTGAGGCAACGGTCGTGCGTTCCTACATCGACTGGTTGGTACAGGTGCCGTGGAAAGCGCAGAGCAAGGTTCGTCTGGACCTGGCGCGCGCCGAAGACATCCTCGATGCCGACCACTACGGTCTGGAAGAAGTCAAAGAGCGGATCCTCGAATACCTCGCCGTGCAAAAGCGCGTGAAAAAGATTCGCGGTCCGGTGCTGTGCCTGGTTGGCCCGCCTGGCGTGGGTAAAACCTCGCTGGCGGAGTCGATTGCCCACGCCACAAACCGCAAATTCGTGCGCATGGCCCTGGGTGGCGTGCGTGACGAGGCCGAGATTCGTGGTCACCGTCGTACCTACATCGGTTCGATGCCAGGCCGTCTGATCCAGAAGATGACCAAGGTCGGCGTGCGCAACCCGCTGTTCCTGCTCGACGAAATCGACAAGATGGGCAGCGACATGCGCGGCGATCCGGCGTCGGCACTGCTCGAGGTGCTCGATCCGGAGCAGAACCACAACTTCAACGATCACTATCTGGAAGTCGATTACGATCTGTCGGATGTGATGTTCCTCTGCACCGCCAACTCGATGAACATCCCCGCGGCGCTGCTCGACCGTATGGAAGTGATCCGCCTGCCGGGCTACACCGAAGACGAAAAGATCAACATCGCCACCAAATACCTCTCGCCGAAGCAGATTGCTGCGAACGGCCTGAAAAAAGGTGAGATCGAGTTCGAAGAAGAGGCCATACGCGACATTATCCGGTACTACACACGTGAAGCTGGCGTGCGTAGCCTGGAGCGTCAGATTGCCAAAGTCTGCCGCAAGGCGGTCAAAGAGCACGCTCACGAAAAGCGTTTTGCGGTCGTGGTCACGGCGGCAATGCTCGAAAACTTCCTCGGCGTTCGCAAATTCCGCTACGGCCTTGCCGAGCAGCAGGACCAGATCGGTCAAGTGACGGGCTTGGCATGGACTCAGGTGGGTGGCGAATTGCTGACCATCGAAGCCGCAGTGGTGCCGGGTAAAGGGCAGTTGATCAAGACAGGCTCGTTGGGCGATGTGATGGTCGAGTCGATCACCGCCGCGCTCACCGTGGTACGCAGTCGCGCGAAAAGCCTGGGCATCCCTCTGGACTTCCACGAGAAGCGTGACACGCACATCCATATGCCGGAAGGCGCGACGCCTAAAGACGGCCCTAGCGCGGGCGTAGGCATGTGTACGGCACTGGTTTCGGCGCTAACGCAGATCCCGGTCCGTGCAGACGTGGCAATGACCGGTGAAATCACCCTTCGCGGTCAGGTGCTGGCGATTGGTGGATTGAAGGAAAAGCTGCTGGCCGCACACCGTGGTGGAATTAAAACGGTGATCATTCCAGAAGAAAACGTGCGTGATTTGAAAGAAATTCCTGACAACATCAAGCAGGATCTGCAAATCAAACCGGTTAAATGGATTGACGAAGTCCTGCAAATTGCGCTGCAATACGCGCCGGAGCCCTTGCCGGATGTGGCTCCGGAGATGGTTGCAAAGGATGAAAAACGCGAGTCTGACTCTAAGGAAAGAATTAGCACGCATTAGTCTGGGGGGCCTTCCTTGACAGCTTTTTAGAGCCCTTGTTATAAAGCGGCTCTTTCCAGCTTCAGAAGGCCATTCAGCGTTTTGTATGGCTTCACCAAAAAACTTAGAAAATATACTCAATATAGATAGATATAAGGGGACTTAGAGTGAACAAGTCGGAACTGATTGACGCTATCGCCGCATCCGCTGACATCCCGAAAGCCGCTGCTGGCCGTGCGCTGGACGCAGTAATCGAATCCGTCACTGGCGCTCTGAAGGCTGGCGACTCTGTTGTACTGGTTGGCTTCGGCACTTTCTCCGTAACTGATCGTCCTGCTCGCACCGGCCGTAACCCACAGACCGGTAAGACTCTGGAAATTCCGGCAGCCAAGAAACCAGGCTTCAAAGCCGGTAAAGCTCTGAAAGAAGCGGTCAACTAAGTTTCTTTTTATCTTTGCCCACCCAGGACAGCGTTAACTCTGTTCTGGTCGTGAAGCGGCACGTGCGGTTGGTCAAGCGCTGGCCTGTCACCTCAGGGAACGCACATTCAACCCCTGTTCGTTTTGCCCGCTTCACCTGTTACGACGAGAAGGCGCATCCTCGGATGCGCCTTTCTTCTATCCGGATTTCACCCACGCTCGGCGGTTTGTGAGTCGAATACAACCGTTCTGGGGGACGCATGCTTCAAAATATCAGGGACAATTCACAAGGCTGGATTGCCAAGACCATCATCGGGGTCATCATGGCGCTGATGGCCCTGACCGGTTTCGATGCCATTTTCAGGGCCACCAGTCACAGTCAGGATGCCGCGAAGGTCAATGGCGACGAGATCACACAGGCAGATCTGGGTCAGGCGGTGGAAATGCAACGCCGCCAGTTGATGCAACAACTGGGCAAGGATTTCGATCCTGCAATGCTCAATGAGAAGATGCTGCGCGACTCGGCTCTGAAGGGCCTGATTGACCGCAAGCTGCTTTTGCAAGGCGCAGCCGACGCGAAGTTCAGTTTCTCCGAAGCAGCGCTGGATCAGCAGATCCTGATGACGCCTGAGTTTCAGGTCGACGGCAAGTTCAACGCCGACCGTTTTGATCAGGTGATTCGTCAGTTGGGCTATAGCCGTCTGCAATTCCGCCAGATCCTTGGCCAGGAAATGCTGATCGGCCAGATCCGCGCGGGCATTGCAGGCAGTGCTTTCATCACTGACGCGCAGGTTGACGCGTTCGCTCGTCTGGAAAAACAGACGCGTGATTTCGCGACCCTGACGCTGCCGGCTGATCCTTCGAACGTGAAGGTCACCGATGACGAAATCAAGGCGTATTACGATCAGCATGCCAAGGAGTTCATGAGTCCTGACCAGGTCGTGCTCGACTACATTGAGCTGAAAAAATCCTCGTTCTTCGACAAGGTGACGGTGAAGGACGAAGACTTGCAGGCGGCGTACCAGAAAGAAATTGCCAACCTGGCCGAGCAGCGTCGCGCTGCGCACATCCTGATCGAAGTCAACGACAAGACCACCGATGCGCAGGCCAAGGCGAAGATCGAAGAGATTCAGGCACGTCTGGCCAAGGGTGAAGACTTCGCGGCACTGGCCAAGGAGTACTCGCAGGACCCTGGTTCGTCGACCAAGGGCGGCGACCTTGGCTATGCCGGGAAGGGCGTTTACGACCCGGCCTTCGAAGATGCGTTGTATGCGTTGAACAAGGATCAGGTGTCGGCACCGGTTCGCAGCCAGTTCGGCTGGCACCTGATCAAGCTGTTGGGCGTTGAGGCGCCGTCGGTGCCGAGCTTCGCCAGCCTGAAAGACAAGCTGACGCACGACCTGAAATCTCAACAGGTCGAGCAGAAGTACGTCGACGCGAGCAAGAAACTGCAAGATGCCGCGTATGAAGCTTCCGATCTGACCCAGCCTGCGCAGGATCTGGGCTTGAAGGTGCAAACCACGGCGCCATTTGGGCGTGAGGGCGGCGAGGGCATCGCGGCTAACCGTGCGGTGATCCAGGCCGCGTTCAGCCAGGAAGTGATGGAAGAGGGTTCCAACAGTTCCGCAATCGAGCTCGATCCGGAAACCACGGTCGTCGTGCATATGAAGGAACACCGTCAGCCGGAGCAATTGCCGCTGGAAGCGGTTTCCAGCGCGATTCGCGCCCAACTGACCAAAGAGCGTGCCAGCGAAGCCGTTAAAGCCAAGGGCGAGGCGCTGCTGGCCAATCTGCGTGATGGCAAGGTTCCTTACAGCGCGACCAAGCAGGAAGGTCAGAGCTGGAAGGTCGTGGAAGCAGCGTCCCGCAGTCAGGAGGGTGTTGATCCTCAGGTCCTGCAGGCGTTGTTCCGTATGCCGAAGCCTGAGGGCAAGGACAAGCCGGTTTATGGCAGCCTTACCGCGGCTGATGGCAGCTTTGTGATTGTGCGCCTCAATGGTGTGAATCAGGCGGCGCCGGCGACCGAGGCTGAGAAGACTCAGTACCGTCGTTTCCTGGCATCCCGTGAGGGGCGTCAGGACTTCGAGTCGTATCAGTCGCAGTTGCAGTCGGCGGCGAAGATCGAGAAGTATTGATCGTCGCGTGACGCTGAAAACGAAAAGCCCCGGCTCGTGAGAGTTGGGGCTTTTTGGTTTTTGGTTTTTGGTTTTTGGTTTTTGGTTTTTGGTTGGTGGGTTCGTTGGGTATGGGTATGGGTATGGGTATGGGTATGGGTATGGGTGTGGGTGTGGCATTGGGATTGTGGGCAGATCCATTTTCTCGGGTGGCGCCGAATCACCTTTCCGCCCCTCCGGCGGGTCACTTTTGAAAAGGCACCAAAAGTAACCAAAAGTGCCCAGCTCCTGGTTGGGCCCGACTGCCTCGGGTACCCGCACTCCGACGACGCTCCGTGGGCCCGCGCCGAACGGGCATCCATGCCCTGACGGCGCTCTCGCGGCATCCATGCCGCTCGACCCACTACGCGTCGCCTACGTTTGGCCTGCACCCAAGTCGCGATTTGTGGTGTCTGGACTGTCGCGCATATGAACAGCGCGGGCTGGAGCTAACGCTCATCGCATTCTTGGTTCGTGCATCCATTTCCCGCGCACCACTCTCTTGTAGGAGCGTGGCTTGTCCCGCGATCTGCCGGGAACCGGCAGCAAATCCTGTGCATGCGGCGTGTCAGGTACAACCGAGTCGTTTGATTTTGCTGCCGCTGCGCGCCAGATCGCGGGACAAGGTGGAGCGCCACCCCGGCAGCTCCTACGCCTCCGGCAGAATCAAAAGCAACGCAGCGGTCTAACACTCCTCGCTTTCTTGATTCGTGCATCGTTCCTTCTCACGCCACCCTGTAGGAGCGCGCTTGTCCCGCGATCTGCCGGGAACCGGCAGCAAGACCTGTGCATGCGGTGTGTCAGGTACAACCGAGTCGTCTGATTTTGCTACCGTTGCGCGGCAGATCGTCCGAGTGCGGCCCAGAGCAAGCTTGCTCCCACGGCCTCCGGCCAGAATCAAAAGCAACGCTGCGAGGTGCTTTTGCTTTTGCTTTTGATCTTCCTGCCTCGCCAGCCCAGACACCACCAAACGCGACTTGGGTGCAGGCCAAACGTAGACGACGCGGAGTGGGTCGAGCGGCATGGATGCCGCGAGAGCGCTGTCAGGACATGGATGTCCGTTCAGCGCGGGCCCACGGAGCGTGGTCGGAGTGCGGGTACCCGACGCAGGAGGGCCCAACCAGGAGCCGGGCACTTTTGGTTACTTTTGGTGCCTTTTCAAAAGTGACCCGCCGGAGGGGCGGAAAGGTGAATCGGCGTCACCCGAGAAAACGGATCTGCTCACAATCCAAACGCAAAAAAACAAAAAAAACGGCAGGTCATTCAGCACACAGCCGCCCGACCCACCGCATTCGCCTAAAAATAGCGCTCGAAGGTTAAACCATCAACCTTCCAGATCACCCATCGCCGTGGTGTTGAAACCACCGTCGACGTACATGATCTCGCCGCTGACACCGGACGCCAGGTCAGAACACAGGAAGGCGCCAGCGTTGCCGACTTCTTCAATGGTCACGTTGCGACGCAGCGGCGTCTGAGCTTCGTTGGCCGCCAGCATTTTGCGGAAGTTCGAAATACCCGAAGCCGCCAGGGTGCGGATCGGACCTGCCGATACCGCGTTGACGCGGGTGCCTTCCGGGCCGAGGCTGCGTGCCAGGTAACGCACACCCGCTTCGAGGCTGGCCTTGGCCATGCCCATCACGTTGTAGTTCGGCATGGTGCGCTCGGCGCCCAGGTAGGACAGGGTCAGCAGGCTGCCATTGCGGCCTTTCATCATCTCGCGACCGGCTTTGGCCAGGGCCACGAAGCTGTAGGCGCTGATGTCGTGAGCGATACGGAAACCTTCACGGGTGGTGGCTTGGGTGAAGTCGCCGTCCAGTTGGTCGCCCGGTGCGAAGCCGACGGAGTGCACGATGCAGTCCAGGCCATCCCACTTTTTGCTCAGCTCTTCGAAGACCTTGGCGATTTCTTCATCGCTGGCCACGTCGCAAGGGAAGCACAGGTCGGCGTTCGAACCCCAGCCGGCTGCGAACTCCTCGACGCGGCCTTTGAGTTTTTCGTTCTGGTAGGTGAAGGCAAGCTCAGCGCCCTCGCGATGCATGGCGGCAGCGATGCCGGATGCGATGGACAATTTGCTGGCGACACCGACGATCAGGACGCGCTTACCGGCGAGAAAACCCATGGTTTGTTCCTCTTCAGGTTAATCGACAGCTGCCGGCGCCAAAAAGGCGGCTTCCAGCAGCTGCTGTGTATAAGGATGTTGCGGTGCGGCGAAGATGTCTTGCGCCATACCCTGTTCGACCACTTGGCCTTGCTTGACCACCATCAGTTGGTGGCTCAGCGCTTTGACTACCGCCAGGTCATGGCTGATAAACAAATACGTCAGGTTGTACTTCGTCTGCAGGGAGCGCAAAAGCTCCACCACTTGGCGCTGAACAGTCCGGTCGAGGGCCGAAGTCGGCTCGTCCAGTAAAATCAGCGCCGGTTTTAACACTAATGCCCGGGCGATGGCGATCCTTTGCCGCTGTCCACCGGAAAACTCATGGGGGTAGCGGTGCCGGGTTTCCGGGTCCAGACCGACCTCCTTGAGTGCCTCGATCACCGCGGCCTCCTGCTCCACCGGCGTGCCGATCTTGTGGATACGCAGGCCTTCGCCGACGATGTCGCACACTGACATGCGTGGGCTGAGGCTGCCGAACGGGTCCTGAAACACCACTTGCATCTGGCGTCTTAACGGACGCACTTGATCCTGTTTAAGGCACGCCAGTGAATCGCCCTGAAAGCGTATCTCGCCTTCGCTGCGAATCAACCGGAGAATCGCCAGGCCCAGCGTCGATTTGCCCGAGCCGCTTTCGCCGACGATCCCCAGCGTCTGGCCCTTGGGCAGACTGAAGTGGATGCCATCCACGGCCTTCACGTAATCGACGGTGCGCTTGAACACGCCTTTCTTGATCGGAAACCAGACTTTCAGGTCTTCGACTTCAAGCATCGGCTTGCCGGGGGCGTTGTTCGCAGGGCCGCCTTTGGGCTCGGCGCTCAGCAGTTCTTTGGTGTACGGATGTTGCGGTGCACGGAACAGCTCTTCGCACGATGCCTGTTCGACGATGCAACCGCGCTGCATGACACATACGCGGTCGGCAATTTGTCGAACCACGTTCAAATCGTGGCTGATCAGCAGCAAGGCCATGCCCAGACGCGCCTGAAGTTCCTTGAGCAGGTTGAGGATTTTCAACTGGACCGTGACGTCCAGTGCCGTGGTCGGCTCGTCGGCGATCAGCAGTTCCGGCTCGTTGGCCAGCGCCATGGCGATCATCACACGCTGGCGCTGACCGCCGGAGAGCTCATGTGGCAGGGCTTTGAGGCGCTTTAGCGGTTCCGGGATGCCCACCAGTTCCAGTAGCTCCAGGGTGCGCCGTGTGGCGGCTTTGCCGGTCAGGCCCTTGTGCAGGCCGAGCACCTCGTTGATCTGCTTTTCTATCGACTGCAGCGGGTTCAGCGAGGTCATCGGCTCTTGAAAGATCATCGCGATCCGGTTGCCTCGAATGGCCCGCATGCGTGTTTCGCTCACCGTCAGCAATTCGTTGCCCGCGTACTGAATGGTCCCTGTGGGGTGCCGGGCGAGGGGGTAGGGCAGCAGTCGCAGGATCGAGTGCGCGGTGACGGACTTGCCCGAGCCGCTTTCGCCGACCAGCGCCAGCGTCTCGCCCTTGGGGATGTCGAAGCTGATGCCTTCGACCACACGCTGGACCTTGTCGCCGGTGACGAACTCGACGGACAGGTTACGGATTTCGATCAGATTGTCCTGATTCATCTCATTTCCTCGGGTCGAAAGCGTCACGGGCGGATTCGCCGATGAACACCAGCAAACTCAACATGATGGCCAGCACGGCAAAGGCGCTGATGCCCAGCCAGGGCGCTTGCAGGTTGGATTTGCCCTGTGCGACCAGTTCGCCCAGCGAAGGCGAGCCGGCGGGCAGGCCGAAGCCCAGGAAGTCCAGCGCGGTCAGGGTGCCGATCGCGCCGGTGAGGATGAACGGCATGAAGGTCATGGTCGAGACCATGGCATTGGGCAGGATGTGGCGGAACATGATCGCGCCGTTCTGCATGCCCAGCGCTCGCGCGGCGCGCACGTATTCCAGGTTGCGTCCACGCAGGAATTCGGCACGGACCACGTCGACCAGGCTCATCCACGAGAACAGCAGCATGATGCCCAACAACCACCAGAAGTTGGGCTGGACGAAACTGGCGAGGATGATCAGCAGGTAAAGCACCGGCAGGCCTGACCAGATCTCCAGAAAGCGCTGGCCGACCAGATCGACCCAGCCGCCGTAGAACCCCTGCAACGCTCCGGCGATCACGCCGATGATCGAGCTGAGTACGGTGAGGGTCAGGGCGAACAACACCGACACCCGGAAACCATAGATGACGCGCGCGAGCACATCGCGGCCCTGGTCATCGGTGCCGAGCAGGTTCTCCCGCGAAGGCGGCGCGGGCGCCGGGACTTTCAGGTCGTAATTGATGCTCTGGTAGCTGAACGGGATGGGCGCCCACAGGGTCCAGCCGCCTTTGGCCGCCAGCAGTTCCTTGATGTAGGGACTTTTGTAGTTCGCTTCCAGCGGAAATTCGCCGCCGAAGGTGGTTTCCGGATAGCGTTTGAATACCGGGAAGTACCACTGGCCGTCGTATTTGACGATCAGCGGCTTGTCGTTGGCGATCAGTTCGGCGCCCAGGCTCAGGCCGAACAGAATGAGGAACAGCCACAGCGACCACCAGCCACGTCGGTTGGCCTTGAAACGTTCGAAACGGCGTCGATTGAGAGGGGACAACGTCATATCAATGATCCCTGCGGTCGAAGTCGATACGTGGGTCAACCAGCGTGTAGGTCAGGTCGCCGATCAGTTTCACCACCAGCCCCAGCAGGGTGAAGATGAACAGGGTGCCGAACACCACCGGGTAGTCACGGTTGATCGCGGCTTCAAAGCTCATCAGGCCCAGGCCGTCGAGGGAAAAGATCACTTCCACCAGCAGCGAACCGGTGAAGAAGATGCCAATGAAAGCCGACGGGAAGCCGGCGATGACCAACAGCATGGCGTTGCGAAAGACGTGGCCGTACAAGACCCGACGCTGGGTCAGGCCCTTGGCCTTGGCGGTGATTACGTACTGTTTGCCGATTTCGTCGAGGAAGCTGTTCTTGGTCAGCAGCGTCATGGTCGCGAAGTTGCCGATCACCAGAGCGGTGATGGGCAGGACGAGGTGCCAGAAGTAGTCGCGCACTTTGCCCAGCCAGCTCAGTTCATCGAAGTTGCTGGAGGTCAGGCCGCGCAACGGAAACCAGTCGAAATAACTCCCGCCAGCGAACACCACGATCAGCAGGATGGCGAACAGGAAAGCGGGGATGGCGTAGCCGACGATGATTGCCGAACTGGTCCAGACGTCGAACTGACTGCCGTGCCGTGTGGCCTTGGCAATCCCCAGCGGAATCGACACCAGGTACATGATCAGCGTGCTCCACAGCCCCAGAGAGATCGAGACGGGCATCTTCTCGGCGATCAGGTCGATCACCTTGGCGTCGCGGAAGAAACTGTCGCCGAAGTCCAGACGGGCGTAGTTCTTGACCATGATCCACAAGCGTTCCGGCGCCGACTTGTCGAAACCGTACATGTGCTCGATTTCCTTGATCAGGCTGGGGTCCAGACCTTGCGCCCCCCGGTAGGTCGAACCTGCCACCGAGACTTCCGCGCCGCCGCCAGCGATGCGGCTGGTCGCGCCCTCGAAGCCTTCGAGCTTGGCGATCATCTGTTCCACCGGGCCGCCGGGCGCGGCCTGGATGATCACGAAGTTGATGAGCAGGATGCCAAACAGGGTCGGCACGATCAGCAGCAAGCGCCGCAGCATGTACGCCAGCATGTTATTGCTCCGTGCCTGTGGATGGCGCAGCTTCAGGTTCGGCGAGGTCGGGCGCGGTCTGCACCGGAATCGCAGGCGTCGCATCGGGCTTGACCCACCAGGTCATGGTGCCGATGTCGTAGAGCGGTGTTCTTTTCGGGTGACCCAGGTGGTCCCAGTAGGCCAGACGCCAGGTCTTGATGTGCCAGTTGGGGATCACGTAATAACCCCACAACAGCGCGCGGTCGAGGGCGCGGGTATGGTCGATCAGGCTTTGCCTTGAGTCGGCGTTGATCAGGCCGCTGACCAGCGTGTCGATGGCGGGGTCTTTGAGGCCGATCAGGTTGTAGCTGCCCGGTTTATCCGCCGCGGACGAGTCCCAGTATTCGCGCTGTTCGTTACCCGGCGAGCTGGATTGCGGGAAGCTGCCGACGATCATGTCGTAATCACGCGAGCGGCGGCGGGTGATGTATTGCGAGACGTCCACACGGCGAATTTCGAGATTGATGCCGAGGTCGGCCAGGTTGCGCTTGAACGGCAGCAACACGCGCTCGAATTCGGTCTGGGCCAGCAGAAATTCGATGTTGACCGGCTTGCCTTCGGTGTCGACCATCTTGTCGCCAACGATTTTCCAGCCCGCTTCCTTGAACAATTGGAAGGCCTTGCGCTGTTGCTCGCGGATAATGCCGCTGCCGTCGGTCACTGGCAGCTTGAACTCGTCGGTGAACACCGGCTCGGGCAGTTTGCCGCGCAGCGGTTCGAGAATTTTCAGTTCAGCTTCGGAAGGGAGGCCACGCGAGGCCATGTCCGAGTTGTCGAAATAGCTCTTGGTCCGCGTATAAGTGCCAAAGAACAGCTGTTTGTTGGTCCATTCGAAGTCCAGCAGCAGGCTCAGCGCCTGACGTACACGGATGTCCTGGAACATCGGCTTGCGCAGGTTGAAGATGAAGCCCTGCATGCCCTGGGGGTTGCCATTGGGAATCTCTTCCTTGATCAGCCGGCCCTCACGCACCGCAGGCACGTCGTAGGCCGTGGCCCAGTTCTTGGCGGTCATCTCCTGCCAGAAATCGAAAGCCCCGGCTTTCAACGCTTCGAGCGCGACAGTGTTGTCGCGGTAATAGTCGGTTGAAAGCCTGTCGAAGTTGTAGAAACCCTTATTGACCGGCAGGTCCTTGCCCCAATAGTCCTTGACCCGCTCGTAGCGCACCGAGCGCCCGGGTTTAACCTCGACCACCTTGTACGGCCCGCTGCCCAGCGGGATTTCCAGGTTGCCCTTGTTGAAGTCACGGGTTGCCCACCAATGCTTTGGCAGCACTGGCAACTGGCCAATGATCAACGGCAGTTCGCGGTTATTGTCGTGTTTGAATTTGAACAGGACGGTCAACGGGTCTTCAGCGACCACTTGATCGACGTCGGCGTAGTAGCTGCGATAGAGGGGCGAGCCGTCCTTGATCAGGGTATTGAAGCTGAACACCACGTCGTCGGCACGCACCGGGTGGCCATCGTTGAATCGGGCTTCGGGGCGCAGGTAAAAACGCACCCAGCTGTTGTCCGGGGCTTTTTCGATCTTGCCCGCAATCAGCCCGTATTCCGTAAAGGGTTCATCCAGGCCCTGGCGCATCAACGTGTCGTAGATCAGGCCGATGTCATCGGCGGGCACGCCTTTGCTAATGAACGGGTTAAGGCTGTCGAAGCCGCCGAAACCTGCGCTGCGAAGAATTCCACCCTTGGGCGCGTTGGGGTTCACATAGTCGAAGTGCTTGAAGTCTGCCGGGTATTTCGGGGCTTCGTTGTACAGCGTAATGGCGTGTTGCGGGGCCGCCTGGGACGAGCAGGCCATCCCCAGTAAAAGAGGGCCGAGCAGGCACAGGCCGCCGGCCCGAGTCAGGGCGCGCAGTGCGGTCATTGAGTTTTCTCCGAAGGCTTGAGCCACCACGCACGCAGGCCCAGGGTATAGGGCGGGGTGGTGACGAAGGCGAACCGGTTGCGGTACGCCAGGCGATGATTGTTGAGGTACCAGTTGGGAATCATGTAGTGCTGCCAGAGCAGAACGCGGTCCAGTGCCTTGGTGGCCGCGACCTGATCTTCCCGGGTTTTCGCTGCCAATAGCTGGTTGAGCAGGTTATCCACAACCGGATTGGCGACGCCCGCGTAATTCTTGCTGCCTCTGATGCTGGCCTGGCTGGAGTGAAAATACTGCCACTGCTCCAGGCCCGGGCTCAGTGTCTGGTTCAGGGTCATCAGAATCATGTCGAAATCGAACTGGTCCAGGCGCTGCTTGTATTGGGCGCGATCCACCGTGCGCAGCCGGGCATCGATGCCGATTCGCGTCAGGTCTTCGATGTAAGGCTGCAGAATTCGTTCGAGGTTGGGGTTGACCAGAAGTATTTCGAAACGCAACGGCTGGCCAGCCGCGTTGGTCAGGCCACGATCAGTAAACTTCCAGCCTGCTTCGGCAAGCAGGCCCAGCGCTTTGCGCAAGGTGTCGCGAGGCACGCCGCCACCGTCGGTTTTCGACACCGAAAACGGCTGGGTGAACAGCTTGGGCGGCAGTTGATCACGGTAGGGCGACAGCATCAGAAACTCGCGGCCGGCGGGCAGGTCGGTCGCGGAAAACTCGCTGTTCGGGTAATAGCTGGTCGAGCGGCTGTAGGCATTGTTGAACAACGTACGGTTGGTCCACTCGAAGTTGAACATCAGGCCCAGCGCCTCTCGCACCTTGATGTCGGCGAACGTGCCACGACGGGTGTTCATGAACAGGCCTTGGGTCTGGGTCGGGATCTGATGTGGAATCTGCGCCTTGATCACGCTGCCGCTGGCCACGGCCGGGAAATCGTAGCCTGTCGACCAGTTCTTGGCCTGATGCTCGATGTAAATGTCGAACTCGCCCGCCTTGAAGGCTTCGAAGGCGACATCGGCGTCGCGGTAGAACTCGACTTCCACGCGATTGAAGTTGTACTTGCCGCGATTGACCGGCAGGTCCTTGCCCCAGTAATCCCTGACCCTTTCGAATACCAGACTGCGACCGGGACGCACGTGGGTGATGCGATACGGGCCACTGCCCAAGGGCGGCTCGAAGGTGGTGGCCTTGAAGTCGCGGTTCTTCCAGTAATGCTGGGGCAGCACCGGCAACTCACCGAGGCGCAGAATCAATAATGGGTTGCCGGAGCGCTTGAACACGAAGCGAATGCGATGCCGGTTGAGAATGTCCACCCGCTGCACTTCCTGCAGCGCCGTGCGGTACTGCGGATGGCCGTCTTTGAGCAGCGTCCGGTAGGAAAAAGCTACGTCATAGGCCGTGATCGGTTTGCCGTCGTGGAAACGCGCTTCAGGACGCAGGTTGAACACCACCCAACTGCGGTCTTCGCTGTACTCCACTGACTTGGCGATCAGCCCGTAACTTGAGGTGGGCTCGTCGCCGGATGGATCGTACTGACCGGTGCCGACCATCAACGGTTCGTTCAGCTCGCTGACGCCGTACTGGCCGAAATTGGGCGTCGAAATCGGGCTGCTGCCCTTGAAGGTGTAGGGGTTGAGCGTGTCGAACGTGCCGTTGGCCATGATTCGCAAGGTGCCAGCCTTCGGCGCCTCGGGATTGACCCAGTCGAAATGGGTGAAGCTGGCCGGATACTTGAGGACACCGAACTGTGCATAACCATGGCTTTCGCTGATGGTCGCGGCGGCTGTCGTGCTCAAGACCAGGCTGGAAATCAGCAGCAATGGGCGTATCAAATGGGCGGTCGATCCAGGCAGCGGTCGGTCACAGTAACAGCTTGTATGGGCTGGAAAAAGGGGAGTCGTGGGTGCGCACCTGTAGGAGCGCGCTTGCCCGCGAACGCGGTATGTCTGTGACACATCTGTCGTTTGACACACCGCAATCGCGGGCAAGCGCGCGCCTACAAGGAGACCGTTCTCCGCGCGGGCAGTCGGTAAATGCTGTTCGGTTTTGCGCCAATCAATGCGGCAGATACACCGTCAACGTTTGCCCCGGCTTCAACGCCTGACCACTGCGAGGGTTCCAACGCTTGAGGTGCTGCATTTCGACGTTGAAACGTTTGGCAACCAGATACAGCGAATCGCCCTTCTGGATCTTGTACTGCATGGACTTTTTGTCAGCGTCTTCGCCCTTTTTGGCGGTGTCCGCTTTTGCCACGGCACGGGTGCTGGTTCTGGCCGGTTTGCTGTTGTCCTGCATGACCAGTGTCTGGCCGATTTTCAGGTTGTGGCCGGAAAGCTTGTTCCAGCGCTGCAGGTCCTTCGCGTCGACCTTGTTGAGACGCGCGATCTGGGCCAGGTTGTCGCCTTTCTTCACTTTATAGGTGCGGGTGCGAGCAGGCTTTTCGTCCACTTCCGCCACTTCTTCGAACACCGGCATTGCCATTTTCATGCCCGGCTGGACCGGAATGGTCAATGCCTGGCCACGCTTCAAATGATTGCTGGACAGTTTGTTCAGGTCCTTGATCGTGCTGGCCGATACTTTGTAGCGGCTGGCAATGCTGGCCAGGCTGTCACCCGGACGCACGCGATACTGCTGCCAGTCGACCAGCTCTTCAGGCTTCATTTTCGAGAGGCTGGCGGTCAGCAACTCCGACTTCGACGTCGGTACGAGCAGGTGCTGCGGGCCGTCGATGGTCAGGCGCTTCTTGAAGGCCGGATTGAGCTGCATCAACTCGTCTTCGTCGATATTGGCCATTTGCGCGACCTTGGTCAGGTCCATGCGCTGGTTCAACTCGACAACTTCAAAATAGGGTTTGTTGTCGATCGGGCTCAGGTTGACGCCGTAGGCTTCCGGTGACATGACCACCTGCGAAAGGGCCAGCAATTTAGGCACGTAGTCGCGGGTTTCCTGCGGCAGCGGCAGGTTCCAGTAGTCGGTGGGAAGGTTGAGCTTTTCGTTGCGCTCAATCGCCCGGCTGACGGTGCCTTCGCCCGCGTTGTAGGCGGCGAGCGCCAGCAGCCAGTCACCGTTGAACATGTCATGCAGCTTGGTCAGGTAATCCAGTGCCGCCGTGGTCGACGCCGTGATGTCGCGGCGTCCATCGTAGAAATTGGTCTGACGCAGGTTGAAGTAGCGACCGGTGGACGGGATGAACTGCCAGATTCCGGCAGCGTCGCTGCGAGAGAGCGCCATCGGGTTGTACGCGCTTTCGATCACGGGCAACAACGCCAGCTCAAGCGGCATGTTGCGTTCTTCCAGTCGTTCGACGATGTAATGCATGTACAGGCTGCCACGCTCGCCGGCCGTTTCCAGGAACGACGGGTTGTTGGCAAACCACAGACGCTGCTGGTCGATACGCGGGTTGAGGTCGTTGCCATCCTGCAACTGGAAGCCCTGGCGCATCCGCTCCCACACATCGTGCGGTGGGGCGAGAGGAACCGGTTTACGGGCGATGAACACCGGTTTTGGCTTGACGCTCGCCGGTGAGTGAGTGGCGTTTGACGCGCTGGCAGGGTCCAGGCTGCTGGTGGTCTGGCAGCCTGCCAACGTTGCGCTCGCGACCACTGCGATGGCCTGGGCTAACCGAGTCAATGCGTCGGAATTAAAGGTTCTGCGTATAGATGACGACATTGGCTGGGGGATAGTTCCAGTCGAAAATGTCGGGCGATTCTAGAAAGCGTCTTAACAACGGTCAACCTTTCAGAATTTTTGCGTTGATCCGGTGGCGGATCAGAACGTGTCCTTCCACGCCCTGAGCGCTGCAAAAACCGCTGCAGGCGAGGTGTTGTCTGTACCGGTCCGTTCGTCCGCTTTTTGTTTCACGGCAGGTTGTGAAACACGTAGAAACGGATTGGTCTTGTGCTCCAGCGCCAATGTGGAGGGCAGGCTGATGCGGTTTTCTTCGCGCCATTGGCTGACTTGCTCGAAGCGGCCGGTGACGTCGGGATTCTCCGGTTCGACGGCCACGGCAAATCGCAGGTTGCTCAGGGTGTATTCGTGGGTGCAGTAGACGCGCGTGCTCTCCGGCAACGCCGCCAGTCGCGAGAGAGAGTGATGCATCTGGTCCGGGGTGCCCTCGAACAGCCGACCGCAGCCAGCCGCGAACAAGGTGTCGCCGCAAAACAGCAATGGTGTCTGTAGGTCGGCGTGATAGAACGCGATATGGCCCAGGGTGTGGCCCGGAACCGCATGGACGTCGAACCCAAGGCCGAGTACGGTGATCCTGTCGTTGTCGGACAAGGCGATATCGCGCGCAGGGATGTTCTCATTGGCGGGCCCGTAGACCGTGGCACCGGTGACGTTTTTCAGCTCCGCGACCCCACCGGTATGATCGGCGTGATGGTGAGTCACGAGGATGTCACTCAGTTGCCAGCCCGGGTTGTCGTCCAGCCAGGCCAGGACAGGGGTCGCATCGCCCGGATCGACGACCGCGCAGCGCTTGCTGGCATTGTCTTGTAACAACCAGATGTAGTTGTCGGTGAAAGCGGGCAGGGCATCGATCTGTATCATGGCGCGGTTCGCTTTGCTGGAAACAAAGATGCATCTTAGAGTCTGAACAGCGTCCAGGCGAGCCGCGCTCGCTCAGGATCACTCATGGAGACCGGAAATGACCGATGAAGCGTTCGCCCAGGCCGACCCCGAATGGCTTGAGTTGATCAGCTCTGCCCGTGAATGGTTGTCCGGGCCTTTGGGGCAGTTGCTGCTGGAAGAAGAGCGCCGGGTACTCGAGGAGGAACTCGAGCGATTCTTCGGCGGCTACCTCGTGCATTACGGTCCGTCGGCGCAAACCCCGCCCGCCGCCAAGCAGGTTCAGCGCAATGTGCGCCTGGGGGCGCCGTTGCCTGGGGTCGAGATCGTCTGTGAAGAGCAGGCCTGGCCGCTGACCGAGCATGCCGCCGACGTCGTCGTCATGCAGCACGGCCTGGATTTCTGCCTCTCCCCCCATGGCCTGTTGCGTGAAGCCGCGAGCAGTGTACGGCCTGGCGGTCATCTGCTGATCGTGGGCATCAATCCCTGGAGTACCTGGGGCATTCGTCATTTCTTCGCCAATGACGCCTTGCGCCGGGCGCGCTGTATCTCGCCTTCCCGGGTAGGGGACTGGCTCAATCTGCTGGGTTTTGCGCTGGAGAAACGTCGGTTCGGGTGCTATCGTCCGCCGCTTGTCTCGCCCAAGTGGCAGAACCGTTTGTCGGGGCTCGAGCGTTTGGGCGACGGTTGGCAAAGCCCTGGGGGCGGCTTCTATCTATTAGTGGCACGCAAGCTGGTGGTTGGATTGCGGCCCGTGCGCATGCCGCGGCGAGAGCCCATGGGCAAATTGCTGCCTCTGCCAATGGCCAAGGTCAATCGACGCAGCCCCGAGCCTTGATCTTCCGGCTGTACCCAGCCTTTCAAATTCTGGAAAAGTCGTAATGAGCGATACCGTAGAACTCTTCTCCGACGGCGCCTGCAAGGGCAATCCCGGCCCAGGCGGCTGGGGCGCCTTGCTGGTCTGTAAAGGCGTTGAAAAGGAACTGTGGGGCGGTGAGGCCAACACCACCAACAACCGCATGGAACTGCTCGGCGCCATCCGCGGGCTGGAAGAGTTGAAGCGTCCCTGCGACGTGATTCTGGTGACCGACTCGCAGTACGTGATGAAAGGCATCACCGAGTGGATGGACAACTGGAAGAAGCGCGGATGGAAGACTGCCGCCAAAGAGCCCGTGAAGAATGCCGACCTGTGGAAGCAACTGGACGAGCAGGTCAGTCGGCACAACGTCACCTGGAAATGGGTACGCGGGCATATCGGCCATCACGGCAACGAACGGGCCGACCAGTTGGCCAACCGCGGTGTGGACGAGGTGCGCGGGATCAAGCACGGTTGATGGCAGTCACCCTTGAGCACTGCATGACCCTGCGGGAACCCGGCTTGCTGGCGAATGCAGTGGGTCAGCACCATCCCCAGTGACTGACATACCGCATTCGCGGCCCTCGTAACCTCGGACGGCTCCGACATGGGCTGCGTCGTTCCGAAGACTTGAGTGCGACGCGGATAATGTAGGAGCCGGCTTGCTGGCGAATGCGGTGGGTCAGCAACATCCACAGTGACTGGCATACCGCATTCGCGGCCCTCGTAACCTCGGGCGGCTCCTACAGAATCCCGGGTGGATGCACGAACTTGTGTCCAGACCGCAGACTTGTGGGAGCCGGCTTGCTGGCGAATGCGTCAGGTCAGCACCATCACCAGTGACTGACCCACCGCATTCGCGGCCCTCGTAACCTCGGACGGCTCCTACATGGGCCGCGTCGTTCCGAAGCCATCAGGACGACGCTGATCCTGTTAGAGCCAGATGGCGGGCAGTGGTGTGGTGATCCGAAAAATCCCTCGTGTTAACATCCGCGCCTGAAGCAGAGGCGGTAGGCAATGACTGTACAAAACATCATCACTGAACGAAGGGTCGTTCTCGACACCGAAACCACGGGTATGCCGGTCACTGACGGACATCGGGTGATCGAGATCGGTTGTGTGGAGGTGATCGGTCGGCGTCTGACGGGACGTCACTTTCACGTGTACCTGCAACCGGATCGCGAGAGTGACGAAGGTGCGATTGGCGTTCACGGCATCACCGACCAGTTCCTGATCGGCAAGCCGCGGTTTGCTGAAGTGGCCGATGAATTCTTCGAGTTCATCAAAGGCGCCCAGTTGATCATCCACAACGCGGCGTTCGACATCGGCTTCCTCAATAACGAATTTGCCCTGATCGGGCAAAACGACCGGGCGGACATCAGCCGCTATTGCTCGGTGCTCGATACCCTGGCCATGGCCCGTGAGCGCCATCCGGGGCAGCGCAACAGCCTCGACGCCTTGTGCAAACGCTATGACGTCGACAACTCGGGCCGTGAGCTGCACGGCGCACTGCTCGACTCCGAGATTCTGGCAGACGTCTATCTGGCGATGACGGGTGGCCAGACCACCTTGTCGCTGGCAGGTAACAATGATGGTGAAGGCGGTGCTGACCGGCCGACGGAAGTTCGCCGTATCGTCAATCGCACGCCGGGCCGGGTCATTCTGGCCAGCGAGGCGGAAATGGCAGAGCATGAGGCGCGTCTGGCGGTGATCGCCAAGTCAGCCGGTGCGCCGGCACTGTGGACCCAACTGCTGGAAGCCCAGGCTCAAGCGTAAGGTTTGCAAGGCGTTGGCGGCGAGCATCATGGATGACCCGCCGCGCCGGTGTGAGCCTTTCATCGATGGTCCAGGAGGTCCATGGTGACAATGGCGAACCCGACGTTGAGCATTCGTGTCGCAGACGAATGTTTTGAAGACTACATCCTCAACTGCGAATTCACGTTTACCGTCACCGGCTACGCCCAGGTGCAGATTGGCAAACCGGTCGCGCACTGGCGCATTGACGCGGTGGAACCTTATGTCAAGAACTACGGCATCGACTCTGAAGAGTTCTGCCACTACCGCAACGCGGTGGATGGCACGGTGCTGGTGGCATGGCTAGACGACGATCCCGTGGGGCATATCGTCATCAGCAAGCACTGGAACGGCTTCGCGCATATCGACGAGCTGGCGGTCGACGTGATTGCCCGGCGCAACGGCGTTGCCCGGAAACTACTGGACGTCGCGCAGTTCTGGAGTCAGAAACACAACCTGCCAGGCATGATGCTGGAAACCCAGAACAACAACCTGGCGGCATGCAAACTGTACGAAAGCTACGGATTTGTCGTCGGAGGGGTGGACAATCTGCGTTACCGTGCGATCGATCCGGCGACTCGGGAAGCCGCGATATTCTGGTATCTGTTTTTTTAGCCGCAAGCCACACATTTGAAGCCGCAAGCGAGAAGCACAACGCGTCCGGTCGGCAAGTTGCATTCGTCCTGTTCTTGAAGCTAGAAGCTTGACGCTTTTAACCGCCTTCAAACCACTCTGGTCAGCTTGATTCCGGACTGCAGCAGTTCGAATTCGTCGCCGCCCAGATGATTCACGCGGTCGCCAATGGCCAGGCGATAGGTGGACTTGGGCTCCTTGCCGTCAGCCTCATCTGGCTGTGATTCGCGGAATTCATGCACGGGGTAGATGCGACCTTCCGCATCCCTGGCATGAAATTGCCCAACTAGAACTGAAGCCATTTGCTTTGTAACCTCTGGAAATAACTGCTCGTTTTCGCCCGCATCGTAACACTGCGCGCAAAGGATCCGTGTCCGCTTGTAAGGTAAATCTGTCGCTTCTGTAGGTACCTTCTTCGCTCAAGCCTGTCAGACCGCTGTTTTCAAGGGGAGTTTTCCAACGAGCAAAAAATAGTCTCGACCAACGGTAGAGGCCTGATACGCGATATATCTGCCACGTATCATGTTTTTCGATCAGTGATAACCAAAAAACAGCTCGGTAAAACTCGCTTCTTTCATCTATAACTGTCCATTCCTCCACCAGAAGAAGGTCAGCTTCATGAGCCAGGTTCATTCCATTGCGGTGATCGTCGGCAGTTTGAGAAAGGACTCACTCAACCGTAAGGTTGCCCGCGCACTGGCAGAGTTGGCGCCCTCCAGCCTGAAACTGAGCATCGTCGAAATCGGCGATTTGCCGCTTTACAACGAAGACATCGACAGGGACTCACCTCCGGCGGCCTATACCGCGTTCCGTCAGGCGCTGCAGGGCGCCGATGGTTTTCTGTTCGTCACGCCCGAATACAACCGTTCGGTGCCAGGCGTGTTGAAAAACGCCATCGACGTCGG
Organism: Pseudomonas sp. NFACC02; assembly: GCF_900110765.1. Classification (GTDB taxonomy): domain Bacteria; phylum Pseudomonadota; class Gammaproteobacteria; order Pseudomonadales; family Pseudomonadaceae; genus Aquipseudomonas. The sequence continues at coordinate 33,520 of NZ_FOEO01000036.1, forward strand.
CTCACGCCCCTATGGCAAAAGCGCCTGGGGCAAGGCCAAGCCTGCGGCGGTCGTCAGTGTGTCTCCGGGGGCTATTGGCGGCTTCGGTGCCAACCAGCACCTGCGTCAGAGTTTTGTATTCCTTGACCTGTTGTGCATGCAGCAGCCTGAGGCTTATCTGGGCAATGCGGGGAGTTTCTTCGATGAGCAGGGCAAGTTGAACGAGAAAACCCGGCCGTTCCTGCAGAGCATTATCGATGCCTTCGCGGCGCACGTCGCGCGGACGGTCAAGGGCGAATAACGTCGCAGGCTGATAGCGCCTGAAGGGCGCAAACTTGCGATAGCGCGGCGCAGGGCTTGAAGGCGCTGCGCACCTGATGTCACGGCGGCGACGCCGCCGTTATTCAATCTCAAACCCGGACCGCGAAGGTTAGCGTTATATAACGCAGTTAGCGGCGAAGACAGTCATACGCTCCTTTTCATTGTGCCCATGCCGGTCATCCGAACGGCATGGGTTTTTAGTGCAAAAGGAAATGACATGACCGCACCCTCTGCTCCCTATTTTCATGACGCCTCGCTCAGGCAACGTTTCGGCATTGCGCTCGACAGTGCCTTGCACGCGCAACAGATCAGCGCCCATGAGCACCAATGGCTGCAAGGCCTCTTGCATGAAGACGCCGGCGACGATACCGACCCTGTTCGCGTGGACGGTCTTACCCTGGATTCAAACCGCCCGACACCTTTTGAACTGGCTGCCGCGCTGCTGATGAGCCACGGCAATGGCAGCCAGCCGCAGGTGTACCTGTATACCTTGGCGCGGGGCATCGAACGCTTCGAACACCGCATCGATTTGTTGAGCGCCCTGCAAACGTATTTTGCTGACGCCGACTCCAGCGCCAGTTTCGAATACGAAAAGCTCGACGGTGATCCGTTTCAGACGCAGATGCTGAGCATTGTCGACTACCAGGCCGAACATGTCGGCCGATTGACCGACATACTGGCTCAAACGCCGTTGCTGTCTGATGCGTTGGCCTCCGCGCTCACGCAACAACTGTCCAGGTGCCTGCCAGGCCTGACGTTCGACCCCGTGCACCAATTACTCCAGGTCGTTCAGCGCGGCTCGCTGGGCGATGCGGACGTCGTGTTGATGACTCAGACCCTCACGCAGGCGGCTGAAGAAGACCTGCGCGGCATGAAGTTGCTGCCGGGCATCGAGCGTCGGTTTCTGAAGCCGGACGGGCAACCGCTTGACGAGTCTGATACGCGGTTGATGGCCCAGGCACTGATCGACGCTGTAAAGCAAGTGGTCACGTCTTACGGTGAACTGCTCAAAGTGTTCTGGGGCGCGAACGTGATGCACCCACGCACGACGAGGGATCATGCCATTGAAAGCTTCGATGCGAGCGTACGCCACACGATTTATGGCCGACTTCAGCAGGGCGGCCTTTCTGCGCTGGCGCGTGAGACCCTTTACGCACTGATGCGCTCAAGGCAGGGGGCTCTCCCTGCTCAGGGTAACGCCCGGTTGCAGCGGCTGACGCTTGTCGACAGTGCAGGCACATCCCATCCATTGGCCGGGACCTTCGCCATTCAACTCGGGAACGAGCCTGACGCTGCATTACTCTGGTACTTGCCGCATCACGCCCTGCATTCTTTCAAGGACCTGGCGAGCTTGCGAGCGTTCGCCGCCAGCGCGCAAGGCGGTGAATGGCTGCGTCCCTCACTGGCGCTTGAAAACCAGTCCATCCTGCTCGAACCTCAGGGGTGGCGGCTCGATCTGCAGACGATAGAGGCGTCACTGTTTGCCGAGCGTGTGGACTCGATCATCGCCATGCAAATGCGCAACCTGTCCCATGCGTTGCAGCTTTCCGGGACGTGGGAGGGCCTCTCGACGATGGTCGACGATGCACTCGATGTGCGTCTTTTGCTCGATCCTCGCCAGTTGCAATTCAGCGCCCGGCGCTGGCGACACACATCATTCAGTTTTTCGGCGGTCTGGCAGAACGGTATCAACGACGATCTGGTGCAGGTTCAAGCGGCTGACCCGCGTAGCGAACCCGCTCCCTCGTGGGTTGAGCAGACCCAACGCCTGGATGACAGGGCCGCTCAGTTGTGGGACATCGGGGACGGTTTAAGTCTCTACTGCAAGGAGACGCTGCAGCGATACCTGAGTGTTCTGTCGACTGTGTGTCTGGCACCTGAAAGTATTCAGATCCAGTGGCAAGCGCCGGCTCACACCGACGCCGCCGGGTCCGTGCCCTTGTTGGAGCGCAGCGGTCAGACGACAGTGACCGTGGACCTGGTGTCGTTGCTGATCGAGCGGATCAGTGGGTATCGGACAGAGGCGATCAATGCCGATGCGGTCATCAAGCTTCTCACGGAGTCGGGTGGGGCGGATGTGGCGCTGGAGGGCATTGATGTGGTGCTGGTCAACCATCTGCTGGATTGCGCCGCAGTCGATTTCAATGCTTCTTACCTGCGGTTCGTCGAGCAGGCGCGGCTAGGGCTGCGTCGGGATGGCAACCTGAGGTGGAGCCCCGACGAGGCCGCGCGTTATCTGCGTGAAGACATCGTGCGCCTGGATCTGGCGGTCAAGCGACGCACCGTTGATCTGGGCAGTAACGAGGAAGCAATGGTTCGCCAGATTCTGGAACGTCCCGTTCGCAGTTTGAGGAGCAGGCTGATGGGGCCGGTCGCGGAAGCGTTCCTGGTGACGGTCTTGTACGACAACAACCGAGCTGTGCCACTGAGTGACATGCTGATGGTCTGCTATCCCCAAGATGATGACGTCAGTGTGGTTCTATGGGATGGGATAAAGGGCTGGAAGCGTTTCCCGTCGATCAACCAGATGCAGCGTTACCTGCGCAATCAGCTGCAGGGCACCAGTCGCGAGCAATTGCTTGCCCTGGCAGGCGAGTACGACCGGGCGCTATTGCTCAATCATTTGCAGAAGCCGTCTGGTAATGCCGTGTCAATCCGGCTGGACCGGGTTGACGATCATGTGTTCGAGTCGCTTCAGCGCCGTGCACTCGACCATCAGCAGCAAGGTGTCAAACAAGCCTGCGTCAAGGGCCAGCGCTACCGTGCCCAGGCTGATCTCTATGTCCGGATGGCATTTGATGCCGCCCGTGACAGTTACCTTCAGAATGCGGTCGATGCCCTGTCCGCCAGAATTGACAGCGCGCTGATCGCAGCGCTGTTGCCCGATTGGTTGCTGCAGGCGAAGGGGGCAGACCAGTTCTTGTATGCCCGTCGCTTGCACAGGTTCAATCAGTGCATTACCGGAAAACCGGATTTCCTGTTCGACATCCCGTCCCTGCAAAGCTATTCCCGCGCGCGGCTGGTTGACCGGTTGAGCAAGGATTTTCCGGATCAGACCTGGAGTCCGGACCACATCCTGGTCACAGTGCGTCGCTATGTGGCGGGACTGCCAAGCGCGGGGCAGATCCCCTCCGGCATCCCGGCGGCGGAGGTTGTCAACAGCGAGTCCTTGACCGATTACGCATTGAACCGATTTGTCACCGTTCAGGATGCGGCACTGAGCGTCAGCTCTGAAGATCAGCCGATGGCTGCGGAACTCTTGACCCCTGATTACCTGCGCACTCTGATCACCGACCTGGACGTCGGAGGGGGTTACATGGCGCTTCTTGAAAAAGCCCTGACCCCCAAGAGTCCCGACTATGTCTTGCGTCGCCAGTACTTTTTCGATCAGGTCCCGGCCTTGCTGCAGGTACGCACGCTGGAAAAGAAGCTCCAGGGCATCCTCAGCCAAAGGGGTTATGACTACGTCGAGGCCGTGATCGCGATGCCTGACGGTATCGCCAGGGAGCCGGTCGACGGCGTGCCAGTCATCATCAGCCCGCTGAAACTGGTGGCTGATCGTGGCATGACGCCCGATGGTGTGCCTGGCGTGTACCTGGTCTGTGGACGCGATCCCGCGAGCGGCCCTGTGGTTTTGCAAACCATCTTCAGTTCCGAATTCAGTTTCAAGGAATACGTCAGCATCGAGGCGCTTCTGCAGGACATCCGTAGTAACGAGGCGCTGCAGAGGCTGTTGCTCGCGCGCCTCGATCCGATCACTCGGCGGCGCTACGCCGAGGGGGGATTCGTTGAGCCGCATCTGCCGTTCAGTGTCGAAGGGTTTGCAGACGTGCCCTTCGAAACGCCGGGGCCCGTCACGCTGGAACTTGCCGAGCAGAAAGGCAACGCGCTGGGCTTCATGTTCAGCAATGCAGTGCATGTGCTGCTGAACATCGGTCAGGAGAACACGGTCACGAACGCTGAGGCCAGCGCAGCGTCCACGCGTTTCCTCATGACGCTGGGCGTCGAACAGATGATGAACCTGCTGCCCGGCAAGATGGGGGCCTTGGTCGCGTTGTTTCAGAGCGAAACCTTGCTGCGTGCTTCCGCCGCTTCCGCGAGCGGCAAACGCTGGGGTGAAGCGCTTTCGGAGTTCTCAGCGGCATTGGGGGTGTTGGCAACCGCTCGCGAGCAAGCCGAAGACGACTTGATCGAGGAGGGGGAAAGCGCCGCAGATCCCGAGGTCGGCCTTGAGGACACCACCACGTCTTTTTCCTGGTTTGACCCCAAGCTGACGCCAGCACAGTCGCAACGTCTGCGGGCACTCGAGGTTCGCGACATCGCGCTGGATGATCTTGAGCGTGACGAACTGTTGAACCTTTACACCAATGCAGGCGGTAATCAGTTTTATGCGTCGGTCAGCGGCAAGGTTTATCGAGTGACGAGAGCGACTGATCAGGCGCAGTGGATGATCGTGGGCAATGACGGCACCCCCGGGCCGCGTCTGAAGCTGGACGTCAATCAGCGCTGGCAACTTGATTTGAGTCTGGGGCTCAAGGGCGGGGGCGGGTTGCTCACCCGGATTCGCTCGGAGATCGTGGAACTGGATGTTGACGCGGTGATGGTGGTCCAGGCCAGCGGCATGCCAGAGATTCGGATGTTGTATCGAGACAAAGCACGGCGTATCGGCGAGGCTCACCTCAAGAGCAAGCGCTATCTGGAAACCTGCCTGGACAACCTGCACGTGCACAAGCGAGGTGAACCGCTTGACCCTCGTGTCAATCAGATACTGGCTGACTTTTTTGGAACGGCGACCCCTGATCAGTCTTTGCTCGACGAGGTCGAGTCCATGATCAAGCGCCTGTACGACGAGATCATGAGTGCCTCGTTATCGCCGTTCTCATCGGCCCGATATGTCGTGGGTCTGAACCGTGAGGGGCAGGAGCGCACGTCGGGGTTCGTCATCAAGGACGACCCGAAAAAGAGGATATTCCTGACCGATGGATTCTTTCAGGTGCTGCCGTTCTCCCTCAACGAACAGGCGCGGATCGAGGGGTTCGAACTGGGTGCTCATTTCCGTTCCGCAACACTGATTCATGAGCTGTCGCATTTGGTCGCCGATACGTATGACATCGCGTACCTGGAAACCTCGGCTCCTTATCCTGATCTGCTGGCGGAGGACAATGCCGATAACATTAAACTGAAAGAAGACTTGAGTTACCTGCACAGTCGCGGCTTGTCGCATCTGACTGAAAAGGACGACCTGTTTCTGCGCCTGGACGACGACCACTGGCGCGACATGGTGCGTGATGACGGCGACGGCTTCAAAGCCATATTGCGCATCACCGGCACTCGCAAACTGAACGCTGCGCGGGATGTCTTTCTGGCCGATGCGCTGAAGCGCCGTAAGATTTTGCTCAGCAACGCAGACTCGGTGACCCTGTTGATTCTGCTCCTGGGCCGCAAGAACTACGCAGTCCCGATGCCTTGATCTGACGGGCACCGCGCAGAAAGACAAACTGCGCAGTGCCCGCAGCATTATGTACCGCAGCAACCCTTCACTTTCTCCATACGCTCCTTTGTCATTCAGGCCCATGACCGGTTAACCACCCGCGTGGGCTGTTCGCGCATAAGGAGTTGTCATGTCCCCGGTTTCCACCCTTTACTTCCACACGGCGTCACTCAGGCAGCGGTTTCTCGCCGACCTCGACGATGCGGTACAGGCCAGACGCCTGGATGCTCTCGAGCGGGAGTGGCTGCAAGGCGCCACTCGAAACGTTACCGAGGATGAAGCGGACCCCCTCCGGGTCGATCGACTGATCTCCGAGGGAGATGTGGCGACCTCGTTCGAGCTGGCCGCCGCGTTGATGCTTAGCCATGCCTCCGGGCAGCGTCCTGTTGTGTATTTACAGACGCTGGCCGGCGGCATTGAACGTTTCGAAGACCGCAGTGCCTTGTTGAGCGCGCTCAGAAGTCGCTTCGCCGAAGGCGATGTCGACGCCTCCTTCGAGTACGAGCGGATCGAAACTGACACGTTTCAGGCTCAGATGCTGGCGATCATCGACTATCAGGCCGACGGCGTCGGTCAACTGACCGAGGCGCTTCAAGCACTGCCCTCCGTGACAGAGGCGGTGACGCATGCGTTGGCGAAACAACTGCGGGACACGCTGCCAGACCAGCCTGTGAATGCTGAAACCCACCTGCTGCAGCTGGTCCGCACGGCGCAGGGGGCTGACACCGAGGAGGTGGTCATTGCCCAACCGTTGGCGGAAGCGGCGTATGACGAGTATCGAAACGTCGCCCTGTTCGAAGGCGTCCAGCGCCGGTTTCTCGATGCCAGCGGTTTGCAGGCCAATGCCGAAGACTCGCAACGCTTTGCTCAGGCGTTACGCATGGCCGCCGTCAAGGCGCCGGAGCATCATCAGTTGTTACTCAAGGCGTTCTGGAATAGACGCTGGCAAAACCAGCGTACCCATCGCGATCTGGCCATTCAAAACTTCGCCACACGTTTTCGCGACGCGTTATACCGTCGTTATCACGAGGGTGGATTCGATGCGGCAAAGCTTGAACAACTGCGGCCGTTTTTGCACTCGGTGAAAGGATCGTTACCGGTAAACAGGGGGGGGAGTTTCCATCAACTGGCTATCCGTGTGGGCGACCATGGGCCGCTGGCACTGGCGGGAACCTTTGTGTTTGACTTCGGCGCAGCGACAGCGACACCGTCGGCGATCTGTTGGTTTTCGCCTGAGCACACATTGTCTGAGCTCGATGATCTGGAGGCATTGTCTGCGCTGCTGTCGAGTCCTGCGGGGCGTGAGCGACTGAGGCCTTGCCTGGCGCTGGGCGATCAAGCGGTTTTACAGAAAAGTGAACCGATCCAGGTCAGTCTGCAGCCCTTCGAAAGTGAAGGTTTGTATGCGGCCTGTGTGGACGCGATCCTGGCGTTGCAGTCCCGGAATCTGACTTACGTTTCAGCGTTGATGACCTCGCCTGAGAGGGTTTCATCGATGGTTGACGATGCGCTGGACATCCGCTCGCTTCTAGACCCGCGTCAGTTGCATTTTACGGCTGGACGCTGGCGTGAGACCGGTCCGGTCAATTTCGGCGCGACCTGGCGCGGTGAAGCCTCCGACAACGGGATAGAGGGTGTGCTTCAGACCCCCGTCGGCCAGACGGCAATCAGCAGCCAGGAAGAAAGCAGTTACGGCAGCAGGATCCGGTTCCTGCCACCCTCCTGGCTTGAGCGGATAAAGGCGCTCGACTTGCGTGCCCACGACCTCGCACGGATCGGGAACGGGCTGATCCAGCATGCAGAGCACCGGCTGCAACAATACCTGTGCGTGTTGGACAGCTCGACGGTGTCCGCAAGGGATATCCGTGTTCAGTGGTTGCAATCGGCACCAGAGGATCGTTCCGATGTTCAGGCGCAGGCCATTGCCGTCAGCGAGTCGGCGCAAGCACTGTCCATGGACCTGGTGTCATTGTTGCTTGAGCGGGTCAGCGGTCATCGTCTCGACGAAGTGGCAGTGCAGGCGCGGGTGCTCAGAAAGGCTTCGGGTGCGTACGGCGATGGGCCGGTAGCCCATCTCGATGCGGTGTTGATCAATCACATGCTGGACACCATCGCGCCGGATTTTACGGAACAGTATCTCCAGCGCTTCAAGGCGTCACGACGGTGTATCTGGCGTGACGGCGACCGTCAGATGCCTCCGGCCACGGTGGCGATGAACCTGCGTGAGGACATTCTGCGTCTGGACATGAAAGTCCAACGACGTTCGCTGGTGATTAACCCCGAGTCCATCAGCATGATTGAGCAGGTGCTCGATCGGCCGGTCCGCGCGTTGCGTGCCGGCATCGGTGACGCTGTGACCGAAGTGTTTTCCGTTTCCGTGGTATTCGGCAACAACCGATCGGCACTGCTCAGCGAAGCCATGGTGCTCCTGCAGCCGCAGCACCCTGACCGCGGCGTCATGCTATGGAGCGGCGTACGAGGCTGGCGTTTCGCAGCGTCCATCGATCAGATGCAGCGCCGTGTACGCCAGCATTTTCAGCATTCAAAACGGGAAGACTGGTTGAATCTGCTCGGTGAGCATGACAGGTCCCTGTTACGTCACCATTTGCAGCAACCCGCCGGCAATCAGATACGTATTCGTCTGGACCGAGTCGACGGGCATGCGATCGAAGCCCTCCAGCAAAGCGCGCTAAGCCGCCAGGAGCAGGACCTGCAGCAACTGTGTAGCCGCGCCGTCCGCTGCCGGTTTGAGGCTGAGCTCTTTTCTCGGGTGGCGCAGGCAACGGAAATCGACGCGCAGTTGCACAGAATGCTGGACGGGTTATCCGTGCGTATCGGCAACCGATTGTTGGCCGCCATGCTGCCGCCGTGGATGCAGAGGGCCTCGGTCAGGGAACTGGTTCGTTATAAAGAAGTGCTGGAGCGTTATTTCATGGCCATTCAGGGCGAGGAATTTCTCTTCGAAATTCCGACGCTCCACGCGTACGCGCGGACCTCGCTGGTAGAACGGCTGGGTAGAGATTTTCCGAACCAGTCGTTGGACCCTGACGATGTTACGGTGACATTGCGCCGTTATATTTCAGCTTTTCCTGTCCCCGGGGAATTGCCATCCGGGGTTCCGGCAGCCGCCCTTGTGAAGAAGGAGTCGCTGACCGAGTACGCACTCAATCGTTTTGCCAATGTTCAGGATGCAGCGCTCAGCGCCAGCTCTGCGCGCTATCCCCGCGTGGAGGAGCTGTTGACCCCTGACTACCTGCGACAAACCGTCAGAGAGCTTGATGTCGGCGCTCGGTATCTGGCGTTACTGCAGCAGGCATTTACCCCTGAGGACGCCAATTACCATCTGCGTTATCACTGTTTTCTGGAGCAGCTTCCCCCCATGCTGCTGGTGGTGGCATTGCAGCAGAAACTCGAAGGTAGCCTGAGCGAGCAGGCCTATCACTTCCTTGAACGGGTAATGGACATGCCAGACGGTATTGCCCGTGAGCCGGTAGGGGATATGCACGTGATCCTCAGCCCGTTGCAACTGGTGGCAGACACCGGCATGACGCCGGATCCCGTGCAGGGGGCTTACGTCATATGCCCGCGCGAACACGGGCAGGGCCCGGTGATTCTGTACACCAGCTATCACGATGAGTTCGTCTTTCGGGAGTATCCAAGTCAGGCCGCGCTCGCAGACGATATTTGCCGCGATGACAAGTTGCAGAAATGGCTGCTTGAACGCGTCGAGCCCGCGGCGCGCAAAAGGTATGACCATGGTGGCTTCTTGGAGCCGCATCTGCCGTTCTCGACGGAGGGCGCGGGTAATGTGCCGTTTCGAGCGCCAGGCCCCGTCACGATCGCGATCAGCGAGGTCAAGGGCAGTGCCTTGAAGTTTCTCTTTCTCGACACACTCAACGTCATTCTGAGAATCGCCAAGGCCAATGCCGTGACCACCGAAGAGGCGGATCAGTTATCCAGAAAGTTTCTGGCCACGCTGGCGCTTGAGCAGGCGCTGTCATTGTTGCCGGGCAAGCTGGGCGCTGTGGTGGCGCTCTGGCAGAGCCAGACGTTATTCCGGGCGTCGGCTGCGTCGGCATCGGGACGGCACTGGGGGGAGGCGTTGTCCGAGTTTTCCGCAGCGTTGGGTGTGCTTGCTTCGGCACGTGAGCAGGCGCTGGAGGAGCTGATTCTGGACGGCGAGCGACCCTCCACGATGCCCGAAGAGCAACTGGATACACCGGCGTTTTCCTGGAACGGCGGTGTGTTGAGTGCTGAGCAGCAGCTGCGGCTGCAAGCGCTGGAAGCGAAAAACGTTGCACTGGACGAATTGCGGCACGACGAATTGCTTAGCCTTTATGTCGATGGGCGTTCGGGCAACTGCTTTGCCGCAGTGCGGGGGAGGGTTTACCAGGTCAGACAGACCGCCAGCGAAGACCGGTGGATGATTGTCGGCGCCGACGGCACACCAGGGCCTCGGCTGAGGCTGGACGATAACCAGCGATGGGAGCTGGACTTGAGCCTTGGCCTCAAGGGTGGCGGAGGAATGTTAACCACCCTGCGCAACGAGACGATAGACGCAGAAATCGAGGAAAGCCTGGTGATAAAGGCCACCGGCATGCCTGAAATCCGCCAGCATTTTCGCGACCATGCACGGCGCATAGGTCGAGCTCACTTACAAGCCAAGCAATATCTCGAAAACTGCCTGGACAATCTTCATGTGCATCAGCGCAACGAGCCTCTGGACGACCGCGCAGCGCGGATCATCGGCGATTTTTTTGGTGTAGACCGGCCAGATACTTCGCTGTTGATTGATGTGGAGCGAGCAGTGAAATCCGTGTTCGACGCGCTCATGGACTCGACCCTGTCACCGTATTCGTCGCCACGTTATGTGATTGGGGATAATCGCCAACCGGGTGATATGACCAGCGCCTTTGTGATCAAAAGCGATGTTAGACAGAGAATCTTCCTGACCGAGCGATTCTTCAATGTCCCGTCCTATAGCCTGAATCCGTTAGCGACTGCTGAAGGGTTTGAGTTGGGCGCCCATTATCGTGCGGCGACGCTGATTCATGAGTTAACGCACCTGGCCAACGACACCCACGACATCATGTACCTCGAGACTTCGACACCGTATCCAGATCTTCTGCTGGCCGACACTGAAGACAATGCGCTTCTCAAGGCTGACGTGGAGAGCTTGCAACGCGAGGGCTTGTCGCACCTGTCCAGGAGAAGTGATTTATTCCTCACGCTTGAGGAGGGTCAATGGCGTGATCTGAGCCGTGAAGATGGCAAGGGCAAAAGCGCGATATTGCGCATTACCGGCAAAAAGACGCTGGATGAGGCGCGGGACGTGTTCCTCAGCGATGCAATCAAACGCCGGGAGATTCTGTTGAAGAACGCCGATTCGGTGACGCTGCTGGTGCTGTCGCTGGGTCGGCGCAATTTCGTGATGCCGAACCCGTGAGGGGCTCGGCGTCGACAGGGGTTACAGCGCGTAATGCCTTAACTCACGAGCGATCAGCAGCCGCTGGATCTCGCTGGAGCCTTCGTAGATCTGGGTGATGCGGGCATCGCGGTAGTACTTCTCGACGGGGTAGTCTTCGAGATAACCGTAACCGCCGTGGATCTGTACGGCCTTGGAGCAGACCCACTCGGCCATCTCCGAGGCGAACAGCTTGGCCTGGGAGGCTTCTGACAGGCAAGGCCTGCCCGCCGTGCGCAAGCGTGCGGCGTGCAGGACCATCAACCGCGATGCGTTGATACGGGTGTGCATGTCGGCCAGCAGGTTGGAGACGCTCTGGTGTTCGATGATCGGTTTGTCGAACTGCACCCGCTCGCGCGCATACACCAGCGCCGCCTCGAAGGCCGCACGCGCGATGCCCAATGCCTGGGCGGCAATGCCGATGCGTCCGCCTTCAAGGTTGGAGAGCGCGATGGCCAGCCCTTTGCCGCGTTCGCCCAGCAGCCCCGACGCGGGAATCCGACAGTCGCTCAAGGTCACCGCACAGGTGTCCGAGGCGCGAATGCCCATCTTGTGCTCCATGCGGTCGACACGATAACCAGGGTTGTCGGTCGGCACCAGAAACGCCGAGATACCTTTCTTGCCAAGGTCGGGGTCGGTGACCGCGAAGACGATCGCCAGTTGCGCGCGCTTGCCGTTACTGACGAACTGCTTGGCACCGTTGAGCACCCATTCACCGTCCTTGAGCTCGGCGCGGGTGCGCAAATTATGGGCTTCGGAACCGGCCTGCGGCTCGGTCAGGCAGAAACAGCCAATGGCGTTGCCGCTGGCCAGTTTTTCCAGCCATTGCTGCTTCTGCTCGTCGCTGCCGTAATTGAGCACCGGCCCGCAGCCCACCGAGCTGTGGACGCTCATCAATGTGCCGGTTGCAGCGTCGCCGGCAGAAATCTCTTCCACCGCCAGGGCGTAAGCGACGTAGTCGATGTAGGTGCCGCCCCATTGTTCCGGGACGATCATTCCCAACAAGCCCAGTTCACCCAGCTTGGTGACCAGGCCGTCGTCGATCCAGCCGGCCTGCTCCCAGGCTTTGGCGTGTGGCGCGATCTCGTTACGCGCGAATTCGCGCGCCATGTCGCGGATCATGATCTGTTCTTCGGTCAGTTCAAGGTCTTGCATAGGTTATGCCTCATGACCGCTGAAAAAACTCGCCACGTGTTCCGCGTTCAACGCTTGCACGGTGGGCGGATTCCATTGCGGTTTCTTGTCTTTGTCCACGATCAGCGCGCGGACGCCTTCGATCAGGTCGCCCCGTTCGAACCACTGCCGGTCCAGATGCAACTCCAGCTCGAAGCAGCTTTCCAGCGAAACATGGCGACCCCGGCGCAGCAGCTCCAGGGTTACCGCCATCGCCAGGGGGGAACGGGTTTGCATCAGGTAGGCGGTGTCGACGGCCCAGCCATGGGTATCGACGACGGTCACTTCCAGCAATTGCTCGATGATGCTCGGGATATCCGGGAGGGCAAAGAAGTGATCGATGGCCGGGCGCAATTTTTCCAGTGGCGGATCCGGCAGTCGCTGCACGGCGATTTTTGCCAGCGCGCCTTGCAGGTCTTTGAGCGGGGTCAGGGTCCACTTCAGGTTGTCAAGCAGTCGGTCGAGATCAGTCAGTCGAGCGCTCTGCAGATACCAGTCAGCCAGACCGCAGTACAGCGCGTCCGCCGCCTGGATCTGCACGCCGGTGACGCCCAGGTAGATGCCCAGTTCACCGGGCACGCGAGGCAGGAAATAGCTGCCACCGACATCCGGGAAATAGCCGATCGCCACCTCTGGCATTGCCAGTCGGCTGCGTTCGGTCACCACACGCAGATCCACCCCTTGCGCCAGGCCCATGCCACCGCCCAGCACGAAACCGTCCATCAGGGCCATGACGGGTTTACGGTAGTGATGAAGGGTGAGGTCCAGGGCGTACTCTTCGGCAAAGAAGGCCTGATGCCGGGTCTCGCCGTTTTTGAAGCTGTCATAGAGCGCGCGGATGTCACCGCCCGCGCAGAAGGCCTTGTCTCCCGCCCCGCGCAACACCACCGCGTAGACCCGGTCGTCGGTGGCCCATTCGTCCAGTTGACGCTGCAACTGGCGGACCATGTCCAGATCGATGGCATTGAGCCCTTGAGGGCGATTGAGGGTGATGTGACCGATATGATTGCGTACGTCGGACAGAACGGTGTCGCAGGCCGGTTCGTGACCTGATGACTTGGCCGATACTACCTGTGCCGTCATTGCAGACTCCCTGTAGCTTTTGTTATTGCTCGTTCAGGCGGCTGTGTTTGAGCCGCATTCCATGAGGTTCAGCCGGGATGCTAACAGCGCAATTTTGCAAATGACAATGAAGAATCGTGCAGGGCGGGTGTGCACGTTTGCATGGGGGGACGGGCGCTCAACGATACAAGTCGGCCCGTCCCCCCGGCAGGCAAGGTGTCACGCGTGCAGGCTGAACAGCGCCATCTGCGGTGCATCGCTGATCCAGACCTGGTTGACCGACCATCCGGCAAGGGCCGCCAGTTCGGTAAACGACTCCACCGTGAACTTATGCGAATTCTCGGTGTGCAACCGTTCACCGGCAGCGAAGTGGAAGCTGCGGCCCGCAATGTTGACCACCTGTTCGACCTGACTCACCAGGTGCATTTCCATACGTTCCCGTTCGGCATTCCAGACCGCCAGATGATCGAATGCCTCGATGTTGAAGTTGGCGCTCAGCTCACGATTGATACGCGTCAGCAGGTTTTTGTTGAAGCGTGCGGTCACGCCCTCGGCATCGTCATAGGCTGCCACCAGGGTGTCGGTCTCCTTGACCATGTCCACACCCACGATGAAGTGAGCGTTTTTGCCCAGTACATCGTGTGCCGCCTGCAGAAACGCCACCGCCTCTTCGTGGGTAAAGTTGCCGATGGTCGAACCCGGAAAGAAACCGACGCGGGTGTGGCCTTCAGCTTCCTTGGGCAGGGTCAGCACCCGGGTGAAGTCGTCGACTTGGGGCGCAACCACCAGTGTCGGGTACTTCTTGCGCAATGACTGCGCCGCCTTGTTCAGGGCAGTGGCGCTGATGTCGATCGGCACATAAACGGCTATGTGTGGCGCGGCGTCCAGCACCAGCCGGGTTTTTTCGCTGGCACCGCTGCCGAATTCGACCAGCGCGGCGCCATCCGGAATCGACGCGGCGATCTGATCCGCAATCCCCTTCAACAAGCCGGTTTCGGCGCGTGTCGGGTAATACTCGGCCGTCTCGCAGATGGCCTCGAACAGGTCCGATCCCGCCGCATCGTAGAAATATTTAGGCGACAGTGTCTTGGTCGGTGCCGACAAACCTCTTACGACATCGCGTGCGAATTCGCTGTCGTTCGGATTGACCACGCCCGGTTGGCGGCTGTCACGGGCCAGTCGCAACCCGGCGACCATCCAGCGTTTTTCGGTCTGAAAGAAGTTGCGATAGGTCAGCCGACAGTGATCGGGCGAGGTCACACTGGCCCCCCCTCGCAGCACCATCTGGTTGACCATGAACTTGCCGTTGTACTCACCCACGGCGCCGGCCGAAGGCTTGAAGCCGGGGTAGGGGCTGTAGGCACTCTGTGTCCATTGCCAGGCGACATCATCGACCTGCTCCAGCAAGCCTGCACGGGCAGCGGCTTCCCATTCTGCTTCGGTTGGCAGGCGTGCATCGGCCCACGTGGCAAACGCGGCGGCTTCGTAGTAACTGATGTGCGTCACGGGAGCGGCCGGGTCGATGGGCTCCATTCCACGCAGGCTCATGCGTTTCCAGCCGTTCTCGTCGTGGTGCCAGTAGAGCGGCGCGTTCCAGCCGTTTTCCTGAACTATCGTCCAGCCTTCGGACAACCACAGTGCGGCGGTGTGATACCCGCCATCGGCGATGAAACTCAGCCATTCGCCATTGGTCACCAGCCGATCGCTGATTTCGAAGGATTGCAGGTAGGTGGTGTGGCGCGGGCCTTCATGATCGAACGCGAAGCCATTGCCATCGTGGCCGATTTGCGTCAACCCGGCACTCAGCGGCTTGAACTGGCCACGCCGTCCGGCAGCGTCCTTTGGCCAGGCGGTGTCATAGGCGGGCTTGAGCGACGACAGGCTGAACAGGTGCAGAATGTCCATCAGCAGCAGTTCCTGGTGCTGCTCCTCGTGGGCAAGGCCCAGTTCGATCAGGCTGGTAACTTCGTCTGACAAACGGCTCATCAGCAAGGCCGACATGTGCTCATCGACGTGTTTGCGATAGGCCAGTACCTGATCGACGCCCGGGCGAGTCATCAAGCCCCGTTGCGGCCGGGGATGACGCGGGCCGACCGCTTCGTAATAAGAGTTGAAGAGATAGCCAAAGGTCGGGTCGAACGGTGTGTAGTCCGGGAGGTTGGGCGCCAGCAGGAAGGTCTCGAAAAACCAGGTGGTGTGAGCCATGTGCCACTTCGCCGGGCTGGCGTCGGGCATCGACTGCACCACCATGTCCTCGGCACTGAGCGGGGCAACCAATTGTTCGGTGCGACGACGAACGCCTTGATAGCGCTGGCACAGGGGGTACGTGGCGGGTGTTTCGCGAAGCGGGCGTGAGTGGCGCGTCATCGGGTGGTCTCCGGATCTTGCCGGCGCCCGGTTGGCTGGAGTCGATGCAGCCAGGCGGTACGGCTTTCCTGCGTTCTTCTCATGAGCGGACCGCGACAGTGCGCGTTGCGGCCCGAATGTTGTATGGCAAAACGATGGAGCGATGCAGCGGGACCCTGGCCGGAGCCGACTCAGTGAATCTCGAACGTCACCCTGTCCGGGTAAAACGCGACATGGCCTTCGATTTGCTTCACCGAGGGGTACGCCTCTTCGTAGGTCCAGACGGCGTTTTCAGCGGTTTCGCCGTTGGCGTTCAGGCTGAAGTAGCTGGCATCACCCTTGTAAGGGCAATGGGTTCGATGTTCGGTTCTTTCGTAATGTTCAATCGAAATATCCGAGCGGGGCACATAAATGACTGGCGGATAGCTGGCTTCTTTCAGTTCGATTGCGTTGTCGCTCTGTGCGACCTGCACGCCCCTGAAGCGAACCGTCAAACGGCCATTGAGTGGGGAAAGGGTGATGGGGTGATCGGGACCTGGCATTTTCATGACGACCAAACCTTGAGGTGATGAGGGCAGGGGAGTGTCGAGGACCTGAGGTTTCAGAGGGGCGTCGAGCCGTTGACACTCAGTGTTGACACTCGATAAGGACAAGCAGTTTAGTAGCAGGCAATCGCCGTAAACGTATTTTTTACGCGCCGGCTCTTTCAGGTCGCGACGGCCAAGGGTGTACTGCTCACACGACGAGGACGGTGCGTATCAGCCGAAAGCCTGAACCTGAGGCGTCACTGGCAGTCTGCAAGTAAGCGCACCCCTGTACCAGACAGCGGTGGGTTGCCAGACGAAAGTACTTTTTTCAGCTCATGACTCAGTGGGGACAGGCATGAATGATCTATCCAGTTTGCTCGCGGCGCTTGATCAGGCGCAGGCCGGGCAACAGGAAGCAGTGATCGCCACGGTGGTCAAAGTCGAGGGCTCGGCCTACCGGCGGCCCGGTGCGAGGATGGTCATTGCGCAATTGGGCGAAGCCACGGGTACCGTCAGCGGTGGTTGCCTGGAAAGCGACGTCAGCAAAAAAGCCTGGTGGTTGACCGCCAGCGGCAAACCGTCGATTCGCACGTACAGCACGGGCGAGGATGACGATGAGCTGGAAGAAGCCGAGCTGAGCTTTGGTCTGGGTTGCAATGGCACGGTGCACATTCTTTTCGAGCGCGTGTTGCCCGCGGACGAGAGTCTGGTGGTGGCGCTGCTGCGTGAAGTCAAGGCCAGCGGCCACGGTGCGGCGTTGGCCACGGTCATTGCCTCGCCCAATGAGCGCCAGGTCGCAGTCGGTGAGCGGGTGGCGTTGTCCCCGTCGTTCGGGTTGCGCACGCAGATGCACGAGCGGTGGCTGTCGCAGGCGATTGCCGACGATTTGCGCGCGGTGCTGGAGGCCCGTCGGTCTGCCACGCGCACGTATGAAGGGGCGGGTGGCGACGTCGAAGTGCTGCTGGAGTACATTCCGGCGCCACGCCGGCTGGTGATTTTTGGGGCTGGCCATGATGCTTCTCCGCTGGTGAGCATGGCGCGCTTGCAGGGTTGGCACATCACGGTCATCGATGCGCGCGCCCACTTCGCCCGTCCCCAGCGCTTTCCCGAGGCCGATCAGGTTCTGGCGGCGCCGCTTGAGCCCTTGCCTCAACTGGCAGCGATGGTGGCCGATGCTGCCGTGGTGGTGATGACCCACAGCCTCACGCAGGATCGTCACTGGCTGAGCCAGGTCTTGAACGGCGCGCCGCGTTACATCGGTCAACTGGGGCCGCGCAGCCGTACCGAGCGTTTGCTGGATGAAATGCCTGCCCGGTTGCGCGAAGGCCAGGCGTTCTCCACCTTGCATTTTCCGGTCGGCCTGGACCTGGGGGGCGATACGCCGGACAGCGTGGCACTGTCGATCCTCTCGGAGATCAACGCGGTGTTCAACGGGCGCGCGGGTGCCATGCTCAAACACCGCGAAGCGAGCATCCATGCCGTGGACATGAAGCTTGATCAGGCGGCGGGGTTGCGGATGATCGGGTGAACACTGCACATCCTTCAGCAGCCTCTAACTTCCCTTGAGTCGATCCACTTTCATTCGAAAAATAATGCCGAATCGTCATCACGCACGAGCGGCCGGTGAGTACTATCGTCCTGATCATGGTCTCAGGACAGCATCCATCAGGTCCGCTCGATGAACGACAAGTACACGCCTCATAACTGGGCTCCCCATGAGCGGCCGACCATACCCGGCTCGCCTTCCACCCCTTTGCATTCGACGCCCAAGCGATTGGCGTTTGCCGTCGTCGGCGTCATCGTCGCGCTCACCGGCGGATTGGGTAACGCGCTGGTCGTCGCCAACCTGCAATACCTGCAAGGGCCGCTGGGCGCCACCCAGGCAGAGATCGCCTGGCTGCCAGCGGCTTACGTCATGACCAATGTCTCGATCAACCTGCTGCTGGTGAAGTTTCGCCAGCAATACGGCCTGCGTGCGTTCACCGAGGGTTTTCTGGTGCTGTATGCGCTGGTCACCTTCGCGCATTTGTTCGTCAACGACATCAGCTCGGCCATCGCGGTACGGGCGGCCCATGGCATGGTCGGCGCGGCGCTGAGTTCGTTGGGGCTGTATTACATGATTCAGGCCTTTCCTCAAAAGTGGCGAATGAAGGCGCTGGTGTTGGGGCTGGGGACCGCGCAATTGGCGATTCCGCTGGCCCGGCTGGTCTCCGAAGACTTGCTACAGATTGCCGAGTGGCGCGGGTTGTATCTGTTTGAACTGGGCATGTGTCTGTTGTCTTTGGGCTGTGTGCTGATCCTCAAACTGCCGCCGGGTGACCGCTTCAAAGCCTTCGAAAAACTCGACTTCCTGACCTTCGCGTTACTGGCGTCAGGCTTTGCGGCCCTGTGCGCAGTGTTGTCGCTGGGACGCATCGAGTGGTGGCTGGAAGAGCCCTGGATCGGCATCGCGCTGGCCTTTTCCATCGTGACGATCTGTGCAGGGCTGGCGATTGAACACAACCGCACCCGACCACTGTTGATCACCCGCTGGCTGGGCAGCGGGCGGATGCTCAGGTTTGCCTTGAGCGTGCTGTTGACACGCATTGTTCTGTCCGAGCAGGCAACCGGCGCGGTAGGGTTTTTACAAGGACTGAACCAAGGCTCGCAGCAACTGCACACGCTGTACCTCTTCATGCTGCTGGGCAGCGTTGCCGGGTTGTTGGTCAGCGCACTGACCATCGACCCACAGCACCTGTTCAAGCCACTGATCATCTCGCTGGCGTTGATGGCCATCGGTTCCGGCATGGACAGTTTCTCCACCAGTCTGACCCGGGAACCGCAGATGTATTTCAGTCAGTTCTTGCTGGCCTTTGGCGGCACGTTTTTTCTGGGGCCGACGCTGGTGTTGGGCATCAGCGGCGTGATCAGCAACCCGCGTAACATGGTGAGTTTCTCGGTGATGTTCGGGATCACCCAGAACGTCGGCAGCCTGATCGGATCCGCCTTGCTGGGTACGTTTCAGGTCTGGCGCGAAAAGTTTCATTCGGCCCACCTGGTCGAGCACCTGACCCTGCTCAACCCTCAGGTCCAGTCACGTGTGCAGAGTTCAAGCGGGTCTTTGCTTTCGACGATCGCCGACCCCTCCTTGCGTAATAGCCAGGGCATCCGCACCTTGGCGACGGCCGCGACCCGTGAGGCCAATACGCTGGCTTACAACGACGTCTTCATGCTGATCGCCGTGATTGCGGTCCTGACGATGATCTGGATCACCGCCCGTGCGACCTGGCTGTGGATCACCACTGAACCCGTGGCGCCGTTCACCGCGTCGGCACCCGCACCTACCTCCGTTTCCTCTTCTGGCGCGCATTCTTCATGACAGAACCTGGCAATCCTTCGGACAAGACTTCAGGGGACGCGTCCGGCAACCCCGCACAATCGGCACCCACGACAGGACCGGCACCTGCTCCTGCCGTGATGCCCGCCACGACGCAACCGCGCTCGGCACGCGTTCGTCTGGTGTCCTCGATCCTGTTTGGCGGCGTCGCACTGGCGGGCGTGCTGATCGTGCTCTATGCCTGGCAACTGCCGCCATTCAGCAGCCCCATCGAGAGCACGGAAAATGCGCAGGTGAGGGGCCAGACGACGATCATTTCGCCGCAATTGAGCGGCTACGTCTATGAAGTGCCGGTGCAGGATTTTCAGTGGGTGAAGGCGGGTGACCTGCTGGTGCGCATCGACGACCGGATTTATCAACAGCATCTGGATCAGGGTCTGGCGCAGTTGGGGATTCAGAAGGCGGCGCTGCAGAACAACCTCCAGCAACGGCGCAGTGCCGAAGCCACCATTGTGCAGCGTCAGGCGAGCGTTGCGAACGCCGAGGCACAGAGTCAGAAAGCAGCGGCGGACCTGCGCCGCAGCAATGCGCTGGTGACCGATGGCTCAGTGTCGAAAAGCGAACTGGACGTGACCCGTGCAGCCGATGCTCAGGCGCGTGCGGCGCTGGCCGAAGCCAAGGCGTCACTTGAAATTGCCCGGCAGGATCTGCAAACGGTGATCGTCAATCGCGGGTCGCTGGAAGCGTCGGTCAAAAACGCCGAAGCCGCCATTGAACTGGCACGTATCGACCTGACCAATACCCGCATTACCGCGCCGCGTGACGGTCAGTTGGGGCAGATCGGTACGCGACTCGGCGCATACGTGAACGCCGGCGCGCAGTTGATGGGGCTGGTGCCGCGGCCGCGCTGGATCATCGCGAACATGAAAGAAACCCAGATGGCCAATGTGCGTCTGGGCCAGCCCGTCTCGTTCACGGTCGATGCGCTGGAGAACCGCAAGATGCGGGGGCGAGTGCAGCGGATCTCGCCGGCCGCGGGGTCGGAATTCAGCGTATTGCCGGCTGACAACGCCACGGGCAACTTCGTGAAGATTGCCCAGCGCATTCCGGTGCGTATCACGGTGGATGAAGACCAGGATGATCTGACGCGTTTGCGTCCGGGGATGTCGGTGGTGGTCAGTATCGACACCAGTCAGGACGGGCCGATTCCGCCGGATCCGGTGGATGGGTCGATTGAGCAGCAGTAAACGTTCAGCCGGCCTCCCGAGCCTCCAGCCTGCGTCGTTTGATCGCTCCCACGCTCCGCGTGGTAACGCAGTGACTGACGCTCTGCGTCACTGTGGACGCAGAGCGTCCTGAAAGGCATTCCCACGCAGAGCGCGGGAACGATCGCATGCTGCTTTGCTTTTGATTCTGCCTGAAAGGCGTAGCCGCCGGGGATCGGCGGCAAACCCGGTGCATGCGGAGTGTCAGGCATAACCGGGTCGCCTGATTTTGCTGCCGCTTCGCGCCAGATCGCGGGACAAGCCACGCTCCTACAGTAAAGAGTAGCGCGGGGAGATTGATGCACGCATCAAAGAAAGCGATGAGCGCTAGCTCCAGCCAGCGCTGTTCGTACACGCGATGGTCCAGACACCACAAATCGCGACTTGGGTGCAGGCCAAACGCAGACGACGCGCAGTGGGTCGAGCGGCA
>NZ_FOEO01000041.1 GCF_900110765.1 Pseudomonas sp. NFACC02
CAGCAAGACCTGTGCATGCGGTGTAGCAGGTACAACCGAGTCGCCTGATTTTGCTGCCGCTGCGCGCCAGATCGCGAGCAAGCTTGCTCCCACGGCCTTCGGCCAGAATCAATAGCCGCGAACCGCCCATAAACCGAAGCACCGCCACTCATAAGCTGCGGCTTACAGCGTGTAGCTTGCAGCTGCCGTGAAAAGCTATACTTCCCGGCTTTTCCGACTGAAAGCAGATCAGGTTCCCGCCGCGCATGGACAAGACCTACCAGCCGCACGCCATCGAAACTTCCTGGTACCAGACCTGGGAAGCCGAGAATTATTTCGCTCCGCAAGGCGCGGGCGACTCGTACACCATCATGATTCCGCCGCCGAACGTCACCGGCAGCCTGCACATGGGCCACGGTTTCAACAACGCGATCATGGATGCCTTGATCCGTTTCCGCCGCATGCAGGGCCGCAACACGCTGTGGCAGCCGGGCACCGACCACGCGGGTATCGCGACTCAGATGCTGGTCGAGCGTCAGCTCGAAGCACAGGGTCAGAACCGTCACGATCTGGGTCGCGAGAAATTCCTGGAGAAAGTCTGGGAGTGGAAGGATCAGTCCGGTGGCAACATCAGCCGTCAGATTCGCCGTCTGGGATCGTCGGTCGACTGGAGCCGTGAACGCTTCACCATGGACGACGGCTTGTCCGAGGCGGTCAAGGAAGCTTTCGTGCGTCTGCATGAAGACGGCCTGATCTACCGCGGCAAGCGTCTGGTCAACTGGGACACCAAGCTGCACACCGCGATCTCCGACCTCGAAGTGGAAAACCATGACGAGAAAGGCCATCTGTGGAACCTGCGCTACCCATTGGCAGACGGCGCCAGGACCGCAGAAGGTCTGGATTACCTGATCGTCGCCACGACCCGCCCGGAAACCATGCTCGGTGACGCCGCCGTTGCGGTGAACCCTTCGGACGAGCGCTACAAGGCGCTGATCGGCAAGTTCGTCGAGCTGCCACTGGTGGGTCGTCGCATCCCGATCATCGCGGACGATTACTGCGACCCGGAATTCGGCACCGGTTGCGTGAAGATCACCCCGGCGCATGATTTCAACGACTATGAAGTCGGCAAGCGCCACAATCTGCCGCTGCTGAACATCTTCGACAAGAACGCCCACGTACTGGCCGCCGCTCAGGTGTTCAACCTCGACGGCACGCTGAACGAGTCCATCGACGGCACCTTGCCTGCCGAGTATGCAGGCCTGGACCGCTTTGAAGCACGCAAGCAGATTGTCGAGGCGTTCGAGGCGGCTGGCCTGCTGGTCAGCGTCGACGACCACGCCCTGAAAGTCCCGAAAGGCGACCGCTCCGGCACCATCATCGAACCGTGGCTGACCGACCAGTGGTACGTTTCGACCAAACCGCTGGCCGAACCTGCCATCGCCGCCGTCGAAGACGGGCGCATCGCGTTCGTGCCTAAACAGTACGAAAACAT
The DNA here is from genome assembly GCF_900110765.1 of Pseudomonas sp. NFACC02. Lineage (GTDB taxonomy): Bacteria > Pseudomonadota > Gammaproteobacteria > Pseudomonadales > Pseudomonadaceae > Aquipseudomonas. Next base: position 1,472 of record NZ_FOEO01000041.1, read on the forward strand.
GTACTTCTCCTGGATGCGCGACATTCAGGACTGGTGCATCAGCCGTCAGCTCTGGTGGGGCCACCGCATTCCGGCCTGGTACGACGAGTCGGGCAAGGTGTACGTAGGTCGCGACGAAGCCGAAGTACGCGCCAAGCACAACCTCGGTCCAGACGTTGCGCTGCAGCAGGACAACGACGTACTCGACACCTGGTTCAGTTCAGGCCTGTGGACCTTCTCCACCCTGGGCTGGCCCGAGCAGACCGACTTCCTGAAGACCTTCCACCCGACCGACGTGCTGGTCACCGGCTTCGACATCATTTTCTTCTGGGTTGCCCGGATGATCATGCTCACCATGCATTTGGTGAAGAACGAAGACGGTACTCCGCAGGTTCCGTTCAAGACCGTTTATGTACACGGTCTGGTGCGCGACGGTCAGGGTCAGAAGATGTCCAAGTCCAAAGGCAACGTCCTGGACCCACTGGACATCATCGACGGCATCGAGCTGGAAGCGCTGGTGCAGAAGCGCACCTCGGGCATGATGCAGCCCAAGCTGGCGAAGAAGATCGAGAAACAGACCCGCGACGAATTCGCCGACGGTATCGCCAGTTATGGCACCGATGCCCTGCGCTTCACCTTCTGCTCGCTGGCCTCTACCGGTCGTGACATCAAGTTCGACATGGGCCGCGTCGAGGGCTATCGCAACTTCTGCAACAAGATCTGGAACGCCGCACGCTATGTGCTGGACAAGGGCGAGGACTGCGGCCAGAACGGCGAAGCCTTCGAGCTGTCGTTGCCGGATCGCTGGATCATTTCGCAATTGCAGCGCACCGAAGCCGAAGTGACTCGTCAGTTGGACCAGTTCCGTTTCGACCTCGCCGCGCAGGTGCTGTACGAGTTCATCTGGAACCAGTACTGCGACTGGTACCTGGAACTCTCCAAACCTGTGCTGTGGGACGAAAACGCGCCGGTCGAACGTCAGCGCGGCACCCGTCGCACGCTGGTTCGCGTTCTGGAAGTGGCGCTGCGTCTGGCGCATCCGTTCATGCCATTCATCACCGAAGAAATCTGGCAGCGCCTGGCGCCGCTGGCCGGGATCGAAGGCAAGACCATCATGCTGCAACCGTGGCCGGTGGCGAACGAGTCGCGCATCGATGCGGCTGCCGAAGGCGATATCGAGTGGCTCAAAGGTGTCATGCTCGGCGTGCGTAATATTCGCGGCGAGATGAACATCGGCCCGGGCAAGCCGCTGCAGTTGTTCCTCAAGAACGTCGGCGCTGAAGACCAGCGTCGCCTGACCGAGAACGAGCACCTGCTCAAGAAGCTGGCCAAGATCGAATCGTTCACGGTACTGGAGGCAGGCGCCGAAGCACCGCTGTCGGCGACTGCACTGGTCGGCGAGATGGAAGTGCTGGTGCCGATGGCCGGCCTGATCGACAAGGGCGCCGAGCTGGCGCGTCTGGACAAGGAAATCCAGCGCCTGCAAGGCGAAGTGCAACGCGTGGGCGGCAAGCTGTCCAACGCCGCGTTCGTCGACAAAGCCCCGGCTGAAGTCATCGCCAAGGAACGCGCCAAGCTGACCGAGGCCGAACAGGCGCTGGCCAAGCTGGCTGAACAGCATGCTCGAATCTCCAGTTTGTAAATGATTGGCCCGGCCAGCCTGGAACACAGGCTGGCTGGTTTCCACGAACCCTGTAGGAGCGCGCTTGCCGCGATTGCTAGATGTCTGCGCCGTTGTTGGTGGCTGACACACCGCAATCGCGGGCAAGCGCGCTCCTACAGGGTTTTGTGTTTTGACCGGAAACCTGCGCAATGAACAAACCCGAGTCACCCAAACCGCCACGCAAGAAGCCCAGACCGCCGCAGGCAAAACCATCTGCCGAGCCGCGTGAAAAGGCCAGCCTGCACCCGCGCAATCGCCATCAGGGCCATTACGACTTTCCACGCCTGATAAAGGGCAGCCCGGAGCTGGGCGCGTTCGTGATCACCAACCCGTACGGCAAAGAAAGCATCGACTTCGCCAACCCCGCCGCCGTGCGGGTGTTTAACCGAGCATTGCTCAAGGCCTTCTACGGCATCGCGCATTGGGACATCCCGGCGGATTACCTGTGTCCGCCGATTCCAGGTCGCGCCGATTACGTGCATTTTCTGGCCGACCTGCTGGCCGAACACAACGAAGGCGTGATTCCCCGTGGAGCGGCGATCAAGGCGCTGGACGTCGGCACCGGGGCCAACTGCGTGTATCCGTTGATCGGCCACAGCGATTACGGCTGGCACTTTGTAGGGTCAGACGTCGATCAAATCGCGTTGGCGTCGGCGACCACCATCGTCAAGGCAAACCACCTGGGCAAGGCCATCAGCCTGCGCCAGCAACACAATCGCAAGCTTATCCTCACCGACCTGTTGCACGCCGACGAGCGCTTCGACGTGAGCCTGTGCAACCCGCCTTTCCACGCCTCGGCGGAAGAAGCCTTGCGCGGCAGCCAGCGCAAATGGCGCGCGCTGGGCAAGGCCGATCCAAAGCGCAAACTGCCCGTGCTGAATTTCGGCGGTCAAGCGGCCGAGTTGTGGTGTGAAGGGGGCGAATCACGTTTCGTGACGCAATTGATCAACGAGAGCGCACTGATGCCGGATCAGGTGCTGTGGTTCAGCACACTGGTGTCCAAGGCCTCCAATCTGCCGTTGATTCAAAGCACGCTGAAGAAAGTCGGTGCCGTTGAGAGCAGGGTCGTGGAGATGTCCCAGGGCCAGAAACAGAGCCGTTTCGTCGCCTGGACGTTTCAGGACAAAGTACAACAAGCGGCATGGCGTGCTGAGCGCTGGAGCACCGCTAAATGACGCCAGACGCAGCGCGTTCACACCGCTAATTCCCGGGCACAAAAAAACCGTGTCCGGATCGCTCCGTCACACGGTTTCTCTTACAAGCAGCGTTTTGCTTACTTGTTGACCGAGTCAGTCAGCACTTTGGCTGGAACGAACTTGACCACTTTCTTGGCGGCGATTTCGATGGCAGCGCCAGTCGAAGGGTTGCGGCCGGTGCGAGCAGGACGCTCGGTGACTTTCAGCTTGCCGATGCCTGGCAGAGTGATTTCACTACCGGATTCCAGTTGGTCAGCGACGATTTGGCCCAATTGGTCGAGAGCGTTGCGCGCAGTGGTTTTTGGCGCGTCGATAGCTTCTGCGATATCGGCGATCAATTGGTCTTTAGTCAGAGCCATGGTGGTGTTCCTTCCCTATCAAATTCATATGGTTTGCAGAGTGTGTACGGACGCGAAATGTAGATACCGAAATCGGCCTTTGGTTCGCCCGCACGCCCACAAACTGCGTGCTTGGCGCGCTTCAGTGCGCAAGACCGGGCAAAACTAGCACAGAGCCAAGCAAATATCCGCACCTACCTACCCATTTGGTCAGCTTTATCACGTCTGAGGCATAAAAAATTCGTATAAACGGGTTTTGATCAGTGTTTTCGGCCTTCCCGGGGCGATCCGGCGCTTCTCTGCGGTACACTTGCCGACTTTCGCACGGGCCCTGCCTCCACCCGTTCAGTTCCACTTCAAAGGCCGAGAATTCCATGCCGATCCGTCATGCCATCGTTCACCTGATCGACAAGAAACCCGACGGTACGCCCGCAGTCCTCCATGCTAGAGACTCCGAACTCGCCGAGTCCCAGGCCATCGAGAACATGCTGGCCGACCTCAACGAGAGCTATAACGCCAAACAAGGCAAAGCCTGGGGCTTGTTTTACCCGGAATCGGGCGCTCATCCGTTCAGCGGCTGGTTGAAGGAATACCTCGATGAGGGCAAGGACTTCACCGCGTTCAGTCGCGTGGCGGTCGAGCACCTGCAAAAGCTGATGGAAGAGTCCAACCTGTCGGTCGGCGGCCATGTGCTGTTCGCCCACTATCATCAGGGTATGACGGAGTACCTGGCCATTGCCCTGCTGCATCACAGCGAAGGCGTTGCGGTCAACGAAGCGCTGGACGTCACGCCTTCCCGACATCTGGATCTGGGCCAACTCCACCTGGCGGCGCGGATCAATATCTCGGAGTGGCAGAACAACAAGGCCTCCAAACAGTACATCTCGTTCATCAAGGGCAAGAACGGCAAGAAGGTCTCGGAGTACTTCCGTGACTTCATTGGTTGCCAGGAAGGTGTCGACGGCCCCGGCGAGACGCGCACCCTGCTCAAAGCGTTCAGTGACTTCGTCGAGAGCGAGGACCTGCCCGAAGAGTCGACCCGCGAGAAAACCAAAGCGCTGGTGGATTACGCCAGCAGCCAGAGCAAGATGGGCGAACCCATTGCGCTGGAAGAGCTCTCCGGCCTGATCGACGAAGACCGACCGCGCGCGTTTTACGAGCACATCCGCAACAAGGACTACGGCCTGTCGCCGGAAATTCCGGCCGATAAGCGCACGCTGAATCAGTTCCGCCGTTTCACCGGGCGTGCCGAGGGGCTGTCGATCAGCTTCGAAGCGCACCTGCTGGGCGACAAGATCGAATACGACGAAGAAAAAGGCACGCTGATCATCAAAGGCCTGCCGACGCAGCTCACCGACCAGTTGAAGAGGCGCTGACCGCATGCTCGTGCGTACGCTGAAGAAGTTCGTGCTGATCCTGCTGGTCGTTGTGGTGTACCAGAACTGGGGCAAGATCGAACATTTCGTCAATCCGTCCCAGGCAGTGTCGGCCCAGGCTCAGGCACACGCCAGGGTCACGCTCTACGCCACCGACTGGTGTGGCTACTGCAAACAGACGCGGCGCTTCCTGGACAGCAAAGGCATCCCTTACACCGAATACGACATCGAGAAATCCACTGAAGGACGCAAAGCGTATGAAGCGCTGGGTGGCCGTGGCATCCCCCTGATCGACGTGAACGGCACGCTGATCAGAGGGTTTTCGCCGGAAGAAATCCTGGCGGCGTTGAAATAAGCGTCGCCCACTCAGGGATTGCAAGCCGCTTCTTTGGCCCTTACTCCCTCCACGTAAAACCGGAAGGTTTCGAGGGTCCAGGTGGCTTGCTCGTTGTAGTTCAGCCGCAGACAAACGTACTGACGACGCATGGCGCCGCTGTCTATGGCCGGGTTCCATCTCCATCGTGGCCCCTGACCGTATTCACGCGTCAGCTCCGCAAACGCCAGATCAGCTTCCCACTCTGGAAACAGACGTCCGCAGTCAGTCGGTGTGATCTTCAACTGCGACCCTGACCGCTGCTTCGTGGTAGGGCTGATGTAGTCAGACCAGACAGCAGACTTGATGTACCGCGGGCAATTTCCCCATTCCCCTTGTTGCCTCGCATCGTAAACGAATCGCGGTGCGGTACTGCCGGGAACGCTCAACACCAATGCAATCACCGGAACAACGATGCCGGTCAGTTTATAGAACTCGCGCTGATCGTATTGCGCCCCCCGCAACCCGGCAAGTCTTCCTCCTATAAAGAAAAACGCCTCGATGGGCAGCGCCTTCACACTTCCCTTGCTCCAATTGTCCACCCGCAGCGCGCCTTTCTGAACGGACGTTGACGAAGATTTAATGGCAGCCTCCGTTCTGCCCTGTGGAGTTTGCCGGGCGGGGTACAGGATAAAGCCGTGATCAACTTTTTCAGGTGCCCAGGCCATTCGCGCGTCTGCGCGCAAATAGGAAACAGTGAAACCTGGTGAACGGCTGTATTTATTTGCAGCCTCTACGCTCCATGAAGCACGATCCCGGGCCTTCAAGACGCCCTTCAACAGAACCCCACTGCATTGATACACCGCGTCTGCAGGATGTTCACATCGGGAGCGCACGTCATCGAGCCGACGATTGAGGCGGTCTGCCGTTGAAGCGCCGTCGGTCTGCAGTCCTTGCGCAGCTCCGGCATCGCGCCAGTAACCTGCTGTACAGCCCATAATGGCGATCGCCAGGCCAACAGCGACACTCATCCTTTTCATGAACGCGCGCTCTTCCTTGCGGGCACTCCGGATTTACCCAATACAAAGACAAGCGCACTGCGTGGTCATCCTTGAACAGAAAAGAGAAAACGCCCTTCACGTTTAAGAATGGCATGAGGTGGAAAAAGTAAAATCGCTACTTAAATTGATTGGCAATAACCGGTCGGTCATCATCGCGGCAGGAAATAAAAACGCGGATAACCCGGTAGAGTCATGCCGCCTGGAACAGGTAACTGTTTAACTCATAAACAGTTACCCATCCTTGAACTTCAATCGAGTCAGTGATTGTTGATACGAAAACCAAAGCGGGGGAAATGTACATGCACGACACCTGCTCGCTCATCTTCACGACGCAGGATGATTTCTTCGCGGCCGTTGAATACCAACTCGCCGTGCACCGGGTTTACACCGTAATCCACGGCCGAAACACTGACCTGGTCGCCGGCCTTGAAACCATTCGGGTCGGTGAACGCTTCCTCCGGAAGTGGGGCCGGTGAGGCATTGCGGGCGATTTCGATAGCGTCTGTGGCGCTCAACTCACTGGCGGCACCATGACCAAAGCCCACCACGCGCTGATACCAGGCCAGCACCGCCGGATAGTCATCGACCAACGACGCGGTCACGGGGGTCTGTTTGAGAAACCAGAGGGTGTGCGCCACGGAAAAGTCAGCGATGGACGGAACGCCGAGCAGGAAATCACCGTTGCGTTCCAACTGGGTTTCCAGGCGGCTCATCAAGGTCGGCCACTGGTGCTGCGCCTGCTCGAGCGGAATGCGCGTCGCGGTGCCGCCGTCGAAAAAGGTGGCGCGATCGGCGACGAACGCTTTGACACTTTCGGGGGGCACCTTGGCAAACCGCACCGCCAGCGATGCGGGTTGAAACACCAGACTGACGCTGTGCAGAAACAACACGGTGTCCCCCCAGCTCGCCAGGCTCGAGGCGGTGAACTCCTGGCCTTCGGGATAAAACGTCGGCGATGTCTTTTGCGCTTCGAGGCGACGGGCGATCAGTGCGGTATCGCAGTAAACATCAGCCCCGACCTGCAACACCGGGGTTTTGCGATAGCCGCCCGTCAACGCGGTCAGGTCAGGTTTGGGCATGATCGAGGGAATCGTCACTGAACGCCACGACAGCCCTTTGAAACCGAGCATCAAGCGGGCTTTCTCGGCAAACAGCGAGGTCGGGTAATGATGAAGAATCAGCTCTGACATGCTTCGGTCCATCCGCAGGGATAAACTGCCAGCTTAGCCGCCTTGGGCGCAGCGGCCTACCCGCTCAGCCTGATGGCAGCGCATCACCCGCATGGATAAAGCTGGCTGCCAGGGCCTCTTTCGCGCTTTTGCGCAGCTTCTTGATCAAGCGTTCCTGGCGCAGCGCTTCACCCTTGTCGCGACAAGACTCGATGTAAACCAGCGCGACCGCCGGGCTCGAATAGAAAAATCGCGCCCCTTTCCCGCTCTGGTGCTTCTCGAAACGACGGTGCGGGTCGTCGCTGATGCCGCAATACAGCGCACCGTTTGCAGCCCGCACCAGATACACGAACCAGGGTTTGCTGACCTCCGTCATCAGAGGCGTTTCATGGACAGAGCAGCTAGACGAGGTCGGCATGGCTAATCGGTGCGAGGCGACAGTGAGGAAGAGCCGCGATTCTAGCAGACACTCAATCCTTCCCGTCCGCCTCTGCGGCGTGATCAGTCGCCGTATGCCAGCCCCACACGGGTGGTCAGCGTCGAGATCAACTCGGCTTCGCGCCGTTTCTGATCGTCATCCAACGCCTTGGCCCGATCCAGATACGCCTGATCCAGCTCGGGAAACTGATCTTCGAGCTGATCGCGTTCCCGTGCGAACACCTCTTTCAGTTCGTTGAAATCGCGAGCGTGGGCCTCCCGAAGCCAGTCGCGCCAGAATTCGCAGTTCGACGCCTGTTGAAGAAACTCGGCAGACGTTTCGCTCTGCAACACCTGGGCGGCCACGTCCGCCAGTTCGGTGGCGCCCAGCGCCGCCGCCTCGCGATACAACATGTTGCCCGGTGCCAGGGGTAAATCCAGAGGCTGCGCGAGTCCGACCCGGTAAGCCATCCTGACCTCTGCTTCATCACGGGCCCCGCTGTTCTGACGCGCCAGCCGGTCAAGCGCATCCAGATGGTATAGACGTCGCATCAGGCGATACAGCGTGCGCCCACGGTCGGCGTCCGGAATATCGCGCAGGGACGTGCGCGTGAATACCTGAATTTCGATCTGGTTGAATTCCAGGCGAACACCGTCTTCACAGGTTCGCTGGGTGATCGCCTCTTCTGCCATCCCGTTGAGCAGGACCCTCAGACCGGCGTCGTCAGCAGCCGCGTGCAGCACCGACCAGACGCGTGACGTCAGCGCGTCCCGGTTTCGCAAGAAGTCGGCCGAGCGCCGCAGTCGACCAATCAGGTTCAAAAAGCTGCGCGCGTCGCCTGCGGTTTCGATTGCAGTCCATGCCGCACGCTGAGCCGCCCGGGCGTCCTGATTGCCAAACAGCCAGTGATCGACCAGATCCTCCTCATCGTCGGTACTGTCGTCATCTGACTCGATGTCCATCAAGTCGTCGGGAAGGTCCATGTAGAACGAAAACGGCCGGTCCGGCCCTTCACTCAAATGGGCGGCCTCCAGTGTCTCGCGGGTCAACGGGTTTCCCGTCAGCACGACTTCACTGCGTGCGGCATGGGAGCGTGGATTGGCCAGAAGCGATGGAGGCAATTCGGTCAGCCGGTTTTCTGCCAGCGACAACGAGTAAAGGTGGTCGGGCAGCAGATCGGCCAGCCATGCAGGAATGCGTTCGAGTCCCATGCCTTCCAGCGTCAGCGACTCCCAGCGTCGAGAGACAATCGCCTGGGTGTCGATGACGTCGCTCAGACGATTGGCGCTAAGGTCGAGGTGGCGCAACTGGGGTATCCGGCAGAAAAAATCGAAAGCCGCCTGATCGATCAGCATCCCGTGCCCCGACAACTCGACTTCTCTCAGGTCCGGCAGTTCTAGCAGCGCTGCGGGTGGCGCCAATAGAGGCGGCACACACGCGCCACTGATGTCCACTGCCGTCGCGTGTGGGAAACGGCGGATGAGTGCGTTCAACCGATCAGGTGAGGCGTGGACGTTACGCAGATCCAGGCTGGTGAAAGCCTGGTAGAACGAATCGGGCAGCAAGGACGGGAATTGATCGAGGTGGATCGCGTCCAGCCTCAGGGGCAGGGAAACACGCCCGCTGGCATTGTTGCGCCATTGATCGAGCAAGCCATCGCGCAGCTCGATTCTGCCCCTCAGGCGCTCCTGCGACTGCCCGGCCGATCCACCGGCGTCGACCCAGTCAGCCAGCGTTTGCTCGATCTCTGCCTGATCCCTCAGCAAGGTATCGATGGTGGGGCGAAACTGCGGGGGAATGTACAGATCGAAGCGGAACGCAGCGCGGGGCCGCGCCTGATAAAGGCAGGCTTCGATCACCGTCCTGCGCGGCAGCAGGTTGCCTTCCAACGCAATGACAGTTGGCCTGGCGGCATCGTGCATGTTGTGAATGACGTGATCTGGAAGGTCGTAAATACGATTGTGGGCCAGTGACACCTCTCCAACATGCTCCGGGATCCACTCGTTGAGCCACATTGGCCAGCGCGTCAGTCGAGTGTTCTCCAATACCAGCCGATCAAGGTTCAACGGCGAAATGCGCACCGTCAGCGCCAGGGAATCAAGAGAGTTGCCGGTCAAGTTGAGACGCCTGAGGTGTTGCAAGCCCCTGAAATGATCGAAATCCGACACGGATATATTCAGTTGTTGACGACTCAGGTCCAGATCGCGCAGCAGTGGACAGCTTTGCGCGATCACCCTGGGGAGCGCGTTCATCGGCGCGCCGATGGGTGCAATGCCCGACGGGTTGGTCACCGCCAGTGACCGTATACGTTCGAAGCGCTGCAAGAACAGGCCGATGTGTTCGGCGTATTCGGCACTCTGGACATCACGGGGCAGCATGTAGCTGAGCGACACTTGTTCGACCCGCTCGAAGAAAAACTCGGGCAGGCGCTCGGGAAAATCCACGACGGACGAGGCAGAGATGCGCAAGACCGCTGATTCCGGCGCGCTCAGGAAGCTTGCCGCTTGCCACCACTGCAGAATCGAGTGGCCTATCCAGGTTCTGCTGTTCGCCTGCAACATACTCATGTCGGGCAGTTCAACTGAGCGCAAGGCCCACGCATCCAGATCCGAACGCAAGGCCGAGCGCTCTTGCAGCAGCACGTCCAGGCGTTGATTGAGATCGGCACTGGACGCATCAGGATGCAGCCTGCGTAAGGCCGCCAGCGCCTGGTGCGGGTTCATGTCGGCTAACTCCAGCAGCGCGATCTTGTCGAGCAAATGGTCTTCCAGCACGAACCCGGGCAACTGCCCGCGGCCGCTCAGGCCATACCCCAGCCGCCCTTTGCTCATGCGCCGGGGCAGATTGAAACGCAGTGGTTGGGTCGTCTGACCGAGCAGAGCCGCACTCTGTGCTCGATCAGCGGCGGCGATCTGCGCAAGGCGCTCATTCAATTCATCGGCTTGCCAGACATGGGGAACACCGATGGCCTGACGAAGGCCGTCCGGCAGCGCATGCAGCAGCGCGTCGCACAAATTGTCACCACCGGCAGGCTTGCTGTTGAGGTCGTTACCCTGAGTGTCGTGCGCCAGATACCCACCGTTTTCCCGGACCAGAATCTTCAACTCGGGCGCATTCACGCTTCCCAGGCTGTCGAGCAATGGACCGTTTTGACTGCCATCACGCAGTTCGATCCGGACCGTGTCGGACCATCCCGGCAGTTTGGCGAGCAATCGGAATCGCAGGGTGTCGGTGTCGGGGTTGACCACGGATTTCAAATGAAACCCTTCCAGTGCCCGGGTAAGGCGAACCTGGCGCAGGTGCCAGGCCGCCGCCTCAGCGTGGCGCAATGCAACGCGGCCGGTCGCAACGATCTGCTGCCGCTCGGCCGTTGAAGTATCGGCGATGATGTCTTCGGCAACATGCAGGGGCAATCCTGAAAAATCCCGTTGCAACAGCTGAACCATGGGATCTGTCGGCTTTTCGCTTTCACGGTACAACGCTGTGAAGCGCTCGTTCGGTGAGCTGACGAGGCCGGCACGTTGTTCTGCACGCACGCGGGCGTCCAGTTGAAACCGCTTGAGGGTGTCTCGCAGCAGGCCGGGCGGCACTGCCGACCGTTGGTGGACTTCGCGCAGCAGCGCTTCGTCGGTGCCCGTCACCGACAGGATCTGGCGTGCGGCCGCTTCGTCGAGCCCCGCCGCACTGTGCCCCAGTCGCTTGAAGAGCTTTTCCGCACCCCACTGTTGAGGATCTTCACCCGGGCATCTGAATGCCCCGACGCCGTTACGCTGCAGCGGCACCGAAAGCGGATGCCCCGGGTGCGGATGTTTGAGCGCCCACTTGTTGAGGTCGGTTTCGTGATGAAGCTCGTAGGTGCGGTCGTCGATCTGAATGAAGCGCCGCCCCTCGACTGTGGTGACGCCGTCGATGTCCGGGCTCAGATGCTCTGGCAACACCACATCGACCTGAAAGGGCGAAATATCCGGCTTCCAGAGCCGGGTCTGGCCGTTGCTCAGCTTCACCGGAATGACGCTGCCCACGAACGCGTTGCTCTTGATCGGCGGTGGTTCAGGCAAGCGTTCGCCCTCACCCGCTTTGGCCAGCGCCGTCATGAACGCCAGGTTAGCGGCAGCGCTCATCAAGTGGTCGATGCCCTGCTCGAAATCGTCGTGACTGAGGTCTTCCAGGCCGTGATACACGTCCCCGACCAGCTCGGCACCGGCATAAACCAGCAGTGCGCTGCCCAGCAACGGCACATACAGCGCCGCCACGTTGGCCAGGGTCAGCCCGAGACTGAGCCAGGCCTGAAGGCGCTTGCGGCGCGTCAGTGCGTCTTCATCTTCGGTCGGCACCACCAGAAACCGGGCATTGTCTTTCATCAGGAACATCTGCTGATTGAACATGGAGCGAAACAGATTGCCCTCGATCACGTCGAAATCGATCAGCAGTTTGGCGGCGTGGTCTGGCCGTCGCTCCCATAAACCGGTGGTGAAACGATTGCCGTCCATGGGCATCAGCGGAAACAGGTGACGGTTCAGCCGTTCGAAAAAAGCGGCCCTGTTGCGCTCGCCAATCAGGCCGGCGAAAAACGCCTGGTAATCGAGGTCCATCAGACGCGTGCGCAAGTCGTCCTCGATCGCTTCCATCGATGCGTACTCTTTCATCGGGCAGACCGGATCCTGCGGGATGTACAGGATGAAAGGCACCTGAGTGAAGGTCCACGTCCGCGCCGGATGAATGAGGGTCGCACGCGCAATGCCGTGGTCAAGCAACTTGAGGCCTTGGATCACCAATGGCTTGCCCTGAAGTGAGGGTTCGGGACGGCTCATGGCCAGATCGATCATCGCCGCGCCGAATGCCGGGCTGATCTGTTTTTTGATCACCGCCGCACGCGCATACAACTCCATGTCCGCACGGTCGTTGCTGATGAACAGCCCGCGCATGTTCTGACGCCCGACATCGGGGCCATCGCCAGGTCTGGAGGCCGGCTCCAGAATGCTCTTGAGATGATCCTGATACTTCTGCCCAAGGTTAAGGCCTCGGGTGAGGTCGACGAATTCGTCGTACTTCATCGTTTCAGGGTGGGGCAGACCGTCCGGCCCGAGGAGGCTGAACCGGTCAAACCCGCCCGTCACTGCCTCCCCTCGTTCGAAGTTGTGCATGGCGGCTTCAAGCAGCGTGTGGGTGACGGTTGAAGGGTCCGCGTGACCATGCAGGGCGATGCCGAAGAAGGTGTCCTGCGTCGGGTGGAACCGATTTCCGAAGCGGGCAGCCAGCGCCTCGGCAAACAGCGGTTTGCAGAAGGCATCAATGCCTTTAAGCGGCGCAAGCGCTTTTTTGAGCTCCCGTTTGCAGGTACGACTCAGGCGCAAGGCTTCCAGGTAAGCCTTGCGCTCAGAGGCTGACGCCTGGATGAACGCAGGCGACAGCTGCGCCTGCAGCGTTTGAAGAACGGGGTCTTGCGCGAACTGCTGACGCAGCTGTTCGGCTTTGTTTGAGAGGTTGTCCGGGGACGTGGGCACAGTCGATGTCCTATCAGCTTCAATAAAGACATCACGTAATCAGCTTTCCTGCGCCCCGCCGCGTTAACTAAATACCGCACCTGTCGACCGCGCCGGGACCGACAATCTTGCGCGATTGGCCGGTGTGCCGTTTTTCAGTGTGCGGCCTGAAACGTCTGGAGGCCTTTGTGCGCCTGGGCACGGATGGCGTTCTGCACAAAGGGTGTCCAACCCAGCAGGGCGCCCTTTGCCCCCAACGCCTGCCGCGACCAGCGCCACAGATCGAATTGATCGCGGTGCTCGCAGATCTTGCCGTCGCGAAAAACGAAGCGTGCCTGGATGTCGTTGACGACCGTGCGGCCGGTCTGGCTGAACAGGTAGGTGGCGATCCAATGCGCGCCCCCGGAACGCTCGTCGGCGTGTACCTGGTCGAAGCGGACAGAGAAGTCCCTGGCCCTGGAGGTCAGCATCCGCCACATGTCACCTGCCTGACGGCCTCGCAATTCACCAAACACGGGATCGCTGAACAGCACGTCATCGGTGTAGCACGCCACCATCGCCTCGGCATCCAGGCGATTGAAGGCGTCGTAGAATCCGAAGATCAGGTCGGTGTTGGATTGACTCTGATTGAGGTCGCTCATGCGTGGGGCATCCATGGGGAAAGATGCCTGCACGATAAGCGCCAATCGTCTCGTTTACCACGGTCATTCGCAGGAAATACCCGGATTCAGACTTTCTCGCTGGTGACGTCCACATACAACGCGCGCCCGGCCCCCATTCCCGCGAGAATGGCGCCGCCCCCGATGAGGCCGAAAATCCAGCCCACGGCGCTCCAGTTGCCGGTCCAGTCATGCACAACGCCGACGGCAAACGGCCCCAGCGACGCCAGCGTATAGCCCACGCCTTGCGCCATGCTCGAAAGGTTGGCGGCGACGTGAGAGTCGCGCGAACGCAGCACGATCAGGGTCAGCGCCAGACTGAACGTGCCGCCCTGCCCCAACCCAAGCACAACGCCCCACACCCACAGTTGGTTCAGCGGCGCGTACAGGCAGCCGTAGAGGCCCGCCAGGGTGAGCAGCATGACCAGCAGAATCGCCAGTCGCTGGTCCTTGCCCCGCGTCGCCAGCCACGGTGCGGTCAGCGAACTGAGCAACTGAACCATGATCGAGCCGGACAGCAGCAACCCGGCCTCGGTCGGCGTCAGCCCACGACCGATGAGAATCGACGGCAACCAGCCAAACACGATGTAAGCCAGCGACGATTGCAGACCCATGTACAGGGTCACTTGCCGCGCCAGACGGTCACGGAACAAGCCACGCACGCGATAGGTCACTTGATGCGGGTCATGGCGCTGACGCGTCTGCGGCCACCAGAAGAGTGCGGCGAGAACGGCCGGCACGATCCAGAAGCCCAGGCCAAGGGTCCATCTGTCTCCAAAATAATGACTGAGCGGGACGGTGGAACCGGCGGCCACGGCGGCCCCCAGACACAACGCCATGGTGTACACCCCGGTCATGGCTCCTGCCTGCCTGGCGAAGTCGCGTTTGACAATCCCCGGCAGCAGGACGCCGATAATACCGATGCTGGCACCTGACAGGAGGCTGCCCGCGAACAGACCGATTTCGCCGAATGAACTGCGCAACAGGATCCCGCATGCCAGGGTCAGCAAAATCCCCAGGACGACGCGCTCGCTGCCAAAGCGGCGCGCCAGAATCGGCGCCAGCGGCGCGAACAAGCCCAGGCACAGCACGGGCAGCGTCGTCAGCAAACCCGCCTTGGCTGCCGACAGCCCCAGGCTTTTCGACACATCGCTGAGCAGCGGCGCCATGCTCGACAACGCCGGACGCAGGTTCAGCGCCACCAACACCAACCCGAGCAACAGAAACCACGGACGTTTCAGAACCGGATGAGACTGCTGGACGTGGTCGTCATCGGCCTCCGCATCGATCAGCAGTTCTTCGATTTCATGATGTTTACAGGAACGGGACAGCGTGTCGCTCGCCAAAGGCGCCTTGGTCGTCATGGGATTCTCGTAGGGGGCAGGATGTGTAACAGCGCATTGCGCAAAAACGTAATCCTGTTGGAGTTCAGCAGAGAACACAAGTTTGGCGGAAATTGGGTACAGTTTTCATTACCCACAAGCAGACGTGCCTCACTGCAGGAGCGCGCTTGTTCTGGGCGGTATTCCGACGATGGCGGTGGGTCAGTAGCGAAAGTGATGAATGCCCCACCGCATTCGCCACCGTCGTAACCTCCGGCAGCTCCCACAGTTACAGTTCTGACCCGGATGTGCGCTGCCGCAACATTTGTGGGAGCCGGCTTGCTGGCGAATGCCGCGGATCAGCAACATCAACAGTGAATGACCCACCGCATTCGTCCGAGTGCGGCCCAGACCCTCGTAACCTCGGACGGCACCTACAGGGATTGCGGCGTTTCGATGCTTGGCGGTATTCAGCACAACCTGTGGGAGTGAGCTTGCTCGCGAAGGCGGTGTCTGAATCCGGATCCTATCGGGCGGCTGCATATCCCAAAACAAAAACCCGGACACAAGGTCCGGGTTCTGAGGGTGTTACCGCTGTTGACTCAGTGCAGGATCTGGCTGAGGAACAGTTTGGTGCGGTCGCTTTGTGGGTTGTCGAAGAAGTCGTTAGGGGCGGCTTGTTCGACGATTTCGCCTTTGTCCATGAAGATCACGCGGTTGGCCACGGTGCGGGCGAAGCCCATTTCGTGGGTCACGCAGAGCATGGTCATGCCTTCTTCAGCCAGACCGACCATGGTGTCCAGTACCTCTTTCACCATTTCCGGATCGAGCGCCGAGGTGGGTTCGTCGAACAGCATGATTTTTGGCTTCATGCACAGGGCGCGGGCGATGGCCACACGCTGTTGCTGACCACCGGACAACTGACCCGGGTACTTGTGCGCCTGCTCTGGAATGCGTACGCGCTCCAGGTAGTGCATGGCGATCTCTTCCGCCTTTTTCTTCGGCATCTTGCGGACCCACATTGGCGCCAGCGTGCAGTTCTGCAGGATGGTCAGGTGCGGGAATAGGTTGAAGTGCTGGAACACCATGCCGACCTCGCGGCGGATGGTTTCGATCTGCTTCAGGTCCGACGTCAGCTCGGTGCCATCGACGATGATGCGCCCTTGCTGGTGTTCTTCCAGACGATTCAGGCAGCGAATGGTGGTCGACTTGCCCGAGCCCGACGGGCCGCACAAGACGATACGTTCGCCCTGACGCACGTTCAGGTTGATGTCTTTCAAAACGTGGAACTGGCCGTACCACTTGTGTACGCCTTCCATCCGGATCATGCCTTCGGCGCCCAGAGGCTTGCTGATAGCTTCACTCATCACATAACTCCTAACGCTTGTGGCCTGTGTCCAGCTTACGCTCCAGATGCATGGAGTAGCGGGACATACCGAAACAGAAGATCCAGAACACCAGGGCCGCGAACACGTAGCCCTCGGTCGCCATGCCGAGCCAGTTCGGGTCGGCGGCAGCTTGTTTGACGCTGTTGAGCAGGTCGAACAGGCCGATGATGATGACCAGGCTGGTGTCCTTGAACAGTGCGATAACCGTGTTCACCAGGCCAGGAATCACCAGCTTCAAGGCTTGAGGCAGAATCACCAGCCCCATCCGGCGCCAATAACCCAGGCCCATGGCCGCGGCCGCTTCGTACTGACCTTTGGGAATGGCCTGCATGCCGCCACGCACCACCTCGGCCACGTAGGCCGACTGGAACATGATCACGCCGATCAGCGCGCGCAGCAGTTTGTCGAAGTTCATGCCTTCAGGCAGGAACAGCGGCAGCATCACCGAGGACATGAACAACACGGTGATCAGCGGAACGCCGCGCCAGAATTCGATGAACGTCACGCACAGCACACGGATGGCTGGCATTTCCGAGCGGCGACCCAATGCCAGCACCACGCCCAATGGCAAAGCACCCGCGATACCCACGGTGGCGATGACCAGCGTCAGCATCAGACCGCCCCATTGACTGGTCGCCACATTGACCATGCCGAAGATCCCGCCATGCAGCAGGAAGTAAGCAACGATCGGGTAGATCACCAGAAAGCTCAGGCCGTAAACCGCTTTGCGCGGCATGGCTTTGATGAACAGCGGCGCCGCGCCGATGATTGCCAGCCAAACGGTCAGGTCGACCCTCCAGCGCAGCGCTTGCGGGTAGTACCCGTACATGAACTGGCCGAAGCGCTGTTCGATGAACACCCAGCAGGCACCCGCCTTGGTGCAGTCGGCGCGGGTGGTGCCCACCCAGTTGGCGTCGAAGATTGCCCAGCTCAGCAACGGCGGGACGACCAGCCAGATCAGGTAGATCGCGAAGAGGGTCAACAAGGTGTTGATCCAGCTCGAGAACAGGTTCTGGCGCATCCACGCCACAGGGCCGAAAACTTTGCTCGGCGGCGGCATGTCAGGTTTGAAAGTATGGGATGTCATGCGCGTTTCCTCACCGCTCGATCAGCGCAATGCGCTTGTTGTACCAGTTCATCAGCAGGGAAATGCTGATACTGATCGCCAGGTACACGCTCATGGTGATGGCAATGACTTCGATGGCCTGACCGGTCTGGTTCAGAACGGTACCGGCGAACAGCGAAACCATTTCCGGGTAACCGATACCGGCCGCCAGCGACGAGTTCTTCGCCAGGTTCAGGTATTGGCTGGTCAACGGGGGAATGATCACCCGCAGGGCTTGCGGGATGATGACCTTGCGCAGGGTCGGGCCCGGGCGCAGGCCCAGCGAACGTGCGGCTTCGGTCTGGCCATGGCTGACCGACTTGATGCCCGAGCGCACGATTTCGGCGATGAATGCCGCCGTGTACACCGTCAGGGCCAGGGTCAATGCCAGCAGCTCGGGGATCAATACCCAGCCGCCCACGAAGTTGAAGCCTTTGAGTTCCGGCATTTCCCAATGCACCGGCGCACCGAAGATCAGCGCGCACAGCGCCGGGATCACGATGAACAGGGCCAGGCCCGCCCAGAACTTGTGAAACGGTACGCCCGTGGCTTCGAAACGTTTGTTCGCCCACCTGGCCATGAGCACGATGGCAACGATGGCCAGCACGAGGCTGATCACGAACGGCCAGGTGGCGTCGTTGGTGACGGCCGCCGGCATGTTCAGACCACGGCTGCTGACGAAGAATGTTCCCATGAAACCATGCGCCGCCCGTGGCCCCGGCAAGGTCAGGAACACCGCGAAGTACCAGAACAGGATCTGCAACAACGGCGGAATGTTACGGAAGACTTCGACGTACACCGTCGCCAGCTTGTTGATGATCCAGTTGTTCGAAAGACGCGCTACGCCGACGATAAAGCCGAGCAGTGTCGCGAGAATCACGCCGATGAATGTCACCAGCAGCGTGTTGAGCAAACCGATGACGAAGACCCGCGCGTAGCTGTCCGATTCCGTGAACGGAATCAGGTGCTGCGCGATGCCGAATCCGGCGCTGTTTTCAAGGAAGCCGAAACCTGAGGTGATGCCCCGGTGTTGCAGGTTGGTTTGAGTGTTATTGAACAGATACCAACCCATCGCGACTACAGCGATAACCGTGATTATCTGGAATAGCCACGCACGCACTTTGGGATCGCTGAGGGATAGCCTCTGCTTTGGTGCGCTGATTTGATTTTGCATGGAGTGCCCCGGAAGAAATGCAACGAAGTGCCCGGCGACGGATCACGTCGCCGGGCACAGGTCAATCAGCGCACTGGTGGCGCGTATTGAATGCCGCCGTTGGTCCACAGAGCGTTCATGCCACGGTCGATTTCCAGAGGCGTGGTTTTGCCCAGGTTCTTCTCGAAGATTTCGCCGTAGTTACCGACCTGCTTGACGATCTGAACAACCCAGTCCTTCTTCAGTTTCAGCTGTGGGCCGTATTCACCGTCAGCCCCCAGCAGACGCGCGACGTCCGGGTTCTTGGTGGACTTGGCTTCGGCTTCGACGTTTTTCGACGTGATGCCCGCTTCTTCAGTGTTCAACAGCGCGAAACCCACCCAGCGAACGATGGCGGTCCAATCGTCGTCACCACGGGCAACAACCGGTGCCAGAGGCTCTTTGGAGATGGTTTCAGGCAGAACGACGTAGTCTTTCGGCGAAGCCAGCTTCGAGCGCTGTGCGTACAGCTGCGATTTGTCGGAGGTCAGCACGTCGCAACGGCCGGATTCCAGCGACTTGGCGCTTTCGTCGGAAGTGTCGAAAGTGATCGGGGTGTATTTCAGATTGTTGGCGCGGAAGTAGTCGGAAACGTTCAGTTCGGTGGTGGTACCGGCCTGAATACAGATGGTCGCACCGTCCAGTTCCTTCGCACTCTTCACGCCCAGCTTGCTGTTGGCCAGGAAGCCAACGCCGTCGTAGTAAGTGACGAAGCCAGGGAACACCAGGCCCATGCTCGCGTCGCGGGAGCTGGTCCAGGTGGTGTTACGCGACAGGATGTCGATTTCGCCGGACTGCAGCGCAGTGAAACGCTCTTTGGCGTTCAACTGGCTGAACTTGACCTTGGTCGCGTCACCGAACACAGCTGCGGCGACAGCGCGGCAGAAGTCCGCGTCGATACCTTGAATCTTGCCGCTGGCATCAGGTACCGAGAAACCTGGCAGACCGTCACTCACGCCGCACTGGATGAAGCCCTTCTTTTGGATGGCATCCAGTTTCGCGCCCGCTTGAGCGAAACCGGTCATCCCGAGTGCTGCTGCGGCGGCCACTACAGCCAGGGTGGATTTCAACATCTTCATTCAAACCTCCAGTTTGCTCTTTGTTGTGTAGGAGCTTTAGCCCCGTCGCACCCTTGTGAGGCATTAATGACCCCTGCTGGCTTGTTTTTGGGTCATGCGACGTAAGACCCGAACCCGAAACCGGTGTCTTGCGTTTCGTCCACCGCGCCTGCGGGTTCGATTTGGTCAAGCGGACTGAAGCCCCATGATGTCCTTGAACCTCGAGGTCCAAAGCGAATCGTGCATGGAATCCCGATCAATGGACGCCGTGCTGCCCCGACGTAACAATAGGCTGGATAATTAATGGCCCATTAGTGTTACCGACTGAGGTGAGCGCCTTCACTCCGCGGGATGTGTAGCAAAGCCCGTACCACCATGCTGGCAAAGTCGAATTAGCGACAGGTCAAGATCAAAACTTGTACCCTTGCGACATCTTCTTTCATATATGAATCGGCTCACGCACCGCGTTAAAGCGCTGCAGCAGAGCCATCGCACACAAATGGAGCGCACATGAGTGACCCCCTGATCATCGAGCCGGAAAAAACCGCCGATGCCTGCGTCATCTGGCTGCATGGCCTGGGCGCGGACCGTTACGACTTCTTGCCTGTTGCAGAGATGTTGCAACAGACGTTGCTGACCATGCGTTTCGTCCTGCCGCAGGCCCCCACCCGTGCCGTCACGGTGAACGGCGGCTATGAAATGCCAAGCTGGTATGACATCAAGGCCATGAGCCCGGCGCGCGCGATCGATCGCGATCAGTTGGAGGGTTCTGCGCAGCGCGTACTGTCGCTGATCGACGCGCAGCGAAACAGCGGCATCGACCCTGCACGCATATATCTCGCCGGATTTTCGCAAGGCGGCGCGGTGGTTCTGCATGCCGCCTACTTGCGCTGGGAAGGCCCGCTGGGTGGTGTTCTCGCACTGTCGACCTATGCACCAACGTTCAGCGATGAAATGGAGTTGTCCGCGAGCCAGCAGCGCATTCCGGTGTATTGCTTGCATGGTAGCCGCGATGAAGTCGTCCAGAACGCCATGGGCAAAACGGCTTACGACCAATTGAAGGCCAAGGGCGTCACCGCGACATGGCAGGAATACCCAATGGGCCACGAAGTGTTACCGCAAGAAATTTCCGACATAGGTGTCTGGCTCGGGGATCATCTGCGCTAAAACGCCATTTGTGCCTTTCATTTGTCTGGCGGATTTGGTATGGCACTACGCCGCGCCGGGTTCTTGCTTTACACTGCCCGGCGTACACTCCTTAATCAATCGACGAGATGACCGTGCTCAAAGCACTTAAAAAAATGTTCGGTAAAAGCGAGGCTGAGCAGCTCGCACCCGCTGCTCCCCTCCCCGCATCCAAAAGCCCGACCGAAGGCTCATACCGGGAAATGACCTCACCCGTCGCGCCCACGGCGCAAGCAGAGGCGTCGCGTCAACCCGCCGCTCCGCGTCCCAGGGCCGAACGCCCTCGTCGTGAGCGCGCCCCTAAACCTGTCGTCGCGCCCTGGAAAGTCGAAGACTTCGTGGTCGAGCCGCAGGAAGGTAAAACCCGCTTTCATGATTTCCCGCTCGCCCCCGAGCTGATGCACGCCATCCAGGATCTGGGATTCCCTTACTGCACACCGATTCAGGCCGGTGTCCTGGGCTATACGCTCAAGGGCAGGGATGCGATCGGTCGCGCGCAGACCGGCACGGGCAAAACAGCCGCGTTTCTGATCTCGATCATCACGCAACTGACCCAGACCCCGCCGCCGAAAGAGCGCTACATGGGCGAGCCCCGTGCGCTGATCATCGCGCCGACCCGCGAACTG
Organism: Pseudomonas sp. NFACC02; assembly: GCF_900110765.1. GTDB lineage: Bacteria > Pseudomonadota > Gammaproteobacteria > Pseudomonadales > Pseudomonadaceae > Aquipseudomonas. The sequence continues at coordinate 23,003 of NZ_FOEO01000041.1, forward strand.
GTCGTGCAGATCGCCAAAGACGCTGCGGCACTGACCAAGTACACCAACCTGAACGTCATGACGTTCGTCGGTGGCATGGACTTCGACAAACAGCTCAAGCAGCTCGAAGCGCGTCACTGCGACATTCTCGTGGCGACGCCCGGCCGCCTGCTGGATTTCAACCAGCGCGGTGAAGTGCATCTGGACATGGTCGAAGTGATGGTGCTGGATGAAGCCGACCGTATGCTCGACATGGGCTTCATCCCTCAGGTGCGCTCGATCATCCGCCAGACTCCGCACAAAGGTGAGCGCCAGACGCTGCTGTTCTCGGCGACGTTCACCGACGACGTCATGAACCTGGCCAAGCAATGGACCACTGACCCGGCGATCGTCGAAATCGAATCGCTGAACGTCGCCAGCGACACCGTCGAACAGCACGTCTACGCCGTCGCGGCAGCAGACAAATACAAGCTGCTGTTCAACCTGATCAACGACAACGGTTGGGAACGCGTGATGGTTTTCGCCAACCGCAAGGACGAAGTGCGTCGCATCGAAGAGCGACTGGTGCGCGATGGCGTCAACGCCGCGCAGTTGTCGGGCGACGTCCCGCAGCACAAGCGCATCAAGACGCTGGAAGGCTTCCGGGAAGGCAAGATTCGCGTACTGGTGGCCACCGACGTGGCAGGTCGCGGGATTCACATCGACGGCATCAGCCACGTGATCAACTTCACGCTGCCGGAGGTGCCGGACGACTACGTGCACCGTATCGGCCGGACTGGTCGCGCGGGCGCCGACGGCGTTTCCATCAGCTTCGCCGGTGAAGACGATTCGTATCAGTTGCCTTCGATCGAAGAAAAGCTGGGCCGCAAGATCAGCTGCGAAATGCCGCCGGCTGAGTTGCTGCGTGCGGTAGTGCGCAAGCCACGGGCGCAGCCAGCTGCGGAATCCGAATAACACTTCTGCCCTTGTAGGAGCGCGCTTGCCCGCGATGAGATCGTGCCAGCGATATCTATCTAACTGACACACAGCAATCGCAGGCAAGCGCGCTCCTACAGTATCGAGCTAAAGCGCGGCTTTATTTCCAGCGATCCGCCGCCCGGTGATCGCTGTCACGCCCTTCTACCCAGCGCGGGCCTTCTGAGGTGTTCTCTTTTTTCCAGAACGGTGCGCGGGTCTTCAGATAGTCCATGACGAAATCACAGGCTTCGAACGCGGCCTGGCGATGAGCGCTCGCGACGCCGACGAACACGATCGGCTCGCCCGGCTCCAGTGCACCAACACGATGCAACACATCGATCTTGAGCAGCGGCCAGCGCTGCTGCGCTTCTGCGGCGATCTTGCCCAGCGCCTTTTCGGTCATGCCGGGATAGTGTTCGAGAAACATCCCGGCCACTTCTCGCCCATCGTTGAAATCCCGCACGTAACCGACAAAGCTCACCACCGCGCCAACACCGACGTTGGCGTCGTGCATCGCGTTCACCTCTGCGCCCGGGTCGAACGCCGTAGCCTGTACCCGAATGGCCATCTTCAACCTCCGGTCACGGTCGGGAAGAAGGCCACTTCATCGCCCGCTTCAACGGGCTCGTCCAGCGAGCACAGTTCCTGATTGCGAGCACACATGATGTTCTGCTCGGCCAACACGTCCCAAACCCCACCGCGAGCGAGCAAATGCTCACGGATCGCGCCAACGGTGGAGAAGCTGCCTTCCAGATCCTCGCTTTCGGTGCCCAGCGTCTCGCGGAACCGGGCGAAGAACTGAACCTGCACGTGAATGGTCATGACGCCTCCACCTGTTCATCGGCCACGAAGTGCCCGCTTTTCCCGCCGAGCTTTTCCAGCAACCGCACGTGCTCGATGACCATGCCACGATCAACGGCCTTGCACATGTCATAGATCGTCAGCGCCGCAACGCTGGCGGCGGTCAGCGCTTCCATCTCCACGCCGGTCTGCCCCGACAGCTTGCAGCGGGCCACGATGTGGACGGTATCGGCGCCTTCGGCGCTGAGCTCGACCTTGACGCTGGTGAGCATCAACGGATGACAAAGGGGGATCAGATCGCTGGTTTTCTTCGCCGCCTGAATGCCGGCGATGCGCGCGACGGCAAACACATCCCCTTTCGGATGCCCCCCGGCAACGATCATTTGCAGGGTTTCGGGCAGCATGCGCACGCGGGCTTCGGCCACGGCTTCACGGGATGTCACCGCTTTGTCGGTGACATCGACCATATTGGCGCGACCTTGGGAATCGAGATGAGTAAGCACGGAATGACTCCTGGACAGGAGTCGCGATTGTAACGCTAGTAAAAGTCCACAGATACTCCGCCGTGCCGCGATGCGCTTCTGGCCGAAGGCCGTGGGAGCCGGCTTGCTGGCGAGTGCGTTGTACACATCAACATTGACGTATCTGATCGAACGCTTTCGCCAGCAAGCCGGCTCCCACAGGTTTTACGCAGCGATCTTACAGATGACTCTCCGCGTATTCAGCCAGGATCGAGCGTGGAACCCCTTGCAGGGAGATGTGCACGCCGTTGGGGAAATCCTTGAAGCGCTCCGTCAGGTAAGTCAGGCCGGAACTGGTGGCCGACAGGTAAGGGGTGTCGATCTGCGCCAGGTTACCCAGGCAGACCACTTTGGAACCGGCACCGGCACGGGTGATGATGGTTTTCATCTGGTGCGGTGTGAGGTTCTGGCACTCGTCGATCAGAATCAGGCTTTGCTGGAAACTGCGGCCTCGAATGTAGTTAAGGGATTTGAACTGCAACGGCACCTTGCTGAGGATGTAGTCGACACTGCCATGGGTGTTTTCGTCGTCCATGTGCAGCGCTTCCAGGTTGTCGGTAATCGCCCCCAGCCAAGGTTCCATCTTCTCGGCTTCGGTGCCGGGCAGAAACCCGATCTCCTGATCCAGACCCTGCACGCTGCGGGTGGCGATGATGCGGCGATAACGCTTACTGACCATCGTCTGCTCGATGGCAGCGGCCAGGGCCAGAATGGTCTTGCCGGAACCTGCGGCGCCCGACAGGTTGACCAGATGAATGTCGGGATCGAGCAACGCGAACAGCGCCAGCCCCTGGTAGATGTCACGCGGTTTCAGGCCCCAGGCTTCCTGGTGCAGCAGCGGCTCCTGGTGCATGTCCAGCAACAGCAACTCATCCGGTTTGACGCCTTTGACCCAGCCGACGAAGCCCTGCTCGTCGATGATGAACTCGTTGATGTGAACGGCCGGGATCTGCTCCGTCATTTGCACTTTGTGCCAGGTGCGGCCATGGTCCTGGCGCGTGTCGACCTTGCTGACGCGATCCCAGAAGGAACCCGTCATGGTGTGATAGCCGCGCGACAGCATCGACACGTCATCGACCAACTGGTCGGTGCTGTAGTCCTCAGCCGCGATTCCGCAGGCGCGCGCCTTCAGGCGCATGTTGATGTCTTTGGTGACCAGCACGATGCGCAGGTCCTTTTTGCGCGCATGCAGATCGATCAACTGGTTGATGATGATGTTGTCGTTCAGGTGCTCGGGCAGAAGGCTGTTGGGCTCTTCGCGCTTGCTCATCAGGATGGACAGATAACCCTTGAAAACGCCTGTACCGCGATCAATCGGTACGCCTCGTTCGACCTCCTCCGGGGTCGCTTCGCCCAGTGTCTTGTCGATCAGCCGTATAGCCTGGCGGCATTCCGCGGCGACCGAGTGTTTGCCCGCCTTGAGCTTGTCCAGTTCTTCGAGGACCGTCATGGGGAGTGCAACGTGGTGTTCTTCGAAATTCAGCAGCGCGTTTGGATCATGAATCAGTACATTGGTATCGAGCACATAGAGGATTGGCTGGTTAGTGGAAGGGGTGCGTCCGTGGTCATCCATACTCGCTCACCTTTGTAGTAGCCAGGTAACGCGACACACAAGCGATATCGCGCTACGGAAAGGCCGCCGAGGCTCTCTCCTTCAGGCAGGAGAGAAGTGCGCAAAGTGGGGTCTGGGTGACGCCACCTGTGTTGCAGGGTTCGGCGGTCTGCTGTCGTAATACCGCAAAACCGATGACATAAAAAAGCGTTTTAAGCGGAATTTGAAGTTTATTTCACAGCGTGACGAATAGCCCTTGGCGGATGGTTCGCACGCGTTTACAGTCGGAAGTCCGGTCGGGAGGAAATCCTCAGAAAAATCCGACCGATCCTCCCTTCTCGCCGTCCTATTCCCCTTGTTTTGCGGGCTCTTGAGCCTGATCAGTCGACGGCTGACTGGCATCCGGGGTTTGACCCTCCGACTGTTCGTCCTCAGGTTCGTCAGCAGCTTCATCTTCGGGCTCGGCCTGATCGGTTTCGTCCGACAGTTGCTGCGGATAAATATGACAGTCCTCCCACACCACACCGCTTTGCGCAGTATTGGCCATCAGCCATGGCACAGCCTGTTGCGGTTTGTCGGTGCTGTCGTGGAACACGATGTTTCCACGGCGCCACAAGAGCATCAGCGTCAGTACCCGGTGCGCGGCCTGCTCGGCGCTGATGCGGCCGGTTGCATCCTGAGAATCGATATTCCATAGAGAGACGCGAAGCTGCTGATCACGGAAAAACGGTGCGCTATCGGCCCGGCGATGTCCGTACGGCGGCCGAAACAGCGGCACGAAATTGTCGGGCAGGGTCTGCTGCACCAGCGCGGCACTGCGTTCGACCGAGTCCTGCCAGTCCTTCCAGTGCGCGTGCGAACGGTACTCCCAGCCTTGCAGCCCTACACATTGCTGGCGATACAACGTTTGCAGCGCTTGCGCAGAACTGGCGTCCAGTCGGGTTTGCAGGTTCTTGCCCAGCACGAAGAACGTGGCGTTGATCTTCTGCTGACGCATGAAATCCGCCAGCCAGTCGGTGGCGCCGTCTGCAACGCTGGGGCCACTCTCGAAATTGAGCAGGAACGTGCGGTCGGGCATTTCTTCGCCACTCAACTCGTCCGAGTTGTAGCGCTCGACCTCGCTGCTGGTCTGCGGAAACAGCGCCGCCATGCGCAGCAGTTCATTCAGGTAACGCTGATTGAAGGCATCGGCTGGAGCAGCCCAGCGCGCATAAAAGGAATCGTCCGCGACTTTGTACTCGGCTGCGCGCTGACGCAGCATCGGTACGTCGTCGACCAACACGCAGAACGAGGCATCGGCTTCGCAGGACTTCTCTGCGGCTTTCCAGTTCTCGAACAGCCGCGTCCACAGCCGGTTACGGATCACGTTTACCGTGGCCACGTTGATTTGCCGCAACCCTAGACGTTCGGCCAACTGGATGTCGCTGACGTTTTCACTCTCGAGCAACTGATGCGCGAAACTCAGAATCTCTGCCCGGGAGGCCACATCGAACAGTTGCGGGGTCTCCAGGACCTCCGGCCAGACACTGCGATCCATCGTCGCAATCTCTCCGGTCGCCGCCTGTGCGTTGAACGCCAGCAGACAGGCACCGATCAATAACGGCATGCGCAAAACGACGTGCTCCCAATCCTTGAACAAAGAGGCCGAAACCGGCGAGGCACTATAGCGGATTTGATGGCGGCTCCCCGAATCCTGAATTCATGCTCAGCCCTGTAGGAGCGCCTGGCCTGGGCCGCATCCAGGATTGCAGTGTGTCAGTCATCTCTATATTGGCGGGCATACCGCAATCGCGGGCAAGCGTGCTCCTGCATGTACTGCGATTTCCCTATCATCACCATAGCTGGAGTCATCCGGGCACAACCCCTAGAATCGCCCCCACGATTAAAGGAGAAGCCCCGTATGCTGATGGTGATATCCCCAGCCAAGACCCTCGATTTCGAGACACCGCCCACCACCGAGCGCTTTACCCAGCCACAGTACCTGGACCACTCACAGGAACTCATCACCCAACTGCGCGAGCTCACCCCGTCGCAGATCAGCGAGCTGATGCACCTGTCGGACAAACTGGCTGGCTTAAACGCTGCGCGCTTCGGCAGCTGGACGCCCGCGTTCACACCGAGCAACGCCAAACAGGCGCTGCTGGCCTTCAAGGGCGACGTGTACACCGGTCTTGCCGCCGACACCCTGAGCGACACCGAACTCGACTACGCCCAACAGCACCTGCGCATGCTCTCCGGGCTCTACGGCCTGCTGCGTCCACTTGACCTGATGCAGCCGTACCGTCTGGAAATGGGCACCAAACTCGCCAACGCCCGCGGCAAAGACCTGTATGCGTTCTGGGGCAACCGGATCAGTGAATGGCTCAACGAAGCGCTGGCCGAACAGGGCGATGACGTGCTGTTGAATCTGGCCTCCAACGAGTATTTCTCTGCCGTCAAACGCCCAGCGCTCAACGCTCGCGTAATCGACACCGAATTCCGCGACCAGAAGAACGGCCAGTACAAAATCATCAGCTTTTACGCCAAAAAAGCGCGCGGCATGATGAGCCGTTTCGTCATTTCGGAGCGCATCAGCAACCCGGAACACCTGAAGCAGTTCGACGTGCAGGGGTATCGGTACGCAAAAGAATTGTCCACAGCGGACAAGCTGGTCTTCCTCCGGGAAGAATCCGCGGTGTGAATGACCTGAAAAAGGGCGCGCCCCGCCCTTTTTCATCTTTACGATTCGAACGAGTGTTCATCCTTCCCCTTGGGCCTCCTGCCCGCCCCTCAAAAAAACATTGGAAAAACCATCCAGTCAGATGGATTTCAAAGTTCCATAATTGCGGTTTGAACAGACGAATGGTGTCAATGCCAAACAGTTGGCGCCAATAAAAGAACAATCCAACGGCCTCGATGTTTTTTCTCAAAAATTTAACAACTTTTTTGAGTGATGGCACTTTGCTGCTTTTCAATGATGGCACTCTTACATGCACCGCGCCCTACCCCTTTATAACTAAGGACCAAACGGAAACTGCCATCAGAGTGCAACTATGCGATTTACGAAACGTATTTCAAAAAATCTCAAAAAGAGGACGAGCGGCCAGGAACTTATGGGGAATGCCCATGCTCCTACATCCCGTAACAATTCTCGTCCATCTTGTGAGACATCTCTTACATACGGACTAGAGGGATCTGAAAGTTGCTATCAAGTAGTTAGACCCCATGGTCGTTATGGTTCGTGCAAGGAGAGAACGCACCAAACTAGTTGAGGTAAATCGAGCAAGCACCAACGCGGTGCCTGCAGCCACTGACGAGCAAGATAAGACTGAATCATGGCTAGAAGCCTTGAGCCAGAGGCGCGGCAGCGACTCGCAACCATCCGCCGGAGTGCTATGCCATATCCCAGATCGGGAACCCATATATTTATATGCGGACGACTCGACGCTTTTGATCTGTAACATTCGGGGTCGCTTCAGAAAACAAGGCGCCCAACTTTAAATTCTGCCTGCGCTTGGTTCACGACATTAACTTGCCGTGCGAACGAGTGCGCGAAAGTTGTAAGACAGTTCTTAATATCCAGCCAACTAATGGCGTGAAAAATCGAGGAGATTACGATGCATATCAGCATCTTTGGTTTGGGCTATGTCGGTGCAGTATGTGCTGGTTGCCTCTCGGCGCGTGGTCATGATGTTGTCGGCGTGGATATCTCCAGTGCCAAGATCGACCTGATCAACCAGGGCAAGTCCCCGATCGTGGAACCGGGTCTGGGCGAACTGCTCGAAACCGGTATCAAAACCGGCAAACTGCGCGGCACCACGGACTTTTCCGAGGCCATCCGAGCGACTGACCTGTCGATGATCTGCGTCGGCACGCCAAGCAAGAAAAACGGCGACCTGGAACTGGACTTCATCGAGTCCGTCTGCCGCGAAATCGGCTTCGTACTGCGTGAAAAAACCTCGCGTCACACCATCGTCGTGCGCAGCACCGTTCTGCCGGGCACCGTCGCAAACGTTGTCATCCCGATCCTGGAAGATTGCTCGGGCAAGAAAGCCGGCGTCGACTTCGGCGTTGCAGTGAACCCTGAGTTCCTGCGCGAAAGCACTGCGATCGCAGACTACGATCATCCTCCAATGACCGTGATCGGCGAATTCGACAAGGCGTCCGGTGACGTTCTGCAATCGCTGTACGAAGAGCTCGACGCACCGATCATCCGCAAGGACATCGCGGTCGCCGAGATGATCAAGTACACCTGCAACGTCTGGCACGCGACCAAGGTCACCTTCGCCAACGAAATCGGCAACATCGCCAAGGCCGTCGGAGTCGATGGCCGCGAAGTGATGGAAGTGGTCTGCCAGGACAAGGCCCTGAACCTGTCGCAGTACTACATGCGTCCAGGCTTCGCATTCGGCGGTTCGTGCCTGCCGAAAGACGTTCGCGCCCTCACCTACCGCGCCAGCTCCCTGGATGTGGAAGCGCCACTGCTCAACTCCCTGATGCGCAGCAACGTGTCCCAGGTCCAGAACGCCTTCGACATCGTCGCGGCAAGCGACACCCGCAAGGTCGCGCTGCTGGGTCTGAGCTTCAAGGCCGGCACTGATGACCTGCGTGAAAGCCCACTGGTCGAACTGGCGGAAATGCTGATCGGCAAAGGTTTCGACCTGAGCATCTACGACAAGAACGTCGAATACGCTCGCGTCCACGGCGCGAACAAAGAGTACATCGAGTCCAAGATCCCGCATGTCTCTTCCCTGCTCAACTCGGACTTCGACGAGGTCATCAACAACTCCGACGTGATCATCCTCGGTAACCGCGACGAACGTTTCCGCGCACTGGCCAACCAGGCGCCAGCCGGCAAACGCGTCATCGATCTGGTGGGCTTCATGAAAGGCACCACCTCCGAAGACGGTCAGACCGAAGGTATCTGCTGGTAAGAAGCAGCGGCACGCGGCAAGCCACAAGCTGCACGTTTCAAGTCCATGTCCCGAGCCACAAGCGTTCACCCGCTTGCGGCTCGAGGCGTGGGGTTTGCAGCTTGGTTGCAACTGACTCAGGGACCTCCATTATGCTCAGGCTAAAACACGGCTTTCTCCAGGCCGCAGGTTGGCTGTTTTATTTAAGTGTGCTGGCCGCCATTGCGATGGCGCTGCCGGTCACGCTCTTCGACTCACAGTCGAAGGACTTTATTTTCCTGATCGGGATCGTCGGTATCTGGCGTTACTCGATGGGCGCAACGCACTTTGTGCGCGGCATGATCTTTCTCTACATCGTGTATCCGCACCTGCGCCGTAAAGTGCGCAAGCTCGGCAAGGCCGCTGATCCATCGCACGTGTTTCTGATGGTCACCAGTTTCCGTATCGACGCGTTGACCACCGCTCAGGTGTACAACTCGGTGATTCAGGAAGCCATCGCCTGTGGTTATCCAACCACCGTGGTGTGCTCGCTGGTCGAAATGTCGGATGAGTTGCTGGTCAAGGCAATGTGGGCCAAACACAACCCGCCGCCACACGTGACCCTGGACTTCGTGCGCATCGCCGGTACCGGCAAGCGCGACGGTCTGGCCTTCGGCTTTCGCGCCATCTCGCGCCACATGCCGGATGACCGTGCCGTGGTGGCCGTGATCGATGGCGACACCGTGCTGGCCGAGGGCGTGGTCCGCAAAACCGTTCCGTGGTTCCAGCTGTTCGACAACGTCGGCGGCCTGACCACCAACGAGTTCTGCGAAGTGCGCGGCGGCTACATCATGAGCGAATGGCACAAGCTGCGCTTCGCCCAGCGCCACATCAACATGTGCTCGATGGCCCTGTCCAAGCGTGTACTGACCATGACCGGTCGTATGTCTGTGTTCCGCGCCACCGTGGTCACCGATCCGGACTTCATCGCGGACGTCGAAAGCGACTCGCTGCAGCACTGGCGCCTGGGCCGCTTCAAGTTCCTGACCGGCGACGACAAATCGAGCTGGTTCAGCCTGATGCGCCTGGGTTACGACACGTTCTACGTGCCGGACGCTGCCATCAACACGGTGGAACACCCGCCGGAGAAGAGCTTCCTCAAGGCCAGTCGCAAACTGATGTATCGCTGGTACGGCAACAACCTGCGCCAGAACTCCCGCGCGCTGGGGCTTGGCGTTCGCCGTCTCGGTGTGTTCACCAGCATCGTGTTGTTCGACCAGCGCGTATCGATGTGGACGTCGATTCTTGGCCTGACCGTGGCCCTGATCGCCAGCTTCAAATATGGCGTGGCGTTCCTGCTGATCTACCTGCTGTGGATCGGCATCACCCGCTTCATTCTCACGTTGTTGCTGTCGTGTTCCGGGCACGCCATCGGCCCGGCTTACCCCGTGATTCTCTATTACAACCAGATCGTCGGTGCGCTGATGAAGATCTACGTCTTCTTCCGCCTCGACCGTCAGTCCTGGACCCGCCAGGACACAAAACTGAGCCGCGACATGGCCAGCTTCCAGGGTTGGTTCAACACCTGGTCGTCTCGAACCATGACTTTCTCGGCTGGCAGCATCTTCGTTGCCGTACTGCTGACAATGGTCTGACGGGTCTCTGACCGAACAATGGATCAACTCGATTAATCAGGAATTAGCGCCATGAATACAGCCGTGAATGCGAACGTCGTCCATGAATCCGAAGCCCAGCGCCAACACGCCCGGGTCAAGATCCCAGCCAAATTGCGCCTGCTCAATGGCCAACCAAACGCGCCACTGGTGCGTGTCGAAGACCTCTCTGCCGGCGGGCTGAGCTTTGTCGCACCGGCCGGCGTGAAGTTTGCTGCCGGCCAGGTCATCAAAGGTCGTCTGCAATTCCTGATCGATAACCTGGGCCTGGCCATGGACGTCGAACTTCAGGTTCGCGCCATCGACGCCACCAGCGGCCGTATCGGTTGCCAGTTCCAGCACCTCGAAGCTCAGGACATCGCGACCCTGCGTCACCTGATCACCTCTCACCTGTCCGGCGACATCGTCAGCATGGGCGAAGTGCTTGCCACCCTGCAGCGCGACAACTTCACCAAAGCGCGCAAGAAAAAAGACAGTGGCAGCGGCCTGAGCGCCTTCGGTCGTCTGCGCGCGGTGACGTTCAGTGCCGGTATTTTTGTCGTCGGTCTGGCCGCGTTCGGTTTCGTCGCCAAGTCGGTCTACGGCATGTACTTCGTCAGCCACTCGACCTCCGGCCTGGTCAGCGTGCCGACCATGGACGTGACCATGCCGCGTGACGGCACCGTGACGAGCCTGGTTGCACCGAATGGCGAGGTCGCCAAAGGCGCTCCGCTGGCGTCGTTCAATACCAGCATGCTGGACGTGCTTAAGGGCAACCTGGACCCGGACGAATTGCAGCCGGCAAAAATCGAAGAGCTCTTTGGCCGTCAGCTCGCCGGTACATTGACCAGCCCGTGTGACTGCGTCGTCGGCAAGCAAATGGTTGCCAATGGTCAGTACGCCGCCAAAGGCGATGTGATCTTCCAGATGGTGCCGCGCAACACGCCGGCCACCGTCGATGCGCGCTTTACCTACCGCCAGTTCGCCGACGTCCAGCCAGGCGCCCGGGTGAGCTTCCAGGTGGCCGGCGAGCAGGGCACTCACAGCGGCAAGATCGTCAGCTCCACGGCCTTGAGCCCGGCTGACCTGTCTTCCGACATGCGCGTACAGATCCAGCCTGACGAATCGCTGAGCAGCTCCCTGGCCGGCCGTCCGGTGGAAGTCGTCAGCGATCGCGGTCCGTCCCTGAACTGGCTGATCGACAAAGCCACGGCCGCAGGTTTCTAAGCATGGCTAGCCCACTACGAAGCTTGTCAGCCCCTACGTTGTTGAGCCTGGCGATCGCCATGGGTCTTGGCGGTTGCGCCGGCCTGCCCGATCAACGCCTGGCCAATGAAGCCCTGAAACGCGGCGATACCGCGACGGCGGAGCAAAACTATCGACAACTGGCGGACCTGGGTTATAGCGATGCACAGGTAGGTCTGGCGGACATCCAGGTCGGCACACGCGACCCGGAACTGATCAAACAGGCCGAAGCGACATATCGCGCAGCCGCTGAAACCTCGCCTCGCGCGCAATCGCGTCTGGGCAAACTGCTGGCGGTCAAACCCAACGCCACCGAAGCCGAGCAACGCGAAGCCGAGGGCCTGCTGAAGAAAGCGTTCGCCAACGGCGAGACCGGCACGCTGATCCCGCTGGCGATGCTCTACCTGCAATACCCGCACACGTTCCCGAACGTGAACGCGCAGCAGAAGATCGACGAGTGGCGCGCCTCGGGTTACCCGGAAGCCGGTCTAGCCCAAGTGCTGCTGTATCGCACGCAGGGCACCTACGACCAGCATCTGGCCGAAGTCGAAAGCATCTGCAAACAGGCGCTGCGCACCAACGACGTTTGCTACATGGAACTGGCGACGGTTTACCAGAAGCGTGGCGAAGCGGACAAGCAGGCCGCGTTGCTGGACCAGATGCAAAGCGGCTATGCCATGGGTACCGTTCCGGCGATGCGCGTGGACACCGTCGCTCGCGTACTGGCGGATTCGACCCTCGGCAAGCCGGACGAAAAGACCGCTCAGCAGTTGCTGGAAAACGTCGCCCCGTCCTACCCCGCCTCCTGGGTCAGCCTGGCGCAGTTGCTGTACGACTATCCCGAGCTGGGCGACGTCAACAAGATGATGGAATACCTGGACAACGGCCGCGCGGCGGACCAACCCCGCGCCGAGTTGCTGCTGGGCAAGGTGTATTACGAAGGCAAGCTGGTCCTGCCGGATGCGAAGAAAGCCGAGGAGCACCTGCTGAAGGCGGCGCCGACGCAACTCTCTGCCCATTACTACCTGGGCCAGTTGTACCGCCGTGGCTACCTCGGTCATCCCGCTCCGCAGAAGGCCGTCGACGAGTTGCTGACCGCCGCGCGCGGCGGCCAGAACAGCGCCGACTTCGCCCTCGCTCAGTTGTTTTCCCAGGGCAAGGGCATCAAGCCAGACCCGGTCAACGCCTGGGTGTTCGGCCAGCTCGCTCAGACGCAAGGCACGCCGCAGGCAGCGGACCTTGCGCAGCAACTCAACGATCAATTGCCGCCTGAGAAGCGCGCCCAGGCGCAGAGCCTTCTCCAGCGAGAACAGCAGGTCCGTGGCACCACGGCGCAGAACGCGCTGGCCTTGCAGACCCTGCAAGAAGAAAAAGACGGCGAGGACACACCTCTATGAAGCTTAAGTTGAACCCTCTGATGGCGGCCGGGCTCGGCCTGGGTTTCTCCCTGCTCTGGGCCACGCCGACATTGGCTGCCTTGACCGAAGACAAGAACTTCGGCATCGAAGTAAAGGCCACCGGCCAGATGGAAGATGACCGCGACCTGGGCACCCGCAGTGGCGGCGATGTCAACGGTATCGGTCTGGACCTGCGCCCGTGGATGTACGGTCAGTGGGGCAACTGGAGCGGCTATGCGATGGGTCAGGTGGTCACCGCCACCGACACCATCCAGACCGACCCGCTGGACCAGCAGGCCACCGACGCCAACGGCCAGACCACCCAGCGTGTCCGCAAGACTTCCAGCAGCCGTGAAGTGGACGACAGCTACGCAGCGTTGCGCGAATTCTGGGTCGGCTACAGCGGTTTCACGCCCTACCCCGGCGAGATCCTCAAGTTCGGTCGTCAGCGCCTGCGCAATGACGACGGACAATGGCACGACACCAACATCGAAGCGTTGAACTGGACGTTCGACACCACCCTGCTCAAGGCAGAAGTGGGCGCGGCCCAGCGCTTCAGCGAGTACCGCACGGACCTGACCGAACTGTCGGCCGAGGACAAGGATCGCCAACACCTGTTTGGTGACGTGGAGTACCAGTGGACACCGGGCCAGTGGGCCGGCGTTCGTGCTCACCACAGTCACGATGGCGGCAGTCTGAAACATCCGGGCGAATCCGTGGACGATCTGGACAAAACGACCCGTGGCGACCTGACCTGGCTGGGCATTCAGGCCAACAGCGATGCGTACAACTACCGCAACCTGAACACCGTCAATTACTGGGGCAGCCTGACCTGGCTGACGGGTGATCGCGATCGCCTCGCCACCACCTACGACTCCACGGCCGATCAGTATGTCGCTGGCAACAAGAACAACGAGAACGTCAATGGCTGGGCCACCGACCTCGGCCTGCGGTTCCGTCTGGACCCGATGTGGCAAGTGGGCGGCGCCTACTCCCGCGCCAGCAAGAACTACGAACAGAACGGCCTGGAAAGCAACCGCTCGAACTGGACCGGCACCCGCTCGCGCGTGCATCGCTTCGGTGAGGCGTTCCAGGGCGAAATGGCCAACGTTGAATCCGGGTCGCTGTTCGCGTCCTGGCAGATGCAGGACCAGTACGACGCCTCGTTGATCTACCACAAGTTCCGTCGCGTAGACGGTCACGCCGGTATCGGTGGCGCAGGGGTCAACCCGGCGCGTGAGAACGTCGATTCCGATGGCATCAGCACGTTCGACTCCCTGCCGCTGGAAGACGGCCGCAAGGACCTGGGTCAGGAAATGGACCTGGTCGTGACCAAGTACTTCAAGCAGGGCTTGCTGCCTGCTTCGGTGAGCCAGTCGTTTGACGAGCCGTCGGCCCTGATTCGTCTGCGCGCAGGCGTGTTCAAGCCTGGCGATGCCTACCACAGCGGCGTGGACGATTACATGCACCGCGCCATCGTCGACGTTATCTGGCGCTTCTGATGCAAGCCGCGATAGGAGTGCAATGAGATGAACAGCCAAGCAAACAGTGTGCGGCAACGGGCATGGCCCCACGCGCTGCTGGAAAGCGCAGTACTCAGCAGCGCCTTACTGCTGGCAAGTACCGCCGCCATGGCCAGCACCGCGCCGGTAGCCCCCGCTGCCGCCGCGCAACCGGCTGCCGGTGAAGAAGTGGTCAAGGGTCTGCATCAGGCGAAAACCTACACCATCTCCAGCCCGCCTACCGGCCCGCTGATGATGGACAAGCCCAAGCTGCCAGACCTGTCGGGCTACACCCAACAGGCCATGCAGAAGAAAATCGTGCGCACCAAGGCGGCAAAGGTTTCGATTCGCCGCATGATGCAGGAAGACGCGCTGAAGGAGTTCATCGGCGGCGATAACAAGATGTCCGAATGGGTGGCCCGTCAACACGGCATCCCACAGGCGATCTTCATCGACGACGGTTACATCAACTTGCAGGAGCTCGCGAAAAAGGTGCCTAAACAGTACCTGAGCGAAACCTCGCCAGGGGTTTTCCTGGCGCGGCTGCCCATCGTGGTCGGCAAGAAAGGCATCCTTGAAGTCGACAAAAAAACCAGCGAACTGCGCCTGTCGCAGGAGGCCGGTGCGTTTCTGGTCAACGACAACCAGCTGTTCGTGATGGACACGAAACTGACCGGCTGGAGCGAGAAAGCCAACGGTCCGTCGACGTTCAAGGCGCCGAAGGAATTCCGCCCGTTCCTGCTGTCCTGGGGCGGTACCCAGACCTACATGTTCAACACCAAAGTGGCGAGCCTGGGTTACAACAACAGCAAGTCGTACGGTCTGAGCATTTCGCAGTACACACCGAACATGAAGGCGCAGATGAACCGTCCGGATCCGACCGGCTGGATCGTCAATTCCGAGTTCTCGGACATGTGGTACGGCTACTACTGCTATGAAACCCGTGACTTCGTGGTCAAGGGCAACACGTACCGCGACAACATCGTCTACGGCATCGACCCGCACGACCGTTCCCACGGTCTGATCATCGCCGAGAACACCGTCTACGGGACCAAAAAGAAGCACGGGATCATTATTTCCCGTGAGGTGAACGACAGCTTCATCATCAATAACAAGAGCTACGAAAACCACCTCTCCGGCATCGTGCTTGACCGTAACAGCGTGAACAATCTGGTGGCGTACAACCAGATCTACCGCAACCGCACCGACGGCATCACGCTGTATGAAAGCGCCGACAACCTGCTGTGGGGCAACCATGTGTTCGCCAACAAACGTCACGGCATCCGGGTCCGCAACAGCACCAACATCAAGCTGTACGAAAACCTGGCCATCGGCAACGGCCTGATGGGCGTGTACGGGCACATCAAGGACCTCTCCGACACGGATCGCGACATCAAGCTCGACCCGTTCGACGCCGAGGTGTCGCTGATCATGGTCGGCGGCGAACTGACCTCCAACGGCTCCGGCCCGCTGTCCATCGATTCACCGCTCAGCGTCGAGCTGTACAAAGTGTCGATGCTGGCACCGACCAAGAGCAGCGGGATCAGCTTCAACGGCGTACTGGGTGAACGCCAGGACGAAATCCTTGATCTGCTGGTCCGCCAACAGAAAGCCGTGTTGATCGACCCGGTCGAAAGCCAGAAACAACTCCGGGACTGAGGAAGCTATTTCTATGCACGCACACTTGATCAAATGGCTCAGCCTCTCGGGCCTGACCGCTGCACTGTTCGCTGCCAGCAACGCTGCGTATGCAGCCGACGCCACAGCCCCCAGCTTCACCGCAGAACCTTGCTGCAGCCTGTGCCCGGAAGCGCACGACGAGAAAAACTACGTCACCCGCTACCAGCAGAACTTCACCACGCTGGTTCAGGCTCAGGGCGACTGGCTGTTCCGTACCCGCGAAGACCTGCGCACCGAATTCGACACCACGCCGGAAGGTTACCGTCGCATGCAACAGTTGCATGACGCCTTCAAGAGCAAGGGGGTCGAGCTGGTGATCGTGTACCAGCCAACTCGCGGCCTGGTGGATCGCAACAAGCTGTTCCCGGCGGAGCGCGACAAGTTCGACTACGACACTGCCCTGCGTAACTACCAGGCCATGCTCGGTCGATTCGCAAAAATGGGCTACACCGTGCCGGACCTGTCGCCGTTGACTAACGAGCAACAGGCTCATGACTTCTACTTCCGTGGTGACCAGCACTGGACGCCTTACGGCGCCCAGCGCACGGCGAAAATCGTCGCCGAATCGGTGAAGAAAATGCCCGCGTTCGCCGACATTCCCAAGCGTGAATTCGAGACCCATCTGTCAGGTCGCATGGGCAAGAAGGGCACTCTGCACAACATGGCCGGTCAGTTGTGCGGCACCAGCTACGCGATCCAGTACATGGATCAGTTCGAGACCGAGCCCAAGGGCGAAGCGGGCGATGGCGATCTGTTCGGTGACTCCGGCAACCCGGAAATCACCCTGGTCGGTACCAGCCACAGCGGCAAGAACTACAACTTCGCCGGCTTTCTGCAGGAATACATGGGCGCTGACGTGCTGAACGTCGCCTTCCCCGGCGGCGGCCTTGAAGGTTCGATGCTGCAGTACCTGGGCAGCGAAGACTTCCAGAAACACCCACCGAAAATTCTCATCTGGGAATTCTCGCCTCTGTACCGCCTGGACCAGGAGACCATCTATCGCCAGATGATGTCGCTGCTGGACAACGGTTGTGAGGGCAAACCGGCGCTGATGTCCACCAGCACCACCCTCAAGCCAGGCACCAACGAACTGTTGGTCAACGGCAAAAACGGCATCAAGGATGTGCGCAACGGCAGTAATCAGATCGACATCAAGTTCGCCGACACCTCGGTGAAAACCCTTCAGGCGCGCCTCTGGTACATGAACGGCCGCCACGAAGACCTGAAGATCGAAAAACCTGAAACATCTGAAACCGACGGGCGCTTCTCCTTCGAACTGCGCGACGACAAGGACTGGGCTGACCAGCAATTGCTCGCGCTGGAAGTCCAGGGTCCGGAAGCGGGCGCTGCTCCACAGCAGGTCGAAGCGAAAGTATGCAAACGCAACGTGTTCCCGAATGTCGCGCATCAAACCGCGCAAGCCGGGTTATGAGGCTCTTATGCACACTCCAAAACTGATGCTCCCTACCCTTCTGTCGCTGGCCTTGCTGTCACTGTCAGCTTGCACGAGCGCAAACAGCGGCATGCCGACCGGTTCCACCCTGGTGCCGCCGAAGGGCTATTACGAAGGCGTGGAAAAGTACAAAACCGGTGAAAACAAGTTCACCTGTGACGCCACTCCGCAGCCCTACACCGGCTCGCTGCAATTTCGCAGCAAGTACGAGGGTTCGGACAAGGCTCGCGCCACGCTGAACGTTGCCTCGGAACAAGCATTCCGCGACAGCACCAAAGACATCACCACCATGGAACGCAATACCAGCAAAGTGGTGATGCAGTACATGCGTGACGGTCGTCCCGAGCAACTGGACTGCGTGCTCAACATGCTGACCACCTGGGCCAGGGCCGATGCGCTGGAGTCCAAAGACTTCAACCATACCGGCAAGTCGATGCGCAAATGGGCACTGGGCAGCATGTCGTCTTCGTACCTGCGCCTGAAGTTCTCCGAGTCGCATCCACTGGCGACCCGTCAGCAGGACGCGAAAGTGATCGAAGCCTGGTTCAGCAAGCTGGCCGATCAGGTCGTGAGCGACTGGGACAACCTGCCGCTGGCCAAGACCAACAACCATTCGTACTGGGCCGCCTGGTCGGTGATGTCCACTGCCGTGGCAACCAACCGCAAGGATTTGTTCGACTGGTCGGTGAAGGAATTCAAGATCGCCGCCAATCAGATCGACCCGCAAGGCTTCCTGCCTAACGAGCTCAAGCGCAAACAGCGTGCGCTGGCGTACCACAACTACGCGCTACCGCCGCTGGCGATGATCGCCAGTTTCGCCCAGGCCAACGGCGTCGATCTGCGCCCTGAAAACAACGGCGCGCTCAAGCGTCTGGGTGATCGGGTGCTGGCCGGCGTCAGGGACTCCGGCGACGAGTTCCAGGCGAGGGATGGCCAGAAGCAGGACATGACGGACCTCAAGACCGACATGAAATTTGCCTGGCTGGAACCGTACTGCTCGCTCTACGACTGCGCTCCGGACACCTTGGAGAAGAAGCACAAGATGCAGCCTTTCAAGAACTTCCGCCTCGGCGGCGACCTGACCCGCACCTATGACCCGAGTCATGAGAAGGGTGAGAAAGGCGGTTCTTGAACACGACAACGTTGATCGTACCCACGCTCCGCGTGGGCACGCATCCTCAGACGCTCTACGTCGCCTTTGAATGGCGCAGAGCGCCGAGGGATGCATTCCTACGCGGAGCGTGGGAACGATCAAACCTGTAGGTGCAAGCAGTCGGATTCATGTTTCACCCCTCCAGTTTTCCATGGGGGGTTTGGGGGGGCTTCGGCCCTTGATGTTGGACAAGTGGAGAGATAAGGATGGTTTTCTCATCCAACGTGTTCCTGTTCCTGTTCTTGCCGGTGTTTCTCGGCTTGTACTACTTGAGCGGGCAACGCTATCGCAACCTGCTACTGCTGGTCGCCAGCTACGTGTTCTATGCGTGGTGGCGAGTGGACTTCCTGGCGCTGTTCGCGGGTGTGACGCTGTGGAACTACTGGATCGGTCTGCGCGTCGGCGCTGCCGGGGTCAGGACCAAACCCGCCCAGCGCTGGTTGCTGCTCGGCGTCGCGGTCGACCTGTGCATCCTGGGGTATTTCAAATACGCCAACTTTGGCGTGGACAGCATCAACGCGATCATGACCTCGTTCGGTCTTGAGCCGTTCATCCTGACCCATGTGCTGTTGCCGATCGGCATCTCGTTCTACATCTTCGAGTCCATCAGCTACATCATCGACGTGTATCGCGGTGATACGCCGGCAACGCGCAACCTGATCGACTTTGCAGCGTTCGTGGCGATCTTCCCGCACCTGATCGCCGGTCCCGTGCTGCGCTTCCGCGACCTGGTGGACCAGTTCAACAACCGCACCCACACGCTGGACAAGTTCTCGGAAGGCGTCACGCGGTTCATGCAGGGCTTCATCAAGAAGGTCTTCATTGCCGACACCCTGGCCGTGGTCGTCGACCATTGCTTTGCCCTGCAGAACCCAACCACGGGCGATGCCTGGCTCGGCGCACTGGCTTACACCGCGCAGTTGTACTTCGACTTCTCGGGTTACAGCGACATGGCCATCGGCCTTGGCCTGATGATGGGTTTCCGCTTCATGGAAAACTTCAAACAGCCTTACATCAGCCAGTCGATCACCGAGTTCTGGCGCCGCTGGCACATCAGCCTGTCCACCTGGTTGCGGGACTACCTGTACATCACCCTGGGCGGCAACCGTGGCGGCAAAGTCGCGACCTATCGCAACCTGTTTCTGACCATGCTGCTGGGCGGCCTGTGGCACGGCGCCAACATCACCTACATCGTCTGGGGAGCCTGGCACGGTGTCTGGCTTGCGATCGAAAAAGCACTGGGCCTGAACACCACACCACGCACCTTCAACGTCGTCCGTTGGGCCTTCACCTTCCTGCTGGTGGTGATGGGCTGGGTGATCTTCCGTGCCGAAAACCTGCACGTTGCTGCCCGTATGTACGGCGCGATGTTCAGCTTCAGCGAGTGGCAACTGTCGGACCTCAACCGCGCCAGCCTCACCGGCCTGCAGGTTGCGACGCTGATCGTGGCGTACATCACGCTCGCCTACTTCGGCCTGCGCGACTTCTACAAGAACCGCGCACCTGCCAAACCAGTGTCGGACACCCCTGTCGCGGGGACGCCGGTACCGGCCGACGGTCCTGCCGCTGCGGTGCCAGGCATGATCAAAGCGGTGCCGGGCGACACGCCGGGCAGCATCCATCAACCGGGTTACATCGTCGGCACAGAGGCGCAGGTTCAGCCTGCCTACTGGACCGCCGACTGGTCGCGCTACGTCATGCGCGCCCTGATCCTGCTGATGTTCGTTGCCTCGATTCTCAAACTCTCGGCGGCCAGTTTCTCGCCGTTCCTGTACTTCCAGTTCTGAGGAGCCTGACATGACCCGTTCATTACGTTTCCTCTACATCTTCCTGTTCCTGGGCATTCTGTTGGCGCTGGGCCTGTGGTCGCTGCGCAGCTTCATCGGGTTTTCGACGTCAAAGGAAACCACGGTGCTTGACGGTCACTGGACCAAGGCCGTGGAAACCCACTACGACGACGCGTTCCCCATCAAGCGCCTGGGCACCAACCTTTGGGCCGCGCTGGACTACAAGGTCTTCAATGAAGGCCGGCCGGGCGTGATCCTGGGCAAGGACCAGTGGCTGTACACCGACGAAGAGTTCGACGCCGTGGCCAACGGTGAGCAGAACGAAGCCGACAATCTGGCGATCATCGAAGGCGTGCGTGACACCTTGAAAAAACAGGGTACGCAACTGGTGCTGGCCATCGTTCCCGCCAAGACCCGGTTGTACCCCGAGCACGTGGGCGACACCAAACCGGCCGCACTGCACACCGACCTGTATCAACAGTTCCACGCGCAAGTGAGCCAGGCGGGCATCGTTGCCCCTGACCTGCTGGCACCGCTGCAGAGCGCCAAGGACAAAGGCCAGGTGTTCCTGCGCACCGATACCCACTGGACGCCGATGGGCGCCGAAGTGGTCGCGCAACAATTGGGTGAAGTGATCGCAAAACAGACGCCGTTGAGCGGCGATCCCCAGACCTTTGTCACTGAAGCCACGTCTAGCGCGCCCTACAAAGGTGACCTGACCAACTTCCTGCCGCTGGACCCGTTGTTCAGCAACCTGTTGCCAAAACCGGACGAGCTGCAGCAACGCAGCACGAACCCGGCTCAGGCGGAAAGTGAAGGCGACGACGCGTTGTTTGCCGACAACTCGGTGGCGGTCGGTCTGGTCGGCACCAGCTACAGCGCCAACCCTAACTGGAACTTTGCCGGCGCCCTGAAGCAGGCCCTGCACAGCGATGTCGTGAATTACGCCGAAGACGGCCATGGCCCGATTCTGCCGATGCTCAAGTATCTGCAGACCGATGCCTTCAAGAGCAGCCCGCCGCAGGTGTTGATCTGGGAATTCCCGGAGCGCTACCTGCCCGCTCACAACGACCTGACCGAGTTCGATCCGCAGTGGATCGCCGAACTCAAAAAGGCTCGTGACCCTCAACAAAATCTGGCTCAGAACGCCAACGATTCCAACTCCGAGTCGCCCAGCCGGGCGCAAAACTGAGAGGACTACTCAAAATGACCTTGCAGAACCCAACTCGTATGCCTACCCGTTCGTCCAAGACCGGTCTGCTGAAAACCTGCGTCCTGGCCGCCAGCCTGGGCTTCGTATCCCTCTCGGCCTTCGCCGGCGGCGACGCCGCCCTGTATGGCCCGACCGCCCCGAAAGGCTCGACCTTCGTGCGGGTCTATAACGCCAGCAACACCGAAATCAGCGCCAGCGTCGGTAACACCAGCCTTAACGAAATCGGTCCTCTGGCCAGCAGCGATTTCAGCTTCATGCCACAGGGCGACTACAGCGCCAAGATCGGCAGCAACACCCTGCCGGTAAAACTGGCGAGCGACCACTACTACACCATCGTCAACAACACCTCGGGCGCACCACAACTGGTGGAAGAACCACCGTTCAAGAACAAGCAGAAGTCCCTGGTGCGGGTGCAGAACCTGAGCGACAAGCCACTGACCCTCAAGACCGCCGACGGCAAGACCGACGTGGTGAAAGCTGTCTCGGCCAAGGGCACCGGCGAGCGTGAAATCAACCCGGTCAAAGTCAGCTTCGCGCTGTTCGACGGCGACAAGAAAGTCAGCGACCTGAAGCCCGTCGCCCTTGAGCGCGGCGAAGCCGCTGTGCTCTACATCACCGGCAACGGCAGCAACCTGTCGCCCGTCTGGGTCAAGCGCCCGACTTCGACTCAGTAACTCAGGAGACCCCGCCTTCGGCCTTTGATTCTGGCCGAAGGCCGTAGGAGCGCGCTTGCCCGCGAACAGGTGTGTGTCAGACGACCACCCTGTCGCAGCAAGATCGCAATCGCGGGCAAGCGCGCTCCTACAGGAATCAGCGGAAAGCGCCAGGTGATGCGGAGCAAGCACACCAAGAGGGCGCCGACCGCAGCGGTACAAGAACAAGACAGACGAAACGACAGAAACCGACGTATAGCCCATTCGAACGCTATTGCTATTTGGAGAATTAAAATGATTCCAGTGATCTTGTCAGGTGGCAGCGGTTCCCGACTCTGGCCTCTTTCGCGTAAACAGTTTCCAAAACAGTTCCTGGCACTGACCGGCGAACACACCCTTTTCCAGCAGACCCTCGAACGCCTGGTGTTTGAAGGCATGCAGCACCCGATCGTGGTGTGCAACAAGGATCACCGCTTCATCGTCGGCGAGCAGCTCGACGCATTGGGCCTGGACACTCAGGCCGTGATCATGGAACCGTTTGGTCGCAACACCGCGCCCGCAGTCGCCATCACCGCCATGATGCTGGCCAACGAAGGTCGCGATGAGCTGATGCTGGTGCTGCCCGCCGACCACGTGATCGACGATCAGAAAGCCCTGCAACGCGCGCTCGCACTGGCCACCGTGGCGGCCGAACGCGGCGAAATGGTGCTCTTCGGCGTGCCGGCGACCAAACCGGAAACCGGCTACGGCTACATCAAGTCCACCGCCGATGCCCTGCTGCCTGAAGGCGTCAGCCGCGTGGCCCAGTTCGTCGAGAAGCCTGACGAGCAGCGCGCCGTCGAATTCGTCGAGGCGGGCGGTTATTACTGGAACAGCGGCATGTTCCTGTTCCGCGCCAGCCGTTATCTGGAAGAGCTGAAAAAGCACGATCCGGACATCTACGACAACTGCCTGCTGACCCTTGAACGCAGCAAGCGCGACGGCGACAACATCGAACTGGATCAAGCCAGCTTCGCCTGCTGCCCGGACAACTCCATCGACTACGCCGTCATGGAAAAAACCCAACGCGCGTGCGTGGTTCCCTTAGAGGCAGGCTGGAGCGACGTGGGTTGCTGGTCGTCGCTGTGGGATGTGCATGCCAAGGACGAGCATGGCAACGTCACCAAGGGCGACGTGGTCATTCAGGACAGCCGCAACTGCATGGTTCATGGCAACGGCAAGCTGGTGTCGGTGATCGGTCTGGACAACATCGTGGTCGTCGAAACCAAGGACGCCATGATGATCGCTCACAAAGACAAGGTTCAGGGCGTCAAGCAGATGGTCAACACGCTCAACGAGCAAGGCCGCAGCGAAACCCAGAACCACCTCGAAGTCTACCGCCCATGGGGCTCGTACGACTCCGTGGACATGGGCGGCCGCTTCCAGGTCAAGCGCATCTCCGTGAAGCCGGGCGCCAGCCTGTCGCTGCAGATGCACCACCACCGCGCTGAACACTGGATCGTGGTGTCGGGCACCGCTCAGGTGACCTGCGACGAGAACGTGTTCCTGCTGACCGAAAACCAGTCGACTTACATCCCGATCGCCTCGGTTCACCGCCTGCGCAACCCCGGCAAGATCCCCCTGGAAATCATCGAAGTCCAGTCGGGCAGCTACCTGGGCGAAGACGACATCGAGCGCTTCGAAGACGTCTATGGTCGCTCGACACCGGGCATTGAAGCCGGTGTCAGAACCCAGACCATCGCGCGTTGATCGTCCTGGATAACAGCCAGTAACAAACGATCCGGTGCCCCGCCCGCTCTCTGCGTATTCCCCATCCGCAGAGGGCGGGTGTTTTTTTCATCGCCAGGTGTGCGCCTGGCCCATCTTGATAAACCGTGAAAAAGGCATCCTTTTTTCACGCTGAGCGTAATGCCTGTCCGGGTTTTTCAGGGGTTTATCGCTCTGATCGAGAGCAACCACTGCGTCGAATAATTTTCTGAGTTTTTGATCTCTGCTCGTCAATACGCTGGTGAACACTTTCGGTCCCGTGACCTGCGAAACAATCTTCATTTTTTCGTTGCCTGCTGGCATGGCACTCAATCTCAAGCCCGCAGCTGAACCCTGTTGCGCCTTGTAACGAGCAGTGACCTCATTACTTAAAGCCAGCAGAGTAGGGTTCTGGCTATGAGAAGCGAAAGCGTTGTTGTTGATGACGTATTCGTTGGCGTCCCATGGTGGGTTGACAGGCCCCACCGTAAAAACGCGGTTCTTCTTGGGGGTGAAATCACCAGGCCTCACCCCCCGCTTGAATTGGTCATCAACGTCTACATAGATTCCGCCGTAATGATTGATTAAGCTGTACCGAAGCACATCAGTTGCGGAGGCATAGTTGCGAGCGTCATCCCCGAATAGATCCGCGTAGACAGCGTAAGACGGCGATGATTTAAACGAAGTAAAGAATGGCTCATTGCGCAACTGCGTTACTTTAATATTTTTAAATTTACTTAACGCTTTCTCGATGTATTCAGCCCCCGTATCACCGTCCTTGAGATCCACGTGCACGTTCACGGTGAAATCGTAGTTCAATAATGCAGCTTCCTCGATGTTCGGCACGTACCGGCTCAAGGCATTGCTCTGTCCAATCCAAATGTAGTGGATGTCCTTAGGCACTTCAGGTGCATCGCCATGCCGGTCTACGTACTTCAAAGGGTTTCCATTGACCATTTCGTAAAAATTTATCCCTCCTCGCTCCCCTGACGGATCCGGATTTATCCACCGCATCAACCACGGCGCGTAATACCTAAGCCCGTAGTAATAAAGCCCCGTTGCATCCCGCTCCTTGCCTGAGTAACGAATGGTCTTGTAGCTGACCTCAACCTCACTGCGTCCAGCGAACCACGCCGTCTCGCCATACGGGTAATAGATCTCCTGGCTGAGCAGTTGCGCCTTGGCATCCATTTCCAGTGTGCTGGAGCCCAGATGGTCAGAAAGGCTGTAGCGGACCTGATCGTTTTCAAGGCTCTCCGGCTTTCCGGCTTGCCAGTGCAACACCCGCACATCGCTGCGGCCCGCGGTGACGGTGATGACGTGCAGCACTTCGCCCGTCGCCGTGTTCGTGCGGATCTCCAGGCC
>NZ_FOEO01000039.1 GCF_900110765.1 Pseudomonas sp. NFACC02
CGTGGGAACGATCAGACGTGTCGCTCATCTGCGTCTGCCGAAGGCGTAGGAGCGCGGCTTGTCCCGCGATCTGCCGGGAACCGGCAGCAAAACCGGAGAACGCGGCATACCTGATACAACGCGGCGTCTGGATTTACTGCCGCCACGCGCCAGATCGCTGGCAACGCGAAACGCCATCCCGTCGCGCCTACACGTACTGCGTCTGCGACAGGTCCCTCATCGCCTCCACGGCGCCGGCTCGCCAATCAACTGCCCCTGCACCCCTTCGATCCCCATCTCGGCAATCACCCGATGTTCGCCCTCGGTTTCCACGCGCTCGGCGATCAGCGGCAGGTCGATGCTGTGGGCCGCGCGCTGCACCGCTTCGATAAACAGACGCTTGTGGCGTTCCTCATCGATGGCGCGGATATAGCTGCCGTCGATCTTCAGGTACGCCAGCCCCAGGTGAGCCAGGTTGCCAATCATGCTGAAACGCCCGCCGAACCGTTGCAGCGCCAGCGTGAAGCCTGCTTCCTGCAAACGACGCGTCAGCGTTTCCAGCACCGCCTGTTCAGGCAACTGCTCCTCTCCGATTTCGAACGTCAAACGCCCCGCCAGCTTCGGATGCTGACGCAGGGCATCAAAGACCTGATTCAACGCACCCGCGTCGTTCAATGTCGCCGCAGAGAGGTTGAAAGCCAGTGATTCGTCGTGGGTCTGAAGGTGGGCCAGTACCTGGTTGAGCATCAGCAAATCCAGTCGGCTCGACCAGCCAAAGCGTTCGACCCAGCGCAGGAAGCGCCCCGCCGCAATGGCCTCGCCCTGCTCGTTGACCAACCGGGACAGGACTTTGTAATGCAGCACCCGGCCGGTATTACCGGTTTCAACCACAGGCTGGAAGAACAGCTCGAAGCCGCCCGTCGCCAGCGCATGATCCAGCACCCGACGCCACGTATGCTCGTCGTCACCGCTGCTTCTGACGGCGCCGTTTTCAACGCAACTCCACGTTTGCTCGCCTTGCGTTTCGGCCAGGGAAAGTGCCTGGTCTGCCAGCCCCAGCAAGGTCAGCGGGGCATCACCCGGTGCGTAGGGCGCCAGGCCCATATGAGCCACAGGCGACACGTCCGAAGCCCCCGTTGCCCCCAGCGCTTGCAAAGCGATCTCCAGCTCGCGAGCCAGCGCCAGCGCTTCCTCCCGATCCATCCCCGGCGCCAGCACCGCGAACTCACCCCCGCGAGAGCGGCTGATGAGGTTGCGCGTCTCAGGGTATTTGTCACAGTGCTTGAGCAACAGCTGCGCCACCGCGATCAGCAACGCATCGGTACGCTTGCCGCCCAGACGCTGGTTCAAACCCGCCAGGTCCTGCACACGCAACAGCAAGAGGTAACCGGAGCGTTCTTCTTCCTGATGACTCACATGCGCCTTGAGCTGCATGTCGAAATAACGGCGGTTGGACAAACCGGTCAGACTGTCCTGATACGACTCCACGCGCAGACGCTCACTGCGCTCCGTGCTCTCCTGAAACAACGCCTTGAGCTTCTCGACCATTTGATTCATGGCCTGAACCACCCGACGCAGTTCCGGTGTACGCGGCAGGTCAGTGATGCTGACGAACTCCCGGCGGCCGATGGCTTGAGACTGCGCCACCATGTCATCCAGCGGACGCAACCGACGCTTGAGCAGCAACGCGCCCAGGACCGCACTCACCGCGCCACACGCCAGCAACCAGCCCAGACTGCCCAGCGCGCTCTGCCACAACTTGGCCAGCGCGAACATCGGATGACTCACCACCTCGACCCGAGCGGTCTGCTGCCAGCCTTTGCTGACAATCGCCTCGCCACCTGCCGGCTCCAGCCCGATCGCATTAATGAACCACTGCGGCACGCCCTGATTGTCCGGCGTCGCACTGCGCTCCACGATCACCGCATCGCTAGCCAGATCCACCACACGAATGCTGGCGTAGTAACCGCTGTCGAAGATCGAGGACACCATCAGCTCGACCATCGCCGGGTCGTCGATGTTCGCAGTCAACGACAACGCCAGCGAAGTCGCCGCATCCTGAGCATGCGAGCGCAACTGATTCACGTACTGCGCGCGCGAACTCTCCAGGCTGACAACAAAGCTGCCCGCAAACGCGACCGCCAGAAACAGACAGATAGCGATCAACAGCTGTTTGAACAGAGACATCAGTACTCCTAATTCTCGGGCTCGGTCGGAAAGCCTTCGGCGGTCATTTTCTTCAACACGTCCTGCCACCGGGACAGACGCTTGGTATCGCCCACTTTTTTATTGCCCTGCGCACCCGGCAGCCACAGGCCTTCAGCGTTGAAGGCATACACCGGCAACAGATCCTGTCGCTCGCTGGCGGGTTTGATTTCGTTAATGAGGCTGTCGAGGACCAACGGCATCGCGTTCGGGCTCGAATAATAGGTCAGCACCATGTGCGCCCGGTTCAGACGCAGTGCCTTGACGTACGTGATCAGCAACTTCTCACTGGGAACGCCCAGACGACGCAGGCTGAAATACTTGGCGATGGCGTAGTCTTCACAGTCCCCCGCGCCCTTGATCAGCGATTCGACCGGCGTCGCCCAATAATCGACCTCGTGCCACAGATCGATGTCTTCTTCATAGCGCATCTGCTTGTTGAAGAACCGGTTCACCACCGTCAGCTTGTCCAGCTCGCTGACCTGCTTCTCGGTCGAGAGCAGATTCTGCCACGCATCGATCCGCTGCTTCCCCGCGCCCAACGGCCCATACAACGCCTCGGCCCGACGACTGATCAGGGAAAAATCCCAATCGGCACTCAGATAGCCCGCACACGCCGTGCACGTCAGTGCAAGCGCCAGAAGCAACCAAAACCCAGGGCGCTTATGTGCTGAACGTACTGCCAATTCGTCTAGTCCATCAGGCAAATGGATAACCGGAAAGCGATGGTGACGGGTTGGGCGGGGAAAGACAATGGCGTAGTGAGATCATCTGATCATCGTCCCGTCGTAATGGCTGACGCGCACCCGAATCGCCGTTAAAGTACGGCCCCTGTTCCTCTTGAACCAGGCGCCACGCAGTTTATCCATGCAGGATTTTCACCCCCGGCAGCGCCTCTTATTTAATTTCAGAGATAACCCGACATGCAGGCAACTCCGCTCGCCATCCCGGACGTGATTGTGTTTGAACCCAGAGTCTTCGGCGACGACCGCGGATTTTTCTTCGAGAGCTTCAACCACAAGGTGTTTGAAGAGGTCGTTGGTCGCCCCATACGGTTTCTTCAAGACAATCACTCCCGCTCTGCGAAAGGCGTATTGCGCGGACTGCATTATCAGATCAGGCAACCGCAGGGAAAACTGGTGCGCGTCACCCACGGTGAGGTCTTCGACGTCGCAGTCGATCTGCGTAAAAGCTCAGCGACGTTCGGCCAATGGGTCGGTCTGCTTCTCAGCGCAGAGAACAAAAAGCAGCTGTGGATTCCAGAGGGCTTCGCTCACGGATTCGTGGTGCTCTCTGAAAATGCGGAGTTTCTTTACAAGACCACTGACTACTGGGCGCCAGAGCACGAACGGAGTCTGGCATGGAATGACCCAACCATTGGCATCGACTGGCCAATGGAACAGTCACCTGTGCTGTCAGCAAAGGACCAGAAAGCCGTCAGCTTCGAAGTCGCCGAAACCTTCGACTGAAACACGAAAGGGTATCGGCATATCGAAGCCGATACCCTCTCACTGCGGTGAGGGACCTTTGTATTACCCGTGCTGCGTCGGCTTGAGCAGCCCCATCAAGTACTGACCGTACCCGGTCTTCTTGAGCTTTTCAGCCTGAGCACCCACTTGCTCAGCGGTGATCCAGCCATTGGTGTATGCGATCTCCTCGAGGCACGCCACTTTCCAGCCTTGACGTTGCTCGATGGTGTGCACGAAATGGCTTGCCTCGAGCAAAGACTCGTGGGTGCCGGTGTCTAGCCAGGCAAATCCACGGCCCAGCATTTCCACATTCAGCGTTTTCTGTTCGAGGTATGCACGGTTGACGTCTGTGATCTCCAGCTCGCCTCGCTCGGACGGCTTGATGCTCTTCGCGATTTCGACGACCTGATTGTCGTAGAAATACAGGCCTGTCACCGCATAGCTGGACTTGGGTTGTGTCGGCTTTTCTTCGATGCTCAGAGCGCGTCCGCTTTCATCGAACTCAACCACGCCAAAGCGCTCGGGATCCGAGACGTGATAGCCGAATACCGTCGCGCCCGACGCTTGCTCACTGGCAGAGCGCAATTTGTCCGAGAAGTGCTGCCCGTAAAAAATGTTGTCCCCCAGGATCAGACAGCACGGATCATTGCCGATGAACGTTTCGCCGATGAGGAAGGCTTGAGCCAGACCGTCCGGCCTGGGCTGCTCGGCATAGGTCAACGCGATGCCGTACTGACTGCCGTCACCCAGCAACTTACGAAACGCCGGCAAATCCTCCGGCGTCGAGATGATCAGGATCTCGCGCATCCCCGCCAGCATGAGCACCGACAAAGGATAAAAAATCATCGGCTTGTCATAGATGGGAAGCATTTGCTTGGAGACACCCAACGTAATCGGGTGCAGTCGCGTTCCCGAGCCGCCCGCCAGAATGATTCCCTTACGGTTAGTCGTATTCATTTGTTCAGAGCTTCCATGAGCATTCGGGTTACACCACGTTGCCAATCCGGCAAGTGCAGAGAGAAGGAATCGCGGAGCTTTTCCGTGTTGAGCCGTGAGTTCAGCGGACGGCTTGCCGGTGTCGGGTATTCGGTGGTTGCTATCGGGTTGACGGCCTCCACCACCAGCGACTCGCCATGGGCACGGGCAAATTCGATGACAAACTTCGCGTACGCGTGCCACGAGGTATCCCCCGTTGGCGCCAGATGATAAATACCGCTGAGTTCGGGCCTGACCAGCGCCTGTTGAAGGGCCGCCACGGCCACATCGGCCAGCAGCTCGGCACCGGTGGGTGCGCCAATCTGATCAGCAATCACGTTCAACGATGACCGGTCTTTCGCCAGTCGCAGCATGGTCTTGGCGAAGTTGTTTCCGCGCCCCGCATAGACCCAACTGGTGCGGAAAATCAGGTGCTTGCAGCCTGAGGCCTCGATCATCCGCTCGCCTTCCAGCTTCGTGGCGCCGTAGTGATTGACCGGAGCAACGGTGTCGGTCTCTTTCCAGGGAGTTATGCCCTTGCCGTCGAACACATAATCGGTGGAGTAATGCACCAGCCAGGCGTCGAGACGCTTAGCCTCTTCAGCCATCACCTGACACGCCAAGGCGTTCACCGTTCGAGCAAGGTCGCGCTCGCTCTCGGCCTTGTCGACAGCCGTATACGCAGCGGCGTTGACGATGACATCCGGCGCAAAACTGCGGATCGTCTCGCGCAGGCCGACGAGATCGGACAAGTCGCCAACAAGGTTTCCATATTCAGTCGCCACGGGACAGCGATCCAGCGCCACGACTTCACCCAGCACGCTCAAAGCGCGTTGCAGTTCCCAACCCACCTGTCCGTTTTTTCCCAGCAGAAGAATCTTCATGCGTTATCAGCGCGCGCAGCGTAGTTCTTGTCGATCCACTGCTGATAGCTGCCGCTTTTGACATGCGCGACCCATTCAGGATTGTCGAGGTACCACTGCACGGTTTTCCGGATGCCCGATTCGAAGGTTTCTTCCGGGGTCCAGCCCAGCTCGCGCTGGATCTTGCTGGCATCAATCGCATAGCGCAGATCGTGACCGGGACGATCCGTCACATAGGTCAGCAAATCCGCATGAGGACGATGGGGAGAATCAGGACGCAGCTCATCGAGCAACGCGCAGACCGTGCGCACCACTTCGATATTCTGCTTCTCGTTGTGGCCGCCGATGTTGTAGGTCTCCCCGACCTCACCTTCGGTCACAACCTTATAGAGCGCTCGAGCGTGATCTTCCACATACAGCCAGTCGCGGACCTGATCGCCTTTTCCATAGATCGGAAGCGGTTTACCTTCCAGCGCGTTGAGAATGACCAGAGGAATCAGCTTCTCTGGAAAGTGGAAAGGACCGTAGTTGTTCGAGCAGTTGGTCACGATGGTCGGCAGACCATAGGTACGGGCCCAGGCCCGAACGAGATGATCCGAACTCGCCTTGCTAGCGGAATATGGGGAGCTTGGCTGGTAAGGCGTCGTTTCGGTGAACAGGTCCTCAGGGCCTTCGAGATCGCCGTACACTTCGTCGGTAGAAATGTGATGGAAACGGAAGGACGCCTTGCGCTCTTCGTTCAGCGACGTCCAGTAGCTGCGAGTGGCTTCCAGCAGCACGTAGGTTCCAATGATATTGGTCTGAATAAAATCTGAAGGGCCGCTGATGGAGCGATCAACGTGAGACTCGGCCGCCAGGTGCATCACCGCATCCGGTTCGTGCTCGCGCAAAACCCGGTCGAGCGCTTCGCGATCACAGATATCCACGCGCTCGAAAGCATACCGTTCATTCTTATCAACACTTTGTAACGATTCGAGGTTTCCCGCGTAAGTCAGCTTATCGAGATTGACGACAGCATTCGGGGTATTGGAAATGATGTGGCGCACAACTGCCGAGCCGATAAAGCCAGCGCCGCCGGTTACTAAAATCTTCACGCGAATTATCTACCTTGATCTGCCAGCAACGCTCCTTACAGAGGCTGCTTTTCATTTGCGTCAGGCCGGACAGCGACCCACCAACATTGAAAGCTGCGACGCCAGACGGCATGGCCTAGAGCCGCTAACCAGCGGGGGAGAATACAAGCTCTGTAGAGCTGTTCAAAGATGAATCTCAACCAAGCGACGGAATCACAGGGCCACCAGTAGTACGTAGGGCAACAACGGAACAAATGCTCAGCAGCCAGACTCATGGTAGGCTCGCCGACTATTTCACGGTGCACCGGTTAGATTGAGAACACGTATGGATATTGGCTTGAGCTGCACAGTCTGGGCAGGATGTAAACGTGCCGGACACCTGGATGGAATCGGGGTTTACACCCGCTCTCTCTGGCAAGCGATGGAAGACCTCAAGCAAGGCGAAGCGAAGGACATCACGATCAAGCCGTATGCGTTCGGGCGGAACCTGCCTGAGCTAGCGTGTGGTGTGCCTAAAACGTTGTCGGAGCAATTCCGGATTCAAGCCCTGCTCAGCGGTGTGCTCAATCGCCCTTTGCCCAACTCGCCCGCCATCCGACAAGACGTCGACATCTTCCATGCATCTGACCATCAGATACCCAATATCGCTGGCATACCCGTTGTGGCTACTGTCATGGACGCTATTCCCTTGATTCACCCGGAATGGATGAGGCAAAACTTCAAGAGCCTGAAAAGCTGGCTCTTTGCCAAAAGCGTTCAGAAGGCTGAGCATCTGATCACCATCTCCCAATACAGCAAGCTGGACCTTGTAGAGTACTTGGGCATTGCCCCTCAAAAGATCAGCGTGACGCCCTTGGGAGTTGACCCTGTCTATTTTGAACGTATACCGCTGGACGCCCGCGATGCGGTGCTGAAGAAGTACCATCTTGATCCGGGTTTCTTTTTATTTGTCGGGACCTTACAGCCTCGCAAAAATCTCCCGACGGTGCTGAAGGCGTTCAACGCACTGCCAGATGCTGTGCGTAAGGCCCACCCACTGATTGTCGTTGGCCGTGATGGGTGGGCGAATGAAAGCCTGCTACCTGAACTCAGGAAGCTGGAAGACAGAGGTGAAGGTCGTTGGCTCAAGTATCTACATCAGTCAGAGGTGCTTGTACTGCTCCAAAGCGCAGGCGCACTGGTCTTCGCCTCGCTATATGAAGGCTTCGGCCTGCCGGTGATTGAGGCGTTCGCTGCGCAATGCCCGGTAATTGCGTCGGATACGACCTCCCTACCGGAGGTCACGGGAGAAGCCGCATGGAGGGTCGATCCCAAGGATGTCGACAGCATCAAAGCGGCGATGCTGAACGTCTTGGGAAACGACGCTTTGCGAGCAGAGCGAATTGAGCTGGGCCTTCAACGCGCACGCCAGTATACCTGGCAAGCGTGTGCTCGGCAGACGCTAGCGGTCTACCAGAAGGTACTCGCTTCCCGCGACACAACGTGACGGGCTATCGACCTATTTGGCGCTGGAAACCTTCAAGTCTTTCAGCGCTTCGGAATCATCACCACCAAGCCACACATTCACACTGGCAACGCTTTCAGCAGACAACTTGCCTGCCCAGCGATTCAGGATGAACAGGTTGGTGATGAAGTCGTACTGCGACTTAAGCAGATCGCCCCGAGCCTTGAATTCATTCTGAACAGCCGTCAACACATCAACAGCATTGACCACGCCGTAAGTGAAGGCCTTCTGCGCCGCGATACTTGATTGCTTGGCAGAGGACAATGCATTCTGACCGGCACGTATTTTGTCTACGGCAGACTGCGCTGTGAGGTACGCATTGGTGGTCTCTTTCACCACCTGCCTGCGGACACCTTCCAGATCCTGCTCGGCTGCGTACTGGTCCTCATACAAACCGCGCACCCGCGCAGAGGTCGACCCACCGCTGTAGATCGGCACTTTGAGGCCAATAGTCGCCACATAGCTATCGCTCCGGGGCGTCAGTGTGTTGTCGTAACCCACGTCACTCTGTTGCGCCCCCAGGTTGAAGGTCACCGAGGGATAGTGACCGCCCTTGCCCTCCCGCACGGCCGCGTCAGCCGCTGCCAGATTGCTTTCATAAGCTTTGAGCCTGGGGTTGCTGTCCATCGCCTGAGCGATCCAGGTCTCCAGTGGCAATGTGGGTGCTTCAAGGGCAATGTCGTTGCGGATACGACTTAAGCGCTCATTGATCGGACGCCCGACGATTTCCGACAACGCCTCCCGAGTCAGACGGACCTGATTGCGCGCTTCCACCTCCTGCGCCACCAGAGAGTCGACGCGCGCCTTAAGGTCGAGCATGTCGGTGATCTTCGCCATCTGCTTGGCGTACATGGCATTGACCCTGTCCAGGCTGCCCTGCGTTGCGCGCCGCTCAGCTACAACGAGCTCCAGAGCGTCGTCGGCTGCCAGTGCCGCAAAATACCGCTTGGCCAGATCGACCGTCGCCTCTGCCTGAGCGTCCTCAGACTGCGAACCCTTCTGCAGCGTGACACTCTTGGCCTTCTGGTAACGCTCCCACGCCTCTTTGTTATAGATGAACTGCGTGAGATTCAGCGAGTAACTTTTGTTGTCATAGATTTCCCGCGAGGCTTCATCCTTGCGTAATATCCTGTTGAAATTGCTGTTGGCCGTCACCTGAGGCAGTAAACCACCGAACGCTTCACGCTCTTGTTCGGCGGCGGAACGGGCGTGTGCGTAGGCGGACAGGATCCGAGGATCTTCAAGCCTGGACTCCTTGTAGAGCGTCATCAGATCCAACGCATAGGTCGAGGCACTAACCTGTTGTGGCGCCACAGGCTGAGCGGCATAGATGTCAAAAGCCAATAAACTCAGGAACAGACCGGGAAGAAAACGCACTGCTGTCATTCCTCGATCATCGACTTGGCAAACATGTTGTTAGCCGGCTTCAAAAGATACTGCAGCATCGTTCGGCTACCAGCGTTGATCAAGACTTCAGCGGGCATGCCGGGCTGTAGCTTACGATCACCCAGCCGCTGCTTACCTTCGTCCGTCAGCTTGACTCGAACCAAGTAATAGCCTTCACCGGTTTTCTCATCGGTCAGCCTGTCAGCCGAGATACGCGTCACCTCGCCCTGAATAACCGGCGTCGTGGCACTGTTGAACGCGCTGAAACGGATATCGGTGTGCTTGCCCAACGTGATCCGGTCAATGTCATTCGTGCCGACATGCGCTTCGACCACCAGTTCGGACGACTCAGGGACAATGTCCAGCAATGGCGTCGCCGCGCTAACCACGCCACCGATGGTGTGGACCTTCATGTCGAGAACCATACCGTCCTCCGGCGCCCGGATGACGACGCGAGACAGTCGATCCTTCAGTGCGGCGGCCTTCTCCTGCAGGTCGAACACCTGGGCCTGCACGTCACTTAAATCTTTGGCCACATCAGAACTGAATTTCTGATTGAGCTGGACGATCTGCAACTCCGTCTCGTTGATCTGTAGACGGGTTTTGGTAATGGTCGACTGATGATCGGCAACTTCGGACTTGAGCATGTCCAGCTTGCGCTCCTGCTCAAGCAGACGCTGCTTGTCCACAAAGCCCTGACGCAAGAGATCTTTAAGCTCGGTAATCTCACCGCTGTAAGACTTTTCGAGATTGACCTTTGTCGCGATCATTTCATTGAGGCCAACAATCTGTTGCTTCAACTGCCCTATGCGCTCTTGCTGCACCGAAATCTCGCCCAGGCGAGCGACATGACGAGCCTTGAAGACCTGCGCCTCACCATTGATGGCCTCGCGCGCGCGGTCACTTTCTTCTCCCTTGATCACCAGAGGCGGAATGGACGGAAGATCGTCACGTTCGGCCCTCAAGCGGGCCTCTTTGGCTTGGGCAGTAATCAACTGGTTGCGAGTGGACTCATACTCGGAACTCAATTGCGAATCATCGAGGATGATCAACGGATCGCCTTTGCGTACGGTATCTCCATCCCGGGCGAGAAGTTCTTTTACGATGCCGCCTTCCAGATGCTGCACCGTCTTTCTGTAGCTCTGTACCGTCACGATACCAGTGCCGTAAACCGCGTTGCCCAGTGGGGCAAAGGCGGCCCACGTACCGAACAGTCCAAAGGTCACCAACACAATCGTCATTCCGACTCGGCGAATTCCCCGGTCGGAAGTGGGCATGTCGGCAGAGTGCTCGTCGAGCACAGTCATTGAATTACTGCTCATTCACGAATTCCTTTCAAGCGCTGGGCTGTTCTTCGCCGGTTGTCGTTGCCGCGACTCTGGGCTGAGCCTGACCTTGCGCTTTCGCTTGAGCTTTGGCTTGCTGCTGAGCCAGCTCGGCTATGACCTGATCACGGGCCCCGTACATGCTTAAAGTGCCGGCACTGAGCACCATCACACGGTCCAGCCGGGACAGGATATTGGGTCGGTGAGAGATAATGAACACCGTAGCGCCAGTTTCCTTGATTTTCTGCAAAGCAACGCTTAGCGCGCGTTCACCGACTTCATCGAGGTTGGAGTTGGGTTCGTCGAGGACGATCAGACGTGGGCTGCCGTAGACCGCGCGCGCCAGACCTATGCGCTGACGCTGCCCGCCCGAAAGATTGACGCCCTCGCTACCAATGACAGTGTCATAACCGTCGGGTAGCTGCAGAATCATTTCATGAACACCCGCGATTCGAGCAGCCAGTACGACTTGCTCAGGATCGACCTTGGTAAATCGCGCAATATTATCGCTGATGCTGCCTTCGAACAGCTCGATGTCCTGCGGCAGGTAGCCAAGGTGCGGCCCTAGCTCACGTTTATCCCACGCACTGATGTCAGCACCGTCCAGGCGGACCGTTCCGTGCTGCGGAGGCCAGATGCCGAGCAAAGCCCGGGCCAGTGTCGATTTCCCCGCAGCGCTAGGCCCGACGATGCCAACGATGCTGCCCGCCGGCGCGACAAAACTGATGTTGCGAATAACCGCTGCCTTCGCTCCTGGCGGGGCAACGACAAGATTTTCGACCTGAATGTGGCCTTCCGGGGCCGGCAAAGACATTCGCTCAGGCTCGGAGTGGAGCTTCTGGAGGGTGTCGTTCAAACGCTGATACTGCATGCGTGCAGCGACAAAGCCTTTCCAGCTGCCGATCATCTGATCGATGGGCGACAGCGCTCGCCCCAACAGCAGCGAGCCCGCCATCATCAAACCTGGATTGATCTCATGGGTGATGACCAGATAGGCACCAGCGGCCAGCATCATTGACTGGGCCCAGTTGCGGAAAGTTTTAGAGATCGAGGTCAAGATCCCGCCTTTATCACTGGCAGCCGATTGCAGCACCAGCACTCGGCGCTGCCGCGCGGCCCAACGGCCCATTAGTGTGTCGAGCATACCCATGGACTCGATCACTTCGGCAT
The DNA here is from genome assembly GCF_900110765.1 of Pseudomonas sp. NFACC02. GTDB lineage: Bacteria > Pseudomonadota > Gammaproteobacteria > Pseudomonadales > Pseudomonadaceae > Aquipseudomonas. The sequence continues at coordinate 11,950 of NZ_FOEO01000039.1, forward strand.
TGCGTAGATTCTTTGTGGTCTGAAGGTTCGCGGTAATGCTCTGCTTGTTCGCCTCGGCCAATGCATTACTGGTGTAACGGTGGTTAAGGTACGCAAGGCCTACCAACACGACCGCAGCGCCTACTGTCATCCATCCGAACCAGGGATGAAACATGAACATCACGGCGGTATAGATCGGTAACCAGGGCGCATCGAAAAAGGCGAATAACCCGCTGCCCGTCAGAAACTGCCTGAGCGAGGTCAAATCGTTCAAAGACTGCGCGGAAGCGTCCATGCCTCCACTGCTGAGCGCTCGTTTGAAGCTTGCCCGATAAACATCACGGCTGAGCAAGACGTCCATCCGATTGCTGATGCGAACCATGATCCTTGACCGTACCCATTCCAAAGAACCAAGCGTCAACATCAGCACGGTCAGGATGAGGGTCAACATAATCAGCGTCGAGGTGCTGCTGCTTGGCACCACTCGCCCCGATATCTGGATCATGTAGAAGGTCGGAACAAGCATCAGCGTGTTGACGAACAGGCTGAAAAATCCAACCGATAGGAAGCTACCTTTGCAGACCCTAAGGGCGGCTTGAAGGTTGTTTTCGTGTGAGCGACTCATGGAATCCATTACTGATGAGATAGGGCTGCGAAAGCGCGGGAGTGTATCACTGACCTGAGTCATAAACAGCATTAAAGGGCCATCAAACGAGTCGCCGTCTGGCGGATTTTCGTGAAGTTTTTTTTAAGAAAAGGAACTCGACGCGTAAGGACCGCAACTTTGCTTCGTATGTAAGAGAAATAGTTCCGCACATTTATAGGCATCCCGACGAACTGCCTTAGATACGTATCTATATGTTGCCCGACATGCCTACAGATTAGCCAAACAGTCGTGAAGCACCTCCAAAACCAGATTGTTTACCGGGCCAAAATGTAAGCTATGACCTGTCAACGCCTGCCTCGAGCACCAGCGCAATTGAAGCGTGTACTCGCTATCCGCCCGCCCAAACCAGCGCATCAACCACCAAAACCTGCCTCAAAACGATCAAAAAACACACGCATTTTCTCAGCACGTACACCCCCTCCCCTTCGCTAACCGACCTGCAGCCCCAATGATCAACGATGCCAGAGAAATCCACTTTCCTGACGCCAAAAAAATACGCCAGAAACAGCTGAAAACCCAGCGCAGTGCTCCGTTGAAGACGCTGGAGCGACCACGCCCAAATCTGCAGCAGATGCGTTTCATCGATACCTGCCCAACCAGTAATGTTGGCAACTTGTACTCGTGAGCCTTCCACTTCCTGACCAACGGCCTACACAGAATTCCTAATTCAGAGCAACATGCAGTCGCTGGTTTCGCTCGGCATCTGGGGAAATTTCCCACGAGAACAATTGACATTTCGCTGAGATCAATTAATCTCCGACGACGGAATTGCCACCAGTGCGCCACTAAGTTGTGCAGTACCAGTGATGAGTTGATCGGATAGTCACTCCCGATCACTGCTGTCAGCTCGGGATAAGAAGGAAACTTATTGAGTGCAGTCGCAAACATTAGACGGCCTGAAAATTACGTCCCGCGTAACGCTCCTGGAGCCGGGGATGTACATTTTTCGTTACGCCTCGCAGCCCATAGCAGAAAGAAGTGTCTGCATCGCCTTGCAGCAAGCGCCGCTCGGTAAAGGCGTGATCGACTTCTTCCCGGCTGAAGGCGTATCAAAGAATATGCTCACCAAGCTGGGCGACTGCGTCATTGGTCGTGTGAAAAGTGGTGTCGCGACCGTTCTGATCACCGAATATTATCTTGCCGACATGCAAGTCGACCCCGTCGACTTACGTATCGACCGCATCGACACGTCTGCGGCGATCATGCGTAACTTCATGCCTGCCAGCGCTGCCCCCGAAGCAGTAGCCTTTTCCCATACCGCACCTGTCCGAGCGGTACTCAAGCTGACTGGCCATATTGAAAATCAAGGGGATGTGTCCGTGGTAGATGGTTGCCTGGGCAATGAGCGAGATGCTGCCCGCCTGGAAGGTTTCTCGATTACTTGGGAAAACAAACCGTCTGGTGTGGACCTTGCCTACACCAGCACTATCGCTGGCGCCGGCCCCAGTCAAAAAGTTCTTACCGGAAGCTTTACCGGGGCTCGCAATAAGAGTGCTTCGCTTGTGGCTGTCGGCTTTGGCCTGACCGGTCCCGACCGCTCCCATTACGAATTGACCGGCTATGTAGTGTTTGCTGGATCAGCGCCACAAGCCATCGTCAACGAACAAATGCTTTTTGGACCCAGCGGGACTGAACCCCTGGTCGCAATACAGCTCTCAATTACTCCCAAAAACGAGATCAACGCTCTCCGCCATAAGTCTCTCAGGGAAAAACCTGCGATTACGCAGACAGATAGCAACATAGGCCAAATGGCCTGACACATCAGGAATTAGACTCATGGCACTGCAATATGATGCACCAACCACCGCGGCAGCTCTGACCGCAGAACTGCAAAGCAACCCAGCAATCTCCGCTACTACCCTGGCAGCCATCAGCTCCCTGCTGAACCTGGATGCATCGGGCACTGAAGTGTCGGTAGCTTCCTACAACGCGATCACCGGTGAAGTGACTGGCCAAGACGGCGTGACTCCAGATGTCGTGACTATCTCGACTGACGCACCGACCTTTGCGCGTGCAGCTGCAACTCCTCAAGTCGACGTCAACCTGACTCCAGTAGCTGACGCTTCTGTTTTCGTCATCAGCGGCGACCAAGGCGTTAACGCTACCCTGAACACTGTTGCAGGTTCGGACAAAGTCATCGTTGGCGGCAACGGTAACGACACCATCACCGTGACTGGCGACGCCAACGTCACCGTTGAAGGCGGCGACGGCAACGACGTCATCACCACTGCAGGCGGCAACGACACCGTAATCGGCGGCGCTGGCGTTAACTTCATTTCTACCGGTGCAGGCAACGACACCATCATCACCGGTGCTGGCATTGCTAACACTATTGATGCTGGCGAAGGCTTCGACACCGTTCAGATCGGCGGCGCACGTGCTGACTTCCAGATTTCGCAGTCCGGCTCGACTCTGGTACTGAACGGCGATGATCAGACCACCAGCGTTACCCACGCTGAATTCCTGAGCTTCACCGACGGCGCTACTGTTGCCATCGCTGACAACGCTGAAGATGCTGCAGTTCTGCGTCTGTACGAAGGCCTGCTGGGTCGCGACGCCGATCAAGCCGGTGCTGAGTTCTTCACCACTGCTCATGACAACGGTGCAACCTCCGCTCAGCTGGCTGAAGTCTTCGTCAACTCGGCCGAATACAAAGATGTTGTCGTCGACAGCTACATCGACGATCTGTACAACAATCTGCTGGGCCGCACCACTGGTGCTGACCAGGCCGGTCAGGACTTCTGGTCCAATGCAGTTGCCAATGGCCTGAGCCTGTCGGATCTGGCTGTGCAGTTGGCTGCATCGACCGAAGGTCAAGCTGCTACTAGCTCTGACACTGCTTTCGTCAAAGGCCTGTATGAAGCTGCACTGGGCCGCAACGCCGACGATACTGGTCTGGACTTCTGGGTCAATGCTCTGTCGAACGGCAATACCCGTGAAGACATCGCTTCGGGCATCATCAACTCGAGCGAGGCTTCCAGCCACTCCAATGTCGAGTTCGTGAACTCGCTGTACACCAACGCGCTGGGTCGTGACAACGACGCAAACGACGTTGGCGGCAAAGCGTTCTGGCTGACCGCGCTGGAAAACGGTGCTTCGCACGCCCAGGTTGCTATCGACATCGTCGGTTCGCCTGATGCACAAGCTCACGTCACCAACGTTGTAGTGGTTCCAGGCTCGGTTTAATCGACCGCTTCTGAACCAGCCCGATCACCTCCAGCCGTAAGGCTGGGGGTTTTCAAAAAGGGGCTCCCTCGCGGGCGCCCCTCTTTATTTATTTGCGAATCACCCAATGGCCACTTCTATCCAACCCAGCCTCGAGCCGGGGACGCTCATGGATCGATTTCATCTTGCCCGGCAAGCCGGCGAGCTGGAACAGGCCATTTTTTTTCTGAATAAAGCGCTGCACACGCCCGAATACCGCGCTGAAGCCCTGATCTGGAAGGGCATAGACGCGATGCAGCAACAACAGCCTCATGAAGCGTTTCTGTACCTGAGCGCCGCCGCCGCTGGCCTTCCTAACCGCTCGGATATCCAGGCGCTGATTGGCCGTGCTGTATCGAACCTCGGCCAACCCGGACTCGCCACACGACTGCTCACCGCGGCCTGGAAACTGAACCCTACCGACAGCGTTCTGCGCTCAATGCTGTGGCAGTTACGCAGCCAGACCGAACGGCCGGAAAACCTGCGTCGCTCACTTCTTTCAAGGCTTCCAGAGATTACCGACGCCCAAGAGCTTCAGCTGGTAGTCGGGCTCCTGAACAAACAACCCGGTGCTCCTCTGCTGCTTGGCGTCAGTCGATACGATGCCGAACGCCGTGAAGTCTCTGGCTGGGCCCTTAACCTGCGCTCGCCTGGCAGCAGGGTCCAGGTGTACCTCGAGTCAGGTGCGACCCAGTACGTTTGCACGGCTGAGCACGCCGATCCTTTGCTGACGCAAGCGGGGCTCGCTTCGAATCAGGGCGCATTCCGCGTGCAGATCAACGACCCGGCGCCCACCCTGCACATCCGTTATGAAGATGGCACGCCGCTCATCGGCAGTCCGCTGTCCAACCTTCCGACCTTCGTCCCACCTCCTCCTGTTGGTAAACAAGCGGGACGCCAAGAACCGGTCGACATCCTCGTTCCCGTGTATGACGGTCTTGAAGAAACCCTTGAATGCCTCAACAGCGTTATTGGCAGCCGAGCGTTGAACCGCACTGCTCACCGCCTGGTGGTGCTGGACGATGCAACGCCCAACCCGGCTCTACGCCGCGCGCTGGCCGACCTTGCGGCCAAAGGCGACATCGTCCACATCGAGCAGGCTACCAACCTGGGCTTCATTCGAAACGTTAACCGCGGCATGGCGCTCCACCCGGAACGAGACGTTGTGTGGCTCAATGCCGACACCCGTGTGCACGGGAACTGGCTTGATCGCCTGCGGGCAGTGGCGTACAGCGCCAAAGACATCGCATCGGTTACGCCCTTCACCAATAACGGCGAGCTGATGAGTTTCCCGGTCAGCCGTGTCAGCCACACAATGCCCACGGCCGAACAACAGGCGGTGCTGGACGAACTGGCGCTCACCATCGACAGCCCTCCCGTGGAGATCGAGACGGGATGTGGCTTCTGCCTCTACATCAAGCGCCAGGCCATCGACGAGGTCGGGTATCTGGACGAGGTAGAACTGCTGCGGGGCTACGGCGAAGAAACCGACTGGTGCCTTAGAGCGCGCTCCCTCGGATGGCGTCATATGGGCGCGCCCAGTGTCTTCGTTGCCCACCAAGGAGGCGTTTCCTTCGGCGAGGAAAAGGTTCTGCGAGTGGCCCATAACAATGCCATTCTCAAGCGCCGCTATCCGACAGCCTCCGCACGGTATCAACATTTCTGTCTGCGAGACCCGCTCCAGCCCTCCCGAGAGGCCCTTCAACGAGCCAGACTGCACTGGCTGGCAACGGAGATGGCGGCCTCCCCACGCAATGCGAAGCCTCTGCAAGACTTCAAGCAATTGCAAGTCCACTGCGGGGCACCATTCCAGGCTCCGCTGAGTTTGCACTGGAAACAGGAAGGCGCCCGTACCGTGGTCACGCTGCACGCCGAATTGAAGCCGTTTGCGCTGAATATCGAATACCGTCTGCCGGGCGACGCCGAGCGCATGAGCGACGACCTGAAGACACTCAACCTCAAAGAGATCGTGTATCGGCAATTGTCGGGGTGCCCCGCAGACGTGCTGGACCTGGCGACGAAGCTCGAAAAACCCTACCGCATTGTTTGCCGGGACAACGAGTTGCTCAGGTCCGCACCCTCTCGCGACTGGAACGCATTTGTCAGCCAGGCCACGAGCCTTTATGTGCCGTGGAAGGCACTCCGCAAGCCTTACGCCGAGGCGTTCCCAGGCGCGGCGATTGTCATTGATCGCCACACGCTCAAACCGGCTCGCCCCGACAAGCGGCCTCCACGCGTGCTGATGATTGCAGACGAGCTGACCAACGCCGATCTGGCCCGCCTATGGATCGAACTGGGCCGGCGAATCACGCGCGACCACCTCAAACTCACACTGCTCGCGCCGGGTGACAGCCCTTGGCTCAAGACGCTGCTGGCAACTGGCGCAGTTCATGCTTTGCCTCAAGTCCAGGGACTTGAGCCGGCCGACTGTGCCTCACTCGCAGGCTGCACAGGTGCGTTGAGCCTGGAGGCGAATCCTGGCGCTGGCTGGAAAGCGCCAGCAATGGCCGCATTGCTGAGAGTGTCGCTGTACGCAGTACCTGGAGCGATCAGCCAGGAGGCGGGAGCCCTTTCGATGAAACTACTTCCTTTTTCTCTGAGCCCGGTCTGATGTCAGAAGAAGTCCTATCAAAGCCTGCTAACAGCAGCCAGATCAGCTCCACCCCATTGCGCGGCACAATTACCGGTCTTTACGGCGATGTCCTGCAAGGCTGGGCAATGGACCTATCCAGACCGAGCGAGCGGCTGGTCATTGAGGTCATGGTGGATGGCGCATGCGTCAGCCTTGTTCGCGCTGATCATTTTGAGCCAAACGCCGACAGTGGTGACCAGTTTCATGGCTTTGGCGTACAGCTCAGGCGCACCTGGCTTGAAGGTGCGCAACACATCAGTGCTCGGGTGGCCAATCAGGACTGCGTCCTGGCAGGCGACCTCAAGATGCCGCCGCCGCCCCCCACAGTCCCGGCGGCGATCGCCTCGCAAGTCTGGCACAGCGGCGGCCTGCGACTCAGTGGTTGGTCGTTCGACCCGGATGCACAGCACCGTCATGTTCAGGTCACTGTCCGCGAAGACGACCGCGTAATCGCCCAGGCATCGTGCGACACCCATCATCAGGCGTTGGTGTATCGCTCGACGAGCGATCATGGCTTCACAATCGATCTGCCTTGGGAACTGGCAGACGGCAAGCCGCACACCTTGCACATAGAAAACGACATGGGCCACCCGCTTTCCGGCAGCCCCATCAAACTGTGCTGCTGGCCAGAAGGGCTGGAAGGCCTGCTTAAACAGCATGACCAGCATGGCCCAGACGAGCAAACGCTGGCGTTGCTGACTGAGGTCGCAAAGGAACAGACCGTCCGTTTCCCCAAAAGCGCAGGTTTTCACCATTACCCGCAGTGGTTCGAGGTCTTCCAGCACACCCCTGCGCGTAATCTCGAACCGCAGAAGACCAACGTCGGTCTGTTGCTGCTCAGTGAGGGCGACATGACGTTGGAAGGCGTCACACTCGCCAGCCTGCGGGGCAACAAAGCGACACCGCACAAGATCGTCAGAACGACTGCCGACAACCTGCTGCCCGCGCTCCAGGAATTGCTGGAAGCAGGCTGCGACAGCGTTGTCCCTGTAAAAGCAGGCGACCATCTGGCAAGCCAGGCGCTGGACCACCTCACCGGGTTGCTGGATGACAACGTCGCGTGGGGCTATGCAGACTGCGACCGCGACGGCCCGCAAGGTGAGCGCGAATACCCTTGGTTAAAGCCGGTATGGGACCTGGACCTGTTCATCGGTGCAGACATCTTTACCCCCGGTGCAATTTTCAGCGTGGAGATCATCGAGGCCGCCCTCTCCTTGCTCGCGCCTGGCAACGACCTGCAATCATTGAACTGGGATTTCTTCGTCGCCGGCATCGCGCTCGCCACGGAAAAGCTCCAGGCAACCGTCGTGCACTTGCCTCAGGTCGTTTACCACCGTGATCACCGGGCGCCGGCCAGCCCGGAGCACGCATGGCCGTCGATGGACCGCCATCAAGCGGTTGCCTGGCTGTGTCAGAGCCTGGTGCCCGGCACAACGGTCAGGGCGTTGCCACACTTCCCGGCATTGCTTCGGGCACACTGGCCACTCCCACTCACCCTGCCCCGCATCAGTCTGGTCGTGCCGACTCGCGATCAGGTCGGCCTGCTGCGCACGTGCATCGAAGGTCTGTTGAATACGGATTACCCACACCTCGAAATCATCGTTGTGGATAACCAGTCAACCGATCCAGAGACCCTGGAGTACCTGCAGTACTTGCCGACACAAGGCGTAAAAGTGCTGCCGCACCCGCACCCGTTCAATTATTCGACCATCAATAACCGCGCCGTTGAGCATGCTTCCGGCGAGATCATTGGTCTGGTCAATAACGACATCGAGATCATCGAAACCCACTGGCTGAAAGAAATGCTCAGCCAACTGCTGCGCGACAACGTCGGTGCCGTGGGAGCGAAGCTTCTGTGGCCCAACCGCATGGTCCAGCACGGCGGCGTCGTCGTGGGGATTAACGGGCTGGCGGCCCATGCCGGTAACAACCTCGAAGAGCATGACGCAGGTTATTTGGCCACCAACCAACTCACCCGCCGACAAAGCGCGGTGACAGCCGCGTGCCTGCTCATGCGCAAATCAGTCTTTGAAGCGCTCGGCGGTCTCGACGAAAAAGCGTTTCCCGTTGCGTTCAATGACGTCGACCTCTGCCTGCGTATTCAGGAAGCCGGAATGCACCTGGTCTGGACAGCATTTGCGAAGCTGATTCACGCCGAGTCGGCGAGCCGGGGCAAAGACATCAGCGCGGAAAAACAAGCCAGAGCGCGCCGAGAACAACAAGGCTTCATCGAAAGATGGTCGCTGGACGGACAGATTGACCCTTACTACCACCCCGCACTGAGTCATGACTATTTGAGTGGGGCTTATGGAGGGTTAGCGATGCCATTTCAATACACCACACCAAGATAACCGAGCAAGAGAACGTAATCGCCCAAACCGCGCCAGTAATATAAAGGAGATGAACAATGAACATAACAGTCGTAGGGACTGGATACGTAGGCCTGTCCAATGCGGTGCTACTAGCGCAGCATAACGACGTTGTGGCGCTGGACATCGTAAAAACTAGAGTAGATATGTTAAATGATCGAGTTTCAGCGATCAGCGACCCTGAACTAGAAGATTTTTTGAAAAACAAAAAATTATCGCTGTATGCAACAGTTGATGCCGAAGAAGCATTCAAGAAATCGGATTACGTGATCATTGCAACGCCGACCGACTACGATCCGAAGACGAATTACTTCAACACTCAAAGTGTTGAAATGGTAATCAGCAATGTGATGAGAATACGACCCTCAGCGTCGATCGTGATCAAGTCCACTGTTCCGGTGGGTTTTACAGAAAGAGTAAAACTTGAATATGGTTGTAACAGCATCTTCTTCTCCCCAGAATTTCTAAGAGAAGGACGAGCGTTATTCGACAATCTTAATCCGTCTAGAATCATTGTCGGGGATGAAGGTGAATGCGGAAAAGTTTTCGCAGACTTGCTGGTGCAGGGGGCACACAAGAAAGACGTCCCTGTACTTCAAACAGCATCCACAGAAGCTGAAGCGATAAAGCTCTTTTCCAATACATATCTCGCGATGCGAATCGCTTATTTCAATGAGCTCGACAGTTACGCCGAGCATCTTGGAATAAACTCAAAAAAAATCATAGAGGGGGTTGGACTCGACCCTAGAATTGGCGATCACTACAGAAACCCTTCTTTCGGCTATGGTGGATACTGCCTCCCCAAAGATACTAAGCAACTATTAGCCAATTATTCGTCGGTGCCCAACAACCTGATAAAAGCGATTGTAGAATCAAACACAACGAGAAAAGACTTCATCGCCGACTCAATCATGAAACTGGAAGCCAAAACTGTAGGAATTTACCGTCTTATTATGAAGTCCGGCTCGGACAACTATCGCTCTTCGTCTGTACAGGGTGTAATGAAACGGCTGAAGTCCAAAGGAATAGAAATAATTGTGTACGAGCCCGTATTGGAAGAAGACAGCTTCTTTAATTCGCCGGTCATTAAAAATCTTGCTGAGTTCAAAGAAAGGGCAGACGTCATCGTAGCTAATCGGACCACCGCCGAAATAATGGATGTCATGAACAAAGTTTATACCAGAGATTTATTTGGCAGCGACTAGCAACTCCTTTCAAAGATATTTTCATCTAATCCAATTTAAGTCAATCATGAACATCCTTAGCATGATAGACGCAAACAGTTCAGCAGGAACGGAAATGGCCACACAAAGCGAAGTCGAATATTACTGCAAAAAACTTGTCGAAGAAAGTGGGGCATTCGACAAGACCCACTATGCACTTGAAGTAGGTCACGAGCTCGACGACCCTATACTGCACTATATAACGAAGGGCTGGAAGCTTGGATTCAACCCTCATCCATGTTTCGACACGGAGTATTATCTCAGTGAGCACTCGGACGTATCTGAGTCCAAAATACATCCATTTATTCACTATCTGCTGTACGGAGCGGTAGAGAATAGGGAGACCAGCCCTTTATTCTCGGTCAGAGCGTATCGCGAGTCGAATCCGGAGATTGAACAGCTTGGCGTCAATCCTCTAAGCTATTTTTCGAAGAAGAATAAAAACCGTGACCGCCGCAATCTGAATCAAATCCCCGAGGTTACTAAAGCAGGCGATCTGGAAAATGTACTCGAGCTAATTCCAGAATCTAACTTTAACGAAGCGTGGTACCTCGAAAACAATCCGGATGTTGCCAAAGCTGGACTTAGAGCATACGATCACTACGCGAGTCATGGCTTTAAGGAAGGCCGGCCTGCGATCACGAAAACAAAGCGCTTCATTCAATTTGCCGAAATTGATGCCGAAGGTGAAAGAAACATAAGGGAGACGATCAGCAAATGGGGAAGACACCCTCTTATTTCGATTATTCTCCCTGTATATAACACGAAGAAAGAGTGGCTAATTCAATGCCTGGACTCGGTTGTTGCTCAAATTTACCCTCACTGGCAGTTGTGCGTATGTGATGATGCTTCCACACTTCCGCATATAAAAGAGGTGCTCGAAGACTATAAGTCTAAAGACGCAAGAATTAGAGTAATTTATAGAGAGAGCAACGGCTTTGTTGCGGCGGCGTCTAATGATGCCATCACGATCGCAACAGGAGACTACATCGCGCTATTGGATCACGATGACAAATTGGAAAAACAAGCGACATTTAGGCTGGCTCTTTCTGCCATACAGGATATGCCGGATGTCATATACTCGGACGAAATCATTACTACAGAAAATATTAACGAAATTTTAAACCATGCGTTTAGACCTTCCTACTCTAGAGAGTTGTACCTGTCCCACCCGTACTTTGTCCATTTCGTAGCGATTAAAAAAAGCATTATTGATACCATCGGAGGCTTCGATGAATCCCTTCGAATTTCGCAAGATTATGACCTGATACTTCGTGCGCTCGAGCACGCAAAGGTTGTTGCACACATTCCCGAAGCTCTCTACCGCTGGCGCACACACTCCATTTCAAGCGGTCATCAATCTCAAAAAGACGTAATGACGCTCTCTACGAGAATCCTACAGAAACACCTTGATAGAACAGGTGTCAAAGCTGTTGTCGAGCCGTCGCCTTTTTTCAACTTTTTCAACACTCGATACCCGCTAAACCCTGAAATCAATGTAGCAATAATTATACCCACTAAAAACCAGGGTAGTATTCTTCAACAGTGCGTGCAGAGTATCGAATCGACAGTAAAGGGTGTTAGATACTCAATTATAATTGTGAACCACGACTCAACCGAACCAGAAACCCTCGACTATTTCTCATCAATAGGACACAAGCACACTGTACTACCCTACTCTGGCGAGTTTAACTTTTCCACAATCAATAACTTCGCGATAAAAAGTATTGAGGGGGATTACACTCACTACCTTCTTTGCAACAACGATATCGAGGCAATCGAACCCGGGTGGCTAGAACGCATGCTTGAGTTGGGCCAACAAAGTGATGTAGGTGTCGTGGGTGCAAAACTTTATTATCCAGATGGGGACCATATACAGCACGCTGGGGTCTGCTTAGGTCTATACGGAGCGGCTGAACATTACGGTAAGTTTATGAATAAAGCGCTTACCGAAGACAAGCTCCACCCCGGGTATCTTGGCAGCCTTATTGCCACTCGTGAAATGTCATCGGTCACTGCCGCGTGTGCGCTGGTTCGTCGCGATGCATTCGAGGCTGCGGGAGGATTCGACGAGATGCTTAAAGTCGGTTTTGGAGACGTAGATCTTTGCCTGCGTATTAAAAGATTAGGTTACAGAATTATTTTCTGCCCGCATGCAGAGTTGATTCATCATGAGTCTTATTCACGGGGCAAATCGACCACTGATCCGCACTTGGAAGACAGCGCATTTTTCCAAGCGCGATGGGGCGAATACATTAAGAATGGCGATGAGTTCTATAACGTCAACTTATCTGTATTCTCTACTACATGGCAAGTTGAGTTCAAGAAAAACTTCCCTGAAAAGTACCATGGAAAGTATCTTGAAATCTTTAAATCCCGACCAACCCTTATAACAAAAAAATACAATTGATGGAAGACTTGATGAAAAGGCCAAGCAACTTAGCAATTATCGCAATTTTCAAGAATGAAGCGCCGTATATTCTTGAATGGCTCTCACACCACATTAATATTGGCGTAGATTTCTTTTATATCGCCGACAATGAAAGCAACGATGGGACATCGGAGCTGCTTGCAGCCCTCGATAGCATGAATTTGATTAGGCACATTAAATTCCCAACACCAAAAGACTCTCCTCCTCAATTGCCAGCCTATGAAAAGCTGATGCGTGAGTACGGAAATATGCATGAATGGTGTGCATTCATCGACGCCGATGAATTTATCGTCCCACAAGGCTCTGACACATTGGATTCGATGCTGTCTCGCCATTCTGAGGATCCAGCTATCGGCGGAATTGCTCTCAACTGGGCAGTCTATGGTTCGTCTAATTTACAGACGTACAGCGGCGAACTAGTTATGGAGCGGTTTACCCAGCGAGGCGATAAAACGATAACACTGAATAAGCATTTCAAATCAATTGTCCGCTCCAACGCTTTTAAAGCGACTGCTGGAAACCCTCACTCCTTCAAACTTAATGATGGCTTCTACTACGTGCACACAGATGGGAAGCCCGTTTCCAACTTAGTTGATGCCGTGGATGGGCTTAGTAAAGGAGTGTGCTGGGACTACTTTCGACTCAACCACTATGTGGTTAAATCGTACGAAGAATTTATCAATAAGAAAAACCGGGGTAGGGCTACAAAACCGGCAGTCTCTGTCGAGAACCGGAATCAGAGCTTTTTCTTGGAACATGATGTGAACGATGTGACTGAGCTTCCCAACCGAGAAATTCTGGAGGCTACCCTAGTAAAAATGCATGAGATTAAGGAGAGACTCACCGAAGCTTTTGGGCCAACAATACTTGAACATGGAAAGTTTGTTTTGAACAATCTGATCCATGGCCATCACGACATCTCGGAAGTAGTGGGCGATGTTATTCAAATCCGCGGATGGGCGTTTAGTACTGACTACAAAAAGACTTCTTACTCGCTAACTTATAAGCAAACAATGCTAATTATCGAGGAAGTTCGCGAGGTTGACCGGCCGGATGTCAAACACGCCTATCCAGATGCCCCAATTAACTCTGGATTCGTAATCACTGCACGCAAACCGCCAGCCTTGCAGGATATTGACCCATCTATCCTGGAGGTAACCGTATCGGTTGGTGCCAAATCTGTGCAACTTAGAAAAGATTAAACTCACTGCAGTACAGCTCACGGTGTTGATCTGTACTGCATCCTGAATGCTTGGTTATTTATCCACGCCAAGCGAAATAGATATCCTAGGGCCTATCTGGTTGAGTGCCGACTTAAACAACTCCCAAGCCTCTACGTTGGACCTATTGAAATAGAAGTCACCACCGGGCGCTGCACCTGCATACAAAGTCCCATGTTTAATTGAGAAAAGACCACCTTCTCGGGCTTGCTTTACGAACAAAAAGTTTTTTTCGGCCGCATTGACAGTTTCAACCGCCCTGACTTTGCCGCCAGTGTGTATCAGTCTCTTTATAGAATGATTAATGAGAACAGCTAAAACTTCGCCACCCTCATACTCAGAAAAGAAGATTGGAACTATCCAGCTTTTCATTCTCAAATCCGTCGTCTTACCGTGACGAATGATTTGCTGCTCAGCATCGTATAGCAGACAGGTATCTTGGTGGCTTTGGATAAGATCTGCTTCGAATATCTCAAAGGCAATTGGTGCTTCTAGCTTCCTGAAATCTTGTTGGGGATCGCTTGAAAACCTTACATCAAAGCCAGCCCTTAACGGTACCCAAGGTTTTGCACGGGAAACGTCAGGTCTATCAGAGCGGGTCCAATGAAGCTTTTCAGAAGATGATGCTCCCTGAACTCCGAATCGCATCTCTGAATAAGCCCACTTGGAATACGCCCATCCAGATATTGTAATTAAGCCATTGTCCAACCTTACAACATCAACACTATAGTCTATAGTCTGCGGCTCTGAAACCATTTTAGCTAAAGGCTGAACGGTACAGCCTTGAAACAGCTGCTGAATCAATCGATTATTTGAATATTCGATATCGACTGCCAGATCCAAGCAACGCTGGTAGCGGTCCAAAACTGTCTTCCTTGCGATGTTGATCTCATCGGAAATCCGACCATCTGCGAACATACCGTCTAGTGAACTTTTGTAATTCTTTACCTCTTCATCCGCAAAAGACAAATGCACAACTGGGCCTTGGTAGAAGTTGTAACCGTGACGATTGAGTTTAAAGTCTGATGGACCACGGGTTTTGCTGTCGGGATTACCCCGAACCAGAGCCGCAAGATATTCAACCTCAGACCTATAAAGCCGATGGATGATAAAAGCATCTAGTAGCGAGTCTATTGCCAAGTTGTGAAACTGCGGAGCGTTTTTTTGGGCAATAAAAGTTGTCCCATCGGCCATACAATGATTTGAGCCACCTTTGAACGCAGGAGTATGAATTCTCATCTCCTGCAAATCACTAATCTTGCTCAACGTCTTCAAATGTGAACTCATAAACGACTGAAACTGAGATGACATTGGTTGAAATGGGGATGCCTGACCTAGCTCGCAGACCCAGTTAAAAGAGACTGAGCCTTGAATTTTTTTGTCATTCAGAAAATCATGAATACTTGACTTGAAATCCCTAGGTGTCCAGAATTCGTCCACATCAATGAATAGAATATGAGTATAACCCTCTTCTACGGCTTTTGCACATGACTGCGCGTATGCAATTTCTTGCATCCTTATACTGATTGAAGGCGAGCATAGATCCAGCCAATCGCAGGAAGAATAGCTAAATTTATCAAAATTACTTGCCAACTCCTCGAGTACCGCAATCGAGTTGTCAGTGGTCCTATTGACAACGACTTCGACACCATCGAAACCAAAATAAAGATGGTGAAATACCCACTCATGCAGGTAAGCCGCCTCATCCTTTGCGATTGCAATTGCTTTTATCTTCCGCAGCTCGTTCATAGCTACCTTGCCTGCACTTGAAATGGCAAAGACTATATCGAGTCATAAACAATTGGAATAGCATTAATGGTAAGAAGGGGCTAATCGGTATTGGTAGCGCCATCACTCCGTCATGATACGCGATAGCCGTATACCGCAAAAATTCGCCGCAGGGCGCTGTTATGCCTACACACGACGCGAGAGCGGAGGGTACCAAGATCTACATGTCGGCGCTTCCGCTCCGTACGCCTAGCATCACGGGCTAACTCATAGCACTGCCTTAGCTAGAGTGAGCCTAATCCTAAGCCTCGTTCTCTGATATCCTCTGCTCCTCATTAAATCCGGTGACCTGCACCTGTTATAGGGGCTCTGAGCACGCTGCTAACCGATTAAATAGCTTGCTCCCCGATCAAATCATCTGAATCACCTGTTCGTCGGAAAGGATCGATACATGGAATTGATACCCGTAATTCTCTCTGGCGGCGTTGGCAGCCGGCTGTGGCCCGTGTCTCGCGAGGCCCATCCCAAGCCGTTCATGACGCTGCCGGACGGCCAAAACCTGATTCAGAAAACCTTCCTGCGAGCGTCTGCGCTGGAAGGTGTTTCGCAAGTACTGACGGTCACAAATCGCGATCTGCTGTTCAAGACCGAGGACGAATACCGTTCCGTTAACAAAGCCGGACTGGCCCAGGGCTACATTCTTGAACCATTTGGCCGCAACACGGCTGCCGCGGTGGCCATGGCAGCGCTGCAGATCAAGGCGCTGCAGGGTTCCGACGCTCACATGCTTGTTCTGGCGGCGGATCATCTGATTCAGGATGAGAAGGCGTTTGGCGCGGCTGTTTCCAAGGCGGTGGAGCTGTCCGAACAGGGCTGGCTGGTCACCTTCGGGATCCAGCCGCAATATCCTGAAACAGGATTCGGTTATATCGAGGCGGGTGGTTCGGCTGGCCAGGAAGGCGGTTTGAAAGTTGCGCGTTTCGTTGAAAAGCCTGATCTGGCCACTGCGCAGTCCTATGTCGCGGCCGGAAACTATTTCTGGAACTCGGGCATGTTCTGTTTCAAAGTCGAAACAGTATTGGCGCAGTTTGCCGAACACGCTCCGGACGTACTGGAAGCGGCGGCGGCTTCACTGGCCAGTTCTCGCTTGACCAAAGGCAATGCCTATCATTGCCTCGCCGTTGATGCCGACTCGTTTGCAAACGTTCCTGATATCTCGATCGACTATGCGTTGATGGAGCGCTCGAACAAGGTCGCTACCGTTCCTTGCGACATTGGCTGGAGCGATATCGGCTCCTGGAATGCAGTCAGTGAGCTAACCGCTCAGGACGATGACGGCAACCGATTCGAAGGCGAAGTCCTGTCACACGGTTCGCGCAACAACTATGTGAACTCAGAAGAGCGCCTGACTGCACTGGTGGGTGTCGAAGACCTGCTGGTCGTCGACACCGCCGACGCGTTGATGATCGCGCATAAGGATCATGCGCAGGATGTGAAGCACATCGTCACGCAGCTGAAGAAGTCGGGGCACACCCTGCATCAACTGCATCAGACGGTCCACCGCCCGTGGGGCACCTATACCACGCTGGAAAACGGTGAGCGGTTCAAGATCAAGCGCATCGTCGTCAAGCCGAAAGCGTCGCTCTCCCTGCAAATGCACCACCACCGTAGCGAGCACTGGATTGTGGTCAGCGGCATGGCGGTCGTGGTCAATGACGATCAGGAGCTGATGCTCAACACCAACGAGTCGACATTTATTCGTGCCGGCCACAGGCATCGTTTGAGCAATCCTGGTGTCATAGACCTGGTGCTGATCGAGGTGCAGAGCGGTGACTATCTTGGCGAGGACGATATTGTTCGCTTCGAGGACGTCTACGGCCGCGCTGGCGCTTGATCGAGCACCTGTCAGGGCGCTGATCTCGTTTGGGACTATTAATGCACCGGCCTTGGCCCCTGCAACTGAAACGTATGGGACGAGGCTTGGTGCGGTGGGCTGAAATGCCGTAGGACGGCACATGGCTGGCCAGGGCTCGGATTTGTAGGCTCAATTACAAGCCCGCTTGCATTCGGCACAGCGGGCTGTTTTTTCTTGATCTGGTCAGGACAGGCTGGCGTTCTCACCAACAAGAACCCATTCGCCGGATTAGCGCACACCATCAAACACGCCATCGAGGGTCACTCATGTTCGGCATGTTGAAAGGGCTTTGGGACTACCGAAGCTTTATTGTTACATCTATCAAAAACGAATTCGTCGCTCGCTTCGTGCGTAGCAAACTGGGCGGACTGTGGATGATCATCCACCCGCTGTCGCAAGTCGCCATTTATGCTCTGATCCTTTCCAACGTCCTGGCGGCCAAGCTTCCTGGAATCGATAACAAATACGCTTATGCGCTGTACCTGATGGCGGGTATTTTGGCCTGGAACCTGTTCTCCGAGGTTGTCTCACGCTGCTTGAGCATCTTCATCGAGCAAGGCAATCTGATGAAGAAGATGCGCTTCCCGCGCATCGCCCTGCCAGTGATCGTACTGGGCTCATGCTTGCTGAATAATTTGCTGCTGTTCGTTGCGGTGCTGGTCGTGTTCGCGTTGCTTGGTCATATGCCGACGATGCAAATGTTCTGGCTGATTCCTCTCACTGTCGCGGTGACCGCGCTTGCCTTGGGACTCGGTCTCGTTCTTGGCGTTCTTAACGTCTTCGTGCGAGACATAGGCCAGATCGTGCCGATCATTCTGCAAGTGTGGTTTTGGTTCACGCCTATCGTGTACTCGGCGAACATCATCCCTGAAGACTTGCGCTCCTATATGGTCTGGAACCCGATGTACTCGATCGTCACCGCCTATCACGATGTGCTGGTGTATCAAGTACCTCCCCAGACCCAGGAAATTGCCGTAACTGCGGCGGTATCGGTGGGATTGATGTTGCTGGGCCTGTTTATGTTTCGCCGCGCGGCGCCTGAAATGGTGGATTCCCTATGAGCCTGTTGACTGTCAGCAACTTGGGCAAAGCTTACCGGGTCTACAATTCAGAGTGGAAGCGAATCGCCAGCTGGTTTTACGTGCCAGCCAAGGCGAGTCAGGAGCACTGGGTATTACGCGACGTTAATTTTTCGATCGAGCCAGGCGAAGCAATCGGCATCGTTGGCCAGAACGGCGCAGGTAAATCAACCCTTCTGAAAATGATCACTGGCACACTACAGCCGACCGAAGGTTCGATCGAAGTCAATGGACGAATCGCTGCCATTCTGGAGCTCGGCATGGGTTTCAACCCCGAGCTGACTGGACGTCAGAACGTGTATCACGCTGCAGGCCTGATGGGTTTCCACAACCATCAGATCGATGAGGTCATCAAAGATATCGAGGCGTTCGCAGAGATCGGGGAGTACTTTGATGAAAGTGTTCGCACCTACTCCAGCGGCATGCAGATGCGAGTCGCCTTCTCCGTAGCCACGGCGTTTCGTCCGGACATACTGATCGTGGATGAGGCGCTTTCCGTCGGCGACAGTTATTTCCAGCACAAGAGTTTTGGGCGGATCAAAGAGTTTCAGGAACTCGGGACGACACTGATCATCGTTTCCCATGACCGTGGGTCAATTCAAGCGCTCTGTGATCGGGCCATTCTGCTGGATGAAGGCGGAATCGTTAAGGACGGACCTCCGGAAGAGGTCATGGACTTCTATAACGCGATTCTTGCCGATAAAGAGAACGCCACCGTTGAGGTGAAATCACTCAACGATGGAGCCAAGCAAACTCGATCTGGCAGCCGTAAAGCCACAATCGAAAGCGTCACGCTTTATGACAAATCCGGCGAGCCGGTGGAATTTGTCGGTGTCGGAGATGAGGTGACCCTGCGGATTGAAACTCATGTTCACCACCCCCTCCCAGAGCTGGTGGTCGGCTATGTCATCAAAGACCGCTTGGGGCAGAACGTTTTTGGCACCAACACCCACCATCTGAACTGCAAGTCAATAGACGTGCAGGCCGGAGCAAGACCTGCCTGGAATTTCAAGTTCTCTGCAAACCTGGGCGTGGGTTCCTATTCTGTCGCTGTGGCACTGCATGCTTCGGATAACCATATCGCCGAAAACTTTGAATGGCTGGACCTCGCCTTGGTGTTCAACGTCGTCAACATCGGACAGAGCACCTTTGTAGGTTTGACATGGATGCCGCCCATCGTCGAGGTCGATCATCGATCCGCTTGAAGGGCTTAGCCCCCCGCCCTTCTCAGGTGGGGGACGTACTGGGGCCGGCGCCTCGTTTTCAATAGAACAGCTGGCAGTACAGCTTGTAAATCAGGGTATGTGAGTGAGCGAATTTTACAGAGCATTTGAAGACAAGCACCGTGGATCCAGAGAGTTGATCCTTGAACGACTGGCAGTCTACAAACCCTACATCGAAAAAATTCGAGAATGTTGGGACCTGGAGGTGACAGACCTCGGTTGCGGCAGGGGCGAATGGCTGGAGTTGCTGACCTCGTTGCAGGTCCGCTGTCATGGGGTGGACCTCGACGATGAAATGCTGGCCTCGTGCAAGAAGCGAGGCTTGGCGGTTTCACACAGCGACGCTATCAGCTACCTCAAGCAACTGCCGGATGCGACCCAAATGGCGGTGACCGCTTTCCATCTGGTCGAACACATTCCTTTCCAACAGCTGCAGACGTTGGTTCAGGAAGCGAAGCGCGTGCTGGTCCCAGGTGGACTTCTGATACTGGAGACCCCGAATCCGGAGAATCTGACAGTCGGCACCTGCAACTTCTATATGGATCCCACCCACGTTAATCCTCTGCCGCCCCTCCTACTGCAGTTCCTGCCGGATTACTACGGCTACGCTCGCTCAACGATCCTACGATTACAAGAGCCTGCACCCCTCTCAGAGATGAACGATGTCACTCTGTCGCAAGTGCTCCGCGGAGTCAGCCCGGACTACGCAGTGGTTGCGCAGACCCCTGCGCAAGGCGCATCCGAGCCACAACTAGATCAATTATTCGACGATAAAATCGGCGTTGATCTTGACGGCGTTGCTGCGGTTTTCGACCGTAAGATTGGTGAAATGCAAGCGCAAAGCTGGGCAGCAAACCACGCAGTCAACACCCTGCAGGAAAGCATGGCGTCTATGCAGATGTCGCTGAAAATTCAGCTCAACAGCGTTGAGCTTGAAAACAGAACGCTGCGCACTGAGAACTCGAAACTGCGAACCGAGTTTGTCGAACAGCAGAGACTCATCACTCACGTCGCTTGGCAATGCAACCATCAGGAGCAGCTATTAAAGGAGATGGCTGCGCGACTAGAGGCCAGTGCCGGTCGTATGCATGCGCTCAGTGTACTCATTCCTCGTCGCCTGGTTTCAACTGCCCATTATCTGCGTGCACAAAGGAACATGCTGGTCCGTGACGGCGCGAAAGCACGTGCGAAATCGATCACACGGAAGGTTGTTTTCTATTCGATCCGAAAACTTTCGCGATACGAAGGCATTAAGAAGTCAGGAATCGTTGTGCTTAAAAAAGTGGGCGCTTACGACTTCCTGCGCTCTCGCCTTGTGTTGCGGGATATCCCGCTGTTCCACCCGGACGTCGAAACATCGGTGAGCATCGGCACTGAAAACCTCTCTCCACATGCACGCACAGTGCTGGCAAAACTCAAACTCGCGGAAAAGACTCGGGGCGGGATTTAAATAATGCGTATTGTGATCGACCTGCAAGGTGCCCAGACCGAAAGCCGCTTCCGTGGTATCGGCAGATACAGCCTTTCGCTGGCACTGGCGATAGTGCGTAACAGAGGTGAACACGATGTTCATCTCGTACTGAATGGTCTTCTTTCCGAAACCATCGAGTCCATTCAGTCGGCGTTCGCCGGCCTGCTGCCCTCCGAAAACATTCACGTATGGTATGCGCCAGGTCCCGTGTCAGAGATTCACGAAGGGAATCTGGAGCGCCGTAAAGCGGCTGAACTCATACGCGAAGGATTTATTGCAAGCCTGAAGCCCGACATTATTCATGTGTCGTCGCTCATAGAGGGCTATCTTGATGATGCAGTGACGAGCATTGGTCGCTTCGATACGAAAACGCCTGTAAGCGTCTCTCACTATGACCTGATTCCTTTACTCAACCCCGCGCAGTATCTGAACGCGAGCCCGAGTTACAAGCAGCATTACATGGGCAAAATCGACGCTCTTCAACGAGCATCTCTTGTACTGTCGATTTCTGAGTTTTCCCGAGCGGAAGGTGTTGAATATCTGTCAGTGGACGAGTCGAACTCGGTCAACGTGTCGACGGCGATCGACGACGTGTTCCAGCCGCACACGATCTCGCCAGACCACGCTGCGATTTTTCTTCAGAACCTGGGCATCAGTAAATCCTATGTGTTCTATACCGGTGGAGCAGACGACCGAAAAAACCTGACGCGTCTTGTGCACGCTTTCGCAAAACTCCCTGAGGCTGTCCGTAACAGGCACCAGTTGGTTTTCGCTGGGAAAATCCCCGTCAGCCATTCGAACAATCTGATTGCCGAGGGCTGTGCGAAGGGCTTGCAACCCGAAGACTTGATTTTTCTAGGCTATGTCGACGAGCAGCAACTGGTCACCCTCTATAACCTTTGCCGGGTTTTCGTATTTCCTTCCTGGCATGAAGGCTTCGGATTGCCGCCTCTTGAGGCTATGGCATGTGGCGCCGCAGCGATCGGGTCGCGAGCCTCCAGCATCCCCGAAGTACTAGGTTGGGATGAGGCGTTATTTGATCCGTACGACGTTGGGGCCATCAGCGCCAAAATGCTTCAGGCCATTGATGACGAAGCGTTCAGAACAGCGCTCATTGCACATGGCATAAAGCAGGCCAAATTGTTTACCTGGGATCATTCGGCCCAGACCGCTATCAATGCGTTCGAGCATTATCTGGCTGAGCGGAAACCGGCTGCGCCGGTCTCCAAAGGGCTGCACAGGAAGCGTCTCGCCTTCGTATCACCCATGCCGCCGGAACGCACTGGTATTGCAGGATACTCTGCCGAACTCCTCCCCGAGCTCTACAAACACTATGACATAGACCTGGTGGTCAACCAGAACTCGGTGAAGGACGAGTGGGCACTGAAGAATTGCGCAATCCGTGACCCGCAGTGGCTGCTGGACAATGCCGGCACGGTGGATCGCGTGATCTACCAGATGGGCAATTCGACGTTTCATCTGCACATGCTTGAACTCATGAGGCTGGTGCCTGGCGTCGTAGTGCTTCACGACTTCTACACCAGCGGGCTCAAATCCTATCTTCAAGACACCAAGATGAGTCCGAATGCCTGGGATGAAGCGCTTTACTACTCACACGGCTACAGCGCCCTGATTGAGAAATATCAGCACGCGAATGACGACGACATTCGGGTCAAGTACCCGACGAATCTTGAAATATTTCAACAAGCACATGGCGTTATCTTTCACTCTAACTTTGCCAAGGAGCTTGGCCAGCACTGGTATGGCGAACGTCTGGCCGCAAAGTGCGACCTGATCCCGCTGCTTCGACAACCGGCGCCCGCCAGTGATCGGGGTGCAGCCAAGAAACTAGCGGGCCTGGACGCTGACGATCTGGTTGTGTGCAGCTTTGGCTTCCTGGACCCGACCAAGCTGAATGATCTTCTTCTGGAAGCGTGGGTTGACTCGGAACTGGCAAAAGACCCGCGATGCAAGCTGGTCTTCGTCGGTGATATCGATAATCCTCCTTACCGGGAAAAATTGGATCAACTCATTTCAAAAGCCGCGCACCCCGCCAATATCAAGATCACGGGATGGGTCGATTCGGCTACCTACAATGGTTATCTGGCTGCTACCGACATCGCCGTGCAACTGCGGGGTAATTCGAGGGGCGAGACATCCGCTGCGGTCTTGGACTGTATGAACTACGGTGCTGCGGTCATTGCTAATGCTAATGGCTCGTTTGCCGAACTCGACAGCGATGCCACGATCATGCTGCAGGATAAATTCGAGGTTGCCGAGCTCCAGCAGGCACTTGAACTTATGAGAAGCAACCAGCCGATGCGAGAGAAAGTCGCAGCAAAAGGCCTGGAGGTGATTCGCACCCGACACTCACCTGAGAATTGCGCGAACTTGTATTTCGACTCTGTTGAACGACATTACGTAAATAATCGGTACAGTCTTGACGCTTTGCTTCGGCGGGTTTTCGATAACGCAAGCGACGATTACCTTCGCGAACATAACGTTCGTCTTGCGGACTGCCTCTCGCAGAACTTCCCGCTTGAGAGGTCTTACAAGACCGTCTATCTGGACATCACGGCTACTCACGTAACTACTTTGAGAACCGGAATTGAAAGGGTAGCAATGGCCGTCATGATGGCACTGTTGAAAAAGACCCTGCCGTCGGTCCGTTTTGAGCCGGTGTATCTCTGCAAAACCAATGATGTTTGGGGATACAAAACCGCAACGTCCTTCACGCTGGAATGCATCGGCGCACCCGCTTTACTCAACGATGAGGTTGTAGTACCTCAAAAGGGTGACACGGTATTGACTCTGGATTGGTCTGGCAGTCTCGTTCAGGCCTATGAATCCGGCTATTTTTCACATCTCATGAACAACGGCGTAAAAATTTACGCAACCGTGTTCGACCTTTTGCCGGTGCTGCTGCCCAAGCGTTTCCCACCGCAAGCTGAGGTGCCGTCACAACGATGGTTGCAGACTACCGCGATGCTTAACGGCGTCGTCTGTATTTCAAAATCCGTCGCAGCGGAATACAACGCGTGGTCGGAATCACAAGAAATGCGCGCGAAAGGGTTCACGGTTGACTGGTTTCATCTGGGTGCGGATCTGAAAAGCGCTCACATTGACCAAGGCAAGGCTGAAAAACTAGATGAGGCTGTGATCAGCAAACTCGGCGCCAAACCCACGTTTCTGATGGTTGGAACTATCGAACCTCGCAAGGGGCACATCGACGTGGTCAACGCGTTCACCGAGCTGTGGGAGGCCGGGGTCGATGTCGAACTTGTGATCGTCGGAAAAGAGGGTTGGAAAAACGTCGAGGCTGCAGACCGACGGAATCTTCCTGAGATCGTCGCCACATTGAATAACCATCCT
The DNA here is from genome assembly GCF_900110765.1 of Pseudomonas sp. NFACC02. Classification (GTDB taxonomy): domain Bacteria; phylum Pseudomonadota; class Gammaproteobacteria; order Pseudomonadales; family Pseudomonadaceae; genus Aquipseudomonas. The sequence goes on from NZ_FOEO01000039.1 coordinate 36,463, forward strand.
GAGAAAGGCCATCATCTGACATGGCTATCGGACGTCAATGATGCGACGCTGGAAGCGATCTACGCACGAGCTTCATGCTTGATATTCGCAAGCGAGGGCGAGGGATTCGGTCTGCCTATTGTCGAAGCTGCCCAGAAAAATCTGCCGATCATTGCCAGAGATTTACCTGTCTTCAAAGAGATCGCAGGGCCGCATGCCTATTATTTCTCGAGTAATAACAAGAACGAACTGGTCACATGCATCAACAGTTGGCTGGCGCTTTATGCGGCGGGGGAACACCCTAAATCAGAAGCGATAGGCTGCCTCTCTTGGGAGCAAAGCGCCGACCGATTGCTTGAAATTATTTTGTAAGGAAGCTATGAAACCGCAGGGGGCCCCAGCCCCCTGCGGAATATCTGCCCGAAATGGGCAGATATCGATGTCTCGGTAAGCCTCGGACAGCGGTATGGATTATCAGGAATTTACTGTAGTGCGAGGCTCCGGCGCGACGTTGACTTGGAAGATTTTTTTACCCAAGTGCATTGTAGGTTTCTCCACCAATCTGTGCAGAGCGTAGGACAGGCACAAAACAAAAATTGATGTCAGCAGTGCCGATATGAAGAAAGAAAACCCATTACCCATGAAGAATCTTAGCGAGGCATACCCTATTATGGAGTGAAGCACGTACACCGAGTAACTGATATTTGACAAAAAATCCAGCGGGGCAATGGGCCTGAAATAGCGGCGAAAAACGTAACTGACGCTAAACACCAGTAACCCATAAACATAATTTTGAGGGATTTCAGGTATCTGTGTAACCCAAGATGTATTAGGCCAACAAAGCATAAAGAGAACAAGGAGAATTGCTGAGTATTGAACTAACTGCCTGGTCGTATAGGTGCCGGTATAATGATGATAAAAGCCTGTACCGACAAACATAAAAATGACGCACATCAACTCAGTCTTCAGCGAGTCTACTACCACGGAGCTTACGTTCATCCCATCCAATAGGTGTGGAAATAACACTGTTCCCGCGAGCACCCCAGCAGCAAACAGAAATATAGGGTAAGCGTTCCCGCTTCGTATCGACCGATATAGCAGCGCCGCCACGATGTAGAATTTTATCTCAATCGACAGGGTCCAGTTGACCAAGTCTATGCTCGCACTGCCAAGATTACCTTGTAGCAAAACCAGGTTTGCCAGCAGCCTCCCCAAGGGCATTGAAAACGCCTGCCCCCAATAGCGGCTCGACAGCCAGACGGTCGCCAACATCAGTAACGAAGCGGCAATATAGGTGGGATAAATACGCAATAAGCGTGCAATTAGAAACTGGCCCGGCGCCAGTCTCGCCAACGAAAACGGGATAACGAAGCCGGAAATAAGAAAAAAGATTGAAACACCAAAGGGCCCGTAGTTAACCGTGGGAATCTTTAAATAGTCCAAACCGCCAGGTGGACTACCCTCTAACATTGGGGCATAAATATAGGACGCTACCACTCCCCGTGCATACCAGTATATTCCGCACCAGTGCACAATGATGACTGCCACGACTGCCAGCCCTCTGAGCTGATTCGCAAACAGGGCTCTATCAGAGTTTTTTTTCATTTCTCTCGCCAAAACTATCAAATATCAAAGAGCACCGAACAGCGTGCCTTGGGTGGCGCCTTCTAGTTTTTTTCGTCACTAGATTTTTCGCAGAATCGAAGCATTGAGATGTTCAACGCCACTCCCATCTATCCATGGACAGGCAAAAAAGACAGGGTAGCTACAGGGCGAGGCAGGCTGCTCTAGGCCAAGCGAACCGGCGTTCTAAGGACCCGTTCGCATGCTCTCCCCATCGTCCATGCCCCATATTTTCTGTATGATAGCGCTCTCGATGACGCTTGGCTGCTGGTCTTGGCTAAGCTCTGCATTTGGTATGAACAGCCGCCCCGGCGCTAATGGAGTTTAAAGGATTCGCATGAAAGCAATCGTTACCGGCATCACTGGTCAAGACGGCGCCTACCTGGCTGAACTGCTGCTTGCCAAGGGCTACACCGTCTACGGCACCTATCGTCGTACCAGTTCTGTCAATTTCTGGCGGATCGAAGAACTGGGTATCCAGAACAACGCTAACCTGCATCTGGTCGAGTATGACCTGACCGACCTGTCGGCCAGCATCCGTCTGCTGCAGACCACTGAAGCGACCGAGGTTTACAACCTGGCAGCACAGAGCTTCGTAGGTGTTTCCTTCGATCAGCCTCTGACCACCGCCGAGATCACCGGTCTGGGTGCTGTGAACCTGCTGGAAGCCATCCGTATCGTTAATCCGAAGGCCCGCTTCTATCAAGCGTCGACCTCCGAGATGTTCGGTAAGGTTCAGGCGATCCCTCAGATTGAAGAAACCCCGTTCTACCCGCGCAGCCCTTACGGCGTTGCCAAGCTGTACGCCCACTGGATGACCATCAACTATCGCGAGTCCTACGGCATCTTCGCGACCAGCGGCATCCTGTTCAACCACGAGTCGCCACTGCGCGGCCGTGAGTTCGTGACCCGCAAGATCACCGACACCGTGGCGAAGATCAAGCTGGGCCTGCAGGACACGCTTGAGCTGGGCAACATGGACGCCAAGCGTGACTGGGGCTTTGCCAAAGAGTATGTCGAAGGTATGTGGCGCATGCTGCAGGCTGATGAACCGGATACGTTCGTCCTGGCGACCAACCGCACTGAAACCGTGCGCGACTTCGTCACCATGGCATTCAAAGCCGTTGATATCACTATCAACTGGAGCGGCGAAGCGGAAGAAGAAAAAGGCACTTGCGCCGCCACTGGCAAGGTCTTGGTTGTCGTAAATCCGAAGTTCTACCGTCCGGCCGAAGTCGAGCTGCTGATCGGTAACCCAGCGAAAGCCAAAAAGGTTCTGGGCTGGGAGCCGAAGACGAACCTGGAAGAGTTGTGCCGCATGATGGTTGAAGCGGACCTGCGTCGAAATGAAAAAGGATTTTCGTTCTGATGAGTATTGCCGGTAAGCGCGCACTGATAACAGGTATTCAAGGTTTCACGGGGCGTTACATGGCCGCCGAACTCACAGCCCAAGGCTGTGAAGTGGTTGGCCTGGGCAGTCAGCCCTCCGTTGAAGCCAATTATTATCAAGCGGACCTCACCGATCTGGTGGGTCTGAGCGAGCTACTGGCAGACATTCAGCCGGATATCGTTGTTCATCTTGCTGCACTCGCATTTGTGGGGCATGGCGCTGCGGAGGCGTTTTATCAGGTCAACCTGATTGGCACCCGCAACCTGTTGGAAGCGATTGCCGCCTGCGGCAAGACGCCAGAAAGTGTCCTGCTGGCAAGCAGTGCCAACGTTTATGGCAACGCCTCGGAGGGGTTACTGGACGAAAGCACCCTGCCCGCCCCCGCCAATGACTATGCAGTGAGCAAACTGGCCATGGAATACATGGCCAGTTTGTGGTTCGGCAAGCTGCCGATCTTCATCACCCGTCCATTCAATTACACGGGTGTGGGTCAGGCGGATAATTTCCTGCTTCCTAAGATCGTCAAACACTTCCGTGAAAAAGCCGACAAGATCGAGCTGGGCAACCTGGACGTCTGGCGTGACTTCAGCGATGTCCGCTCACTGGTCGCTGCCTATCGCGGCCTGCTGGAGGCCAAGCCGTTTGGTCAGTTCGTCAACGTGAGCTCGGGCAAGACCCACTCGCTGCGCGAAGTGATCGACATGTGCCGAAGCATCACCGGGCATGATCTGACGGTCGAGGTGAACCCTGCGTTTGTCAGGGCTAATGAGGTGAAGACCTTGTGTGGCGACAACACTCGATTGAAGTCGCTGGTCCCGGGCTGGCAAACGCCGGAGTTGAGCGAAACGCTGAGCTGGATGCTGGCTGACGCGTGATTTCGCGCCATGAGCCCGGAGCGTTGCAAAACGCTTCGGGCTTTCTTTTATCTTATGCACTTCAAACTACCGCCCGACGCGCCAGGTACTCTTCGCGAGGTCGGCGGGCATATCGTTTCGTCAGAGAACCCTGATGATCAAAGTTCTTCACTTCTTCAAAACCTACTTCCCGGAAACGCCGGGTGGTGGCATCGAGCAAGTTATTTTCCAGCTATCGCAGGGCAGCGTGGCCCACGGCATTGAACCCCAGGTTCTTTATCTGAGCGCAAACGGCTCGGCGCGAAATGAAACCGTCGGCAACCATGTGATCCACCGCTCGAAGCAAGACCTGTACGTCGCGTCTACCGGCCTCTCACTGTCCGGCATTCGTGATTTCAAGGAGCTGGCCGCCGAAGCGGACATCGTGCATTACCACTTCCCATGGCCGTATATGGATGTGGCGCATTTCGCGACTCGCCTGAAGAAACCGTCGTTGGTGAGCTACCACTCGGACATCGTCAAGCAGAAGACGCTGCTCAAGCTGTACACCCCGCTGATGAACCGCTTCTTGGGCAGCGTTGATCGCATCGTCGCCTCGTCGCCCAATTACGCCTCCAGCAGCGAGGTGCTGACTCGCTTCAAGGACAAGGTCGAGATCATTCCTTATGGCCTGGATCGAGCGACCTACCCCGCCCCTTCCGAGTCGCGGCTGTTGCACTGGAAACAGCAGTTGGGTGAACGGTTTTTCCTGTTTGTTGGCGCCCTTCGTTACTACAAAGGGCTCGATTTTCTGTTGGAAGCTGCGCACCAGACCGGCCTGCCGGTCGTCATCATGGGTGGGGGGTACGAAGAAGCTGCGCTGAAGGCGAAAGCTCAAGCGCTGGGACTAGGGAATGTCACCTTCCTGGGCGGCCTGCCGGATGAGGACAAGAACGCACTGCTCACATTGTGCGAGGCGTTCGTGTTCCCTTCTCACTTACGTTCGGAGTCGTTCGGTATTTCACTTCTGGAAGGTGCGATGTACGGCAAGCCGATGATCTCCTGTGAGATCGGCAGCGGTACGACGTTTATCAACATCGCAAATGAAACCGGACTGGTCGTCCCTCCCCGGGACGCGATGTCCCTGGCGGCGGCGATGACGACGCTGTGGAATGATCGGGAGTTGGCTGGCCGGATGGGCTTGAAAGCGGCTCAGCGGTACGAAGAAGTCTTTACCGCCGAAAAGATGGTTCAGTCCTACGCCGCGCTTTATCAGGACATCCTGAATAAGCGTTGAGCGGGCAAGCCTACAGCCATCATGCCCATTCAGTTCAATTGCTTCTCTAAACGGTGGGATCGATTCGTTCGCTCCCACCGGTCTGCACCTAGCCCGATAGCCGTTAAGGCTTACGCTTCCTCGGCCCCGTATTGAACGCCGGCACCTTCCTCACCGGCTTGACCGCAGGCGCTTCGGCCACGGTTTCGCCGCTGTCGACCCACTTGCCGAGGTTGCGTTTACCGCCACCGCCGCTGACTTTGGGTTTCTTTGGCTTTTTCGGTTTCTTGAGGATCTGGCCGGTTGCGTCGGTCGCCGGTACGCGGTGTTCGGGAATGAAGTCGGGTTCTTCCCGGCGTTGAAGGGTCTGCCGGGTCAGTACTTCGATGGCGCTGAGCAGTTCGACTTCATCGGCGCAGACCAGCGAAATCGCTTCGCCGGTTTGGCCCGCGCGTCCTGTGCGGCCAATGCGGTGGACGTAGTCTTCGGCGACGATGGGCAGGTCGAGGTTGACCACGGTCGGCAGGTCGTCGATGTCCAGGCCGCGCGCGGCGACGTCGGTGGCGACGAGGATTTGCACTTCACCGGCCTTGAAGCGATCCAGCGCACGCTGGCGGGTGGCTTGCGGTTTGTCGCCGTGAATGCCGTCGGCGTTGATGCTCAGGCCTTGCAGGCGATCAACCAGTTGATCGACGCCAACGCGAGTCTTCGCGAACACCAGCACTTGGCTCCAGCGCTGTTTTTTCAACAGATGAATGAACAGCTCGCCTTTGCGCTTTTTGTCGACGGTCACGACCCATTGTTTGACCGAGGACGCAGCTACGTTGCGCGGGCTGACTTCGATGCTCAGCGGGTTGTCGAGCATTTGCCCGGCCAGTGCGCGGATCGAGTCGGAAAAGGTTGCCGAAAACAGCAGGGTCTGACGACGCTTGGGCAGCGCGGCGTAGATGTCGCGCAGTTCTTCGGAGAAGCCGAGGTCGAGCATGCGGTCCGCTTCGTCGAGGATCAGCGTCTGAACTTGGGAGAACTTCACCGCGTTCTGGCGATGCAGGTCGAGCAGACGGCCCGGCGTTGCCACCAGCACGTCGACGCCGCGGCGCAGTTTCATCATTTGCGGGTTGATGCTCACGCCGCCATAGACCGCGTAGGTCGTCAGAGGTAGGTGTTCGGCATACTGGCGGATCGCTTCGTGAACCTGCTCGGCCAGCTCGCGGGTCGGCACCAGCACCAGCGCGCGCAAGGAGTTGGCGGCCACCTTTGGGCCCTCCATGGTCAGGCGTTGCAGGAGCGGCAGCGCGAAGCCTGCGGTCTTGCCGGTGCCGGTCTGCGCGGCGGCCATGAGGTCACGGCCTTCCAGGACAGGCGGAATCGCCTTGGCCTGAACGGGGGTTGGCGTCTGGTAGCCAAGCGCTTCAAGCGCGCGCAGCAAGGGTTCGATCAGGCCGAGGGAGGCGAATGTCATGTGTATACCGTTGGAAAAAGGTCGTGCGTTGCGCAATGCCGCGCAGTTTACCCGGTTTGCACCGCGTTCTGCTTGCGCCACTGTGGCAGACCGATCAACACCACGGCGCTGATGATGACCGCCATCGCCGCGGCCTCGGCCGGGCCGATGTGCTCGTCGGCGAACAGCATGCCCAACAGCACGGCAACCGCGGGGTTGACGTAGGCGTAACTGGTCGCTGCTGCGGGCCGCACGTTTTTCAGCAGGTACATGTAGGAGCTGAACGCGACGATGGAGCCGAACACCACGAGATACGCCATTACCAGCCAGCCCGACATGCCGGGCGATTGGGTCATGCGCTCACCGCTGACGTAGCTGCCGATCAGCATCATTGCACCGGCGGTCAGCATTTCACAGGCACTGGCCATCGGGCCGGCGGGCAACGGCAAATAGCGACTCCACACCGAGCCGAAGGACCACGTGGCGGCTGCGAAGATCACCAGTGCGGCGCCCATTGGACTGGCTTGCAGGTTGGAGCCCAGGTTGAGCAGGGCGATACCGATCAGCCCCAGCATGATCCCGGCCCATTCCAGTCGCGTGTTGCGATGCCCCCAGAGCAAGCCGAACAACAAGGTGAACAAGGGCACCACGGCCACCGCCAACGCAGCGACACCGGAGGCCACCCCGGCATGTTCGGCCAGGGTCACGGCGCCATTGCCGCATGCGAGCAACAGGAAACCGATCATCCCCGCCGCTTTCCATTGCTGCCAGGTCGGCATCGGCGCCCCGCGAAAACGCATGAAGGCGAACAGGATCGACCCGGCAATCGTGAAGCGTACGCCCGCCATCATGAGCGGTGGCCAGGTCTCGATACCGATGCGGATGGCGAGATACGTTGACCCCCAAATCACGTAAAGCGCGAAAAAGGCGCCGATGAGCAATAAGGGAAAGCGGCGGGAGGCAGGCATGAAAGGCTCGAACGCAAGGAATTTATTATTGATGTGATTCTAAAAATGTCAGCCTGGGCAATGTTAGTAACAACTGGGGTTTATTCGACCCGTACACTTTTCACGCAGCAGCATGGCTGACCTCAGGCATCAGCCATCCACCATCAGGCGCCGCGATGCTTGCTGATCGCATCGGCCAGTTTCTTGGCGGGGACTTTTTGCAGAGTGCATAGCAACTGGTGGGAGACACCGGCAAGGCCATGGGTAGTTCGCAGTTCCTGGCTCAAGTGAGCGGTCAGGTTAGCGGCCATCTCGGCATCGGCCATGGCCCGGTGAGCCTTTCCGGTGTGTGGCAGGCCAGCCCAACTCGTCAATGTGCCGAGCTTGTGGTTCGGTGCACTCGGCATCAGGCGTCGGGCCAGCAGCATCGAGCAGGCGAAGCTTTGTTGGCGATTGCGTTTGATGCGCGAGAGTTCGAAATCCCAGAATTTCTGGTCGAACGAAGCGTTGTGCGCGACCAATGGGGTCAGACCGACGAACTCGGCGACTTCATTCATGACGCGCTCGGCCGGCGGCGCGGTGCGCAGCATGCTGTTGCTGATGCCAGTCAACGACTCGATGAACGACGGAATGCGCACGCCAGCGTTCATCAAGCTCTGATAACGCTCGACGATGACGCCCTGCTCCATGATCACCACGGCAATCTCGGTGGCCCGACAACTGCTGCTCGGGGAGATGCCGGTGGTTTCAAAGTCGATGACGGCGATGCGTTCTTGCATTTTTTACAACCTTAAATATGTGTCGATCCACAGACTGTAGCGTGGCTTGTCCCGCGATCTGGCGCGCAGCGGCAGCAAAATCAGGCGACTTGGTTGTGCCTGAAACACCGCATGCACCTGCCGGTTCCCGGCAGATCGCGGGACAAGCCACGCTCCTACACAGGAAAATCGTTAGCTTTTGAGCAGCAACCCACCTTCGATCGGCACATAGCGACTGGCCGCGCGGATCAGGGAGTTGGCGGTCAGGCCCGGCACGCCGTAAGCCACTGCCTCGACGCCGTGCTTGCTGATGATGCGATCGAGCAAGAGGTCGAAATCGCCGTCACCGGACGCCAGCACGACTTCGTCGACGGTCGGCGCGACGTCCATGATATCGATGGTGATGCCGACGTCCCAGTCGCCCTTGGCCGAGCCATCGCTGCGCTGGATATAGGGTTTGAGTTTGACGGTGAAGCCCAGATTGCGAAGGATCTGCTGGAACTGCTGCTGCTTGCTGTCGCCCCGGTCGATGGCGTAGGCATAAGCCTCGACGATTTGCCCGCGCTGGCTGATGTCCGCCCACAGAGCGGCATAGTTGAAGTGGCAACCATGAGCCTGACGCACGGTGTAATACAGGTTCTGTACGTCGGCGAACACCGCGATTCTTCTCACCCGAACTCCTCGATGCGCTGAAAGCGACGATGGTCCGAGGGTCGGACCGGCGCTCAGTATGCCAGTTTGAGGAGGGGATTGAAGACTTCAGTATTAAACGGGGAGTTGATCGTTCCCACGCTCTGCGCGGTAATGCATCCTGTGACGGTCCCCGTCACCCAAGCCCCGTCACCCAAGATAGACGCGGAGCGTCCTGAAAACCGTTCCCACGTGGAGCGTGGGAACGATCAAGTCGGCTTGTACTACGTGTCAGTGCTTAGACGTACGAATCGTCATCATCGCCGCCAAACAAGCCGCTGCTGTCATCGTTGCCGTAATCGGTGTCGGCGAAGCCGCCGGAGTCATTGCCCCAGCCGTCATTGCTGGTCACGCGTTGCTGATCATCACCCCAACCGCCGTTGTTGCCGTTGTCGAAATTGCTATCGGCCGCAGGTTGTGCAGGCTGCTGATCGATGATCTCGACGATTTCCTGAGGCTGGCTGTTGTGGTGAAACAGGCTGCTGATGCCTTCTGCCAGCATCACACCACCGGCCACACCGGCAGCGGTTTTCAGCGCGCCGCCCAGAAAACCACTGCCGATAGGTGCGGCGGGTGCCTGCTGCTGCGGCTGTGCGTAGTTGCCCTGTTGAGGTGCGTTGTACGGTGGAGGACTGGCAGGGCCGCTGTCGCGCCAGCCGCCGGCAGAGGGCTGCGGACTGGAAGGACGCGAGAACGACGAGGCGGGCTGTTGCGCCTGTGGCTCGCGAGAGCCACCGCCGAAGATGCTCGACAGAAAACCTCCGCCACCCTGGGCCGGCGCCGTTTGTGCTTTCGCGCGCTGAAGTTCGGCCTGCAACTGTTGAATCTGCTCGTCGCGTTGGCGGTTTTGCGCTTCCATCTGTTTGAGCGCAACCTCCTGGACCAGGATCGCCTGTGCCATGTAGTAAGGCGCGGTGGGCTGCCGGGTCAGGTGCTCCTTGATCAGCGCCTCGGCCTGGGCGTCTCGGGGGGCCGAATCGGTTTCTGCTTGCTTGAGTTTGGTAAACAAGCCGTCGATCAGGGTTTGCTCTTCGCTGTTCATGGCGACCTCGTTAGATTGCCGTAGGAATTCTGTGACTGACCACAGTGTCAGACACAATCAGTAATGGGGCGTTTCCGGGGCGTTTCAATAGGATGTAAAAAAAGTTAAGAACCCTGGCGACGTGCGTCACGTTGGCCCGCTCACCGGCTCTACGTTAAAGTGTCGGCCTGCTTTTTCCCTGTGAAGCTTTCATGAATCCTCTGACCATCATCCAAGACTCGCTGTACTTCTTCCGGCGTAACTTCGCCAGCATTCTGACGTTGTGCCTGCCGCTGGTGATCCTGGAGGCACTGACCAAACAGATGCTGGCCATCGCGGCGGGCGAAGGATCGGCAAGCTGGCAATTGCTGATCGGCCTGCTGTTTTATCCGTTGTACACCGGTGCGCTGATTCTGTTTCTGGATGCCAAGACCCGAGGCGAGAACCCTGCCAAGCGCAATCTGCTGGCGGCGACGCTGCGTATGTGGCCGACCTTTGCCGTGCTGACCGCCCTGAGCACCCTTCTGATCATGGCGGGCCTGTCGCTGTTTATCGTTCCGGGCGTGTGGGTGATGATCAAACTGGTGTTCTCCGAGTACCTGCTGGTGCTGCGAGGCATCGGTCCGCTGGAGGCCATGCGTGAAAGCTTCAAGATGAGCAAGGGGCACGTGGTGCGGATTCTGGTCTGCGTGCTGTTCGTCTACATTCCGCTCTCGGTGCTCGAAGGACTGAGCTTTTACGTGCTGCCCGATCAGCAAAGCCCGCTGTTGTCCCTGGTCGTCGACAGCGTTTCGAGCTTCCTGCAGTTGTTCATCAGCGTGGTGATGTTCCGCCTGTTCATGCTCATCGACGGGCCCGCACAGCCGGCCTGAGGAACGCCGATGTCCCGGTTACTGCGCGCTGCCCTCTTCCTCGCCCTGCTTGCCGCGTTGATGGGCGGCTTGATTTACGAGGTGACCTGGCATCCCGCCCGGCATGAGCGCATGCCCGTCAGCTGCAACGCCAAAGACGCAGCACCGCCGACACTGGTGCCCGGACAGGCCCTCAAGGTCATGACCTGGAACATCCAGTACCTGGCGGGCAAACGCTATGTGTTCTGGTACGACATGGCAGACGGCAGCGGCCCGGACGAACGCCCCACCCCGGAAGATATCGCCTACAACCTTGATGAAGTCGCGCGGGTGATTCGTGACGAGCAGCCGGATATGGTGCTGTTGCAGGAAGTGGATGACGGCGCCAAGAACACCGATTACGTGAACCAGCTGGCACTGCTGCAGGAGCGGGTGACAGACCTTTACCCGTGCAGCACCGAGGCGTTTTACTGGAAATCCGACTTCGTACCCGACCGCCACATCTATGGCAGCGTCGGCTCCAAGCTGGCCACGCTGAGCCGCTATCGAATGGACAAGGCCGAACGCCTGCAACTGCCCTCGCCAGAAGGCAACCTGATCGGGCGACAGTTCGAGCCCAGGCACGCGCTACTGGTGAGCTATCTGCCACTGAGTAACGGCAAGCATCTGGCGGTAGTGAACACGCATCTGGCCGATTTCAAGCCAGGCGATGACATCCTGTCGCGGCAGGTTGCAGCCACGACTCAACTGCTGAATGGTTTCCAACAGGCAGGCACACCATGGATCGCCGGCGGCGACTTCAATCTGCTGCCGCAAGGTCAGTACCAGCGTCTGCCGGTCGAACTGCGGCAGCGTTACACGCCTGACAGCGAGTTGCATGCCCTGTGGGATCTGTACCCGATGACCCCGAGCAATGAAGACGTCAACGGAGACGAACCCCGCAAGTGGTACACCCGCTTTCCGAACGACCCGCGCGTGAGCGGGCCTGACCGTACGCAGGATTACCTTTTCTACAGCCCGACGCTAAAGCGGGTTGATGCTCAGGTTCGTCAGGCGGACACCTTGCTGATTTCCGATCACCTGCCGGTGATTGCGCGGTTTTTACTCCCCGGCTCGCCCTGATGCTCCTTTGTAGGACTGAGCCGCTTACTGCTTGCGAGGTTTCACACGCGCCGTCGGCTCGGCGATCAAGGGGTCGTCAGGCCAGTAATGCTTCGGATACCGACCTTTGAGGTCTTTCTTCACCTCCGCATACGTACTGCGCCAGAAGTTGGCCAGGTCCTGCGTGACCTGCACCGGGCGCCGTGCGGGAGACAGAAGGTGCAGCTTGACGATCTGCCGGCCACCCGCAATCCGGGGCGTGTCCGACAAGCCAAACAGCTCCTGCAGCCTTACCGCCAGAATGGGCGGGTATTCGCTGTAGTCCAGCCGCACTGACGAGCCTGAAGGCACGTTCAAATGAGGCGGCGCCTGTTCGTCGAGGCGTTGCGGCAGCGGCCAGGGCAGCAGGTTGTGCAGGATCGACGACAGGTCCAGATTGCCAAAATGACTTAACCGCGTGACCTTGCCCAGATACGGCAGCAACCAATGTTCCAGCCTTTCAAGCAGGGCATCGTTGCTCACGTCCGGCCATTCGCTGCTGCCGTGCTGTTCAAGGTCCAGGTGACGTAGCAACCCCACCCTCGCCTGCCACTGACGCAACGCAGGCGTCCATGGCAAGAGTTCCAGTCCCTTGCGCCGCACCAGCGCCAGCAGGGCCTGACCCCGGGCGGAATCGTCCAGGCCGGTCAATGGCTCGCGACTGATGATCAACTCACCTGCCTTGCGCTGCCGCTCGGCTCGGAACACCCCTTCGCGCTCGTCCCAATCCAGCTGATCAACCGTGGTGATCTGCTCAGCCAGCACTGAGTCGAACAGCGCAGGATCGAACCCTGCAGCCAGGTAAATACGTTCCTCTTTCTGCCCCTGACGACTGCCCAGGTCGGCGATCACCAGCCAAGGCTCTTTCATCAGCGCATCGGGTTCGGCGAACAGCGCGGCCCGCCCGTTAGCCAGGCGGTATTCGGCGCCGCCTGCCCGACGCTGTTGCGCCACCCGGTCAGGGTACGCCAGCGCCAGCAAGGCTCCGAGCCAGCGGGGATGATCCGGATCGGTCACGGGTGTTTTCGCGGCGCCTCTCAAGTAGCCGCGATATTGCCTCGAGAGCTGTTTCGCCCGCTGCACGCCGCCTTGCGCCCCGCGAGTCGCCCGTTCTGTCCCGGCGAGCAGGGTCAGGCGGCTGTGCAGATCGGCGCCCGCGCCACGCAGTATGTCGCGCTCGCCCAGCAACGCGGCGACGTCGCACGCCAACGGCCCGAGGCCCAACGCCTGCCCGCGAAGCAACAAATGGCCGATGCGGGGGTGAGCAGGCAACTCAGCCATAGACTGACCATGCGACGTGAGTTTCCAGTCTTCACCCGGCTTGCGGTTGAGGGCACCAAGGCGACCCAGTAGCGACTGCGCCTGTGCATAGGCCGCCGCAGGTGGGGCATCCAGCCAGACCAGTTGCGCAGGCTCAACGCCCCAGCGCGCCAGTTGCAGCGCCAGTCCCGCGAGGTCGGCTTGCAGGATTTCCGCTGCACCGTAGGCTGCCAGTTGCTCATGCTGCGCTTCGGACCACAGGCGATAACACACCCCCGGCTCAAGACGGCCTGCACGGCCCGCCCGCTGGGTAGCGCTGGCCCTGGAGATGCGTTGCGTGTCGAGTCGCGTCATGCCACTGCCCGGATCGAAGCGCGGCACGCGCGCCAGGCCGGCGTCGATCACGACGCGCACCCCGTCAATGGTCAAACTGGTTTCAGCAATGTTGGTCGCCAGCACCACCTTGCGCTTGCCGCCGGGTGCCGGTTCGATCGCCGCGCGTTGTGCGCTCAGATCCAGCTCGCCATGCAGCGGGCAGAGCATGACATCGCTGCATTCGCCCAACGCGTCGGCCAGTTGCTGATTGACCCGGCGAATCTCCGCCTGCCCCGGCAGAAACACCAGCAGACTGCCGGACTCATTACCCAGCGCATCCAGTACGGTTTGAACCACGCGCGGTTCGATGAACTCGCCCGGTTGAAAGGGACGGCCCCATTGCGTCGTCACCGGGAACATCCGCCCTTCGCTGCTGATCACCGGCGCGTCATCGAGCAGATTCGACAGCCGCTCACCCTCCAGCGTCGCCGACATCAGCAGAATTTTCAGCGGCTGCTCGTCCCTGAACAGCGCACGGCCATTGAGACTCAAGGCCAGCGCCAGGTCCGCATCCAGGCTTCTTTCGTGAAACTCATCGAAAATCAGCAGCCCGACGCCCTCCAGCGACGGGTCTTCCTGCAAACGGCGCGTGAGGATGCCTTCGGTGACGACTTCGATGCGGGTGTTCGGCCCGACCTTGCTGTCGAGGCGAATCCGGTAACCCACGGTTTCACCGACGTTCTCGCCCAACTCCGATGCCAGCCGCTCCGCCGCCGCACGCGCCGCCAGCCGCCGAGGTTCGAGCATGAGGATGGTGTGTCCCGCCAGCCACGCTTCGTTCAGCAGCGCCAGCGGCACGCGCGTGGTCTTGCCCGCGCCGGGCGGGGCTTCGAGCACGGCTTCGTGGCGTTCGGCAAGGGCCTGGCGCAGCGCAGGCAGGACGGCATCAATGGGCAGAGAAATCATGAGGGCTCCCGAAACAGACCGCGATTATACGGACGCAGGTCCCGGTTTGTTTACTCGGCCACAGAACCGTCTCTTGGCTCGGATAGTCTTATTGATTAGGCATTTGCCTTGTATAGTTGCGACTTCCTCTGAGGAGACCTCCATGCGCATCCCTTCCCGTTTGATCGGCGGTGTTCTGATCGCCAGCCTGCTGGCCCAACTGACCGCCTGCGGCAGCATTTTCTACCCCGACCGCCGCGGCCAGATTCAAGGCAGCGGCAGAATGGACCCTGCCATCGTGGTGCTCGACGCCATCGGCCTGCTGTTCTACATCATTCCCGGCGTGATTGCGTTTGCGGTCGACTTCGCCACCGGTGCCATCTATTTGCCGAGCGGTAAACAGGCGCAGATCGATCCGCAGAAGCTGCAGCCGGCGGTACGCGCTGACGGCACGGTGGACAACGCCAAGCTCCAGGCCATCATCCAGACTGAACTGGGTCGTACGTTGCCGCTGGACGATCCACGCCTGATTCAGCACAAGGGCAGCACCGAGCAACTCGCATCGCTGGGCCTGGTGCCGTCGGCCTGATGTGTTCAATGATGTCATTTAAGGAAGCGCCATGAGCAGCCCTGAACACGCCCGGTTATTGCGTCTGGCGACGCGGGCCTCGCTGGCCGTCGCCAGCACTCTGATTGTCGCCAAGGCCGTGGCCTGGTGGTTGAGTGGGTCGGTCAGCCTGCTCGCGGGCCTGACGGATTCGCTGCTCGATGGCGCCGCCTCGTTTCTCAATTTGTTGGCCGTGCACTACGCGCTGCGCCCCGCCGATGACGACCATCGATATGGACACGGCAAGGCCGAGGCCCTGTCAGGCATGGCTCAGGCGCTATTTATTGCTGTCAGCGCCTTCCTGATCGGCTTTCAGGCCATTGAGCGCATTCAGCATCCGCAACCTTTGGGTGCGCCGGGGCTGGGTATTCTGGTGATGGTGCTGTCGATCGCGCTCACGGTGATGTTGCTGATGTTCCAGCACAAAGTCGTGAAGGAAACCGGCTCTGCGGCCATTCGGGCCGACTCATTGCATTACCGCTCCGACCTGTTGCTTAACGCCAGCATCATGGTCGCGCTCGGCCTGGCGTTTTTCGGCTATGACCAGCTGGATGCGTATTTCGGCCTGGTTATCGCGGTGTACATCCTCTGGAGCGCGATTTCGATTGCACGGGAAACCGTCTCGGTGCTGATGGATGCCGAGCTTGATCCCAGCGTCAGCGCTCGCATGCTGGACCTGGCGCAGAACGTACCGGGCGTGCTCGGCGCACATGACCTGCGCACCCGAATCTCGGGCAATCACTGGTTCGTGCAATTGCACCTTGAATTGCCCGGCCAGTTGACGCTGTCCGTGGCGCACGATCTGTGTGAACAAGTTGAACGGGCGATCATTGCTGAATTCCCGAAGGCCGAAGTGCTGGTGCACGCCGACCCTCAAGAAGTCGTGAACAGCGCGAACAGTCCTGTATTGAATTGAGTCGCTGTGCAGCTATCAGGCATTCGCTGATCCAACGGCTGACACATGACCTGTGGGAGTGAGCTTGCTCGCGAAGGCGGTGGATCAGCAGCATCGATTCGCGGCCCTCGTAACCTCGGACGGCTCCTACAAGGATTGCGGCGTTCAATGATTTGCGCCGAGTGATCGCGCCGTTCCGATGATTCGCGGCGGACGCAAAACCTGTGGGAGCCGGCTTGCTGGCGAATGCGGTGGGCCAGCAACATCGATGGTGAATGACCCACCGCATTCGCGGCCCTCGTCCCTCGGACGGCTCCTACAGGGACTGCGGCGTCCCGATGTCTGGCGGCAT
>NZ_FOEO01000008.1 GCF_900110765.1 Pseudomonas sp. NFACC02
GGGCACTTTTGGTTACTTTTGGTGCCTTTTCAAAAGTGACCCGCCGGAGGGGCGGAAAGGTGAATCGGCGCCACCCGAGAAAATGGATCTGCCCACCCTCCCAATGCCAAACCCAACAAACCACACGAATCCAACAAACCCA
This sequence comes from Pseudomonas sp. NFACC02, assembly GCF_900110765.1. Lineage (GTDB taxonomy): Bacteria > Pseudomonadota > Gammaproteobacteria > Pseudomonadales > Pseudomonadaceae > Aquipseudomonas. The sequence goes on from NZ_FOEO01000008.1 coordinate 143, forward strand.
ACAAACCCAACAAACCCACCCACCGCGCACCTCAAAAACTAAAAAGCCCTGACATCGTCTACGTTTGGCATGCCCCCAAGTCGCGTTCAATGGAGCCTGAATTCTCTCGGTAAGAAGATCAGAAGCGAGATCGGAAGCAGACCGCTGCGCTGTGCGCCAGATCGAGGGCAAGCGCGCTCCCTACGCCCCCCGGGCAGAAGCATTACCGCAACGCACCACCTGACGACCGGCCAGATACTTTCTGCAAAACCCCCAGACGCTAACTACACTCCAGATGCCTCGCTGCCGCTTGACCGACGGGGCTGTCACGTCTGCGATTCGTTCGCCGCGTTTTCAATTAGAAAAAGTCTGGAGCACCTATGTCGTTTACCCCTGAATTGGTTGCCGAACTGGAAATCCTGTCACTGTTCAACCTAAGCAATACCCAGGAGGGTCTTAAAGTCCACCACGTGGCTGCTCCCACCGCTGTTGCCGCTGCCAAACGACTCTTTGAAAAAGGCCTGACGACACAGGTCGACGGAGGCTATCTGACCAGTCTGGGACTGGATGCCGCCGAGCACGCTCAATCGCTGCTGATCATTCTGACCACCGCCCAGGAAGCGGCCTGAAATCGTCGCACCGCGAAACCTTTTTCATGCCTCATGAAATAAAGGTTTCGCGCCCCCTTCATTTGTAAGATGCTGCGCCGATAAAATTCTGGCGCCAGAAAAAAGACAACCATCGCGTTATCAGCAGCCATCGGATGCTGATCCTTCTTTCCTGTCGTCTTGTTCGCCACCCCAGCAGTGCCGCTCGCCGGCTTTGAGTCGCGATGACGCGTAGTTTTGAAATTCGCCCCGATCTGGATGAGGGCATCGACCGTAAGGTCCTCAGCCAGTTGCGCAACCGCTTCCTGACCCTCAACGAAGGGCGGCTCGCGCGTGCCAACGAAGGTTTATCTACGCGCCAACAGTCCGTACTGGCGCTGTTGCCGCTGTTTTTTCACGTTAACCATCCTTTGCTGCCCGGCTATGTGTCGGGTACGACGCCCGCTGGCGTGTCCCACTACGAACCTGATGCGCAGGCGTTGGCCGAAGCGCAGCGCCTGACGCGCTCCTTCTCCTACAAGCCCCGTCGCGGCAACCCTCCAATGCCCATCCATGGCATTTTCCTGATGGGCAGCCTGGGCACGCTGGCTCAGGCCGAGCAAAGCGACATGGACGTCTGGATCTGTCACGACACGAACCTGTCGCCCGACGCGGTCCTTGAGCTGCGCAAAAAATGCCAGGCGCTGGAAACCTGGGCAGCGACCATGGGCGCCGAAGCGCATTTTTTTCTTATTGATCCCGAGCGGTTTGTTCTGGGCGAACGCGATGCACAGCTGAGCGGCGAAGATTGCGGAACGACGCAGCACTATCTGCTGCTCGACGAGTTCTATCGCACGGCGATCTGGTTGGCGGGTCGCACACCCCTCTGGTGGCTGGTGCCCGCTTACGAAGAGACACGTTACGCCGAGTACACCCACACGCTCCTGTCCAAGCGATTCATTCGAGAAGACGAAGTGCTCGATCTGGGCAACATGTCGCACATTCCGCCCGGCGAGTTCATCGGTGCCGGGCTCTGGCAGCTGTTCAAGGGCATTGAGTCGCCCTACAAATCCGTGCTCAAGCTTTTGCTGACCGAGGTCTATGCCAGCGAACACCCGCAGGTGCAGTGCCTGAGCATGCGCCTCAAACAGCAGGTGTTTGCCCGAAACGTCGACCTGGACGAACTCGATCCTTACATGATGGTGTACCGCCGGATCGAGGAATACCTGCGGGCCCGAGGCGAGCCCGAACGCCTGGAACTGGTCAGGCGCAGCCTCTACCTCAAGGTGAACAAAAAGCTCACCGGCTTGCCGCGCCAGCGCACCACGAGTTGGCAACGTCAGCTGCTGGAGCGGCTGGTCAAAGAATGGAAATGGGACGAGCGTCAGTTGGCCCTGCTCGACAGCCGCAGCCAGTGGAAGGTGCGACAAGTATCCAGCGAGCGCCGCGCTTTGGTCAGCGAGCTCAACTACAGCTATCGCTTCCTGACCCAGTTCGCGCGTACGCAAAACGCGATCAGCTCCATCAACAAGCGCGACCTGAACGTGCTCGGCCGTCGACTGTATGCCGCGTTCGAGCGAAAAGCGGGCAAGGTCGAATTCGTCAATCCGGGCATCTCTCCAGACCTGGCCGAAGACACCTTGACGCTCGTGCAATCACCGAACAAGCGTGAACCCGGCAAATATCAGTGGGGTTTGTACAACGGCAATCTCGGTGCCCATGAGTGGGAAGCCTTTGCGCCGATCAAGCGCAGCCGCGAGCTACTGGAGCTTCTGACCTGGTGCCATCGCAATAACGTGATCGACAGCGGCACCCGACTCGCGTTGCATCCCGGGACCAGTGACCTGACCGAATTCGAGCTGTTCAATCTTCAGGGTGCCTTGCAGCAAAGCATCCCGACACCGCTGGGCATGGTTCACGAGGAGGTGTTGCTCAAACCAAGCGTGCCCTGCGAAATCCTGCTGCTGGTCAATGTGGGGGTGGATCCGCTCAAGCATCACAAAGACCTGAACATCCTGATGACCACCGAGCGCACGGATTCGCTGAGCTATGCCGGGGTGCGGGAAAACCTGGTGCTGACCTTCGACCAGATCACCCTCAACAGCTGGAACGAGGTGCTGGTCAGCCGCTTCGACGGTCCCCATGCGCTGCTCGACTGCCTCACCGAACTGCTCAACAACTTGCCCGACACCTCACCCGACCCCGTCATCCGCGTGCGCTGCTTCTGCCATAACCGGGCACCTGCGATTGCGCAAAGGGTCGAGGAACTGGTCAACACGGCGCAGTTGCTGCTGGCCCGAAACCTGAATCATCGTTATCTGATCCAGGTTCAGCACCACTATCACGTGCTGGAAATGACGCCGGGGCAAGTCGCCCACGTTGCAATCGACAACCTGACGGCGCTTTACGACTACCTCGGCGAAGAACTGCCAACCTACAGCCCGATCCACCTGGACCCGCATGCGCTCGATGACAATGACCTGTCGCTGATCATTCCTCACGGTCAGCCTGAGTGCATTCAGGTGTTTTACCGGATCAACGAGCCGCAGGCCGATCTGTACGTACTCGATGAACACAATGCCCTTTGGCATCAGCGTCTGCCGTATCACGACGAATCCAGTCTGATGATGCCGTTGCAGCGCTTTCTGCAGTCATTGATGTATCGACGTGGCGCGCGCTTGCCGCTGGACAATCCACTGGAACCCTCGTCGCTGGAGACGTTGTATTACCGGATCACCCCGGACGGCGCCGGCCGGGCACGGCGCATCGAGCAACGACTGGCGCCGGTCATGCCCACCGACAAACCGTTTTACGACGTTCAGGCCATCGTCGAGGAAGCCTCTCCCAGCCAGGTCAGCGTGACGCTCTACTGCGACGGCATGGAATTTTCAGAGCTTGAATTCGGCGAGCAACTGTACAGCGTCGTCGCGCGCAAAATCCTCGATCAGCGCAGCGAGCCGCAACGCTACCGCTGCTACATCACCGACCTGGATCTCTCGGGGATACTGGGGGACACGCGAGGACAGACCATTCTGTTCCTGCGCTACAAGGCGGAGCTTGAGAAGTCGCTGAATGAAGCGATGGATGAGGCTTGAGGGCCTATTGGACCGGCATCATCGCGGCATGAAACTCCGTAGTAATTGTCTTCCTCACACCACATGTGCAGCCTCTCTGGAGGCTTTGATTCTGCCCGCAGGGCGTAGGAGCGTGGCTTGTCCCGCGATCTGGCGCGAAGCGGCAGTAACGTCAGGCAACTCGGTGTGTCAGCTAGACCGCATCAGCCGGGTTTGCTGCCGGTTCCCGGCAGATCGCGGGACAAGCCACGCTCCTACGCCCTCCGGGCATCCGCCGTTCTGCGGACATGTGCTTTTGATTCTGGCCGTAGGCCGTAGCCGGCTTACTGTGGGCCGGAGTCGGACGAATTCAGCGTGTCAGTCAGCTCACTCATACTGACCCACCGCGTTCGCCAGCAAGCCGGCTCCTACAATCAATCGCGGCGCTTGGGACCTGGGGTTAAGCCCCTGCCCGACGCTGGTCGGCCTGTCGCACAATCTCTCTTCTGCGCTCATCCGTCGCCGCGCGCCATTCGCGGATGTCTTCGACGTGCCGGAAGCACCCCGTACACACTTTGTCCTCGTCCAGCCGGCATACGCTGATGCAAGGCGATGGAACAGCCGGGCTGACGTTGCTGAACAGCGGTTTCGGCGGTCTGACAGGGGCGGAACTTGCCGTCATTAGCGATTGCCGTCGCTATGACCGTCAATGGCGTCGAACTCGATTTCGACACCGGCCTGCTTCAGCGCCAGACGCTGAAGCATTTCGCCTAAAAGCTCCTCGCTTTTGTCGCACACCCAGCGTTTCTCTTCTTCGTCATAGTCGAAGTGGAAACCACCGTCGACCGCTGCCAGCCACAACTGACGCAGCGGCTCCTGACGACTGAAGATGAACTGAGTGCCGTTTTCAAATTTCACGGTCAGCACACCGGCCGAGCTCTCAAGGTCCAGATCAAGACCGCTGTCGTCGAAAATATCCTCGAGCTTTTCTTGGGTGGCATCCACCAGGTCGTGAAAGCGGGCTTCGGTCAAACTCATTGCAGGAACCTCGAAAGTGTCTACGGATGGCGCAGCGACGCACGATACGGTCGCTCCCCGGCAATTGCAAAGCATACCCGCCCAATTGCCATCCGCTGCGCCAAAAAACCGCACAGTGTTTACATGGTTATCCGGTCAATGCGTCAAAGCCCCGCCGGACGGGAACTCCAGCGCATAGGCAATCTGTAGGCTGGTCGGTATACTCGGGCGCAATTAATGCTTATACAAAGGATTTCGCCATGAAGCGCCTGATTTCCTCCCTGGCCGCGCTCCTCGCTGTAGCGTGCCTGGTCTCTGCCTGCGGTCAAAAAGGTCCTCTGTACCTGCCCGATGATGAACAGTCCAACGCCCCGGGCGCTCAGAACCAATCGCACTCGCACAAGCACTCGACCTACTAGGGATTGACCATGGACGCCTTCAACTACCGCGACGGTGAGCTGTTCGCGGAGGGAGTTGCATTGTCTGCCATCGCCGAGCGCTTCGGCACGCCGACGTATGTCTACTCCCGCGCGCACATCGAAGCACAATACCGCGCCTATGCCGACGCTCTGAGCGGCATGCCGCATCTGGTCTGCTTCGCGGTTAAAGCGAACTCCAATCTGGGCGTCCTCAATGTCCTGGCCCGTCTCGGCGCCGGTTTCGACATCGTTTCCCGTGGCGAACTGGAGCGCGTGCTGGCCGCCGGCGGTCAGGCCGACAAGATCGTTTTCTCGGGTGTCGGCAAGACCCGTGACGACATGCGTCGGGCGCTTGAAGTCGGCGTTCATTGCTTTAACGTCGAATCCACCGACGAACTGGAGCGCCTGCAGGTCGTGGCCGCCGAAATGGGCGTACGTGCCCCGGTGTCCCTGCGCGTGAACCCGGACGTCGACGCGGGCACTCACCCGTACATTTCCACCGGCCTTAAAGAAAACAAGTTCGGCATCGCCATCGCCGACGCCGAAGACGTCTACATCCGCGCTGCGCAGTTGCCGAACCTGGAAGTCATCGGCGTCGATTGCCACATCGGTTCGCAACTGACCACGCTGTCGCCGTTCGTCGATGCGCTGGATCGCCTGCTGGATCTGGTCGATCGCCTCGGCGACTGCGGCATTCAGCTTCGTCACCTGGATCTGGGTGGCGGTCTGGGCGTGCGCTATCGCGATGAAGAGCCGCCCCTGGCAGGCGACTACATCAAAGCCGTGCGCGAACGCCTTGAGGGCCGCGATCTGGCACTGATGTTCGAACCGGGCCGCTTCATCGTGGCAAACGCCGGCGTGCTGCTGACCCGTATCGAGTACCTCAAGCACACCGAGCACAAAGACTTCGCCATCGTTGATGCGGCCATGAACGACCTTATCCGCCCGGCGCTGTACCAGGCCTGGATGGATGTCACGGCCGTTCAACCGCGCGATGGCGCCAAGCGCATGTACGATATCGTCGGTCCCATCTGCGAAACCGGCGATTTCCTGGCCAAGGAACGCGAACTCGCGCTCGCCGAGGGCGACCTGCTCGCTGTTCACTCCGCCGGGGCTTATGGCTTCGTGATGAGCTCCAACTACAACACCCGCGGCCGTACTGCCGAGGTATTGGTCGATGGGGATCAGGCGTTCGAAGTGCGTCGTCGTGAAACCGTGACTGAGCTGTTTGCCGGCGAAAGCCTGCTGCCGGAGTAATCCCATGCTGCTGCGTTTTACCAAGATGCATGGCCTGGGTAACGATTTCATGGTGCTGGACCTCGTGAGCCAGCACGCGCACATTTTGCCCAAGCACGCCAAGCAATGGGGTGATCGACACACCGGCATCGGTTTCGATCAACTGCTGCTGGTTGAAGCGCCGAGCAATCCGGATGTGGATTTTCGCTATCGGATTTTCAATTCCGACGGGTCCGAAGTCGAACAATGCGGCAACGGCGCGCGCTGCTTCGCCCGCTTCGTGCTGGATAAGCGCCTGACGGCCAAAAAGCAGATCCGGGTCGAAACCAAGAGCGGCATCATCGAACTGGACATCCGTAACGACGGCCAGATCAGCGTCAACATGGGTGCGCCGCGCCTGGCGCCGGCAGACATTCCCTTCGATGCGCCGCAACAGGCCACCCGGTATACGCTGGATGTCGAAGGTGAAAGTGTCGAAATCGCTGCGGTGTCGATGGGTAATCCCCATGCGGTGCTGCGGGTTTTCGACATCAACAATGCCCCCGTTCACAGCCTCGGCCCGAAGATCGAAAACCACCCACGCTTTCCGGCCCGTGTGAACGTCGGTTTCCTCCACGTCGTAGACCGCCACCGCGCACAGTTGCGCGTCTGGGAGCGTGGGGCGGGAGAAACCCAGGCCTGCGGCACCGGCGCCTGCGCAGCGGCGGTAGCCGCTATCAGCCAGGGCTGGATGGAGTCGCCGCTGTTGATCGATCTGCCCGGCGGGCGCCTGTCCATCGAATGGGCCGGCCCGGGGCATCCTGTGTTGATGACCGGCCCGGCCGTCAGGGTCTACGAAGGCCAAGTACGTCTATGAGTGAGAGTATCCAATGACCGACCAGCCTCAGACTTCAACCGACACGCCCAGCGAATCGCCTGCCGATAACGCAGTGCCCGCCCTTGAAGCCGAGGCAGTCGCCGCCTGGCTACAGCAACACCCGGACTTTTTTGCCGAGCACGACGACCTGCTCACCGCGATGCGCATTCCTCATCAGCGTGGCGACACCGTCTCGCTGGTTGAGCGGCAGCTGAAACTGCTGCGCGAGCGCAACATTGAAATGCGTCATCGGCTTTCACAACTGATGGACGTGGCGCGCGACAATGACCGTCTCTTCGAAAAAACCCGTCGCCTGATCCTCACGCTGATGGACGCCAACAGCCTGGAAGACATCGTCATTGCGGTGGAAGACAGCCTTCGTCAGGAGTTTCAGGTGCCTTTCGTCAGCCTGATCCTGTTCAGCGACAACCCGATGACGGTTGGCCGCTGGGTCAGCAGTGCGGATGCGCAGAAGGCCATCGGTGGGTTGATATCCGGCGGCAAAACGGTCTGCGGTGCCTTGCGGGAGCACGAGTTGGAGTTCCTGTTCGGGGCGGACCAGAGCAAGGAAGTGGGCTCCACCGCCATCGTCGCGCTCAACCACCAGGGCCTGCATGGCGTACTCGCCATTGGCAGCCGCGATCCGCAACATTACAAAAGCTCGGTGGGCACGCTGTTTCTCAGCTATATCGCCGATGTGTTGAGCCGCCTGCTGCCACGCTTCACCAACGCCCTGCGTTCGGTACGCTAGCCATGGAAAGGCAACTGGACGCTTACTGCACACACCTGCGCAGTGAGCGTCAGGTGTCGCCCCACACCCTTGATGCCTATCGCCGAGACTTGAGCAGAGTGTTGAGCTTCTGCGAGAAACAGAACATCGGCTGCTGGAAGGAACTGGACATCCAGTCCATGCGCGGCCTCGTTGCCCGCCTGCACCAGCAAGGTCAGTCATCCCGCAGCATCGCCCGATTGCTCTCCGCCGTGCGTGGCTTTTATCACTATCTGAACCGCGAAGGCGTCTGCGACCACGACCCGGCCAATGGGCTGGCCCCTCCCAAAGGCGAGCGCCGCCTACCCAAGACGCTGGATGCCGACCGCACGCTGCAACTGCTGGAAGGCGGCGTAGAAGACGAATTCCTCGCGCGGCGAGATCACGCCATTCTCGAATTGTTTTACTCGTCCGGCCTGCGCTTGTCCGAGCTGACAGGCCTGAACTGCGAACAGCTGGATCTGGCGGACGGGCTGGTCCAGGTTATCGGCAAAGGCAGCAAGACCCGCGTACTCCCCGTCGGCCGAAAAGCGCGCCAGGCGCTGGAGGAATGGTTGAAGCAACGCGCGCTGGCCAACCCTCAGGACGACGCGGTGTTCATCAGCCAGCAAGGTCGACGACTGGGACCGAGATCGATCCAGCTTCGGGTCAAGGCAGCGGGTGAGCGCGAGCTGGGACAAAATCTGCACCCGCACATGCTCCGGCACTCTTTCGCCAGCCACTTGCTTGAATCCTCCCAGGACCTGCGCGCCGTGCAGGAGCTGCTGGGACACGCCGACATCACAACGACTCAGATCTACACCCACCTGGATTTCCAACACTTGGCAACGGTGTATGACAGCGCCCATCCACGGGCCAAACGCAAGGATTCTTCAGAACCATGAGCATCAAGCTGATCACCTTCGATCTGGACGACACGCTGTGGCACACCGCACCGGCCATTGTCAGCGCAGAAGCCATGCTGCGCGACTGGCTGGCAGAGCATGCGCCGAAACTGGGCCCTGTGCCGGTGGAACACTTGTGGGAGATTCGCTCGCGATTGGTGGAAGCCGACCCAAGCTTCAAGCACCGAATCAGCGCATTGCGCCGTCGGGTGCTGTTTCTGGCGCTTGAGGATGCGGGTTATGGACACGGCGAGGCACAGGACCTGGCAGACCGCGGCTTTGAAGTCTTCCTGCAAGGACGGCATCAGCTGGATATCTTTCCCGAGGTCGTCCCCACACTGGAACAGCTCACCAAGCAGTACACGCTGGGCGTGGTCACCAACGGCAATGCCGACGTCCGTCGTTTGGGGCTGGCCGACTATTTTGCGTTTGCACTGTGTGCGGAAGATCTGGGTATCGGCAAGCCCGATCCCGCGCCCTTTATGGAAGCGCTAAAACGCGGCAACGCCGACGCGCGCCATGCCGTGCATGTCGGCGATCACCCCGGCGACGACATCGCGGGGGCCCAGCAGGCCGGCCTACGCGCGATCTGGTACAACCCGGCGGGCAAACCGTGGGAATCGGACAGATTGCCGGATGCGCAGATCAGGAGTTTGACGGAGCTGCCTGGGGTGTTGGCGGGGCTGGCTTGAGATTGTTAGTTTGATGCCCTTCGGGCATCAGAGTAAGAAGTCCAAGCAAAACACCTACAAAGCAAAAGCCCAAAAAAAGCCCGCAGCGACAGCGGGCTTTTTTCCAGCAGGTATCAGCACCCTTAGATAGGGCGGCTACCGTACTTGTTGTCAGGCTTCTTGGGCGGATCGGCGACCACGTTGGCCTCCACTTCCTGCACTTTGCCGCCACGGGCGAGGAATTCCTCCATCGCGCGAGCCAGAGCATCACGCTCTTTGTTCTTGGCCTCTACGCTGGGCAGCTCATCAATCGAGACCGCAGCCTTGGCCTTGCCTTTGGCGGGAGTGACCGAGGCTTCGGGGCTGTCTTCGACATCCGAAACATCTTCATCGGGAGCAGCCGCAAGCTCCTCACCGTCGTCCTCACCTTCCAGATCGTCTTCCAGACCTTCGTTATCGATGTCGTCGTCGCTCATGTTCTACCTCATGACTTGCGAAAGCAGATTAGTTATAGCCCAGCTGCGCCTAATTTCTAAGACAGCCGGAAAAAATTCAACCGCCGCTGACAATCAGCGGTGGTGCCCCTCACCTTGCAGGGTGGCGAGGACTTTGCGGGCACCGCCAGCATCACGGTGCTCGCCTAAATAAACACCTTGCCAGGTTCCCATGGCCAACCTTCCGTCAGTGACCGGAAGAACAAGCTGGCAGCCTAGCAAACTGGCTTTGAAGTGCGCAGGCAGGTCATCGGGACCCTCATCGTCATGTTCATAACCGTCACGCCCTTGCGGCACCAACCGGTTGAAAAAACGCTCGAAGTCACGACGCACAGCCGGGTCGGCATTCTCGTTGATGGTCAACGAGGCCGAGGTATGCTGCAGCCATAAATGCAACAGCCCGACGCGACAATCACGCAGTTCGGGAAGTCCTGCGACGATTTCATCGGTCACCAGATGAAACCCGCGAGGCCTTGCACGCAGCGTGATTCTGGTCTGTTGCCACATACAGTTCTCCGCCCTTCGGCGCGCATTCTAACGCGCTAAAAAAAAAAACAAAGCGCGCAATGAGTGACGTTTTCTGTAAGCCGAAAACCCTACCGGGTATCCCGTTGCAAGAACGTCCGGGGATGCCCTGTGGCGGGGCCTGCATGCCGTTGGCGCGTCACTCGCTGGCTGTCCTGCCTATCGACAAACGCCAGACAAAAAAATGCCCGGTAAACCGGGCATTTTTTTCAAACGATGGTTACAAGTTGTAGCCACGCTCGTTGTGTTGCGCAAGGTCCAGGCCCACCGCTTCTTCTTCCTCGGTGACACGCAGGCCCATGACCGCGTCCAGCACCTTGAGGATGATGAAGGTCACGATCGCGGTGTAGATGATCGTGAAGCCTACGCCTTTGCACTGAATCCACACTTGAGCAGCGATGTCGGTCACAGTGCCGAAGCCGCCCAGCGACGGTGCTGCGAAGACGCCGGTCAGGATCGCGCCCAGGATACCGCCGATGCCGTGAACGCCGAAGGCATCCAGGGAGTCGTCGTAGCCCAGTTTGCGTTTCAGGCTGGTGGCGCAGAAGAAGCAGACCACGCCAGCCGCCAGACCGATGATCAGGCCGCCCATCGGGCCAACAGTACCGGCCGCAGGGGTAATGGCAACCAGACCGGCAACCACGCCCGAAGCGATACCCAGCGCGCTTGGCTTACCGTGGGTCAGCCACTCGGCGAACATCCAGCCCAGCGCAGCGGCGGCGGTTGCGATCTGAGTGACCAGCATCGCCATACCGGCAGTGCCGTTCGCCGCAGCAGCGGAACCGGCGTTGAAGCCGAACCAGCCTACCCACAGCATCGCTGCGCCGACCAGGGTGTAACCCAGGTTGTGCGGAGCCATCGGAGTGGTCGGGAAGCCTTTGCGCTTGCCCAGCACCAGGCACGCTACCAGGCCGGCCACACCAGCGTTGATGTGAACGACGGTGCCGCCTGCGAAGTCGAGAACGCCCCAGTCCCACAGCAGACCACCAACACCACTCCAGACCATGTGCGCGATTGGCGCATAAACCAGGGTGAACCAGATGGCCATGAAGATCAGCATCGCGGAGAACTTCATGCGTTCTGCGAAGGCACCGACGATCAGGGCTGGAGTAATGATGGCAAACGTCATCTGGAAGGTGACGAACACAGCTTCCGGGAACAGCGCTGTGGCACCTGTGATGCTGGAAGGCGTGATGCCCGCCAGGAACGCCTTCGACAAGCCGCCGACGAAGGAGTTGAAGTTAACGACGTTGGCTTCCATACCGGTGGTGTCAAACGCCATGCTGTAGCCGTAGATGCACCACAGAATGCTGATCAGACCGGTGATGGCGAAGCACTGCATCATCACCGAAAGCACGTTTTTCGAGCGGACCATACCGCCGTAGAACAGCGCGAGGCCGGGCACGGTCATGAACAGCACCAGGGCTGTCGAAGTCAGCATCCAGGCGGTGTCGCCTGAGTTCAGTACTGGGGCTGCCACTTCGTCTGCCGCCATGGCCAAGCCAGGGGTTACGAGGGACAACAGGGCTCCTAGCCCTGCGAATTGACGCAGAGTCATATTGTTTTCTCCTGGGGCGTTGGGTTTGGCGGCTTAGATTGCGTCGGTATCGGTTTCGCCGGTACGGATGCGAATAGCCTGTTCCAGATTGACCACGAAGATCTTTCCGTCACCGATCTTGCCGGTGTTGGCCGCTTTGGTTATCGCTTCGATAACGCGGTCCAGATCCTTGTCGTCGATCGCAACATCGATCTTCACCTTGGGAAGGAAGTCGACTACATATTCCGCACCGCGATACAGCTCGGTGTGGCCTTTCTGACGTCCGAAGCCTTTGACTTCAGTTACCGTGATGCCCTGCACGCCGATTTCGGACAACGACTCGCGTACGTCGTCCAGCTTGAACGGCTTGATGATGGCAGTGACTAGCTTCATGAAACTTTCTCCCGAATTGGTGGACTTGCCCCAGGAAAACAAACCCGACTCAAGTCTAAGCGCAGTGTCTGGCTTTGTAACGCGTCGATGGCCCGAAACAGACCAGACCAACGCCAGAAAACCGCTTCTGACGAAACACTTCCCCGCTCCGCCTGCCGCACTGCATTCGTCACAGCGACTGCATCAGTGCATGGGTCATATGCCACTAAGCAGAAAGCTTGCCATCTCGCCAAATCCTGCGAATTACGGCACGTAGGTGCCCATCATGCGGGTCCAGATCGCCATCACTCATTCGGACCGCACAACAACGGTGCGCGCGTGCACGCCCCGATGCGCGAAAACCGTGCAACCCGCGTCGCGAAAGCGTGAAGAAACGGCGTGCTACACTGCCGACCATCTGATTCTGGAAGTTGATCATGCTCGCGCCCAAAGCTTTTCTAGACGCCCTCAGTGGCCATGCCTCGCGGTTGTTCAACGGCGAAACCCCGTTGCCACGCAATGAATTCGAAACCCAATTCAAAGCGCTGTTGCAAAGCGGCTTCAGCAAACTGGATCTGGTCAGTCGGGAAGAATTCGACAGCCAGATGATCGTCCTGGCCCGCACCCGTGCCCGTCTTGAGGCACTGGAAGCGAAAATGGCCGAGATGGAAGCGCAACTGGCGGCGCAACCAAAAGAGTGAGCGGACCGCATGCCGGCCTATGCCCGGCATGTCGATCGTGCTCAAGCACAGTGCGAGAGGCGCTGAACCTGCGCTTTTATGGCCGACCCACGTTCAATCTCCGTTTTGCGCAGGTCGTAGGTCAGTTGCAGGTTCAGCCAGAAACTTTGTCTGGGATTTCACCCCGACACACCTGGTAGAACTTGCGAAGACAATCCCAGATGATCTCTGACTATCCTTGAGCACGCCGCAGGACGCGGTGCCTCATCAAGGAAAGATCATGTCCCTCGCCATTGTCCTCAGCCGCGCACAAGTCGGTGTCGAAGCACCCGCCGTCACCGTCGAAACCCACCTGGCCAACGGCTTGCCCTCATTGACGCTGGTGGGGCTGCCCGAAGGCGCGGTGAAAGAAAGCAAGGACCGGGTGCGCAGTGCGATTCTCAACTGTCGGCTGGAGTTTCCCGCGCGACGCATCACTCTGAATCTCGCCCCTGCCGACTTGCCCAAGGACGGTGGCCGTTTCGACCTGGCCATCGCATTGGGCTTGCTGGCTGCCAGTGCGCAGGTGCCGACGCTGGCGCTCGATGGCGTGGAATGTCTGGGAGAGCTTGCGCTGTCGGGTGCGATACGGCCTGTGCAGGGCGTGTTGCCCGCAGCGCTGGCGGCCCGCGCGGCTGGGCACACCTTGATCGTGCCGGCAGTCAACGCTGAAGAAGCCTGTCTGGCGTCCGGGCTGAAGGTGATCGCGGTGAGCCATCTGCTCGAACTCGTCTCCCATCTGAACGGCCACACCGTCATCGAGCCGTACAAATCCAACGGGCTGATTCTGCAGACGCAACCTTATCCTGATCTGAGCGAAGTGCAGGGGCAGACTGCAGCCAAACGCGCCCTGCTTGTCGCTGCGGCAGGGGCTCACAATCTATTGTTCAGTGGTCCACCGGGCACCGGTAAAACCCTGCTCGCCAGCCGCCTGCCCGGCTTGCTGCCGCCGCTGGATGAATTCGAGGCACTGGAAGTCGCGGCCATCCAGTCGGTCGCCAGCCATGCGCCACTGACCAGTTGGCCGCAACGCCCGTTCCGTCAGCCGCATCACTCCGCTTCGGGGCCTGCGCTGGTGGGCGGTGGCTGTAGGATTCTTAAATAAATGCGACGATTCTGAAATTGTTGCGACAAATTCTCAGCAACCATCCATAGCCTGGAAAGGCTCTTAGGACCAACCCTCAAATGTAGACACCGTATTCAATCTGCATCAAGACGTCATGGACGCGCTGGTACCCCGATTGAGTAGATAGCAGACTACAGGGCGTCTGATAATCAAGGCTTCGAAATCGGTGAGTGAACCAGCGTTCAGCGTCAGGGCGGGTTCCTAGCACACGCTGGGCGATGGCCAAGATAGCTTCCCTTCTTATCACAAAGCAGAGATGCTCAAGGCTCCAGCAGTTGGTGGCGACCCAGCCCCTTAGGTCAAAAACTTGAAATCCGCTCATTGAGATCACCCTGTCGATGAGTTCAGGACGTGCATCTAACTCCTATGCTACTCCTGACCAGGCCGAATGAAAGTCTCGATCGGATTAGCAGAAGGGACTCCTGCTCCGTTATTGGCTCGACCTCCGAAAACCCGACTGGGGCAGCAGATCGGCAATCCTTAACCCACTAAACCTGCCGTCGCACGGAAACCTGCGCCTGAGATTTTTCTTTTTTGGTTCCTCGGTATCACGCCCCGTCTGACGCAATCTGTCGATGTCGCCACGGGGCGACGGCCACTTAGACGGAAAGTAAAAATGAGTGAGACATTGCGCAATAGATGCAACGATTGCGAAATAGATGCAACTGTTGAGGCTCGATACGAAACGACTGATCTCCTCCGGAAACTAGTGGTACAGAGGTCGCTCAGGCTTTGCGGAATGCAAATAAGGTTCCCGCGCGGAATTCCAGGCCAAAAATTAGTCTTGAGCCCGACCATGTCGACGGAAAATCCCCATGCCATCTCCTTCGGAATTTGTTCCTAGAAACAGAGTTCGAAGGCAGAGTTGTTGCATCAAGTCGTGCGGGTCAACGCCTAGTACCGAGGTAAAGGATCAGAACCATGGCGCCTATTGAGCAATAGCTTCGGCCCTGCTGCAGCCCGCGAATGTTGTCTTCTTTGCTGGCGCAGGCATTTCTGCTCTGCCGAAAGCAGCATTCCTACGTACGGGCGAAAGCTCACAGAAATTTAGGTAGGTCACGACCCGCGAGATTGAGAGCCAGCCAAAGCGATCCGCGAGCAACCGGCGCCGGTATTGAGATGGTATAGGTGGCGAAGACAAGGGTCGCCAACGCACAGCCCAATGCCGCACATCTCGCGATACAGTCAAGCTAGCCTTCGGCGGCTCCCAGCGAGTACTCCGATCGGCTCTTCAGACGTCGCGTTGAATGCAACGTCTAAAAAGGAGCGATCCGGTTCCGGCCTTGAAGCCAAGACAGCTCGAGCTTCCTTGATGAACTGCTCTTGAAGCGACCATTTATCGGTTCTGACCTTACGACGCCCTTTCATAAAGCACCTTCCTTCTCAATGTGGTGAGTCCTCAGCCAACCCCAGACGGCTGAAAATATCTCAAAGCCATTCAATGGCTCGCATCTTTAAAAAAGTCATCTTTGACAACCAAGCCGAGGTTATTCGGATATTCCGGGGCATCCGCACTGAACATGGATTGCACCCGCCTCTCCTCTTTGAGGGTGGCCAGAGTGCGGAAGAAGCAATGCACAGAGGTGAATCTCGTACCGCTCTCCATCGTGCCTAGTGCCATACCCCCAGTGGGCCTGTAGCGTGCCGTGCTGGTACGCGCCTCCTTCCATGCGCGTTGAGTCGCCACACACATCGCACGTCACATCTGTAACGGTATCGACCTCGACTCGTCCAATGACTTTCATGGTCTTCACCTGTATGGACGCTTATTACGTGTGCTGGAAGGGGCCAAATGCAATTTTCGACGTAGCCCTTACTTGCCGTTTCTGGACCAGCCCTTAAACGTCAGTCATCAAGACTGGAATTAAACAGCTCAGGATATCCGTTAATGGCCAATTCCGGCCTGGGGTCCCCTGGCTTACTCGAACGTCCGGTTTCGTCACAACCGCGGAGGTGCTGACCGATATGCTCAGCTTCGCGGTCTCCGGTGACAGGATCCTGCTCATACCGTGTATCGAGTTTTTAGTCCGCTGCTACGGCAGCACACCTGATATCGCCAGAACACTGGCCACTTACCCATGGTCACAGGTCCAGGCAGAGCTTTACGCCGCCATCGAATTGAACCATGAATCATGGCTGGTGCAACCTGCACCTTATGTACATGACGATGACGCGCTGTTGTTGGCGTCGATGTTGTATGCCCCCTACGCTCAGCGAGCTGCTAAAGAAATATATGCGCAAAGGGATCAGGCGTTAGACAGTGGACTGGACGCCGTAAGTCTTCAAGTGCGCCCATGGTTTCAAGGCCAAGCAAAGATTCGTGTGCGTGGCCGTTGGCTCGAGGACCGTAAGACGTTCGTATGCTGCGAGGTCACCGGTCTGAGCGAGCCACAGGGTCACCCCTATGAAATCAGACGACCCAAGTACTCCCTAAAAGGTCCACATGGAGAACCTGTCACGACGATCCGTAGGCCACACGTCGAAGTTCCTAAGCCAGAGGATCCGTTCCAGATTACCGACCGGCAAGAACCTGATCGCGACGCGGCGGAGTGGCGCAAATCAGACCCTGGATTTCAGCTCATTGCACCCAGGTGCCGGTTTACGCGCTCCTCTGAAGAGCGCACCTACTCAGAGAGAAAAGTTGTCACGGTGACGCCGAGCGTCAAGCCCACTCACTCCACAGGCGACAACGTCGGCACCAACAAAGACGTCGGCAAGCTCAAACATGTCGCGAGACGCTTCATGGGCGATAGGGGTGTTCTAAATGCAATGTGGATGGAGCTGATGCGGCTGAAAAACATTCAACCAGGCTTTGCCAATCTGGAATGGTTTTCCCACGATAGGTTTTATTAAGAATCTATTTTCAGGCTGCATCCGCTGTCCGCGTTTGACGATGAAGATTCACCCACGGATGAAGCGCGTCGATGGCTGGCCTTCAAGGAAAATGCGACACGCTTACGTGGCATGCTGGTCGTGCGAGCCGTCATTAATGGTCGCAGCTTCTACATCTTTGAGACACAGCGAAAAAAGGTTCGCCAGGGCAAGGAGTATGGGGAAGAATCCTCATACGGCCTATTGATGGAGATCAGCAACCATTCTTTGGCTTTGAAAGAAATTTCCAATGTCTGCGACAAAATACGTTTCTGCAGTGGGAAATTCCGAGCGTTGGAGGATCTGGGTCTTACGCATTGTTGGATATTTCGGCACATCACCCGAAAGGGGGTGTTTTACGCCAATGCCACATTGCGCAGGGCATTCGCCAGGATGAACGTCGAGCTTAAACGCGGGGAACCGGATCCATCAGCTAAAGCATTCTCGGGCTAAGGATCTGCTGAGCTGAGGGCCGCTAAACACTCAGAAATTCAGCCTCCAAAAATGCTTGGATAGTCGCGAGACCAATCGCCCCGCACTATCGAGATCGTTGCGGCCGCGCGTTACCCCCCCGGCCCCCGGGGTCTATAAGTTGGCGTTGGCACCTGACTGAGAGTGGGCGCAGGCGCCAAGGACGGAGCGTAATCATGGAGCGACATCACCCCTACGACCCTGCCATTGGAAACCCCAATGACCGTCGACATAGCTGCCGGAGAGACATGCCCTTTCCCCTTAGCACGGCCGTCCTCTTCTTTGAATTGCGACAGTGCTTCCAAATACTGGTCAAAAATCTGTTTGCTCACGCCCCTACCCAGCAACTCCAGAGCTGGTTGCTCCGTTTCCCGAACAAAATAGCGCTCTGCTATCAATTCCAGATCCGGGACCTCACCAGAACACAACGTGCCATAGACTACGAAGTGGTGGGTGTAATGCTGTAGGGCTTCCTGCGCTTCCCCGTATGCTTCGAAGAGCGTTTCTTCGGAGGCTACATCCGCAAAAGTCGCTTTGAACTCAACGAGCACCAGCTTGGCATCGACTCCAAAAACGGCATCCCCTGCAGTTCTCTCGTGCCTGCCCGACAACGGAGCAACAAAATCCATCAGACCGTTTACCGCTGCATCAGCAACGAATTTGTACTCAACAGTTTTTTCCCACCACTTTCCATTACTCATGATTCATTGCTTCCATTTAACGACACCAGATGAAGTGATACGAGCTGCGAATAACGCGAGCAACCTAACGGATTCTCTATTCAAATTATGAAGCGCGCCATAGCCAAGATCTCACCTTCTGCCTGAACTGCTCTGGCACGCCGCAGCAGACCGGTGCCCTCCCGTCGGGTCCGAGTGTGAAATTGCACGCCACTTGACCATACGTTTGTATCCGCATCGATCGGTCACAGAAGCACGCCTGACCAGTGCGACGATGACCTAACCGGCAAAACACCAACCCTCGACCGACACCGCTCGTACCGTCGGGGAGCTCCTGATGCTGCTTTGGAAAAGCGACGGAGCCACACCCGAACACGTCCCCGACATAACACGCGTCTTTCACGTTGCCACATTCGTCCTTTGGCGACGTTCAACGGGGGATCAATGTCGCTTGGGAGGACGGGCGACGAATCTCGGAGGTTTGAAGGCCCCGGACTTTTACCCTGCAGAGTTTGCCCCTCAGTCGTACCGACGGCGGCCTGTTATTTCTTCTTGCGGTCCGGACCGTAAAAAAATCAGCGTGAGCCGGATCGTAACCTCAGTGTGACACTTCATCTTATGACGCTCTGCGCACCTATGAAGTGCAGAAACCCATAATACCTACAAGTTTTACTCTGAAAATCAAGCAGATAACTTGGCACATCAATAGTGCATAGATACGATCCGTCGTGCACCAAAAAAAACTTAGCCTGATAAAATAGAGAAAACAAAAAAAACTCGAAAAAATTTATTGACATAACAATCACACAAGGCAAATCTATATGCGGCGAACGACTCGGAGTGTTGTTCACAAACTAAGGAGAAAAAACTGTGAGCACAGTGAAATGGACTATATCCTCGCTTAAGTCAGAACTTATTCTCGCATCGATCACGACTTGAGCTATAAGCCAGTTTGAAAGGAATAATCTGGGTGGACGATTCATCTCCGGAATCTCAAGGATGACGATTATGCTAACCCTCCCAGCTGGTAGCTTCGCGGCAAGAGTCATTGATTCGTTAGCAAAGTCGGTAGACTAACGGTGCATGATTAGAATCTATTTTTACGAGACCAGTTTAATTGAAGATTTAGTGAGTTAAATTTCATCGTAAGAGGCATCTGTGTGTTTTTAAATCTTTTAGAGATCAGACACTCAGGAAAGAGAGTCCATGCACGAGATAGGTAGTGTACAACTGCACAAAATCCAGTGTGAAATTTGGGGGTAATAGTTTAGAACAACGTAAACTCAACAGGGACGGCCATGAAGCTTTAAAAGTATTTAGAGGCTTAAAAATTATCCGTTACGTAGCCCCGCTATATCCCTCTGCAACCTGTTTACAAGAATTCAGGCTTGATTATGACCAATAAAGTCTTACTAGTGATTGGCGGAAGTTCAGGCATTGGGTCAGCGATAATGAAGGAAGCACAAAAAAACGATTATCAGGTTATTGCTACCTCTCGACAGGGTGGGATGGACTCGATAGCAATGGACGTAACGGATAATGCAAGTGTCCAGAATGGGATTAGGACTGCCCTGCAACGAGTTGACAAGATTGACGCTGTTCTCTTTGCGCCTGCGATTACTGATAAAGCTCTTATTCATGCTGCCGATATTGAAGAATGGCAGGCAGTATATGATGTAAATATTCTTGGGGCATTGCGAGTAACCAAAGCTTTACTGCCTCACTTTATGAAAAAACGTTATGGCGCATTCGTGTATCTTTCGTCCACTGCTGCCATCCGCGGCTCCGTGGGAGCCGCTGCGTATGCGTCGTCTAAAGCAGCACTCAACAGCCTCGCTAAAGGCGTCTCTAAAGAGTATGGCAGGTTTAACATAAGGGCATTTACGATAATGCCTGGTTATGTTAATGGCGGCATGCTCAAAGATATGGATGAGCAACGAATTCAAGAAATCTCAAAAAGTATTGCCCTTAAGCGATTCGCTCATGTCAACGAGGTCGCTCAGTTCACCGTTGCGTCGCTCAACATCCCCTATATAAACGGAACATCCCTTTCCATTGATGGAGGCACAGATGCTTGATACTCAAGATAGTCTTACCAAAATGCTCTACGCCAATTACCTGACCAATACCGCTGGCAAGTCGGGAACTGATAGCGCGGAATGGTTTTATCAGACACGCATCAGTGGCCGCAAGGATGCCTCCACTCTAGACTGGCTCAACCATCTACTTAAAACTGGTATGATAGGTCTCGGACACATCAGCAATGAAATGTATCGCGACTTACTAGATGGGCATCTTTCGCATCAGGGATTTGGCCATTTTTTAAGTGAGTATTACTGGGGATCAGGATATGGATTCCAGCGCATAGTTCTACCCGCTACGGTCAAAAACGCAACGAACGAAATATGGCGAGCTTACATCAAGAGCATCATACACGAGGAAAACACGCCAGAGTCGCACTGCGGCTTATTTAAGGTTTTCATTGAATCACTTGGCTTTGAAGTCGGCGAAATGCCACAGTCAGCTGAGGACTTCAATAAGAAAATGTTAGCTGGCTATGGTGCGTCGCTCGGACACTCATTAGGATATGCGTTAGCGATTGAAACAGAAGCAGACTTCCAAATAGCCTTAGTTTTCGCAGCCCTGAAGACGTACTATAAAGACAAGGTGGAAAATACCGATTATTTCCGCATTCACATCAGTGAGTATGGCGAAGAGTTGCACGCTCAGGAAACTTGCATGGCAATCGAGCAGTTACTAGCGCAAAATTTGTGCACGAAGACTGAAATAGAGCAAGGCTTTAAGCGCGCAATTGTCGATACTCGCGACTACATGAGCGCAATTCATAAAAACATTTCTTCTGTTCATTCAACAACAATAGACATTGACAATAACGAAACTTCTAAAAACCCAGGACATTCAACAATGGATCCGCGCTTTATAAATACCCTCATTAAAATTGGTGAATTAAAATCAGACTTCCAACTGACTGCCGACCTGCGTCTCCAGGAAGACATTGGGATTGACTCTCTAAAACTCATCGATATTGTGCTGCAGCTTGAGGACGAGTTTGGGATTAATTTGAGCGAAGATGCTTTGGCGCAAGCCAGTACGGTGGGCGAGCTCTGGGGAGAAGTCGCAGCAGCATAGATTCCATATTTAAAGCATGCAGACTCTGCCACGCGCCTTTTAAGCTATACACTATATATTGGTGAATACGGTGACCTTTGCAAATTTTGACTTCTCACTTAGGGCATGCCATATATGCAGCTCGGAGAGCGGCAAATCAGATGGTACGAGCCCCCAAGTAGCAGAGCTACCTTCTGATTTTTACGAGATAGTTGATAATAGAGGTGACCGTTTCCGGGACGCCTTTACCCGCACATGTCTTTACCTTGCAAATAGCCATATGGATGATACGTCAGTTGGAACAACCGTGGTTGTGGTGGGCACCGAATACGGCAATCTAGAAGCGATGCTACGGTTCCAAAGACAAGCACTAGCGGGCGACAAAACAATTTCCGCGCAACAGTTCCCACATGCCACTACTAGCTCGGCCTCAACCTTTATCAATATGAGCAAGAACGTAACCGGTGGAAACGTAACCTTAAATGCTGGCACTTTCACATCGATCACCGCGCTTTTACATACCTTTTTGCATCTACAATCGAACCCAACTGGCGGAGGCCATTTATTTGTTGGTGATACATATTGTGAAGAGGCTATGGATGACGTGATCAAGCGCACCTGCCTAAGCCGACGGATAACCCCAGGCGTGTGCTATGCGTGGTTAACTGGTGGTGGGCATTTCAATGCTGAGATCGCGTTCGGTGATCGTTCGTTTGAGTTGTGCGGGACGGAACACTCGCGTATTTATCGTGAGTCTGAGCCCTCTGAGCAAAACGGTGCATTCGCGCTTCACTGGCTCATGTCGTCGGCCATCACACTTGTGCAAGGCGAATCCGTCTCGTTGGGTATTGAAGTAGCCGATCGGCGTGCAGCCATCAGCATTACACGGCAGCTAGCGGCATGAATATCCAAGCGACCTTTAGTCCAAACTTAGGAGTTTTCAAGCATCACTTTGAAAACGACCCGATAGTGCCCGGTATAATGATACTCGACTTCTATGTTTCACATGACGCGACGATCAACCTCTGCGAAAGCGCGTACATCAGTAAGGCGCGCTTCCACAATTTCGTTCGTCCCGGCGAGCAAGTCAGTTTCGTGAAACACCCGTCAGGTGAAATAAGGATTGGTTTCGGTGACACCCTCTGTGGGACCTTCTTTCTTGACCGAAGCGGAAAGCGGACGCTTCCACTCCCCGAAATCTTTAGCAGTTCGACACTGCCAGTATTAGCTGAGGTACTGCGGGAACCTGAATACTGGTTTCTGCCAGAAGAGATTGAGGTAGATGCGGCACAGAGGCTAGCTATTTGCCAGATTAATCTAGAAGCGATACAACATCGTCATCCTTATCTCCGCGAAATCGCCCATTGGCGCCCTCTTGTTCTCATTGAGTGCGCGGGAAATCTCGCACTAGTACTACAGCACCTGGCAACATCTGAAGCTACCCCTTCAAAGTATGTCTTCGCACAATTTGACGAAATCGGTTATCGGGAAGATTGCACCAGTTGGGCAACCCAGCAGACGGTCGTCACACAAGTAAAACGCTTCGGCTCAACGCTAGTATGGGAGGCTTGGGTCGGTGATGCCGTATCTACTCAAATAATGATTCGGGGCGCAGTATCTCGTAAGGGAAAAGTACAATGATGCGAGCATTAGTGACGGGCTTAGGAGTCGTCAGCCCAATCGGGATTTCAGTTGAAACGTTCTGGAGGGCGCTGTGCGCCGGCCGGAGCCACTTCACAGCAATTACTCCCGTTTATCCCGGTATGAAAGATGGCTGCATCACTTCCCGACTTTCAAATGTTGACCGCGCTCAGGTCACGCGCGACCTCGGGAATATGTCTCCCACACTGCCTGACTCCTCTGCTTACGCCGTGCACGCTGCGCTCCAAGCGATTCAAGATGCAGGTCTAGCCCCAGGTGATTCAGCGTTGCGGAATGCGCTCGTTTGCGTGGGTAACAACGAAGCCGAGGCAGACATCCTAGACGAATTGGTTGAAGGCAATCGTGAGCGCTGGAAGCGGCATCCCTATGCCGGCCACTCCATAGCAGATGCAGTTTCATTGGCCATAGGCTCAAGAGGGCCAGCCTATACTGTTCATAACACGTGCGCTTCCGGTAACGTCGCACTTGAAGTCGCATTACGCATGCTAAAGACCGGCATCATTAAAACGGCAGTCATTGGCGGTGGTGACGTGTTTTCCAAGAAGGTTTGGTCTGGATTCCATACCCTTAATGCACTAGGCCCAGCTCAGTGCCGACCGTTTTCCGTATCACGTCGGTACATCACCATTGCCGAAGGTGGCGCGTTTCTCGTTTTACAGGCATCAGAAGATGTTCCTGATGCCTCACGTGCTTATGCGGAGCTCTTAGCTGCCGCAAGTAACAATGATGCACAACATCCAACTAATCCTGATCTAAATGGTGTTACCAGCTGTCACCTGTTAGCGCTCAGCCGAGCCGGACTCAGCAGCGATCAGGTAGACGCCGTATTCGCACATGGCACTGGCACCAAAGCAAACGACGCCATCGAGGCTAGGATATTCTCGGAGCATTATCAAGGTGCTGCTGTCACAGCAATTAAGGGCACAACCGGTCACTTGATGGCTACTGCCGGAGCACTCGGAGCTGTTGCATCCTGCCTGGCGTTGCGTGATCAGATACTTCCTCCAACCCAAATTAATAGTGCGGAATTCGAGTTCGGATTTGATTTAGTTCTGGGTGACACCGCTAGGTCTCGAGAGATGACCTACGTTCAGAACAATTCATTTGGTTTCGGCGGAAACAACGCAATCACTATTTTCAAGGCAGTACGTTGATATGATCATACTAGGTCTAAGCGGGCTCCCGTACGCGCAATCATATCTGCGTAAATCGACGCAGTCGCTCTCTGAGATCGACGAGCGCATCTGTCAAGGACTTGATAGCGCGGCATGTCTGGTGATTGACGGGCAGATAGTTGCTGCGGCCGCAGAAGAGCGGTTTACAGGCGAAAAAGGTACAGGCGCACTCCCGCTGCAAGCAATCAACTACTGCTTACAGACGGCAGGCGTATTGACATCTGACGTTCACGTAATTGCTCACGGATTCGATTATGACAAGTATCGTCGAGTCTTTTCGCAGGACAAGGCTTACTATGAGCAAGTGGTCTGCTCACGCGCGTTAATTGCCAGCATGACCGAGGCCGGTTGGGACAACGTGGAGTCACGCTTCCACCCGGTGGAGCATCACGTGGCGCATGCCGCATCTGCTTTCTACCCTAGTGGATTCAGCGAGGCGCTATGCATCGTCTCCGACGGAATGGGTGAGGTCGACTCCTTAACGATTTTCGATGCCAGCTGTGGTGAACTAAAGCGCATCCACCGGCAGCGCATATCTGATTCGCTTGGACTGCTCTACTCTATTTGTACACGCTTCCTCGGGTTTGCATTTAATTCGGACGAGTACAAGGTTATGGGCTTGGCAGCGTATGGGGATCCGCGGCCCTATCGGTCAAAGCTTCAGCAAATATGCCACTTCAACCCTACGACGGGCCACATTTCCATCAACTGGCCGCGAGAATCTCTAACGCATGCCACGCTGGGATACCCTGCTGCGATGGGCTTCTTGCAGGAAACCGTCGGTTTTCCTCCTAGAAGGCCAAATACTCCATTGGAAGAAACTCACTATAATTTCGCTGCAGGCCTTCAGGAGCGTCTTGAACAGGTGCTGCAAGAATTTGCCAAATATTGGCTGAAGAAGACAGGGCGTCAATATCTTTGCTTAGCAGGAGGTACCTTCCTGAATTGCAAGGCCAATGAAAAGCTATGCAATCTACCGGGCTTGCAAGGCCTGTTTGTTCAGCCCGCATCGGGCGACGATGGAACAAGTATCGGAGCCGCACTTGCTGTGGCCGCGAAGTTTGGTGAAGCTAATGATAAACCTGGACCTTTTGATCCATATATTGGACCGCAATACACCCGACATAGCGTTGAGGATGCACTTTCTCAGTTCGGCACCGACAAAGGCATAGCATGGAAATGGCTGGGAGTGAATGCAGACTACTTTACCTCGGCGGCGGCAGACATCTCCAATGACCTGATCATTGCTTGGTTCCATGGCCGAATGGAGTTTGGACCACGCGCCCTCGGTAATCGCTCGATCCTTGGCCTGCCTAGCGGTAACTCTATAAAGGAGCGCATTAACAGCGTAGTGAAGTTCCGCGAGGCGTTTAGACCATTCGCCCCAGCAGTTCTCGCCGATGATTGCGATAAGCTCTTCATTACAAAGAAATTTGCGCCTATGCGGTATATGCTCGCTACCGCTCGTGCGACCGAACTCGGACGAACAGCCGCTGCAGGCGTCGTTCATGCCGATGGTTCCGCACGTGTACAAATCGTTGATGCCGATATTAATCCTATTTTCTATAGGCTTTTGACCGCTATCAAAGCTGCGACTGGCTTCGGCTGCACTGTAAATACGTCCTTCAACGTCAAAGGGCAGCCTTTAATAATGCAGCCCTTCACCGCGATCGAAACCTTCCTCAAAACTGGTCTAGATAAGCTCTACATAGAGGGATACGTCGTATGGAAAAACTAATGAATGTGGTCGATGAGGTGCTAACCAGGCTAGCAAAGGCCAAGCACGCGGACCCGGAAGGAGCGCCAAGAGACTTAGTAATCGATTCTCTTGACCAGATGCGCCTACTAGTCATGCTAGAGGAAACACTTGATGTGGTTTTTGACGACGCAGAACTCAAGCCCTTTGACTTAACGTCACGTACAACGCTAGTCGAAAGTGTAGCGGCAATGTTGATTGCAACCGAGACATCCGTATGATCGATATCTTGTGTGAAAGAGGGGAATTGGCTGTCGTCGCCTCAAGCAACAATCTGATCGGCTATTGCTTTATAGGTAAACTCCACGAAGCTTTCGCTTTACTGGATGATCTCCTAGTGAAAGTTTTGTCTCGCTCGAACCCGATGCTTCCGCACTCATGCACTCCGCTAACCCAGCGCTCAGTTCTAGAACGCATAGGTTTCTTTGAAAAGCTGCCGTCAATCCCCTTTCATGTTGCACCGCATCAATTACCCGAACAAGAGCATGTATGCGACCAATGGCTGTTAAGTCCATCAACTTGTTACCACACATTTGCACTACTGAGTGGTCGCAAAGAACAATGGCCACTTCAGTGTTTCACTGCCATATCTACGTGCCATCGTTTCGAACCAGAAAGTGGCAACCCAATGCGTATGGCGAGCTTCTCAATGCGCGAGTTCATCTATATAGGCAACCGGGAAAGCGTTGAGCGTGAAAGTGAGGCTGCTTTTCAATATGCAGTGAAATTCCTTCGCCATGCCGGATTTGACATCGACCTAGAGGCGGCCAGCGACATCTTTTACGGGGAGGACTCTGCTGCTACTCGTAAAGTCCAAAAGGCCCGAGGCATCAAAATAGAAGCGTTAACCAAAAGTCCTGCAGGCGGCCGAGTAAGTGTCGCGTCACGCAATTTTCATCGGGACCTGTTCACATCTGCGTTCGAAATCGGTGACCCTGCACAGCAAGTAAAGATGCATTCAGCATGCGTTGCCTTTGGTGTTGAAAGGCTATTGTTAAGCCTATTAGCCGCGACTGAAGGATATGACCCACTTCGCCTAATGGAAATGCTTAGAAGTAGCGCTAAACACTTCGAAAGTGCGGGAGAGCCAGCATGACGCGGCAAGCAAAAAAAACTGAGTTACGCTTAGCACTTGAAGTCGTTGGCTTATCGCTTCCTTTGATGGGAACGATGGCAGGTAACCTGCTCATGATGCTGGTTGATCGCATCTGCCTAGCGCAGTACTCGAGCGACACGTTAGCGGCTTCAGGTCCGGCCGTCTTTACCGCGATGACAATCATCACGCTCTTCACAGGAACGGTAAACCTGTCACGCTCCTATGTTGCGCAGGCATTTGGTCAGTCGGGCGAGTTGGCCGCACGCATGGAAGCCGTACTAGGCA
This sequence comes from Pseudomonas sp. NFACC02, assembly GCF_900110765.1. Lineage (GTDB taxonomy): Bacteria > Pseudomonadota > Gammaproteobacteria > Pseudomonadales > Pseudomonadaceae > Aquipseudomonas. The sequence goes on from NZ_FOEO01000008.1 coordinate 27,512, forward strand.
TGATATTGGCTCTAGGGCTCGCGCTTGTGCTGCTGAGCATATCCCCATTGCTCAGCATGATTCCATCGCTGAGTAATCGACCGGCAGAGATACGCGTCCTTGAGTCTGAGTTTTTGGAGCTCTCCGCCCTGTTTGGAGCGGTCATGGTGGTTAATGTCTCACTATCATCGTACTTCAACGGAGTGGGGCGAACTAAGGTAACGCTTTACGTCAGCCTTGTGGGGCAAGCAACCGCCGCATTCTTCATTTACGGATTGGTCTTCGGTAAGTTCGGCTTACCTGAGCTGGGTATGCGTGGGTCGGCACTTGGCACGCTTGCAGGCTCTTCCGCAATGCTTATTGGATATATATGGCTATTACCTACGGGCTCTCTAAGAGATGGGCTGAAGCATTGGGCAAAAAAAGGGTTACGTACGCTAAGTGATAGGGTCGTATTCCGATTCCGTCGTGGAATTGCCTCCGGCTTAGCGGCTGGGGTAGACGAACTTGGTAATACCAGTTTTGTCTGGATGGCGGCGGTATTAGGCCCTATCGCGCTCTCCGCTAACAATGTGAATTTGACCTTAAACTACCTTGCGATAATCCCCATCATTGGGCTTGGCGTTGGCTGCAGCGTCCTGTGCGGCAATGCCATCGGTCGAAATGAGTTTGACCAAATTGGAACTATTTTGAAGGTGACCATACTCGTTGAGGGTATTTATGTTCTAAGCATTAGCCTTGCACAACTGTTCCTGCCCACGATATTGCTCATGCCATTTGGTCTCAAAACAAATGATCCTGAGATTATGAGGGTTGCTACCGAGACCGCCAGGGTATTGTGGACCTATTCAGCATCATTTGTTTTCTCAATGACCGGCGCCGCAGTGCTTGAAAGTTTCGGAATGACGCGATTCATTTTAATCACCCGGCTCAGTCTGATGTGGTGCGCAAGCCTTCCATTGATTTACGTGGTCACCCAGAACGCAATAGGTGACCCAGCATGGTTACCATGTATTTGGATTATCGGATCTGTGTTTGAATTTGCTATCGGCAGCGTCTACTTTTGGCGAATCCGACAAGCAACCCAAAAACGCCTCAATTTCCTACAGGCCCAACATGCTGCCTGACGTCGAAAACCGATTATATAATGATGAGCATGTTCATCGTTTTCCTGCCGAAGCGATTAACTGCTTTACTGGTAGCTTAGCTAAACTAATGTCGCTGCGGGGTACCCCTATTCAGGAAGCTAACCTGCTGGAGTATGGTGACGGATATCTTTTCCGCTGTGGATTAGATGAATGTGGATACCCCGAATACACGTTTTCCGTCCAGGAGGTAGGTCTTCTCGGCTGCTTAAGGCTAGGAGCATCAGTAGAGACCGCCTCCATCAGCGACCGCGATTGGATCAAGCACCTATCTCGCCTGGCACGCACGAATCATGGTGCTGTTGTGTGGGTCAATACCAGCCATCTTACATATGATGATTTCTATTTAGATAAACCCGCTTATCTACATGCGCTACTGGTCACTTACGTGTCCGAAGACGAAAAGCGAATCCAAATTTACGATCCATTGGTCGTGAACAGACGGCGGTATGGCTGCCAAACCTGGGTAGCGGCTGAAAAGTTTCACGAAGCATTGTCAGATAAAGTTACTACCGAAACGTACAATCATATGGGTTTAGCTCATTCAATAGATAAGTCTATCCAAATGCAGCCCAGCGAGGGAGCGCTAACGACTCTAGAGGCCCTCGCTCGGCAATCGGAGCTCTACCATTCCGAGGCGAAGCACCACGAGGCACTTGGCACATATGCCGCTGCGTGCATAGCAATGCTTAACGGACATAATAGACGAAGCTGCACCGCCGCCCGTCGCTTGTTTGACCACATAAGTGTTCTGTACGTGTTACCCAGCCTAGCGCTGCTCGGACAAAGCTTGAGCCAGACTGACGTTAACCAGGATGCGTTAAAGCAACTCGGATGGCTTGTCGACCATTGGCGTGCATTGGCATTAATGTCGTTAAAATTCGAAGCGACGGGGTCAGAAAGCGTCCTACTGCGAATATCGGAACGTTTTAAGGTCATTATTCAAACGGACAGGGCAATGTGGAGTTCAATACACCGTGCCACTCATAATGTAAACTTTGGCATCCGGCACGAGCTCACGAACCGGGCGACAGGACCGATAAAATGAATCTTATAGTTATCGGCCGTGGCGAAGACTGTGTCGATCACGCCATGTGGTGCAAAAAAATGGGTCATGAGGTTCGTTACATTGTCCCTGAGAAGATAGGGATGAGCGTCTTTGATGATGCCGATGACATTGTGTCCTTCTCCGACAGCATGCAGGGCATTGTTGAGCAGTTGCGCATCAGCCATCGGTTGCCGCCGCGTGGCCAGGATGCAGTGAATGTGCTTACCGACAAAGTCCTATTTAAGTCTCACCCGGCGGTCAAGCCTTTCGTGGTGCAGCACATTGAAATAGTTCCGGGAACATCCAAGGAAACCGCGGCAGCACTAGTTAATAACCATATCTCTTTTCCCGTAGTTGTTAAACCTTCTAATGGCTTCTATAGCGCCGGCGTTGTCCGGGCTAAAACTATTGAAGAATTTAAACGGGCATATATGAAAGCTAGCCGAATTGGCCAATTCCTCGCGCCTCGTTCTTCCCCGGCGCGTGTGATAGTGGAGAAATACCTGGACGGTAACGAGTTCGCTGTGGACGGTTTCGTCGTTGGTGAACGGATCCACCCAATATTGATCCATCGGAAGCGTCCGTTCCTTGAAGGCCCTACGTTCCATGAGTCGGCTTATCTCACCGAGTACTTCGACACTTCGCTTGGCGATATGCCGCTGCGCATGCTTGAACACATCATCGGAGGACTGGGCTTGCGGAATTCGGCCTTCCATGCCGAATTCCGCTTCGATGCCAATGGACGTCTGCATGTCCTGGAAGTCGCGCCAAGAATGGCTGGCAGCGGAGCTACGACGCAGCAGCTTATGGCCATTTGCGTCGGGTTAGATGCATATGAGTGCCTGCATGCACTGGGCCAAAAGACGATCGATCTGAGCCCCAAACATAGGGGGTTCGGTTTGGAATACGATTTTGGGCCGAATTCCTCCGGTACCCTAGGCAATGTTGCAAAAATAGCACTTGCATGTGAGAACTTAGGGGCTGCGCGCATCATCCGCTATCACTCAGACGGAGATGTCGTGTTGGGCCCACCTAATAATGTGGAGTGCATCCTCACAGCTTTTTTCGAGTGCAAATCCCTGGAGGCCGGGGAGGCGCTGTTTGATCATATTTCCAACCATTACAGCATTCAAACGGAGTAAATATGAAGGACGAAATTTCACGGGCACGCCGCGTCATCCCTGGAGGCGTAAGTTCGCCATTGCGGGCGTGTCGCAACGTTCAGACGGAACCCCTTGTCGCTATTAGCGCTAAAGGAGAACGCATAAGAACCTTTGATGGCAAAGAATATACCGACTTCATGTACGGGTTTGGTCCTTTGGTGCTTGGCCACGCGCCAGCGCCAGTGGTGGAAGCTATTCGAGAGCAGGCTGATCGGGGCATGCTGTACGGCACAATGAGTTTGCCCGAAATTGAACTGGCAGAAGCGATCGTCAATACCGCAGACTTCTTGGAGCAAATCCGCTTCGTTTGCAGTGGCACGGAGGCGGTGATGTCTGCGGTACGGTTAGCCAGAGCCTACACCGGACGCACAAAAATTTTGCGTTTCAAAGGCGGCTATCATGGACACTTTGATCTGGTCCAAAACAAAGACGAAAGTCACTTACGCGACGCAGGGTTAGATCCTGTAGCAATGCGCTCGAATATTCTTGTGCCATACAATGACAAAGCCGCAGTGGAAGAAGCGTTTTCAAATGCTCGCGGCGAAATCGCAGCAGTAATTCTGGAGCCGATTGCGTGCAACATGTCCCTTGTCGTGCCGCAAGACGGATTCCTGCAAGAGTTGCGCAGCATCTGTGACCGCGAAGGTGCTCTGCTAATTTTTGATGAGGTCATATCGGGTTTCCGGTTTACCTACGGTCCAGTGAGCAATCTGCTCGGAGTAACGCCAGATATTACTACCTTCGGAAAAATCATCGGGGGCGGGACACCGATTGGCGCGTTCGGTGGACGCCGGGAAATCATGAACCTCCTTGATACCGAACAAATGCTGCAAGGAGGTACGTTTGCAGGTAACCCTTTGACCATGGCTGCGGGACTGGCCACTTTGGCAGAGCTAGCCAAGCCTGAAACATATGCACTTCTGGAGTACAAAGGCGCGCTGCTCGAATCTGCTATCCACAAGTATCGGACCTTGCACTCTCTCGACTTCACCTTCGCACGCATGGGCAGCGTATTCGCGTTCATTTTTTTGCCGCAGGGGACTGTCGTTCGCTCACATGCTGACGTCAGCCTTCAACCGCATGACAGCTACACTATTTTCTATCAGGAAATGCGTTCCCGTGGTTATCATCTAGCCCCAGACGTTGAAGAAACAATGTACGTTTCTACCGCGAACGAAGACGCGACCCTTGAAAATTTCGCACGCGACGCATGTGAGGTTATTGCCTCTGCTGGAGGTATGCTTTGATCACACCGAAACTGCTAGCAAACATCCTTGAAAGCTTCCAGGAAAAACTTTCATTGTGTGGTCAGTTGGTGAGCGCAAGGCAATGTGATTGGGACTGCTGCAAGTACACCGACTCTTACATCCTGTTTCTTCCAGGCGAGCTGGAAAGCGCACGTGCGCTCGGATTCGACACGAGCCAGTACAACATTCTGGACGACCAATATTTTGGTGGAGCTAAAGCGGTCCCGTATACCATGGGGTGCTGCGTAGATCAGACATTGAGCACCAACGCCTACAAGTCATTAGACTGTCGTCTGTTCCCATATTGGTTCCAGATAGAGAACAACCGTCTGTTAATGATTGAAGGCTTGTCCTGCCCTATCGTTCGTAATGGAATACCGATTGAAGGACTTAGGCGGGAAGCGCTTCGCATTGCGGAAATACTTTCCGACGATCCAGATATCTATGCATTCCTAAATGCTGGCAGAATGATAAATTACCGTACAGTAACTCGCCTTGTGCCCGTGCTGGATTAGAAACTGCGATCTTCGCTGTATCGTAAGCCCCAATCAATTATGCCCTTACAAGCGCTCGGTCAAAGCTATATGTTCCGGGCTAAAGTGGGACAATGGCATGCGAGCTCCAAAAAATAGTGTATTTGGAAGCAGAGTTAACGAACGGCTTACGAGTCAAAATTGAGAGCAAAATATAGCACAACACATTTACTAACTTTTAGAGAGCAGGATGAGTTTGGTGTAACCCTTGTCTATTAAATGACAATCCATGTGGTGTTGTTTGCAAAAACACGAGCACAATTTACTCTAGTATGACCTCTTCAACATCTACACTACCGAAAGAAAAAGGACTTTTATCATGCTGCCGATCATCACTAACCAATTGAAACAGGTGAAATCAGTACCTCTTCTGAGGTCGCAGGAAGGCATGTGGTTTACGGAGCAGCTCGATATATCAGGACTTTCGCAAATTGTTTCAGTATGCGTCAACATCCGCGGGCATCTCTGTCATCAAGCCCTAACTACGGCGATCCAAGGGCTTGTAACGCGACATGACAATCTCCGAACCCGCTTCGTAGTGGAGGAGAGCGAGCCGCGGCAACGAATACAAGGAAAAATTGATACCCAGCTGAAGTACATAGATATGCGATCATCCACGACAAATCTTGATGAATCGCTACGTACAGAACTGGCGATACCGATGGACGTAGAAAATGGACCGCTATTTCGTGCCACGCTATATGAGGTAGATGACAGCAATCGTTCACTCCTGTTCACAATCCACCACCTGCTTATGGATAACCAATCTACAGAATACCTAATCCGAGATTTTTATGGGCTCTACGATGCGGCCGTTTTCAATGCAGCGCCCCAGCTTCCCGTCCTGCCCTTCCTCTACAGCGAATATTCCCAAAATGTAAGAGCCCAGACATTCGAATCAGAAAGGATCTACTGGCAAAAGGAGATGGAAAATTTACCGACACCGCTGCTGTTTGCTCGAGGCCAGCATATTGAACCGACGGGGTTAAGGTCAGCAAATACCATCAAACGAAAATTAGATACCTCCAGCACACTTGCATTACGCAGCCTCGGCGTCAAATCAGGATTTACCCCATTCATGGTGCACTTAGCAATATCGGCGGCATTACTCCAGCGACACACGGGTTCACAGGATATAGTGTTGGGCGTACCGCTTTCGACAAGGCCGGGATCTGGCACGTCCGGTTTGACCGGGCTCTTCGTTAATACGATGCCATTGCGCCTACGCTTTCCGCCAGACATTAGTTTTGAGAAACTTCTGCAGCTTGTCAGAGTACGCCTGCTGCGTGCCATGATGCATGTAAAACTGCCGCTTCATGAACTAATTCGTACTTTGCGACTACAGCGTGATGCAGGCTCGAACCCTCTCTTTAAGGTTTGTGTCAATCACGCTGTTGCTGAGAAACAGAAGACCAATGCAGGTCGATGCGAGTTTGAACTGCGGGCCCTGCCGTCTCTGAAGTCTGCGTTCGAAGTCAACCTGATGCTCATTGAAAGCTCGACTAGCTGTGAAATTTGCCTCGAGTTCGACGAGGACGCTCTTTCGAGCAATGATGCTAAGGAAGTTGTTAGCCAATATCTAGATATTTTGGCGGCGGCCTCAGCAATGCCCTCCCTGCATATTCAAGACATCCCGCTTTTTCGGCCTCAACTACAGCGAACGACTAGTGAGCCCGGCCCCAACCTTGAACCTGTTCATATTCGGTTCGAACGTCAAGCTAGTAACGTCCCCACATCAGTTGCTGTTATTTACGGAGAGCAGCAAGCAAGTTATGCAGAGCTGAATGCAAAAGCAAATCGCCTAGCGATGATGCTGATCGAAATGGGTGTAAATCGAGAAACGCTAGTAGCCATTTGTACCGACCGCAGCTTGGATATGGTTGTCAGCGTTTTGGCAACCATGAAGGCCGGGGGAGTCTATATCCCCATCGATCAAGATAACCCCGAAGAGCGCGTCCGGTACATACTTAAAGATACCAAAACGCGCATCTTGCTCACATCGACATCCCAGAAGCAAAGATTTAGAGACATGCCCACGACCGTCCTCTGTGTCGACGATGACAACTTATGCGCTAGTTACGCTGAACAGAACCCAGAAAATAGAGTGGACCCGGATAATCTTGTTTACTGTGTATATACATCTGGGTCCACTGGACGTCCAAAAGGCGCTCTAAATACACATGCTGGATTTGCAAATTTAGTGGATTGGTATGTTACACAAGGCTTAAATATGTCTGCCAGCGCACGTGTAATGCTCGCAAGTTCATTTGGCTTTGATACGACACAAAAAAATTTACTGGGGCCACTTTGCGTCGGGGCTACACTAATAATCCCGCCTTGTTTACCTACCGACCATATCGCGTTTACTAACGCTTTAAAAGCGTACCGGCCCTCGTGGTTGAACTGCGCCCCATCGGCATTTCGAACCTTTATGAACGCTCCCGGCGTGGAAACGATCAGTACATTGATACTGTCGGGAGAGCCCCTTGACGAGGCGATAGTAAAAGCATTACAAGGAAAGCCGGTCAATTTGGTGAACGCGTATGGGCCATCAGAATGCGCTGACATATGTATCTCGTTTGCTCGATCCATGTCGCAAGCAATCTGCCAAGACTCTTCAATGCCACTGGGCACGCCAATACCAAATGTCGAAATTTATGTCTTGGACGACCAGTTCCAACATGCGCCAGCAGGTGTGTCTGGCCACCTCTATATATCAGGAGTCGGTTTAGGCCGCGGTTATCTCGGTCGACCCGATCTCACAGCCCAACAATTTCTACCGAATCCCTTTGGTAGGCCTGGCTCCCGAATGTACAGAACGGGAGACATCGGGCGGTTACGCCGTGACGGCGTTATTGAATATCTGGGTCGTGCAGATAATCAAATCAAGCTGCGAGGAAATCGAGTCGAACCCGGAGAAATAGAGACCCTGCTTCGGGATTGTCAGGGAGTCGCAGAAGCTGTAGTTCTGTTGAGAGACTTGGGCCAAGGAGAACCCCACCTAGTTGCCTACGTAGTTCCACAGAAGGGGGAGACACTCACTACAGATCGACTCCGACTCAGTTTGCGCGCGCAATTGCCAGAGTATATGGTACCGACCGCGTGGATGGTGCTAGCCGCCATTCCGTTAAATCTAAACGGAAAAACCGACTATAAAGCGCTTCCTCTACCTGTGCGCACCGCCGCGGGCGAACGGATAATTTATAAGCCAACTACTCCGACGCAAGTGTTACTCGTTGACATATGGCGTGAAGTACTTGATGTGCCGGAGGTCTCCATATTCGATAATTTTTTTGATTTGTGGGGGCAGTCTCTACTTGCGGTCAGAATGGCGGCTATGATCGCAGACAAACTAAGTGTTGCTTTACCAATGCGGGTCATATTTGACGCATCGAACATCGTAAACATGGCTGCGCAGATTGATCAGATCCTTGCGACATCGGGGGCAGTGTCACCTCAACTAATTAAGCGACAGAGCCGCGAGCCAATAGGCACCAGTGGGTATGACTCAGCAAATAAGCAGTGATAGTTCCACGTATGGAGAAAAGAGACATGAACAGTTTAAATTACCGAGTCGTAGCCAATGAAGAGCAGCAGTACTCCTTGTGGCCGGCCGATATGCCGATCCCGGCAGGGTGGCACGGCCTTGAACAGGCCGGTTCCGAGGAAGCGTGCCTTGCTTATATTACAACTCACTGGACCGATTTGAGGCCGCTTAGTCTGCGCAAACAAGATCAGAAATAACGCACCCACCGCTTCGTAGCCCGCATGTTAAATGTGGAGATCAACCGGACAGGAACGTCATGAAGAATACTCAGCCACCTATCTACGAATTCCGCCCATCAAGCTCACAGCGTAGTCTGTGGCACGCACATCAAATGGACGATGGCGCAGGGTCTTACAATATTTCCCACGCCTGGCGTATGCGTGGCCCCCTAGATATAACCGCACTCAGCCAGGCTCTCAACAACGTTGTGCATCGTCATGAAATATTACGCACTCGTTTCCGCCATACCGAGGCCGGGCTAGTGCAGCAAATACTGACTGATATCTTGATCCCGGTGCAATTATCAAATATACCAAGTTGTAATGACGAGGATCTAGAAACCACCATCAAAATTATTCAAACTGCGGCCCAGCAGCCTTTTGATCTCAGCGAAGATCCACTCATTCGGGCGTACCTATTCAAGGGATCCCCGGATGACCATATTTTTATGCTATCTGTACATCATATTATTGTTGATGGCTGGTCCATGGACATCCTATGGGGCGAGCTTGAACAAGCCTACGAGGCCAATCGAGCAGGTTTAGCGTGGAATATCTGTGAACTACCGCTGCAATATGCCGACTATGCCGAATGGCAGAACGAGTGGTTAACCGGACAACCTGCGCAGCAGGGGTTGAAATATTGGGTTGATTATCTGAGAGGCTCTAAGCCAAATGTAAGCCTACCATCTCTAGGATCAGTACCCAAACTAACTATACGACACCACCACGCAGATAGTGTTCGGTTCAAACTACCGAATGCGCAGCTTAGCAGGCTAAATATTGTTGCTCGAGAACATCGTTCGACGTTGTTCGTTACCTTGTTCGCAGCATTCCACGCACTGTTATTTCGGCTGAGCCAACAGGATGATATATGTGTCGGGTACCCAGTAGCAAATCGTCGACAAAGCGACACTCAATCTTTAATTGGTTGTTTTGTCAATACGCTTGTGTTGCGCACCCGACCAAATTCTAGTCAAACATTCAGCTCAATGATTGAGCAAGTGCGAGATTTCCTTCTACAAGGAGAGGAATACCAAGAAGCTCCATTTGAAAAAATAGTTCAGGCGTTGCACCCAGAACGGTCTGCCCAAGGTACGCCACTTTTTCAAATCATGTTCAGCTTTCAAGACAAATATGACAAACGTAAAGCCCTAAGTCTTAGCGAAGTTGAAATTCGCGCAATACCGTTGAAAGCTACCGGAGTAAAATTTGATCTCTGCGTCGATCTTACCCTTGATACATCAGGCCTAAACATTGAGTTCCAATACGACGAAGGTGTCTTTGCGCGTGATACTATAGCGCGGAGTGCAGGCCACTTCGAAGCGCTGCTCACCGGAGTCGCTGCTGCGCCAACCTGTGAACTCCGTCATCTGCCATTAACTAGGCAAGGGCAAGAACTGCCCATGTCAATTATTAATCAACCTGCGGAACCCATTGGTATTACGAACGTTGTTACTGCTTTTGAGTTACAAGCCAACCTGTCGCCTGCCGCGCTCGCTCTAGTCGACGAAGATGGCGATTGGACATATGCCCGCCTAAATCAACGCGCTAACAAGATTGCCATGTACCTCAGCCAACAATCATTACCTTCCGGCGCCATTGTCGCAGTGCTGCTAGAGCGCAGCGGGGACCTAATTGCTGCACTACTAGGCATTATGAAAGCCGGTTGTGCCTACTTACCGTTGGACCCACTCGCTCCCAGCGAGCGCGTTCTTATCATGCTTAATCAAAGCAACGCAGCTGCAGTTATTACAGTTCAGGCTCTGAGTGAGAAAATAACTAATAGCGAGAGGTTAGCCATATACCTTGAGAACCTCGGAACACAGAGTGATAACTCCCAAGCGGCGAATCTGAATCGGATTATACGCCCTGGGGACCTAGCTTACTGCCTCTTTACATCCGGTTCCACCGGGCTACCAAAGGGCGTTCTGATAGAACATGAAGCGCTGGCGAACCTTCTCTCGTCGATGGCCCCTGACGCTACCACTGATAAGGTCTGGCTGTCAGTGACATCGCCGACTTTTGACGTCTTCGCCTTTGAAGTTTATCTACCCTTGGTTTGTGGCGCGGCAGTTGTGCTTACTAGTCGGGCAAACGCTCGTGATCCTATTGCGCTCACTCATTTAGCACGTACTCATGGTGTAACGGCTATGTTCGCTACACCAGCGACCTGGCGAATGTTCATTGATAGCTCCAGCCGGTTGCGCTTGCGCACAGCATTTTGTGGGGGAGAGTCGATGGATTTAGCGCTTGCTTCCTATCTCCAGACGATCGCTGACGACGTGTGGAATCTATACGGCCCCACCGAAACGACGGTGTTGTCCACTCGCTCACAGGTTATTAGCAACCGCGTGCCAGTTCTAGGACGTCCGATCAATAACACCCAAGTTTTAGTACTCGACAATCAATACTGTTTGGTACCCGTAGGTGTGGCAGGTGATATATATATCACGGGAAATGGCTTAGCTCGTGGTTACGTCAACCAACCTGGGTTAACCGCTGAAAAATTCCTTCCCAATCCATTCGGCGAACCAGGCAGCCGTATGTATCGAACTGGAGATCTAGGATACATTAATATTGACGGGATGCTAGTATATTTAAACAGGACAGACTTTCAAGTCAAGATTAGGGGAGTGCGTATAGAACTTGCTGAAATCGAGGCTGGGCTACGCGGCTGTCCGCAGGTGCGAGACGCTGTTGTAATTGCTGTGGGGGAGGACATTGCTAATCGACGTTTGGTTGCCTACGTTGTAGCAACGGAAGAAAAAACGGTGATGGTTAGCGAGTCAATAATGAAGAGCTTAAGAAGCTTGTTACCCGCTTATATGTTGCCAACGCAGTTACATTTTATTTCGGAAATTCCGCTCAATGTAAATGGAAAAATAGATCGCAACGCGCTGCCTCGCTCCAACCATCTTATCCAAGCGCCAGAGGGACGCTTACCCTCGACGCCGACCGAGATAGCTGTTGCGGAAATCTGGCAAAGTTCGTTGGGTGTTAAGAATATCTTAGCCGACGATAACTTTTTTTCCTTGGGTGGGAATTCTATGCTGGCAATTCACTGTCTCGCACGTATTAACGAAAGATTTTCGCTTAATGCAAAGGCGAGTTTGATTTTTAATCATCAAACAATTACGTACATTGCGGAAGTTATCGATGCCCGCGGAGAACGGAACGAAAACTCAAAAATTCAGATTACATCTTGGTTCACATTGCCAAATAGGCAGCGCGTATATGGATTTCCCGCAGCGGGAATGTATGGAGCGGCGTACTACAATCTTGCCTGCGCTCTAGCGCCAGAAGTTGATCTATGCATGCTGGAGCCTATTGATTGGGACGATCATAATCCCCCCATTCAAAGGATTGATGAACTTGCTGAAGCGTACACTCATAAATTGACTAAGGCGAGTCTAGAGCGCCCACTATACATTCTTGGCCACTCTTTCGGCGGTAGTGTAGCGTTCGAAGTCGCGAAGAAACTTGAGCAGAATGGCCTAGAGGTGTTTCTCATCCTACTGGACGCCACAGTGGTCAGCCCCTTGAACCTCTCCAGTGCCTGGGACGAGATGCTTGATGACAATCACTCGTCTATTCTTGGGGGACCATTTAGCATGCGGAAGGAGCAGCTGCTAGCAGACGCCAATGCCATGCGCTCCCGATATTGGGAAGTTTTAACGCGCTACAATCCTTCTGGACAATTTGGAGGAGACGTGCTCGCGTTATTCGCAGAGGACGATTTGCTGAAACTTCAGTTTGAAGCGCCTATCGTGACCAACTACCGAAAGCTCATGACCGGCCAAATTAGAACCTCAGGGACTCCTGGCAAGCATCTGTCGATCCTCGAGCATAAGTACGCGATACCCCTCGCTCAGCTAATTAAATCACTTTTCGGTACTACACAACCAACCTGTGAGAACTTGCCCCAAGCAGTGCAGCCGCAAGTTTCAGCTTTTCAAGGGATGTTGCCTACAGGTGTAGTAATCGTTGAAGCACGTGACCCTACCTGGTGGGAAAGTGGACTGATGCAAGAAGAAGAAGCATCTCTAGCGTTTGCTAGCGCCAAGCGGCGGCGCGAATTCTCGGCAGGACGAAACTGTGTTCGTGCTGCTATGGAAATTCTTGGCCTACCTGCAGCAGCTATTCCAGTAGGCGAGCATCGCCAGCCTCTTTTCCCTAAGGAAATTGTCGGCAGCATCACCCATTCCGATGACTACTGTGCAGCTGCAGTGGTTTTTCCCGGCTGTGTACGCTCAATTGGGATCGACGCTGAGGCGGATAAAAAAATAGAGGATGCAGTTGCACGGAGAGTACTAAGTGGGGAGGAAATAGTGGCTTTGGCGGAAAACAGTACCATAAGTAACGTACATGTGCTCGCCTTCAGCCTAAAGGAAGCGTTCTTTAAGGCAATATTTCCTTTATGCCAGCGTTATGTTGGCTTCAAGGAGGTAGCTATACGGCTACGCGGCAGGCAATGTCATATAGAAATCATCTCACCGAAATTAATTTCCGAGCTGGCTGGTCTCTGTATCCAGGCGCGCTTCCGAGTCGCAGATAACCGTGTTTACACCGCGGTAGCCCTTGTTCAAAGCAAGACCCCGGACTTGATTAATTCATCCGGCATTACGACGCCCGTCACTCCAAATGTTTGTCTGGATCCGTCCCAGTTCAATAAGGTGGACATATGAAAACGCTTCCTGAGCTTGCCGGATCCGAGATTTCGGACTTAATACTGCCTAGCAACGATCAGCCAGTGCATGAATGGTTTGAGATGCAAGTGCTTCGGACTCCTCTTGCACCCGCATTAATATGTCAAGATATAACGCTCACGTACCAGATTTTGAACGAAAAAGCTAATCGGCTCGCGGCGCAGCTTAGGGTTCAGGGTGTTGGACCTGACACATTAGTTGCACTGTGCATGGACAACCGCCCGGAACTGGTCATTTCCATACTAGCGGTCCTTAAAGCCGGCGGCGCGTATGTACCAATAGATTTAAGTAATCCTAATGCTCGCATCAAATACATTGTTGCCGACACATCCGTGAGCATAATGCTTACAGTCTCCCCCTACGCTGAACGCCTGATACAAATGGTACCCCAGCTGATTTGCGTCGACTGCATTTCGATTGATAATCACTACAGTACATGTAATGTTCCGCAGCAAATTCAAATGCAGAATCTTATTTACTGTATATATACATCGGGATCCACGGGCCAACCTAAAGGGGCACTTAATGAGCATCGCGGATTTTCGAATCTGGTTAGGTGGTACATTGATGATGTCGGCATGACGGCTGATGACCGAGTGATCGTCGCTAGTTCAATCGGATTCGACCTTACTCAAAAAAATATTCTAGCCCCACTATGCGCAGGTGCTTGTGTTCTACTACCTTCCTATTCGCCTGCAAACGCTCAGGCATTTCTTCAAGCTTTCTCAGTAATGCGTCCCACATGGATTAACTGTGCACCATCTGTGTTCCGAACTTTTTCCGGCTCTCCACGCACCCGAACGCTAAAAACAGTTGTGCTGGGCGGGGAACCCATCGACGACGCCCTGATTCTAAGCTTGGCGGGCCGCGAGGTCAGACTTGTAAACAGTTATGGCCCGGCCGAATGTTCAGATGTTGCGATATGGAATGTCTGGGATATTGCGGATCTAGATGCTGCGCGAGATCGAGGCCAAATGCCAATCGGCCTTCCTATTCGAAATGTAGAGATCTTGCTGCTTGACTCTAACCAGAAATCCGTCGCGGCAGGACAGCTTGGAGAAATATGCATAAGTGGTCTGTCCGTTGGACGAGGCTACTTGAACCGCCAGGAACTCAATTTCGATAGGTTCATATCTTATCCACATGCACCTACAACGGGCAAGATATATAAAACTGGTGACATCGGGAAGCTGACAGCTAATAAGCTGATTACCTTTGTCGGCCGACAAGATTCTCAGATCAAAATCCGTGGGCAACGCGTCGAGCTAGGTGAGATTGAAAGTCTGCTCCTCACGTGTGAAATGGTTAAGTCTGCAGTCGTCTGTGCATATACGCTAACACCTGACGACACCAGAATAGTTGCATATGTTGTGGTAACACCAAATATATTATTTTCTATCGATACTATCACCAAAATGCTGTTGAATCATCTCCCCACCTATATGATACCTAGGCATTGGGTACAGTTAGATGTATTCCCTCTCAATCTCAGTGGAAAAATTGACCGCCAAGCACTGCCGAAACCAGACTGGGGGCGGTAAGCTTTCACCGCATCTTATCGCTGATGCAGATTTACTTCGCTGTCGACTATGCGCTGCCTTACTAAGCATTCAACCCAAAGCCAGGCCTACTAACGCTTTGCGAAGTACAACCTTGGGTTAGCTAAAACTCGGCTGCTCGGTCAATTCGGCATCAGCGGGAACACGGTCGTAGTTTGATTCTGCGTCCAGGCACAGCAATGGACAAACTTCATGTCACGTCTCCACTCATGCGCCTACCTCGCAAGAATTTTTATTTACCTGTCGAGAATCACGGTATAGGAATTTAAATATTTTTTAATTTAGATAGACTGCGGTTCTACTTCTGTCGTGCGTTTATAGTGTCAGATGCACCACTAGCGTGCCCTGCGCACTAACTCAGAGCAGTGATCGACCGGTGCACGCAGTCCAAGGGAATGAGATATTTGGCTTCTGGACTTCTTGATATGCCCCTCTCATGACAGGCTGTCTCCCATAACAATGTGGTCGTGCCCACATTTCTCAGATCTCGCCGTGAGGCAAGCCTGGAAGACCCCAATATCGCCGGCGTGGCTAACTCTAATTAATCAAACAGCGAGGGCCTCCCTTACCCACAGTGGAAAAATACATGCCCATACATTTGAACTACTCATTATGGAAACACTACAGTTCGTTAATGGCCATAGACTTATATTTTTAAATGACTAACGAATTGCCGAGCGCTTTACCCGATAGCAATAGAGAACGGCATCAGTGTGTCTTGCAGGAGAAAGCAGCTGAACTGCCGTTGTAAACTTCGGCGATCAGGCTGCAATGCGGCGGTGATTTATGAGGGGCACCTTAGGAGCCGGCTTTTTTTGACGAGCGTTTCATGCAGACAGGATTATTTTTACTTATACAGCGAGAGGAATAAACAACGCGTCGCGCTACCCAGAGTCGCTCGAAAAGCGACAATTGGCTGGCCCGCGCGCTGGGGCAGCCTCTGGATGACGTGAATAGAGGGAGGAGCGTAAAGCTTGAGAGGAATGCATGAAGGGCGGCTTAACAGCCCCTCAAGGTCCCGTGTGCGTTCGGTGATGCCAGTGCTGAAGCCTTACGAGTTCTGGAAAAGCGGAATCCAGTCTATCGTTTTGCCGTTCCACGCGACCTGACCTTGCCCCCAGAGAAGAGGAAGCGTCGCCTTGGGAACGGTAATGTCCGAAGGCATGGGTCAGCCCCAAGCCGTGCATTCCCAACGCACACTTTTCGAGCCGTTCATCTGCCCACATGTCCCACCCCTTGGTTTGCACCTGGGTATTCAGGTAATTGCGCAACAGTTGCTTCCCGATCGATCGGCAAAACGCGATGGCTTCATTTCGCTGCATTGGGGTGAGCGACGCCAGGCACGTCTCGAGATATGGCGTGATATCTCCAGCCGCCGGGCCGGACTCCCGAAGCGCCCCGATGTCGAAACCAGAATCGTCTATCTGCCCCAGCAACCCTTGGGTCGCCACCGGCGGCACTTTTCCGCAATAGATCTGGATGTTCCCGAGCCCTTCATCAGCCAGGTAACGGCGAACCATCGCTTGGCCGTAATCCGTTCCAATGCCATAGACCAGCGTTAACTCAGCTGTAGGATTCTGAATTAAATGCGCCATTCCTAAATAAATGCGCAGCAATGCGCCGCTTGGCGTCGAAATCATGAGAGCCGGATCTCTCGCCATCGAGGTTAGAGAGCAAGCCCAAACGTCTTGGGACCGAGCATTATACGTAGACGCCGTATTCAATCTGCATCAAGAAACCCAGGACACGGCGATATCCTGACTGAGTTGATAGCAGGCCACATGGGGATTGATAATCAAACCCTCGAGCTGGATGCATAACCCACTCCTCAGCATCAGCACGCGCGCCTAGCACACGCTGAGCCGTCGCCAAGACGACCTCTCTTCTCGTTATGAAGCAACGATGTTCATTACTCCAGCACTTGTCCGAAGGCCAAACCCGCTTCTCGAAAATTTGAGCTCCGCTCATTGAAACCACCTCCAGCCGGTGAATTCAGGACGTACATTAGCCTCTATGCTACTCCAGCCTCGGCCGAACGGAAGCTCGCACTTAGATCACCAGAAACGGCTGAAATCTTCACGGCAGCGAAATCGCTATAAGGCAAGGCTTGCAGAGATAAAAATCTCGTCTTGGCTGTTGAGATCAACTGATTATATTATTTCGGTGTTCTCGCGAACTCTCGAACCGAAGAAAGGCCACTGCACCTGAATCAAGAATACTTCTGACCGTTCATCCATCAATGCACTGGAATAATAATGCAAGGTATAGCTGACAAAATTCGTCATTATCGCAAAACTTTTCGACCACCAGTTCTGTACGCGCTGACTTCATCAGCGCTATGGTTATCGGTGCTTCTAGCCAGCATAATTGTTGGCTTGATATTTTTTGATTTATACGTACGAATAGCAGGCCATGGTGAATTTCTAAACTCTGGCGATCAGGCCCTACTCTTGCTATCAGAAACTGTAATGATCGGAGGGATTTTGCAGACCCATCTACTTGGCACTGAAAAGCGGTTTCGCCGTCTCAACCCCACCGTCAGCCGTATCAACATTCGTACGCCTCAAACTTTCGTAAAGCGAGAGAAAATTGCATGCATTAGAAAAGTATTCAACCATCAGGAAGACCTGCAGGCTCTTGCAAAACGCTTGGTAGAAGAATGGGAGTGGCGGCAGGAGATAAAACTACGCTCAAAAGACCCGCTGTGGGTTCGCGCTATCGGTTTCTTTACGCTACCTAACCCATCAAATTTTGCGGCGTACATGACAGGCCTTATCGCAGTCCTCGCTGCCATCATAATCACTACCCTAACCCCGGAAGCGCTATTTGGCTCAGTGGCAACGCTGCTTAGCGACATCTGGGCAAATATTCGCTTGCTTACCATAGTCGTCGTCCTGCCTGTTTCGCTATGCATCCTTCCCGCTGCAGTAATCCTGACCTCATTAAAAGAAATTTGGGTAGCGTTACTTGAGCGGCTAAACGATCAGTATCTAAGCCAGGCAGGGTTTTATCGGTTCATATCACAGCTCTTGGAGCTCCATGACCAAGGAGAACCCCTTTTGCTTCGTAAAACCCAAGCCTGGGCATATTGGTCCATCCGGCTAGGTACAGCTCCCATTCAAGATCTACGCAGAGTGGGGAAGCGTATCCGCCGCGGCATCTACCTCGCCAAGCGCCTATCAAATCGTGGTTGAAGGCGCACCCCTCAAAGAGTCGAAGTCGGCTATTCACTATCAATTATGTATATGAATATATCAGGCTCAGAACAGGCCAAGCAGATACTCATTGCGCTATACTGGCACGCTTTCGCCAATTCGATAGGTATCACTAGCCCTAGCGAAACAGCCAAGCCCCCCCCCTGCTACTAATAGATGCCCCATAGCACCCTACTGTTTCGGGCTCGGGCTGAGCGAGCGTAACCCTCTTCAAGTATGCGATTTTATGAGTGATGAAGGATACTCCACCGCAGCTCATGAGCACTCAACGCTACTCTAAACAGCCAGAATTAGCCGAACACCGGTGGCATCCTTTGCAAACATTTTGTAACTCCCACTCGCACCAACTCACGTATAAAAGCTAAGCACTCCAACAACAAGTTTAGATTATATCAATCGACTAGCTTGGCCGACCTAACCTGAAGCCGCGCCTTCAGCGTCTTGGTGGCCGATTTAATTTCAGCGACAATATCTTTGGTATCATCGTCGTCTTCATTAAGTAGTTTAAGCAGTACCCAAATCGAGCTCAAAATAGCCCCAGAAGACCCGCTAAGTACCGCCACACCTACCCCGAGCACCGTCCCCGTGACCTTTAAACATTTTTTGATATCGTCGATCTTATCAGCAAAATCGCTAATACTCGCCGCAGCCCCCTTCAACGCGGCTATCGCCTGGACTGCATTATCACCTAATATTTCAATTGCACTGGCATAAAGCTCTTCAGACTTCTGTAAATATCTGCGCTCAGTGTTGAGCGCCTCTTTCCGTTCGCCCCCATGCGGTAGGTCCTTCCTGAGCTTCCTAACTCTTTCAGCCATAGCCCGGTAGGAATCAGCCAGAGATATTACAACTTCTGAAGTTTCATCTTTGCTTGGCATGTCCATATCCTCATCAAAATATTAAGATTCTAAATTTTTTATATTCTCCCGAACATCTTTAGACTTTTCATAGAAATCTTTAACCTGCTTGAGCATCTCTTCTCGGCTAAGCTTTCCGAAGTTATCTTTGAGGGACTCGTGTGCGGCGCTCATGGCATCACACGCTTCAGAAAACTTTGCCAACGTAGAAAGCTCTACATCTATAGCTTTCTGTTCGTTGACCAGCTGAATTTGAGCCAGTCGGTATGGCAGGCGAGCACCAGCGGACAAAGCACCTTCTTTAGTCGAACCATGGGCAAGATCCGGATTTTCTTTGATTAGGCTATTTTCTAGAAGGGGGGCATAACTATCATGGGCGTAAGCTGGAACATAAGACAGGTTATATAGCTGCTTAACCAAAACATCGTTCTGCTCTTTCACATCTTCTAGCTGCTTGCGATATATACGATCGGAAAACGTCTTCATCTCGCTCAGAACATCTTTCAGAGACTCATTATTCGCCCGCAACTGTTGCTTAATTTCCCTTTCAACGAAATAATCCACCGCTACCTCTGCGGCACTTTTCAACAGGTTTGTAGTCGCAACGATGCTCTTATCGCTAACCTTTTCGCTCCCTCCCTTATTCAAGAGACTAACCTGTTTTGAGACTGTATCGAGATCAGAGTCAAACGTGTCGCTCTTTATACCTGCCAGTTTCCCGAGAGATGCAGCGTATAAACCTACAGCATCAGATAGAGTATTTAGCGTTTTAACCGACTTTTCAAAAGACGTACAATCCGCTTCCTTAGCAGAATTATCTTTTTGGGCATCGTACCAGCCGTCGCTATCCATATTCATGTATATGTATTTTCTCTGGCAGGTACTTCTCAGATTGGAGGCATAAGAGTCGAAGGAGGAGGTAAGAACCTTTGCGGACTCGGCAAAGGACTTCACGGGATCTTTGTTGGCGCACCCCACAAGAGACACTAGTATTACAGAACCTATAACAGCCTTGTTTTTATTAAGCATGTTGCGCTCCCTGGCATTCCGTTATTGGTGAATATCTATGGCAGAGCATGACCTTCACCAGCGAGCGCGAAATACGTAACTCGATTTATCGAGCCAAAACACCAGGGCCCTGCCAATGCAGGATCATCGAACGGTAAGACAAGACCAGTTTTGTCGCATTGGCAAGTGAGTTCCAACCCCATCGACTGGTGGCAGACTGCGTTCGCCTATCGCAGCAATCTGTCTCAACTCACCCACGATTGAACGCAGGGGTCGTTAGCCAAGAGACTATTGAGCCACGCCAAGCTGGGCAGACCGAATGACGGGGACCATCGCATCAATCATCAACGCCAACGCCTGTGCCCCTTGCTCCGTACCATCCCATGCATGTCCAAGCGCGCGTCGGATGGCGGGGTACTCCGTGAGCTCTGTGATGTCGCGAATTATGCCAATATTGGCATAGCTCAAAGCGTTTTCTACCGCCGGAGTGATGGTCTTTATGTGCCCACTCAGGAATTTTGACAAGGTGTACTGTGGAACCCCAGAACGCCGAGAATACTCGTTGACTGAGATTCCAAGTCCAGAAATGTGGCGTCGTAACTCATTGCGGGCAGCAAGCAGTTCGACTGATGGTTTCGTTGCGATTCTTGGCATAGGTAGGTACGATAACAACTACGCAAGATCCCAACAAGCTCTCACTCACTGGGAGGTGGAAGAGAGATGAAGATTCATGATGCGGGTAAGCGCTACCGAGCAGTGGCGAACACGCGCGCGCGCCTTGGCCAGGTCATGACGCCTCAACCGCTGGCGGATGCCGTAGTGTCGTTGATGGGAGCGCGGGGCGGGCGTTGGCTGGAGCTCGGTTCAGGCTCCGGCCGCCTGGCTGAAGCTGTCAACACAGGAGCTTCACCCGCAAGCTATCTCGGTATCGAGATCGAGCCTGACATGGTCGCACTTAGCCCTGCCTTCCCAGGATTCAGCTTCGTGCAGCAAGACGTACTGGCGGTTGATGGTCTTGCACAAGTCCTGCAGGTGCCGCAGTTCGATCACGTCATCGGCAACCCACCTTATGGCATCCACGGTTTTTCTGCCGAAGCGACCTCACGACTTCAAAAGCTTTGTCCTGAGCTAGAGGTGCAAGGCAACTGGGCCCCGATCGACCTGTACTTTGTTCTTGAGTCTCTCTCCAGACTCAAACCAAGCGGATCGGCCGCTTTCATCGTGGGAGCGGATATACCCTGCGGCATCCAAAGTCAGCGCTTTCGGGAAATGCTCTTGGAGAAAGCATCTGACGTTGAGTGCTATGAGCTTCCTACAACAGCATTCGGCGGCTATACCGAGGTTCAGGCGTACGCGTTGATCGCGCGCTACGGGAAAAGCCGGGCTAGGCATGTTTCGCTAGGGCGCCTGAATGAGCAATTCGAAGTGACAGCACGGCGGCGCGTGAGCCGTGCTCAGGCAATTGTGAGTATGGATCTGGGCAGCCATGAGTTTGCCGAGATCGACGCCGCGCTACGCCAGTCTAGCCATGGCATGACCATGAAAGACATGGAAGTGTCGATCGTACGAGGCAGCCGGACACGTTCACAATTCTCCCAATTGGGCGTCGCCCATTTCCACACATCGGATTTCCCCCGATCTGGAATGGAGGTCTCGTTTGAAACCGCCTCATCTCCAGACTTCCAGCAGGCAACCGTAGGAGACATCCTGCTGCCAAGGGTTGGCACTCGCTGTTTAGAGCACAAAGCTGTGGTGGTGAGTGGACAGGCGCCATATTCTGATGCTGTTTTCCGCGTGCGCATGCCGGCTAAGCATCAGGAACGGGTTGTACGCTGGATCACCAGTTCGGAATGTTCGGCATGGCGTCGCGGGGCAGCCCGGGGTGCGTGCGCCAAGCATCTGACCGTATCTACATTACTGAGTATGCCGGTGCCTCACTGACAGGCCGCAGGAAGTCAGTACCCCGGGTGGAACGCCTCCCCCACTGTGACTATGAAGGGAATCATGCACTGTCTATTGCTTGGGAACGGCATTAACCGCGCGGCGCTGCAGAAGGACTGGACGCAGATACTTCGAGAATTGGCTCGCCAGTTTAACGCCGAAGATCTAACACTCCACCTCGACAAGAAGCCGCTCTCTATGTTCATCGAGGAGTTGTGTGCTCGCTCGGACGGGCTCTTCAGGGACACCGAACACACAGTCAAGGCAGCGTTCGCTGCCCTCCTTGAGCAGATCTCGCCGGTCGAGGCTCACGAGCGCATCTGCAGCCTCTTCAAAGTGATCATGACCACCAACTATGACTTCACGATCGAAGAAGCGCTTGCAAGCCCATTACACCACTCAGCTTTCCTCGCACCCGAATCCAGATACAGTCTTTTCCGTCGACATCGCGCGGCGGGAGTGGACGTTTGGCATGTCCACGGCGACGTGGGAAGACCTACATCAATGGTGCTGGGATTCGATCACTACGCTGGATCACTGCAGAAAATTCGCAATTACTTGACCGATGGAATCGAGGTCAAAAAAGCTCGCCACAAGGTCTCCTCCCCGGTAAAGAACGGGATTTTCGACTTCACGGCCTCTCGAGAGATTTATTCGTGGGTGGATTACTTCCTCAGAGACCATATCCATATCGTGGGCCTGGGTATGGATTTTACCGAGATCGATCTGTGGTGGCTGTTACTGCATAAGCGGCGACGTCTCCACCAAACGGGCAAGGTATTTTTCTACCACCTCGAAGCCGGCAATCAGCCCGGCGAGACACCGATAACATCCTTGCTACGCTCATTTAACGTCGAGATTATTCCCGTGAGCGCCCCGACTTGGACTGAATGTTATTTGGCGGTCGCAGATGAGATCGAGAGGCGGATTGCACAACATCCGCTCCATCTCCCCATCCCGCTCCGCTTCGATTGGGCATCAAAAAACTCGATCAGCTAAACCAGGTGGCGGGCACGAAATGGGCCCAGGCAAAGCACGTTGAAATTCCCAGAGCAGCCCTAGCAGCCTTGCGCGAAAGCAGAGGCTAGACGACATCCTTTAGTTGATATCGACCTCATACCAATGAACGCAGTGAACGCCAGTGGTGCGTCCCTTCTTTCGGCGAGGATGATCGAACACGACACGGGGTCGCTTCTGCGTCGCACAAAAAAGAGCGGCACCAATAGCCATCGGCTTGGTACCAAAAGGCGACACAGTCAGGCGATTACATTCACTGCTACCCGTCAACGCGGCGTGTGCCTTCACGAGCACTTCGTAAGCGGCCTTGGGATTGTTCGCGCCACAGAATTTAACACCGGCTTCGGACGTTTCAAGCAATCGACTATTGGCCATAAGCGCCTCCAGGTCCCAGGAAGCCTGAAACGGAGGGATTCCGAAGACGATTGTGACCTTGCGGATAAACTGCCCATCATCCTCGCTCAAAGCACGTGTAAGCCGCCCTCCCTCAAATCCAAGGAATGCCACCAGGTGAACGCGGTCGTTATTACCTAGCATGCCTACGAACGGCGGGATTGGGTGTTGAACAAATCCACTGCTCAGATCGAACGCAGTGCCATTTACCGCCGGCTCTTCATATGCACGGCGAACATATTCCTTGGGCTCTACATATAAGAAACCAACCCGAGGGCTCTTCGCGCAAAACGAGTACGCGTGGAGCAGTAGCGCGATTTCCGAGAAGTCCAGAGTGGTCGCATCGATCACAATCGACGTGGCACTGAAATCCCGTGACAAGTCCTCGAGCTCGGCATCGTTCGCCCGGTATCTCTTATCACCAACCTCAAGACAAAACGTATCCGGGTTGTAGCGCACGCGAAAACTTTGCTCGCCCAGACGAGTAGAGCGCTCCACCGAATAAGCGCTCCTATCATCCAGGTCATCAGCTCCCGTGAACGCGATATCCACGAGCGGCAGTTGCCCCAGTTCTTGCTCGCTGATCAAATCCTGTCTAATAAATCGCACCATAACCTCAGAACAGGGAACCGGTTTTTTTAGCGGTTTCTTCGTCATCTTGCGAATCAACCAACTGCCGTACAAGCGATTCGAACTGGCTGTCGGAATGGGTGAGCATCGCGTCCAGCTGGGGCGCAGTGAGCGTGATTTTGCGCCGCTTGCGGTAACTGATCTTAAAATGAGGGGCATAGATGGGATTCAGCACCAGCTCATACTGGGTAACATCGTATTCAGCTTTGTCCTTTGTCCCCTTCGACTCTGCAAGCACCGACCAGATTTTTGCCTCACGGAGAATTTTCTGAGCGGCGTCAGACAACTGGGTGGTATCCGCACGGTTGATCGAGAAATGATTGATCTCCGGCTCGCTTTGGCTCCGTCGCTTGTTGTAAGCCTCAAACAGGCTGCCTAAACGACGTGCAAAGTCCAAGAGCCGGTCCCCGTGAGGACCTAACTGAAGCACGTCCTCGAACATGGCGTCGGAGACATGCACCGCCGCATTGGCCTGGGTATTCAGGTCGATGCAGAGCGGACCACTGATCTCTTCTGCTGAGCGACGCTGGTACGCCTGCAGCAGGGCATTGTGGCAGAGCTCTTGGAAGAACCTGAGGTTGGGGGCTGCGATCTTGCAAAACCGTGAGAAGCCAGCGTAAAGGATATTTGGCCGCTTCGGCAGCCCGGCGTACAAGTGAAAGAGACAGCCATACAAATTGTTATCGACCCACCCGCCGGTCTTATAGAAAGAGTCGGTCTTGGATTTGCCCTTCTCAACAACGTCCAGGAAGAGCCTTACCGTTTCCTTCCCGGATTGACTCTTACGATTGAGGATTGCACCTAGCACAACGCTCGCTTCGGGCACGAGCTCACTGACCAGATCCTCAGCGCTCACTGTACCTTCCAAGCCTTGAAACTCGAGGCCTTTTTTGATCATCTCAACCACGCGTCGTCGCAGCGCCGAATCCTCCAGTGCTAGACGCGCGATTTCCGGTGCCCGCTTCTCCGGGAAGATCTGCTTGGTGTAACCCAGCACATCCTGTCGGTAAGACTGCGTGCTTCGGTACTGCAAATGAGCGATGTCATGTAACAGTTCAGGCTTGAACGCCGGGCAGGAAACTGTCACATCCGCTTGGCGCAGCCGAAACAAGAATAGCTCTGCTGCCAACACCTCAAAATCGTTGTCATTCACCATCAATGCTTCAATGTCGATGGTGCGGATGTCGTGCATTTCAACAACCCGCTCTTCCCCGCTGGTTTTGAAATCTGCTACGGCCTCGCGCTTGTGGGCAATATGCACCGCCATCCTGGGGCCTGGATGCTTGATGGCGTCACAAACAATTTCACGATGCCGAGGTAGCAAGTTTTCGAACTCGTCGATGAACACCCGGAATGCCAATGCCTTTAGACGAGGCGAGTGCTTTGCAAGATCATCCGCGAGCGCAGTGATGATCGTAGTAAAGTGCACAAACACTGGCGTTTGGCAGCGTCCTGGGTTCCGCACCCAAAGGTCGAGCTCCGCCAAGCGCTCATCAACAACCTCGGCCAAGGCGTCAACTGTAGGCTCCGCGAGTTGCAAGAACTTCACGAGCTTCGAGCCTAGCTTGATGTCGATAAGCGGTAGAGGGCCTTGACTCAGATTACCGGCGCCGCTGATGTTCTTTAATGCCTGACAGACCTCTGCCAGCAGGCAAAGCGTCAGGTAGTGCGAGAAGGCCACGCCGTCCTGCTTATTCCCAAGCCACTCGGGCGTGATGAGGGAGCAAAAGCCAGTATCAGGTCGGAAGTAGAGACCGACATGCGAAAACTCGTCATCACCGATTTCAGCCCTGTGCGAGCTGAAGGACGAACCATGGCAGAAGTACCGCAAAAACATGGTTTTCCCGCATCCCCGACCACCCAGCACGCGTACAGACTTGCTGTCTTTGAATATGCTTATGTGCTGAAAAAAAGGTGGGACAATGAACTCCTGAGAAACGTCAGGAGGCAGATTGTCCGCTCGGTTCTTCAAAAACGCGTCTGCAATGGCCGGCATCGAGGTTATCTCGTCAGCAGATTTTGCCAGTTCTCTGAGCTAGCCCAGAGCACCGACAATGAGTTGTTGGGCGTTGAGTCTTCAAATCCCAGGAGCAGATCAAGACCATGTCTGGTGGTTTTTGGGATGCCGCGCTTGCCGGCGAGCCGGTCATAAAACCCACGAGCATCGGCTACGGTATTGATTTCATCCACCGCCCAGAGGCCGACCTTCTGGCTTGATTCACAAAAGAACTGGTGGCGCTCGGTCAGGATTTCGATAGGCAGAACGGTTAACCAGGGACAGCTTTCGCCAAGCTTCCCCAGTCCCTTCTCGAACGCAACCAGAGGACAATAGACGAGGTGGACCTCTGACTTCTCCGCAAGTACATGCGTCTTGGCAAAGGTGTCAAATTGCTTGCCCGTACCAAGCATGTCATCAAGGAATACGACACACTTCACGTGCGCCGGCAGATCGCCCAAGGCATCGGGCCTCGTAGTGATGCTTTTGGGGATTCTCGCTCGACGTTTGTAATGCCGGATGACCACAACACCACTTTTGCCGGTGTCGTGCTGCCTGCTGCCATCCACACCCACGAATCGGATGAAGTGCGCCGGATCATCCTTTTGGATGGACTCCAGGAAGCTCTCAATGTCGTCGTATGGAAACAGGCCTTTTTGGCGCAGATAGGTCGGCAGGACGCAGTTGAGCAATTGATCGATTGAGCTGTCGATCATGCTCTTCGATCTGAAGGTGAGCCTGCCCAGCACGCACGCAGCAAAATAGCGCTCTTCATCTGTCCTGAAGTTGGCCAGCCAGCAGTCCAGCGTCTCTTCGTCGATCCCTGTGACGATTCTCCGCTTCAGCAGCATTCGAAACCGCTGCTGCACCTCAGAGAACAACGACTCGTGTTTTTCGGGGACATGAAAACTCATGAAGCATCCTTTGCTATTACCCGGAAACGCTCCGACGCCTTATTTCAAATTGAAAGCGAGGCCGGCCATCTGACACCCGCGTATCCCTGAGATTTGCATAAATCCCCAGCTGGACGCAACCGTCCCATCGATCATCGCTGCCGTGGCGTCCCTACCAGTCCTCACCTGCAAAGTATTTGTGCCGACGACCGCTTGACGAGGTGCTCTTAACATAATTAAAAATGATGTTCACCCTTCATAAACCCCAAATGACCAAACTTAAAAACTTCCTATCCACTTACAAAACAAAAATCATTGGCGCAACCATTGAGGCGATCATCATTGTCAGCCTCAACCACCTCCTACCTCCGGCAATCAACGAGGCAACCGCTCAGATCGTCTCACTCGCAATCATGCTGACTCACTGAAGATGAGCCACCAAGCCCATATGGCTTGGTGGCCTTCTCAACCGCAAACAGCGGAGCAAAGCCACCGGCTTGACGGCACGGCTGCTACACACGAGAAATAAGCGTGGCTAAGGGTGGCTCGATGGATACGAGCCAGAGGGCTATTAATATTTTCGTCAGAAATAAACCACTAGATAATTGCCGCGAAGCACACTAAAAAATCTGAATCATAAGCCACGCTAATTTGCGCAAAATAAGCACAACTAATAGTAACAAAATAATTAAAAACGACTCTTGAATTACACGCCAGTCCGCCCATATCTTCGAATGGCACAATGCCACAACCAGGTGGAGATATTACATGCCGGACAATAAGCACATTACTCATCCTGAAGATGCGAAACGTATAGACATTCACGACCTGCACGAAATTCGCAACTGGTGCCAAGCATTCGGATGCACCGTCGAAGAACTCAAGAGCGCGGTGGATGCCGTCGGCACTTGGGCCAAAGATGTAACAGCACATTTGAACAAATAAGCGTGATCGAGAAAGGCCTCTCGCTTGGACTGGGGAGGCTTTTCGGATCTGCTAATCATCGATGTGGGTCAGGTAGGGGGCGCTCCCTGGCTTTATTGCGCTAAATTTCACGTGATGCATAGGCAAAGTCTTGAGAATTCCTCACCGTTTTTTTTCACTACCAAAATTCAAGTTCACCCTCTCAGCTCTGGGAGTGCTGGCGAGCATCGCTACGGTCATCTCCGTGATCCCGATCCTATTCCCTTCAGATCCCTCAAACCCGCAAATCGTCGGGCAATGGGTGAGCGACTACAGCTACCCATCACTGACGGCACAATGCATGTGCAAGGGGTGACCAATTACCTCCACAAGGGGAAGTACAACGTAGCCGGCACCATCACGGTGGAGGGACTCATCGATAGGAAGTCCTATAAATTCACCTACAGTGCCATCGGTGCGGGAACCTGGACGGCAGATCGTAAAAGCCTCTCTATCAGCCTGACCAATATGAAAACCATCCCGAAAACATTGAATATTGAAGGCCTCGACATCTCGCCTCAATTGGTAACCAAGCTAACCGGTCAGCCTGTACCAACTCTGAATGATGCGTATCCCGAAGGCATGTCCGACGAATTTGCTCTGCAGTCTTTCACCTAGAACACTATAGTCTTGGGCGCAAAAGATCCTTTCGGTAAACCCTTTACGATTGAGATGCACCGTCGGCCAGAACCACCGACAAGCCTACACAACTAGCTCAAAAAAGAATGCCCGCTGGGTGGAAGCAACTGCCAAGATGCAGTGCTTTCAATCGCCTTAGCAAGCGTAACGTGCATTAACTATCAGCAGGGCTCATGGGCCATGCGATATGTGAGCATTTTACGCTAGCGACTTCAACAGTGCCTGACGCTTAAACTATAAGCACAACTTATTAAGCGAATTTAGTCTGGAAATATTTAAAGTCAAATACTGAAACGCCGATAGGGTGGGAGCTCCGACTAGTGCCCGGACCTCATTCATACGCGCGAGGATTCATTGATGTCTTTCGTAACAAATCTTAATTTAAAACCAAAACTACTTGGGTCCTTCGGCCTATGCGCGCTAATCACGATCGCCGTTGGGGTCCTCGGCCAATTTGGGATCACCCGGCTGTTCGATTTGTTTCAAGGTACTATCAGTAATAACCTCGTTTCTATCATGCAGGTTGACTCTGTCAAAGCCAACGTCATAGCGACCAATCGTGACTTCTTCAAAGTGATAGCCCTTGTCGCAACCAAGAGCAGCAGCGACGACATTGCTTCCACGCTCAGTGCTTTAGCGAGAATCAGGCTCAAGCATCTGAAAGCTTTAGGCAGTATCGAACTACCCCTCTGGACCCCGATGAGAAAAAAGCCGGTGATGATTTTGAGCAGGACTGGCCGGCGTACAACTCCGCAGTAGAACGCAGCCTCACCGCTGCACGCAGTGGTGACCTTGACGTCGCCATGAGGGTGCTGAATGGCGTAGTAACACCCGCTTACCGCAAGGTGATGGGCGATCTGAAGATAATTGCTGAGTCCAACGATCGCCAGGCGGACGAGGCGACCGCTGAAGGATTGGCAACCAACTCACTTGTAACCTGGGTTCTGACCTTCGGCTCAATCTTGGCGGTCGTCTGTGCAATCACCTTGGGGCTGATCATCACCCGAATGATCACCCGGCCTATCTATCTTTCGGTTGAAAGTGCTTCGCGCGTAGCGAGCGGCGATCTGACTCAACCCATATCAGGTGGAGCGCAAGACGAAACCGGCCAACTCCTCGCAGCCCTTGCGGAT
Source organism: Pseudomonas sp. NFACC02 (assembly GCF_900110765.1). Lineage (GTDB taxonomy): Bacteria > Pseudomonadota > Gammaproteobacteria > Pseudomonadales > Pseudomonadaceae > Aquipseudomonas. The sequence continues at coordinate 57,345 of NZ_FOEO01000008.1, forward strand.
ATGCAGAAGGGACTCAAGAACACCGTTGAACAGATTTCCACCGCCTCAGGCCAGCTGGCATCGGCTGCGGAGGAACTGACAGCTGTCACCGATGACAGTACGCAGGGCCTGATGCGGCAAAATGACGAGATCCAGCAGGCCGCCACTGCGGTCAACCAGATGACGACCGCAGTAGAGGAAGTCGCTCGCAACACGTCAACCACGTCACTGGTGTCAACCCAGACCGCCGATGATGCTTCCAAGGGGCAGGCCCAGGTTCAGAACGCAGTGATTGCGATGAACTCAATGGCCAGAGAGATAAACGATTCAACGCGGCGCGTTGAGGCTTTGGCGAGCCAGATTCGAGACATTACCAAAGTCCTAGACGTGATTCGGGGCATCGCCGAGCAGACAAATCTCCTCGCTCTTAATGCTGCGATTGAAGCCGCCCGAGCCGGCGAACAAGGGCGTGGTTTCGCAGTCGTCGCCGATGAGGTCCGGGCACTCGCACACCGAACTCAAGCATCGACGGGCGAAATCGAATCGATGATTGGGGTTGTACACAAAAGGGCCGACGAAGCGGTTGAAGCGATGGGCAAGAGCCAGGCACTTGCGGTGACAACTCAGAGCCTGACCCAGGAAGCAGGGCTGGCATTAGAGCGAATTAGTGCCGGCGTCAGCCAGATAAACGAACGCAACCTCGTGATTGCCAGCGCAGCTGAGGAGCAGGCACAGGTGGCGCGTGAAATTGATCGAAACCTTGTGAACATTCAGGACCTTTCCGCGCAGACTGCAGCGGGAGCGAACCAGACCAATGCCTCAAGCCAAGAGTTCTCTCGCCTTGCCGTATCGTTCATGGCACTGGTCGGCAAATTCAGGCTGTAACGCTAATTCGATTGAAAGCGCCCCCCCACTCTGCCAAAAGCGCTCAGGTTAGGTATTCGAGCGCTTTCGAGCATGCCATTATCCGATGCTTGGCTTGGAACGCATCTTCAGCCTTTGAACGCTGGATCAAGGAAGCGAGCCGGTTAGAGCGGAAATCGCAAACTACCGCCGCCAGGGCGAAGAATTGGCTGGTCGCGTAGACCTAGACATAAGCGCGATGGTTTTTGCGGCGAGCGCAAGCATCTGCACCGGCGTTTCCTTCATCAGTATGAGTTACACCATGTTCGAGAACAGCATCATGCAGCGCATCGGCCAGTGGCTGTAAATACATACCACAGTTGCCGACCCATTTCGTCAAGGTCAAGCACGCCTCCGAAATTATTTCATCCGTTGAAGGTACTGGCTTTTGTATGGTTATTTAAAAAGTGAGCACATGGTCGTCGCGCTCACTTTAAGCTTGTCCTAGTAAGAATACTGCGCGTCTTGCATCATGTCGTAAATAGTTGACATGCGTTTGGTGTCCTTGAAACGTTCGGCAGTCAAAAGCTCTGTCAGAGCACCACGCAGAAAATAGTTAACAGTAACGTTTTCATTGGACATTTCCTTGTCCCCGCCATGAACAATCGCAGACCGCATTCCGTAGACCTTTTTTGTCAGCTTCGCAATGGACTTCCTGCTATTAACATCTTTAGCGACGATAAATGCAAAGAGGTCGGCAACGTTTTGGCCAATACTCTTCTGGAAAAGAGCGCCGTCATTATGCGAAAACAAAACTTCCAGTGCTATGCAAGTGTAGAGGATCGAATTTCGCATGTCCTTGGTAGAAGCCGACTCACCAAGCGCCAAGGCTGTATTCAAAATCCGCGCTTCCAAATCCTGCAGCTTTGCACCTGCATGCTTGCGTTCATATAGCCCCCAGACCTTTCCTAGTTGCTCACGTGATATGAAGAAAGGATCGTTGACTGGAATTTTCTCTATCGTCTTGGTCCGGATATCCGCAGTCGACATGAATCCATTGCCATCGCGAACCTGGTACGAGTTGGTGCTCACATACATCAGTTCATGGGACATATCCGGCTTCAACGGAAGTCCGGTCTCAATCAGTATGCTCTTGTCTTGCTTACCAGCCAGAAACACGATCAGCTTCCCAAAGTTGAGGAAAGCATTCTCTGCCTTTTCATAAGCAATCTCCTTGTCGTAAACATCGCTTATGACCGTGCTGATGTACATGCCGTTTTGGTTTGCCAGTGGTACCTCTAGATCTTGCAAATATCCGAACTTAAAGCACGCCAGCTCAAATTCTCGTACGTCGTGGTCTAGGCGAATCCCAGAAATCGGAACCGTGACAGTCATCGACGTCGACTTTTGCTCCAAAAGCTCAGCGAAGAATGCCTCCGCGGAAGCGGGAGCGTCTCCGGTTCGTTTAATTTTTGGCAGACGATCTTCAATAAATTTGTAAATGGTTTTACGGCTAAAGCGACTGGCTATCGTAGAATTATCGATTGCCAAAAGTTCAAGAATTATAAAATATTCATTACTGTTCGTTGTCACGACTGCGGTGCCGTCGAACGACGTCCAAGATTTGTAAGACTTCTCCTTGACCAATTCTGCGGTATCAACAATCTTCAGGAGCTCCATCATGGCGCTCATTTTTTCCGGAAAAGTCAACGCAGTACTCCTTTACATGTCATCTTTTAATAGCCGTTCACTTGCTTACTAGGCTCTCGCAGTAAATCTAGCACCAAGCATTACAAGTTGTCGCGGCGTAAATATCTCAAATGGTTCTAAACCGCCAAATTGGTGACGCGCCCGGTGCAAGGGCGATTCTCGTTGACAAAGGGCAGGAAAAGCCGAGCGTCGCGCATCGTTCAGAAGCGGCTTCAACGATATGGTTATCAGAAGAGCGCATCCAGAACGAAGAGCTCGAAACGGCTGCACTACCCTGGAGAAAGACGGTCGTCTAGGGGCTGGTCATCATCGAACGCAACAGTGCCTGAACGTTTTCGAAAACGTATCCACCGGACTTATTCGGCTTACTCTCCTCCTTTTTGTCAGAACCGTCAGTGACGATCCCTGCCAGAATCTCAGAGAGGTTGTGAAAATGCCCAGTCTTCTTCTTGGCCGGATCGACATCTACGCCACCTGTTTGCTGCAATGCCGCCTCTAGCGTCAAATGCTGTACCAGCCATTCCGTTGTCGATCTCTCCTCAGGACTCATCCCTTCCAAGAAAGCCAGCGCTGCTTGTGCTCGTCCAACGGGATCATTGGCATAGGGGTCTTTCCAGTTTTTCTGCTGATCCGCCGGGCCGCTGTAGTAACCCGAAGCAAGGCGCTCTTGCTGGCGCATCAACGCACTCGCTGCGGCCTGTTCCTCCTTACTGAACTGGCCCCCTTCATTAGTCGCGATTGCATTGAGAGAGCGGCGGTCCAGATCACCCATCACCGAGTTACGGTCAGTATCTGTCCCGTCGTAGGGTTTACCGCTGTCGTCCATGAGAGCGTATTTCTCATCAAGACGCTTGCGGGCATCATCGGCGACCTCAGCAAAGGACCTATCCTTGGAGCTGGAAACGCTCCCTGGTTTGGTGACACTCAGGGCCAGTGCGTCCGAACTCATTCCCGGTCGTGATGGAAAATAAGGTGCGTAATTGGAGATTGAATTGCTGTAGTCAGTAGACGTTTTGAAAAGCTAACCGTGTCGGCAGAGCGGGTATGTTCGGTTGCAAGATCGTCGTCTTGTGGTACTTGGGTCGTGTCAGCGACTGTTTTTTGCTTCACGTTAGACGTGCTGACAGATGACGAAGCAGCGGACGACGTCGTGGTAACGTTCATGTTTCTTCCTTGGCTAAACGGGTTCGGGATGACGGGCACTCCTTCGCACCACGCTAGCGGCTTAGCCTCACTGGATAAACCATCTCACGGGCGTTTCTGTGTCTCTCGCCAAGCGACAAACATGAACCCATTCCACCAAGCGATCTCCGATCAAGCACCCAGGTCACGCACACGCCTTACAACCGCCAGTAGGCATCCCTCGAACCTACGCTGTCATTTTCTTAGTTTCACGGAGAGCTGAGTAGAAAGCAGAGCCAGGTTGTTCATGTCGTAATGAATGAATCGGATGTGCCTCAGATCAAAAGGGATATCAGCCGGATCGCTGGTCACTATGATTACTTCCTTACCCCATGCATGCGCGAGCCCCAGTTCGTAGAAGACGTTGGGATTTTTGCCCGAGCAGTCGAATATCACGACAGCCGACCGATCGATGAGATTGGCTACATCGTCGATGACAGCGGGATTGATCCAGGTATTGTCCGCCCGTGTGCACGCGAGTTGATTTGCGATACAGGCGTTCTGAATCGCATGAAACACGGGAGTGTATGCAGGAGCAAAAGGCATCATCACGGACACCAGATTTCGTTGTATCTGGGGGTGAGCCGGCATTCTGAAAACATTGGGCGTGCGGGTTGGAGGCTGCACTTCGGTGTAAAGCACTCTGAAGAGATCCACGTCTTTAACCGCCCAGTGATTCCTATTCATTTCAGTCAACGATTTCCCACTGGTGGAGATGTGCAGATGGCGTGCGAGTCTGGTGATTTCCTCCATAGCGATAGGGGGTACGCCTCGTTCGAATACCACCTCGAACTCAACATCACGTCCCCGTCTTCTTGGATTCAAAACTCGACCGACTCTGGCAAATTGGGGTTCTACACCTTGGAGCTCAGGCGAAAAAAGCGTCGGCAGTCTGCTCAACGCTTCGAGATCTGTCCCGCCGTTGGTCGTGAATGTCTGTTGAATATCTGCATCTGTGTGCTCGAAGACGCGAGACTCAGAGATTGACTCCAGTCCTTCCTGGTAACCCACGTATTGCATGATCAGGTTGTACATCCGGACGTCCCTTTCTGCTGTAGCTCGTGAACCGCGCCAGCGGAGCGGCAGTTGCTGCTTATGCTCAGCAGCACGATATGTATAGAACGCAGCGGTGAAAGGTACCAACTGGCCATACGATAAAAATGGCAAACCGCTGGAGCTTGAGCCTTAGAGCTTGGCTAACTGTCTACGGACTCGCACGCCCTGAAGCTCCCGGCCCTGAAGATGCCTGCTTCTTTTTGCGGCTTAGCTTTGGCCAAGACACGCCCGACGTCAGCTCCTCCTGAGGACTCGCAAGTCCCGGTATCACTTTACTTGCGGTCAACCATGACAACCCGAATGCAAACAGCCCGGCCTGTTCGCCGTAGAACACACGGTGAGGAATGGAGCGAACAATGGGTATCCACTCACCCAGGACTAGAACAACCAGAGATGCGATCATCAGCCATCCGCACCCCGTATAGACCTTCATTCGGCGTCTCGCTTCTTTATGAGTTTTGTCCTTCTGATATTTTTCCTTGGCACGGCCGTGGAAAATGCGGCAAAACTCGGCCAAAACCAAAAATAGAACGGCGGCTGCGACGTAATGGACGTGTGACATCCGGCCCAGTGCATCAGCCTGAACACTAAGAAGTCTCCAAAGGACTACTGGATCGCTCGAAGTCGTCTGCGCACAGTGACACGGATGCAAAGCCACCCCCATTGCAGCGATAGCACCGATCTTGCTCAGGTACTTTTCCCACCGACTCGCCCCGTTGTAGGCAATCAAGAATGCGGAAACCGCGAACAGCGATCCGACAAAAAAGTCCCGTGCCCGCCCCCCTTCGAAATAAGCAGCGCTAATCGAATCGATGTCTTCTTTGGAAAGAGTAGCGCATAGGGAAGCGAGCCCGATGGCTATGAGACCCACCAGAAATTTAAGCGTGCGTTGATCAATGTCGCTAGGTTCTAGAGTTGTTTTCCCCTTCGCACCAGCCCTTAGCGGTTTGCCCTGATTGCTCATAATAGGTCCCTCTTGAACGCATCATTTCAAAAGTCGCAAGGGCACTTCAGGTGAGCGGTCACATCGGGTGACACGATCGGCCTATCTCTCCAGACTCGTTAGAGTTAGCCAAAACTCGAAGTTCTACCTAGTGCAGGATCCATTGTCGCCGCTGACATGCAGATCGTGGCAAGGCAGCCACAAGCATCCGATGACGGTTTGCACGGTCCAACAGAGCCACGTCGTGTGACGGCCCATGCATCGGTTGCGTTCGAGTTAGGTGCTGAACCAGACCTCTCGGCTACTACTGGAATACAGCCGCCGCGAAGTCAGCAATAGGTGTAGCACAGCCCCGCAGTTTCGTAGCGCATGCAATGCACATTCACTGGGGGCTGTAATCAACTTACTCAGGGCTTCGAGTGCGAAATTCTCGAAAGAGAATCGATGAGGCTCCCCTTTAGAACGCAACCATCACAGCGCGAAGCCTGACGATAGCGGAGTCCATTTCTGGGTGGCCTCAGTCGAGAATTTGCATGTCGACCTCGACGGATCAGGCGGCGAATCCGCCGTCGATGGTATGCACTGCTCCGGTCACGATTGCCGCGTCTGGAGAAGCGAGGTATGAGACCAGGCCAGCGACTTCATCAGCGGTGGCATGCCGCCCGATGGCCATGACCCCGTGCATGAGTCCACTCATGGGGCCATCGGCAGGATTCATGTCTGTGTTGGTGGGACCCGGCTGCACCAGGTTCACAGTAATACCCCGTGATCCGAAGTCTCGCGCGAGCCCGCGCACCATTCCCAGAAGCGCGGATTTGGTCATGGCATAAGCGGAGCCGCCGGGGAACGGCACGCGATCACCATTAACCGAACCGATGACGATGATTCGTCCATTTGCAGGCATGTTCCGGGCAGCCTCAACAGACGCGTAATAAGGCGCACGGATATTGACGTCGATCATCTGATAGGCGTCTTCCCCCCACCACCGGTTCTGGGCCTTGGCACCTTGGGTGGTTTCAAGATGCAGATCGAGGATCGTGGCTCGCTTGGCTATGACGCGTTAAACGCTGCTACACAAGCATTCCTCGCCAAAGCGGCGAAAGCCCCAGCTGGGCCCATCGTTCTCGATGTATCAGGTCAATGTTCCACAGTTGAACGTCGAGCTCGATCGTGTGAAAGCCAAACAGCTGGGTGTGTCTGTCACCGATGTCTTCGACACCATGCAGATCTACCTTGGGTCCCTGTACGTCAACGACTTCAACAAATTTGGTCGTGTCTATCAGGTGCGTGCTCAAGCGGACGCTCCGTTCCGTGCAACGGCTGAAAACATCGGCTTGCTGAAGACCCGTAACGACAAAGGTGAAATGGTACCGCTGTCCTCGCTGATCAAAGTGACCACCACCTATGGTCCGGAGTCCGTGGTTCGCTACAACGGTTACCTCGCAGCTGACGTGAACGGTGGTCCGGCGCCGGGCTATTCGTCCAACCAGGCTCAGGCGGCTGTGGAACGTATTGCCGCAGAAACGCTGCCACGGGGTATGAAGTTCGAATGGACAGACCTGACCTACCAGCAGGTCCTGACCGGCAACTCCGCCCTCTGGGTATTTCCGATCAGCGTGCTGTTGGTGTTCCTGGTGCTGGCAGCGCTGTACGAAAGTCTGACCCTGCCATTGGCAATCATCTTGATCGTACCGATGAGCATTCTGTCTGCCCTGGTCGGCGTATGGCTGACTCACGGCGACAACAACATCTTCACTCAGATCGGCTTGATGGTACTGGTCGGTCTATCGGCGAAGAACGCGATTCTGATCGTTGAGTTCGCCCGCGAGTTGGAGATGCAAGGTCGCACCATCGTGCAGGCCGCTATCGAGGCTTGCAGGTTGCGCCTGCGTCCGATCTTGATGACATCCATAGCCTTCATCATGGGCGTAGTGCCACTGGTGTTCTCGACCGGTGCTGGTGCGGAAATGCGCCAAGCCATGGGGATCGCGGTGTTCTTCGGCATGCTCGGCGTGCCCCTCTTCGGGCTGATGCTGACTCCCGTGTTCTACGTGCTGCTGCGCAAGCTGTCCGGCGTCGCGCATCTTGAGGACAAACACGGAAGGCATCCGCACTTCGGAGCTGACCTGAACAGTCACGAGACCTCCGACTAGGCAGCCTACACCACCGAGGGTCACGTCTCTCAGCCTTCAACTTCTACGGCAAACGCCGCTTACGAGAAGTAAGGAAAACGACATGAAAATGTTCTCATTGAATCGTCTGTTGTTGAGCACTGTGTGGCTGACAACCGTGTTAGCCACCGCCGGCTGATCCCTGGCACCAGCCTATCTCAAACCGAATGTATCGATGCCTCCGGCATACAAGGAAGAGAAGGTTCAAGAGCCGCGCACTGCGTTGTCAGCTGCAGAAGCAGGCTCCTGGAAAACCGCGGAGCCATCCGAGGATGTTGCTCGCGGAGACTGGTGGATGGTGTTCAAGGATCCCGCGCTGAACGATCTGGAAGCCTAGGCAGCCAGTGCCAACCAGAACCTGGCCGCTGCAGCCGCACGCCTGAAAGAAGCACGGGCGCTGAACGTAGCTGCGCGAGCCGGATTGTTCCCGCCCCTGGATGCGGGCTTCGGCCCGACACGTCAAAAGGTTTCTGGTGCATCGCAAGGCCTGTCCAACAATGCCAACGTTCCTGCGCAAACCCTGTGGCGCGCGCAGGCCGGGATCTCCTACGAGGTCGACATGTTTGGGCGTGTTGCCAACACCGTAGAAGCAGCGAAGGACGACATGCAGCAGAGCGAGGCCCTCTTCCGCTCGGTGCATCTGGCGTTACAAGCTGATGTGGCTCAGAACTACTTCGCTTTGCGCGAGTTCGACGCTGAAGCCCAGGTGTTTGCAGAAGCGGTAGCGTTGCATGAGCAGGCCGTCAAACTCGTACAGCAACGCTACGAGCTAGGTGAGATCAGTGAACTGGATCTGGCCCGTGCGAAATCGGAACTGGCTTCGGCTCGCTCCGACGCCATGACGGTACAGCGCATGCGGGCGGCATCTGAACACAGCCTTGCGGTACTGCTGGGCAAAACGCCGGCCGAGTTCTCGATCGCTGCCAACCCGCTGGTGGCAGTCAATCTGCGAATTCCAGCAGGCCTGCCGTCTACACTGCTTGAACGACGCCCCGATATCGCGGCGGCGGAAAGAGCAATGGCTGCATCCAACGCTCGTATCGGTGTAGCGAAGGCGGCGTTCCTCCCATCGCTGACTCTGACAGGTGCCGGAGGCTTTGAGTCGGACTCACTGGGTAGCCTGTTCAAATGGAGCAGTCGTACCTTCCTACTTGGCCCGCTTACAGGCACTGCACTGAACCTGCCGATCTTTGACGGCGGTAAACGCAAAGGGGACCTGGCCAACGCACGAGCGGTGTACGAAGAGAACGTCGCGACCTATCGCCAGCAGGTACTGGTTGCTTTCCAAGAAGTGGAAGACGGGCTCTCCGATCTGCGCATTTTCGAAGATCAGACCCAGACCCCGGCCGAAGCAGTAGATGCATCAGCCCGTGCCGCGCAATTGTCGCGCTCTCAGTATAACGAGGGTGCAGTCACCTACCTGGACGTCATCGATGCAGAAAGGACCGTCCTGCAAACACGACGGACAGCTGTTCAACTGCAAGGCCTGCAGGCTGCATCCACCATCAACCTGATCCGCGCACTCGGCGGCGGCTGGGGTGAAATGAAGCATTCTGACGACGTAAAAGTCTCCCAGCGATAACAAAAAACAGGACTCGCCATTGGTGGCCCTTTTTTTGTTTTGACTGGCGGATAGCGTGGAACACATGCGAGGCGACTCTCATCCATACGCCTCGCAACCTAGCACCGTGGAATTTGGAGAGACCATCGTGATGACCGAAGCCATCAGCATCATTGAAGTGTATGCAGTTCAGGGGAGCTCAGAGTCCTTGGAGGGGCCGCTTTCCTCGCTGGTAGACACCCTTAGAAAAAACCCGGGATGTGTTTCCTATAGCGCTGTTCGCAGCCACTCTCAGCCCAATCTGTGGATCGTGACCGGGCTGTGGGAATCAGGCCCGACAATGGAGGAACACTTCAGCCACCCAGCCCTATGTGACGTGATGAAGCTACTTTCTTGGGATGCAGTCAGCAAGATTGCCGCCAGTGGTTTTCTCAAATCAGAAGGCTGAGCAGTGCTCTATTTTTTGCCGACTCCCCCCTTAAATGAAGCCCCTTGTTTGGGCGTATACACAGGCATTCAAACAGGTATCTTGATCATTCGGGCCGTGCCTATCCAGGAGGAAATCAAATGAAAAGTGCCCAGAAGTTGGCAGCATGGAGTGCAGTCTTTCTACTGACAGATGGGAAAGTTGTGTGCCGTGGCTGCGAGCAATCCCAAATGCTCGCCGACGACCCAATACCCTTTCCACATTTGCCAGATTGCAAACACCGCCAAGAGCGATTCGAGCATCCCTGGGCCTCGCTTCACAACATCCTTGATACTGCCAGAGGATGAGCCTCGCTGCTGTTGCTGAGCTGCTTTGCACTTTTCGTGCACAAGGCGGACCTGCTTACACAACCATAAAATGAAACCGATAAAGAGCCATACAAAAGGAAGTGTTAGATGGGAAAGAAATCTCGGGAAAAACGCGAGCGTAAAGCCGCAAAAGCAACTCTGGGTCCGCTACTATGGCCCGAGGGTTTTGAGTCGTTGTTCGGGCAGGGCGCACCCGCTCCAGAGATCGATGTAAAATTTCAGCAACGTGTTGAACAGACTCGCCAGGTTTTCTTGCGTTACAGACGCATGGATACAGCGCTGGCCCTTTGTGCATCGGATCTGTGGCCTGCAAATGTAGCGAGCCCCGTCAAACATATGTTCGCGTGGGCGGTTCTGCTAAGAACCGAGGACTCGGTTCCTGAAGCATTGCCCATCGGAACCTACGAAGAGTTCGAGAACTTCGCCAAGGTGCTTTATGCAGTTTGGCCGGAGTTTCCAATGCTTGAGGATTTCTCTCCAGAAGCGGACTGGGGTCAGACCAGAGTAAAACTGGATTCTGATTTCGTACCCATATTCTACGGAAGCTCCATTGAGCGAATTCCGGACTTTGTAGAAGCGTTCCGCATCTCTTATGCGGGCGTCGACAACGCTCAGGTCGACATGGACCTTGCCATCGCAGCACAGGCTCATATCATTCAGTCGATACCACATTTAGCATCCGCGCCACTGCCAAAGCCTCGAAGTGGATACGTGGAAATCCCATCGGAAGAATTCTGGCTCAGCGTTCGGCCAGCGATCCTTCAGCTTGACCGAGGCTTGGTCGAGCGGCGCATCCACGCCAGCAAAGAGCTTAGTACGGACTTTGGACCGTTAGGGGATCCCCTCACGAGCGATGGGTTTGGCAATGCAGTGATGGAGGGAACCATTCTCCCATTCATCGGCGTGACCGACGGCGAGCATTGGGTCCCCATTTCTGTACGAAGTATGCCAGGCGTCGTGATCGATCATTGGGCTTCACGGGATGCCGCCCCCTTGGGGGAGTCAGTTCACAAAATGCTTGGCCGCTTTGTTGCAGCACGGTTTAGCCATACCCGTACTGGCCCATTTACGTTGGTAATTGACGAGAACCACATAAGCGAGCTTCCGATTAGCTGCCTCATCTCAACCGAATCAGGCGTTTATCTGGTGTGCGCTTGCGACCATCGCTCGTATCCACAAGCCTCTGAGGCCTCACGGCGGGTATATGCGGCGCTGAACCGGAGCAGGCGCGTTTACTTTGTGACGACTGACGGACGCGAATTCACCATAGGGCCCGATGAGGATCACAATCTCACGGCTGACGATGTTCGAATTCTGATCGTGCTTACCCAGTCAGATACGGCATTGGGGATGATAGAACCCGCCAAGCTACCCGCGAGGCTTATTCCACTAGCAGACTTCATTACGATCGTTGATGAATTGGATGGGCCAGATGATCTCGAGCCATTTTGGCAATTTATAGACGGCCAAAAGGGAATGTTCGGCCCGTTGTCCAGTGGGATGGCCGATCTTTTCGCCTCGTACAAGGACAGTCATGGAGTTTTGGTAGACGGCGCTATGGCGCCCACCATGATAATGCTGGACACCAGTTGGGGGTCTTCAAGACGCTTCAAAGAACTCTGTTCATTTTGGGAGGTTGCGCCAAGCAAATTTCCGACGGACTCTGCAGCCTGGCGATTGTCGCCCGCAACCGCTGGCGTCACGAGAATGAATTCGCGAAGCTTGCCGTTGTTCGGATTTTCATCCCAAGCTGGGTCTTGCACAGTCCAGACCGTGGTTCATATCTCCCCGCATCTGCAGATTTTGGATGGGCGGATGCTTGAGATGTTTGCGCACCTCCTAACAGATCAATTCTTTAGGCACAGCGACCTGCTTTCAGAGCTTCCATTGCTCGAACAGCCGCATCTGGTGTTTAGTTTTGGAGTCCATTCTCATGACACAGTCCCGCCTGACCAATCGCCAGAGCCCCTCGCAGCGTTCCCCGCTGTTGTCCTGTCAGCGTCGCGAATTGAAGCCCGCCCCCACAATGTGCTGTTGAAAGTAAGCACCCGTGCGATATTGGCGGGCCTGAACGGCGCCACGGACGCGACTTTTGAGGTCAGATGCCTCATTGAATTGCTCCAACTCTGTCACCGTGAGTTTGGTTTGTCGCTTCCGGAAGGGTTAGTCGAAGCGCTCCGAACCAGAGCATCTGCCGCAGCACGGTTCCGTTTACAGCATGCGAAGCGTCTTGTGGATGTGCCTGACTATGCAGATCCCGTCATTCCATCCCCGATGGACTACAAGCTAGCCCGCAAACACTTGGCAGTCGCGATGCAAAAGTTGGGCTTCAACCCTGGCCGATATGAGCTCAAAGAAGCCAAGTCCAAGATTGATGCTGGACGAGATTTTCTCCGTGGCCATATCGAGGGGCTACTTGCTTCGCTAGACCAGCGCCAGCTCGTACAGCACTGCATCGAGCAGCATGATGCCCTCATCGCCGCTGAGAGATTTACAATTCAGAGAGCCCAGCAAAGTCTTACGCACGATGTCGAGTACGACCGCTTTGAGGCCGTGGAAAAAGCGCGTAAAGACCTTGGGTCTGCCGCCCGCCATTACCGATACCTGCTGGAAAAAGCTCTCAGCTCGAATCGCCAAGGCTCGGGGCAGGTTTCAAATGAGACCCTACGTGAGCTGGTAGGACTGGTCGATTGGTACAAGGTCCTGGCTGACGCCGGCGACGTGTTGCACACCGGTGTCGACGTTGGTGGCATTGAGATCGACGACTTCTATATTCCAGAAGTTTTCTATTCAACTGACTCAGGTGAGAGAGGAGAGAAATTCGCGCGGGAGTATGCCAAGTCTCGACTGGGTATCGACCTGAAAGGTCAAGACGAGGTGGTCGGCCCTTTTGAAGAGCTACTTGCTGACGAAAAACTCCGTGAGGCGTTCAAACAGGACTTGGGGTTCGAACTGCAGCACCTGCTCAGTGCGCTGGCGATCCTCTCGCAGCCGGTACAACTTGGTTTGGCGGACGCCCTCGCGCTTTCGTACTCAGCAACTGTCGAAACGATAGCGCAGCTTCTGATCGAACGTATCGAAGGCCTAGGAAGCTCAGAAAGCGTCGCGATCCTAGAGTTTTTGACGTTATCTGGCCCTAATATTCTTCGCCTCGCGGGGCGGGATGTGGACGAGGCAGAGGTGCCCTATTGGGAACACAATAAAAGGGTTCACCGATACACGATTCGCCCATTGATAGTTGAAGGGAACTCTCTTCGATGGGGCGCAGAGACCGCCAGTCGTGCCCTGAATATCTGGAGCTCCTCCGTCAGAGATGGATACCTTCCCGCCGATTTTGCATGGCCGAATGTCGACCCCTTAATCAGAAACATCAAGGAAGGAATCGAGAAACGACTCGAGGCACGGGCAGGAGAGGTGATTCTCAGGCATACGCCTTACGTGGTTTGTAATCTGGATTTTTATCGCAGATTCCGCAGCGAGCGATTTGAGGACGTAGGCGACTTTGACGTTTTTGCGTACTGGCCAGACACGGATACGCTCCTGGTTGCGGAATGCAAATACAACCAGCCGCCACATTCGATGAAGGACACCCGACGACTCAGAGATAAAATCTTTGGCAAGAGCGAGGATGACCGGAACGGCCAATTCAGTCGGATACTGCGCCGAAGGCAATTCCTTCTACAAAACAGATCCCGATTGCTGGAGCTTCTTGGATGGAAGGCGCACGAGGGCACGCAACCGCGCAACCTGGAGATCTATGTCAGTCGAGCGGTCTACTACTGGATGGTTCATCCGCCCTACACAGTCCCGACCGCGTTTGTGCGAGTTGATGCTTTAGACGCATGGGTCGCACAACAGGTAGTTGGGCAGCCTGTGATTACCGATGCCGCACCAACCTCTGACTGAATCCGCGCTTGAAAGCTTGCCGGCGCAATCGCTGCTGGCAAGCTCTATCTCCACGTAGCAGGAAGCGCTTCCTCCCTGAAACCTCTCCCGGCTGTACACCGCTTCTCTACTGGCGGACGCGGGTACTTCTAGGCGCCAAGTTGAGAGATCGCAGCACGTACCTGAACAACTCTGAAAAAATTTTGCCGGGGTACCGACACATTGGTGCAAGTCACATAACTTGAGCGCAGCTACTTACTAGAGTTCCAAACATGAACAAACCGTTGTACCAAACACCTCAACAGATCTGTGAAGCCTTCTTGAACAAAGAAAAGCAGACGAACACGGATCGCAAAATATTGCCTAGCGAAACAGCTATCATCGATCGGATGTTGACTCGACATCTGGAGCTGAACGAAACCTATGCAGAGCTCCACGACGTGCTGCACTCGCTTCCGTATGCGCTCGAAACCTTTTTGGGCGTGGTCCTTACCACAGCAGCTTTTTGGAACCCTGAAAAAAACAACCAGGCACGTGACGGGCGTAGAAAACTCTCTGAAATCAACCGCCAGATCTCAATCCGGGCATTGGAGCTGGCGGGGCTGTTGAGCCAACGATCGGAGCTACACGACTTCTCCGGATTCACGAGCGACACTCACTACCATGTTTTAGACGTCATCGAAGAGGCCTCGGAACATAATGGTCATTTCCAATCTTACGTTCGCGACGATCTCGTACGGCTTCGCTATGAATACGATCTGAAATATTGGCCATCGTTGGGTGATTGCCTGGAAGAGATTTCTGAAAATGCCGCCCAGGCGGTGTCAACGGCGTCGAGCCCTCTGACTGCTGCGGCAACAGAAGCCATACGGCCGTCCCTTGCCGATTTCTTCAAAGCCTTATTTGCTGCAATAGCAGAAAACAGCACACGACGAGGTGGTCGCCTGCCGAGCAATCTGAAAATCTCGGACAATGGCTTAGCGGCGCTGGCCAATTGCTCGTTGGATTTAAGCGACGATGACATGGTGGATGGGCCTTACGTAAAACGTCTACGGCAGCGACAACGCGAGAAAGCAAAGTGAGAGCTCAACGGAGGGGGGGGCTGCGCCGGGCAGTCAATTCCCTTTCTACTGTAAAAGGCTCGTCATGTTGCGCCCTTCCAAAACCATTAAGATCACTCCTTGGGCACACGAACAATCACATTTGCGCCCGCAGATTCGGCATCCTAATTCCAGCCATGTCGTGTGGGACAAAAACAAAAAAGGGCGAAGCAGAAATCCTGCTTCGCCCACTGGCTAGGACAGATCAGACGACTGTCCTAGCGCCGCGTTGCACGGCAAATTACTTGGTCAGACGATCCAGCGTTGGCAGCAGCTCGGTTGGCTCTGGACGGATGGTGTAGTCCGGATTGACCTCGGCAAAAGCGATCACGCCATCTTGACCGATGACATAACGAGCTGGCATTGGCAGGTTCCAGGACGGATCGTCGTTGACGACAGCCAGGTCGTTTTTGAAAGCGTTTTTGTAGATGTCGATCAGGTAGTCCTGAAGGGTGAACAGCAGGCCGAATTGGTCAGCCAGTTGGCCACGTGGGTCGACCAGAATTGGGAAGCCCAATTTGTTTTGTTTGATAGCCTTACGGCTGTTAACAGCGGTCTGCATCGAGATGGCAACCATGTTAGCGCCACGTGCTTCGATTTCCGGGCGGACTTCTTCAAGCGCTTGCAGATCCATGTTGCAGTACGGGCACCACACACCCCGGTAGAAGGTGACAACCAGAGGGCCTTTGGCGAGCAGCTCTTCAGAACTGACAGTGTTGCCGTCGACGTCCAACAGGGAGAAGCTAGGTACTTTGTCTCCAGCTTTCAGAGCATTTCCAGCAGCGCCGCTTGCGATCAGCTCATCGGTGGATTTGTGAATCGCGTCCACGATGTGCTTTGGAACGTTGTACGGTGGTTTGCCGGATTCGAGGTCGGCTTTGAATGCGTCGAGTTTTGCTAAGACAGCTGAATAGTGGCCGTTCACAATCGCCGAGCTAAAAATCACCATTAACAGTGAATCTTAATGTTTGCATGAAAGATGTAATTTGTTGGCGTGTAGCATCTGGCGGGCAGCTCTCCACAAACTCGCTAAATCTTTTGACTACCTCGTAATTGAAATCTTCCCACTCTCCGAAAGCGTAGGAAAACCGCACCAAGTTACACATCAAAAACGTTTCCTTAGCCTTTAAAGGATTTCTGGGGCGATGAGAAATTCTTCCGCCCACGACGATCATTTCAAAATGATCGGAATACCTATCAAAATGAGGATGCACGATTTTGTAATCTTCAGACCTACTGGGAAAGACCGCACCTGGCCCTACCCTTCTATGGAGTACGTCTTGATCGAGTTTCGCAATATTGCACTCTTTGCAAACCATTGCGAGATTCAGGGGCTCATACAGAAATCTCGGATACACAGACTTAGGGATTATATGTTCGACATCCCAAGTAAGGCCGTGATTTTCCTTTTTCTCCATACGGCAGTAAGCACAGCGATACCCTTGCTGCCTTAGATAATGAACCCTAACTGTTCTTCGCAGCTCGGCCACAGGGCCATCTGTACGGTTCCACTCCTGATGGCTAATGCCGTCGTATCGTACAACATAGGCTAGGTCTGCGCCCGCAAATACTACAGGTTGCATACGTCACCTCAACATCTGTACTTGGTCAATAAGGTGACGTACAGGATCATTACTGGCCAAGGACTCTTTCAGTTGATCGAGCATTTCGAGCTGCTCCCAATCTTCCCGATTCAACACCTCTCTGCGCGAAATCTTTGTGAGCAGCATAAGCGTAATTCTTATTAAGTATTCGTTATTGACTCCGGGCGCGTTAAACACCTGAGCCAACTGGTAGTCAGCCGATCGATTTGAGTAGTCTTTTGAGCTGTATAACTGTCGATCTTCCAAGCTCAACACGAACCCTTTATCCGCTGTTAGACCAGCGACAATCTGCGGGGAGTGAGTAGCTATGATGAAATGACATCCTCGGTAACCATGAAACGCGTATTGCAACTGACTGATAATGTCAGTTTGCCACTTGGGATGAAGGCTGATTTCTGGCTCATCGATACAGATCAATGAGTTGTCTTCAATCGAACCTGCGATCCCCAGAATCATAACCAGCATGCATTGCTGGCCAGAGCTAGCTTGGGAAAGCTTTAACCTGGAATGATTTTCTCTGACATTCAAAGTCAAATCTGAAACACGTATCAAGCCTGATCTAAGAGCATCCGCAACATTCTCTAAACTGAAATAATTTCGAGAAGGCTCGCTAAGCCCGAGGTCAATTTCATAACTTACATGCTTTTGCCGATAGATATGATCCAGTAACTGGTAATGATAGTCTACCAAAGACTTATCATATTGATATTTCTTAGGCGCCTCCTCCCAGCCCGGTAACGTAAGCATGGTATGCCCACCAGCTTTTGCGTGATCCCTAGTCCACTGAACTCTGAGCGCGGGGTCGAGTGAAAGCTTAAAATCCAAAATTGGCTCGAAACCTAAATATCGGAATATGCTAGCGAGACTCATAAATTTCCACGGGTGTGTTTCCAACCCGCTTGTGATTGCAATCAAGCTGCGAGTAAGCGCCGAGACGTTACCTTTTTCAGATGGAGCAATATAATGATAGCGGCCGGTTGGATCGATTAGCTCTTTGGAATTCGGAGTGGGGAATCTATCGTGCCTACCAGTAGAAACAGCGATAATTTTTGATGGAGATGGCGCCGACCACCTCCCGACGACTAGCTCTTCGTTACCTGACAAATGACTGTAATGACTCATCGGCGCCATCGGATTCTGGCGCAGATATCGGTCACGCTCTGAAAACTGGTTGTCGAATATAAAATGACTGACAATCTTTCTAAGCAACCGACTTTTGCCAGTCGCGTTCTGCCCCACTACCAGACTGAAAACATTTTGGCCATCGTCATGAATATCTTCATGCGTTAGCGGAATCCATCCATGGTCATGAGCCACTGCCTCAATAACAAATGCCATTGCCTGCCTCAGAGTTATGTTGCTTCCAACGATTTGATTGAGTTGGTTTCAAAGTCTCAGCCGCCTATCAGAACCGATAGCTGACGTTGGCGCTAGCGCCCATCGACCGCCGCCCCCGATCATTTAGATTCAGCAGCAACGCAGTGTCCACATCCCAGTCTCGAGTGCTCAGAATTCTAAGCCCTGCGGTGATGGTGGTGAATACGCTGTCGTAGTCCAGACCAGAAACGCCAATCCTGGCGCCCAAGCTCGGCGCGAGCATCAGATCTTTGATGACCATCACACGATGCTGGATTTTCCCACCACCGCTCACTCGCAGCTGCTTCTGCGAGAACCCCTTCACATCCGCATGCTCCCCCTGAGCGTTAACGTAGTACACCACGTCCCAGCCACTGGTAGCGCTGCCGACGGGGCCACTCCCCGGAAAATTACAAGTTTTGTAGTTTCCAAAGATGGGGGTATCTGCCATTTGCTTTGTCCATGTCTATGCGCAACCTGCGCCACTGCAGAAAAGAAGAGAGCGTCCAAGTAATCATTATTTCGGCATCAACACAGTTAGCTAAACAGGTCTCCTTTTAAAAATTGGGGATACGCGCTCCAACACGGTTTTCTACTGCTCATTCGGAAGCCTTCGCCGAGACAGCACTCCGGCAAGCCTTCAGCCCGAATTACGGGCGCCCAGCCGACTCCACGAGAGATTTTTCTTTTTTGGTTCCTCGATACCACGCGCCGTTCGACGCAATCTGTCGGTGTCGCCACAGGGGCGATGACCATTCAACAGGAAGGCAGAAATGAGCAAGCACGACGACGATAACCACTCGAACCAGCTCAACCCCAACAACGACGCCTACTGGCAATCACGTGGGGAAGATGAGCGTCCAGATGATTGGGAAGAGGCTGCAGACCAAGGGGAATGCTCATGAGTCAAAAGCGCAAACGCCCTGTCGGTAACCATGAAGCAGATATGGGCAACGACAACAAAGGTACGCCGGGCACCAACATCACCTGGGATAAAAATCAGGGTGAGCGCGGACGGCAAATTGCAGAACAGAGACAACACAAGCAGTAGGACAAGGGCAGGCGTCAAAACGCCTGCCCTGCCGATAAGGGCTTGGAGAGGTGACTACGTGCGAAGCTGTACTCCCGCTCATAACAACTGAACACCTCGTCGATAAGCACATCCGGCAGCCCCAGCCTTTGCATGTCTCGCAATATAGCGATCATCGCCCAAGCGAACTGAAAGCGTTGGCGATGCACACGTCCTTCAGCCCACAGCCCCCCATATTTTTGAAGCTGGGGTTCAAGGCTGGTGAGCAAGCTGGCAATACTGCTCTCTCTAGGCCTTCCAGGCTCTGCTGCCTCCCATTTCCGCAAGGTGCGCTCCTTTTCCTCTGCCAACTCCGTCATGCTTGACCAGAGGCCGCCAAGAAAAACACTGGGAGCCCCTTGAGAATCATAGCCCGCGTGTATCGCCAGCTCTCGGACCTGAGTTCCAAGTGGTCGAGTCCACTTGCAAGTTTCAGCGTCCAATCGAGGCACTAGAGCCAGCAGCAATATTACGTCTTGCTGGCCAGCGTCGACCACTTTTTGCCAATGTTGAAGGCTCGTATCGACGACCACCCAGGCCATGAACCGCACACAGCAGCAGTACGCGTCAGCAATGCGATTGTGTTTGAGCAATGGACAGTCCAGGAGAGCCGACTCATCTCCCACCCACTGTTTTGATGTCATTCGCTCCCGGCTACCAGGCGCGCCGATCTCATGGATTAATGGAGTTTTGATGATCGCCTGTATCCGATCGCTCACACCTGGAAGATTGACGAAGCTGACTGCCAGTTCAAGGTCGCGATCTAACCGTCCTGCCCACATCGCGATGGAGCGGTGATCTCTCAGCAGGCCTTGTTTAAGTAACGAGGTCCATTCGCAGTGGGGTTGCCAGACAACGTCCGGCACGATGAACCCGGCTGCCCGCATATCCCTTTCCATTTCATCCAGTGAACGCAGGCTGGACGGCCTGGTGGGAGCGCTAAAAACCTGCCCCAGAAACCATTTTTTCAGACTCTTGTAGCTGGGCCAGCGTGCGGTTACCTGAGGATTGTCCTCATATACGCGCTCCAACGCTGTAGCCCCGAAAATGACCTCTACCAGCAGGGAGACCGGTGGGATATACAAGAATGTTGGGGGAAGAACCTGCGGCGGCTTAAAGCCTTGACGATCACTCACTCGAGCACCCTTTCTGGGAGCAGGGATGGGGCGCAACCAAACCCGAACTCATTCACCAAACTGATCTCGATCCTAGAAGGTTCACGGCAGGCGTCATGATGTTAGCCTCGCAGCATAAAGTGACCGATCCAGACAGGAGTTAGCCTTACAGCCTCATTGGCCTCCATTCAGCACCGGTACGTAAGCTATTTCAACGTTGGTCTCAGCGACTTCAAAATCAACGTCACGCCCCGGCTCTCTGATAATTTCTGGCAGATCTGCATATGAATAAAACACCATTTCGCCACCGGATGGGGACTTGACGAGAAGTTGGCGTTCAAAAATTTTCGCATCCAACAATATCTGCACAACACGCGCCAATCTGGAAACACTGCCAGCATTGGCAATGCTGTACATCTTGCCGGGATTCAATCTTACACTTTTAAGCCGATCAAACTCTTTCGTTTCGATACCCTCAACGAAGCTTGCAATCCTACGCAAAGCTTCCGCCTCCTGAGGAAACCTGTTGATTAAGGGAGTGAATTTTCCTGCAAGCATGTATATTCCCCTGCAGAATAAGTGAACTGATCGGCTGGCTGTTCACCTGCCTGCGATCAAAGTTAAGCTGTCCTAGAAGATCCGCGCTGAAAACTCAAAATAAACTCTACTCCACGTCGTATGTCCGTCTTCAGCCAAAACCTTAAATAGGTCTAATGTCTATCCGTCGATAGGTTCTCATCCTGCGCTCCCCAAAACCTGGATAAAATACCGGATGAGATTATTTTTACACAGCTTTTTTCCTACCTACCCAGCCCCAACGCATCTAACTATCAGTTAAACTTATAGTCCGGTGATGCTATACCTATTACGTACCATAATCACATTAAGCCTTAGCTGCGTCCTAGCTTCAACTGGTCAGAACTATTATTTAATTTGCTTCTCAGACACCGTCCACGCCCTTGCGGCTGCGGTCACCGCAAGCTCTCAGATGCCCTTTCAAAAAACCCCTTCCAATTTTCGAAGATGATGACGGGTAGGCCGAATATCAGAAGTGAGGCCTAAAATAAAATCAGGTGAAAACTCCTGTGGCATATAGTGGTCAGCCTGACCCCAGATCTGGGTTCGCGGGTACATCTGAATGCGCTTTGCCTGAGGCTAGGATGTTGGAATGAACGAGACCAATACAGAGCTACGCGAAGGCTTGGCTGCTGCAGCCGTGCTGCTGGGCAAGGCCCGTCACGTCGTAGTTTTCACGGGAGCTGGGATTTCTGCGGAGAGCGGAATCCCCACATTCAGAGACCCTTTGACCGGCCTTTGGGCGCGATATGACCCGGAAACCTTGGAAACGCCTAGGGCTTTCCGTGAAGATGCGGCGCTCGTCTGGGGCTGGTATCTGTGGCGGCGCATGAAAGTCGCGCAAGCCCTTCCAAACGCTGCACACAAAACAATCGCCACCCTAGGAACCACCCAGCGAGAAGTGACGGTAATCACCCAGAACATTGACGATCTTCACGAAAGAGCAGGCTCATCCGACGTCATCCACCTCCACGGGAGTTTGGACATCCCCAAATGCTTTGCCTGCCACCGAATTCCAACAGACGAATCTTGGAATACCGACATTGCCGCTGAAGGCGTCAGGGTTGAGCCCCCACGCTGCGAGCGTTGTAAAGGGAAGTTAAGGCCGGGCATTGTCTGGTTTGGCGAGGACTTGCCATCGCGGGCATGGAAACGTGCATTAGCAACGGCGAAGAGCTGCGACCTGCTTCTTTCCATTGGCACCTCTGGCTTGGTTTACCCAGCTGCCGAAATCCCTAGGGAAGCGTTGAGGAACGGTGCCTCAGTCATCCACATCAACCCAGCACCGGTAACGCAGCTAGGCGTAAATGAATACGCGATAGCCGGAACTGCGGGGCAATGCATGCCTTTGCTAGCCAGCCTGGCAGGGGTGTGAAGTGAAGCTCAGTCAGCCGTTTCCCTCTGACTGTCATCTCTTCAAGAGGTGATTGGCCTGATCAGACAGAGACCGGTTTTACGGATACAACATCGAAATACTTGTACTTCAGTTTCTTCGCTGCAGTCTTGGCCTGTTGCTCGGCATCAAAGGAGCTCAGGGTGTTCGCGTCATAAGTGAATACTTCCACTTCACCTTCGAATACTTTGGTGACGCGCAACGTCACACGCAATCTTGGAGAAAGCGATTTTCCAGCGGCCTTTACCTTCTGATGAAAAGGCGCCTCGACCGGGCCTGGGCTTGTCACAGGTGGTGTCGTGGGCATAACCGAGGCAATAGGTTGGGATGCAGCCGAACCGAATAACGCCCGGCGCATTTCTTCCTCGGTGAGGTCGGTACTCATGAAAAACTCAATATTGGTAAGTGATACTTCCTAAGGATTTTAGCAGGCCGAGTCTGCTGTTTAACACTGCAATTACTGGGTCGCGCGTACGTGCCCCCCAAGCGTGCTGATTCCCTGACAGAGCCCCTAGCAGCCTTCTCATCTCCGAACGCACGGCTCGAGATCACTAAGCAATCGCGCTCAAGCCTTCCAAAATCAGCCGATAAAATGGCGTAGCCTCGCATCAGAGCATCTGGTTCTGCCATCCCTACAATAGCGGCAACTGGATGCAGCCCTGCGCAGTACAAGATCACCCCTCTCAGAGTCCAGCAATGTCCGATCCGCTCAAGTTGCTCAAACCAAGAGTTGATGCCAGCAGGCTTCGTTTCAAAGGCACGCTGAGCGTTGCGCGGGGCGATCTGGCGGTGTGCTGGCAAGGCGGGCTGACTAAGAACCCAACTCCAAACACAGTTCCTCTTACCGACGTGCTATTCAGGACGCTCCACGAAGACGGGAAGCTCGGCGCATACCACATCATCCCCGCTGCGATATCCCACCTGGGGTCCCTTAGACACGGGACCGTCTGGAGGGAAGGCAGACTAGTTGGCCATCTGAAGATGCAAACCCTGCCCGAAACAAAGGTCGATTTTGATCGCGGCGGATGGCGCTGCATCGACGCTAGAGCGGCTGGTTTGCAGGACCAGTATCGACTGGGCATAACCGCAAAGCTGCTCGACAGTAAACTCATCGAGCTGTTCGTCGCCGACGGCAAATCCATCCTAACGCCATGCCTAGAGTTTTTTACGCGCTGCTACGGTCGTAGCTCAGAAACATCCCGGCTTATCGCAACCCTCGGTCTCGAAGAGTTAAGACGGCAATACTTCTATGAATTCGATCCGGCGCCGAACGAGCTCATCCTGAAGCTGGAGCGCGGCGTCGCCAATAGAGAAGCTCCGTTTCTGGCTCATGCCATGTATGACGATTACACCAAGGCCCGTTGCAACTCCCTACACCAACGCCTCAAGGCAGGCTTCGTTCCCGGCGAGCCAACATTCCTGTTGGTTAAGCCGTGGTTCCTGGGTCCAGCATCCATTGAGGGTCAGGGCTATTGGATCAATGAACACACCTTTCTCTTGCTGAATATAGACGGGCTTAGTGATCCTCTGGGGCCCCCAATCATCGTTGAACGAGAGCACTTCAGCGGTGATGAAGCGCCTCCTGATGGCCAGTACAACAAAAGGCACCAGCCACCTCAGCCATCCAACGATGAAATCGACCTGACTGACAATGAGGCACCTGACAGCAACACCGCACGTGTCCTCTACACCCCTCCATTCAAACGCTTGGGGATAAAGCGCGAGCTCATCAGAAAAATCCGGGTGACCCCCGGTCGACCAAGCATTCCGGTGGATGGCCACGACCGAAACTCATACGCGCCCGGTGATGGCTATGGTGGTGGCAGAGGGGGCGGTAAAGGTGAGTACGTCTCGTCTGACTGGATGGCGGAGGGAACCCTCGCGCAGCTGTGGCAGACCTGCTTACGACTGGAAGAAAACCATCCTGATCGGATATCGGAAGTGGGTTGGTATACGTTAAAGAAAGGATTTCAAACTGAGGGGATACCGGAGTATCAGTTTTTGTCAGCGGCAGCGACTCAGGACCCGACGCAGCCCAATGCAACGCAGGCATCAAAAAGCAAGCGGGCCCCCAAAGCAGTAATGATTTTTCGAATGACGGTGGAGCATGCGCACATTTACATCATTGAGATGTATCGCCGGCCCCGAAATAAACCGAGCACAGCCGATGGCAAGACCACGGTTACTGAGGACAGCTACAGGGGTCTCATTGTACAGCTGCCCGCCAGGCGTGACGCAGCCAACACCCAACTCAGACTGATCTTCAAAAACATCCTGAGAAACAATTCGCGAATCAGAAAAACCTTCATGTCGGATTGCCCCAACGTGACCTTTGTCCATCATCCTCGAGAACCAGGGCCAGCCCCATTTGCGACTCTATTGCTGACTAAGCTCGAGAAGCTGATTGGATCGGCTTTTTAAGAGACAAGTAGCCGCCTACAACAAACGAGCTTTGGTCGGCAGCGGTATCCAGTAATCCTTCCCTTTCAAACTGACTTGCATACCTTCCTGATCAAGATCCTGAGTCAGGACCAGCTGACTTTTGGCCACCCTCGGAACGCCATGGAAGTACCCCAAGGCCACAGCCGGCCAACGGTCGGAAACGTCGCCGCCTTGTGCGGCCTCACGCATTAGCAATTTGAGCTCGATCTCGAACCGGTGACGCCTGAGCCTGATGGCTTCCCGATTATCCTTGGGGAATTTGATCTCTACAGCGTAAGTACTGTTCAGGAAGCTCACAAAACCAGACAGCGAAGCCGCCTCGCCGGGCGTCTGCGCAAGCAGGGCATTCAATGATTTCGAAGAGGGCAGAACAGTTATGTCTTCGGGACTTGCGCTGACCAGCATAAGGTTGGCCGCGCTGCGCAGTGCCATTCGTACAGACCTCAACGAATTGGGACGCTTATTAGGTTGGGCTTCGAGGTGTTTCCGATAATTCGCAAGAATTTCCCGGCCTGCGTCTGAGGGCATTGAAGCGATTATGGCGTCGATACGCCGCAGCTCAGTGAGATCTGCTTTGAGCTCCTCATCGACCTGCATGCCACATTCCTCCTGCATCCATCGCATTGGCAGCTCAGCACGTCGCATCCAACGCGCTCCAAAGCTTTCGAGCAACTGACCGTAGGACGGGAGCGACCGCCACAGAGCGTTCATTTCCTGAAACGCCTTGAAGTGACGATTGATAAGCAGCGATGCCCTCTGACTTCCAGTCTTACTGATTAGCCATCGCCCATATGCATTGAATGCCTCGCGGAACACCTCATTGCTCAAGCCATGAGTGTTCATTTCCATACGCCTATAGAAAGTGCGTTGGTGATAGCAGTTCTCGCATTCACGACCGTAACCTGCCGGCATCGCCTGGCTGCAGGTCTCGCATGCAATTTCCCCCGTCTCAGCGCACCGCTTGCACTCCATAACCCCGTCGCGTCCATCAACCAAGACCCGGTGTCGCCTACAAGAAGGGCAGGTGGCCGATGGGTTGGCGCACCTGGGGCAACATTTTAGATTCTGACCATTGATGATTTTTGCGGACAGTCGCGTCGAGAGCACATCGCAAACCTGACAATGTCGTGGGACCGTAAAGTAATGCGCGCAGGAATTGCAGGCTGGACCGTAAGCAGTCAGCTTTCCTACAGGTCTGCCCGCACGCCGACACCTGACACACGGGGCCGAAGTTATGCATGAATCACAGACCGCCGAGGCATGAAAAGTCGCGAGACGAGCTGACTCTCCGCAGCCCGGACACAGCCGCGCTTTGAACAGTCGCGCATAGCACGTGTTGCAATAGCGCTTGGTCAGATAGACCTTATGCGCAACCTGCATGACCCTATCGCACGAAGCACAATTGCCCTCTCCATGCCCATGACTCTCAACCATCTCGCCAGACCTTCCTTTTCAACCTTGCCCATAGCTTTTCCACTGTGCGCTTCGACGCGGGGGACCGCTCGCCCGGGGATGAGCGTTTTCGGGTGGCCCCCACTGGCAGTCGATCAAGTAGCGACTTCACGCGTACTGTGATTTCTCCCGCCGGCACCATCAAAGACTTACGAGGGATCGAGCTCGCCAGGATGGCCTCTTCTATCTGCCCCTCTCCCGTCTCCATTATCTTCCATGCTGCCGCCAACAGATCCATCCTATCCCGCACTGGAAGCATCTCTAGCGGAAGGCCGGAAATCGGGCGAGCTACTGCACCGATATTGAATATTCGCCTGAAGGCCAAGAATGTCTTTGATCCGCTGGTGGCGGACACTCTCAAGATACCCAGGACGAAGCGAGCCCGATAAAACCAATCATACGGATCGCAGGAAAAAGCCCCCTCTCTCCCCTTTCCGCGTAGCGCATCGTCAGCGGCCCTCTGAAAGGCCAGCGCTCCTGCAGCGAACCCTAGCCCGCCGATTTCGGCGTCCAAGCGTTTCTTGCAGCGATGGCAATGACCGCAGTCCGGCCCCTCTTGCTCCAGCATGTGAGGTTGCAACGAGGCTCCACATGCGGGGCATGAGTCAATTAACGCAGACAGATGCTTCTCACAGCAGGTGTGCCACGCCAGCCTGGAGGATATCCGGTAATACGGGACTCCCTCAGAGAAGCAAAACGGACAGCATTGCAATCCACCAATTGGTCGCCGGTTGCTAAATCCCCTCGTGAGAATCCAAGGCCACACCCCCTTTGTAGTGCCAATACCAGGATTCAAAACGTGCGAGATGGGCTGCAGGGTGCAGAGGCTAATGTGCTCATCCGAAACGCCCGAAAGCCTAGCCAGAGGGCTCATCTGCTGAGTAGACAAGCCCCTATCCAGATCCACCGTCCAGCACCGCCAGCTAGGCCACAGGCTTCCAGTCAGTGACATAGGCGAGCATCCATGCGCGAAAGCGTTGCGGATCAACCAAGAAGAGAGGAGCTCATCTGGTAAAACATTTCGGGCTCTAGGCCAGAGGGCGCCGGCTATATCAAATTCCGGATGCCACGAGTAGGTTTCACCCATGATTTGCTCTGAATGATGTCGGCATCAATTCTCTCCTTCCCAGAACTGATCGCTTCCTTGGCACATTCAACCAGAAGCGTATGCAGGTTCCCCGTGTTTCCTTCGGAGATGCCGTGCAACAAGCCAGTCAGGTGAGGTTGAAAAATGCCTGAAGGCTCGCGTAATGGAAGCACGGACTCGAACCCCTTCAGGAACCGTTGAAAATCGATACCCTTCTCCCAGTTGCGCAGCGGGAAGACCTCGAATCGGCTGGCATGCTGTGCGTCTGTGTGCAGCACACGAACTGCATCCTCAGTGCCGACTCCGATCACAGAGATACCGAGCTCATTACAAAGAAGCTTGATGACATTCATCATTTCCTGCTGCTGTCGGGCCGTACCCGTCAGCATCGAGTGAAGTTCATCAATGATGAGCAACCTGACGTGGCAATCACGCATCTGATGAATGACCTGGTATCGCAGCCTCGCAACGACATCTGTGGCCCGATATGGCGTCCAGAATTTCTCCAAAATGGCGCAATAAAGCGATCGCTCATCTGCCTTCGGAGGCGATTCGATAACGATGACGGGCTTAACAGCCTCCCCATCTGGGTTTACAAAGCCCTTGCCATGCAACGATTCAAAGCGCTTGATGATCGTGGTCTTGCCATTATTTGAGTCCCCGACCACCAGCAAGTTACGCATCCGAGTTTGGGTTGGAAGGGTCATGAGAAGTCGCAGCAAATCGATCAGCTTTTGGGCTACCGGATAGCCTACCCAGCGGTTCTGATACAGAAAATCAATGCGCTCTTGGGCCGACAAGTGCGCGACCGGTTGAAATTCAGGGTGGATATGGTTGTAGTCCGTCATGCGATATCCCCAAAGTCATCCAGGTCGCCATCAATCAGATTGGCAAGGTCGTTGACCGGTGCAGGCGCGATCTTAGGAAGTTGCGGATTGGGCTGAGCCGGAGTCTTACCCTTTGCATGCACACGGTGACGCTGAGCTTGGCGCCTGGTTTTCGCTGTCTGAGCCTCAGACTTAGCCACTAGCTCACGGTTTTCGAGAATATAGCGTTTGATCAAGAGTTCATTGATGTTGGCATGGCCTTCATCAATCGCGCGCTTTTTGGCGGCTCTGAACTCCCAAACACTGGCGGCCGGGAACGACTGGTTAGAAACCGGGACCTTGAAATACTGCTTCAAGACTGGATCAAAAAACCAGATAAAGCTGATGTCGCGCGGGTCGCGCCGGAATACGAACGTGCGCGCCTTGCCAGAAACGTTGTCTATGGCATTGATCCATGGCCTCAAGGCTTCGGAGTAATAGAATACGTCGATCTGTACCCCGTAATGCTGGACTGTTCTCTCGAATGCAGGCAGAAAGTCTCTTTGCAAAGTGAAGGGGTCGGTAGGCCTTTGTGGAACGCCCACCAATGGATCCTGATCCGCATTACCAAAAATCCCGATGTGCCATTTTCTGCTGGGACTCATGTAAATCTTGGAGTGGTAGGACTCGTTGTAGATCAGGATTTCTCTGATCAACCAAGTCTCAAACTCATCAAAGGTTAGAGCCGCATGCTTCTCAGAGTCATAGCCGTCTCGGTCTTCCTTTTTACTGTACGTTCTGCCCGGCATGTCTTTGAGAGTCTGCGCAAACGTCCCCATCAAGCGCTCAATGTGCGCGCCATAGCGAGGTCGTTTAACTGGTCGAAACCGGTTTTCGATGCCGTAGTTGGAGCAAGACTTGACGACATCCTCTGATTGGAAATCGGCACCGTTATCCGCATGCAGAATTTTTGGTTTGCCCCAAACCGGCCACTCTCCATTGACACCATGGGCAGTCAACCATTCCTCCTTCGGCAGTATGGAGTGGGCCACACACATTGCTACCGAGATGCCAGCGGGAGCATCCAGCGCAAGGTAGTAACCGGTGATCATCCGGGAGTAGACATCGATTGCGAACGTGATCCACACCCTGCCAATTGACCTCCGATGAACATCGTCAACCAGCAAAATGTCCATGGGTGTGTGGTCGATCTGAACGAGTGCGAGCGGATAGTCCGCACCTGGGAATGAGCCGGGGGTGGGGTTGTATTTATTCCGGGCCTTTTCAGCAAACCCACGTCCGCGCAGGTAATCTTTATCAGGGATGCCCTTAAGCCTTGCCCTGATAGCGGTATTGCCGGGAGGCGTGATGTTCTGAGCCTCGCAGGCTTCCTTAATTCTCTCGATGGTTTTCGGCACAGTCGGTCGGTGTCGTTGCAGATAATAATTCAGGATCACTTCCTCAACGATCTGACCAGCAGCGTCTGAAATTCTTGAATTCCCTTCCTTCCAACCTCGCTTACGTGGAATCAGCGCCAGCAGCTCTCCCCACTGCTTGTATCGGTCCAGCCAACGGTAAACAGTGGCAGTATCGACTCCAAACTCAACACCCCTGGCCTTAACCTCAGCCCGCCCAACCACCACGCTGCCAAGCAGCGGCTCAATGATCTGGTAACGCCTTTTGGCTTCAGCCCAATCTTCGCTTCCAATCACCGCCATGTCGTAATTCGCGTAGAGACCTTCGACTCTCTCTCGCTTAACTGCCTTCAAAGCGCCAATAGGCAACGCGGCAGCCCGACCCGACTCAAGATCAATCCCCACCACAGTCCGGAAATCCAAGACCTGCGAGATACGGTAGGCAGAGTCGCCGTGAGCAACCACCGCGCCCACCTCGATCGGCACATCGAGCCGATTCGGTTCGTAGGGCGTCGTGACGTCCTTAGTATCGTCACCCATCACTAGGCCACCCACACTTCAAGAAAGTCATTGAGGGGCAGACGGATGTCGCAAACCAGCCGCCGAGTAGCAATGAGATGCCAGAGATGACTGATCCCCTGGCCTCGGTAATGAGCACACGAGTGTTTGGCCAGCAGATAGTGAACCGGAGCGACGCCCATCTCTCGAACAGTGTTGATGATCCAGTCGCTTTCCTCGACCGCAAACGTCATGCGCTCATATCGCTCCAGAAAACTAATGTTCTGCCACGCGGTGTCGCGGATTCTGGACTCGTCGTGGATGTGAAAGGACCAACCCTGATCCTTCGCATAGCGCCAAGCAGCCTTCCACTTGGGTAACCAGTTTTGCCAATGCTGCCGCCATTCGGCTTCAGGTTTAACCTCAACGAGCATGGGCTTGGGATAGTCATCGGGATGTCGGTCTCCGAGGCGGTAATAAACCAAGAAGTCAGGCGTATAGCTGTATTGCCTGCCCTTGGTCACAAACGGAAGGCTCACTGGCTGAGGGATGATCGCCAGCACGTCTTTCGAAAACTCCGTACGCAAAAGGAAATCTCGTTCAAGCAGAGATTCATACCGAATGCCGCCTTCATCACGGAATGGGAAAACGCCCGACACACTGCGTCTGGTGGGTTTGATGGAGCGCACGGGGCTCGGTCTAGTTTTGTCGCAGCTATTTCCAACCATTTGTAGGTCCGTCGCAGCTATTTAGGTATGGCGTCGCAGCAATTTCTGAACGCCCTCAAGGCGGGTCTGGGCCCCAGATGCTACACGTCGCAGCAATTTAAGTATCCTACAGTGGCAGTCGCCCGCAACCCGGCGAAATCACCCTCGCCCATCACGGCGTGCTGTTTCTGGACGAATTGCCCGAATTCGACCGACGCGTATTGGAGGTTTTACGAGAGCCGCTGGAGTCCGGGCACATTGTCATTTCAAGAGCCCGGGATCGCGTTCGTTTCCCGGCGCGATTCCAGCTTGTTGCCGCGATGAACCCGTGTCCGTGCGGCTATCATGGCGAGCCGACTGGCCGCTGCAGGTGCTCAACTGACCAGATTCAGCGCTACCGCAACAAACTTTCTGGTCCATTGCTGGATCGAATCGACCTGCACCTGACGGTCGCCCGCGAAACCACCTCCCTGGCCGCCACCGCGCAAGGCGGCGAAACCAGTGGCAGTGCCGCGCAGCGTGTGTCCGAAGCCCGTGAGCGTCAGAACAAGCGCCAAGGTTGCGCCAATGCGTTTCTCGACTTACCCGCTTTGCGTGAACACTGCGCGCTGCTCGCTGAAGACGAAGCCTGGCTCGAAACCGCCTGTGAGCGCTTGAACCTGTCGTTGCGGGCCGCACACCGGCTGCTGAAAGTTGCGCGGACGCTGGCCGACCTGGAAGACGTCGATGCCATTTCGAGAAGCCATATCGCCGAAGCATTGCAGTATCGGCCGTCGACAAGCTGAAAGACTCATTGCCTGTATCTCAAATGAGATACATAGTGAGTCTTTCGGAGGAGATAACGATGCCCACTCAAACCTCGATGTTGCACGTCCGAATCGATGACGAACTCAAAACCCAAGCCGCAGAAACGCTGGCGAAATTCGGCCTGACGGTTTCTGACGCCGTGCGAATACTGCTCACCAGAGTAGCGAAAGAAGGCGCCCTGCCAGCCGGGTTTACCAGCGACGCGGAGGCCTACGACAAATGGTTCAGGGCAAAAGTACGCGAAGCCATGGAAGACACAGGCCCGAAGACCTCACATGAGGACGTCATGGCCGAAGCAACGACATTACTCAGAAGGAAGCGTGGTGCTGACAGTTGAATGGAGCAAGTACGCCAAAGCCGATTTACTGGCAATTCTCGACTACATCTCCGATGACGATCCTGCTGCGGCTTGGCGGCTTAAAGAGGAAATAGATTCGCGAATCGCGCACCTGCCCACTCACCCTCGCCTTTACAAGGCGGGGAGAGAGACAGGGGACGAGAGAAATGGTGGTAGCGCCAAACTATCTGGTGATCTATGCAGAAACGTCACAAGCCATCACCATACTTCGTGTCTTGCACGCGGCTCAATGGTGGCCGCAAGCACCCGATACCTAAACGCCCGACCAGCCTGCATCCACCGGCCAGCCGTCTAAGCAAAGGGCGGTCAATACTCACCGAAACCGATCCACTTCCTTACGCAAATCCGCTGCCAGCGCGTTCAGTTCTTGCGCCGTGACCGCCAGATTCGACACCACTTCACGCTGTTCGCTGTTGGCGAGTGCGATGCTTTGCAGGTTGGCGCTGAGCAGGGTGGCGGTGTTGCTTTGCTCCTGAGTCGCGGTGGTGATGGACGCGAACTGCTCGCCGGCCGAGCGGCTTTGCTCGTCGATCTGCTCCAGTGCGGCGGCCACCTTGGCGTTGCGCGCCAGACCTTCCTGCATCAGCGTATTGCCTTGTTCCATCGTGTTGATTGCGTTGCTGGTTTCCTGCTGGATGCTGGAGATCATGCCGGAAATTTCGTCGGTGGCCTGGCGGGTGCGCGAGGCGAGATTGCGAACCTCATCGGCGACCACCGCAAAACCACGACCCTGCTCACCCGCACGCGCGGCCTCGATGGCGGCGTTGAGGGCCAACAGGTTGGTCTGCTCGGCGATGGAGGTGATCACGCTGACGATGCCGCCGATCTCCTGTGAGCGCTGGCCAAGGGTGTCGATCACGGCAGCCGTGCTGCCCAGGGAAGCTGCAATCTGCTCCAGCGAAGCGGACGCTTCTTCCATGGATGCGCGACCGATGCGTGTTTGCTGGGCGTTGCCCTGCGCCATACGTTCGGTGCTGCCCATGTTGTCGGCGATGGTCAGGGCTGTCGCGCTGAATTCTTCGACGGCACCCGCCATGCTGGTGATTTCGCCCGACTGTTGCTCCATGCCCTCATACGCGCCACCGGACAAGCCGGACAACACATGCGCGCGCCCGCTGACTTCCTGCGCTGCGGTGCGAATGTGCGACACCATGTTCTCCAGCGCTTGCCCCATCTTGTTGAAGCTGGCCGCCAACTGGCCGATCTCGTCGTGACGCGTGACATTCAGGCGAGCGCTGAGATCGCCCGCACCCAAGGCCTCGACCTGAGTCACCAGGTCCGACAACGGTTGAAGCTTGCTACGCAGCAGCCAGATGGCCGCGCCCACAGCGATCAACATCGCCAGGAGGCTGCCGATCGCCAACTGCGTTCCGACGCTCCAGGTCACGGCGCTGATTTCGTCCTTGGGCATGATCGCCAGAATGGCCCACGGACCGCCCGAGAAGGGCTCCGCGACGGTGTAGAAATCGTTGCCCGCGTCCTGCCAGAAACGCCCTTTACCGGGCGTCTTGACGAACCCGGACAAGGTTTTGCTCGCTTGATCCAGATCTTTCACGCCCGCCGGCGGGACCAGCCAATTGTTCTGCTCGTCGAGAAGTGCCAGCGAGCCGGTCTGACCGATCCGGAAATTCTTGAGGTTGTCGAACTGAGCCTTTTGCGCGTCGGTGTAATCAAAACCTACGAACAACACCGCAATGACCTTGCCGCTGCTGTCACGCACCGGGCTGTACTGAGTCATGTACAGACGGTCGAACAACAAGGCCCGGCCGACATACTCCTGTCCGGCCAGCAGACGCTCGTAAGCGGGATGTTTGTGGTCCAGCGTCGTGCCGATCGCACGCGACCCGTCCTGTTTGCTCAGCGAGGTGCTGATCCGGATGAAATCGTCCCCGTTGCGCACGAACACGGTCGCCACGCCTGCGGTCATCTTTTTGAAATCGTCCACTTCGGCGAAGTCGTTGTTCAGGGCATTGCCATTGAGCAGCAACGCCGGCGTCTGCACCCCTGCGACAGCGATCTGCTGATCTGCATTAAGGGTGAGGCCGCTGAAGCGCTTCTCGAACAGTCCGCTCAATCGTTGAGTGCTGTCGCGCAAGGTACTGTGGAAGGTGTTCAACTGGTCGGCCAGCAAACGCGCTTCGCTGCCCATGTGCTCCTCACGGATGGCGAGGTTCGCTGTGTCCAGCGATCGCAGGGCGAACAGGGTACTGCCACTGATGACAACGGCCAGGATGACGGCCAGGGCAATGCCCAGTTGCGAGGCAATACGGGCACGGGGCTGAGACATGAAGACTCCTTGCCGAACGACCGGATCGTCCTGATCTCAGGAATACCATTCGGACTAATCTAATAGAGGGTGTCGATGAACCGATTGAAACAAACCGGTTTTGCAATTACCCATTCGGCTGATATGAACAATACTTGAGTCCTACACACGGTCTTAGGACGAAAAGCCTGGTGGCGCGTTGTTGCTATTCTCCGGGTTCACCGCCGTTCGTAAGGCAGTGGCCGCATCGACACACAGCGTCTGCAGCGAAAAAATCACTCCAGAATGGTCACATCCGGCAACTCCATCGCCTGCACCTCGCTCTGCAGAAAGTCGCTGAGTCGGCGCAAACGCTCGCCGCCCGGCCGGGTCTTGGGCCAGACAAGGTAATAGTTCTCGCCGCTGACCACCGCCGTTCGCCACGGCAGGCTCAGGCGTCCCTGAATCACGTCCTCGGCCACCATCAGCAGATCGCCTATGGAAACCCCGTAGCCGCGCGCCGCCGCGATCATCCCCAGCTCCAGCGTGTCGAACACTTGCCCGCCCTTGAGCGACACCTGATCCGATAACCCCATCCGCTCCAGCCAACTGCGCCAGTCGCGCCGGTCCGGCGTGGGGTGCAGAAGCTCCGCACTGGCCAGTCGCTCGACATCCCACGACGAATCATCGAGCAGGCTGGGCGATCCCACGGGAATCAGCAGCTCCGGGAACAGATAGGTCGCTTCCCAGTCCGGCGGAAAATGCCCTCTACTCAAAAGGACAGCGCAGTCGAACGGCTCCTGCGTAAAGTCGACGTGGTCGATGTCCATCCAGGCGCTGGTCAGTTGCACCTCATTACCCACCTGCAAATGACGAAAGCGACTGAGCCGCGCCAGCAGCCAGCGCATGGTCAATGTCGACGGCGCCTTCATGCGCAAAATCCCCTCCTCGGCCATCAACGCACTGCAGGCCCGCTCCAGTGCCGAGAACCCTTCGCGCACGCCGGGTAACAGCTCGCGCGCGGCCTCGGTCAGCTGAAGGTTGCGACCGTTTCGGCGAAACAAACGACAGGCGAAGTGCTCCTCCAGCGTTCGGATATGACGACTGACCGCGCTTTGAGTGATCGAAAGTTCCTCGGCTGCGCGGGTGAAGGAGGCGTGCCGAGCAGCGGATTCAAATGCGCGCAATGCATACAAGGGCGGGAGACTACGAGGCATTGAACAGTGTCCTCAGTACATGAAGGCGACCCGTGCGACTTTACCGGAAATGGCCCAGGATGAGTTTTACTCATGCAACCGATCGTATTTATCCCTTTGTGCATTGTCGCCCGAATCACCACAATAAGCCGCTCATCAATGCTTCCACCTCCGAGCGCACACCCATGCAACAGCACGCCTTCAAAGAACTGTGGATCATCCTGCGCCTGGCCGGGCCGCTGATCGCATCCCAGATGGCGCACATGCTGATGGTCTTCACCGACACGGTGATGATGGGCAAGCTCGGTCCCGAATCTCTGGCCGGTGGCGGCCTGGGTGCTGCCAGTTACAACTTCGTGTCGTTTTTCTGCGTCGGCGTCATGGCGGCGGTCGGCACGCTGGTCGCCATTCGCAAAGGCGCGAACGATGACGCCGGCGCAACCCGTCTGACCCAGGCCGGGCTTTGGCTGGCATGGGGCATGGCGCTGGTCGCCGCCCTTATTCTGTGGAACCTTGAGCCCATCCTGCTGAACTTCGGGCAGGACGAAGCCAACGTGCACATGGCCAGCCAGTTTCTGATCACCCTGCCGTTTGCCCTTCCCGGTTTGCTGAGCTTCATGGCGCTGCGTGGCTTCACCAGCGCACTGGGCCGTGCAACGCCGGTCATGGTCATCAGCCTGATCGGCGTCGCGATGAACTTCGGGCTCAACTATGCCTTCATTCACGGCCTGTTCGGCCTGCCGCACTGGGGCCTGATGGGGATCGGACTGGTGACCGCCGTCGTGACCAACAGCATGGCGCTGGCGCTGTGGCTGCACATTCGCTATCACAAGGCGTATGCGGCGTATCCGATTCACAAAGACCTGATGAACCTGTCGCGCACGTGCCTCAAGGAACTCTGGCGTCTGGGCCTGCCCATTGGCGGGACATATGCGGTGGAAGTCGGCCTGTTTACCTTCGCGGCCTTTTGCATGGGCGCCATGGGCAGCACGCAGATGGCGGCGCACCAGATCGCCCTGCAATCGGTCTCGATGGCCTTCATGATTCCCGTCGGCATTTCCTACGCGGTGACGATGCGTATCGGTTTGCATTACGGCGCGGGTAACCTGTTGCTGGCGCGTACGGCCGGCCGCATGGGCATTGGCTTCGGCGGCCTGCTGATGTTGTCGTTCGGCATTCTGTTCTGGGTCGCGCCACACGCGGTCATCGGCCTGTTCGTGGACGTCAACGATCCGAAATACCAGGGTGTGGTGGAGTTGGCCGTGAAACTGCTGGCAATTGCTGCCTGGTTCGAAATTCTCGACGGCACGCAGACCATTGCGATGGGTGCGATTCGAGGGTTCAAGGATGCAAAAACCACGTTCCTGATCGGCCTGGCGAGCTACTGGGTCGTGGGCGCACCGCTGGCCTGGGGCTTTGGTTTTCTCGCGCATCAAGGCGCGGAGGGCGTCTGGTGGGGCCTGGCGCTGGGCCTGCTATGTTCGGCGGTTGCGCTGACCTACGCCTTCGAGCGCAAGACCACGAAGCTGTTGCGCAAAGAGGCGACGGGCGTGGCGGTAATGGGCTGATACAGGGAAATGCGTGGAAATCACACACCCTGCGTCAAACGCCCTTTGCCCTCATCGAACACCAGATAATCGAGCAATTCAGGCAACGCCAGCGGGTGGCTGATCAGGTAGCCCTGCGCCTGATCGCAGTTGAAGCTGCGCAGCAAGGCGAGTTGTTCCGGGGTTTCAACGCCTTCAGCGACGACTTCCAGGCTCAGGTTATGCGCCAGATTGATCATGGCGTGAACCAGCTTGCGGTTCTCCTCGCGCTGCCCCATCTCGCCGACGAAGCTCTTGTCGATCTTGAGCAAGGTAATCGGCAGGCTGTTCAGGTGCACGAATGACGAGAACCCCGTACCGAAGTCATCCAGCGAAAACCGCACGCCCAGTCGGCCCAGGGCATCCATGGTCTGTTTGACCAGATCACTGCGGCGCATCACGGCGGTTTCAGTGAGTTCGAACTCCAGCCACTGTGCGTCCACGCCTCGATCCTCGATCAAACGGCTCAGGGTCGTCAGCAACTGATTGTCCTGAAACTGCCGGAACGACAGGTTGATTGCCATGTGCAGCGGCGGCAGGCCGTTCTCGCGCAGTGTCTGCATGTCACGCAGTGCCCGGGAAATCACCCAGTAACCCAGCGGCACAATCAACCCGCTCTGCTCGGCCAATGGCACGAACTCACTCGGGGGCAGCAATCCGCGTTCGGCATGGCGCCAGCGCACCAGCGCTTCAAGCCCGAGAATACGCCCGGTGTTCAGGCACAGGCGTGGCTGGTAATGAAGCTCCAGCTCGTCGCGACGCAACGCCCGGCGCAGCTCGCTTTCCAGATCGGCGAGGCTGCGGGCATTGCGATTGATGCGTTCGTTGAAAACATGAAAAGTGCAGCCCTGCGTGCTCTTGGCCTGCTGCATGGCGATGTGGGCATGCCACATCAAGGGATCGGCGCCCGCGTCGGCACGGGCGTGGGCGATGCCCAGGCTGCAACCGATCAACAGACTTTCGCCGTCGACCCAATAGGGCTCGGACAAGGCCTCGGTGATGCGCTCGGCCATCCACTCCGCGCGTTCAGGAGCGCGGCGAGTGTCGATCAGCAGGGCGAATTCGTCGCTGCCCAGCCGCGCGAGTTGATCGCAGGCTTCGAGCTGGCCTTTCAAACGCGCCACCACCTGAAGGATCAGCCGATCACCGGCTTGATGGCCGAGTGCGTCGTTGGCGCGGCGAAAGTTGTCCAGGTCCAGATGCCCCAGCGCCAGCCCGCGTCCGTCGAACTCGACCAGGCGTGCCGCGAGCAAGGTCTGGAAACCCTGGCGGTTGGCGATGCCGGTCAGCGGATCCTGTTCGGCCAGGCGTTGCAGGGTGTTTTCCAGTAAACCGCGCTCGCGGACATGACGCAGGCAACGGCGCACGCTTTGAGGGGTCAGGAACTCGCGCACCAGCCAGTCCGCAACACCCACCGGGTCCACGTCAGGTTCGGCGTCGAACAGCAGAACGGTTGGCCAACTGCACTGCCCCGCCGCGGGTTGCAGCGCGGGGGTGGTGAACAGAATGAACGCGTGCGAGGGATCGGCGGGGTCGCCAATAGCGTCCCAGCTCGACGCACAGTCAAGAAACACGGCATCCCCGAGGGGCGCCAGGCACTCGCGTAATAACGCTGACCATTCCGGCGTGTCCGCCAGAAGCAGCAAACGCAAGGGTTCGACAGGCGTAGACAAGCTAGTTCCCCACACAATCCAAAGACGTTGATGCCCCCTCAAACGAGGGTCATCAAACGCGGCACTCATCCGCGTGATGCGCAAATGTAACAAAACGGGGAAATATAGATAGCGCGGCGCATCACAGTGTCGGACGGTCGCTCCACAATCCGTCGACCCTGTTAAAATGCCCGCCCATTTTTCAACGATCCCTCTATTTCCTCATGTCCCGACTCAATCCTCGGCAACAAGAAGCCGTGAACTACGTCGGCGGCCCTCTTTTGGTGCTCGCCGGTGCTGGCTCCGGCAAGACCAGCGTGATCACGCGCAAGATTGCCCACCTTATTCAGAACTGTGGCATTCGCGCGCAGTACATCGTCGCCATGACGTTTACCAACAAGGCGGCGCGGGAGATGAAGGAACGGGTCGGCACCCTTCTGCGCAGCGGCGAAGGTCGCGGTCTGACGGTTTCGACGTTCCACAACCTCGGGTTGAACATCATCCGCAAGGAGCATGCACGGCTGGGCTACAAACCCGGTTTCTCGATCTTCGACGAGACCGACGTCAAGGCTCTGATGACCGACATCATGCAGAAGGAATATTCGGGCGACGACGGCGTCGACGAGATCAAGAACATGATCGGCGCCTGGAAGAACGACCTGATCCTGCCGGCCCAGGCCCTGGAAAACGCCCGAAACCCCAAAGAGCAGACCGCTGCCATCGTCTACACCCACTATCAGCGCACGCTCAAGGCGTACAACGCGGTGGACTTCGATGACCTGATCCTGCTGCCGGTGAAGCTGTTCGAAGAGCACGCCGACATTCTGGAAAAGTGGCAGCACAAGGTCCGCTACCTGCTCGTGGACGAATACCAAGACACCAACGCCAGCCAGTACCTGCTGGTGAAAATGCTCATTGGGACCCGTTGCCAGTTCACCGTGGTGGGCGACGACGACCAGTCGATCTACGCCTGGCGTGGTGCTCGGCCGGAGAACCTGATGCTGCTCAAGGACGACTACCCCTCGCTCAAAGTGGTGATGCTGGAGCAGAACTACCGGTCCACCAGCCGCATTCTGCGCTGCGCTAACGTGCTGATCGCCAACAACCCCCATGCCTTCGAGAAGCAACTGTGGAGCGAGATGGGCCACGGCGATGAAATCCGTGTGATCCGCTGCAAGAACGAAGACGCCGAAGCGGAGCGCGTGGCCGTGGAAATCCTCAGCCTGCACCTGCGCACCGACCGGCCGTACAGCGATTTTGCAATCCTTTATCGCGGTAACTATCAGGCGAAGCTGATTGAACTGAAGCTTCAGCATCATCAGATTCCCTATCGGTTGTCGGGCGGGAACAGCTTCTTCGGCCGCCAGGAAGTGAAAGACCTGATGGCCTACTTCCGCCTGCTGGTGAACCCGGATGACGACAACGCCTTTCTGCGCGTGATCAACGTGCCACGCCGGGAGATCGGCTCGACTACGCTGGAAAAACTCGGCAACTACGCCACCGAACGCAAGGTGTCGATGTACGCGGCCACCGACGAAATCGGCCTGGGCGAGCACCTGGACAGTCGATTCACCGACCGCCTCAAGCGCTTCAAGCACTGGATGGACGGCGTGCGTCAGCAGTGCGCGACGCAGGACCCGATCGCGGCGCTGCGCAGCATGGTCATGGACATCGATTACGAGAACTGGATTCGTCAGAACAGTTCCAGCGACAAAGCCGCCGATTACCGCATGGGCAACGTGTGGTTCCTGATCGAAGCGCTGAAAAACACGCTGGAGAAGGATGAAGAAGGTGGCATGACCATCGAGGAGGCCATCGGCAAGCTGGTCCTGCGCGACATGCTCGAACGCCAGCAGGAAGAGGAAGACGGCGCCGAGGGTGTGCAGATGATGACCTTGCACGCTTCCAAGGGCCTGGAGTTTCCTTACGTGTTCATCATGGGCATGGAAGAGGAAATTCTCCCGCACCGTTCCAGCATCGAGGCCGACACCATCGAGGAAGAACGCCGTCTGGCTTACGTGGGCATCACCCGCGCCCGTCAGACGCTGGCGTTCACATTTGCAGCCAAACGCAAGCAATACGGCGAGATCATCGACTGCCTGCCCAGCCGTTTCCTCGATGAGCTGCCACCGGACGATCTGGCCTGGGAAGGCAACGACGACACACCCACCGAGGTGAAGGCCGTTCGCGGCAATACGGCATTGGCGGACATTCGCGCCATGCTGAAAAGATAAACATCAATTTCGCGCGTTTTGCGCCCTGAGGAACACCGACGTGGAAGCACTGCACAAGAAAATTCGCGAGGAAGGCATCGTACTTTCCGACCAGGTATTGAAGGTCGACGCGTTTCTGAACCATCAGATCGACCCGGTCCTGATGCAGCAGATCGGTGACGAGTTCGCCACGTTGTTTGCCCACTCGGGAATCACCAAGATCGTCACCATCGAAGCGTCGGGCATCGCGCCTGCGGTGATGACCGGCCTGAAGCTGGGCATTCCGGTGATCTTTGCGCGTAAACATCAATCGCTGACGCTGACTGAAAACCTGTTCTCCGCGACGGTGTACTCCTTCACCAAGCAGACCGAGAGCACCATTGCCATCAGCACCCGGCACCTGACCAGCAGCGACCGCGTGCTGATCATCGATGACTTCCTGGCCAACGGCAAAGCATCCCAGGCGCTGATTTCGATCATCAAACAGGCCGGCGCGACCGTGGCCGGGCTGGGTATCGTGATCGAGAAGTCGTTCCAGGGCGGCCGTGCCGAACTGGACGCTCAGGGCTATCGCGTTGAGTCGCTGGCACGCGTCAAATCGCTGAATGGCGGCGTGGTGACGTTCGTCGATTGATACCGACAAGGTGTCAGGATTTGCTGCCGGGAGCTGGCCACACAGGTCTGCGGTCTGGACATAGGTTCGTGCGTCAGCCAGATCCTGTAGGACACGTCCGAGGTTACGAGGGTATGGGCCGCAATTCGGACAAAGGCAGTGGGTCAGTCACAGTCGATGTTGCTGACCCACCGCATTCGCCAGCAAGCCGGCTCCCACCGTATCAGCGGCGTGCTCAGGTAATCGGAACGACCCGGACCCTGTGGGAGACGTCCGAGGTTACGGAGGGCAGCGAAGGCAGTGGGTCAGTCGCCGTTGATGGTGCTGACCCATTGCATTCGCCAGCAAGCCGGCTCCTACAGTATCCGCGTCGCGCTCATGTCTTTGGAACGACGCGATTCCCTGTAGGAGACGTCCGAGGTTACGAGGGCAGCGAAAGCTCAGGCGTTAATTCCCAACGCTTTCAGTCGCCGATACAGGGTCCGCTCGCTTAGCCCCAAATGTTTCGCCAACTCACTGCGCGAGCCGTCGAAGGTTTGCAGCGCATGCGCTAGCAACTCCAGATCATTGCGCCCCGCAGAACGGATGGCCGGAAGCGAAGACTGCTGGGCACGCACTTCCGGGGGCAAGTCCTGCGCCCGGATCACACCGTCGTCCGTGAACAGCCGTGCGCGTTCCATGATGTTGCGCAGTTCGCGAATGTTGCCGGGAAACGGATACAGCTTCAGCACCTTCATCGCGTCGTCATCGACCCTC
Source organism: Pseudomonas sp. NFACC02 (assembly GCF_900110765.1). Taxonomy (GTDB): domain Bacteria; phylum Pseudomonadota; class Gammaproteobacteria; order Pseudomonadales; family Pseudomonadaceae; genus Aquipseudomonas. Next base: position 99,516 of record NZ_FOEO01000008.1, read on the forward strand.
GGTGCAGCGCCCGGGGCCAGCCGACGCAACAGGCTTTCGATCAACAGCGGCAAGTCGTCACTGCGCTCTCGCAAGGAAGGCAGACGGATCGGGAACGCGCTGATGCGATAGAACAGGTCCTGGCGGAAAGTCCCCGTTGCGACCATCTCCTTGAGCGGCTTATGCGTGGCCGCGACCAATCGGAAATCCGAATGAACCGTGCGCAGGCTGCCGACGGGACGAAAGCTCCCTGACTCAATCAGACGCAGCAGTTTCACCTGCATTGCCAACGGCACTTCACCGATCTCATCAAGAAACAGTGTCCCGCCATGCGCGCTTTCCGCCAGACCGATCTTGCGCTGCAAAGCGCCGGTAAACGCGCCCTTTTCGTAGCCGAACAGTTCGCTCTCCAGCAATGATTCGGTCAGACCGGTGCAATCGACCACCACCAACGGCCCACTGGCTCTGGGACTTGCCGCGTGCAGCGCGCGGGCAAACAACTCCTTGCCAGTCCCCGACTCGCCTTGCAGCAACACGGGAATCGGCGAGGGCGCGGCACGCTGGAGCGCTGTCAGCGCTTCCTTGAAGGCAGCCGAGCGCCCGACCAACCCACTTTGTTGCGGCTGCACGGATGCCACGGCCACGCTGTTCAGCCGCTCGACATACGCAAACACCTCGCCTTGGGCATCCAGAATCGGCCGCAGCTCCACGTCGACATGCTCAGGACCACGGGGCGTGTGATGAATGTGCAGCACGCGTTCCGGCACTCGGGTTTCCGAGGCTTTGCGCATCGGACAGTGCTCGCCGGCCTGATCGCAGGGTACGGCGAACTGATGGGACACTTGATAGCACTTGGCGCCGACATGCGGCCGGCCCTCTACCCCGAACTGACGCTGATACGCGGTGTTGGCTGCGACGATGTTGTAGTCCACGTCCAACACAATGGTGGGATGAGTGTCGTGCTCGAGATAAGACACCAGCGCCTGCATCTGCGGGCTGGAAAGAGCGTTTGAAGCGTTGGCCATTTGGGTCTCCTGCGCGTCGAGCGAGGGTACTCCTTTGACCGCTTCACTGCCAACGACTGCCGCTGACTGCCATACGACTGCCATTTATGGCAGGAAAAATCTTCGCTTCTCGCGACGCTGGCTGCACAACCCCTTATAGAACTGCCTATCGGCTCGAAAACCACGCTGGCATGGATATTGATCCCTTACCGCGGCGACTGCCAACCTGTCTGGCATCAGGCATCTTCAGGAGAGACCCCATGAACATCGGCGAAACATTGTGCGTGGAGGCGTTTTTCGACCCGCAGACCTGGACCATCAGTTACCTGGTCGTTGACCGCTCGACCCTCAAGGCCGCTTTGATCGACAGCGTGCTGGACTACGACCCCAAATCCGGAAGGACGCACACCGAGTCGGCGGACAAGCTGATCGCCAGGGTTCGCGAACTGGGCGTCTCGGTCGAATGGATTCTGGAAACCCATGTCCATGCCGACCATGTCTCGGCGGCGGCGTATCTGAAAGCGCAACTTGGCGGCGCGATCGCCATCGGCAGCCACATCACCCAGGTGCAGAAGGTGTTCGGCACGCTGTTCAACGCCAAGGGAGAATTCGCGCGCGATGGCAGCCAGTTCGACTGGTTGCTGGAAGATGACACGCATTTTCAGATCGGGTCCCTGCAGGCCCGTGCCATGCACACGCCCGGCCATACGCCCGCCTGCATGACCTATCTCATCGAAGCCGATGGCCAGACCGTGGGGTTTGTCGGCGACACGCTGTTCATGCCCGATTACGGCACGGCGCGCTGCGACTTTCCAGGGGCCAACGCGCGCACGCTGTACCGCTCGATTGGCAGGATTCTCAGCCTGCCGCCACAAACACGCCTGTTCATGTGCCACGACTACCTGCCCGACGGCCGGGAGCTGAGGTACATGACCACCGTTGCCGAACAGCGGGCCCACAACATCCATGTCCACGAAGGCATCGATGAGGATGCTTTTGTACAGATGCGCGAGAAACGCGATGCGACGCTGGACATGCCTGTGCTGATCCTTCCGTCGGTGCAGATCAACATGCGCGGCGGACGCCTTCCAGAACCGGAAGACAACGGTGTGCGGTATCTGAAGATCCCGATTAACGCCCTGTGATCCTCCGGCGCCCGCGCCGATTGTTATCGATGCCCGTCTTCAGCTTTATTTGGGAAACGACACCATGCCTGGCAACAAGAACCATCATCAAATCCTGATCATCGGCGCAGGCGCGGCGGGCGTTGCCACCGCATCCAGCCTGCTGGCCCGCGATGCGTCACTGGACATCGCATTGGTCGACCCCGCCGACACGCACTACTACCAGCCTGGCTGGACCATGGTCGGCGCCGGTCTCTTTCAGCCCGAATCCACCGCCCGCAGCATGGCCACGGTGATTCCCGCCAAGGCCCGGTGGATAAAAGCAGCCGTTGAGCGCTTCGATCCGACCGAGAACTGCGTCACGCTAGACGATGGTCGGGTCATAGGCTACGAGCAACTGGTGGTCTGCCCGGGCCTGAAACTGGACTGGAATGCCATCGACGGCCTTCGCGAAACCCTGGGCCGTCATGGCGTGACGTCCAATTACCGTTACGATCTGGCGCCCTACACCTGGCGACTGGTTCAGCAACTCAAACAGGGCCGCGCACTGTTCACGCAGCCGCCGATGCCCATCAAATGCGCCGGTGCGCCGCAGAAGGCTATGTACCTGTCCTGTGATCACTGGGCCCGGTCGGCGCGCCTTGCGCACATCAACACAGAGTTTCATAACGCGGGCGGCGTGCTGTTCGGCGTCGCCGAGTATGTACCTGCACTGATGGAGTACGTGCGCAAATACGCCATCGACCTGAAGTTCGGGTCGAGACTGGTGGCGGTCGATGGTCCACGCCAAGTCGCAACGTTCGTCCGGACGCTGGCCGATGGCTCCAGCGAAACCACCGAACACGCCTTCGACATGCTTCACGTGGTGCCGCCGCAGACCGCGCCGGACTTCATTCGACAGAGTCCGCTGGCCGATGCCGCTGGCTGGGTTGATGTCGATCCCGCAACCTTGCGCCATCGTCAATTCGCCAATGTCCACGGGCTCGGCGATGCGACCAACACCAGCAACGCCAAGACGGCGGCGGCTGCGAGAAAACAGGCGCCCGTGGTCGCCAACAACGTGTTGGTGGCACTGAGCCGGCGGGCACATCTGACCCGGTACGACGGCTATGGCTCCTGCCCGCTGACCGTTGAGCGGGGCAAGATCGTCCTCGCCGAGTTCACCTACGGCGGCAAAGTCGCCCCGAGCTTCCCGACCTGGCTGCTCGACGGACGGCGTCCTACGCGACTGGCCTGGTGGTTGAAAGCCGGGATACTGCCGCCTATCTACTGGCACGCCATGCTCAAGGGACGCGAGTGGCTGGCCCGACCGACCACCACGGTGGATATCACCGACAATGCCTGAACATGAACTGATCGGAGCCGGGCTAGGCACCATCATTGGCGCCGTATTGGCACTGACCGGCGCGGGGGGCGGTATTCTCGCGGTGCCTCTTCTGGTGTTCGGACTGGGTCTGTCGATGGTCGAAGCCGCGCCCGTCGGCCTATTGGCGGTCGGGCTGGCCGCCGCCGTCGGTGCGCTGTTGGGATTGCGTCAGGGCATCGTGCGCTATCGCGCAGCCTTGTTCATTGCGATGATCGGCGTCTGCTTCGCGCCGCTGGGCTTATGGCTCGCTCATCAACTACCCAATACACCGCTGGCGCTGGGGTTCGCCGTGGTGCTGGTCTATGCCTGCGCGCGGATGTATCGCAAGGCCGCTCACGAACTGCACCATGGTCAGCCTGCGTCACGCGCGGCATTTTTGCCGTGCGTGCTTAATCCACTGGAAGGTCGCCTGCGCTGGACCTTGCCGTGCGCGCGTTCACTGGCGATCACCGGTGTGATGTCGGGTGTGCTGTCGGGGCTGCTTGGCGTCGGCGGGGGGTTCGTGATCATTCCGGCACTGACCCGTTACACCGACCTGGACATGAAAAGCATCGTCGCTACCTCGCTGGCGGTGATTGCACTGGTGTCGATTGCCAGTGTCATCACTGCCAGCGTCAGCGGCGTGATGCACTGGGCCGTGGGTTTGCCGTTTGCCTTGGGCGCCATTGTCGGGTTGATGATCGGACGCCACATCGCGCGGTTTCTGGCCGGACCACGGTTGCAGCAGTTGTTTGCGCTGACCGGGATGATTGCGGCGGTATTGCTGGTGATCAAAACCTGTTCCTGAATCCAGAAACCCTCTGAGGTCTGGACCCAAGTCTATGCATCAACCCGAATCCTGTGGGAGACGTCCGAGGTTACGAGGGTATGGGCCGCAATTCGGACGAACGCGGTGCGTCAGTCACTATTGATGTTGCTGACCTGACGCATTCGCCAGCAAGCCGGCTCCCACAGGTCTGGGGCCGAACACGAGTGCGAGCGTCAACCCGGTCCCTGTGGGGGACGTCCGAGGACCAGAGCAAGCTCCCACAGGTTCATCCACAGCGCCGAAAATCCTGATTCGTTGCCTGCAACCCTGCCAGCAGCAGTCGTTGGTACAGCTCCTCCCGTAGCCCTTGCGGCTGATCCAGCCCCATCCGTTGCAGATGTTCGGGGAATGCATCGGGTTCCGGGGCTTCCAGCGTTGCCTTGCCAAGGTCGATGAGTTCGGTGAGCTTGAACTTGCTCTTCAGCCAGTTCAGTGCGCGCAATAGATCTCGCTCAGGGGGTGTGAAATCGGTGCCCAACGGGTATTCGATAAACAACGAAGGAAAGCGGTCGCGGATGTCCTTTAACCGTTCCGGGGTGTTCTGGCTGAACAACGGGTCGAGACGAAATCCTTTGGGAAGCTTGCCCGCCTTCTGCGCCTGTTCGATCAACGCCGGCTGAAAGCGTGAATCGGCAATGTTGAGCAAGGCTTCGATCACGGCGGCATCGGTCTTGCCGCGCAGATCGGCAATGCCGTACTCGGTGATGACGATGTCCCGCAAATGCCGGGGAATCGTCGTGTGTCCGTATTCCCAGACGATATTGGAGCTCACTTCCCCGCCCGACTCCCGCCAGCTGCGCAGAATCAAAATCGAGCGCGCGCCTTCCAGCGCGTGGGCCTGGGCAACGAAGTTGTATTGCCCGCCGACGCCGCTGACCACACGCCCATCGGCCAATTGGTCGGAAACGGCTGCGCCGAGCAGCGTGACGGTGAACGCGCTGTTGATGAATCGCGCATCGCGTCGCTGCAGCCGCTTGAGCGTTTCGTCGCCATACAGCTCGTTGATGTAGCTGATGGCGGTCATGTTGATCTGGGCCATCTGAGCGGGCGTCAATTCCCGCAGGCGGTCATAGAAGCTACGCGGCCCCAGAAAGAAGCCGCCATGGATCATCACGCCGTTCCCGTGCAGGGACTCATCCAGCAGCCCGGCATTGGCCAGCTTCTGCAATGCCGCGTCGGGGTATACCTTACGCCGGATAATGCCAGCGTCCAGTAGCGCCAACAGCCCGTTGACCAGCATTTCGCTGCAGCCATACAAACCTGCGGCAAACGGCATCACGCCGCCTTCTGCTTCGATCAGCGGCTTCCAGGTAGAGATACCGTCCAGTTCCGCGAGGCAGGCGCGATACGCTTCGTTGTCAGCTTGTCGGGCCAACAGGGCTGCGGTCAGCGCATCGCCCATGGAGCCGATACCGATCTGCAAGGTGCCGCCGTCACGGACCAGGGTGCTGGCGTACAGGCCAATGAAGTGATCCTGAAACCCGACCGGCATGTTTGGCGTGGAAAACAGCGTGCTGCGCTCTTCGTGTTCGATCAACAGATCGAAAGTGTCGATGCTCACCTCGGCATCACCCGGCATGTACGGGAGGTCAGCGTGAACATGCCCCAGCACCAGAATGGTTTCACCCTGAAACCGACGTTTCTCCACCATGGGCAAGAGGTCGAGGGTGATGTCGGGGTTGCAGCTCAGGCTTAACCGGTCACTGTGCTGCGGATCATGCGCCACCAGCTGCGCGATCAGGTTCAGGCCACTGGCGTTGATGTCCCGTGCCGCATGACTGTAGTTGCTGCTGACATAGTCCTGCTGCGCCTGGTGACTGTTCAACAAGCTGCCGGGCTGCATGAAGAACTGCTCGACCTGTACGTTCGGCGGCAGGTTGTCCTTGTGCAGATCAGCCAGAAAATCCAGCTCGGGATAGTCCCCAAATACGCGCTCAAGAAAGGGCTCGAGAAAGCGGCCCTGCAAGCCGTCCCCCGCCGCAGGCCTTCCCAGGCATAACGCCGTGTAGATCGTCAGTTGTCGGTCAGGTAGGGATTTGATGCGGGCGTACAACGCGTTTGCGAACCGGTTGGGCTTGCCCAGTCCCAATGGCATGCCCATGCGAATGTGGGCAGGCAGCTCAGCCAGTACATGATCGACAGCTTGCTCGATCGAGCAGGAATGCGGCATCCGGCCTCTCCTGGATTGTTATTAGATGGAGGTTGGACCGGGGATCGGCGGGAATTACTGCATCATGCCCAGTCGCCCATCCTACAAAAGCCTGTGTCGCGCATACAAAAAACCGCGCGGGATCTATTCATCCCGAGCGGTTCTTCGGCAGCCAGAGAGGGGTTACTGCAACCCGGACATCTTCTTGATCGCACCTTTGAGCTCTTCATCCGAGCAATCGGCGCAGGTGCCTTTTGGTGGCATGGAGTTGATGCCGCTGATCGCCTTGGCCAACAGGCCGTCAAGGCCGCCCTGGTCTTTGGCGCGCTTGCCCCAATCGGCGCTGTCGCCGATTTTTGGCGCGCCCAGCAATCCGGAGCCATGGCAGGCATTGCAGTGTTTGCCGATCACGTCGTCAGGGGACTTGGCGCCACCTGCCCCACCCGCCGTCGCGGCCACGTCCATGCCCGGACATTCCTTGCCCTGGATGCAGACTTGTCCGACCGGTTCGAGTCGTTTAGCGAGGTCATCGCTGGTGGAGGCCTGGGCGTTAAAAGCCCAAAACGCGAGGAGTGCAATGGCAGCCAGGATCTTATTAGTAAGGTTCACGCTTTCACCCTCATGGTGGCTATAACGCCCCTGCGGTCACGGTAAGCCGCAGACGGCGAAAGTATAGCGGGTAGCCCGTGGGTCGTTACATCCCTGAACACAGCAGGGTTATTCGTGCGTCGACCTGTTGCTTCGGGCTCGTCCTGCCCCGCCTGATGGCTCAGGTCGGGAGGGGTCGCGGATCAGAAATTCGCGGGCGTGGCAGCGCTGATGAGTCGCGCCGGAACGTCAAACGGATTACGGAAGCGATGCGGTCGGGTGCTTTCAAAATAGTAGCTGTCGCCCGCCTCAAGCACATAAGTATCGAGGCCAACGACCAGCTCCAGTCGCCCCTCAATCAGAATGCCGGTCTCTTCGCCCTCGTGAACGAGCATTTCCTCGCCCGTGTCGGCGCCTGGCGGATAGACCTCGGTCAGGAACGCGATGGCTCTGTCTGGATGAGACTTGCCCACCAGTTTCATGGTGACGGCGCCGTCCGAAATATCGATCAGTTCACTGGCCTTGTAGACCACCTGAGTCGGGTTTTCTGGCTCAAGCTCTTCCGAAAAAAACTCCACCATGGACATCGGTATGCCGCCCAGCACCTTGCGCAGGGAACTGATCGAGGGGCTGACGCTGTTTTTCTCGATCATGGAAATGGTGCTGTTGGTCACGCCCGCTCGCTTGGCGAGTTCACGCTGGGACAGACCTTTGAGTTTACGAATGGATTGCAGTCGTTCACCGACGTCCAATGCGGGAGTCCTCCTGATAATCGAATACGGTCAAGTGGCCGCCATGATGGCGACCGCGTTCAGTATTTACAACACTTGACCAGATTAGCAAAGAGACCGGCGGCCGCCATGGGCCGCAGACGGTTCGGACGAATGAAGCGACGAGCGCGATCAATCCCCGGAATAGAGCCTTGGCACGCGCTTGAGGTTGCAGAAAATCTGATAAGGAATGGTCCCGGCGTGGGTGGCGACGTCGCTGGCCAGCACGTTTTTTCCCCACAGCTCCACGCGGCTGCCCAAGCCTGCGCCCGGTACGTGGGTCAGGTCGACACACAGCATGTCCATCGACACGCGCCCCAATAGCTGACTGCGATGTCCATCGATCATCACTGGCGTACCGGTCGGCGCCTGACGCGGATAACCGTCGGCATACCCCATCGCAACCACGCCGATGCGCATCGTGCGGTCGGAGACAAATGCCCCGCCGTATCCCACCGGCTCACCGGCCGGCAGTTCGCGCACACAGATCACTCTGGACTCCAGTGTCATCACGGGCTGCAGGCGATCAGCGACTGACTGCGGCTGATCGAAGGGCGTCGCGCCATACAGCATAATGCCGGGACGTACCCAGTCGCTCGGCACGTTTGGCCAGCCCATCACGCCGGGCGAGTTGCGTAGGCTGACCTCGGCCGCCAACCCTTCGCGAGCCGACTGAAAGATCGCCACTTGTTCGTCCGTGCGAACACTGCCCAGTTCGTCTGCCCGGGCAAAGTGACTCATCAGCACGACCTTGAGGACTTTTCCGCTGGCCAGCAGACGTTGGTAAGCCGCTGGATAGTCAGCCGGATGAATACCCACGCGGTGCATGCCCGAATCCATCTTCAACCAGATGTTCAGCGGTTTGCTGACGGGAGTCTGCTCGATGGCGTCGAGTTGCCACAGCGAATGCACCACGCACCAGAAATCGTGCTCGACGATCAGTGCCAGCTCGTCGGCCTCGAAGAAGCCTTCCAGCAACAGAATCGGCGCACGAATACCCGCCAGACGCAGCTCCAGCGCTTCTTCGATGCATGCGACAGCGAACCCGTCTGCCTCAGCCTCCAATGCCTGGGCGACGCGCACGGCACCGTGGCCATACGCATCGGCCTTGATCACGGCAAGCGCCTTCGCGCCTGTGGTTTCACGGGCCAGTTGATAGTTGTGGCGCAGAGCGGAAAGATCGATGAGGGCGCGGGCTGGACGCATGGCAAGGCTTCTTGATCGGAGTTTCGGATTCTGTAGGAGCGCGGCTTGTCCCGCGATCTGGCGCAAAGCGGCAGCAATCTACTGAATGCGGCGTATCAGGGATATTCCGGACTCAGCTTTTACGACCGGTTCCCGGCCGATCGCGGGACAAGCCACGCTCCTACAAAGACGTGTGAACGAGTTACGGCAATGCGGCCGTCACCGAGAACTCAACCAGAATTTCCGGCTCGCACAGCTTGGCTTCGACGGTGGCGCGGGCGGGCGCGACGCCTTTAGGCAGCCACGTGTCCCACACGCTGTTCATCCCGGCGAAGTGCGCGTCGATGTCCTTCAGGTAAATCGTCACCGACAGAATGCGGGTCTTGTCGGTACCGGCCAGGTCCAGCAGGCGCTCGATGGAATTGAGCGCCTCGCGGGTCTGCTGTTCGACGCCCGCCGCCATGTCGTCACCCACTTGTCCGGCAAGGTAAACGGTGCCGTTGTGGACGACGATCTGGCTCATGCGCTCATTGGTGAGCTGGCGCTGGATTGACATGTTTTGCGATCTCCTTGGAGCTTCCGTAGCGGGAAATATCGAGGCCTTCGGCACTGATCTGTGGTTTCTTGCGGGCGATGAGATCCGCCAGCAAACGACCGGAACCGCAGGCCATGGTCCAGCCAAGCGTGCCGTGACCGGTATTGAGGAACAGGTTGCGATACGGCGTGGCGCCGACAATGGGCGTGCCGTCCGGCGTGGTTGGACGCAGGCCGGTCCAGAAACTGGCCTCGCTCAGATCGCCGCCCTGAGGATAGAGATCGTTGACGATCATCTCCAGCGTTTCACGCCGACGAGGATTGAGCGACAGGTCAAAACCGGCGATCTCCGCCATCCCGCCCACCCGAATACGGTTGTCGAAGCGGGTAATCGCGACTTTGTAGGTCTCGTCGAGAATCGTCGATGTCGGTGCCATGTCAGGGTTGGTGATTGGCACGGTCAGCGAGTAACCCTTGAGCGGGTAAACCGGCGCCTTGATGCCCAGCGGCTTGAGCAATTGCGGCGAGTAGCTGCCCAACGCCAGCACGTAACGATCAGCCGTTTCCAGTTTGCCGTTGACGCGCACGCCGTTGATCCGGTCTCCGGCGAAGTCGATAGACTCGATCGACTGGCCGAATCGAAATTCAACGCCCAATTTCACACACATTTCGGCCAGACGCGTGGTGAACAACTGGCAATCGCCCGTCTGGTCGTTTGGCAGCCGCAGCGCGCCGCTGAGGATGTTGCTGACGCTGGCCAGTGCAGGCTCGACACGGGCAATGCCTTCGCGATCCAGGACTTCGTAAGGGACACCGGCCTGCTCAAGAACGGCGATGTCCTTGGCGGCGTTGTCCAGTTGCTCTTGCGTACGGAACAGTTGCGTGGTGCCCAGGCTGCGGCCTTCGTAGGCGATGCCGGTTTCTGCGCGCAGTTCGTCAAGGCAATCGCGGCTGTACTCGGACAGACGCACCATGCGCTCCTTGTTCACCGCATAACGGCTTTGCGTGCAGTTGCGCAGCATCTGCGCCATCCACAGGTATTGATCGATGTCGGCCGTTGCCTTGATCGCCAACGGCGCGTGGCGCTGCAACAACCATTTGATGGCCTTGAGCGGTACGCCCGGCGCGGCCCATGGCGATGCGTAACCCGGCGACACCTGCCCGGCGTTGGCGAAACTGGTTTCCATGGCAGCGGCAGGCTGACGGTCTACAACCGTCACCTCGAAGCCCGCACGGGCCAGATAGTAAGCACTGGTGACACCGATTACGCCACTTCCAAGGACCAGAACGCGCATGTTGATTTCCTCATCGCGGATATCCGCTGACGTTTTGAAGTTTTAAGCAAGGATGTGGGCAGTATATGAAGCTTCAGGCAGTGCTTTTAACTATATAAGCGCCTATATTCAGCGTTACTTCCCGCCAACCAGGGCTTTAGCAGAGAGAGGGTTTGCAATGCGCACCCAACACCAGTCAAAACGTGAACTGGACAAGATCGATCGCAGCATCCTGCGCATCCTTCAGGGCGACGGCAGGATTTCCTTCACGGAACTGGGCGAACGCGTGGGCCTCTCTACCACGCCTTGTACAGAGCGGGTCCGTCGCCTTGAGCGCGAAGGCATCATCATGGGTTACAACGCCCGGCTCAACCCGCAGAACCTGAAGGCTAGTCTGCTGGTGTTCGTCGAGATCAGTCTGGATTACAAATCGGGCGACACGTTTGAAGAATTCCGCCGGGCGGTCCTCAAACTGCCTCATGTGCTGGAGTGCCACCTTGTCTCGGGCGACTTCGACTATTTGGTGAAAGCGCGCATCTCGGAGATGGCCTCTTATCGGAAGCTGTTAGGCGACATCCTGCTCAAACTGCCGCATGTGCGCGAGTCCAAGAGCTATATCGTGATGGAAGAGGTGAAGGAGAGTCTGAACCTGCCGATTCCGGAATAATGAGCGCCGCACGTTATCCGTAGGAGCGTGGCTTGTCCCGCGATCGGGCGGGAACCGGCCGCAAATCCGGAGAATGCGGTGCATCAGATACGGCTCGGTTGCCTGATTTTGCTGCCGCTTCGCGACAGATCGCGGGACAAGCCACGCTCCTACAGGGATGGGTGGCGCCAATCAAACCAACACCTGCCGCGTCGACGCAATGTACTCATGCACCTGTTTCTCTACCCGCGGGTGAATCAGCACTTCAGGACGGCGACCGTTGGGGCATGGCAGGGTCGGCGTGGTGCCGAACAACCGACAGATCAACGGGCGCTCGTCATACACCGTGCAACCGTGGGGCCCCAAATGCACACAGTTCAATTCATTGAGCGCGGCTTCCTGCTCGGCGGCCGTCTTGCGTGGCAAGCGCGCCATTTCCTCGGACGACGTCGTCACCGGTCCACAGCAATCGTGGCAACCGGGCACGCAGTCGAAGGACGGGATCTGCCGCCGCAAATCGCGGATTTTCTGGCTGTTGCAGCTCATCGCGAGAGTTTTCCCTGTGAAAGACAGTCATTGTGCATCAGCCAGTTCCAGCCTGACAGATAACGTGCAGCCTGCCGCCCACCTGTGGAAGTGAGCTGCGCCGCTCACTTGCCGATATCGGGCATCGCTTGCCCCTGCGCAGTCACGTCGCTAACCTCCGTAAAATTTTCCAGACAGCACCCCGAGAAAAAAACCGCCATGGACGCCTGCGCTCGACCCACTCACGCTGCCAGCCACGCCGCCTCCTATTACGCAGCCAGCAGCCACCTCCAACCCGATTACCCAGCCCTCGCTGGCGAGGTGAAGGTCGACGTCTGCGTGGTGGGTGGCGGGTTCACGGGGCTGAACACGGCGATCGAACTGGCCGAACGGGGATTGAGTGTCGCATTGCTCGAAGCGCACAAGATTGGCTGGGGCGCCAGCGGCCGCAACGGAGGGCAACTGATTCGCGGCGTTGGTCATCACGTCGAGCGCTTTCGCGACGTGATCGGCGACAACGGCGTGCGGGAGCTCAAGCTGATGGGGCTGGAAGCCGTCGAGATCGTCCGTCAACGCGTGGAGCAGTACCGGATCGACTGTGACCTTACGTGGGGCTATTGCGATCTGGCCAACAAACCCAAGGAGCTCGAGGGTTTCGCCGAGGATGCAGAGGCGCTGCGTGCACTGGGCTATCGCCATGAATTACAGCTAATCGCACCCGAGAACCTGCGTAGCTTCATCGGCTCAGGCCGTTACGCTGGTGGCATGCTGGACATGGGATCGGGCCACCTGCATCCGCTGAACCTGGCATTGGGAGAGGCTGCCGTCGCGCAATCGCTGGGGGTGCAGTTGTTCGAACACTCGCCCGTGGTCCGTCTCGAATACGGGGCGCAGCTCAAGGTGCATACCGCGCAAGGTCTGATCCGCGCCGATACCCTGGTGCTCGGCTGCAATGCTTATCTGAACGATCTGGACCCGACACTGAGTGGCAAGGTTCTGCCAGCAGGCAGTTACATCATCGCCACCGAGCCCTTGGGCGACGATCTGGCGCACCAACTGCTCCCGCGCAACACCGCCATGTGTGACCAGCGCGTGGCGGTGGACTACTTCAGGCTCTCGGCCGACAAGCGGCTGCTGTTCGGCGGCGCCTGCCACTATTCCGGGCGCGATCCGCACGACAACGGCGCGTACATGCAGCCGAAAATGCTCAAGGTCTTCCCGCAGCTCAAGGACGTAAAGATTGATTTCGAGTGGGGCGGAATGATCGGCATCGGCGCCAACCGGCTGCCGCAGATAGGGCGCTTGAAGGAGCATCCGAACGTCTTCTATGCACAGGCCTATTCTGGGCACGGCCTGAACGCCACACATTTGGCGGGCAAGTTACTGGGTGAAGCCATCAGTGGTCAGCAGAGCGGTGGTTTCGAGCTGTTCGCCAAGGTTCCACACATGACGTTCCCGGGCGGCAAACATCTGCGCTCGCCTTTACTGGCGCTGGGGATGCTTTGGCATCGACTCAAAGAGTTGGCCTGAAGCTAAAAGCGCTCACCTGTAGGAGCCGGCTTGCTGGCGAATCGGTCCTGTCAGGCCATGCACATTCGCCTGACAGACCGCATTCGCTGCCGTCGTAACCTCCGACGTCTCCTACAGGGCGTTTACCGCTCTTTAGATCGTCGTCTTGCCATGAGTATGCAAAAAGCAGGCTTGCGTTGACCCACATCACTCCCTCCAGAACGGCTTGAGCCCTTCGCGGCGTGCCTGTTCGTAACTCAGGCCTATGTCGCGCAGTTGATCGTCTGTCAGGTCCAACAGCGCCCGCCGCGTGACTCGCCGATGTTGAAACAAGCCCCAGACACCAAGCCCCTTCGGCGCGCTCACCCGCACCCGCACGTCCTGCTCTCTCACCAACTCCTGTGCATACAGCGTCAGCCGGACATCGCTCATTGCGCTCATTTCCAGACACCTCATCATGGGTTTCAAGTGATTCCATGATGCGTCTGTATGGAAAACCATTACAGATCCAAAGAATTCTATTTTTTTACATACAGATCCGCTACATCTGCGCCTGAATGCTGTATTTTCGCTCAATCTGTATCGGTCAACCGACGCGACACTGTGCGGGAGTACGCCATGACCCTCTACGTCAATCTTGCCGAATTGCTCGGCGCGCGCATCGAAAACGGCTTCTATCGCCCCGGCGATCGCCTGCCCTCGGTTCGCGCGCTGAGCCTTGAACATGGCGTCAGCCTCAGCACCGTGCAACAGGCCTATCGCCTGCTCGAAGATAACGGTCTGGCGTCGCCTCGGCCCAAATCGGGTTACTTCGTCCCCGCAGGCCGTAAGACACCGGCATTGCCTGCCGTAGGACGCCCCGCACAGCGTCCGGTCGAGATCTCGCAATGGGATCAAGTGCTGGAACTGGCCAAGGCCATTCCCAGCCCGGATGTCGTGCAACTGGCGCGCGGCATGCCGGACATCAGCAGCCCGACGCTGCGGCCGCTGACTCAAGCGCTGGGCAAGATCAGCCGCCGGCAGGACATGCCGGGGCTGTATTACGACAACATTCATGGCACCCAATGCCTGCGTGACCAGATCGCCCGCCTGTTGCTCGATTCGGGCACCGCCATCGCCCCGGATGATCTGGTGATCACGACCGGTGCTCAGGAAGCGCTGGCGGTGAGCATTCGCTCGATCTGCGAGCCGGGCGACATCGTGGCAGTGGATTCCCCCAGCTTTCACGGCGCCATGCAGGCGCTAAAAGGCCTGGGCATGAAGGCGCTGGAAATACCGACCGACCCCATCACCGGCATTAGCCTGGACGCGCTCGAACTGGCCCTCGAACAATGGCCGATCAAGGCCATACAGTTGACGCCGAACTGCAATAACCCGCTGGGTTACATCATGCCGGAGGACCGCAAGCGCTCTCTGGTGACCCTCGCCCAGCGCTTCGACGTGGCCATCATCGAGGACGATGTGTATGGCGACCTTGCCTACACCTACCCTCGCCCGCGCACGATCAAATCCTTCGACATGGACGGCCGTGTTCTGCTGTGCAGCTCATTCTCGAAAACCCTGGCGCCCGGCCTGCGTGTCGGCTGGGTCGCGCCGGGCCGCTACCTCGACCGTGTGCTGCACATGAAATACATCAGCACCGGCTCCACCGCGACTCAACCGCAACTGGCAATCGCCGAATTTCTTCAGGCCGGGCATTACGAGCCGCACATGCGCCGGATGCGCGGCCAATATCAGCGCAGCCGTGACTTGATGACCGACTGGGTGACGCGTTATTTCCCGGAAGGCACCCGGGTCAGCCGCCCGCAAGGCGGCTTCATGCTGTGGATCGAGCTCCCCGAGGACTTTGACTCGCTTCGCCTGAATCGCGCGCTGGAGGGGCAAGGCGTACAGATCGCGGTCGGCAATATTTTTTCGGCCTCGGGCAAGTACAGGAATTGCCTGCGCATGAACTTCGCGGCCAGGCCGACGCCGAAAATCGAGGACGCCGTGCGCAAGGTCGGCGCAATGGCAGCGCGGCTCATGGCCCAGACCGACGCGGCGACTTAACCTTTTGCCGAATACGCGGTCATATCGCCAGGATGTGACTTCGGGATGAAAGCGTTGACGAACACATGGGCATTGCCCCTTCTTTTGGCCTTTGCCCTTGGTGTCAGCGGATGCGCGCACACGCCTGTGCCGGATGACGGTCCGAGTCAGGCATTACCGGCGTCGGCGTCCGCCTTCGGACGTTCGATCATGGCCCAGGCCGCGCCGCACGAAGGTCGTTCCGGCTTTCGCCTGCTGCCCAACAGCACTGAAGCGTTCATGGCGCGGGCCGAACTGATCCGCAATGCCAAAACCAGCCTGGACCTGCAGTACTACATCGTTCACGACGGGCTCAGCACCCGAGCGTTGATCGATGAACTGCTCAAAGCCGCCGACCGTGGCGTGCGGGTGCGCATCCTGCTGGACGACACCACCAGCGATGGCCTTGATGAAGTGATCGCTACCCTCGCCGCGCACCCGAACATCCAGATTCGCCTGTTCAATCCGCTCAATCTGGGCCGCAGCACCGGCGCCACGCGCAACTTGGGTCGGCTGTTCAATCTGTCGCAGCAGCATCGACGCATGCACAACAAGCTGTGGCTGGCCGACAGCGCCGTCGCCATCGTTGGCGGGCGCAACCTGGGCGACGAATACTTCGACGCTGAACCCAATCTCAATTTCACCGATATCGACATGCTCAGCGTCGGCCCGGTTGCCGAGCAATTGGGGCACAGCTTCGACCAATACTGGAACAGCACGCTGAGCAAGCCGATCGACGACTTTCTCTATTGGCCACCCGACGCCAAGGATCTGGCCGACGCCCGCGTCCGCCTCGCGGCCTCGCTGGAGCAGTCCCACGTTGAGAAAAAGGCCCTGTATGAACGGTTAATGGCGTACAAGACCCACCCCCGCATGAAAACCTGGTTGAACGAGCTGATCTGGGCGCACAACCAGGCCCTGTGGGACGCACCGACCAAGGTGCTGTCACGAGGTGAGCCTGACCCGCATCTGTTGCTGACCACACAGCTGCGTCCGGATCTGCTGAACGTACACCAGGAATTGATGATGATCTCGGCCTACTTCGTGCCGGGAAAAGACGGGGTGACCTACCTCACGGGGCTATCGGACAATGGCGTGTCGGTCAGCCTGCTGACCAATTCGCTGGAAGCCACCGACGTGCCTGCCGTGCATGGCGGCTACGCGCCCTATCGCAAGGCGCTGCTGGCCCATGGCGTCAAGTTGTTCGAATTACGCCGCCAGCCGGGAGATCCGAGCAACCGCGGCAGTGGCCCCCATTTCTTCCGCACGAAAACCCTGAAAGGCGGTTCCGAATCCAGCCTGCACAGCAAAGCGATGATTTTTGACCGACAGAAAATCTTCGTCGGCTCATTTAACTTCGATCCCCGCTCGGTGCTGTGGAACACCGAAGTCGGCGTGCTCGTCGACAGCCCGGAACTGACGGAGTACCTGCGCGAACTCGCGTTGCAAGGCATGGCGCCGGCCATCAGTTATCAAGCCAGGCTCGAGAATGATCGCGTGGTCTGGGTAACCGAGGACAACGGCAAGATCCACACGCTGTACAAAGAACCCGGCGACTGGTGGCGGCGACTGAACGCCTGGTTCAGCAGCGCCGTCGGCCTTGAGAGGATGCTCTAGGCCGACACCGGCTGGACAGCCCCGAACGCTTGCCGGCGCTGGGACAAGATCACCAGGCCCAGCGCCCCTGCCGCCATCAACAGCGGCAGGGCCTGTCCACTGATCCACTGGCTGCCCGCACCCGCCGCCAGAGGTCCCAACAGACAGCCAATACCCCACAACTGCGCGACATGGGCATTGGCCCGCACCAGCGCATCGTCGCGATAGCGCTCGCCGATCAGAATCAGCGACAGCGTGAACAGCCCGCCCGCGCTAGCGCCAAACAACACCCATAACGGCCAGATGGCGATGGTGTCGACCAGCAGCGGAATCGCCAGGCTCGACACCATCAGGGCCACGGCGCAACCGGAAAACAATCGACGCCGGGAAATCTTGTCCGCCAACGCGCCGATGGGCAATTGCAGCAGCGCGTCGCCGACGACCACCGTGCTGACCATCGCCAGCGCGATCTCTGGCGTGAAGCCCTGTTGCAGGCAATACACCGGCAGCAGCGTCAGAATCATCGCCTCGAAACCCGCAAACAGCGCAATAGCCCACGCGATTGCAGGCAACTGCCGACAGAATCCGGCTAGATCGCCAAGGCTGACATGGCTCGCTTCGGCGCTAGGCGCACCGGTTCTCCCCAGCAGCAAGAGCGGCGACGTTGCGAGCAACGCCGTGCCAATCCAAAAGCCGTAGTCGTGCTCGGTGCCGATCACGCCGAGCAACAGCGGTCCGCCCAGCTGACTGAGCGCATAACAGCTGCCATACAGCGCAACCAGCTTGCCGCGCAGGTTTTCGGTCACCAGTTGGTTGATCCAGCTCTCGCCAAGGATGAACACCATCGTCAGGATCACGCCGAGCATCAGGCGCAGCGCCAGCCAGACCCAGTAATGGGGCAACAACGCCAGCAAGCCCACGGAAATCGAACCACCCCAGAGGCACAGACGCATCAGGTTCGCGGTGCCCAGAATCGAAGCCAGGCGACTGGCGAGGCTGGCGCCCAGCAACACGCCAATCGCCGGCATCGCGGCCATGACGCCGATGGCAAAGGCGCCGTAGCCCCACGCCTCAAGACGCAACGACACCAACGGCATGCTCACGCCCAGCGCCAGACCGACGCTCAAGACGGACGACAGCACCGCAAAATAAGTACCCCAACGCATCACCACGCTCCTGTGGCTCAAAGGGTGAGACAAAACAGCCGGGCTTTTTGAGGACCCGGCTGCTCTATAGATCTGGTTTGCCTGCTCGCGAATGAAAGCCACCGCAGAGTCGCGCTGATGCCGTGCCTGTCTTTACAACTTGATCCAGGTCGCTTTCAGCTCGGTGTACTTGTCGAACGCGTGCAGCGACTTGTCGCGACCGTTACCCGATTGCTTGAAGCCACCGAACGGTGCGGTCATGTCGCCGCCGTCGTACTGGTTGACCCAAACGCTGCCGGCGCGCAACGCACGTGCGGTGAGATGCGCCTTGGACAGGTCGGCGGTCCATACGGCGGCCGCCAGACCATAAGGCGTGTCGTTGGCAATCTGGATCGCCTCTTCGGCGGTATCGAACGTCAGCACCGACAGCACCGGGCCGAAGATTTCTTCCTGAGCGATCTTCATGGCATTGGTCACACCGTCGAAAATCGTCGGTTCGACGTAGGTGCCCCCTGTCTCTTGCAGAATGCGCTTGCCGCCCGCCACCAGCTTGGCGCCGTCGGTATGGCCCGCTTCGATGTACGACAGAACCGTGTTCATCTGCTGGGTATCCACCAGCGCCCCAACGTTGGTCGCAGGATCCAGTGGATTGCCCGGTTTCCAGGCCTTGAGCGCCTCGATCACCATCGGCAGGAATTTGTCCTTGATCGAACGCTCGACCAGCAGCCGCGAGCCCGCGGTGCAGACTTCGCCCTGGTTGAAAGCAATGGCACTGGCAGCCGACTCAGCGGCGGCTTGCAGGTCCGGCGCATCGGCGAAGACGATGTTCGGGCTCTTGCCGCCCGCCTCCAGCCAGACGCGCTTCATGTTCGATTCGCCCGAGTAGACCAGTAATTGCTTGGCAATTTTGGTCGAACCGGTGAAGACCGCCGTGTCGACATCCATGTGCAGCGCCAGCGCCTTGCCGACGGTGTGGCCGTAACCGGGCAGAACGTTGAGCACGCCGGCCGGGATACCCGCCTGAACAGCCAACTGCGCGACACGAATGGCGGTCAGCGGCGACTTTTCCGACGGTTTGAGAATGACCGAGTTACCACTCGACAGCGCAGGACCCAGCTTCCAGCACGCCATCAGCAACGGGAAGTTCCACGGCACGATCGCCGCCACCACACCGATAGGTTCGCGGGTCACCAGACCCAATTGGTCGTGTGGCGTAGCGGCCACTTCGTCGTACAGCTTGTCGATGGCCTCACCGCTCCAGCTCAACGCTTGCGCGGAGCCTGGAATGTCGATGCCATAGGAGTCGCTGATCGGCTTGCCCATGTCCAGGGTTTCAAGCAGCGCCAGCTCTTCGATGTTTTCTTTGATCAGCGCAGCGAAGCGAATCATCGCGGCTTTGCGCTTCACTGGCGCCAGACGCGACCAGGCACCCGAGTTGAACGTGGCGCGAGCATTCTCGACGGCCCGCTGCGCGTCAGCGGCATCGCAGCTGGCGACGTGGGCGAGGAATCGACCATCGACCGGGCTGATGCAGTCAAACGTAGCGCCGGAAGCGGCGGCGGTGTACTCGCCATTGATGAAGGCGCGGCCTTCGATCTTCAGATTCTGGGCGCGTTTTTCCCAGTCAGCATGAGTCAGGGTGGTCATGAAACATCCTCCTCTTATGAATTGTGCCCGCCCTCGCGCTCATGAACCGTGCTGTAGGAAATCGCCTGACATGCTGTCGGATCGGCCAAAGGCAAACGCCACCCTAAACCAGCGCTTAAGGAATTTCCAATATATTGGACAAAGAGAGGCAAAACGAGCCGGAATCGTGCATTTTATTCAACAGCACGTTCCCGGGCGCTCGGCACTATCGCCAACAGTCCTCATCAAACGACAATCCTACTTACGCCATTCAGGAGCCAGAGACATGAGTATCCACAGCGTCGTCGACTTCAGCGAAGCCACCACCGCTGCCGAGCGCTTCAAGCCTGCCGCAGAGAAGATCCTCAAAGGCGACCCGGAGCAAACCGTGTACAACCATTACAACAGCCCTTGCGGACAGATGAACGCGGGCGTGTGGGAAGGCGAAGTCGGCCAGTGGACGGTCAATTACACCGAACACGAATACTGCGAGATCGTGCAGGGCGTCTCGGTACTGCGTGACGAGGAAGGCAACGCCAAGACACTGCGCGCCGGCGATCGATTCGTGATACCGGCAGGTTTCAAAGGCACCTGGGAAGTGCTGGAGCCGTGCCGCAAGATTTACGTGGTGTTCGAGCAGAAGGCTTGATGCGATCTTCAACTGTAGGAGCGCGCTTGCCCGCGAATGAGTCAGGTCAGCACCAGATATGTGGCTGAAAAGACGCATTCGCGGGCAAGCGTGCTCCTACACGATCAATTGCGATAAAACCTTCGCGCACAAAAAAGCCCGCATCACTGCGGGCTTTTTTGTAAGAGGCAAAAATCAATTACTTGATTTTGGCTTCTTTGTAGATCACGTGCTTGCGAGCAACCGGATCGAATTTTTTAATTTCGATTTTATCCGGGGTAGTGCGCTTGTTCTTGTCGGTGGTGTAGAAGTGGCCGGTGTTAGCGGTCGACACCAAACGGATCAATTCACGCATGATTCTCTCCCTTAAACCTTAGCGCCAGCGCGGCGGATTTCGGCCAGAACAACCGTGATGCCACGCTTGTCGATGATGCGCATGCCTTTGGCAGATACACGCAGACGTACAAAGCGTTTCTCTTCTTCAACCCAGAAGCGGTGATGCTGCAGGTTTGGCAGGAAACGACGACGGGTTTTGTTGTTCGCGTGGGAAATGTTATTCCCGGTTACCGGACCCTTACCGGTAACTTGACAGACTCTCGACATGCCTCAGCCCTCTAAAACCACATGCCCAACCCGGCATGGGTTGGCCGCTTAATCTCTCAGTCATTTGGCGCCAGGCGCCGCGTTTCTTCAGGGGTCTTACCGGCCACACCGGTGGTGAAGGCAGCGGGCCCCTAGAAAAGAGCGCTGCTTTATACCAGAAACCCTCGGGAGCAACAACAGAAACGACGAATTACCTGAAAGAGACTCAGGGCTTTGCGCCCGGTAGCGCCAGCAACAAAGGGCGCGACGGGAAATATACCACTCGTCGCGCCATAGCGATTGTTCTGCGCCAATCCATAGTCTAGGGTAAGTCCCTCACCAGACTGCGCCGGCAGATGGGCTATCTCTGAAAGGAAAATCGCCATGCGCCTAGCTGTTTTACCCCTGTTGTTCGCGTCATTGTCGGCGCCATTGCTGGCTCAGGCCGCCACCAGCCTGAGCGTTTGCACCGAAGCCAGCCCCGAAGGCTTTGACGTGGTGCAGTACAACTCGCTGACCACGACCAACGCCTC
The DNA here is from genome assembly GCF_900110765.1 of Pseudomonas sp. NFACC02. Classification (GTDB taxonomy): domain Bacteria; phylum Pseudomonadota; class Gammaproteobacteria; order Pseudomonadales; family Pseudomonadaceae; genus Aquipseudomonas. Next base: position 121,154 of record NZ_FOEO01000008.1, read on the forward strand.
GGCCGATGTCCTGATGAACCGCCTGGTGGATTATGACGCCAAGACCGGCAAGCTGGTCGCCAGTCTGGCAGAAAGCTGGAGTGTATGGCCGGACGGCCTGACGTATGACTTCAAATTGCGCTCCGGCGTGAAGTTTCATCACACCGACTACTTCACCCCGACCCGCGACATGAACGCCGAGGACGTGGTGTTCAGCTTCCAGCGCATGCTCGATCCGTCCAATCCCTGGAACAAGGTGGCTGTACAGGGCTTCCCTCACGCCCAGTCGATGCAGTGGCCTTCGCTGATCAAGAAAGTGGAAGCGCCGGATGCGAATACGGTACGCATTACCCTCAACCATCCTGACGCGACCTTCCTCGCCACGCTGAGCATGGGTTTTGCGTCTATTTATTCGGCGCAATACACCGCGCAGTTGATGAAAGCCGGTACGCCGGAGAAGCTCAACAGCCAGCCAATCGGTACCGGACCATTCGTTTTCAAACGTTTTCAGAAAGACTCCGTGGTGCGTTACGAAGCCAACCCGGACTACTTCGCGGGCAAACCTGCGATTGACACGCTGGTGTATGCCATCACCCCGGACGCCAATGTTCGCCTGCAACGGATCAAGCAGAACGAGTGTCAGGTTGCCCTGTCCCCCAAACCGCTGGATGTCACCGAAGCTGGGAAAGATCCGAACCTGAAAGTCGAAAAGACGGACGCGTTCATGACCGCTTTTCTGGCAATCAACAGCCAGCATCCTCCGCTCGACAAGCCTGAAGTGCGTCAGGCAATCAACCTGGCGTTCGACAAGGACACTTACCTGAAAGCAGTCTTCGAGGGGTCGGCACGCGCAGCCAATGGTCCGTATCCACCCAACACCTGGGGTTACGCCAGCGACCTGCCCGGTTACAAATATAACGTGGCGAAAGCGAAGGAACTGCTGGCAAAGGCCGGACTGAAGGACGGCTTCAAAACCACGATCTGGACCCGACCTTCCGGCAGTCTGCTCAACCCGAACCCCAGTGCAGGCGCACAACTGCTGCAGAACGATCTGGCCGCTGTCGGGATCAAGGCTGAAATAAAGGTGATCGAATGGGGCGAACTGATTCGTCGCGCCAAAACCGGTGAGCACGACCTGCTGTTCATGGGTTGGGCGGGCGACAACGGCGATCCGGATAACTTCCTTACGCCCCAGTTCTCCTGCGCGGCGGTCAAGTCCGGCACCAACTTCGCGCGCTACTGCGACGAAGGTCTGGACAAGTTGATCAGCAGTGGCAAGGCCGTGACCGATCAGACTCAGCGCAGCAAGCTGTATCATCAGGCGCAGGAGCAGATCCAGAAACAGGCATTGTGGCTGCCACTGGCACACCCCACCGCCTTCGCCCTGACCCGCAAGAACGTACTGGGGTATGACGTCAGCCCGTTCGGACGCCAGGACTTCTCAAAGGTGATGCTCAAGTAGTTGCCCATCCGGCGTCTGCCGCACGGGCACCGGAGTTCGGCTCGCCAGCACGAGCAAGCTCACTCCCACAAGACTGGAGCCGAACAGGAGTCAGCGGGCTCCTGCAGGTGGCGAACAACTACATCAGCCCGCTTTCGACCATCGACAGCGGGTCTCCATCTCCGATGATCACGTGATCGAGCACCACCACATCAATCATTGCAAGGGCGGCCTTGAGCTGCCGGGTGAGTTCGATGTCTTGAGGGCTGGCATCACAGATGCCGGACGGGTGATTGTGACAAAGGATCACCCCGGCCGCGTTATGCGCCAGGGCGCGCTTGACCACCTGCCGAGGGTGTACGTGAGCGACGTTGATCGAGCCATGAAACAGCGCCTCGAATGCCTGAACCCGATTTTTGCTGTCCAGAAACAGGCAACCAAACACCTCATGCGGCTCATGTCGGAGTATCGCTTTCAGGTAGCTGCGAACCTGGGCCGGGCTTTTCAAAGCTGAACCACGCTTGAGATTCTCCCCCATGTGCCGCCGCGCCATTTCCATGACCGCCTGCAATTGCGCGAACTTTGCCGGTCCAAGGCCCAACTCGTTACTGAATGAAGTGAGGTTGGCTTCGAGCAACGCGCGCAGACTGCCAAACTGCCCCAAAAGATGTCGGGCGAGGTCCACGGCGCTTTTGCCGGAGACGCCCGTGCGTAAAAAAATGGCGAGCAATTCAGCATCGGAAAGACTCGATGCGCCTCGCTCAAGCAGCTTCTCCCGCGGCCGTTCCGCCGCAGGCCAATCTCGAATACTCATAGCACCTCCATGGACATGGCCGCCGCTGTTCCCGTGCGGTCGCTGTGCTATCTTAGCCCATCTTTTTTGCGCGACAGTCCGGCCTGGGGAGGCGTTTGATTGCCGCGTGTTAACTCGACCAAAAAGGCAGGCCTATGCAGCGGCTGTATCGGAAACGCATCGTTCTCGGCGTGGGCGGTGGCATCGCGGCTTACAAGAGCGCTGAACTGGTTCGCCGGCTGCGCGACCATGGGGCCGAAGTGCGCGTCGTCATGACCAAGGGCGGGGCCGAGTTCATTACACCTCTGACCATGCAGGCCCTGTCCGGGCATACCGTTCACATGGACCTGCTTGACCCCGCTGCCGAAGCCGCCATGGGGCACATCGAGCTGGCCAAGTGGGCTGACATGGTGCTGATCGCACCCGGCACCGCCGACCTCATCGCACGTCTGGCTCAGGGCATCGCCAACGACCTGTTGACCACGGTTGTGCTGGCGACTGATGCCATCGTCGCTGTCGCCCCGGCCATGAACCAGGCCATGTGGCGCGACCCGTCGGTGCAAGCCAATCTCCAGACGCTCGAAGCGAGAGATTTCCGCCTGTTCGGCCCGGCCAGCGGTAGTCAAGCCTGTGGCGACGTGGGTTTCGGGCGCATGCTCGAACCCAACGATCTGGCACAATCGGCCGCCGACTGCTTCCAGCGCCTTACGCTGACCGGCAAACATGTGCTGATCACGGCCGGACCGACGCAAGAAAACATCGACCCGGTGCGCTATATCACCAACCACAGCTCCGGAAAGATGGGCTTTGCGCTGGCGGAAGCGGCAGCCGAAGCGGGTGCACGCGTCACGCTGATCACCGGGCCGGTCAACCTGACGACCCCGGACCGGGTGTCGCGCATCGACGTGGTCAGCGCGCGCGACATGCTCGCCGCGTGTGAAGCCGCCATGCCCTGCGATCTGTTTATCGCCTCCGCTGCGGTCGCAGACTACCGCCCGGAAGTCGTTGCTCCACAAAAATTGAAGAAAGACCCTACAAACGGAGACGGCCTGCTGCTGCAGATGGTTCGAAATCCAGACATTCTCGCCACCATCGCCCAGCGCCAAAATCGCCCTTTCAGCGTCGGCTTCGCCGCTGAAACCGAGCACCTGCTCGACTATGCTGCCCGCAAGCTCAAGGACAAGAACCTTGACCTCATCGTCGCCAACGACGTCGCCAATCCCAGCATTGGCTTCAACAGCGAAGAAAATGCCTGCAGCGTGATCGACCGAGCGTTGCAAGAGACGCTTTTTGCCCAGACCAGCAAGGCCAAGATTGCCCGCCAGCTGATGACTTTTATTGCCGACCGTATGAACCAGGTTTAATCACGCATGCATGCTCTACAAGCCAAGATCCTCGACCCTCGCATTGGCGACGAATTCCCGCTTCCGGCCTACGCCACCACCGGCTCCGCCGGGCTGGACCTGCGCGCGATGCTCAAAGAGGAAACGGTACTCGAACCCGGCCAGACCCTTTTGATTCCCACCGGTCTGTCGATATATATCGCAGACCCAAGCCTTGCCGCACTGATTCTGCCGCGCTCAGGCCTGGGTCATAAACACGGCATCGTGCTGGGCAACCTGGTGGGCCTTATCGACTCCGACTACCAGGGCGAACTGATGGTGTCCTGCTGGAACCGTGGCCAGACCGCGTTCAAGATCGCCGTCGGTGAACGTATCGCCCAATTGGTGCTGGTTCCCGTGGTTCAAGCGCATTTCGAAGTGGTTCAGGAGTTCGATGAGAGCCAGCGCGGCGCAGGTGGTTTCGGTCATTCCGGCACCCACTGATTTTGCGCAAGTCGCCTTGGCAACCCTGTCGCCAACGGCCTGAATCGGCCTGGCACGATGCAGTAACGTAAAAATCGCCCCAGGAAGTACGAGCAGGGAGAGTCAAGTTTGAAAGGCATCAAACGCACAGCCAAGGCGACGTCCCGCCCGGAAACGACTGACGCAACGGACAAGGATTCAAACCTGAGCCTGGCGAGTCCCGGCCTTCTCCCTTCGCTCATCGGCCTGATAGCGGCGGGGATCCTGATCTGGCTGGGGCTGCTCAGCCAACCGCAGGAAAAAGACCTCATGGCCCAGGCATGGGGCACTGCGCAAGCAGGCGCCATCGGCAAGGCATTGAGTCAGATCAATGCCGGTACGCAGGCGGCCGCCATGGACGCCAGCCTTGCTCAGGCCTTGCAAAGCAATAACCCACAACAAATCGAATCGGCTCAGCACCAACTGACTTATCGGGACGGTGTAATCGGCGCCCGCCTCTCGCCGCTCGGCTTCAACAATGTGGACAATCAGGGCTCACTGCCGATCAGCTTCGCGACGCTGGACATGCTCGCCAAAGCCGAAAGAGGCGAAGCCCCCGCTCCCGAAGCCCGTAAAGTCGGCGATAGCTGGGTGATTTACAGTGTTGCTCCGTTACGCACAGCCCCCAACGCTCCGGTTACCGGGACGCTGTTACTGGCGTTCAAAATGCAGCGCCTGACCAACGCCCTGCCTGACGCGCCGCCTGATGTCGGACAGATTGTCCTCAGCCAGCAGTTTGGTGACGCACCGGCACAAAGCTTTTTGACTCGCGGACAAGCCGATGACGGACGCGCGGTGGATTTCCCGACCGGCTATCCCAACTGGAAGCTGACGTTCACCCCCGGCCCTGCGCTGGATGCATCACCGCCATCGCTGATGCTGCTGCTCGCGGCACTGGTTGCCATCGGCAGCGTGCTCTTGGGGCTTTATCTGAACGAAAGCGCCCTGAAGCGTCGCGTCCTCGCCGATGCCCGACAACTGGAGCAACTGCTGCAAGAACTCTCAGGAGGCAAAGCCGTCAAAGCGTTCGGCTTGAGCATGCCGGCCCTCAACGGACTGGCGCAGAGCATGGCCAGGTTTTCGCTGCGTGATCAACCGGTATCGCCGGTCCCGGCCAGTAGCCATGTCTCGCCCGCGGCCGGCCAGGGTTCAACGAGCAGCAACGCCGTATATTCGTCACCCGATGTCGGTGACACGGAGCTGACCGATCCGCTGTTTCAAGACACCGACATCCTCGACATCGACCTGCTCGATGAATCACAGGACTTCCCGAAGTCGGAGCCAACACACGCAATGAGCCGTCCCGCAGCCATCGCCCCCGAATTCCCGGACTCCATTTTCCGCGCCTACGATATCCGCGGCATCGTCGGCGAGACGCTGACCGACGAAACCGCGTACTGGCTGGGCCGCGCCATCGGTGCGCAAAGCCTGGCACAGGGCGAGCCAAACGTTTCCGTTGGCCGCGATGGTCGTTTGTCCGGCCCGCAACTGGTCGCGTCGCTGATCAAGGGCCTGTACGACAGTGGCTGTCATGTCAGCGATATCGGCCTGGTTCCGACACCCGCGCTGTATTACGCCGCGAACGTTCTGGAGGGTCGCACCGGGGTGATGCTGACTGGCAGCCACAATCCGAAAGACTACAACGGCTTCAAGATCATGATCGCTGGCGACACGCTGGCGAACGAGCAGATCCAGGCGCTGCACGAGCGCATCAAGCGCAATCAGTTGCCCGCTGGCAAAGGCAGCGTGAGCAAGGTCGACATCCTTGACCTTTATGCAGGGCAGATCACCAATGACGTGGTGCTGGCACGCCGCCTCAAGGTCGTGGTCGACTGCGGCAATGGCGCCGCGGGCGTCATCGCCCCTCAAGTGCTGGAGGCGCTGAATTGCGAAGTCATCCAGCTATTCTGCGACGTCGACGGTAACTTCCCGAATCATCATCCCGATCCGGGCAAGCTGGAAAACCTTCAAGACCTGATTGCCAAGGTCAGGGAAACCGGGGCCGACCTGGGCCTGGCCTTTGACGGCGACGGTGATCGCGTAGGTGTCGTGACCAACGCTGGCAGCGTCATATACCCCGATCGCTTGCTGATGCTGTTCGCCCGCGATGTGGTCAAGCGTAATCCGGGTGCGGACATCATTTTCGACGTCAAATGCACCCGTCGCCTGATACCGTTGATCCAGGAATATGGCGGCCGTCCGGTCATGTGGAAGACGGGTCACTCGCTGATCAAGAAGAAGATGAAAGAAAGCGGCGCCCTGCTGGCCGGCGAAATGAGCGGCCACATCTTCTTCAAGGAACGCTGGTTCGGTTTCGACGACGGCATCTACAGTGCCGCGCGGTTGCTGGAGATCCTCAGCCAGGAGACGCTGAGCGCCGAAGAGCTGTTCCAGACCTTCCCGAACGACCTGTCGACACCGGAGATCAATATCAAGGTCACCGAGAGCAGCAAGTTCAGCATCATCGAAGCGCTGGAACGGGATGCACAGTGGGGCAACGCCAACCTGACGAGCATTGATGGCGTGCGCGTCGACTATCCGAAAGGCTGGGGTCTGGTCCGCGCTTCCAATACCACGCCTGTGCTGGTATTACGCTTCGAAGCCGAGACAGAGGCCGAGCTGCAACGGATCAAGGACGTGTTCCATGCTCAACTGAAAAACGTAGCACCGGATTTAGAACTTCCCTTTTGATCTAACTTTTTGAGTGGAGCCCAAATGACCCTCGAACGTGATGCCGCCGCCAATGCCGCCAAGGTCCTTTCCGAAGCCTTGCCTTACATCCGACGCTTCGTTGGCAAGACGCTGGTGATCAAGTACGGCGGCAACGCCATGGAGAGCGAAGAGCTGAAGACCGGCTTTGCGCGCGACATCGTGTTGATGAAGGCAGTGGGCATCAACCCGGTCGTGGTTCACGGCGGTGGTCCGCAAATCGGCGATCTGCTCAAGCGCCTGTCCATCGAAAGCCACTTCATCGACGGCATGCGCGTCACCGATGCCCAGACCATGGACGTCGTGGAAATGGTGCTGGGCGGCCAGGTCAACAAAGACATCGTCAACCTGATCAACCGTCACGGCGGGAGCGCCATCGGCCTGACCGGTAAAGACGCGCAACTGATCCGCGCGAAGAAAATGAACGTGACCCGTCAGACCCCCGAGATGACCAAGCCTGAAATCATCGACATCGGCCATGTCGGGGAAGTCGTGGGCATCAACACCGACCTGCTGAACATGCTGGTCAAAGGCGATTTCATCCCGGTCATCGCACCGATTGGCGTGGGCGCCGACGGCGAGTCTTACAACATCAACGCGGACCTCGTCGCCGGCAAAGTCGCCGAAGCGCTGAAAGCTGAAAAGCTGATGCTGCTGACCAACATCGCCGGCCTGATGGACAAGGAAGGCAAGGTGCTCACCGGCCTGACCACCGAGCAGGTCAATGGCCTGATCGCCGACGGCACCATCTACGGCGGTATGCTGCCGAAAATCCGCTGCGCGCTGGAAGCGGTGCAGGGCGGCGTCACTACTTCGCACATCATTGACGGTCGCGTACCGAACGCCGTGTTGCTGGAAATCTTCACCGATACCGGCGTAGGCACACTGATCAGCAACCGCAAACGCCACTGATTGACCAGCAACACGCAAAAAAAGACCCCGTCGGCGCAAACCGGCGGGGTCTTTTTTGTCGAGCTTCTGCCTCAGCGCTTCACTGCGCAAGTAACTGCTTCAATCGCGCCCGATCCTGAGCAAAATCGGTATCAGCCTGTTGCCGAGCCGCTTGGTATCGCAGGATGTCGACTTTGAGGTTTTGCTGTTGATCGCGCACATCGTTCATCTGGTCGATGAGATTTTGTGGGACCTGCCGCCCTGCCCGCTCCTGATCGGCAGCCTGACTTTGCAGGGCTGCTTGCTGAGTCGCCAATCCCTGAATGTTGCCCTGTGCCGCTGAGATCAGACCATCCAGTTCCGCCAGTTTTCGCGTTCGCGCACGGTCCACGTCGGTCAGGCTGCTGTACAGGTGCAGTAACTGTGCATCGGCATCGGCCTGGACCTTCGCTGCCTGCGCAGCGGCTTGAGCCTCTCGCGCCTGATCGGCCGTCGGCGCGGGCGGCACCACCTGAATCACGCGACCACGCTGATTCAGAACTTCGTACCCCTTACCGGAATACTCCGCAGGCACGCCCTGACGATCCAGCACCGTCACCCCACGGCTGTCGACGTACCGATAAAGCCGGATGCCCGGATTATCATCGGCTCGAACGCTCGCAACGCAACCCGCACCCAGAAACAAACACAGACCCACTGCGCCCAGCTTGAGCATAAAACCAGATCCTCTGACGACTCAGATGCCGTACTGAGCCCGATACGCCTCGACGGCGGGCAGATGCTGCTTGAGTTGAGGATCGTCGGCCAGGAACTCCAGGACCTGGTTCAACGAAACGATGCTCACCACCGGGATGCCGAAGTCGCGCTCGACTTCCTGAATGGCAGAAAGCTCACCATTTCCGCGCTCCTGACGATTCAAGGCGATCAGCACACCCGCCGCGTTCGCGCCCTGGGCCTGGATGATCTGCATGACCTCGCGAATCGCGGTGCCTGCCGTGATCACGTCGTCGATGATCAGGACGTCTCCGGTCAGTGGAGCGCCCACCAGACTGCCGCCCTCACCGTGAGCCTTGGCCTCTTTGCGGTTGAAACACCACGGCAGGTCAAGGTTGTGATGATCGGCCAACGCCACGGCTGTCGCGGCAGCCAGAGGAATACCCTTGTACGCTGGCCCGAACAGGACATCGAAGGAAATGCCGCTTTCCACGACGGCGGCCGCATAGAACTTGCCCAGTTGAGCAAGCGCCGAACCGCTGTTGAAAAGACCGGCATTGAAGAAGTAAGGACTGGTGCGTCCCGACTTCAAAGTGAACTCACCGAAGCGCAAAACCCCGCGATCGATGGCAAAACGAATGAAATCGCGCTGATACGCCTGCATGAAAAAGCCCCGAATACCACGGATTTAGCTAATTAGGTAGAGCTCGGGTATCATACACGCACGTGATTTTTGGGGCCATTTATGCGGATCATCAGTGTGAACGTTAATGGTATTCAGGCTGCAGTCGAGCGTGGTTTGCTCAGTTGGCTGCAAGCCCAGAATGCCGACGTCATCTGTCTTCAGGATACCCGCGCCTCCGCCTTTGAACTGGACGATCCAGCTTACCAACTGGACGGCTACTTCCTGTATGCCTGCGATGCCGAAGTGCCTGCCCAAGGTGGTGTGGCGCTTTACTCGCGGCTACAACCCAAGGCGGTAATCAACGGTCTGGGCTTTGAAACGGCCGACCGTTACGGGCGCTACCTGCAGGCGGATTTCGACAAAGTCAGTATTGCTACGTTGCTGCTTCCATCCGGGATGAACGGCGATGAAGACTTGAACCAGAAGTTCAAGCTCATGGACGACTTCGGCAAGTACCTGGACAAGCAGCGGCGCAAACGTCGCGAGTACATCTATTGTGGCTCGCTCTACGTTGCGCAGCAGAAACTGGACATCAAGAACTGGCGTGACAGCCAGCAATCGCCTGGCTTCCTGGCGCCAGAGCGTGCCTGGATGGACGAGATTGTCGGCAACATGGGTTATGTCGATGCCCTGCGCGAAGTCAGCCGTGAAGGCGACCAGTACAGCTGGTGGCCGGATAACGAACAGGCCGAGATGCTGAATCTGGGCTGGCGGTTCGACTATCAGCTGCTCACTCCGGGCCTGCGCCGTTTCGTACGCAGCGCACGCCTGCCACGTCAGCCGCGCTTCTCTCAGCATGCGCCGTTGATCGTGGACTACGACTGGACGTTGACGATCTGACGTTCAGTTGCCCAAAAGAAAGCCGACGTGAAGTCGGCTTTTGTTTATCCGGTGTTCAGGCAGCGGCCTGACCCTGTAGGAGCGTGGGTTGTCCCGCGATCTGGCGCGAAGCGGCAGCGAATCCATCGAAGCCGTCGCATCAGGGATATTCCGAATTCAATTTTACGTCCGGTTCCCGGCCGATCGCGGGACAAGCCACGCTCCTACAGGTGCCGCGAACCATCGCCCCGATTACTTGATCAACCGCCAGGTAAACGGGTAGCGGTAGGCGATTCCGTCGTTCACCTTGACCCCGGCAATGATCGTCAGCACAAGTGCACCAACGCCGACCAGCATCAGCAGCGGAAAGCCAATGACGATGATCATCAGCAGGAAGCAGATCATCGCGGCGATGGCCACGGTGATCTGAAAATTGAGGGCTTCCTTGCCCTGAGCATCGATGAACGGATCAGTCTCTTTCTTCAACTGCCAGACAATCAATGGCCCCAGCAGATTACCAAACGGAAAGATCAGGCCGAAGAACGCCGCAAAATGGCACATCATGGCCCACTGGCGGACTTCCTTGCTCGGCATTGGTAACGGCGGCTGGCTGTCGATCATCGTGCTTTCCTTGTACTGACGGTGGTAACGCGAAACACAACAACGGCAATCAGTCGGCCAGCGCCGCCTGTTGCAATTCAAATATCTCGTTCATGCCCTTCTGCGCCAACGCCAGCATCGCGTTCAGCTCGGCAGGCTGGAAGGGAGCGCCCTCGGCGGTGCCCTGAACTTCAATGAATCCGCCTGCGCTGGTCATGACCACGTTGAGGTCGGTTTCGGCAGCCGAGTCTTCCAGGTAATCCAGATCCAGTACCGGCTCACCCTGATACATGCCAACCGAAACGGCGGCGATCATCTGCTTCAACGGATCACCGCCCTTGAGGCCGCCACGCTTCTTGATGGTTTTCAGCGCGTCGATCAGCGCCACCATCGAGCCAGTGATCGACGCGGTGCGAGTACCGCCGTCAGCCTGGATCACGTCGCAGTCGACATACAGCGTCACGTCGCCCAGCTTGGACATGTCCAGAGCAGCGCGCAGGGAACGGCCGATCAAACGCTGAATCTCAAGGGTACGGCCGCCTTGTTTGCCACGGCTGGCCTCACGCTGGTTACGTTCACCGGTCGCGCGCGGCAACATGCCGTATTCGGCCGTGAGCCAGCCCTGGCCCTGACCTTTGAGAAAACGCGGCACGCCGTTTTCGACGCTGACGGTGCAGATCACCTTGGTGTCACCGAACTCGACCAGTACAGACCCTTCGGCGTGCTTGGTGTAGTTGCGGGTGATGCGGATCGAGCGAAGCTGATCGGCAGCGCGACCACTTGGACGTTTCATCTGGGATACCTGTACTGAGACGGAAAACTGACCAGCATTATAGAGGCGCAGACCCGCGCTGGGGACATCTAATGAGGCATCAATGACCACTGGCGCCCGCACGGGCTTCTGAAAAAGCGCCGCCAGGCAGCGAAACGGCGACATCGTACACGTCCTGCGACATCGCTACATTTGGGCGCACACCTCGCACTGAGCTACAATCCTGCGCCTTTATAGCCTGTCGCTCGTTAACGGTCATCTGGACAGAACATCGTCCCTTCCAGGCTAAATCCTGACTTATAGAGGTAATTCCCATGGTGCACAGCATGACGGCTTTCGCCCGAGTTGAAAGAGCCGGCACTCAAGGCACGCTGAGCTGGGAATTGCGCTCGGTCAACCATCGCTATCTTGAGCCTCATCTGCGCCTGCCCGAATCCTTCCGGGACCTGGAAGGTGCTGTACGTGAAGCGCTGCGTCAGGGCCTGTCGCGCGGGAAGGTCGAATGCACATTACGGTTCACCGAGGAAACGGCCGGCAAACCGCTACAGGTCGACCGTGAGCGCGCCAGCCAGTTGGTCGCGGCCGCCGAAGTCGTTGCGAGCCTGATCAAGCAACCTGCCGCCCTTAACCCGCTGGAAGTGCTGGCATGGCCCGGCGTGCTGGTCGCCGATGCGAGCGATCCGCAAGCGTTGAACAACGATGCACTGACCTTGTTCAACGAAGCGCTGGATGAATTGAAAGCCGGCCGCGCCCGCGAAGGCGCAGACCTGGCCAGACTTCTCGACGAACGGCTTGTGTCGATCAAGGCCGAAGTGGCTACGCTGCGCACCCTGGTGCCGCAGATGCTCGCGACGCAGCGCCAGAAGGTGCTCGATCGCTTTGCTGACATGAAGGCAGAGCTCGATCCACAGCGCCTGGAACAGGAAATGGTTCTGCTGGCGCAGAAGAGCGATGTCGCAGAAGAACTCGACCGCCTGAGCACCCACGTCACCGAAGTTCGTCGCGTGCTCAAGACCGGTGGACAAGCCGGACGCCGGCTGGACTTCCTGATGCAGGAGCTCAACCGCGAAGCCAATACACTGGGCTCCAAAGCCTTCGACCCTCGCAGCACTCAAGCCGCGGTCAACCTCAAGGTGTTGATCGAGCAGATGCGCGAACAAGTGCAGAACATTGAGTAAGGCCAATCTAGACATGACCCACAGCACCGGCACCCTGTACATCATTTCCGCCCCCTCGGGCGCGGGCAAGACCAGCCTGGTCAAAGCCCTGATCGATGCTCAGCCGCAGATTCGCGTTTCCGTTTCCCACACTACCCGCGCCATGCGCCCCGGTGAAGTGGACGGCGTGAACTATCACTTCGTCGATCGCACGGAGTTCGTTCGCATGATCGAACACGGCGACTTCCTCGAGCAGGCCGAAGTGTTCGGCAATCTGTACGGCACCTCGCAAAGTCGTCTGCAGCAGACGCTGGACGAAGGCCATGACCTGATTCTGGAAATCGACTGGCAAGGGGCTGCACAGGTGCGCAAGCTGATGCCCCACGCGCGCTCGATCTTTATTCTGCCGCCGACCCAGCAGGCATTGCGTCAGCGCCTGACCAACCGTGGGCAGGACAGCGACGAGATCATCGAAGGCCGGATGCGCGAAGCGGTCAGTGAAATGAGCCATTACGTCGAATACGACTACATCGTCATCAACGACGATTTTGCGACGGCCCTGGAAGACCTCAAAGCCATCTTCCGCGCCAACCTGCTGAGCCAGGAACACCAGCAACAACGCCACACCGAGTTGCTGGCACAGCTCCTTGCATAATCAACGGTAGGAGCGCGCTTGCCCGCGATGGCGTCGGTGAATTCAACACATTCATTGCCAGACGCACCGCCATCGCGGGCAAGCGCGCTCCTGCAGGGGCCGTGCAAAGCGCATCGAAACAGCGCCAAAAACCGACCGCCTGGGGCTTGCCGCTTGAAGCTTTGAGCTGTCCGCTTGTAAACTACCGAGTCCGCTCGCCCATCCGGGCACCGCGCATCCGCATTTGCTACGAGGAATACCCATGGCCCGCGTGACCGTTGAAGACTGCCTGGAACATGTAGATAACCGCTTTGAGCTGGTCATGCTCGCCACCAAACGTTCGCGTCAGTTGGCGACTGGCGGTAAAGAGCCAAAGCTGGCCTGGGAAAACGACAAGCCTACCGTTGTTGCCCTGCGCGAAATCGCCGCTGGCCTGATGGATTACGCTGTCATTGCAGAAGCTGAAATCGTTGAAGATGAACCCCTGTTCGCAGCATTCGAGGACGAGTCCAACGAGGCCGTCTAAGCCTATGCCCTGTCGACGTAGCAAGGCGCAGGGTCACCCTCTTCGGCAAGGAGTTGCATCTTGCCGAGCATAGACGCCCTCGCCGATCGCCTCTCGACCTACCTCGGCGCAGACCAGGTCAATCTGGTGCGCCGAGCGTATTTCTACGCCGAACAAGCCCACGACGGCCAACGCCGTCGCAGCGGTGAAGCCTACGTCACGCATCCGCTGGCGGTGGCCAATATCCTTGCCGACATGCACATGGACCATCAGAGCCTGATGGCCGCGATGCTGCATGACGTAATCGAAGACACCGGCATCGCCAAGGAAGCGCTCTGTGCGCAGTTTGGCGAAACCGTGGCCGAACTGGTCGACGGGGTCAGCAAACTGACCCAGATGAACTTCGAGACCAAGGCCGAAGCCCAGGCCGAAAACTTCCAGAAAATGGCCATGGCCATGGCACGCGACATCCGCGTGATCCTGGTCAAGCTCGCTGACCGCCTGCACAACATGCGCACGCTGGAAGTGCTGTCAGGCGAAAAACGCCGACGCATCGCCAAGGAAACCCTCGAAATCTATGCCCCCATCGCCAATCGCCTTGGCATGCACAGCGTGCGTATCGAATTCGAAGACCTGGGCTTCAAGGCCATGTACCCGATGCGCTCCTCACGCATCGGCCAGGCCGTCAAGCGCGCCCGCGGCAACCGCAAGGAACTGGTCAACAAGATCGAAGAGTCGCTGAGCCACTGCCTGGCGGTCGACGGCATCGAAGGCGAAGTCAGCGGACGTCAGAAACACCTTTACGGCATCTACAAGAAGATGCGCGGCAAGCGTCGCGCCTTCAACGAGATCATGGACGTTTATGCGTTCAGGATCATCGTCGACAAGGTGGACACCTGCTATCGGGTGCTGGGCGCTGTACATAATCTGTACAAACCGTTGCCTGGGCGCTTCAAGGACTACATTGCGATTCCGAAGGCCAACGGCTATCAGTCGCTGCACACCACGTTGTTCGGCATGCATGGCGTGCCCATCGAAATCCAGATCCGCACGCGCGAGATGGAAGAGATGGCCAACAACGGCATCGCTGCGCACTGGCTGTACAAGTCTTCCGGCGACGAGCAGCCGAAAGGCACACACGCTCGCGCCCGCCAGTGGGTCAAGGGCGTGCTGGAAATGCAGCAGCGCGCCGGCAACTCGCTGGAATTCATCGAAAGCGTGAAAATCGACCTGTTCCCGGACGAGGTCTATGTGTTCACGCCCAAAGGCCGAATCATGGAGCTGCCCAAAGGCTCCACGGCCGTCGACTTCGCGTACGCCGTTCACACGGACGTCGGCAATAGCTGCATCGCGTGCCGGATCAACCGGCGACTGGCGCCGCTGTCCGAACCTCTGCAAAGCGGTTCGACCGTTGAAATCGTCAGTGCACCGGGCGCGCGCCCGAATCCGGCATGGTTGAACTTCGTTGTCACCGGCAAGGCGCGCACGCACATTCGCCATGCACTGAAGCTGCAAAGGCGTTCGGAGTCGATCAACCTGGGCGAGCGCCTGCTCAACAAGGTGCTGAACGGTTTCGACAGCAGCCTGGAGAAGATTCCAAACGAACGCGTGCAACTGATCCTGGCCGAGTACCGGGTCGAGGTCATTGAAGACCTCCTCGAAGACATTGGCCTGGGCAACCGCATGGCGTATGTCGTCGCCCGGCGCCTGCTCGCCAGCGAAGGTGAAGAACTGCCTAGCGCTGAAGGTCCGCTGGCGATTCGGGGTACCGAAGGCCTCGTGCTCAGCTACGCCAAATGCTGTACGCCGATTCCGGGCGACCCGATCGTCGGCCACCTGTCTGCGGGCAAAGGCATGGTCGTGCATCTGGATAACTGCCGCAATATCAGCGAAATCCGACACAACCCGGAGAAGTGCATCCAGTTGTCCTGGGCCAAGGACGTCACCGGCGAATTCAATGTCGAGCTGCGGGTCGAACTGGAGCACCAGCGCGGGCTTATCGCCTTGCTGGCCAGCAGCGTCAACGCCGCCGACGGCAACATCGAGAAAATCAGCATGGACGAACGCGATGGTCGCATCAGCGTGGTCCAACTGGTGGTCAGCGTACACGACCGTGTACACCTGGCCCGTGTGATCAAGAAACTGCGCGCCTTGACCGGTGTGATCCGCATCACCCGCATGCGTGCGTAGTCAAACCGCCAACAGGAGTTCTTCATGAGCAAGACCGTTATCTCCAGCGACAAGGCCCCTGCCGCCATCGGCACTTACTCTCAGGCGATCAAAGCTGGCAATACCGTCTACATGTCGGGTCAGATTCCGCTGGACCCCAAAACCATGGAACTGGTCGAAGGCTTCGAAGCCCAGACCGTTCAGGTCTTCGAGAACCTGAAAGCCGTGGCTGAAGCGGCTGGCGGCTCGTTCAAGGACATCGTCAAGCTGAACATTTTCCTGACTGACCTGAGCCACTTCGCCAAGGTCAACGAGATCATGGGCAAGTATTTCGAACAGCCGTATCCTGCGCGCGCCGCCATCGGCGTGGCTGCCCTGCCAAAAGGCGCGATGGTTGAAATGGACGCCGTGCTGGTCGTCGAGTAAATCCCCCGCGGAGCGTACTCACGCTCCGCCACCTCAGAGCAAAGGAAGGACTCCGCATGCATATGCGCGTCGCGTTCGCCCTCTCGCTGCTGGCCGCGCTACTGAGCGGCTGCGCTGGCCATTCCAATAAAACCCCGGACGGTACCTGGATCAACCAGGCCGCCATCGACGCTGCGGCAGAAGGCGGCAACCTGCGCCAGTCGCTGCTGGCGTATGGACCGACGCTGGAATGGAACATCAATACGGCGGCAGGTCAGGCTACGTCCTATAACGGATTCGAACTCACCGAAGGCAAGATCGCCAAAGACCCCGATGGATCGTGGAAGGTGAATGTGTATGGCAGCGCCTCTGACGACCTCAAGCTTAAAGGCGACGAGCTGGTTCAAAGCGCCAGCGACTCGGGCCCCGAACAGCATTTCCGCATGCCCAAACAAGCCGCTCCCGCTGGCGCACCGCCTGGCAGCAGCTTTGAGCGTGCGCTTTATACCGCCTACCTGGGCGGCAAATGGACGATCGTCAATGGCGACGGACAAGGCAGTGTCGTGGAGTTTCAACCCGACGGCAGCGTGACCGGTTTGCCGGGCAACGACCGTTACGCGCTCTGTCTGGCAGGCGATTGCGCCGCTATGAGCGGCGAGTACGACAGCATGTGGCTGGAGAAAAATGAGCGCGGCAACCCATGGGTGTTCGTGCGCCAGGGCAAACAGCTGGAAATCTTCCAGGCCGTGAACAATGCCCAGGCCACAGAAATGCCGGATTTGCGCCCGGGCGAGCGGCATTGGGTGTTGGAGAAAAATTGAGTTCTACGCCTGTTTGAGTGTGTAGGAGCGCGCTTGCCCGCGATTGCAATCAGCTAATCACCTCTGTGGTGACGGCAGAAATGCCATCGGGGGCAAGCGCGCTCCTACAGGGTCTGTCACAAGACTTAATCAATTATCAGCCAACATCGCCTCATACCCCTCTTTGTAACTTGCATAACGCGGCACCCAACCCAGCGCCTTGGCCCGCGCGTTACTGCAACGCTTGCTGCCTGCGCGTCTCACGCTGTTCTCATCGGACCACTGCGTTACATTGAGACGAGCACGCATCCAGTCCACCACCTCAGCCAGGGGCACCGGCGCGTCGTCGACACCCAGATAACACTCTTCCAGCGGCTGCCCCTTCGCATCGGCCTGCAGCAGGAAGGCCAGCAAACCCGCAGCGTCGTCGGCGTGAATCCGGTTGCCGTACAGGGGCGGATCAACGGCAACGCTGTACCCCTGACGAACCCGGTTCATCAAATCGCTACGGCCCGGTCCATAGATACCGGTCAATCTGACGATACTCGCCGGGAGGCCACTGTTCAGGGCCACCTGCTCGGCTTCTCGCATCACCCGGCCTGAAAACCCGTCTGCCTCGGCGGACGACGTCTCATCGACCCACTCGCCTCCTTGCTGCCCATAAACACTGCTGCTTGAGACGAACAGAACACGTCTGGGCTTCTGCCCGCTGCGTTCCGTCCAGCCCAGAACATGGCGTAACCCTTGTACGTACGCTGCGCGATAACCAGCCTCGTCCCGCGAAGTCGGAGTTGCGCAATACACCAGATAATCGATTCGGCTTTCTGGCCATTGATCAGGAATCCGGGCATCAAAAAGGTCTCCACTCACCCCCCGCACGCCCTGCGGCAGCTTCGCAACATTCCGGCGCAGGCCGTACACCGTCCATCCATGAGGCAACAACTGCTGCGCCAGGCGCCCGCCAATGTCTCCACATCCAGCAATCAAAACGGACGGTGCCGCCATGACCATTCTCCACATCAAAAGTAGGTTTCAACCCATAAAACAGGCCTGAAAATCGACCATCGGGACGCGTTCGCGTTAAAAAAAGAGACTCTATTACTTTTGTTAACAAGAATTACTTGCAATAATGACGGCCCTTTGTTCTTCTCCGCTGCCCTCGGGCCAGCGTGACGCACCCAGAACGAACACCTATTTTCACATCAGGTCGGGCCAGCATGACACCTATTCAATCCGCCGCTTCGTCAACCACGTCTTCAGGTCTGCCTCGTGCAGGACGCGCCATTGCCGCCGTTCTGTTCAGCCTGATGCTGACGCCTGTTGCACTTGCCGATTCCAGCGCCCCTGCCCAGCAACCTCCTGCGGCTCAGTCGGCAGCGCCGGCCGCCGCTCCAGTTGACACCGCAGCGGCGCCTGCCGTTCAGGAGCCAATGGCCCCGACGGATTCGATCGAACCTGTCGCCGAGGACAACAGCCTGGGCATGTCCCATGACCTGTCGCCTTGGGGCATGTACAAGAATGCAGACATTATCGTTAAAGCGGTGATGATCGGCCTCGCCATCGCTTCGATCATCACCTGGACCATCTGGATCGCCAAAGGCCTGGAGTTGATCGGCGCCAAGCGTCGTCTGCGTGGCGAGATCGCCGCCCTCAAGCGCGCGCGCACACTCGATGAAGCCAGCGCCGGTGCAAAGAAAGAAGGCACGCTGGCTCATCTGCTGGTCCACGATGCCATGGAAGAGATGCGTCTCTCGGTCAACAGTCGCGAGCGTGAAGGCATCAAGGAGCGTGTTGCCTTCCGCCTCGAGCGTCTGGTTGCCGCTTGCGGTCGCAACATGAGCATGGGCACCGGCGTTCTCGCCACCATCGGCTCTACCGCGCCCTTCGTGGGCCTGTTCGGCACCGTCTGGGGCATCATGAACAGCTTCATCGGCATCGCCAAGACCCAGACCACGAACCTGGCGGTCGTGGCGCCCGGTATCGCCGAAGCGCTGCTGGCTACCGCACTCGGTCTGGTCGCGGCCATTCCTGCCGTTGTTATCTACAACGTTTTTGCACGCTCCATTGCCGGTTACAAGGCTCAGGTGTCCGACGCTTCGGCTCAGGTTCTGCTGCTCGTGAGTCGCGATCTGGACCACCAGCCCGCCGCTGACCGTGTGCAACCGCCGCACATGGTAAAAATGGGGTAAACCATGGGCCTGCATCTTAACGAAGGCGGCGACGACCTCGCCGAAAACCACGAAATCAACGTGACGCCGTTTATCGACGTCATGCTGGTGCTGCTGATCATCTTCATGGTGGCGGCACCGCTGGCGACCGTGGATATCAAAGTTGACCTGCCCGCCTCTACAGCGAAGCCGGCACCTCGACCGGAAAAACCGATCTTCCTGAGCGTCAAGGCAGACCAAAGCCTGTACCTGGGCGATGAGAAAGTGATGCGTGATCAGATCGGCCCGGTTCTGGACGCCAGGACCAAAGGCAAGAAAGACACCACGATTTTCTTCCAAGCCGACAAGGGCGTGGATTACGGCGATCTCATGGATGTCATGAATGCCCTGCGCGGCGCCGGTTACCTGAAAGTCGGCCTGGTGGGTCTTGAGACGGTTGGTAAGAAATGATCAATACGCGCCAAAAACTGACGCGCTATAGCGGTAGTCTGTTGTTGGTGCTGGCGGTTCACGCGGTTGCGATCATCGTCGCCCTGCGCTGGCCCGCCTCGCAGGCCATCGAGCTGCCGCCGGCCGCCATGATGGTCGAGCTGGCGCCCGTCCCTGAGCCTGCTCCGCCGCCACCGCCCAAGGTGGTGCAACCTCCGCAGCCGCCTGCGCCGGAAGAAGAGTTGCCGATTCCGCCTGTTGCCGAAGCACCAAAGCCGGAAATCGCGACGCCCAAACCGGTCAAGCCCAAGCCCAAACCGCAGCCGCCCAAGCCGGTGAAGAAGGTTGAGCCGCCGAAAGAGGAGAAACCTGCCGACGAGAAACCGGTCGACACGCCACCTTCCAACGCAAAACCGGAAAAATCGGCGGCGCCACAACCCGCGCCACCGGCACCGCCCAGCAACGCGCTGCCAACCTGGCAGGGCGACCTGCTGCGCCATCTGAGCAAGTACAAGCGTTATCCGGATGACGCTCGTCGGCGTGGCATGCAAGGCATCAACCGCTTGCGCTTCGTCGTGGATGGCGAAGGCCGGGTGCTGTCATACGAAATCGCCGGGGGTTCAGGCAGTGCGTCGCTTGATCGCGCAACCCTGGAGATGATTCGTCGTGCCCAGCCGCTGCCTAAACCGCCGGCGGAATTGCTTAACAACGGCACGCTTGAAGTGGTCGCACCCTTCGTTTATTCACTGGATAAACGTTGAAACGTTGATTTTGTGATAACAGTGCGCCTGATAACGTGCGTCTATCGATTGCACCCGCTATGCTGGGGCCGCAACTTCATGGACGCACGCTATGACCCTCACAGAATTGCGCTATATCGTTACCCTCGCTCAGGAGCAGCATTTCGGCCACGCGGCTGAACGCTGCCACGTCAGCCAACCGACGCTGTCGGTGGGCGTAAAGAAGCTGGAAGATGAACTCGGTGTGCTGATTTTCGAGCGCAGCAAGAGTGCGGTACGTCTTACGCCGGTTGGCGAGGGCATCGTGGCTCAGGCGCAAAAAGTGCTCGAGCAGGCTCAAGGGATTCGTGAACTCGCCCAGACGGGCAAGAACCAACTGACAGCGCCGCTGAAAGTCGGTGCGATCTACACCGTCGGTCCTTATCTGTTCCCTCATTTGATTCCACAACTGCACCGGGTTGCCCCGCAAATGCCGTTGTACATCGAAGAGAACTTCACCCATGTGCTGCGCGACAAGCTGCGCAACGGTGAGCTGGATGCGATCATCATCGCCCTGCCGTTCAACGAAGCCGACGTACTGACCATGTCGCTGTACGACGAGCCGTTCTACGTGCTCATGCCGGCTGATCATCCGTGGACTCAGAAAGACACCATCGACGCCTCCGCCCTGAACGACAAGAGCCTGCTGCTGCTGGGCGAAGGCCACTGTTTCCGCGACCAGGTGCTCGAAGCGTGCCCGACGCTGGTGAAAGGGGGCGACAGCGCCAAGCACACGACCGTCGAATCCAGCTCCCTGGAAACCATCCGGCACATGGTGGCTTCGGGCCTGGGCGTTTCGATCCTGCCCATGTCCGCAGTCGACAGTCATCACTACGCACCCGGCGTGATTGAAGTGCGTCCGCTGTCGCCGCCCGTGCCATTCCGCACGGTCGCGATCGCCTGGCGTGCGAGCTTCCCACGGCCAAAAGCCATCGAGATCCTGGCCGACTCTATCCGCCTGTGCTCCGTCGCTCGCCCCAAAGCCCAGGCACAAGCGAGCTAAGTGGCGGTATGACTGAGCTGTCCCACGTCTCGGTAACGGCGCTGAAGGGCGTCGGCGAGGCCATGGCCGAGAAGCTGGCGAAGGTCGGTCTGGAGAACATCCAGGACGTCCTGTTTCACCTGCCGCTGCGTTATCAGGATCGCACGCGCGTCGTGCCCATTGGCGCGTTACGCCCCGGCCAGGATGCGGTGATCGAAGGCGTCGTCAGCGGCGCCGACGTGGTGATGGGCAAACGTCGCAGCCTGCTGGTTCGACTGAGTGACGGCACAGGCGTACTGAGCCTGCGTTTCTACCACTTCAGCAACGCACAAAAAGATGGCCTGAAGCGCGGCACGCATGTGCGCTGCTATGGCGAAGCGCGTCCCGGCGCCTCGGGGCTGGAGATTTACCATCCCGAATACCGTGCGATCACCGACGAAGAACACGTCGCGGTCGAGCAGACACTCACGCCCATTTACCCCACCACCGAAGGTCTGACCCAACAGCGCTTGCGGCAGTTGTGTCAGCAAAGCCTCGGGATGCTGGGGCCGAGAAGTTTGCCGGACTGGCTACCGGAAGAGCTGGCGCGCGACTATCAGTTGGCGCCACTGGCTGACGCTATTCATTATCTGCATAACCCGCCCGCCGATGCCGACGTCGAGGAACTCGCGCTGGGTCATCACTGGGCGCAGCACAGGCTGGCCTTTGAAGAACTGCTGACTCATCAGTTGTCTCAGCAACGCCTGCGTGAAAGCCTGCGTTCCCAGCGCGCCCCGGCGCTGCCGGTCGCCAGACGGCTCCCCAAGCAGTTCCTTGCCAATCTGGGCTTTCCGCCGACAGGGGCACAGCAGCGCGTCGGCAAGGAAATCGCTTACGACCTCAGCCAGCAAGAACCCATGTTGCGGTTGATTCAGGGTGACGTGGGCGCGGGCAAGACTGTAGTCGCGGCACTGGCAGCGTTGCAGGCGCTGGAAGCCGGTTACCAGGTTGCGCTGATGGCGCCGACCGAGATCCTGGCCGAGCAGCACTTCCTCAACTTCACCCGCTGGCTGGAACCGCTGGGCATTGAAACCGCCTGGCTGGCCGGCAAGCTCAAGGGCAAGGCCCGCGCCGCATCGCTTGAGCAGATTGCCAGCGGCGCCCCAATGGTGGTCGGCACCCACGCGTTGTTTCAGGATGAGGTGCAGTTCAAGAATCTCGCGCTTGTGATCATCGATGAACAGCATCGCTTTGGCGTCCAGCAACGTCTGGCCCTGCGCAAGAAAGGCGTTGGCGGCCTGATGTGCCCGCACCAATTGATCATGACCGCCACGCCCATTCCGCGAACGCTGGCGATGAGTGCCTATGCCGACCTCGATACTTCGATCCTCGACGAACTGCCGCCAGGCCGTACACCGGTCAATACCGTGTTGGTCGCCGACAGCCGCCGCATCGAGGTGGTGGAGCGGGTCCGCAATGCGTGTGCCGAGGGCCGTCAGGCCTATTGGGTCTGCACATTGATCGAAGAATCCGAAGAGCTGACGTGTCAGGCGGCCGAAACCACCTTCGAAGAGCTGACAAGCGCCTTGGGCGAACTCAAGGTCGGGCTGATTCATGGCCGCATGAAGCCGGCGGAAAAAGCGGCAGTCATGGCCGAGTTCAAGCAGGGCAACTTGCAGTTGTTGGTCGCAACGACCGTCATCGAGGTGGGCGTGGACGTTCCCAACGCCAGCCTGATGATTATCGAAAACCCAGAACGACTGGGCCTGGCTCAGCTTCATCAGTTACGCGGCCGGGTAGGACGCGGCAGCGCAGCGAGTCATTGCGTGCTGCTGTACCATCCGCCGTTGTCGCAGATCGGCAGGCAGCGGCTGGGGATCATGCGGGAAACCAACGACGGTTTCGTGATCGCCGAAAAGGACCTGGAGCTTCGCGGGCCGGGCGAGATGCTTGGGACACGACAAACGGGCCTGTTGCAATTCAAGGTCGCCGACCTGATGCGCGACGCAGACCTCTTGCCGGCCGTTCGGGACGCCGCGCAGGCATTGCTGGAGCGCTGGCCGCAACACGTCAGCCCATTACTGGAGCGCTGGCTGCGCCACGGCCAGCAATATGGGCAAGTGTGAAGCAGTCAACAAGAAGAACGTGTCTCCCCTCTATAACAACTAAGCTGGTTATACTTCAGCACTTGTAGGAATCTGGATACAGGCCATGACAGAAGTTGCCCACATCGACGCAACCCAACACGCCCCGTCTGTCATCCGGCAGTTGCTTGGCAAAGCTGCCATCAACTACCGCGAAGTCATGGACGACGAAACGCTCACCACCACGCAGAAGGTCCAGGCCGTTCTGGTGCACGACTCCGTTGGCGCGTTGCTGATCCTTTTCCCGCAGAGCCAGCTGCTGGATCTCAATCGGATCACCGAGTTGACCGGGCGCAAGTTGACCGCTGTGTCCCAAGAGCATCTGGATCAAATGCTCGGCAAGCATAACCTGCACAAACTGCCCGCCCTCCCGGCGCTGACCAGTTCGCCCTGCCTGTACGAAGAGCGCATCCTTCAGGAGCCCACCGTACTGATTGACTCGGGTGAGCCGGGTCTGCTGCTGGAGATCAGCAGCGAAGACTTCAAATCCTTGTTGAGCAAAGCCAGCGCCGCCACATTTGGCGAGCCGGTCAATCGGGTGCAACCGAACCTGACGCGTCCCGACGACGACCGTGAGGAAATCACCAAGGCGGTCCAGAACTTCACCGCGCGGCGTATCCAGCAACGCCTGGAAGCGACGGTGGAAATTCCGCCGCTGGCCGACACTGCTCAGAAAATCATCAAACTGCGTGTCGATCCGGACGCGACCATCGACGACATTACCGGCGTCGTGGAAACCGATCCGGCGCTGGCCGCACAGGTGGTCAGTTGGGCGGCATCGCCGTATTACGGTTCCGCTGGCAAGATTCGGTCGGTTGAAGACGCCATCGTGCGTGTGTTGGGCTTCGATCTGGTGATCAACCTGGCACTGGGTCTGGCGCTGGGCAAGACACTGGCGCTTCCCAAGGATCATCCACAGCATGCGACGCCGTACTGGCAGCAGTCGATCTACACCGCCGCTGTCATCGAAGGCCTGACCCGCGCCATGCCCCGCGCCAAGCGCCCGGAAAGCGGCCTGACGTACCTGGCCGGTCTGCTGCACAACTTCGGCTATCTGTTGCTGGCGCACGTCTTCCCCCCGCATTTTTCGCTGATCTGTCGACAAATCGAGGTCAACCCGCACCTGCACCACAGTTTCGTGGAGCAGCATCTGCTGGGTATCTCCCGCGAGCAGATCGGTGCCTGGCTGATGCGTAACTGGGACATGCCTGAAGAACTGTCCACCGCGCTGCGTTTCCAGCACGACCCGCATTACACCGGCGAGCATTGCGAGTACGCCAACCTCGTGTGCCTTGCGGTGCGTCTGCTGCGCAGGGAAGGCATCGGCTCCGGCCCGATGGAAAGCATTCCGGACGAGCTGTTCCAGCGCCTGGAACTGCCACGTGAGAAGGCGCAGGACGTGGTGCATAAAGTGCTGGAAGCCGAAGCGATGCTGCGCGAACTGGCTTCGCAGTTCCATTGATTGACCGCTTGTTCCAACCGCCCGTGATTCCTGGCGGTTGGAACACCCTATGGGAGCGAGTTTGCTCGCGAAATCTGCGGAATGAGCAACGTATTACCATCAGGATGTACGTGCCCGGTCAGCCCTCAGTCCTATTTCTTCTTCCTCGGCTTCAAATACCTCGTCAGGCCCTGAAACCACATCACCAGGCCGGTATTGCCAACGACCTGAATGTTCTTGTCCTGAATCCCCTGCATGAACGCCAGTTGCTTGTTCTTCGCCTGCATCGTGGCGAAGCCGTACGCCGCGTCCCTGAACGAGATCGCGAATGCCGGTGCGGCGACAGCGCCGCCGCGGCTGCTGATACGTTGATCCTTCACCACAAAGTGCCGGGCCACTTTTCCATCGGAGGTTTGCAGCTGGAAGGTCAGGTCCTTTCCGGCGAGCTGTTGCTGGAATGCAGGGTTGTTGCGGCTGGCGCGGGTCATGAGCAGACCCAACATCCAGAGGAGAAAACGGAACTTCATGTGCGACGCCTCATGCGATCAGGTGCGGATAGCAACCAACGGCAGTGTAGCGAGCCTGAACACCGAATGACGGAACAGAACCCGACGGTCGCAAAGTGGCGACCCAGACACTTGCCGGGTCAGACAACAGGCCATAAAAAATGGGCATCCAACTGCTTGGCATGCCCATTTCCACACTGTTCGCCTTCCGCAAGACGTCCAGCTATTTATTTCTTCTTCGCAGGCGTCGCGACAGGGTTAACGCTGTCCTTGAGAAACTTGCCCGGTTTGAATGCAACGGTGTTGCTGGCCTTGATTTTGACCGGCTCACCGGTCTGTGGATTCTTGCCTGTGCGCGCGCCGCGATGGCGTTGCAGGAACGTGCCGAAACCCACCAGGGTCACGCTGTCCTTTTTGTGCAAGGCGTTGGTGATTTCATCCAAGACGGCATTGAGAACGCGATTGGCTTGTTCTTTGGTGAGATCTGCTTTTTCGGCAATGGCGGCTGCGAGTTCTGGTTTACGCATATGAAGCCTCTTTTACGGTTTTTTGTTTTTATGTCCCGTGCCACCCCTTCAGGGCAGCGAGCAGGTGCCGCAGCGGCTCTACGCTGCGGCAGACCGGAATGAGGATGGCATGCTGCCGATTCCCGCGCCAGTACGTGAACCACGTTTGTACGAACAAAAACGTGCCTTATCCGACAGAACGACAGCTATTTACGCCAGCAAGGGCGGCAAGACCTTGTTTAAAGCCAGTTTGTCCATGACGGCGGCGCCTGTCAGTGCATAGCCCAGCAGGTTACCGTCTGCATCGTGACAGAGCGCCTTGATATCCGCGCCCTGCCCTTCGATCGTCCAGTTACCTTCCCGGCCCTTGGGCGACGGTGAAACCACCAGTGGGCAGACAGGCGTTTTTACCGTGACGGGCATCGGCCCGTATTTCACCGACGTCGGGGTACCGGCCAATGTCTGCGCCAGCGCCCGCGCGCAGCTCATCAACGGCATCACATAGAGCAGATTCAACCCGTCCACTTCGGCGCAATCCCCCAGCGCGTAGATGTTGGCATGAGAGGTCTTGAGGTAACGATCAACGACCACCCCTCGGCCAATCTCAAGGCCAGCGGCCGCTGCCAGATCGACCCGAGGGCGCAAGCCAATGGCCGACACCACCAGATCACACCGTAGAATGGCGCCATCGGACAGGTGCGCTTCCAGGCCATCGTCCGTTCGCGACAAACGCGTCAGGACAGGACCCAGGTGGAAACGCGCGCCCAGGCTCTCCAGCCCCGCCTGAACAGCGGCTGCCGCCGCGGGGTGCAGCAAGGTCGGCATGACCTGTTCGCAAGGCGCCACCAGATCGACTTCGTAACCGCCCACGATAAGGTCATTGGCGAACTCGCAACCGATCAGGCCAGCGCCAAGAATCAGCACGCGCCGCTTGCCTGCCGCAGCCGCACGAAAACGCGCGTAGTCCTCAAGATCGTTGATCGGAAAAATCGCATCCCCAGCATCGCCTTCCACCGGGACACGCACGGTTTCTGCGCCCCAGGCGAGGATCAGGTCACGGTAGTACACCGACTCTTCGCCTATCCACACGCGCTTGTGACCGGGGTCGATGCCACTGATTCGGGTATGGGTGCGTACCTCCGCTTTGAGCTGTTCGGCCATGGCGCCGGGCTCGGCCATACTCAGGCCGTCGGCCTCCTTGTTCTTGCCAAAGCCGGTGGAGAGCATGGGTTTGGAGTAGGAACGACCGTCATCGGCCGTGATCAGCAGCAGCGGCGTTTCGCCATCGAGCTTGCGAAATTCCCGTGCAAGGTTGTAACCCGCAAGGCCGGTACCGATGATCACCACAGGTGCGTTCATTCAAATCTCCTGAATCAGATAAGGGATGGCGGATCAGCCGATCTCGATCATCTCGAAGTCCATCTTGCCGACACCGCAATCCGGGCAGAGCCAGTCTTCCGGCACATCTTCCCAGCGGGTGCCCGGTGCAATGCCGTCATCCGGCCAACCATCGGCTTCGTTATAAATCAGGCCACAGACAATGCACTGCCACTTTTTCATGGGTTGGTTCTCTCGGTTCTCAGGCTATACGTGCCCAGACGCTCGGCGATCATCGCGCGCTCTTTCGAATGGGTCTGGGCGTTTTACTGATCACCGGGCGTTCACGCAAGTTTCATCGATGCGCAATCCATGCCCCGGCCGTCGGCCAGCCTGCTCAATCATGCTAAGCTCGCCGCCTCGATTGCTGCCAATAATTGCTCACCGTGATCCAGCAAAATCCTGCATGCCCAACGCCTGAGTGGCTGTTGCGCGATCAACTGGTCGATCTGCCCGCACCCGTCGTCCTTGAGTGGCTGTTCCACGAAGACTCTCTGACCCGACGCCTGACCCGACTTTCCCACAATGGCTTCAGCGTCACGCCGATGTTCGAAGGCTGGCAACCGCTGCGCGCGGATGAGTGCGCCGCGCTGCAATTGCCGGATGGCAGCGAAGGCTGGGTGCGTGAGGTCTATCTGCTCGGCCAGGGCGAGAAGTGGGTATTCGCCCGCAGCGTGGCGGCGCGTGCCGCGCTGGAAAACGATGGCCTGCACATGGACGAACTGGGGACCCGTTCGCTGGGCGAATTGCTGTTCAGCGACCGGGCGTTCGCCCGAGGACCGTTGCAGATTTGCCAATACCCCGCGCCATGGTTGCCTGATGCGGATAACCGCGCAGGACTCTGGGGCCGTCGCTCCTGCTTTACGCGAGGGGCATTGGGCATCCTCGTCGCCGAGGTATTTTTGCCGACCGTGTGGCGCGCCATCGACGCCGCCTCTCAATCCGCCAAGGAGCGCCACTGATGTACTTGTCGCTGCTCAAATCCCTTAACCGTCTGCACCCACGGGCCTGGGATTTCATTCAACTGACCCGCATCGACAAGCCAATCGGCATCTATCTGCTGTTGTGGCCAACGCTTTGGGCGCTATGGATTGCAGGTAAAGGGTCGCCGTCGCCGGGCAACGTCCTGATCTTCGTGGTTGGCGTGTTCCTGATGCGCGCCGCCGGCTGCGTGATCAATGACTTCGCCGACCGCAAGGTCGACGGTCACGTCAAACGTACCGAGCAGCGCCCTCTGGTGAGCGGCAAGGTCAGCTCCAGAGAGGCGCTGATCCTGTTCGCGGTGCTGGTGGGACTGAGCTTTCTGCTGGTGCTGCTGACCAATTCCACAACCGTCTGGCTGTCGTTCGGCGGTCTGGCGCTCGCCGCCACGTACCCATTCATGAAGCGATACACCTATTACCCGCAAGTGGTACTCGGCGCAGCGTTTTCATGGGGCATGCCGATGGCGTTCACGGCCGAGACCGGCGACCTGCCTGCCGCCGCCTGGTTGCTGTACATCGCCAATCTGCTATGGACAGTGGGTTACGACACGTATTACGCGATGACCGACCGGGAGGACGACCTGAAGATCGGGGTGAAATCCACCGCTGTCCTGTTTGGCGACGCCGATCGAGTGATCATCCTGACGCTGCAGTGCCTGGCGCTGTTCTGCCTGATGCTTGCGGGTTCACGGTTTGAACTCGGGGTGTATTTCTTCCTTGGCCTGCTGGTCGCCGCAGGCTGCTTTGCCTGGGAATTCTGGTCGACGCGGGATAGGGCGCCGCAAGCCTGTTTCAAGGCTTTCCTGCATAACCATTGGGCGGGATTGGCGATCTTTGTCGGAATCGTCGTGGACTATGCGCTGCGTTGACCCTGTACGGATCAACGCAGCGTGAGGTGTCAATTCAGGGTTTAGCGACGTGCCAGACGTCGCCCTTGCCGTCACCGGTCTTGTCGCCAGCGGCTTTGTCGTTCTTGAAGGTGTACAGCGGCTTGCCTTTATAGACCCACTGCGAGGCACCGTCTTCACGCTTGATGATCGTCCAGTCGCCCTCGGCCTTATCGCCGTCACCGGCGACCATGGGCGGCCAGTTGACCGCGCACTGATCGTTGCAGACTGACTTGCCAGCGGACGTGTCCTTGTCGAACGTATAAAGGGTCATGCCCTTTTTATCGACCAGAACGCCATCTTTGGTATCTGCCTGATGCTGAGCGAAGGCCATCCCGGACGATGCCAGTGCAGCAGCAGCAAAAAAACCCATAAAAGCAGAAGAAGTTTTAGCCATCGGTATGTTCCCTTTTTGTTAGTCGTAGGTTGGACAAACGTTGTAGGACAAGACCATAAGCTTAGCGCCAGACCGTGCAATGCGCCTTGTCCGAACTAACCTGTCACACGACTGCAATAATTCCGTTATCTAATGCGCCCCAAGACAGTTAAATGACATGAGGTTCGAGGCATGGTTGGCAGGAGCATTCTGATCGTCGACGACGAAGCGCCGATTCGCGAGATGATCGCCGTCGCACTGGAAATGGCCGGCTATGACTGCATGGAGGCAGAGAACTCTCAGCAGGCCCACGCGGTCATCGTCGACCGCAAGCCCGATTTGATCCTGCTCGACTGGATGCTGCCCGGCACGTCCGGCATCGAGTTGGCGCGGCGCTTGAAGCGTGATGAGCTGACCGGGGATATTCCGATCATCATGCTCACCGCCAAGGGTGAAGAGGACAACAAGATCCAGGGGCTCGAGGTCGGCGCCGATGATTACATCACCAAACCCTTCTCCCCTCGTGAACTGGTCGCGCGCCTCAAAGCCGTGCTGCGCCGCGCAGGCCCCAACGACGGCGAATCGCCCATCGAAGTGGGCGGTCTGTTGTTGGACCCAATCAGTCATCGCGTCACCATCGACGGCAAGCCTGCTGAAATGGGGCCGACCGAATACCGCCTGCTGCAGTTCTTCATGACCCATCAGGAGCGCGCCTACACCCGCGGTCAGTTGCTCGATCAAGTCTGGGGCGGCAACGTTTACGTCGAAGAGCGCACAGTGGACGTTCACATTCGTCGCCTGCGCAAAGCCCTCGGCGATGCTTATGAAAATCTGGTACAAACCGTCCGCGGTACTGGCTACCGTTTTTCCACCAAAAGCTGAGCAGCTCTTGGTAGCGACTCCGATCGCTGCAGACAAGGACGCGTTAATTGAATCAAAACTGGCATGGCACCCTGATCCGCCATCTGCTGCTATTGGTCACGGCCTCGCTGCTGGCCGGGCTGATCAGCGGCCATTATGGCGGGTGCCTGGCAATCGGCCTGGGCCTGTACCTGGCCTGGACCCTCAAACAGCTGCTCAGGCTGCATGACTGGCTGCGCCATCACAAACCGGATGAGCCGCCGCCCGATGGCTATGGCCTCTGGGGCGAAGTCTTCGACAGCATCTATCACCTGCAACGCCGCGATCAGCGTGTGCGAGGTCGTCTGCAAGCCGTCATCGACCGGGTTCAAGAGTCTACGGCGGCGCTGAAAGACGCTGTGATCATGCTCGACAGCGAAGGCAATCTGGAATGGTGGAACCGTGCCGCTGAAACGCTGCTGGGCCTCAAAACACCTCAGGACAGCGGCCAGCCCGTGACCAACCTGGTGCGCCATCCTCGCTTCAAGGAATATTTCGAGCAGGCCAATTACGCCGAACCTCTGGAAATTCCTTCTCCGGTCAACGACCGTCTGCGCATTCAGATGCTGATCACGCGATACGGCAATAACGAGCACCTGATGCTGGTGCGTGACGTCACGCGCCTTCATCTGCTGGAGCAAATGCGCAAAGACTTCGTGGCCAACGTCTCTCATGAACTGCGCACGCCGCTGACGGTGATCTGCGGTTACCTGGAAACGCTGCTGGATAACGTGGACGAGGTGAATCCTCGGTGGGTCCGCGCGCTGCAACAGATGCAGCAACAGGGCGGCCGCATGCAGACGCTGCTCAACGACCTGCTGCTGCTAGCAAAGCTGGAAGCCACGGATTACCCCTCGGACAATCAGCCTGTCGCCGTGCCAGCGTTACTGCAGAGCATCAAGACGGATGCGCAGGCCCTGTCAGGTGCCAAGAATCAGGAAATCGTCCTGGACGTGGAAAGCGACTGGAGCCTGAAAGGCAGCGAAGCGGAATTGCGCAGTGCGTTTTCCAATCTGATTTTCAATGCGGTGAAATACACCCCCGCCGAGGGCAAAATCCGCATCCGCTGGTGGGCCGATGGTCGGGGCGCGCACCTGAGCGTGCAGGACTCCGGGATTGGTATCGACCCCAAACACATCCCGCGCCTGACCGAGCGTTTCTATCGAGTGGACTCCAGCCGGGCTTCCAATACCGGCGGCACAGGCCTTGGGCTGGCGATCGTCAAGCATGTGTTGCTTCGCCATCGTGGCTCACTGGAGATCAACAGCGTGCTGGGCAAGGGCAGCGTATTCATCTGCAACTTTGCTCCGATTCAGATGACCAAGCCCTAGTATTGCTGGCCGATAGCCGCTAAATTGCATCGCTTATGCCCTCAATTTGTGAGGGCTTATTTCATCCTTTCTCGAAACGGAACCTGCAAAACCCCATCATGGACCCTTCCCCTGGCATTAGCTTCGCGTCAATTTTCGCCGACTTCGGCATGATTCTCTTTGCAATGATTCTGGTCCTGCTCAACGGCTTTTTCGTTGCAGCAGAGTTTGCCATGGTCAAGCTGCGCTCCACTCGCGTGGAATCCATCGCCGAGAAAAACGGCTGGCGCGGTAGCATCCTTCGCACGGTACACAGCCAGCTGGACGCTTATCTGTCGGCCTGTCAGCTGGGTATCACGCTCGCCTCGCTGGGCCTGGGCTGGGTCGGTGAGCCCGCTTTCGCGCACCTGTTGGCGCCTCTGCTGGAAGCCATGGGCGTGGGTTCGCCGGAAGTGATCAAAGGCGTGTCGTTTTTCTCCGCCTTCTTCGTGATCTCTTATCTGCACATCGTGGTCGGCGAACTGGCGCCCAAATCCTGGGCCATTCGCAAGCCTGAGCTGCTGTCGCTGTGGACCGCCGTTCCGCTGTACCTGTTTTACTGGGTCATGTACCCGGCTATCTACCTGCTCAACGCCAGCGCCAACGGCATTCTGCGTATCGCCGGTCAGGGCGAACCGGGCCCGCACCACGAACATTCGTACAGCCGCGAGGAGCTCAAGCTGATTCTGCACTCCAGCCGGGGGCAGGACCCAAGCGACCAGGGCATGCGCGTACTGGCATCGGCGGTGGAAATGGGCGAGCTGGAAGTGGTCGACTGGGCCAATTCCCGCGAAGACCTGGTGACGCTGGACTGCAACGCGCCGCTCAAGGAGATCCTCGCCCTGTTTCGCCGTCACAAGTTCAGCCGCTATCCGGTATATGACGCCAAGCGCAATGAATTCGTCGGCCTGCTGCACATCAAGGACCTGCTGCTGGAACTGGCGGCGCTGGACCACATTCCCGAATCGTTCAATCTCGATGAACTGACGCGCCCCCTGGAGCGCGTGTCCAAGCACATGCCGTTGTCGCGCCTGCTGGAGCAGTTCCGTCAGGGCGGCGCCCACTTCGCATTGGTTGAAGAGGCCGATGGCAAGATCATCGGTTACCTGACCATGGAAGACGTGCTGGAAGTCCTGGTCGGTGACATTCAGGACGAACACCGCAAGGCAGAACGCGGCATCCTTGCCTACCAGCCGGGCAAGTTGCTGGTGCGCGGCGATACGCCGTTGTTCAAGATCGAACGCCTGCTGGGCATCGATCTGGATCACGTCGAAGCAGAAACCCTCGCCGGGCTGATCTACGACAGCCTCAAGCGCGTGCCCGAGGAAGAGGAAGTGATGGAGGTCGAAGGCCTGCGCATCATCATCAAAAAGATGAAAGGCCCGAAGATCGTATTGGCGAAGGTGTTGAAGCTGGATTGATGCGCATCTGAATGCACACGGCTTCCTGTAGGAGCGCGCTTGCCCGCGAAAGGTAGGTCAGGCGACGGATATGCCTGGAATTGAACTCTATCGTCCGATATGCGGCGCAGACCAAGCGCGCGCCTACAACAACCCGCATCAGCATACGGAAACGGTCAATTCCCGCCGATGGCGAAGTTCGGCAGGCTCTGCACCGGCCGGGCGAACTCATAGGGAATCGACTCCAGCGCCAGCCCCACGTTACGTTGCACCACGAAGTGCAGATGCGGGCCGGTGCTGTTGCCCGTATTGCCTGAGCGCCCGAGCGGCGTGCCTACCGCCACGCGTTCACCTTCCTTCACGCTGACCGATCCCTGCATCAGGTGCAGATAAACGCCCATGGTGCCGTCATCGTGGAGGATGCGCACGAAGTTCCCCGAAGGATTAGCACCTCGCCCGGATTGACCGTTTTCGGTCTTGATCACCGTGCCGCTGCGGGCCGCGATGATCGGCGTGCCTTCTGGCATGGCAATGTCGATGGCGTAGCGGCTCTTGGCGCCTACATGGCTGTACGACCCGTTAGGGCCCTGGCTGATGCGAAAAGGACCTCCGACCCAAGGCAACGGATAACGATAAGCCAGCCCGCCAGCTGAAACGCTGCGCTGGGGATCGCCGACAATCGAGCGCAGGCTCGGCTTGTAAGACATGGGCTTGCCGGGTATTTGTGGGCTCAAGGCCAGCAACCGTTCGTTGCTGCGGGCAGGGATGGTGCGACGGATGACCTGATCGGCGACGCCCACCACGTTTTTCACGCCAGCCAACTTCAATTCGATCTCGACCGGTGCGTACAAGTCGTTGCGCACGTACAGGCTGTCGGTTCCTTTGGCTTTTTTGACGTTCAGCCGCACCTGGCTGTCGATGCGCTCAACCATGCGCTCTCGGGGTTTCATCACCTGCGCGCCGGGGACGGGTTGATCGGTAAACGAAACCACGCCGTTGGCATCGGTGAATCTGTAGATGGTGACGGCTGCGGCCGATTGCGCAGCCAGGAGCAGTACACACACCGTCAGCAAGCGCTCTAACATCTGGATAGGCCTGGCTCGGGGAACGTTGGGGGCCAGACTAACAGCGAAACCGATAGAAAAGGACTCATCCGTATCAATCGGTAATAGACGAAGCGTCAAGGAAATCGCGTCAGGGTCAGGCGCGAAGGAATTTGCAATTTCTATGCAGGGTGAGTGTGCGGTTCGTCAGACGAACACAGATCCAATTGTAGGAGCGCTTGCCCGCGATTGCGGTATGTCAGTTGACGAATATGTCTGAGATACACCGCAATCGTCCGAATGCGGCCCAGACCAAGCGCGCTCCTACAGGATAGTGAGGCCGTTACGCGCCCGGCACGAAGTGCTTCTGCGCCGTACCACGGGCAATCAGGCGCGACAGGTAGTCGAGCTTTTGCGTGTCCTGATCGACGAAACGGAAGGTCAGTTGCAGCCAGTCACTGTCCGGTTTCTGCTCGAAGGCGGCAATGGCATGCAAATAACCGTTCAGCCGCGCGACCTCGGCGTTCTCGCCTTGTTCCAGATCGAGCACGGCGCTGTCGAGGATCTGCGGCAGCGTGTCACTTCGACGTACCACCAGCGCCGCTTCCTTGAGGGTCAGCGCCTTGATCACGCACGGTTGAGTGCCACTGGAGAGACGCAGCTGTCCCTGGCCACGGCCCGTGGGCTCTGCAGCCGGAGCGGGCTTGGCCATGGGTTTGATCAGGGGTTGCGCAGGCGCAGCGGCAGGTGGCGCGCTGACCACTTCAGGGCGATTACCCGTCAGGGCGCTCAGCGAGTCATTGGCGAAGGCTGCGTTGGCGCGCGCCGGGGCGCCGCTCATCAGGGCCTCCAGCTTGCCGACCTTGTGCAGCGCTTTTTTGACCTTGGTCAGCAGTTGTTCGTTGGTGAACGGCTTGCCGATGAAATCGGAGACGCCGGCATGGATGGCCTGGATCACGTTTTCCTTGTCGCCGCGACTGGTGACCATGATGAACGGCATTTTTTTCAGGCTTTCCTGCTGACGGCACCAGGTCAGCAACTCCAGCCCGGACATCTCAGGCATTTCCCAATCGCACAGCACCAGGTCGAAGACCTCTTTGGTCAGCAACACCTGGGCTTTGCGGCCATTGACGGCATCCTCCAGGGTGACGCCAGGGAACGCATTACGCAGCCCTTTCTTAACCAGATCGCGGATGAACGGCGCGTCATCCACCACCAATACACTGACTTTACTCATCGACGCTCCTGATGGCGTGTTCACCGCAAATGGCGAGCATATCGCTGGCTGGTGGCCAACTGCCAAATTGTTTGACGACACCGGGACATTTATTCGCGGGTGACCGAAAAAGAGGTGCCTGTATAAACAAAAACGCCCGGCGTTCGCCAGGCGTTTTTTCTCAGGCAATCCTACTTATCGTCAGATGCGCCCGGAACATTAGGTATTTCGGCGGACAGGCCTTTAACTTCTTCCTGCATGCGCTTGAGGCCCAGGTGACGCACGTCGGTGCCGCGTACCAGATAGATCACCAGCTCCGAGATGTTGCGCGCGTGGTCGCCAATGCGCTCCAGCGAACGCAGCACCCAGATCACGCTCAGCACACGGGAGATCGAGCGCGGGTCCTCCATCATGTACGTCACCAGCTCACGCAGGGCCGTCTTGTACTCACGGTCGATGGTCTTGTCGTACTGCGCGACCGACAGGGCCAGATCGGCGTCGAAGCGAGCGAACGAGTCGAGCGCATCGCGCACCATGCTGCGAACCTGATCGCCGATATGGCGGACTTCCACGTAACCCCGCGGCGCCTCGCCCTCCTCGCACAACTGGATGGCGCGCCGCGCGATCTTGGTGGATTCGTCACCGATGCGCTCCAGGTCGATGACGGACTTGGAAATGCTGATGATCAGGCGCAGGTCCGAAGCGGCAGGCTGACGACGGGCCAGAATGCGCAGGCACTCCTCGTCGATGTTGCGCTCCATCTGGTTGATGCGGTCGTCGACTTCACGAACGCGCTGGGCAAGGCCCGAGTCGGCGTCGATCAGCGCGGTGACTGCGTCGTTGACCTGTTTCTCGACCAGACCACCCATTTCCAGCAGGTGGCTGCGAACTTCTTCCAGTTCAGCGTTGAACTGCTGGGAGATGTGATGTGTATGGCTGTCTTTGATCATGCTGAGTGTCCGTCCGATTGATTGCGCGGTGGTTCAGGGCTGACGAAACACGTGCTAGCCGTAACGACCGGTTATGTAGTCTTCAGTCTGTTTTTTGGTCGGGTTGGTGAACAACGTATCGGTGTCCCCGAACTCGACCACCTTGCCCATGTACAGAAACGCGGTGTAATCCGACACGCGCGCAGCCTGCTGCATGTTGTGGGTAACGATCACAATGGTGTATTTGGATTTCAGTTCGTAGATCAGCTCTTCGACTTTTAACGTCGAAATCGGGTCAAGCGCGGAGCACGGCTCATCCAGCAGCAGTACCTCGGGTTCGACGGCGATAGTGCGGGCGATCACCAGCCGTTGCTGCTGACCACCGGAAAGTCCGAGCGCAGACTCGTGCAGACGGTCTTTGACCTCATCCCACAATGCCGCGCCACGCAAGGCCCACTCGACCGCCTCGTCGAGCGTGCGCTTTTTATTGATGCCCTGAATTCGCAGGCCATAAACGACGTTCTCGTAAATGGTCTTGGGGAACGGGTTGGGCTTCTGAAACACCATGCCCACGCGACGGCGCAGCTCGGCAACGTCCTCGCCCTTGGTGTAGATGTCATGCCCGTAAAGCTTGATTTCGCCCTCCACACGGCAGCCGTCGACCAGATCGTTCATCCGGTTGAAGGTGCGCAGCAAGGTCGATTTCCCGCAACCGGACGGCCCGATGAACGACGTGACACGCTGTTTCGGGATGTTCATCCGGATGTCGTACAGCGCCTGCTTTTCGCCGTAAAACAGGCTCAGGCCCGGCACTTCCAGCGCCACGGCTTCGCTGGCCAGGTCCAGTCCCTGGCGCTTGCGACCCAGTGCCGACAGGTTAATGCCGTGGGTGTGGGGTTCTTGCTGCATGTTCTCACTCCATTCGTAGCTGCGAGCATTGAGCTGCAAGCTGCCAGTTTCGAGCAGAAGCGGCGTGCGGCATTTGACTGGCCGCGTGGAGCTTGCCGCTTGTGGCTTTCACTCATTCTTCCAGCGCTTTGTACTTCTCACGCAGCCGGTTACGGATCGTCACCGCCGAGAGGTTCAACAACGCGATCACCAGCACCAGCAACAGCGCCGTGGCGTACACCAACGGCCGCGCCGCCTCGACGTTGGGGCTCTGAAAGCCGACATCGTAGATGTGAAAGCCCAGGTGCATGATCTTCTGGTCCAGGTGCAGATACGGATAATTGCCATCCAGCGGCAACGACGGCGCCAGCTTGACCACGCCAACCAGCATCAGTGGGGCAACCTCTCCCGCTGCGCGCGCCACGGCCAGGATCAGGCCGGTCATCATGGCCGGACTGGCCATGGGCAGAACGATCTTCCACAGCGTTTCGGCCTTGGTCGCGCCCAGCGCGAGCGAGCCTTCGCGCAAGGTCAAAGGAATGCGCGCCAGACCTTCTTCGGTTGCAACGATGACCACCGGCACAGCCAGCAACGCTAACGTCAACGAAGCCCACAACAGGCCCGGCGTACCGAAGGTCGGGGCGGGAAGCGCCTCGGGGAAGAACAGCTGGTCAATCGAGCCGCCCAGCACGTAGACGAAAAAGCCCAGACCGAACACACCGTAGACGATAGCCGGAACACCAGCGAGGTTGTTCACCGCAATGCGGATCAGTCGGGTCACCGGCCCCTGGCGTGCATACTCACGCAGGTAAACCGCCGCCAGTACGCCGAAGGGCGTCACGATCACCGCCATGATCATCGTCATCATGACCGTGCCGAAAATCGCCGGGAAAATCCCGCCTTCGGTATTCGCCTCACGCGGGTCGTCGCTGAGGAATTCCCACAACTTCTGGAAATAGAAGCCCAGTTTGGTGCCGACACCCATGGCGTTTGGTTGATAGGCGTGAACCACCTTGCCCAGGCTGATCTCGACTTCTTTGCCGTTGGCGTCGCGTGCGGTCAGGCTGTCGCGGTTGAACTCAGCGTGCAACGCCCCGAGACGGGACTCGATGTCCTTGTAGCGTGCATCGTACTCGGCGCGCTCCGAGGCCATATCTGCCTGGGCTTCTGCATCGAGCTTGCCGCTCAGTTCAAGTTTGCGGGCTTGCAGACGCAGACGCTCGATACCGTGGTTGATGGCCCCGATGTCTGACTTTTCCAGACCGTCCAGTTCGTCCGAGATCGCCTGCACCCGCTTGATACGTTCCTGCAGTTGCGGCCAGGCCGCTTCTCCCTGGGCGACGACTTTACCGTTCTCTTTGACGTTGACCAGATAGCCGTAAAAATTGCCCCACTCGCGGCGCTCGATCGTCATCAGGTCGGCAGGCTTGGTCTGATCGGTGAGCCATTCGCCGATCACCCAGTTGAAATCGCTGGGGTTGAGGTCGCGATTACCGACTTTGAACAGATCGCGCGTCATGAACTCAGGACCGTGATCGGGCACCGGAAGGCCGGCGGCCTTGAGGCGGGCACGCGGCACTTGCTCGGACTGCACCAATTCGCCGACCAGTACATGCTTCTCCTGGCCCGGCACGTCGTAGTGCGCGGAGATCACGTCGGCAGGCCAGAAATGCCCAAGGCCGCGCACGGCAATCACCGCCAACAGGCCGATGGTCATGATCACAGCGATGGAAACAGCGCCCGCACTCAACCAGACGCCGGGGGCGCCACTTTTGAACCAGCTCTTCAGGGAGGTCTTTTTCATCTGTTTCTACCAGCCCTAGAGAGACGAATACTTCTTGCGCAGGCGCTGACGAATCAGCTCCGCCAAGGTATTCATGACAAAGGTGAACATCAGCAGCACCAACGCCGCCAGGAACAACACGCGGTAGTGACTGCCGCCGACTTCGGACTCCGGCATTTCTACCGCAACGTTGGCCGCCAGGGTGCGCATGCCTTCGAACAGGTTCATGTCCATGATCGGCGTATTGCCGGTGGCCATCAGCACGATCATGGTTTCACCCACCGCGCGGCCCATGCCGATCATCAGTGCCGAGAAAATGCCAGGACTGGCGGTGAGGATGACCACGCGGGTCAAGGTCTGCCAAGGCGTCGCGCCCAGGGCGAGTGAGCCAAGGGTCAGGCCGCGCGGCACGCTGAAGATGGCGTCTTCAGCAATCGAATAGATATTGGGTATGACCGCAAACCCCATCGCCAGCCCGACCACCAGCGCGTTGCGCTGGTCGTAGGTAATACCGAGGTCGTTGGTGATCCACGAGCGCATGTCGCCGCCGAAGAACACGTTCTCCATGTGCGAACTCATGCCCAACGAAACCCAGCCCACCAGCAGAATCACAGGGATCAGAATGGCGCTTTCCCAACCGTCCGGCACTCGCAGGCGGATCGACTCAGGCAGACGGGTCCACAGGAACCCCGCAAGCAAGACGCCGATTGGCGTGAAGATCAGCAGACTGAAGATTCCCGGTAGATGCCCTTCCAGATAAGGCGCCAGAAACAGACCGGCGAAGAAGCCGAGAATCACCGTCGGCATGGCTTCCATCAGCTCGATGACCGGCTTGACCTTGCGGCGCATGCGAGGCGCCATGAAGTACGCCGTGTAGATGGCCGCGGCAACCGCCAGAGGCGCTGCCAGCAGCATCGCGTAAAACGCGGCCTTGAGCGTACCGTAGGTCAGCGGCGCCAGGCTCAGTTTGGGCTCGAAATCACTATTGGACGCGGTGGACTGCCAAATGTACTTGGGCTCGTCGTAGTTCTCGTACCAGACCTTGTCCCACAGCGCGCTCCACGAGACTTCCGGGTGCGGGTTCTTCAGTTCCAGCGGTAACAGCTTGCCGCTGTCCTCGACAATGATGCGATCGGCACGCGGCGACATGCCCATGAGGGCCGGGCCGCTGGCGACCGGGTCGATCAGCAGCGTGCGGTGTGCGGTGCTGTGAAACACACCCAGCTTGCCGGCGGTGTCCATGGCGATGAAGCCTTTGCGGCGTTGCTCGGCAGTGATCTGGGAGATCGGTGCGCCGCCCAGTTTGAAGTCCCGAATGTGCTGGAGGCGCATTTCGCCATCGACATCACGGGCCATGAACCACTGCGCGATGTTGCCTCTGGAGCTGCCAATCATCAGCGAGATACCGCCAACGAGCTGAGTGCTGGCCGTGGTTTCGGCACTGGCGTCTTCCAGCAGTTTGTAACGGCCGTTCAGCGTGCGGTCGTGCAGGTTGAAGACGTCCGCTTGGGCGCGGCCATTGATCACATACAGCCATTGCTGACGCGGGTCGACATAGATCGCCTTCACTGTCGCAGACAATTGCGGCAGGTCGATGCGGCGTAGCTCGTTCGTCGTCTCACCGGTCATCAGGTTTTCGGCCTGCGTCAAAGACAACACATGCAGCTGGGTACCGGTCGCACCCGCGAGAATCAAGGTGGAGTCACTGGCATTGAGGTTGACGTGCTCCAGCGCCCGGCCTTCTTCGTCGAGCACCAAAGGCGTCTCGCCATAGGGATACGTGATGGCCGGCGTGATGGTTTTCTTGTTGCCTGGGTAGGTGATCGGGTACGAATGTTTGAACACCAGCACCTGACCATTGGACAGACCCACTGCAATCAATGGTTTGCCGGGTTGATCCTGCGCAACCGAGGTGACGTGCGCGCCAGCGGGCAAGGGCAACGCCACGCGAGACAGTTCACTGCCATCAGTAAGATCGAAGAACAGCGCCTCGCCCTTATCGGATACGCGCATGGCGACCTGATTCTGCTCTTCAATGACCAACACCATCGGCTTGCCAGCACCTTGCATCCACGCAGGCGTCAGAGCGGCGTTGGCGGTCAACTTCGCCCCCTGAAAAAGCGGCGCGACGACATAGGCGAGGTAAAAGAAAATCAGGGTGATTGCGGCCAGCACGGCAAGACCGCCGACCAGCACATACCAGCGCGTCAGACGGTCCTTGAGCGCACGAATACGACGCTTGCGTTGCAGCTCGGGCGTATTGAAATCAATGCGCTCGGGAGGGGATCTTTCGGTCATCGATGAATTGGCCAAATCATTCATGCGCACACCCTAGCCACTCTGTATGACAAATACATGACAGCGTGGTGACGCAAAAAAGCCCGTCGCCCCTGAATCGTGGCAACGGACTGCTCATTGTTTCGCGAGCCTCGTTCCATAAGGCCTTTTTCGTTTTTGGCGGGACGAACCTGTCACCCCGCATCAGGGTTATCCGCAGGCGCCTGGCGCCAGCCGTTCTTATAGCCCCAGATCAGCCAACGCCTTGCTTACAACCTTGGCTGGTAGAGGAATGTACCCGTCTTTCATGACAACTTCCTGACCCTGTCTGGACAGCACCAGTTTTACGAACTCGGCTTCCAGTGGATTCAGCGGCTTGTTCGGCGCCTTGTTGACGTAGACATAAAGGAAGCGCGCCAGTGGATACGTGCCGTTGAGCGCGTTGGCTTCGTTGTCTTCGACGAACTCGCCGCCCTCCTTCCTCGCCAGCGGTACGGTGCGCACGCTGGACGTTTTATAACCGATGCCTGAATAACCAATGCCATTGAGTGAGCTGCTGATCGAGCTCACCACCGACGCCGAACCCGGTTGCTCGTTGACGTTCGGTTTGAAGTCACCTTTGCACAAGGCTTCTTCCTTGAAGTAACCGTAGGTGCCAGACACCGAGTTACGCCCGAACAGCTGTATCGATTTTCCTGCCAGGTTACCGGTCAGTCCGACATCACCCCAGGTTTTCGCGTCAGTCTTGGCGCCACACAGTCGAGTCGCCGAAAAAATCGCGTCCACTTGCTGCAAGGTCAGGCCCTTGATCGGGTTGTCCTTGTGGACAAATATCGCCAGTGCATCGACCGCGACCGGAATCGCCGTCGGCTTGTAACCATACTTTTGCTCGAAGGCGGACAGCTCGCCGTCCTTCATTTTTCGACTCATGGGGCCCAGCGTGGCCGTGCCCTCGGTCAGCGCAGGTGGTGCCGTCGACGACCCGGCCGCCTGAATCTGGATATTGACGCTTGGATATTCCTTTTTATAAGCCTCGGCCCACATCGTCATCAGGTTGGCCAAGGTATCGGAACCCACACTTGAAAGGTTGCCGGACACACCCGTGGTTCTGGCGTAAGGCTGAATCGCCGGGTCAACCGCCGCCACCGCGTGAACCGTAGCGACGCTTGCTGCGGCGAACGTGAATGCGGTCATCAAAAGCTTGAGTGTCATGCCTGGCTCCTGGCGAGATAGAGGATTGGCCGGGTTTGTGATGGCCATGTGACTACTCTATGACCGAGATATGACAATAAAATGAAAGGCCGCCATCCTTTTAAGGTGGCGGCCTTAAATTAAGCCGTTCGTTTGCAACAAGGCATTTCTCTTGTATCAGTCGAGCTTTCGCTTCAGCAGATACACCCCGATCACCATCCCCAGCACGCACAACCCCGCCACGTACCAGCTTGGCCCCATCGGATTGGCCTTGAGCATCAGCGTTACGACCATTGGCGTCAGGCCGCCGAAGATGGCGTACGCCAGGTTGTAGGAGAACGACAAGCCCGAGAAGCGCACAACAGGCGGGAAGGCTTTCACCATCACGAACGGCACGGCGCCGATGGTGCCGACGAACAGGCCGGTGATGGCGTAAAGCGGGTACAGCCCGTCAGGATAAGCGCCAATGGTGTGGTAGAAGGTCCAGGAGCTGACCAGCAAACCCAGCGAACCCAGCAAGAACACCAGACCCGCGCCAAAGCGATCCGCCAGCGCGCCAGCGCCGATGCAGCCCAGACTCAGCATGACAATCGCCACGCTGTTGGCTTTCAACGTGACGGCCGGGGCGAAGCCGTAGGTGGTTTGCAGCAGGGTCGGGGTCATCAGAATGACCACAACCACGCCCGCCGACAGTAGCCAGGTCAGCGCCATCGACAGCACAACGGCGCCGCGATGGTCACGCAGCACAGCCTTCAGCGGGACTTCTTCGGCCAGTGCCTTGCGCAGTTGAAGCTCAGCGAAGACCGGGGTCTCGTGCAGCCAGCGACGCAGGTAGACCGACATCAGCCCGAACACACCACCCAGCAGAAAGGGAATACGCCAGGCGTAGTCCGACACCTCGGCCGGGGTATAGAGGCTGTTGATCCAGGTCGCCACCAGCGAACCGAGCAAAATGCCGGCGGTGAGGCCTGACGTGAGGGTACCGCAGGCGTAACCGACGTTACGTGCGGGAACGTGTTCGGAAACGAATACCCACGCACCCGGCACTTCGCCACCGATGGCGGCGCCCTGAATGACGCGCATCAGCAGCAACAAAAGCGGCGCCCAGATTCCGATCTGCGCGTAGGTGGGCAGCAAGCCCATGATCAAGGTCGGCACGGCCATCAGGAAAATGCTCAAGGTGAACATTTTCTTGCGGCCCAGCAGATCGCCAAAATGCGCCATGACGATGCCGCCCAACGGACGAGCCAGATAACCGGCGGCAAAAATGCCAAACGTTTGCATCAAACGCAGCCATTCCGGCATGTCTACCGGGAAGAACAGCTTGCCGACCACCGCCGCAAAGAACACGAAAATGATGAAGTCGTAGAATTCCAGCGCACCGCCAAGGGCGGAAAGCGACAGGGTTTTGTAATCGTTGCGGGTCAGTGGACGCGACGGCTGCGTGGCACTTGTAGACACAGAGGACATGACAGTGGCTTCTCTTTGAGGCTCTCTTGGGACGAAAAATCAGCAGCAATGCAGCCGCGGATAGCGGCCGTGCACGCGATTTATCGACTCGAAGATGTAATCGGGCATCAAAATTGCGTGCCAATAACGGCGT
The DNA here is from genome assembly GCF_900110765.1 of Pseudomonas sp. NFACC02. GTDB lineage: Bacteria > Pseudomonadota > Gammaproteobacteria > Pseudomonadales > Pseudomonadaceae > Aquipseudomonas. The sequence goes on from NZ_FOEO01000008.1 coordinate 165,207, forward strand.
AGTGCGCCAAATCGGTCCGGCACGATAGCAAATTGTTTCCAAATACACATAGACCGAAACAACGGTCCGTCAAAATGAGAACCGGACGGTCGAAGCTTCAACCATGCCCCGATATACTTTCTGGCCGCGACTCAACCGGTCTTTTCAGGGAAGTTGTGCGAAACCCATTACCCAGTCGTTTTCGCAGAGTTTCCCTAATTAATGCAGTGAAGACGTAGCGTCATGGGTCAGAGGGACCCCAGGCAATGAACGAGTTAGAACAGGAAGATCCAATCCCGCAGGGCGATCTCGCTTTGCAAATCACCGCTCTGCCTCGCGAAACCAATGGTTTTGGCGACATTTTCGGTGGCTGGCTGGTCGCCCAAATGGACCTGGCAGGCACTGCCATGGCCAGCAAGGTCGCAGGCGGCCGCGTGGCAACCGTCGCAATCGACCGCATGGCATTTCTGGTTCCAGTGGCCGTCGGCGCGCAGTTGTCGTTCTATACGCAAACCCTGGAAATTGGCCGCAGCTCAATCCAGATGATGGTCGAGGTATGGAGCGACGATCCGCTGTCCAGCGAATGGCGCAAGGTGACTGAAGCTGTATTCGTGTTCGTCGCGATCGACGGCAGCGGCCGTACGCGTTCGGTGCCCGCGAGGCGCTAAACCCGCCTGACGTTACGTGCATCGCACTTGGCATGGCGCACTAAACTCATCAAGCTTGGCGCAGTCTGATTCAGTCACTGTCCTTTGAGTGAGTACCCCTATGCCTACGCCAGAAGTCGAATCCATCCAGATCGGTGAGCTCAATTGCTGGCGTATTCGCCACGGCCAGGCCGAACTGGTGGTCGCCCAACAGGGTGCCCACATCATCAGCTATCAGGTCGACGGCGATCAGCCTGTGATCTGGTCCAACCCGGGCGCGGTCTTCAAGCACGGCAAGGCGATTCGTGGCGGCATGCCCATCTGCTGGCCGTGGTTCGGCAACCTCCAGCGCAACCCGCAAAGCGTACAGGCGATGCGTCGAAGCAGCGAACCGGCCAATGCACACGGCGAGGTCCGTGCCATTGACTGGGAGCTGATGGGCATGGGCGAAGATGGCGACGCGCTGATCGTCGAATTCATCCAGCCCAAGGCCGAAGGGCATCTGCCGGGTTGGCCACACACCGTTGGCCTGAAGCTGCAGATTCGTCTGGATGCGGCGTTGAACGTCAGTCTGGTGAGCTTCAATGCGGGGCAGGAAGAGGTCACGCTCAGCCAGGCGCTGCACAGCTATTTCGCAATCAGCGACATCCGGCACGTTCGCATCGAAGGTCTGGACGGGGTGAGTTACCTGAACACGCTGGAAAGCTGGGAAAAGCAAAATGCTCAGGTCGGCGACATTACGTTCAGCGGCGAGACAGACCGTATCTACCAGGACACGCCTGATCTGATTTCGGTGGTCGACCCTGAATGGAAGCGCCGGATACAGATCCAGACCCTCGGCTCGAAATCAGCGGTGGTGTGGAACCCGTGGATCGAGAAGACCAAGACCTTCACCGACATGCAAGCCGATGGCTGGCAGAACATGGTGTGTGTCGAATCCGCGAACGTTATGACGGACGTTGTCACGCTCAAGCCGAACGACATGCATGTGCTAAGCGTGAGTATCTGGGCTGAGCCTCTGACGGACGCCTGATCAGCCACTGAACCCGCACACTTCTGTGGGAGTGAGCTTGCTTGCGAAGACGTTAGTGCTTACACCTCAAAGGGTATGACCCTACCGGCGTGTAATCCGAATGCGGCCCAGAACAAGCTCGCTCCCACAGGGCTCGAGGTTTTATTGCGCGCGCCTGAACCTTATAAATCCGCTTCAACCACCACCCGCACCTTCGACGCATCCATCGCATAAGCCGCGTCAGCCAGATCGTTGCTGACCTTCTCGATCTTCAACGTGCCGATAACCCACAGCGGCGTGTAGATGTCATCGATTTTCAGGCCTTTCGGGTAACGCACCAGCACCAGTTGATTCGGTGGCGGTGGCGGCACGTGGATACAGGCGCCCGGGTAAGGCACCAGGAAGAACAGGGTACTGTGTCCCTTGGCGTCAGTTTCCAGCGGCACCGGGTAACCGCCGAGGCGAATGTTCTTGCCGTCCATGGCCGCAACGGTCTTGGTCGAGTACATCACGGCCGGCAGGCCTTTGCTCTGCTTCAAACCGCCCTTGCTGTCGAACGTCCCCTGCGCTTCCGGGGAGTTGTGATCGATTTCGGGCATGGCTTCAAGGGCTTTCTGGTCCGACTTGGGCATCAGTTCGAGCCAGTCGGTTTCCGGAAGATCAGCGGCGCGTGCCAATCCACCGATCAGCAGCAAGGTAACGAAGAGGAGACGACGCATTAAGAGGCTCGGCATGAAGGGGTCAATGGCCGGGCATTCTAGCCCTCCGCGCGGCAATAGCGCAGAGGGCCAGACTCACTTTCATTTCTTACTGATCATGCCGTAGATCACCAGCAGGATGATTGCGCCAACCAGCGCACCCAGGAAGCCTGCACCCTCACCAGCCTGATAGATGCCCAGCGCCTGACCACCGTAGGTCGCGGCAAGCGAGCCGGCGATACCCAGAATAATGGTCATGATCCAGCCCATGCTGTCGTCGCCAGGCTTCAGAAAGCGAGCGAGTAGACCGACGATCAGGCCGATAAAGATGGTTCCGATGATTCCCATGCCATTTCCCTCTGTTTGAATGAATATGCCAACGCCTTATCGGCAATGGACATCACGCTATGAGAGGGGTGCGGGCGATGAATGGTTCAACCGGAAAACACACGCTCCTACACAGAACTTCGTCGTTCAATCAGTTCTTGATCAACGCCTCAACCAGCTTCACCTGACGATCCAGCGTTGCGCGGTCTTTGCTGCGCACGGTGGCGTGACCGACCTTGCGGCCAGCCTTGAAGGCTTTGCCATAGTGATGCAGGTGGCAATCATCGATGGCGATGACCTTGTCCACGGCCGGCACTTCGCCGATGAAGTTGAGCATTGCGCTCTCGCCAACCTTGGCCGTCGAACCCAGCGGCAGGCCCGCAACGGCGCGCAGGTGGTTTTCGAACTGGCTGCACTCTGCGCCTTCGGTGGTCCAGTGACCGGAGTTGTGTACGCGCGGAGCGATTTCGTTGGCTTTCAGGCCACCATCGACTTCAAAGAATTCGAATGCCAGCACGCCAACGTAATCCAGCTGCTTGAGCACTCGACCCGCGTAGTCTTCGGCCAAGGCCTGCAGCGGGTGATCGGTGCTGGCGATGGACAGGCGCAGAATGCCGCTGTCGTGCGTGTTGTGTACCAGCGGATAGAAGCGGGTTTCACCGTCACGGGCACGCACAGCGATCAGCGAGACTTCGCCTGTGAACGGCACGAAGCCTTCCAGCAGACAAGGCACGCTGCCCAGCTCGGCAAAGGTGCCGACCACGTCTTGCGGCGTGCGCAGGACTTTCTGGCCTTTTCCGTCGTAACCCAGCGTGCGGGTTTTCAGGACAGCGGGCAGGCCGATGCTGGCGACCGCGGCATCCAGGTCCGCTTGAGACTGAATATCGGCGAACGCAGGCGTCGGAATGCCCAGGTCTTTGAACATGCTCTTTTCGAACCAGCGATCACGGGCGATACGCAAGGCTTCGGCGCTCGGATAGACCGGTACGAACTGCGACAGGAAGGCAACGGTTTCAGCAGGGACGCTTTCAAACTCGAAGGTCACCAGGTCGACTTCATCCGCGAGCTGACGCAGATGATCCTGATCGCCGTAATCGGCACGCAAGTGCTCGCCCAATGCAGCGGCGCAGGCGTCCGGCGCAGGGTCCAGAAACGCGAAGTTCATTCCCAGCGGAGTGCCCGCCAGTGCCAACATGCGGCCCAACTGGCCGCCACCGATTACGCCGATTTTCATGAAAACCTCAGGCCTCGCGTGGGTCTGGATTGTCCAGAACGCTGTCTGTCTGCTCAGTGCGGAATGTCTTCAACACTGCGTGGAATTGGGGGTGCTTGGCGCCCAGAATACTGGCCGACAGGAGCGCGGCGTTGATCGCGCCAGCCTTGCCGATGGCCAGGGTCGCGACCGGAATGCCTGCCGGCATCTGTACGATGGACAGTAGCGAATCGACACCCGACAGCATCGAAGACTGCACCGGAACGCCCAATACAGGCAGGTGGGTCTTCGCGGCGCACATGCCAGGCAGGTGAGCAGCACCGCCAGCACCGGCGATGATCACCTCGATGCCACGGCCTTCAGCCTCTTCGGCGTACTGGAACAGCAGGTCCGGCGTGCGGTGGGCCGAAACCACTTTGACTTCGTACGGAATGCCGAGCTTTTCCAGCATGTCGGCGGTGTGGCTAAGGGTGGACCAATCGGACTTGGAGCCCATGATCACGCCAACCAGTGCGCTCATCGTCGTGCCTCTTCATCGGGCGCCCGCAGGCGCGTCTAAAAACAACAAGCCACGCAGGAAAACCGGCGTGGCTTGTCGTACGAATTATGACCAGTCGAACCGGCCAAAGGCCGCGCAGTATACCGCAAAGAGTTCCGTTTAACAGAACGCCGACGACCTCCTGTCAGCCGATCCGTTTTTGCTGCCAGGCCCCGGATTGACTGACCTCAAGGTCAAGCGCCAGGCTGCGCGACGCCCCCTTCGAGCTTACGCCAGAGCAACCGCACGTTGGCCTTGCGCACCAGCGCACAGCGATACAGTCGGATCTCCAATGGCACGTGCCATTGAGGCCCGCCACACACGACCAGTTCACCCCGGTCCAGTTCGGCCACGACACTGAGTCGAGGGACCCAGGCGATGCCCAGCCCTTGCAGCGCCATGCCTTTGAGGCTATCCGCCATCGCAGTTTCGTAAACGGTGGTGAAACGCAGGTTGCGCTGGCGCAGCAACAGGTTCACCGAGCGTCCCAGAAAGGCGCCGGCGCTGTAAGCCAGCAAGGGGACGCTGTTTCCGCCTTCCAGATCGAATAACGGATTGCCTTGTGCGTCCGCAGCGCACACCGGCAACATTTCAGTCATGCCCAGATGCAGCGACGGGAAAATTTCCGCATCCATCTGCAGTGCCGCATCCGGGTCATAAAACGCGAGCATCAGGTCACACCCGCCTTCACGCAGCGCATGCACGGCGTCCCCTACGTTGGTAGCGACCAGGCGAGTGGCGATGTTCAGGCCTTCGTTGCGCAGTTGCGCGATCCAGCGGGGAAAGAAACTCAAGGCCAGTGAATGCGCCGCCGCAATCTGCATGACCTCGCCCTGCCCGCTTTCAAGATGATGCAGGTGGCGCAGCACTTCGCCTAACTGATCGACCACCGTGCGCGCCGTCACCAGAAACAACTGCCCCGCCGCCGTCAGTTCGATGGGCGTGCGCGAGCGGTTGACCAGCGTCAGGCCGAGCGCGGCTTCCAGGCTGCGAATCCTTCGACTGAACGCCGGCTGCGTAACGAATCGACGCTCCGCCGCCTGGGAGAAGCTGCGGGTTGCGGCGAGCGCGCTAAAGTCTTCCAGCCATTTGCTTTCCAGGTTCATGGTGTTCTCCGCCATTGGGAGCCAGGTTGAGTTTGTCTCTTGGCCGCATCCGGACGATCTGGCACGCAGCGGTAGCGAAATCAGGCGAGCTGACAGACCGCATTCTCAGGTCTCACTGCCGCTGCGCGCCAGATCGCGGGACAAGCCACGCTCCTACAACACGAGACAAAATGCCGCATCACACGCTCGTCACAATCCGAACGTCACATCAACGTTATGCCGTTTGCGCATAGGCTAGCGCTTAACAGCATTGGTTCGCAATCGGCCACAAGCCTAGTATCAACGGTGTTCCGGCTTAGTCCGTGCCTTTCTTGAGACTTTCTCTATCATGTCCTGCGCTGCATCATTTCGCATCGAAAAAGACCTGCTTGGCGTCCTCGAAGTACCCGCTGAAGCGTATTACGGCATCCAGACGCTGCGCGCCGTGCAGAATTTCCGGCTCTCCGGCGTTCCGATCGCTCACTACCCGAAACTGGTTGTCGGCCTGGCCATGGTCAAGCAAGCGGCCGCCGATGCGAACCATCAACTCGGTCATCTGAGCAGCGAAAAGCACGCGGCCATCAGCGAAGCCTGCGCACGACTGATTCGCGGCGACTTCCACGATCAATTCGTCGTCGACATGATCCAGGGTGGCGCCGGTACGTCCACCAACATGAACGCCAACGAAGTCATCGCCAACATCGCGCTGGAAGCGATGGGCCATGCGAAAGGCGAATACAAATACCTGCATCCTAATAACGACGTGAACATGGCGCAGTCGACCAACGACGCCTACCCGACGGCCATCCGCCTGGGTCTGCTGCTGGGTCACGACGCCCTGCTGGCCAGCCTCGCCAGCCTGATTCAGGCCTTCGCGGCCAAGGGCCAGGAATTCAGCCACGTGCTGAAAATGGGTCGCACCCAGCTGCAGGACGCCGTGCCGATGACCCTCGGCCAGGAATTCCGTGCCTTCGCCACCACGCTGACCGAAGACCTCAACCGCTTGCGCAGCCTGGCGCCCGAGCTGTTGACGGAAGTGAACCTGGGCGGCACGGCCATCGGCACCGGCATCAATGCCGACCCTGGTTATCAGCATCTGGCGGTTGAGCGCCTGGCGATCATCAGCGGCCAGCCACTGGTTCCGGCGGCCGACCTGATCGAAGCCACTTCCGATATGGGCGCCTTCGTGCTGTTTTCCGGCATGCTCAAGCGCACCGCCGTCAAGCTGTCGAAGATCTGCAACGACCTGCGCCTGCTGTCCAGCGGCCCACGCACCGGCATCAACGAGATCAACCTGCCCGCGCGTCAGCCAGGCAGTTCGATCATGCCGGGCAAGGTGAACCCGGTGATTCCGGAGGCCGTGAACATGTGCGCCTTTGAAATCATGGGCAACGACCTGGCCCTGACCGTCGCGGCCGAAGGCGGTCAATTGCAGTTGAACGTGATGGAACCGCTGATCGCCTACAAGATCTTCGACTCGATACGTCTGCTGCAACGCGCCATGGACATGCTGCGTGAGCACTGCGTCGTCGGCATCACCGCCAACGAACAACGTTGCCGTGAACTGGTCGAGCATTCGATCGGTCTGGTGACCGCGCTGAACCCGTACATCGGTTACGAAAACGCCACCCGTATCGCTCGCGTGGCTCTGGAAACCGGCCGCGGCGTACTGGAGCTGGTGCGCGAAGAAGGCCTGCTCGACGACGTGATGCTCGCCGACATCCTGCGCCCCGAAAACATGATCGCTCCACGACTGGTGCCGCTGAAGGCCTGATCACGGAAGCTCCCGCTTTATCTGCAAGACGATCACCAGGCTGAGGGCCTAGACACCCCTCACCCTTTTGAGGGCCGGAAGTCGATGCTTCCAGGCCCTTTTTTTTACCCGGAATTGTTGAACGACGCGCGAGTCACAATCGCTTACGGCACTGCATGAACAACTCGCCCGCGGATGCAATGCATCAGCCAAAAACTCAGGGACTGACACAGTTCATTCGCGGGCAAGCGCGCTCCTACAGGGGCAATGGGCAACTCTAAAGCAGGAAATGATCTACAGACTCCAATAAGGCGTACCGGTATAGTGCGCCCCCTCTAAAAAAGCGAGGAATACACATGCTTGAAGTCATCAACGACTTCCTCTCGGGAAAACTGCTGATCGTGCTCATTGTCGGGCTCGGTGGATATTTCACGATTCGCTCGCGTTTCGTTCAGTTACGTCACTTTTTTCACATGTTTGCGGTATTTCGCGACAGCTTGCGCAGCAGCTCAGGACAGCTCAGCTCGTTTCAGGCGCTGATGCTCAGCCTCGCCGGACGCGTGGGGGCAGGTAATATCGCCGGCGTCGGCATTGCCGTGACCCTCGGCGGCCCGGGTGCCGTGTTCTGGATGTGGGTGACGGCTCTGGTCGGCATGGCCAGCAGCTTCTTTGAATGCTCCCTCGGCCAACTGTACAAACGCTGCGATGCCGAAGGGCAGTACCGTGGCGGCCCGTCCTATTACATTCAACATGGCTTGGGCAAACGCTGGCTGGGCATGGTCATGGCGGTCTTGCTGCTGGTGACCTTTGGTTTCGCCTTCAATGGCCTGCAATCCCACGCCGTCACCCACTCGCTCAACAGCGCGTTCGGTGTGTCGCCCGGGTATGCCGGTGTGGGTCTGGCGGTATTGCTGGGCCTGGTGTTCATCGGCGGTATCAAGCGCATTGCAGCGGTGGCCGACCTGCTGGTGCCCATCAAGACGCTGGTTTACATTGCCGTCACGGTCTACGTCATCGCGGTGCAGTTCGAGCAGGTTCCGCACATGCTGATGACCATCGTCAAAAGCGCCTTCGGGATGGATGAGGTCTTTGGCGGCCTGATCGGCAGCGCCATCGTGATGGGTGTGAAACGCGGAGTGTTCGCCAACGAAGCCGGCCTGGGCAGCGCGCCCAACGTCGCGGCAGTTGCCGAGGTTCAGCACCCGATCGCTCAAGGCGTCGTTCAGGCATTCAGCGTGTTTCTGGATACGTTCGTGATCTGCACCTGCACTGCCCTGCTGATTCTGTTGTCTGGCTTTTACACCCCGGGTTTTGAAGGAGACGGCATCGCGCTGACTCAGAACTCACTGGCCGCTGTCGTAGGCGACTGGGGCAAGCTGTTCATCAGCGTGGCATTGGCGCTGTTCGTTTTCACCTCGATCCTCTACAACTACTACCTGGGCGAAAACAGCCTGCGCTTCCTGATTGGCGAAAACCGCAAGGCGTTGATCAGCTACCGCGCGCTGGTGCTGGCGCTGATCCTGTGGGGCGCTGTGGAAGATCTGGGCACCGTGTTCGCCTTTGCCGACATCACCATGACCCTGCTGGCATTCGTCAACCTGATCGCCTTGGCCATGCTGTTCAACATTGGTTTGCGCCTGCTGAATGACTACGATGCACAGCGCAAGGCGGGTGTCGACACGCCGGTGTTCGACTCCAGTCAGTTCCCTGATCTGGATCTGGACCTCAAGGCCTGGCCGAAGCCGGGGCATCAACAGTCCGCCGCCACGCCCGCATCGGCCAGTGGCAAAGCGGCGGTCGACACCCCTTAATCCTCAAAAGGTCCGTCCAGGGAGACAGGCATGAATCGCGAAAACCACTCACCGGCCCGGCAAGTGATGGTGCTCTACACCGGCGGAACCATCGGTATGCAGGCCAGCGAAAACGGGCTCGCGCCAGCTTCCGGTTTCGAGGCGCGCATGGCCGGGCAGTTGGCGAGCCAGCCTGCACTGGTCGTGCCGAAGTGGCAATTTCGCGAGATGTCGCCGCTGATCGACAGCGCCAACATGACGCCCCTGTACTGGCAGCAGTTGCGCGAAGCGGTGGTCGACGCCATCGAGGTGAAGGGCTGCGACGCCGTACTGGTTCTGCATGGCACCGACACCCTCGCCTACAGCGCAGCCGCCATGAGCTTTCAGCTGTTGGGCCTGAATGCCCCGGTGGTCTTCACAGGCTCAATGTTGCCAGCAGGCGTGCCGGACAGCGATGCCTGGGAAAACGTCAACGGCGCGTTACAGGCGCTGGGCAAAGGTCTGCCAGCGGGCGTGCATCTGTATTTCCACGGCGAGCTTTTGCAACCGACCCGCTGCGCGAAAATCCGCAGCTTCGGCCGCAATCCCTTCGCGGCACTGAATCGGGCACGAGGGGGTGAAGCGGCTTCCACGCTGCCGACAGCACTGGATTATCGCCAGACGAAGCACGTGGCGAACGTCGCGGTCCTGCCGCTGTTCCCCGGCATCGGCGCCGCCCAACTGGATGGTCTGATCGACAGCGGCATCCAGGGTCTGATCCTCGAATGCTTCGGCAGCGGCACCGGCCCCAGCGACAACCCTGCCTTTCTGGAAAGCCTGCAGCGCGCCCGTGACAGCGGCATCTGCGTCGTCGCCATAACTCAATGCCACGAAGGTGGCGTCGAACTGGATGTCTACGAAGCGGGCAGCCGCTTGCGCGAGGTCGGCGTGCTGTCCGGCGGCGGCATGACCCGCGAAGCCGCCTTCGGCAAACTGCACGCACTGCTCGGCGCGGGCCTTGCGCAAGACGAAGTGCGGCAGCTGGTTGAGCGGGATGTGTGTGGGGAGCTGCTCTAGGCCCAACCCACGCTCAGATGATTGATTGCAGACCTTTATCTGCGATCACGTTCAGAAGCTTCAGCGCCGGACCCGCAGGTCGGCTCTCGCCCTGTTCCCATTTCCGGATAGTCGACGCGGTAGTGTTCAAATGAAGTGCGAAAACCGGCTGGCTGAAATTCAATGCCAGCCTGAGATTCCGGATATCCTCCGCACTGAGTTCCCGGACCGGTGTCGGACAGAATGCTTCGAACTCACGCATCGTAACCTTGCTTAGCGCCCCAGCCTGATAAAGCTCTGCCAGGTCTGCACGCAAGGACTCAATGATTTTGCTGGACACAGCGGACCTCCTCTAACGTTCCAACCCGTAAAGCTATCGCTAGCGCATCATCCGACAGACTCAGGAAAACTTTGCCTGCATAGCGCAACGCCTTCTTTTCGCCCTGGCTGACATTAGCCCGGGCACTCTTTGCAAAGCCGAACAGAAACACGTAGCGATCCCCGATTCTTGCCGAGAGCAAAGTGCGATATCCGCTGCTTTTCCCTCCACCCTCACGTGCGATCCGTTTTTTATAAAGGCAGCCGCCCAAATCCGCGTCTATCAGTCCGACCTCCATTTCCTTGACGGCATCACACAGGACGCTGTCGGCGATCATTTCGGCGGCCTGCCATCTAGCGAACTCCCTTCGCTTCAACACTGTCATCCGTCCACCTCAATATATACCCGTAACGGGTATGATTTGTTGAATTCGTTTCGCTGGCGCTCCCGGAAGCCAACGTAGACAATCGTCTGCGGCTGGAGAAGTTCACGATCGTCACCAAGTACTTCCATGGGCGAATACGACGTCCGGCACACCTCTTGCTCCGTCCTCCCGATCAACAAGCCATCGCAAGGCCTTCATGCTTCATTCGCACCTCACCACGCTCAACGCCGTCTCTCTGGTGCTCGATACCTTCGCTGCCGAAGGTTGGGGCAGCGAGGAGTTGCTGGCCGGGAGCGGGATCAGTGAGGCGGATCTGGAGCGGCCGGATATTCGCATCACCACGTTTCAGGAAATGCAGGTCTGCGCCAATGCAGTCGCCTTGCGGCGCGAAATCGGCCTGCCGCTCGGACGGCGAATGCATGTGTCGTCCTACGGGATTCTCGGTTACGCCCTACTGACCAGTGCCACTTTCGGTGACGCTCTGCGCCTGGCGCTGGAATACCCGGCACTGCTCGGCACGCTGTACGATCTGCGTCTGATCGAAAACGGCGAGCACATCTGGTTCAGTGCCAGCGACTACCGCGACGACGAGGGCCTGCGGGTGTTCAACGCGGAGCTGTGCATGGCGTCGCTGAAGGTGATTTGCGATGACCTGCTGGGCAAACCACTGCCATTGCTCAACGCACGTTTCCAGCACGCGGCGCCGGATTATCTGGCCTCCTATACGGACAGCTTTCCTTGCCCGCTGCACTTCAACGCCGCGGACAATGCCTTCGCCTTCGAGAAACACTGGCTGGATCAACCGTTGCCTCTGGCCGACCGAGTGACCCATCGCGACATGCGTGAGCGCTGCCGCCGTCAGAACATCGAGTTCACCGGGCGTCAGGCGTGGCTGGGGCGGATTCGACATTTACTGGCCGGGCAGCTCGATCAAACGCCGAGCCTGGGCGCACTTGCGCAAAAAATGAACTGCTCCGAACGCACCCTGCGTCGCCATCTTCAGGCCACGGGCAGCAGCTATCAGCAATTGCTGGACGAGCTACGTTTCGAACGCGCCAAGCAGCTATTGCAAGAAGAGCAACTGCCGATTCATCGCATCGCCGAAGCGCTCGGGTTTAGCGAAACCGCAAGCTTCAGGCACGCATTCATCCGCTGGAGCGGGGTGGCGCCGAGTCAGTTTCGGGGGTGACGGCTGATCTTCCGCTGTCCACAGACCGCCCCGTATCAGTCCGGCTTGCCGGGTGACCTGGTTTCTCACCAGCGGGATGGAGGCAATCGACGAGTGTGAAAAATCCTGAGGATCTGCAGCCGGCCGGCTCTGAAGCGATAGGGAATCAGATATGGACGGTCCGGCATTGGCCACTCGCGCGTACCCGCGATACGTCCCACGCGTCCGGCAGCAGGAAAGCGGGAAAGGTGCTCAACACTTTCTCTCACCGCACTCACAAAATCGGTTGCGGCCTGTGGGTTGTCCTGCGCGAGATATGAAGCTTCATCATCCAGATTCTTTAAAGCTGTCCTTAGCCACTCAACGCGCATCGTTTGACCATTTCCTCATGACGGCATCGACTTCCTGTGCACTCGCAAAATCTCCGGCGTCAGCTTCTGCCACCGCCTGCTGAATTTCAGCGATCTGCCAAGCCTCGCGGTCCAGGTACTCGCGCAGCGCATCGATGGCCAAAAAAGATTTGCTCCGCCCTGTAGCTTTGGCGAGGCTGGCAAGGGTTTCAGCAAGCTCATCCGGGAGACGCAAGGACATCATAGACATCGGGACACCTCTGTATTGATGTGTAATACAAAGCATTACTATGTCATGCCGGAGGTAAGAGTGCGACTGCAAGCTTCAGGCACGCATTCATCCAAGCGGGGTGGCGCCGAGTCAGTTTCGGGGGTGAGCTGGGCTCTCACTGTCGCCGATATCCTGTGGGAGTGAGCTTGCTCACGAAAGCGATCGTACGCCTGACCATCTCCAGAGACTGAACGTCAGTCTTCGCGAGCAAGCTCGCCCCCACAGAGGACAGGCGCGGCCGAGGTCGGACCGCCTCGAAAAAGGGCGGCTCGCCTCATTTAGGGGCGATTTACGGACAGAGTTTATGGCCGTAATAATCCCCTTTTGGCCGTTTCCGTCGTTCTCCGAAAGACCTCCCGCCACAAGAATGTCGGACAACTTTAGCCCTTGGGAGAACAAGAAAATGCTGACGATCTACTCAGACGATCACCATCTGCATCACGGCCGCTGCGAGTTGATCGACGGCAAGCTGATGCCCTGCTTCGAGATGCCGTCTCGCGCTGATCACGTGCTGCAGCGGGTCAAGGATCGCGGAATCGGCGCCGTGGAAGGCCCGCAGGATTTCGGCATGACGCCGATCGAACGCATTCACACCAAGGCGTTTCTGGAGTTCTTCCAAGGCGCGTGGGCACGCTGGGCCGAAACCGACCCGGAAGGCGATCTGCTGCCTTACACATGGCCCGCCCGGACGTTGCGCTCGGTCATCCCGACCAGCCTGCACGGTCAGTTGGGCTATTACACTTTCGACGCAGGCGCTCCGATCACGGCAGGCACCTGGCAAGCCGCCTACAGCGCGGCCCAGGTCGCTCTTACCGCTCAAGCTGCCATTCAAAACGGCGCCCGCAGCGCTTTCGCCTTGTGCCGCCCGCCGGGACACCACGCGGCCAGCGATGTCATGGGCGGTTATTGCTACCTGAACAACGCGGCCATCGCGGCTCAGGCCTTCCTTGACCAAGGCCACAAGAAGGTGGCGATTCTGGACGTGGACTATCACCACGGCAACGGCACCCAGTCGATTTTCTACACACGCGACGACGTGCTGTTCACCTCCATCCACGGTCATCCGGAAGCGGAATTCCCGTTCTTTCTCGGCTATGAGGACGAGCTGGGGGAAGGCGCCGGCGAAGGTTTCAACTTCAACTATCCCTTGGCGGCGGGCAGCGACTGGGCGCAGTGGAGCGCAGCGCTGGAGCAGGCGTGCGGCGAGATCGAACGCTACGGCGCAGACGTCATCGTGGTGTCGCTGGGCGTGGACACCTACAAGGACGACCCCATCTCGCAGTTCAAGCTCGACAGCCCGGACTACCTGCGCATGGGCGAACGCATCGCGCAGTTGGGCAAGCCCACACTGTTTGTGATGGAAGGCGGCTATGCCGTTGAGGAAATTGGTATCAACGCCGTGAACGTGCTGGAAGGTTTCGAACGCGTCTGACCCTCTACCTTCGAAGAGAAAAACCACGATGAACAGACTCAAGCGCTTTATCGCATCGATGCTCCTCGCCACATCGGGGGCGGCCATGCTCGGCACGGCGCATGCCGACGAGCCGAAGACCCTGCGTGTCTACAACTGGTTCGACTACATCACGCCGCAGGCTCTGGAAAACTTCAAGAAAGACACCAGGATCCCGCTTATCTACGACATTTTCGATACCAACGAAGCGCTGGAAGCCAAACTGCTGACCGGCAATTCGGGCTACGACGTCGTGGTGCCGTCCAACGTGTTCCTGGCCAAGCAAATCGAGGCGGGCGTCTTTCAACCCCTGGACAAGTCCAGACTGCCCAACTATTCGCACCTCGATCCCAAGCTGATGAAGCTGCTCGAAGCCAACGATCCGGGCAACAAGTTCGCCGTGCCTTACATGTACGGCACCATCCTGATCGGCTTCAACCCGGACAAGGTCAAGGCTGTGCTGGGCGACAACGCGCCGGTGGACAGCTGGGACCTGATCTTCAAGGAAGAGAACATCAGCAAACTGAAGCAGTGCGGCGTAGCACTGCTCGACTCCCCTTCAGAAATTCTGCCCCTGGCCTTGCAGCATCTGGGGCTGGATCCCAACAGCAAAAATCCAAAGGACTACGACAAGGCGGAAGCCTTGCTGATGAAGATCCGTCCGTACATCACCTACTTCCACTCGTCGAAGTACATGGCTGACATCGCCAACGGCGACATCTGCGTGGCCGTCGGTTATTCGGGCAGCTTCTCGCAAGCCGCCAACCGCGCGAAGGAAGCCAAGAACGGGGTTGTGGTGGACATGCGTCTTCCGAAGGAGGGCGCGCCGATCTGGTTCGACATGCTGGCGATTCCGAAAGGCGCCAAGGACGTGGAAGACGCCCACACGTTCATCAACTACCTGTTGCAGCCACAGGTGATCGCGCCGATCAGCGATTTTGTCGGGTATCCCAACCCGAACAAAGACGCAACCGAAATGGTTGATCCCGCCATCCGCAACAACCCGAACCTGTACCCGACCGCCGAGGCCATGAAGACCCTGTATACGCTGACTCCGTTACCGCGTGATGCGGAACGCGCACGGACCCGGGTGTGGACCAAGATCAAATCCGGCACCTGACCGTGTAGGAACGCGCTTGCCCGCGTATTGATCGTGCCCACGCTCTGCGTGGGCACGCATGCCCGGACGCTCCGCGTCCATTGGGTGACGCCGAGCGTCACAGACGGCATTACCACGCGGAGCGTCACTAGTGTCCGGTAAATATGTTTCATAGTTGAAGGCTGCCCTGAGCAGCCTTCAACTGATCCTGTTCCTGTCGTCGTCGGTCTTTGAATTCCTGGGTAGCAGGCCGTTCATGCAAGGCATAAGCGATACGAACCGTCAGCTCAAACAACGAGCCCTGAAACCCTGAGCGGCGGTGGAACAGGTGCAACAACAGATAGCTGATCAAGGCGCTGTAGATCTGCAGGCGCACGGCGTTTTCGGAGAAGGCATAGAAGCGTTTGAGTTTCAGATGTTGCTTGATCCACTTGAAAAACAGCTCGATCCTCCAGCGATC